>CBDFMW010000001.1:0-47373 GCA_965249825.1 Spirochaetia bacterium
GTGCTTACCCGTAAGTGAAATAAGCCTGTGACACCAAGATGTCAGAGCCTATGCGCTAGGTGTTGTTTCTATCCAAATGGCAGTCGCTATGAAACAAAATTAAGCTAAAACGGTTATGCATTGATTAGAAGGAAAGACTTTTTGTCTTCACAAGTGTAACTACTCTCGTTAAGATTATCGTTGCAGTCATTCACAACCCTTGATTGATTCGCTGGCTATGGTAGAGAAAGCGTTTAGTGGGATGCTCAGATCAACCTCTCACTCACACACCGAGCCACATAATTCTGTAATCCATCTTTGAAAATAATTTGAGGTTGCCACCCCAACTCCTGCTCTAATTTACTTGGGTCTACCCCATAGCGTAAGTCATGTCCTAACCGATCAGGAACATAAGTGATCAACGCTGTTAACTCTATTAGTGGCGTACCTACCTGCTCACTTACCAGACTGCACAACAACAACACAATATCATTGTTGCTCCACTCATTTCTTGCCCCAATGTTGTACCTATCCCCTTTGACTCCATACTGCATAATTTTCCACACTGCTGCATTGTGGTCATCCACATGAATCCAGTCACGCACATTTTTACCCTGCCCATACACCGGTAACGGCTGGTGCGCTAGTAAACGCTCAATCATCAGGGGAATGAATTTTTCTTTGTGCTGGTGCGGTCCATAGTTATTACTGCAATGGCTCATGGTGGTAGACAATCCATAAGTTTGGTGATAGCTCTGTACCAAATGATCACTGGCGGCTTTAGAAGCACTATAAGGGCTGTGGGGGCTGTAGGGCGTGGTTTCGCTGAACAAAGTTTTGTCATCTAACGCTAAGGAACCGTATACTTCATCGGTGCTAATGTGATGGAAATGAGGGCGAAAAGAATTTTTACGCACCGCCTCTAACAGGCTAAAAGTGCCCATCACATTAGTTTTTATAAAGGCCTGGGGGGTGGTAATGCTGTTGTCCACATGACTTTCAGCGGCAAAGTGGCAAATAGCATCCACTTCATATTCGTGAATAAGTTGGGCTATCAGATCTTCATCACAAATATCACCTTTCACAAAGTGATAGCGGCTATCGCTGGTATACACCTCCAGTGGCACCGGGTTGGCGGCGTAGGTGAGGGCATCAAGGTTGATAACTTTACCAGTAAACGAGCTTTCTTTGCCAAGCAACCTATGGATAAAGTTGATGCCGATGAAGCCACAGCCCCCCGTGATGAGGATGGTGTTAAAGGTTCTTCTATTCTTTAACACAGCCAGTCAGTTCTTTATACAGCTCTAAATATTGGGCTATCATCGTCTTTTCAGCAAAATATTCTTCTGCACGTGTCCGCACTGCCACCGAGGCACGTTGCCGCCTCTCTTCATCATCTAAAAACAGCTGCAATCCCTTCAATAAATCTTCTTCATCTTTATACGCCGCTACATAGCCACTCTCTAAATGCACCACCAGCTCAGGTATACCTCCCGTATTAAACGTTACTACCGGTAACCCACACGCCATCGCCTCTGCAACCACCAAGCCAAAACTATCTGCCAAGCTAGGGTACAGCATCACATCGGCCACCGCATACCACTTTGCCAACTCCGCTCGGTCATAAATATAAGGCGTAGCCAGCCATGACTCTTTCTCTTCTTTAGCTCCACCTATGTTCACAAACAGCAACTCGCTTTTATCCGCTATTTGGTTGTAGAGATCATAAACTATGCTTCCCCCTTTAAAAGGGTTTTTAGCCCCCCCGTCGGCACTAAAAAGAATTATCTTTTTATCCAGTGGCAACCCTAAGGCTTCGCGCACCGCAACTTTGTCTTGCACCTTAAACACCTCGGTGTCTACCCCATTATAAATAAGCCGCACATCCTTCCCCTTAAACAATGGCGACCGCTTCACCCGATCATACAGCCACTGTGATGGAACCACTACCGTGAATTGACTATTTGCATACGCCTGCTTTTTCAACTGCCACAAATAGGCCGTGTTGTCTTGCTTTACCCCAGGATAAGTGGTTAAAGAAGGGCACTGCCCACACCCAGTCTGCCACCTCTCACACCCAATACTAAAGCCACAATGTCCTGTTAAAGCCTGGTCATCGTGCAAGGTCCACACCGTAGGTTTATTCTGGGTAAGCCATGGCAAGGCTAACACCGAAAAATAATCACCATGCAAGTTATGAAAATGCAACACATCAGCCTCGTCATAATAAGGATGATGTATTAACTCAAAACTTTCAGGATACACGAGGTCTATCAACCCCTCTTGCTGGGCTTGGTGTTGCAATGCCTGCCAGTACCCACTTTTTTGCCTAGCTATCATATCTTGATTGGCTTTCAAGGCAATGGTGTGCCAGCTTGCTAAACCATGAGAAGTTAGTCCATGCCCCTCCATACCAGCTTGAATAACCGTGGCTATCTGGGCAGCTCCGCCATTGCCAATGGATGTGTTAACCATCAACACTGTCTCTAACTTGCCGAACAAACAAGGCTTGGTTTCAATGGGTATGGCAATAAGCTTCTCGTTAATAAACTCTTGCACCCATCGGCTAGCCTGCAACGCCTGCTGGGGGTCGGTTGCTACTTTATTATTTTTGAAAAAGCGAATAACGCTTTTGGGTACTATTTTTTTTAACAGTTTTTTCACTACCTTATTACTTCACAGCCTCAATAAATAAACTATGTGGGTCATACGCCTGTCCATTTTCCTTCACATCTAAATGAAACTGCGCCCAATCAGCCACTTGGCTGGTGTGGGGGTTGTGCCTTTGAGACCCCGCAAACCCTGCCTCT
Source organism: Spirochaetia bacterium (assembly GCA_965249825.1). GTDB lineage: Bacteria > Spirochaetota > Spirochaetia > WRBN01 > WRBN01 > CBDFMW01. The sequence goes on from CBDFMW010000001.1 coordinate 2,790, forward strand.
TTGAGCAAATCACCAAGCGACAAACCATCATACAACCAGTAATGAATCTCACCCCCGCGTCTAAAACGCCCAATGCGAAGGTTCTCTTTATCTTCGTCGGTCAAAACAAGGTTCGCCACTGTTGAAGAGCTTTTAACGTATTTTTTATGTGCCTTTTCACCGCAAGTGGTTGGCTGGTCTGCGCCTGCGGCCCGGTCTGCTGCAACACCTGGGCGATATGCCCCACCCGCTTCAGCAAAAAATCATGGTGAACGTTGTTAGGTTGACGCAACACTCGACCCATCTCGCCTTCGGTTCGGTTACGCACCGACTGATCAATCAACTCAATGACATACCAATCATGCACCGCCTTGTTTTCAGGCAAAGCCTCTACCTTGTATTGTTCTAACGATTCCAAATAACGGCGTGTTGTTTCTTCTAAATCAGGCGTAGCCAATCGTATCACGCCATCTTTCTTCATCACACGGTGGCACTCTTTAAGCAACGCTAACGCTTGCTCTTGCGAAAAGTGTTCGATGACCTGTGAAAGGTAAACCAGACTAAAAGAATCATCAGCATAAGGCAAACCGTGCAGTAAGTTGTGCGTTTGCACCTCATCATTGCCTACAAAATCGATATTCGTCCAACGTTTGTCATATTTATTGCCACAACCCACATTCAGGTAGTGGCTGTACTCTTTTGTGTGCATATTGTTATCTTACTTCCCAAAATGGCATTGCTAACCTTTCTTCAACTTACCAAAAAACAAAATACGGTTTCTCTCCGTCTGTTGCTTCTCTAATAAATCATAATGTTTCATGAAATGTTCCTGAAACCATGCCTCAGTATACCAATCAGGAATCGCAGGTAATACTTCACTTACTCTATCCCATAATCCTACAGGCATAAATTCAATCAGCACAAAACCTTTAGAATATTGGGAAATTTGTTCAAAAATTAAATCAATATCCCAATTATCGGTCAACAAAAGATGGTGGGTAACAGCCATAGCTATCACAAGATCCGCTTTACTCGTAGTTACAAGCTGAGACAATGGCGTTGGGTACATCATATTTAGAATACAAGGAGTAATTTTGTTCAAATATTTCTCTTCGCTTCTCCTTTCTTCTAAGTAAAGCGCCGCTTTGTGAATAGCTTCCAGATCGCAGTCACTACTTACAACTCGCTGAATTCTATCAACATTTTTAGTTAGTAATGTCGAAAAATAGGCTTGATTGCCGGCTAGATCAATAACAGAACATATTGTATTTTCTTTTTCAATAATAGCAATGATTGAATGAAAGCGATCCATCTGATTTTCTTCACGTATCATATCATGATAATGTCCCCACAATGATTGAGATTGCACTAGCTTAAAGGATATAATGCTTTGCCTCAGTTCATTAATAGTGCGATAAATAGCTCCAGTAATCAAACTTTTACGATCATGCTTTTTAAGTTTCAATTTTCTCATTACCCTTTGAGCAAATGTGATCTCCACTGTACTAATCTTTCCATTTGCGCGGCTAAGTACATCATTCAAATAAACACGAGGAGAGAAACGATTGTGTTCCATTCCCATCAATAAGCTGTGTGCCGTTAAAAACTGCCCCTCACTCCAGAGGCGTAAAGGATGATACATCAAACTTATGGATTCATTAAGCCCTGCATAATGAACATTCTTCTGAAAAGAGCCCAAATCTATGTAAATGGGGCTTATCCCCACAAACGATATATTAAACCCATGCCCGTCTGATAAATGATAACCATGCTTCGTACTCAATTCATAAATGTCCAAAAAAAGCAAACAAGCTGCCTTGAGCATATCAAAAGACCATTCACAAGGAATTGTTATCAAATCTAATCGTTCATGCTCTAAAATAAGATCAAAACCCTCTAATCTAATGTCTTCGGTTATCCATGTCTTCACTAGCAGTTTCTGGTCTTGTAATTGCGAAAATAAGGGGCTGTCTAAAAAATCGCAAACCTCCTTTTGCTTGTGCTGATGAATAACTCTAAATATCCGTTCATTATATTTAAAAATTATACCTGAAGGATCATAGCTATTGTCTGCATAGAAATTAACATCATTCTTATTTAATAATTCCACTTACTCTCTCCTGTTTAATAACGATCGGCAAATTAGTAGCCGCATCATCCCTTGTTCTAGAATGCTTGAAATATTGTAATTTTTTATCGTGTACTGAAAATAAGATTACATCAGGGTATGTTTGGATATATCCTGCTCCCTCTCGCCCAATATTCAAAGTAATCGAGTAATATCCACAAGTAAAATACTTCATCGGAATAGAAACATAATTTTTATACTCACCCCTCTCTCTCTCATGCAATAATTCTTGCTGCACATCAACATCCCAAGCGCGCGCAACTAAAAACTTATTTTTTCTCACATCGAAACTCAAAATCATATTATTAACTGTAGTTAAAACCTTGTATCTAACAGTAAACTCTAAGCATTCAGAAAAATCATACATGCTAGTGCTGGGCTTTAAGGCGATCTCTTTAACCTCTATAACATCCCCTTTCACAAACTCTGTCACATCATCTTTTCTGATGACTCGTTCGCTATCAAGTAGCCGTTCGTACTCGGTAATAATTTCATAAACTCGACCTTTAACCGGTTTCACTAGATGATGAAAAAGTATGGCTGTTTCACACACCCGTTGAACAGCCATAGGATCATGACTAACAAAAATGATTGAGACACCATGTCGCTGTAATTCAGCAATTTTATCAAAACTTTTCTTTCTAAAACTTGCATCCCCCACCGCCAGCACCTCATCAGCCAGCAAAATGTCAATGTCGGCGTGCACCGCAATGGCAAAGCCCAGCCGCACCGTCATGCCACTGGAGTAAGTGGAGACTGGCGCATCAATGAACTCACCAATTTCGGCAAAGGCTATTATCTCGTCTAATTTTTCCTCAATTTCCGCACGGCTCATGCCTAAAATAGTGGCATTCAAAAAGATGTTTTCATAACCAGTCATGTGTGGATGAAAGCCTGACCCCACAGCAATGAGCGCCCCCATGCGCCCTTTAATGGTAATAGAGCCTGCGCTAGGCGGGTAGATGCCGTTAATAAGACGCAATAAAGTGCTTTTCCCTGAACCATTTCGCCCAATAAGCCCCAAGCTTTCGCCCCGCTTCAGCTCAAAGCTCACGTCCTTTATGGCCCAAAACTCAGAGTCTCGTAGAGCGTCTTCATGAACAGGCAATCCTAAAATGCTTTTGGTTACATCTTTTAAACCATACACCATGCTTTTTTTAAGACTACGGGTGAACTTTTTGCCTACATTTTCAACTTTAATAACCCAATCATCATCCACCATCTTAGGTCATCCTCTCTATTACCAGCATCTCTGAAACATAAAAAATGCGTAAACACAGCATGAATAACAACACCGTAGCCCCGCTCACTAGAAGATAAGGCTGAAGATAAGTAGCATCACCCAATAACACCAAATCGCGTATAAAAACAAACAGATAGGTAAGAGGATTGTGGCGGTTCACAATCGATAAAAAACCTTCGGTTTTAGGAGCATACAAAACAGGAACACTATACAATATAAAATTAAACAGCGTCATCGCCACTTTTTGAATGTCACCAGCCACCGCCAGCACGCTGAACATCAAACCCACACCTGCCCCTAAAAAAAAGAGAGGCAACACCAGTAGGGGAACAAGTAACACCCACCAAGTAGGCGGGTAGCCCATAATGATGATGAGAATTAAATTAAAAACAAAGCTGATGGCAAAAAGGCTAAAAGCCTGTAGACATTGCTTAATCATCAGGGCTTCGTGAGGGTAGCTCACCTGCCCAATAAAACCCTTACCGCTATTGATAGTGTCGCTAGACATGTTAAAAAACATGAAAAATAGCCCCCAAAAGCTTAAACCCATCAGCACATACACCGGATAAGGCACGGGTAGATCACCTGGCATCAGCAAGCCCGTGCGGTACATAAAGATCCAAGTGATGGCGGCGATGAGCGGCGTAATAAGATGCCACGCAAAACCTAGAAAACTCTTTTTGTTAGCATTAATAAAATCTCGTTTATACAACTGCCAAATCAACTCTCTAGCACCCCATGTGCGAGTCATCATCGTCTTTAGCGTGCCAAAAAAGGAGGTGCGATGCCTCTGTCCAGTTGTTATGTATGTGTAGTTACTTTTCATATGATTAGCTCGAGTATACTCTTTTTTATCGCCACTTTCAAGTCAAGCACCCTCTTTTTTGCCGTTCACTTGCGGTTTTACATCAATCGCCCTAATAGGGGAAAAGAGCCACAACCCCTCGCTTTATCTATCTAATCAAGCCAGCTGTCTCCCTATTAAACGGGGGTACTAGTTATTGAAAATGTCATCATCAAACACAGCCAGTCAGTTCTTTATACAGCTCTAAATATTGGGCTATCATCGTCTTTTCAGCAAAATATTCTTCTGCACGTGTCCGCACTGCCACCGAGGCACGTTGCCGCCTCTCTTCATCATCTAAAAACAGCTGCAATCCCTTCAATAAATCTTCTTCATCTTTATACGCCGCTACATAGCCACTCTCTAAATGCACCACCAGCTCAGGTATACCTCCCGTATTAAACGTTACTACCGGTAACCCACACGCCATCGCCTCTGCAACCACCAAGCCAAAACTATCTGCCAAGCTAGGGTACAGCATCACATCGGCCACCGCATACCACTTTGCCAACTCCGCTCGGTCATAAATATAAGGCGTAGCCAGCCATGACTCTTTCTCTTCTTTAGCTCCACCTATGTTCACAAACAGCAACTCGCTTTTATCCGCTATTTGGTTGTAGAGATCATAAACTATGCTTCCCCCTTTAAAAGGGTTTTTAGCCCCCCCGTCGGCACTAAAAAGAATTATCTTTTTATCCAGTGGCAACCCTAAGGCTTCGCGCACCGCAACTTTGTCTTGCACCTTAAACACCTCGGTGTCTACCCCATTATAAATAAGCCGCACATCCTTCCCCTTAAACAATGGCGACCGCTTCACCCGATCATACAGCCACTGTGATGGAACCACTACCGTGAATTGACTATTTGCATACGCCTGCTTTTTCAACTGCCACAAATAGGCCGTGTTGTCTTGCTTTACCCCAGGATAAGCGGTTAAAGAAGGGCATTGACCACACCCAGTCTGCCACCTCTCACACCCTAAACTACAAGCACAATGTCCTGTGAGCGCTTGCTCACTATGAATAGTCCACACTGTGGGCTTTAGTTTGGTGATGAAAGGTAAAGCGAGTAACGAAAAGTACCCCCCCTCTATATCGTGCAAATGCACCACATCAGCCTCGTCATAATAAGGATGATGTATTAACTCAAAACTTTCAGGATACACGAGGTCTATCAACCCCTCTTGCTGGGCTTGGTGTTGTAATGCCTGCCAATAAGCACTGTTTTGTCGTGGTATTAAGCTCTGTTGCCTGTGCAAAGGAATACTATGACGATGAACCAATGTGGTAGCCACTAAACCTGAATCCAATATTCGATAATGCATTATATTCGCCAGCATCGCTGATCCACCCTTACCCAGCGAGGTGTTCATGGTTAATACCGTTTTTAACTTACCCCCCAGAACTCTTGTCTCCTGCTTAGGAACACTGGCTAGCTTATCATTAATAAATTCTTGCACCCATCGACTCGTCTGCAATGCTTTCAAGCTTTGCTGTTGATGCTGATTTCTTACATGATTGTAGTTATTTTTCACCCAACGCAACCACCCCACAACCACTGGGGGCAACACCTTTTTTATCATCTGCTTCACTTTTGTTTACCCCTGTTCACTTACGTTTTTGTATCAACCGCGCCACCCCATAGGGTAAGCAATTTTTAATAATAGCTTTAAGCTTGATTTTATTGGGAGAAGAAGTATTAAATTTATCAAAAACTTCTATTAATGTTGTCGTGTCGGTCTCATTCATAATCGCTTCCACCCAGCGTATTGCTTTTTCTACCATATGAGGTTGCGGTCGACCCTCATAACGCCACACAGTACGCTCAAAAAGTTCAATCATTTGTCTGTCTATTTTATTTATTTTAATCCACTCTTGAGCCTCTACTATCAAGTGTTGCTTTTCAATAACAGACATATCCTTCCAGCCCTCATAATAATCACCCACCACCCAGCGTGAATTTACGCCTCTTGCTAGAGTTAGTAGCTGAATATGCTTAATTTTAAGCAGCGAAAACCCACTGGTCGGTAACAGTTCCGCTATCAGCATCTCTCTCTCGTTAGTGGCTCGCCTCACAACACTTGATACTCCGCCAACCACAAAATTAGCCAGAACCTCATGGATCACGCCCCACACTGCCTGTGATGGTGCTGTTACTTGAAGAAAAAACTTTAAATCACTCACTATTCCATATTTTTGATCATAAAAACCATACTTCTCATGTAATCTTTTATGATAAAAATAGGCTGGGTGTTCCAAATTATGTGTCTCCCACACCGATGCTGGTTCAAGCGGTTTGCCTACACTTACAGGAATCAAATGTCCCAGTTTGTTCTCCCTCCATATTGCCAGCATGCCGTGCATAATATCCGTCTGAGGAGCTTGTTCAAAGGCCTCCGCAACCAGCTCCAATGCATTATGTTCAAGCCAATCACCAGCCCCCTTGAAATTAACAATTTCATGCTTAGCCTTCTTTATCCCTTTATTGAACGCATGGTAAATACCCTCATCTTTCTCACTTAACCAACTTAGGCGACCATTGAACAGAGGCTCATACTCTTTAATAATATCGACTGTATTATCCGTCGACCCACCATCGATGATGACCATCTCTATTTTATCTGGATTATAGGTCTGGTTTAACACAGAATCCAATGTTCGTCTTAAACTATCACCCACATTATAGGTGGCGGTGATTATTGAAAATGTCATAGGCTGCTTCCTCTGTAATAGCCTCAATATTACTCTATTCAACCGCTTTATTCAAGGATAAAGGATACGAATTAGTTGACACACCATCGTGTAATCGATACACTAAAACAACTATTTACGACCTGATGTCGTATCATTCACGCTTGAAAAAAGAGAGACTGTTTCATGCAAGTATTAACTGTTGCCAGCTTAAAAGGGGGCGTAGGAAAAACAACCACAGCTCTTTTTTTGGCTCTTGCGTTGCGCGATTTAGGGAAAAAAGTCGCACTTATTGATATTGATCACAACAACAACCTCACCGACTTTTTTCTGCGTGAAAGTGAGGAGCAAGAGGGTGATGATGACTTGAATAATCGAAACATTTATCGCGTGTTACTCGGCGAACTCTCGCTGGATGATGCACTCTTTAGCAGTCATGGACTCACGTTGGTGCCAAGCGTGCCCGCTTTGGCAAAAATATCAGCAATGGGGGCTCAAAAACAACTTATCAACACCCTTCCCCCCCATATTCAAGAGGTGTTCCATGACTACGATTTTGTCATCATTGACACTCCTCCGGCTATTTCAACGGAGCTATCGATTGGTCTGCACGCAGCAGATAAAGTGATTACCCCCGTCTTAGCCAATCGTTGGGTAGTGCAAGGTTACAGCCTTGTGGCTGAACAAATTCAAGAGCATCTTGGCAATAGCGTGTTTCACTATGCTCTGCGCTCTATGGTGAGCGAAAAACAGGCCGATCTTCTGAGTGAACTCACGCTTTTTGATCGTATGCTCACCAGCTGGATTCAGCAGTCAGCGGCCGTTAAAGCGGCAACCACCAGTGGACAGCCTCTCAAGCCACTCTCAAAGGCTGCCACACAGTTTAATAATTTGGCCAATGAAATCCTCACCCTTTAAGAAAAACGGAGAACAACAATGGGAAAACAAAATAAACAAAAACTAGTGAATAACTTAGGTGGCTTGCGTCCTGGCATGAATCAACCCGAAAAAACCCATGGCTTGCGTCTTTCTAATATTGCGCAACAAAAGCTCATCTTTTTTAGGGTGAACCCAGATAATAGCGTGTTTGAAGAAATGAAACATGATCATTACTTGGATAACTTGGAAAAAGATATTAAAGATAATGGTATTCTTCATCCGCTCATTGCCACACAGGATGGTTTACTTATTGAAGGTCATAGTCGTCTTGGAATTGCTCAAAAACTCAATCTTCCGACTATTCCGTGCAGACTTATCTTAGATGAATTAACATCTCAACAGTTAAAAGAACGTGTCTATCTTGGTAATTTAAATAGATTTGAGATAACACCTGATCATCGAACGGCTCTGTTTGCGGCACTGTACCCTGACTATTTCTTGTCTAGCCGTGATGAACATCAGCATCGAAGTAAGCCTGTGCAGGAGTTGGCTAAGGAGATGGGCGTTAGCCCACGCCAAGTGCAGCGGGAAAGAGAAGTGGTAGCATTGTCCTTGGATATTAAAAAAAGTAAGGGAGACTCATCCCCCTTACAAGCCTCTGATATGCCGATAGCTCGTAAAGAACTACGTCAGCAAAAATTATTAGCGACAGAAGCCCCTAAAAGCCCCTCCCGAAAACACTACAAGTTTGTTAGTGAAAACTCTACTAGTTATACTATGCTCACGCAAAATGATGTAAAAATTCTCAGCATCAATCCTGAAAGTTTTGGTGGACTAGAACAGATGGATGAGTTTTTACAAAAAGCTGCCAAACTTTACAGTAGCATTACTCGAAAAAACAACTAAGACCTAAAAAACTCCCCAAACAGACAAGTATCTTCAAGGGGGCTTTTAAGGTCTTATTACTCCCGTAGAGTAGGCAGATTTTCTTTGAACCAAACATAAGTTTGCTCTAATCCGCTCTCTAAAGAAATTGTTGGTTTCCATCCTAACGCTTGAAGCTTAGATGAATCCAACAATTTGCGCGGGGTGCCCGATGGAAAGTTACTATTAAAAATTAACTTTCCATTAAATCCAACCACTCTTTTAATTTGTTCGGCTAATGCTTTAATCGTTACTTCTTGCCCTGAACCAATATTAAGCCATTTTGGCGCATAATTGGCTTTCATCAAGAATAAGCAAGCTGATGCTAAATCATCCACATGCAAAAACTCACGATACACTTCTCCAGTACCCCAAACCTCAACGGATTCTACATCATTCTGCATAGCATCGTGCATTTTTCTTAAAAGAGCCGGTAACACATGGCTGTTTTTAAGATTAAAATTATCAAAAGGACCATACAAATTCGTAGGCATAACGCTAACAAAGTCATCATTATATTGTTTCTTGAAAAACTCACAAAGTTTTAATCCAGCGATTTTAGCAATGGCATAGGCTTCATTAGTTGCTTCTAAAGGTCCTGTAAGTAAATACTCTTCCTTGAGTGGTTGGGGGGCCATTTTAGGATAAATACAGCTAGATCCTAAGAACAACAATTTATTAACTTTTTGGTTATGGGCCGCACGAATCACATTAGATTCAATCAATAAATTATCTAATAAAAAATCAGCAGGGAAAATATTATTAGCCTGAATACCCCCCACCTTAGCCGCAGCAATAAGCACATATTCAGGCTTTTCCTTACGGAAAAACGCATCCACTTCGGATTGATTAAGTAAATCTAATTCATATCGTGTACGTAATAGTAACTTGGTATAACCAGCACCGAAAAATGCTCGTACCAAAGCTTGACCCACCATACCATTATGCCCAGCAATATATATTTTTGATTGTTTATCCATGCCTCTCACTTAACTCCCTGTATGATTCAAATCATGTTCCATCATGATGTTTACTAATTGATCAAAGGTAGTGGTGGGTTTCCACCCAAAAGAATGATACGCTTTTGTTGCATCACCTAATAATAAATCCACTTCAGTAGGTCTAAAATAATCTGAATCAATAGCTATTACAGTTTTCCCTGTTTTAGTAATTATGCCCACTTCATTCACGCCGTGCCCCCGCCACTCAATAGGCATATCTGCCAAAGCAAAAGCTTTTTCACAAAACTCCCGTACTGTGTGTGTTTCGCCCGTTGCTAGAACAAAGTCATCACCTTTATCTAACTGCATCATTTGCCACATGCCAAGCACGTAGTCTTTCGCATAGCCCCAATCGCGCTTGGCATCAATGTTACCCAAATATAAACAGTCTTGCTTACCTTCCTTAATGGCAACCGCAGCCTGCGTAATTTTACGTGTTACAAAAGTTTTACCGCGGCGCTCACTTTCATGATTAAACAAAATACCATTACTAGTGTACAAACCATAAGCCTCACGATAATTTAAAGCAATCCAATAAGCATATAATTTAGCTACAGCATAAGGACTCCGTGGATAAAAAGAAGTTGTTTCTTTTTGAGGGGTTTCTTGAACCAAGCCATACAATTCTGAAGTACTAGCTTGATAAAACTTAGTACTATAACGATTATCTTTTATAGCATCTAAAAAACGCAATACTCCGATAGCATCAGTATCAGCAGTGTATTCTGGGGTTTCAAAACTAACTTGAACGTGACTTTGTGCCCCTAAATTGTAAATTTCAGTGGGCTGTGATTTTTCTAAAATACGATTTAAACTAGAACTATCAGCCAAATCTCCATAATGCAAAGTTAGATCCGCAAAAAGATGCTCAATCCGCTGTGTATTAAAATTAGAGGCACGACGAATAATACCATGAACCTCATAACCCTTTTCTAAAAGCAATTCGGCAAGATAAGAGCCATCCTGACCGGTAATACCCGAAATTAATGCTGTTTTCATAAAATACTCCTAACTAAAGATAACTACACAGAAACAATAATATGTTGTCTAATTTTTCTCAATTGTCCGCACCTTGTAAATAGTTGCGGATTGTTTTTTCATCGCATTCAAAGTGTTGGGCAAGCTCTCTATTACTGTGGAGAGGATGTTGGTTTTTATAAAGTAGTACAGAGGCTTTGCGTTGTGCTTTAGCACTCGTACGCGTAGTTGGGGTTATGGGGGCATTAGCGTATAGCGTGTTAAGCTGTTTTTGGATGGTTGTTGGTTTTACGTTTAATTGGGTAAGCAGCCTTTTATATTTGTCGGGACTCATGGCAAGTGGGAGCAATTCCTCGAGGGTTTCGGCAGGGCGATCACCTTGTAAGAGCATTTCATGCGGTTGACTGGAAGGAATGAGAAAGCGTATTTTTTTAGCAAAGTGATCCGCACGGTAGGCGTGTTGGCGTTCTAGGATGCCTTGTGTTTGCAACTCAAGTAGAAATTTGTTGGCATTGGTGGCACTACTCCATTCACGCAAACGGTGAGAGTGTACAGAGACAAGGTCACGTTGTTGACGTGGGGCGTAATAGCCCATAAGCTGGGTTAAAAAGCGTAACCTTGGCACATTGCCCTTGGTAATAATGATAGCTTGTTCCACGGCACTTTGAGAAAGAAAGCCTTTATCCAACAGATGAGCGCTGTCAGGCAAGGTGTAGTTTTGCATAAAATGATCATACATCCAGTGGCACAACTCTTCAATTTGTTTATAGACGGTGTTGCGGTGCTTGAGATAATCTTTGGAGTAGCCATTGTTCTTTTTTTTCAGCCATTCTTTGGTGTACTGAATGGTTTCATCCAGAGGCACGTTATTTCGCCAAAAAAAGTAAATCACTCGTTTAGTAGCCTCAAGACGTGTGCCTGGGCTTTGCAAGCCCTCATTCCAGTAGGTCAATCCTTGTGCCATCCATCCTTGCATGTTGCCAAAGGAGATGTCTTTGGCATGAAAGAGCTGTGTGTGGGGTAAGCTAAAAACATGATCTGGTGCATGGGGTAAACAGGCAAGATCAAACTCTTGCAACATTTCAAGGCGTTGCAACCCTTGCTCGTAGGAGATGCTTTCTAGTAATCCCGCTGCATTAACACAGCTAATGCCACGACTAAAAGGCAAACGTATAAGCCTAAAAGCTTTAGGATAAAATTCTAGGTTTTGAGTTTGCTCTAATAATTCAAAACAAGCTTTAAAATAATTTAGTGTTACCAGCTTTCCGTCTTTCATGGGTTTAAAGTAAATATGGTAAGAGTTGGCACTTTCACTAGTGAAAATGATGCTGTTGGTGGTGTTAAAACCAATATCAGAGCATATTCGTATTACTTGATCAAAGGGCTTGTTATCGATGTCTAAAATGCCATACTTAGGATACCAGCGACCTAATGTGCCAATGATACGTTGCCCTTTGAGGTGATCATGACAGACTTCATATTTCAGGGTGCGCGGCACTTGACGCCAGCCATGACAGCCTTTGGTGCCATATAGGGGGAAGGGTTGCGTGAACTCTTGCTGAAATTGTTGTATTGGATCGAGTGAGATCGATCCGGTATTTCCAGAAAAAAACGTGTGCATAGTACTATCCTTACTTGCAATTTTTATTTTTTCTGGTTATACTCAACTCATAACTTGAAAACATGGTTGCGTATAACCAAATATAAATAGAAGGTAGATTGGCGTCTAGCTTCTATTTTTTTGTGCTAACCGTATTATTATGGATCTTGACGAACATAGTCAAGAGATAAAAGCCCCTAATTGGTTAAAAATGTTTTAGGTTCAGGGTTTTTGGGATTGATTTTGTCGTGGTAACAGCCCTTCCTTCTTTAGATAGTTATAAAGTGTGGCGTAGGTGCACACCCCTAATACCTTTCGAATACTAGAAATGCTTACTTTTTTATCCAACAGCATGACGATTTGTGGTCGATAAGAAGCCAACTTAGAACCATAGGTGTTAAGTGGTCGACCCAGTCTCATTCCTTGTGCCTTTTTGGTTGCCAATGCACTTTTTATACGGCTAGATAAAAGATCCCGCTCCAGCTTGGCACTGATTTGAAAGGCAAACAGCACGGTACGGCTCACAATGTCTTCACTGTTGTCTATAATCAGTGGGTTGCCCGCTATGCCCTCCATAATGTGCAGGGCGATTCCACGACTTTGGCAAAACAACACAATATGATCGAGTTCAATCATCGATCGGGCTAAGCGGCTTAATTCACTACACAAAAGAATGTCATTTTTTTGTAAAGTTTCTAAAAGAATAAAAATTTGACGAGTGACGGTGCGTGAGGTGATCTTTTCTTGGACCATTTTACCTATTACCCAGTGCTGGGCGTGGGCATAGGCTTCTAGATCCCTGATCTGTCTTTCTAACTGCTGTTCATGTGTGCTAACACGCACATAAGCTACCACCATGTGTACAATGTCCTTATTTATACGATTTAAACAATTAAATTATATCATTTTTATATAAAATAGTGAAGTGTTATGGAGATGATTATTGAATGATTTAAGCTATACATTAAACTGATAATGCGCGGTCTTAACCATGCAAAATCATATAAAAAGACCATAGGGTTTATATGATTTTGCATTGAGGGGCGTGAAGCCAAACCAAGCTGTGCTGAGGGGATGATGGCAGTGAGTTAAGAGTTGCTTGAATAAATAAGATTAAACTATTAGTATAAAGACATGTCTTATCATGAAATTATTCTAGGTATTCAAGCTCGCACTGGGTCTATACGCTTGCCAAACAAGATTCTTAAGTCATTTTATGCTGGTGAATCTATTTTAGCACTACTGATAGCTAAGCTTATAAAATTGGGTTTTGAACAGCAGGTGGTAGTGTTAACGACCACAGAGCAGAGTGATGATGCGGTTGCAAACCTGGCACTAGCGATGAAGGTAAAGGTGTTTAGAGGCGATAAGAACGACGTACTGTCTCGCTTTAGAGCTGCAGCTCAGCTTTATAATGCTAAAAAAGTGATTAGAATTTGTGCGGATAATCCTTTTTTGGATTCAGCTGATTTACTGAGACTATGCAGCATAATGCAGGCTGAGCAAGCAGATTATTATGCTTTTTACATTAATGATGTGCCATCCATTAAAACACATTATGGACTATGGGCCGAAGGGCTGGATGTGATCACCCTTGAGCGGGTGTACCTGAGTATCCAGTTGCCCGCAGAGAAGGAACACGTCACGGCGCACTTTTATAATAACACGCAGCAGTTTGTAGTTAAAAAAATAGCAACAGATAACGTGCTTCTCACTCATGGTATTCCTGTGCGCCTCACCCTTGATACCCCACAAGATTTTTTTTGGCTATCGTGGCTTTATGCTAAAATGGAGGCGGCTAGCGGAGATCAAGATTATTATGAGGTGATGGAGCAGATAATGGAGACTTCTCCAGAGCTGATAAGCCATATGGTGAGTATGATTGAGCAACAAAAAAAATAGTTTTAACAAGGAAATGGGACTAACGATGAAGGAAAAAAACAAGGTGTATGTAATAGGCGAAATTGGACAAAATCATAATGGCTCTGTGGATATAGCGAAAACATTGATAGATTTAATTTCAATGCCCATTAAGGAGCAACACTTTAATTTGCCACTAGCGGGTATTGATGCAGTCAAGCTGACTAAACGCGATCTCAAAGAAGAGCTGTCCTTATCGCAAATGCGGCGACCATACGACAGTCCTCATTCTTTTGGAGCAACCTACGGCGAGCATCGTGAAGCGTTAGAGCTGACAAATGAAGAACATTTTGAGGTTTACAAGCATGCTACCATGCGTGGTCTTGATATGGTTGAAACCCTTTGCTCTTTATCCACTTTATCCTTACTTAAACTGTTCACACCCACCTATCTGAAAGTAGCTAGCCGAGATTTAACTAACTACCCTCTTTTACAGGCAATGGCTGAGACAAAAATACCCATTATCCTGTCATTAGGTATGGCTAATGAACAAATTTTAGGTGAAGCTCTTGATATTATCACGAAACAACATAACAATATCTCCATTTTACACTGTGTGAGCCAATACCCTACGCACCCTGACAACTTACACATGAATGTGATAAAAACGTTGCAGCAAAAATACGGGCAGTACACCATTGGCTTTTCGGATCACTCGATTGGTATTTCAGCTCCGCTGGTGGCGGCTGCCATGGGGGCAAAAGTGATTGAAAAGCACATCACTATTGACAGGCGAATGAAGGGAACGGATCAGATGGGGTCATTGGGCTACGAAGGGTTATACCGCATGATGCGAGATATTCGCTTGTTTGAACGGTATTTAGGTAACCCTGAAATTGTTATAGAAGAAGCCGTGATGCCTGCGAAGCATAAACTGGAGCGCTCGTTAGCAAGTAAAGAGTTTTTGAAAAAAGGCACAGTGATTACCGAAGACATGTTGCAGATGCTAAGCCCCGGTGATGGGTTTAAATGGAGTGAACGTGAGCAGGTTTTGGGTAAAGCATTGGCTCAAGATTTGGAAGCCCACGAAGTTATTTATCCAACAATGGTAAAAAAGCATGATTAAGCTCGTGGTTACTGATATTGATGGGGTGTGGACGGATGGGGGCATGTATTACACTGAGAATGGCGATGAGATTAAAAAATTCAGCGTGGTGGATGGGGTGGGTGTAAACTTGCTAAAACACGTGGGTATTCCGGTGGTTATCATGACAGGAGAAAACTCGGCTGCGGTAACCCGTCGAGCTAAAAAACTGCGTATTGATGATTGTTTTATCGGGGTGCATAACAAAAAGGCTAAACTGCTGGCTTATTTACAAGAAAAGGGGATAAGCATGAGTGAAGTAGCCTACATAGGCGACGAGATCAACGACTTGCCAGTATTACGACTGACAGGGTTTACAGCTTGCCCTGCACAAAGCCCTGATTATGTGAAAGAGGTGGTGCAACTGGTGCTAAATAATCGGGGGGGGGAGGGTGCTTTTAAGGAGTTCGCTATGGCGGTTCTAAATCGTAATGGGCAGTTAAAAAAAGCTATTGAAGGGTTAGAAAATTCTTTCGAACAATTAAAATGAACACAAAACGCTATTTTCTGTTTCTCGATGACAACATTATGGTGAAAATAAATTAAACAATAGTTGATTATTTGCTGATTGCGTAGTATCATTATGAACACAAAACATGAACCGTATGGTTTAATGATACTATTTTTTAGAGCAAAAAAGGATTTATTTTATGAGTAATCAAACAGGGTTGTTAGCACAACCAACCATTGGGTCGATCAGTAATCCGGCTGATAGAAAGAGGATACTAATAGACGGGCATTATAATGAGAATATTGCCAAGATTGGGCAGAGCTTTGGGGCGAACCATGGGGGCATGCGTTCGGTTGTGTTGACTAGGGGGAGTGAGTTGCCTCCTATTGTGATGGACCTGACCCGAGCCGATATTAATATTGGGGGTCAGAAAGGGGCAGAACAAATCATAGCCTCATTTAACGCAGGTGTGGCTGAGGGCACAGGGCAGAACACGAGTGCACTGCGAACACAGGTTTTGTCATCAAGAAGCAGGGGAAGCGTTGCTAATACTGGTGCGACTGACACCCGAAATGGCGAAGCGATGAATTTTAGGGTGGGGGCAGCGATGACTCCTGGTACGATAGCATTAAAGGTGGCAAGTTGGATGTTTAACAACATGGCAAACCAAGTGGACACCATGTATGAGGGCATGGCTGATATTTCAGACTTTGCCCGCGACTTACATCAAGCCTCTTACTACACTGGCATGACTATTCCTGAATTAACCCGATCTCATCTTGCTTTTAGTGAGGCGGGTGTAACCAACGTGAATGCCATGAACCTTTCCCTTCAGCAATTTATGGATGCCAAGAATAAAGGGTTGATAACGGTGGATGAAAGCTTGAGCGATGCTGAGGGCTTTATCACTTATTTGATGGAAGTGCACGCGATAAAGAGGTGGCACAGGTATTTGGCGAAGAAAGCTATGAGCTGAATGCCCTTATTACCCATGCTGGTAGTGCCATGGCTCAGTTAAAAAAGCTGCCAGGTCTCTATCCTGATCTGTTTACCAACTCTCAAGATCAGGTGGTGGCGGTAGATGAGGCAATGGCGGCCCGGGCTGTTGTAGCCAGTAGATGGCAGCAAGAGGTAGCCCGGCACATGGTTTTTATGTCTAAGCAGCGCAATGTTAAGGGTGAGAATCTTTGGGATGATTATGGAGCTGCTGGGCTGGTACGGATCGATACCAACTCCGCTTTTTCAAAACACACGGTGCCTGGGCAGTTAAACGATCGAGCATGGGAAGAAGGTATTATGCGGGCTATCTTGGATATGCGGTTTTCTGATGTTTTGGGTCTTGTTAGGAGGGATGTCTTTGAGGCTAAAGGAGGGCAACATGCCAAGCCAGACAATGCGGCGGGCCAAACAACCGTTACAAACACTAATAACGCAACATCCGAAACAAACAGAACGACCACCATGCCAGCTGTAACCGAAACGATCCCCCACACGACAACGAATAAAGCCCCTACCCATCTATTGCCTGAGCCGTTGCAGCAACTCAATCGACAGTTGATGCAAAATCAACAACAGATGGGTCGCATTGAAAGTGCGATGCGTGACCTGCGCAATCGCAATCCATTGGGGGGAGAAGAGTAAAATGAATAAACTAGTAAAGATTGTGGGCATTGTTGTGAGCTTAGGTTTACTAGTCAACTGTAAAGAACCAGCCGCTGAACCGCTTACTCTTCCAGTTTCGCATCGCACCTTTCAGTCAAACACATTTGACGGTAAGCCCACCGAATTATTTTACCTAAGGGGAAACCCTCAGAGTCCTGCCAAGGAAAGGTTTATATTATGGGGTCGTCCTGATGGCAACTTTATGATAATCTGGATTGGTGCCGCTGTCGTTATTGATCCAGAGGTGAATGACATCATTAATGAATTTATTACCGAAGGGTGGGTAGTTGTCAATACTCAACTAGATGGTCCTGAGATAGTCCTGTCGATGATGCGCAAAGAACCGCTCACTATTGCGCAAAGAACCGCTCACTATTGCGCAATTAAAAGAGCGCAAGAAGCGTGATGAAATTGCACAGGCAAAGAGTTCTCGCCAGCGTTAGCACACAGCATTTTTTTTGAAAGGAGGGCGAAAGCCCTCTTTTGACATAAAAATGACTACAAAACGGGGAAATCGATAATTTTTTTGACTACATTATGAGAACTCATGAGTTGAAAAATATGTTTCACCATGTTATAATTATTTCAGGTTACCAGAGATGGCAGATATAATCACCGCATACGAGATGCTATGTGATGGATGAACAACAAATTTTTCCTTGCCTTTTGTTTGCCGTAGTGATGGTAAATTTTTTTTTACACTGTTCCACATTTTGCAGCTTTAATACCATCAATCTTTTATTATTATTTGCCAAAAATTTGTATTGGTAAATAATAATTACGAATTAAGTCAATGATGTGTTCATGATTTTATTTTCAATACGAATTAAAGATATTTTTATTTTGACGAAAAACCACTTAGTATGGCACTAGAATCGATAAATGACTACAAAACAGGGTTTAGTGTATTGAAAAATATGTTTTACTCTATTACACTTGTTTCAGGTTCAAAGAAGAGCAATAAAATTTAATGAGTGGCTTATAACCACTAAGGAGGTTGAGAAATTGACATTTTAATAGGGCATTATGACCCTCACGACGCTCGGGTTGATGTAAGCCAGCCAATTCCGTTCGTTAAAGGAAAAATAAGGAGACTATCATGGATATAGCAGCCCTTCTTATTGAAACACTTAGCGAAACCACCCAACGACCTGTAGAGTTAATAAGAGGCTGGGAATCCTTCCAAACCTTAAGTGCTATTGACAGCACACTCTATATTCAAATCACCCAAGTCAACAAAGTTCCTACCAGCTACGCCCAACAGGAAGATGTGTGCGACACTTATGAAGTGAGTTATCTTGCGATGATGACTTCTATCGATCGCCCCTCCGCTACGGGTAAACTGCAACTGGACATTCTTAATCTTAACCTTGGCGATAGCACAGGGCAAGTAGAAGTTAAACCCTATCTGCTTGCTGATGATGAGGTTATCGGCAGCATACTAGTGATGCCCGCCCGATTTTCGCTAAAGGTAAACTCAACCCTTTAAAAGTTTTATTTTTCAATAATTATCATATTTTTACAGCATTGTTAATGTATTGTAAAAATAGGTAATTTTTCAAAATTTTTTAAATACTACAAGGAGTCTATTATGTCTACTGAAAACGGCACGAAGCCACAGACAGATTACAGCGATTTAGTGATCAGCATTACTAAATCTACCCCATTGCCACCAGAGCGCGAAAAATGGAGCGCCGTGAGTGTTATTGCTAGCACCCCAAGCGGTGGCAGCTCACTTCATGAAGAGGGACAGTTGTTCGATTTGAGCCAAAACCCCGACTTAAGTTCGTACCTTTCATCGAGCGAAGCTGACGAGTTACCACAGGTGTCGGGTCAAATTCGATTGTTCCACAACACCGACATGCAGACGGCACTTAACCATGCCAAAGCATGGGGCGACACCATCATCTTTTTAAGCTCAGCCAGCACCGCATGGTTGGCTTACACAGGGCCAAAGCCAGATTTAAGCGATAACATCGTGTGGCTTACTTGTGCTAGCACCGACCCATCGGCTGAGTTTAAAACCTTTGCTGGGCGTGCTAACCAAGGCGTGATGTTGGATGCTGAACGTGAGGGCAAACTTGTGTATGCCATCATGGAGCTGCTCAGCTTGCAGGGTCGTATTAGAAACACCCATCAGATCAACAACAGCAACTTTTCGGGATTTGTAACCGAGGGGGAAGCTAAAATGGCCGAAGATGACGGATTGAGCTACTGGTTTGTTAGCCGTCAATTGGTGTGGCCTGATGGCTTGTTTGTGGGCAAAATGGGGGCGTATGCCGTGTATTGGGATCGAATTGTTTCGTTCCACATTAAACAAAACATTGCAGCGTTCATTCAGCGTGGCCGCACGTTTAACGACGTGGAGTTGCTCAGCAACGTAATCAGCAGCACTTTGGGTCAGTTTACCGCCCAAATGAACTCTGAAATCACCAGCTTTACCATGCCTACCTTGGCACAGTTGAGCAAATTAGACCGGTCGAAGGGCGCATTGCAACCTATCGACATCACCATTGAACTAAATAACGAAATTCGCCGCATCGGCGTACACATTGGAGGAGCATAAAATGACAACACAGAAAGTATCTTTGGGCGGAATGGGCTTAAGCCGTAATGCGATTGCCGTAAAAATTGGCAAGCATGAAGTGATGATTAACTTTAAGACTGGGGGCGACTTGACCCTTGGTGAAACGATTACGGCCCATGCAGGGCGTGGGCTTAGCGGCACTGGGCTGTATGAGGCGACAGTGGTGGACGGGGACGCGGTGATTTCACGCGACTTGTACCGCACCTTGGTAACGATGTATCAAGAGGATAAGTTTGTGCATTTTGCTAACGCCACGCACTTTAAGTATGTGAGCTATGACGGAGGTTTGTCGGTTAAAACGATGTTTAACAACTGCGTGCTGCACAAATTGCCTGAGATTGCCTTGACCGAGCATGGAGCTGAAGCCTCAATGAAGATGATTTTCAGTCTATCAGACCCCGTAGAGGTTACCGTGGAGAATGCGGATAAAGGAGATGCGAAGTAAATGAAAACAGAAGCGATGATGGAGAACGAACACACAATGAACACTAAAGAGGGACAGAACATGACCGAAACACACAATGACATGATGAACGAACCCAACACAGCTTCTGATAGGGGGGTGTCGTTTGACACCTCTCTTTTGGAAGGGTATGTGTACAAAGAACCCAAAGGGTTGAACAACATTTTTGAGGTGGTGGCAACTATGACAGCAACGCTGGATTTTTATTGGCTGCGCGATATGGAAAACCCGTACACACTCTTTTTAATGATCACCAAATTGCCACAGGCACATTGGAATGCGATTGCCCGCTGTGTGTATTTGCCGGGGGAAGCAGGCTTATGCCTTGCTGATGTGAACTGTGAGAGTTTGACATTAATGCAAGTGGTAGAAGTTATTCGAGTGTTTTGTGAAGGTTTGGGTAACACGGCCCTACCTTCTATGTACAGCCACTTTTTGGGTAAGGATGGGCTACAGGTGAAAGGTATTGCTAACTTATATCAAGATTTACAACAAGCCCAGTTGCTAAGCCAAAATGGTGGACCTGTAACTGAGTTGTCTAAAATGGGTCTTGGTGGCTTACTTACGCTAGCCATGGCTGGCACCCGAGGAAAGGAGGCGTAAAATAATGTCTATTACCTCAAAACGTTTACCAAGGCGCATTCAAAATAACGCTCAGGTGATGACCAATTTAACTCTACCGAAGCAAAAAGCTTCGGTAGGTGTAACCAACAAAAGAAACAAGGAGATGACAAATGGCAAATATTAGACCAAATGATGAATCGGTTGGAAGAGCACTTCCAACACCAACAATAGCAACGGCATGTAACTCATGCCGAGAGCAACGTAAAAACACCGTGTCGTATCAAGAAACCACAGCGAGAAGCATAGCTGGCAACCTAGGAGGAGGTAACTCCATCGGTGGTATGGGTCAGCTGGTTTTAAGCCGTAACCTAAACGCAGGAGATAGTCTATCGATGGTGGTATCACAAACGAATGCCGGCATGACGGCGGTGGATTTTTATAGCAACTATGTGAATAGTGGTTATACCGATCAAGGTTTTGGCAACGCTGGCGATAGTGGTATGATGAACGCATCTGCATTGGGGGTCGCAGGGGGCTTCCTTCTAGATCACTTTGCAGGCAGGGCGACGGACTCCTTTATCGAATCATTAACAAAACAAAATGATAAGATAAATATGATTCCAGGTTTGCTCTCTGATGCCCGAACCATAGACCGAGTGGCTCACGAAGCTGGTGCTAATGTTGGCATTCAAGATGTGGTAAAGATTCAAGGTATATTTACTTCGGCAGGTGTTGGCGACATTGATGGTATTAATAATATTATCATGAGTGCGAAATTGAGCACCGCAGATCTGATAAAGGAGCTAAAACGCATTAACGCCATTGATGTAACTAACGATGATGGTAAAAAAAAGCGAGAAGAAGCGATGAAGGCCATTACCAACGGAGGATCCACCTATGCGCTAGAGCAAATGCTAGCCAATCTTGATATGGCTAAAACTTATTTGACTCATTCAAGTTCAATGTTTTCTAACAATGTTGCCATGCTGGAATATGAGCTTGCCGTAAAAAACGCCGTGAAAGCGGATAATGAGCGTCAGCACATAGTCAGAGAGGCAACGATGGAACAAATATTTTGGTTATCGGAGCTAAAACTATTGCCAGATTATCTCAAGGCTTTAAGTATTTATGGAGGTGCCCAAACCAACATTATCAGACATGTTGACGAAAAAAGTCCAACTATAATGTCCTCGCAGGCTAAGAATTGGGCTGATACAAACAACCCAAAGGGGGACCATGCCCTATTAAATTTATACACTTCTCGAATATTAGAAGCAGGCGAGAAGCTTCTCATAGCATTTGGCTTCACCAAAGGAACAACTCTCCGTCAGGAACAACAAGCTAGGACTGACAAACACGCCCAAAGAGTGGAAAACATGAAGTTTTAACACAAGGTGCTGGCGTATAGGTTTTATTTAATCGCCAGCACCTGCTAGATAACAATCTATTTTAATGCTATACTAAAGCATTAAAATAGATTGTAGGAGAAAATTATGAACCAACGATGGCTCATGGTAGCCTTAATGTTAATGTTAGGAACGCATTCATTACTAGCACAGTTTCAAGTAGCCACCCGCACCTTGGCTAATCGCACCGTTGAAACAGTGGGCGACCCTGAAAGCAATTTTTTGATTGTTATGGCAAACTGGCAATGGCGAGATGGGGTTGACCAAACGTGGTTGGATGAGCTGTTAGCTGAGTATGAAAAAAGCGGATGGGATGTTGATTTTATATGGCGGCTGGCACGACAACGCAGTAAAATAGTGGTTTTTTTAACACGAAAAGAGTTGATCCCCTTCATCGGTACGCAACTAGCTGAATCTGACTTACTCGTAGTGCAAGATGGTGCTTATGTAAGTGACTTTCTACAGATCAACATCTTCAAGGAGAATATGAGCAACCCCGAGGTTTATGAAACTCTGAATATTTACTTTAACCATGGTTGGGCTATTATCGACACCGCCTTGGCAGACGGTATCGTAGAGATACAGCTTAAAAGAATGGTATCCATTGAGCAAATCCCCACAGATATTCGGTTTATTGCGAATTTCGTATCGATAGAACCCGCACAAGGTGATTTTTATAGTCCGAAGTTTCATGAAATTGTCAATGCCTTTTTAAGTGCAGGTGGTCAACTTTACGCAGATTGGCAAGATGATGACTGGACTATGAGGATAGATTTTGAGAAATAAAGATATTTAGTATCTTTTAATCATGGGCAGAGTTTCTGCCCCACCACTCACACATCATAAAAAATTGTGTGAGTAATCCACTTAATTTTAATGGTTTTTATAAAAAACCAAATCAATACAAATAATAACCTAAGGAGGTTTATTATGCCCTTTGTTAAAACAGGTCAAGACCATGTGGTCTTTGTCGTCTACGGCGTGCCGTACCGCATCCCAATCGGTTGGGTTAAGAGTGAAGCTAAGGAAGTAGCTAATGATATTACACTTCACTCAAACCCCGACGTCGCCCCTTCCCTCACTATGAATAGAGTGAACTATCTGGTTACTATTCATGTGCCATGCCTAGGTGGAGAGCATTTAGCCAAGGCTAAACTGCTCAAAGCTTATCTTGACAGCATCTGTTCGGCGTTAGCTGGGCAACGGCATGAGGAGCAAAGTCAAGAGACTATCGCCAGTGATATTGCCGCAACAAAGCTTTCAGGTGGCGTTGTTATTCATCAACTTGTGCTACCCGAGATGCCAGGTGTGTTGCAGATGATGTGTGGCTATTATGGTGAAAGTGTCCACATGGTGAGCGGCTATATTCAAAGCTTTCACACCACCTTTGACCCCAGTACCAAGATTGATGTGTGGAACATCACCTTTGCAGCCCAACCACTGGTAAATGTTCGCCGTAAGGGTCCTGCCAAGCCCCCACAAGGGGTTAGTGCTGGAACGGGAGCAGCTGGCAGCTAAGCTGTAGACGGTTTAATCGCCCCCGCTAGCTCGTTTTATTTTATTTTTCAATCGTTATTATTGACTCATTAATACCGTCTGCCCTCTCGGTTATTAGTGGTTTGCTCCTTTGTGCTAAAAAAGGCTAAGCCTTCATTCCTTCTTCTTTCCGCCCCCACCGTTGCTCATCCGGTGGGGGCGGTTTTTTTATTATGCGACGTGGTGTCGGTTGGATCTCTAGCGACAGGGGGTCGTGGACCCCTGAACAGCGAAAGCTTGAGCTTTATGCAGGTGGTGGAGGTGGTGCGGGTGTTTTGTGAAGGTTTTCAAAACACGCCCTTGCCCGCCATGTATTCGTATTTTTTAGGCAAGGATGGCATTAAAATGAGCAGCGTGGCAAAGTTATACGAAGACTTGCAGCGCGCCCAGCTGATGAGCATGAACGGTGAAGCGATGGCAGAGCTGGATAAACTGGGCTTGGGTGGCACAATTGTGGCAGCCATGGCTGGGGCTAAGGCAAAACAGGCTTAAAGAATGAGGCATGGATGAAAGAGCGTAAACCCTTTCATCCATGAGAACAAAAAACAATAAAAGGAGACAGGTATGTCTATTGATTTTAAAACAGGCAAGAACAACACGGATTTTAGCCGTATGACGATGCAAGACTTGTGCGATTATTTAGGCGATGGAACGATAACGATAGGGACAGTGAGCAACCCTGAAGGGCGGCAACGTTGCCTGATGGAGGGGCATTATAATGAGAATGTGAGCAAAACGGCACAGGCATTTTATGAGGTGTGTGGTGGCATGGCACACCTGCCACTGGGGCAGAGTGATGAGCTAGCTGAGGTGGTGAGAGAGGCGAATGCGGGCTTAGAAAGTGTAAAAATGATTGGGGCAACGGTTAATTTTGCCCATAATCAAAGTGCGAAAGAGCGCGTGTTTGGCACATCAAACACATCATCAACTCAATTTGAACATGATCCGAGTGAGCATGAACAACCATTAGACTTACTGAATCAAAACCCTAGTCATAACAAGCAAGCCGTGCCTTACACCACCGAACAATTTCCGCTGGGCGATCCTCGCTGGTTGGGACAGTCTGATGATGGCACTTGGATGGGAGGCAATAACCCAGAAGTTATGGAGGTTATGGATCCGGTTACTGCCCTTGGCTTTGCCGCAGCTGTTACCGGTCTTTGGCAGTTTGCAAGTTGGGTTTATGCTAAGGCAACAGATGCCAATCCGAAATGGTTAAGCATGGTGAGCGAAGTCGAAGGCTTATCTAATCAAGCCACACTAATAAAAAAGCTAGCCGTTGAGGGGGCAAGCACCACTGAAGAGATAGTAGCACTGAGAAAGTTGTTTAGGGAACAAGGAGTGAGCGATGTGAACGAAGCCAGCACCCTTTTTGGACATTTTTCGCGCTATTTTGAAGATAATGAGGATAAAGATGGACTGATTGGGGGCAAGGATAAAATCACTTATTTCCTTGATTTATTGAAACAAGGTGAATTGAACGACGAGGAAGCACAAAAATATTTTGGGGTACACTCACGCAACTACACCCTCACCCAGATGCAAGCAGCGGCACCTAAGGTTAGGAATTTTCTCCCATTAAGCCATCTGGTAGCTCTAGAGAGAATAGGAATAAAGAGCAATCTGAGGAAGAAAAAAGAATTGTGCAAGAAAATAAAGAGATTCGTGATGCGGCTAAGGCAATAGACACAGCGGCAGAGCATACCTATCAGTATAACCTCCGCAGAGAACAAGCGATGCTGGCACAAATGCATGAAATCGTCCAAGAGAAAACTGTAATGATCACAGAAACGGCACGGATTGGGGGTGGCAATTCTCTAACCACCCCGGACTATTATCAAGTAAGTGCACTAACAGACAGTATTGCCGCCTTATCGCTCTTGCTACAAGCCCAAACTCGGTCAATCAGCACACATAATGGCATGGCTATGGAGGCAGAAACTATCTACTCTCTAAATAAAGCTCAAGGTGTCATTGAAAACAGGAATACTAGGACACAAGATTTGCATAAGAACTATAAAGAGTCAAAACTCATACTAAACATGCTGAACAGGATTGACTCAACTCAAGCTCAGATTAATGTGCAAAAGCTGGATGCGAAGAGTCGCGAGCTTAAAGGATTAACATAATGATGAAAAAGGTGGGGTTATGTGCTATATTGTTCATAATCAAAAAACTCTAGAGGTGAAGAAGATGAGAAAACTAGTGATAATCCTGCTTTTTGTTATGATATCCACAAACCTTTTAAATGGTTTCACATGGTGGCCACTTGTGGATTCTGAGAACACTATAATTGGTGTTATTGGTCTTGAGGAAGGCAATTTTGCGATCCTTTATATAGATGGATACACTTTGTTAGATAAGGTGGAGGCGCAACAGGGGGACGAGTTGATCAATCATTATCTTCTAGCACAAGGCTGGGAGGTGGTATCACAACCATGGACTGATAGCGAGAGTCGGCTTTACATTCCATTGGTACGCACTGTGCCACGACCATTGATAGAAGTGGGACAAAACCCCTTAATTGAGGTGGTGGGGGATTATTTTAGTGATGAATTGCAGCTAGTGATCCATTCCTCTGATATGTCGGATGCCAGCGTAATGGAAAGCTTGAATGAGTATTGGGTGGAGGGCTGGCAATTAACCCGCACAACAGCACAAGAACAAGGGTTTGTTTTGCAATTAAGGCGGATAACACCATTAGGTAATAATAAGCCTCGTATCATTGGTAGCCCAACAGATGATGATGTGTTGATTATCAGAACTTCTGTTACCAGTATAACAAGTAATTATGATACGCATCAGATTATCAACTATTATCTTTATAATGGCTGGAACATAGTGGGAGTATATGAGCAAGAACGGGATACATCTATTTCACGCCGTTTTAATGAAGACAGATCCAATGAAATCAATATTGTTCTGAAAAGAGCCAGTGCTAAGGCTTCTGTTCCGACCGAAAGCATGAACCTGCGATACCGTGTGATACAGTTGTCCACATTAGAGCCAGATAATGAAAATATTGACATGAGTGATTTGGCACACGCCTTAATGTCGGGTTGGAAGATTGTAACCATTAATGGATACTATGTGGTTTTGACTCGCTGATAAATTGGCTGGGAAAAATGGTTTGCCGATTGGTTAGCGGCTCGCTCGGTTCAGATTGATCATGTTTCAGAGCAATTATACAGTAAGAATAACAATAATTCGTTGGAGCGTGAGGTAAGATCTCAGTATGTGGAGTTAAAATTCATGTTAAATACAATAATGACCTCTATTGACTGGATAAAAGAGCAGAAGAATAAGCTGGACCGCTTTATGGTTAGTAAAGAAAATGAAGCGGTGATGGCTAAATTGGATGCTCGTCGATTACAAATTGAGAATGCATATCAGTAATATGGTAAAAACAGTGTTTTCATGCTATCATAATATAAATGCAAGGAGGTTGGTATGAAAACACGCACCATTCTGGTCGGCATGGGTTGCATAGGTTTTGTGATAGGGGCAAGCTGGGGTGGGTGGCGAAGCTACCAAGCCACATTTGAGAAGAGGATGGATGATATTCTATATGTGGAAATATGGAAACAGTATTCTGATTATGGTCGCGAAATAGGGGGATACCCTAATTGGCAAGATTACTACCAAGCGAAAAGGTTGTGGTATAGATATAATCATGCCACTGGAAAGAATATCCCATGGGAAGAAAGTGGCTTTAACAAATGGAATGAGGCGTGGGTTCAGCAATGGAAAAAACCAAGAGACCTGCAATAAGGCTAAAATAGTGAGAAAATTTATGAAAGTTGTAAAAATGACTGCTTTTTGCCTAGCCAGTTTAGGACTCGGCTGGGGAGCAGGCTTAGTAGTGGGTTCTGTGGCTGGTTTTATTGCCGCTTATGCAAATGCTGACAGCATAGGGGATAAGATTAAACTAGAACGTATGGAGAGGCGATTGGATGAACGAAAGCAACAGATTCATGACGCATTTACTAGTATGCCAGAAAATCAACCAAGAGAGTAGGAGAAGAAAATGCAAAAATTATGGCTTATACTAATGGTCTTCGTGACTTTGTCTGGCACACTGCCTGCGGTACAAACTAGCGCCACAATTTACAATAACCGCACCGTTGAGCTTATTGGCGACCCTGAGAGTAACTTTTTGATTATGATTGTAGCGCGCGGGGGTGGCAGTCCTATCGTGAGCCTATCTATGATATTGTTCAGGATGTACCCTTGGGCTGGAGTGCAACAGACTATGCGATGCAGACTGGTTTAAAAACTGTTATTTTTTTGCAACGGGGTACAGCTTACCCTTTTCGAGGGGAATTTCGACCCTTCATTGGCGATGTACTAGCCAATAATTCCAAGGTTGAAGTGATAGGAGAGTATTTGAAAGACTCAATGCAGCTCGTTATTAAACAACAAGACATGACTGATAGCACCGTTTTTAACACTATCAATGGCTATCTTAATCATGGGTGGCAAGTGCAAAATACCGCACTAGATGATGGTCTCTTGATCTTTACTCTAAAACGGAAAGTTTCAATTGAACGTGCCTCGTTAATTTTGGAAGACTTACCCACAATGGGGGCTGTTGCACTAGAGGGTTCACTAGATGAATTTTATTCCGATGAGTTTCACGAGATAATTAATTATTTCTTATCGAAGGATTACTGGCTTTGGACTATTACAGCAAAAGTAGAATACCGTTTTAGAATCTTTATCGAGGTAGGTCAATCCTCCCTATGGTAATAATCACTATCACAAAAAAAGGGGGTAGTTATCTACTCCCCACACCGCCCTTGGTGTGTCGCCAAAAAATTTAATTAGTACATATAAATCAAAATATCAATAAAAATTTAAAATTATATTCAAGGAGTTTAAAGTTATGCCTATTGTAAAAACACGGCAAGACCATGTAGTTTTCGTGGTGTATGGCAAGCCATACACCATTCCACTTGGCTGGGTTAAAAGCGAGTCATCGCAAACCACTAACGATGTGCTGATTTACAGCAACCCAGACCACCAACCCGAAGTTATGCTCAATCGAGTGAACTTTCAGATCTCCATCGAGGTGCCCTGCCTGTCAGGCGAACACCTGGCTAAAACGAGAGTGTTAAAAACATTGCTTAGACAGATCAGCAACACGCTGGCCGCCGAGCAACGTTTGGCAACACCCTTTAGAAGCCAAGAGATTCGCAACACTAAGGTAGAGCTGGCGAATGCCCCTCAAACCCTGCCCGGCGTGGTCGCCATGCTGTGCAGTTATTTCGGTGAAAGTATGCAGATGATGAGCGGTTATCTGGAAAGCTTTCACACCACCTTTGACCCCAGTACCAAGATTGACGTGTGGAACATCACCTTTGCAGCCCAACCATTGGTAAATGTTCGTCGCAAGGGTCCTGCCAAGCTACCAGACGGTGTTATCGCTGGAGCAGGAGTTGCTACGAGCTAATCCTCACCTGGTTTTACTAGCCACTTCTGTTTTTTAATTTTATTTTTCAATCGTTATTATTGACTCATTAATACCGTCTGCCCTCTCGGTTATTAATGGTTTGCTCCTTTGTGCTAAAAAAGGTTAGTCCTTCATCCTTTCCGCCTTCACCGTTGCTCATCCGGTGGGGGCGGTTTTTTTTGTCATGCGACGTGATGATAATATAAATAATATTGACGAAGTAATAAAAAATATGCTTGTATTCTTCTTTTATTTATGATATAATTTTCTATGGTGTGGTTATTAGCTTCGCCAATATTTGGGGCTATGCAGAAAACAACGTAGTGAGTTCTCACTGTTTTGCTTGTCCCATTCATGAATAACATGAATTTAAAATCAAAAAACTTCAAGTATAGGCTTTTTCTTCAGTATAAGCACCTTACTCATTATGGCTGTGCTTTAATATACTTTTTAGTTTTATGTAAATTTTCAAAAAAAATTATTGGTAGGAAACTAAGGAGGTTTTTATGTACAATTATCAACTCACCCGCCTTTATGGTACCGACGAAGAGTTTTGCTCACGTTGGCAAACCATAGGCAATGAAAGTCTCTTCATTCACAAAGACAGTTTAGTCTGGTTGAATGGGAGAACCATCACTATCCCTAAACAGGTAGGCGACTATTTCTTTTTTGGCGGACAACTTTGGTTGCAGGTTAAAGAAGACCGTGTTCATTTGGGACAAGGGGGAATCGAATGAAACAATTCAGTAACCTGATTAGCGAAATCGGCTACCCTTCGCCTCTTAACCCTGTGGAGATTCCGCTTGAGCTGGAAAAAGACACAGAAATTGGTGGCTGGAAGGTGCCCTACACCATGCTTACCACCAGTCAAGAGGATCTTTTCCGTTCTTTTGGGCTATGGCAAAGCAGTAATGGGCTGTGCAAAAGTGGGGTCAACCATGCCTCGCTTAACCGCTGGGGGCAAACTGCCAACACCATGCACCCCGTGCTGGTAGGCGACCAAATTGACGGACAGTCTGTGTGGCGAGCGGTGAACAACTACAACAGCAGCACCCGTTTATGGGCGGTATCTGTGGTGTGGGGTGTGCCACCGGAACCACTAAAGCTTGAAGGCAAGGAATACGCCTACCTGCAGGCTGTGCTAAAACATGTGGAAACGCAAGCTGAGGAAACGCAAGCCCTGTTGGATGACTTTTTTAGTAAAGTCGTAAAATCTTGCTTAACTCCAGCAGGAATGGCCGGAGGTACGCTCCTCACAGCAGCGGCAGAAATTGCTTGGGAGGGAATTAAAGCTCAGTATGAGCAAAAAATGAAACAATCTCTAGAAGAGATGGAGGAAAAACAATGGCAAAATTTTTAGATGTTCAGGATGAACTAAAACCCTCAGGCGACTTAATTTTCACGACGGCACACAAGTATAAGATTTATAACTTGTTGTCGCACAAATTCCCAGAGTCGCCAGAAATAAAGCTACCATTAGACCTGGTTATCACCCACGGTTTACCGCAAAGTTCTATCACCGATATGCTCAGTGCGTATCTGATTGACTTTGGGGCAAATGTCACCAACTTCAACATCCTTTTTAACAATATTAAAGGAAGGCTAAGCATAGCCATTGAGGAGAAATAATTATGAATTATAGTGAAAATATGGGCTTAAGTCCATTAACTCGTGAGCAACGTCTCACCGTCTTATACAATGCCTTGTTCAATTCAGGTCTAATTTCGATGACGTTGACTGAGTTTAAAGGCACGAACATTCACCGCTTTTTTTCAGAAAGCACCTTGCCCCAGCTTGAGCAGATTCAAGAAGAACAGCTCAAGGCCATCGCCTCACTCTTTACCTTTTGGCAGGAGCAAAACCTAGCCATTCGTGGTAGTTTTGGTTGTTCATACGAAGGGTGGGCCAATAACTTTGAAGGGTTATGCGCCGGTCTCAACATTGTGGACTCAGGGCGTGCCCAGAATGACACACACATCAAAAACACACCATTATCTAGCCAGATTAAGGTGCCGGGCGAAGTAGCCTTCTTTTTTGATGAGCTTAAGCTTGATGATGAAGATAGCCTTGAGGCTATTCATGCAGCATTTAAGCGCAGTATTTGGCCTGGCATGATGACGCCTGAAATTGAAGGGAGTGAAGAAATTACCATCGACTTTACCAGCACAGGGGCAAAAACGTATCGCTTTTTTAACTTACAAAAGGAAGATTATACACCTCTTAAGTGCCAAATTCGCGTGGCTTACAAAGAAAATAGCGTGCAGTATGAGCCTGCTTTGATCACAAAAGCCTTTGTTGAGCAGTTTAATGCCTTTAACGCCATTGGTAAGCATTTTCACCCACGGGCGTTTTTAAACACCAACGAGTTTCCCAACCTTTCTACCATCACTGTGTGGTATGAAGCCACGATTAATGGGACAACCTCATGGCAAAGCACTGTGTTTCCCTGCAACCCCAGACAAAAGTTTGCCTTAGAGGGTAATCCTGAAGTGGTGCTTCTCTAAAATGAGTGCAGCATCCCATCTTAATATCGAGGGTAATCGAGCCCTCATCACCCCTCTTGCTGACAGTTTAGCCGCCTCGGCTAAAGCCTCTGGCCATGCGTGGTTTGCCCACGCCATCGCCAAAAATCGCTTACTGGCTTATCTTGAGTTTGCCCCGCCTGAAAGCGTGGTGAGCAGCCTGAACAGCCTGCTGTATGCCTTTACCCACCCCGGCACACGGGAAGGGTTGAGTCAACTTTGTACTGGTTTGTTTGGCCTACAAAGCACCGTTTTTTTGGATGACGAGCCTAACCAAGTCGGCATCACCATCACCAACAGTAATGATGACTTTTTAAAGGCGATTGCTGACAAAAGGTATGCTTTAAGTGATGGCGTGTATGCCCAAGCCGGTACTTCGTTAGAAGCCGTGGTGGGTACTGAACCTGAGATGTTTTTTAAACAATTTTTGCCCGCTGGTGTGGTCCTTGGCCACCTAGATATTTCATAACACATAATATAGGAGAAAAAATTATGGACACAACTATTCAAGACACCCCGCTAGAAGCGATAGTGCTGCAAAACGCCCAAACAACCACGGGCACGAACGACACAAGCGTGAAAACAGGGGTGGTTACCCCCACGCAAGGCTGGCAAGCGGTGGATTTAAAACCGCTGCTAAGCCACTATTATGATGCCCTGCATGGGGAAATTAGCCACCGGCTGACCCCACCCATGATGGCATTTAGACAGGGATATGTGCTGCTGAATGGCACTATTTTGCAAAAAGAGGCCTTTAGAGATTGGGCTAAGGTGGTGGCCAACGGGCTTGCCACCGAGGTGGATGAGGAGCGGTTTAAGCTGATTGACCTAACCAGCTTGTATGTGCGACCAACCCTGATTGGGGCTGGCACGGTGCAAGCGGAAAGTGTGCCGAATATCTCAGGATATTTTGGTGGATCGGTTGGTACTTTTAATGGCGCATTTAGCTCATCGCCCGGTAATGGCGTTCGCTCATCAGGCAATGCCACCGTAGGTGCTGGATCAGGTGATGTGGGCTGGCAACGCTCTTTTAACGCCTCATCATCCAACGCTGCTTATGGACGGCGAAACGAAGTCGCCCCAAAATCTCTACTCACCCATGCTTATGCCTTTTTGGGGCGCTATCAGGGTGAACCACTGACCGCGACCGTATGCTATCTACTTAACCCCGACCGCACCTTTAGTGGGCAAACATTAACCTTGCCCGGCAATGTGGGGTTTAATGAAAGTTATATGACCACCGACCCCCCTCCGGGTGTGCAAAAAACCGCATTCTCACTAGGCAAGCCCGAGCGGTTGGTGTATACCAGCACTGGCTGGGTGAGCGAAGTGATTAACGAACCGTTAGGCTAAACGCTAACAACACCGGCACACCACACACAATCATGAGCTAGCTAAAATGTGGTGTGCCTTTATGATTGATTTATCAAAACAAATATTTGCTAAATGAACCTATGGAACAACAGAGGGCGTAGGCCTTTTGAACTTAAAAAGAGCGTAAAAAACGCTTTAGGAACACATTATGAATAACAACACGATAGACAGTGTGCGCATACCACGAGAGGGCAACCACATTAACGAAGGGGCGCGTGCGTTTGCCAAGAACTTTTATGAGACCGTGGGCGGTATGGGGGCGTGGGTGCTGAACCAAAAAGACCACCCGATGCCACCACTGTTGCACGCCCAACATGAGGCGATGATGAGCATGGATAACATGCTGAGCGCCTGTGTGATGAAAAGTGAAGAGGAGCTGCAAGGCGGCCCTTTGGACGGCGCAGAGCCGAATGAGCTGGTGCTGGTGAGACGACAGCTGTTGGCCACAGCGGCGGTGGAGGCTGAAAAGGCGCAAGCAGCAGGGCAAGATACGGCAAAGTGGCTGGATGAGTGGTTTGCGGATAATATGGTTAAGTTTATGACGCAACTGCCCCAAACCCAGCAGTTAAAGATGGTGAGCTGGTGGCACGGGCAACCGAGCAGCGTGAAAAAGACGAGCCAGATTAAAGCGCAACAACAAGCTTATATGAAAGCCCACGGTGTGGCGATGGATGAGGCTGACAGTTATCAAAGCATGAACAACACTGAGGCAAACTTTTATGCCAACCACCAGACACGCTCTGCCAGCCATGAGACGGTTAATGGGGGGATGAACAGCAGTGAACTGAAAGGGATGCTTGAAGAGGCCTTTGTGGGGGCGATTGAGAAAACATTGCATAAATCTCTTAAAAAGGCGGCGATGGAGGTGCTGCGCACGGCAGACCATAGCGGCAGCGTGCTGCACGCTGCGAAGCACCAAAAGTTGCTGAATGCCCGAGAGATGTGGGCGATTATTAATGAGCTGTTGAGTGTGATGCGTGAAGTAGCAAGCAACACCAACGACATGAAACGTAGTTTAGATAACATGGAGGGAATGTAAAATGAATTTAAGACATCCGGCTTACGGTAAATCCGTAGTATTTTTTGCACAGGGCATCGAGTTCCGCTTGCCTTTGACATGGGTAGTTGATGAAAAAATTGAGGCTAAAAATACGGTTAAGCCCAATGCCCATCCGCTGTATATGCCCACAGTAACAGGACATACGGCAACCCATACGATTAATATGAAAATATCGTTTGCTTATGAGGATGATCCGAAATTAGATAAAGAAGCAAATGCCCTTGAAAAAGATAATAGCCTAGACCTGCGAGAGCAGGAACTGAAACGGCATTTGCGGTTAGCGAAAATTCTTAAAGCCTATTTTAAAACCATTGCTGCCATGATGGCAACAGAACGCTACAATAATGAACCTACCGCTGACAGAACGTTTTTAGATAATAATGCAAAAGTTATCGCACAGCATAAATCTAACATTAAGCTTTCCCATGAACAGATTGAGGAAGTTAAAAATGGGCTAAGAAAGGACCATACAGTGGCCCGATATGAAACTTATATTGCTCAGCAGGAAAAAGCTTTGGCAGCGGCTGAGGCAAAACAGGTAAAAGCAGACCAACTAACCATTGGGAAAGTAACCGTACCATTTTTTGGTGCGGAGTTTGAAGTGCCGGGATTTTTGAACCTTATGTGCAGTTATTTTGGCAAAAGCACACATATGCTTAGTGGTTATTTAAGCTCGTTTGAAAGCACCTACAATGTGAACAATATGACCGAAACCTGGAAGATTGTGTTTATTGAACAAAACTTGACGCAGGTGCGCCGAAAATCAAAATCGGATATTTTTCCTGCGAAGGCGGG
Organism: Spirochaetia bacterium; assembly: GCA_965249825.1. GTDB lineage: Bacteria > Spirochaetota > Spirochaetia > WRBN01 > WRBN01 > CBDFMW01. The sequence continues at coordinate 37,932 of CBDFMW010000001.1, forward strand.
GACAGGAGCAGGTATAAAAAACCAATAGGTTACAGAATGTTTAAATAAAAGTAGTCATGTTCTTCTATTTATGATAGAATATGACTACTTTTTAATAAGGACGGTAACAATGAAAAGAGTGATTATTTTATTGACTATTATTTTATTTTCTGGGGGGGGGGTGAACAGTAATGGTTTATCCTTTGGTGGTACAAGATCCTTGCAAGCTTGGACAACAGGCGATTCTATTTCATTTGCCGATACAAAATTTCAAGTTATTTCAGTGCATGTACAAAACACCAATTCTTCTACTGGAAACGCTTTAAACAGTACTTTTTTAGCTGGTTGGAAGTTACACTCATCATTTATACACGGAGATTTCCTTATTTTTGTACTAGTCAAAGAGGGCGTAACCGCCAAGTAACCCCCCCCATTCAACCCAGCCCCCTCTCACGAGGGGGCTTTTTTATTCCCATCCACCCCCTTTATCTAACTTTTCATCACTTCACCAAAACCTTACAAAAACGTCTTATTATTTGTCAAAAATTTGTCTTTAATTTAATCATATTTTAAATAAAGCGGGCTTTAACCACATAAACACTTTCATTATATGTAATTGATTATTTTGATAAGTTTACCACTAATTTGTCAAAATTAGTGGTAAACGACGTGGTGTCGGTGAAACTTGGGTTCATGAAAGGCGGTGGTGGGGTGCCGTGGGCACCTACCAACACTGGCTGGGTGAGCGAAGTGATTAACGAACCGTTAGGCTAAACGCTAACAACACCGGCACACCACACACAATCATGAGCTAGCTAAAATGTGGTGTGCCTTTATGATTGATTTATCAAAACAAATATTTGCTAAATGAACCTATGGAACAACAGAGGGCGCAGGCCTTTTGAACTTAAAAAGAGCGTAAAAAACGCTTTAGGAACACATTATGAATAACAACACGATAGACAGTGTGCGCATACCACGAGAGGGCAACTACATTAACGAAGGGGCGCGTGCGTTTGCCAAGAACTTTTATGAGACCGTGGGCGGTATGGGGGCGTGGGTGTTGAATCAGCAAGACCACCCGATGCCGCCGGTGTTGCACGCCCACCATGAGGCGATGCAGAGCATGGAGAATATGATGAGCGCCTGCGTGATGAAAAGCGAAGAGGAGTTGCAAGGAGGCGCTTTGGAGGGGGTAGCCCCGAACGAACTGGTGTTAGTGAGACGGCAACTGATGGCCGTGGCCGAAGTGGAGGCTGAGAAAGCCAAAGCAGCGGGCAAAGACACCGTGAAGTGGCTGGATGAGTGGTTTGCGGGTAACCTTGTGAGGTTTGTGACACAACTGCCACAGGCCCAGCAGATGAAAATGGTGAGCTGGTGGCACAGACAACCCAGCAGCGTGAAAAGCCCAGCAAATTTGCGTGTGCAGCAGCAGGCGTATATGAAGGCCCACGGTGTGGCGGTGGATAAGGGTGATCAGGGTGCAAATGGCACGGAGGCAAACTTTTATGCCAGCCCTCACACCCACTCTGCCAGCCATACCGATTATGAGACGGTGCATGGGCTGAATAACAGTGTGCTTAAAACGATTCTTAAGCAGGCTATTAAAGAGGCGGCGATGGAGGTGTTACGCACAGCGGACCACAGCGGCAGCGTGCTGCACGCAGTAAAAATGCGTGATATGAAGGCGAAACGGGTGCAAAGCGACACGTATGAACAGCTTTTGGAGCTGATGCGTGAAGTGGCAAATAATACGCAAGCGACCAAACAAATTTTAGAAATGATGGAGGGAATGTAAGATGGGCGTAGCGAACAACAAAGACAAAGATAAATATGTGGTGTTTGTGGTGTATGGAAAACCCATACCCCTGCCTGTTGCGTGGGTTACGAATGAGATTATGAAAATAACAAACACGGTAAAAGCCAATGATCATCCCTTGTATATGCCATCGGTGCTCAATTCAGTAACAACCTACAGCATAACAGTGGTGATTCCAAACTTAGGGGGAGCCGCACTTGCTGATGAAGATGGACCACCAAACTCATTAGCAGGGATAAATGTGCTAAAGGCGATGTTAAGAAGCATATCAACATCGTTGGCTGCCGAAAAGTTTAACACTGAGCCACATGGCAAGAAAGAATTTAAGCAAGAGGTATTAGACGCTGAAGCTATGTTGCTCAAGATTGACAGCATGGATATAAGTAATCCCACAGTAACAGCCTTTCGTAAACAGTTGGAGCTGGAACGTGCTATTGAGAAGAATCCAAACTTAAAGTTTAGTGCAACTGAAAAGGTTGAGCCTAAAAAACCAAACGAGCTAAGCATTGGCACGGTAACCGTGCCACTCTTTGGGGTTACAGAGATTGAAAATGTGCCGGGTTTTGCCAACTTGTTATGCGGCTATTATGGCAAAAGCACCCACATGATTAGCGGATATTTGACAGGATTTCAAACAACCTACCATCCAAATAAAGGCACAGACACTTGGGTGATCACCTTTCAAGACCAAAACTTGGCAGCTCTGCGCAAAGCTACGGCAGCGGACATTAACCCACCAAAACCAGCGGCAACAACGCCGACGGCAGGAGCAGGAGGGCAAACACCATCTAGGAATCCGTAATTCAAAAAATAAGTAGTAATATTCTATCTTTCATGATAGAATACTACTACTTTATAACGAGGATAATAACATGAAGAAAATTCTTTTTTTTCTAGCATTTACAGTATGGGGGGTTAATTTACCAGCCAACGGTCTTTCTTTCGGAAGCACAAGAGCCATGCAAGGGTGGACTGATCAAAACATTGATTTTAAAGATCTAAAATTTCAGATAATTTCAGTTCATGTTCAAAATACAAATCAAACTACTGCTGCCTTCCTAAATGGTGCTTTCTTAGCTGGATGGAAATTGCACACTCATTACATGCACGGTGATTTTCTCGTGTTTTTATTTCTTAGAGACTAACCCCATCATTCACCCCGGCCCCCTCTTTCGTGGGGGCTTTTTGTTTGCTCATTCACCTTCTTTGTCTAATTGTTCATCACTTTGCTAGAACCCTCCAAAAAAGCCCTATTCTTTGTCAAAAGTTTGTCTTTTGATTTAATCTTGTTTTAAGAAAAGTAGGTTAAAATAATGTAAGTCATTCTATCTAATTGGTTTAGCCATTTTTTGACAAGTTTGTCAAGAGTTTGTCGTAATTTGTCATGGGCGACGTGAAGACGGTTGAAACTTTGGTTCATGGAAGGCGAAGTAGAAAAGGGGTGCTTGGGCACCTAAAGAAAGCGGCGATGGAGGTGTTGAGGACGGCGGATCACAGCGGCAGCGTGCTGCACGCCGCCAAGCACCAAAAGCTGCTGAATGCCCGGGAGATGTGGGCGATTATCAATGAGCTGTTGACTGTGATGCGCGAAGTGGCAAGCAACACCAACGATATGAAACGTAGTTTAGATAACATGGAGGGAATGTAAAATGAATTTAAGACATCCGGATAAGAATAAAGCGATTTATTTTGTGATCAATGGCATACCGTTAGCTGTGCCAATGAAGTGGCTAAAGATTGAAAAGATGACGACGGGGGCAACGGTAACACCGAATAACCATCCCTTGTATATGCCAGTAGTTAAGACGTGTAAAACGACGTACACGATTACGTTAGCTATTCCATTTTTGTATAAAGATGATCCTCTTCTGAGTAAAGAGGATAATGATGCTAAAAGAGACTTGCGATATATTGAGATGAATGAACATTTAACTGTGGCACGCCGTATTAAAGTGCTGTTAAAGGCGATCGCATCGTCGATGGCTACGGAACGGTATGACACGGAACCCCGTGGTAAAAATCCAGTAACACGGGTGGTATTGAACACAGAAGAGATGTTGAAGAAGATTGACAGTATGGATATAAGTAATCCAACAGTAAGAGCCTTTCGTGAACAGGTGGAACGGGAACGTGCTATTGAGAAGAATCCAAACTTAAAGTTTGGGGGAAGTGAAGCGGAGACTGTTGATTCTAAAGACAAAGTTGAGACTAAAGACTCTGAAGTGCTAAGTATTGGACGTGTGGTAGTGCCACTGTTTGGGGCTGAGGGTGAGTTACCGGGGTTTGCAAGCCTCATGTGTGGTTATTATGGCAAAAGCATTGCCATGATTGGGGGTTATTTGGAGAGCTTTGAAAGCACCTACGATGCGAACACCATGACTGACAGCTGGACGATTAAGTTTGTGGACCAGAACTTGACGCAGTTGCGCCGAGCGAATAAGGCGCAGATTACTGAGGCGACTGCCAGAGCGACGACAGGAGGTTCAGGCGGTACACCGTCTCGATAAATGCAATTTATTTTGAATTGCTATAAACAATCTAGTAAAATGCTCTTGATTATGCTAGCATTTTACTAGACATCTTTTTAGGGGGGGAGAAAATGAAGAAATTGATTGCATTTATTTTGATAACATTGTTAATTACAGGTGGGCAAATGGTTGCACAGAGTAATGGTATTTCGTTTGGTGGCACAAGAGCCATGCAGGTCTGGAGTACCAGTGCATCCGTATCCACGGCTGATACAAAGTTTCAAATCATTTCAGTACACGTCCAAAACACCAATGGGGTCACGGGTGATAACCTAAACGGTGCTTTGCTACGGGGTTGGGGAATCCACACGCATTACATGCACGGCGATTTTCTTGTCTTCCTCTTAGTCAAAGACTAACCCCCCCCATTCACCCCGCCCCCACTTTCGTGGGGGCTTTTTGTTTGCCTACTTAGCTTCATTTGTCAAAAATTCATACCGATCAATTAATGTGATTGGTGGGGTGGTGCCTTGGCATCTTTGGAGAGCTTTGAAAGCACCTACGATGCGAACACCATGACTGACAGCTGGACGATTAAGTTTGTGGACCAGAACTTGGCAGCTCTGCGCAAAGCTACGGCAGCGGACATTAACCCACCAAAACCAGCGGCAACAACGACTCCGACAGGAGGTAGAACTTAAAAATAAATGATTTTGAAAATATTGTAACAATGTAGGCAAACTCTATCTTTCATGGTAGAGTTTGCCTATTCTATATTAAAAGGAATCGAAAAGATGAAGAAATGTTTTATTTTGCTATTACTCACAATATGGGGAGGGGGTAACTTAATCGCTAACGGCTTGTCCTTTGGTGGTACAAGAGCTATGCAGTGGTGGACCGATCAAGCCGTTCCCATTGGGGATTTACGTTTCCAAATTGTTTCTGTCCATGTACAAAACACTAATCAAGCTACGGCAGCTGCAATTAACAGAGTTTTGATGGCTGGTTGGCGAATCCACACGCATTACATGCACGGCGATTTTCTTGTCTTCCTCTTAGTCAAAGACTAACCCCCATTCACCCCCGCCCCCACTTCCGTGGGGGGGCTTTTTGTTTGCTCATTCACCTTCTTTGTCTAATTGCTCATCACTTTGCTAGAACCCTCCAAAAAAGCCCTATTCTTTGTCAAAAGTTTGTCTTTTGATTTAATCTTGTTTTGAGAAAAGTAGGTTAAAATAATGTAAGTCATTCTATTTAATTGGTTTAGCCATTTTTTGACAAGTTTGTCAAGAGTTTGTCGTAATTTGTCATGGGCGACGTGAAGACGGTTGAAACTTTGGTTCATGGAAGGCGAAGTAGAAAAGGGGTGCTTGGGCACCTACCAGCACATGATGGGTGAGTTAAGTGATTAACGAACCGTTAGGCTAAACACTAACAACACCGGCACACCACACACAATCATGAGCTAGCTAAAACGTGGTGTGCCTTTATGTTTGATTTATCAAAACTAGTCAGCTAGCGACGTGCTGTCGTTTTTTATACAGCACTATACGGTCAACAAACTAACGCAAAGACCACGCCGCTCTTAAATAGTATTGACCCTGTCGACTAAGTGTTCCTGGTGCATATATATTGCCGATAACACTCGATCCAGCATGCCATCCAGTGCGCAGCGTAATATTGCGATGCGGAATATATTGGATACCCACATCATAACCAACACGTCCTACTTGACTCCAAAAGCCACTGCGAGCCTCGGAAATACCAACAGCCACACCAACATAAGGACGAATGGGCACCCACTGTTCAAGGTAGGTGAAGTCAAAACGGGTAGAAATAAAAGTGTTTGCCTTGGCAGCGTACAAAGTTTCGTTGGTGGAGAAACTGTAACGACTACGATCGTGGTCAATACGGTTGACATAAGCCACCCAAAGGGTAAACATCTGGGGCATGAGATAGCGCGCACCCACTTCCCAACTTAAGTTACCTTTTTTGGTGTCAAATACGGCAACATTTGTTCCGGATGCAATGGTGCCTGTGCCACCCTCAATCACACCATTAGAGTTGTGGATATTAAAATCATCGGCGTAGCGCTGCAACCAGTGGTTACCAAAATACCACTCATAATCCATTGCCATACCAAAGTTTAACTGATGCTTTTTTGGTAAAGAGATGGCCAAATTGGCGCTGCCACCCACTGTCTGTGATCCATAATGCCCTTCACCGCGCAAGTAGTTGCGTCCACCAAAATTAGCTTGATTGATGGGATCTGCCGTCGTTGCAAGATCGGTAAGATGCGCATTCCCTGTCCAATGGCTATAAAAAACACCATAGTCTAACTTCACCACATCACCTAGTGGAATGCCTTTTGATGTGATTTCTGTAAAGTAGGTTTGCCCTGTGCCAGTGGTGCCAAAGTCTAAGTCCGTAGCAAACGAAACGGTCATATCAAAGGCTTCAATGGCGTTAATAGGCATATCGACGCGCATGTTCAGGGCATCGCGCATGTAGCCACGTTGCGAAATTTCTGTACCCATTTCAAAAGCCAAGGCAGGTGAGGCCATATAAGTTGCGTTGCTAAAACGCCCAGATGTTCCTTTGGGTTCAAAATAGAAGTAACCCATGGTGAGGCGTAAGCCGATGTATTTGTCGATTTGTGCCAAGCCCAAAATGTCCACATAGCCATAAAGCGATTCAAGTCCCACCAAATTTTTAAGAATACGCCCCTGCTGGGCAGCAAAATCAGCCGTTGTGGCTTCAAACCCTAAAATGACCACCGCCCCTACAAACGAGGCATAGTTATAGTCAGCCCGAATAAAGGAGGCCCTGCCTTTATTGATACTAAAACCTCCATTACGGTTATCCGCATCAGGATTCCACTGGGTATTACGCGAATTTTCGGTGTGAGCAGGTCCTACCCAGCCACGTACATCCACACCGGCGTTCCAGTTAAAAGTGCTTTTCCATTGGTCGCTGCCCCCCGTGCTACTAAAATCCCCTGCCTTAATGGATTTAGAGGCGCTTTCCTCGGTATTTTCCTGCCCATAAACCGACACCACCATCGATAGCATGGCTATCAAGCATAAAACCTTTTTCATTACTTTCACTTACTCCTTTATAATTATCAAAATCATATTAACGACACATCATATTATTTGTTTAATATAATATTGGGTGAATTGCGCGTGGTACCCAAGGCTTGTCCTTTCCGTAGGCTGAAAATATGTTGGTCAGTCGTAGAGATGCGCAATGTGCCATCATCTAACCTATACTCACCTTCCGTGAATCCAGCCCCATTCATAAATGGAGCAACAACTTGGCGCTTACCAGCCAATGCAGCCTCTAATGCTAAAATGGCGTAGGGATAAATACTGTCAATGTTAGCCCACAAACTGTCAGGAGCATCCACAAACAACCCATCAACATAATGGCGAGCAATCATGTTGTCGGCTACTCGTTCAGCTAGCTCTAAATAATTCCTATTCTTGCTGGCTTCATACAGGGTGATTAAACTGAATATAGCAAAGGGATCACGATTCTTAGTATCCATGTTCAGTCTAAGGTTTTGCCCTACAGCACTTCCCACATCACCAAATCCTTCGTTTTTAGCTATGCCTTGAATCACCGTCCATAAATAGTCGCTAGGAACCATGGCATAAGCCCGCACAAAAGAAAGTAGAAACTTGCTATCAGCCTTATACTGACTTAGTACCGTCCCTTTTTTACCATAGTAGCCATCACGAGGCAACACATAGTTAGATAAATCTTGCCCGTCAGCAATCATCGGGCGTAACATCCCCGTTTCCGCATCATAGGCGTGTTTAGCAAAGGCGGTTAAACCATCCACCGTCCATTGATGAAAATTTGCCCCTTGTTTGCCCAGTTCTTGCGCCAACTGCAACTGCATCAACGCATTTTCAGAGTAGATGGTGCTGGTGCGACCACGCAACATCATGTTGCCTTCCATTGCATTGGGCCCAAACTCAGGTCCAAATTGACGCAAAGCCCGATCGCCAAACCATGATTGTGTTTTATTATCATCATTAGTGGTTTCTTTTTGCAAAGGCTTAGTGAACTGATAAACCCCTAGCCCCGTGTTTTTATCTCTTGGGTACACATATTGAAAGGCTAAATGCTCTCCCCAAGCCAAAGCTTCTGGTTTTTTAGCACGGCGCGCTAACACGCTGGCAGCATAAATGAGATCGTTGCTAGCATTTAAGAACGAAAGCCCTGCGGTCTCATACCATGGCTCAAGTTGTGTCTTTTCGTTTGCCCACAGTTTACCCATGGGTTTGTCATACGCACCGTGGCGACTGGTCTCCATCTCTGCCCAGTTGTACACATGAGCATTCCATAGACCTTCGATAAGTTTCGTTGTGGCCTTAGGATTGACATCATACATCAGGTCATAAAAGGGATACCCATTTTTAAGCTCATGCACCATGTGTTTATCCCCAACGCCTAAAGGTTCAAGCGTATTCAAATCAATAAACCGATGACCACCCCAAAAAAGTAAACCACCCACAGGGTCTTGGTAGTGGTCAAAGTAGTAGCGCACGTTAGCTTTAGCTCGTTCTTTATACTCAGGCTTGCCTATTAGCTCTGACAGCCCCACCAAAATGCGCATGAAATTTTGTTGAGCTGAAAAGTTAGAGAGAATATTATCCGTGCCGTCGGCATTCTTCCATAGCAGTGGCGAGCCATCCTCCATATTTATACCATTGGCTAACAATGGCGTGTTTTGCCCGCTATAGTTGTCTTGTGCTGCCTCTAGCATCGTTTGCACATATTTTTCTACCAGTTGTACGCGTTTTGTTGGCTGATAGGCGGCATGACCCTGACTGCAAGCCCCTAAACTTAATAACACAAGCAAAAAAAGTAACGCTTTCCTCATTTTTTCCTCTCAATTCCAATACTATTATTATTTTAACTCCTTCATTGTATGACGATAAAATTGTGCTGTCAATCAAATAGTTTCATTTTATGAGACTTTGTTGCATTCATCGCAACAAAGAGGGTAGCGGTCTTGAAGACTCGCATGAAATTGATATGCCCCCTCGGGTTGATAGCCTGAAAGAATAAGAGGCTACAAACTAAAGTTTATCACAGGGCCTATACACCTTGGCATCCGAAGCCATAAAGGGTGCTGAAAACACTAAACTGTTCGTGGCTCGTA
>CBDFMW010000002.1:0-1629651 GCA_965249825.1 Spirochaetia bacterium
CAAAACCATACACTGGCAGTTGTTGATCCAGCTCTGCCATATAATTATCACGTGCTACCTTGGCGATGATAGAAGCAGCCATAATTTCATAAACACTTTGGTCGCCACGGATCACTGTTTGCATGGGAGCATCCATCAACGGGGCATGTGGTCCATCAATATAAACTAGTGTGGCAGCAACGTTAAGTTGCGTGTAGGCAATTTTCATCGCCAGTAGACTGGCTTGTAGAATGTTTATTTTATCGATAGTTTGCTCGTCTACCCAACCTAATCCCCATCGGCACTCTTTTTGTAGCAATGCTGCAACCTCTATTCTTTTGGTAGCGGTGAGTTTTTTCGAGTCGGACAAGAGTGTCCGATTAAAATAAGGAGACAAAATAACACAGGCAGCGCATACCGGTCCAGCTAAGCAACCACGGCCTACCTCATCTATGCCGGCATAAATTAGAGGACTAGAGAGCATCATTTACACTATTCCATAACTGTTGAAGAGAGGCTAAGGTGATGGTTAAGGATAGGGGGCTTCCATTGCGTTGTACGGCTAAATTCGACCTCTCTTGCAAGGGGAAAAACTCCCATGTTTCCAGTCCAAAGTCATTAATAATAGTTATAGTGAAAGACGGTTGCACATCTCCCACAGGAGATGTGTGAACGCCACTGTAGCTCAATGCAAGAATATTTTTCAAAATCGCTTCCACTTTTTGATTATTGATGGGTTCTGTGTTCATCGTAAATCGTTTTTCGTCTCGGATGAACTTCAAGTCATGATGTAAAGTATTTTTTGAAAAAATGATGGTATCGATCTTTTGGTTGTCAAAGCGTACGAGAAATAAGTTGATCATATTCCAAGAATTAAAATTAACAACAGATTCAGCCAGATCACTGGGTAGTTCCCATACTGCTGGCTTATTTAACTCCTTGGCATAATAGCTATTGGGGGAGCTACGTTTGCCGATGGCGATATGAAAGAGACTGCCTGTTTGATCCTGTAATTTGACAATGGCAAGCGGTATATCCAATCCATAAAAGGTGAGTGGTTCTGGCGATGATTCATAGTCATACAACACATTAATAGGAGTACGTTGTTCCCACAGTCCTAAAAATCCTTGATCAAAACGATCTGTACGTAATGTGATAGAGGGAAAGGGATAGCTCATTGTGAATCGTGCACCAAAACGCTGGTCGGCACTAGTATAGGCACTAAAGATCCCATAGCGGTTTTCAATGTGGATGTGGGCCATGTTCATAGCATCAATAGTGGGTAACTGTGTGTCGATGAAAAAACTCAATGGTCGCATAATGTCGTAAATTGTGGTAGAAGCAAGGAGAATAGGCGTGGGATTATCGGACAATTGGGCATAAAAAGTTTGACCTGAGGGCGCTTGACTCCCTATCCTTAGCAACAAAATTTGCTGATTTTTGAGGTGGAGTTCAATGCTCATCAGTGATTCACCCAAGCCCAAGGGACTAAGATCTGTCTGAAGAGGGAGGGTTTGCACAATGTGCAATGACAGGATGGCACGAACAAGCTCAGCAACGGCTGAATCCACTGTGGGGTGGTTTGTATTGGCTATACCCCACCGTTCACCAACAGGTTCAAGCACAATCATTTGTGTAGGAGTTGTCAATTCAATGCTGGCTATTTCATCCATGTCTACCATAAATATGGGGGCATTACGGGTGTTTTGTGGCGAAAAACTGGATAAATTGCTGCTTTTTGTTTGTACACGCAGGTTTATTAACCCCACAATAAGGAGCAGAATCAGTAGAAATACCGCCATACCGATGAGAGTTTTTACCTGTCTCTTCATTTATAACCTACTTCTACTATGCCCAACAATAAACCCAGCCAGCACTAAAAAGAGTGGAATGACCAGTGTGAAAAAGGAAGCTAGTAGAGCTGAATGAATAAGTAGCATGCCCTGCATCCGTTCTTCACGAATGCTTTTAACAGGGGCGGTAATGTAGTTAGTTTGCTGTGATAGCCATACCAACGCTTGCATCATGAGTTCTTCATTGGCAGGGTTGTATAGAAAGGGTAAATCACCAGTTACCAAATAGCTACGCCCCTCTTGTCCATCGGTCATAAGGGTGCTAGCTAGGGCTAAATGGAAGGGGGGCATATCTGAAAGATATTTTGCTTCTCCTGCCACTAACTCAGCCGCTACAGCACTTACAGAGCTGGCAAGGAGAGGAAAGACCGTTAAGTTGGAAGGTAAGGTTGGGCTAATAGCTAAGACCAAAGGTACAGAGACGATGGGTTGCAGTTGGTTTTTAAGCAAAAGAGTTGTGATGGGGTGGGTTAAAAGTGTAGGTGAGAAGGCTAGACGGTTGGGGTCGGAGGCAATGAGTTTGTCAGGGCTTTGCTCAATCACCATACTGTTGCTAGCCCTCATTCCAAGGCTTTGCACGAGCTGGGTAAATAACGGTAAGGGTTGATTATTAAGCGTCATGCTGATGTAAAGAGCTCCCCCACGCTGCACATAGCCCAAAAGCTGAGCCAGCTCGGTGGAGGTTAAGTCCGTTTTGGGACTTAAGATCATCACAATATCCACATCCTCTGTTAATACTTTTGTGTTCAATGTTCCGTTTTCAAGTCGATAATTGTCGTTTTCTAGCCGTGTGCGTAACATACCACTTTGCATTGAGTTAAAATCATCTAAACTTAACTCATTATGCCCCCCTAGTATCAAAATAAGTGGACTTATGCCACTATTCACATATTGAATAGCATTAGACACTCGGTTTTCAACATTTAAAGTAAGGGGAATCGCAGCTCCACTACTTCTAAAATCATAGGTTATGAGTTCATCGGCTTGAATAATTTTAAAATGCCTAGCTGAACTCACGATGATAGATCCTACCCCTAATTGCTGTTCTGTTGTGATGAAACGAGCCAATCTTAGTGGGTCTTCATCGGGGTGTAAGACTTCGTAAGTGATGCGCGAACTACGTTGTGCATAGAGGGCAAGTGTTTGATGAACCTCTAGCACACCAGCAGTTTGCAACTCGGTGGAACGCACCAAATAGCTGATGGTAATGGGACTCTGAAGTTGGGTGATGAGGGTCTTACTTTCATCACTTAGGTTATAAATGCGTGCCTTAGTCATGTTTATGCGCACAGGAAACGCCGCAAAAAGTACATTTATTAAAATGAGAATGGCGGCAAAAAAAAGAACAATAAATGCTGATAATGTGCCGTGCTTAAGATGATAAGAAGGGTGTAAGTGCATAATTATTCCTCTTTAAGCTGATAACGCTCAATGCGCCACACGGTGAGATAGAGAAAAAAAACACTGATGCTAAGATAAAATATCACATCATTAAGAATGATGAGGCCACTGCTAAAGTTGCGAAAGCGCATGGGCAAAGCAATGGCTAGCATAATTTTTCCAAGTAATCCACGAAATAGGGTTGGCTGAAGTAAAGCGACGATGATGGTGATAGCCCATAACGTGATAAGTACAATAAGACTGATTTTGTGTTGATGATTTTGTTTATCTATCCATGAGGCAATCATAAGTCCAGCTGCAAGCGTTATGCCCACCCCCCAGGAAAGATGACGAGGTAATAGTGAATGCACTGCAGAAATAATGAGCATGAAAGCAACGATGGCAAAGGTGATGAGGGCAGCACTCATTTGGCTTGTGGTAGAGGATGACACAAACAGACCAATACTCAATAAACTCATGCCCAGGAGCAAAAACCCTAAATAAGCGGATATAATACGTGGCCAATCCGGTGAGCCAAAGGCTGCTAAAACAATCAGGTAAGTGGATATGATAAGGCAAATCAATAGTAAAATGGTCAACACAGCGCAGAATTTTGCCATTACTATTTTGTAAGTAGAGATAGGGGCTGTTAGAATAAGTTGATCAGTTTTATAACGTCGTTCGTCGGTAAACACCTTCATAGTGAGTAGTGGTGCAATGAGGGCGAAAAGCATAGTTATTCTTTGCAGATAATCAGCAAAAGCGGTACTTTCTTGAAAGAGAAAACTGACCGAAAAGATTAAGCCTGTGAAAAATAAAAAAAAAGCCAAAAAAAGATACCCCGTTGTTGTTTTAAAAAAAAGCAGTAACTCTTTTTTATATAATGCCCACATAATTAACCGCTCTCCTGTTCTATCAAGGCTAAAAAAGAGGCCTCAAGACCGGCCTGTACAGGCTTGAAACTCAGTACCGTAAGATGTAGTTGGATTAAAGTATTAAACACCACGCTACGAATATCGTGTTGGTGTGTGTGGCTAATTAAAAAATCCACTGTTCCCTTTTCCTGGCAACCTAAACTTTCTACAATGTAGCCCGCTAGTCGTCGTTTTAATGTATGAATGAGTAATAGCTCACTGCCCGCTAAACGTGTGATAATTTTATGAGTGGCATGAAGTTGCTTGCTTAAGTTAGCTGGAGTATCAAAGGCTATTAATTTGCCTTTGTTTATGATGAGGGCACTGTCACACACCGCCTCCACTTCGGGCAGAATATGGCTTGAGAGAATCACCGTATGAGCCTCTTTAAAACTAAGAATTAGCGTACGCATCTCTAAAATTTGCCTGGGATCCAATCCTACGGTTGGTTCATCTAAAATAAGGATGGGTGGACGACCAATTAATGCGGCTGCCAAGCCAATACGCTGTTTATAGCCCTTTGATAAGTTCATGATGAGACGACCACGCACATGCTCGATGTGTACTTGCTCACATATAATGTCTATCTCGCTACGGTAAGTTCGTAGTTTCAATCCTTTGAGTTCAGCAACAAAGCATAAATACTCCATCACCGTCATCTCTTCATACAGCGGGGGATGCTCAGGCAAATAGCCAATTTTTTTCCTCACTTCAATAGGATGATCGAGAATCGAAAGACCATCGATGAGTACATGCCCAGATGAAGGGGCTAAGTAGCCTGTGATGATGTTCATGGTGGTGCTTTTACCGGCCCCATTTGGACCTAAAAATCCAGTAATGCCCTTTGGTTCAATGGTAAACGAGAGATTATCCAGCGCTATGTTGTGCCCATAATATTTGGATAAATTCTCTATTTTTATCATATACAAAAGCATCCTTCAGCCTGAATAAATCGTTACGGCTCTTATGATAAGTACCCCCCCTTAAGAACATGAGCCCGTTGCTTAAGAGGTTCACTTTGAGTAAACACAGGCAAGGGAGATTGTTGTCTCTTGCCTGTGCGTGTGCATACCCTTAGCGCAAGAAATGGTCGTGGCTAAAGCCAAACACCTCTTGGGTGTCTAAATCGTAGCGAATGCGCCAAAAGGCTGGTCCACCACTAGTAACACGAAATTCACGGTTTTGTATCGTTGAGTCTGATGAAACAGCTGAGGCAGGAAACACATTGATGTAAATATACTGGCGATCCTCTTGCAAGCGCCCAAACGCCTGAGCGATGGATGAAGCACGTGCATGTAAAATAATATCAAGAGTTGCCGATTCTTCCATTTTTTGTAAAATAGGGGTTCCCTCAGCTGAAGTCATCTGCTCTTCCATAAAGGCGTAGGCCGCTTCAAGAGCCTCTCTTACTTGTCCCCGAGTGATAGGGATGGGCATACCCGCTTCAAAAAATAAGACCGTTGAGGGCATTAAAATAATGCGAGGGCGAAAATCTGCAGGGCGTACGTCAGCTTGTGTTATCTCTTCGTTATTAGCTGGGGTAGGTTGCTCTGACTGCGCATTCAATTGTGCGACTAGTAAAAGTAGAGAGCTTAAAATCAGCCTCTGCATACTAAATTTCTTTTTCATTCTGTGTGTTCTTCCTTATGATGTAAATAATATACACCGCCTTCTATATCAAAAGACGGCTTTTTGTTAGACTTCTTTATAGTTTACGAATTTTTCACGTCTTGTGCTAGTTGTTTCACAGCCTCTTTTATTGCCGCAAATTCATAGGCTGACGGCTTTCCTGCCCACTCAATACTGGGAGACATGTCCCATTTCAGCTTTTCCACATGCACTTTAAGCTCTTTTTCAGCCCCACCAATCCAGCCAAAGCTCCCAAGACGCACACCCTTTTTCCCAAACATTTTTTTACGATGACAGTCATCTAACACATGAGCTACTGGGGGAAACATCTGATATTCGTAAGAGGGCATGGCTAAAATAATGCCTTTACTACGCCATATACTGGCTAGCGCAAGGCCAATCTCTTCATCTGGCACACGGTGTTCATGTAAAATAATGCCTTCTTCTTCAGCCGCTTCACGCACAGCTGTCAGGGCTGCTTGTGTGTTACCATACATGCTACCCCAAATCAAGCATAACTCTTTTTCCCCATGATTGGTGGCATAATTGGCATAGCGCACATACAAATCAACAATACGGCAAGGGTCTTTGCGCCAAATCAATCCATGACTAGGGGCAACCATTTTAAGATCCAACCCTTTCAGTTGTTCAATAGCCTTGAGCACAAAGGATGAAAAGGATGCCACAATGTTAGCATAATAACGCAAGGTCTCTTCTTCGTAATATTTTAGAGTTTCCTCTGATACTGAGTCATCAAAGGAATGGTTGTTGTCTACTGCTCCATAGCTACCAAAGGCATCACAACTAAAGAGAACCCCTTGGGATGATTCATAGGTTACCATGGTTTCAGGCCAATGCACATTTGGGGTTTCATAAAATGTGAGCTTTTTGCCGTTGCCTAAGTCTAGTTCATCCCCTGAGCGTATAGCAGTAATGTTTTCAGTCAAATTACAAAAGCTGGCTAACATCGGCACTGTTTTGTGTGTGCATATTAGTTGAATGCGAGGATTTTTTTTCACGAATTTTTCTATGTAGCCTGAGTGATCAGGCTCCATGTGATTAATAATAAGGTAGTCGATCGAGTCTTGACTAACGCCTAGCCCTGCTAGTTCGTCTTCATACTCTTTGCTTACCAAATCAAAATCACACACCATATCAATCAGAGCAATTTTTTCGCCCTTCACCACATAGCCATTTATGGATATCCCCGTAGGGATGGGCCATATACCTTCAAACAGGATATCTGGTGGGAGGTTTACTCCTAATTTATAGATTCCTTCACATACTTCTGTTGCCGTCATTTCGTTCATTCCCTCTTTCCTTGTACTTAATTTATCGTGTTTTTATGTGCTGATATTTATGGAATCTCATGGATTTCAATGCGTGGTATGTAAAGAATTATGATGTCACCTGTGGTTAAAATAGAGTTGATGGCATCCATCATTGGCTGGCGTAGCAATTCTTCGCGCCCACGCATAAAGCTACTAGGTGGATATTGCATGAGCATTTGCCTAAGGCGATCCACAATAACCAAGCGGTTGTTATGAATATCAAGCCCCAACCTTCTATTTTCCACATCATACCCCAGTACCAGCTCTACGAGAAACATGTGTGAGGCGTTGGTTGCATCGGTGGTGATTCCGCTTATTTGCGAGAGATCTTGATAAAATGCAATAATACCTGGGCGGCTGTTTTTAGCCACACGCATAAAATTTCTACGTTGCTTAGCAATTTCTTTACGATAGAGGTGTTGTTCGCTGTCATTAAGAGTACTTAATACTTGCCGCTCAAATTGTTTAGCTAGTGCCATGTTGCTGGTCCGTGCCTGTTCAAAGGTTTCCTCTGAGGCGGCAATTTCGCGTGCCACCTGAGCTTCAGCCAAGGCTCTAATGGTGGCTTGTCTCTCCCGTGCGGCACCGTAGTCCAGTGCCACTTCTGCAGGTGGTTTAGTGCAAGAGGCTAAACCAACTAGAATAATCAAGCATATTTTGTGTAATTGTCTATTCATACATCCTAGTATATACCACTTAATTTAATTTGACTATACCCGTAATATGGCATATAATGGTTTGCATGACGAAATTCAAAGAAGGGCAGAAGGTTGTTTACCCGTTGCAGGGTGTGGGCTTGATTCAAGCAGTTGAAAAGCGTGAATTTAAAGGCGAAACAAACCTTTATTACAATATTTACCTACAGGCATTTGACATGACTGTTATGGTGCCAGTAGATAAAGCAGATGAACTTGGTATGCGAGCCATTGTTTCTAAAAAAAAGGCTGAAGAAGCCTTAGCGGTGATTGCTGAGGATGCCGCCCCGATGCAGGGCGATTGGAAGCTTCGCTATCAGGTGAATCATGACCTCCTAAAACAGGGTAGTGTTATTGATATCGCCACCGTAGTGCGTGCACTTTATCATAGAAGTAAAGTAAAAGAACTGCCCGTGCAGGAACGTAAGTTATTCGATAGTGCTTTGCGCTTGCTTATCGATGAAATTTCCTTTAGTTTAGATCAGCCCACTAAAGAGGTTGAAGCCTTAATCTATCATCATTTAGAGCCTAATGCTGTGCATCAACCTTTGTTTTCAGAGGAACTTGATGGATTGCAAGGGCTGTCTGAGGATGAATAAAAAGATAAAAACGGCATTTATCTTATTGATGGGTGGTAGTTCATCACGTATGGGTCAACCCATCAAAAAAGAGTTAGTGGGTTTGGCTGGGCAAAAAAGTGCGCTTGAGATGCTTATTGAAACGGTTGCCCGTCAGCCAGACATCACCTTTATTCAGGTGGTTGCTTCTGCATCCCATTTGGCACAAGCACAGCAAATGGTAGCACAATATTCGTATCCTATTGCCTTGTGTGTGGGGGGGGCAACACGTCAAGAGTCAGTCCTTAAAGGCTTAGATGCTTTAGCTACTCACTACCCGGACTATGTTCTCGTCCATGATGGGGCACGTCCATGGCTATCGCTTAACCTTTTAACAGCGGTACTTCAGGCTACACACCAGTATCAGGCAGTGGTTCCAGTGGTGACCTTAACTCATGCCCTTAAAAAAGTTAGTAACTTAAATGGTGTGGTGTTAGAGCATTGCGACCGAGAGCAGTTTACCTTAGCCCAAACCCCACAGGGCTTTGCCTTTGACTCTCTTTTAAATGCGCATAAACAGCGCCAAAACACAGCCTGTCATGATGATGCCCAGTTGTGGGCATTGTGCTACCCAGAGGTGTCCGTACATTGCATTACTGGGGAGAGTGTGAATAAAAAAATCACGTATTATGAGGATTTACCATGAGTTATCGTATTGGCTTGGGTGATGATGTTCACCGTTTAGGGGCCAATAGACCGCTTTATTTGGGTGGCGTTGTGATTGAAGGGGCTAAGGGGGCAATTGCTCATTCTGATGGAGATGTGGTGTTTCATGCCCTCATTGATGCTTTATTGGGGGCTTTGGCACTGGGTGATGTGGGCGATCACTTTCCACCCACTGACGACCGCTACAAAGATGTATCAAGTCAAATTTTGTTGTCTCATGTTTACAATTTGATGAGAGAACGCAACTATGGGGTGGTGAATGTGGATGTGATTATCCATTTAGAAAGCCCTAAACTGGGGGTATATAAACAGAAGATAAAGAATTCTGTGGCTGCTTCGTTGCAGGTAACAGAGGATTGTGTTAATGTGAAGGCCAAAACAGCAGAACAACTGGATGCGATTGGGGCTGGATTAGCAGTTAATGCAGTGGTTATGGTGTTGTTGCAACAGAGTCGCTAGGCATAGCCTCTTTCTTTTGTTATGATGGGGTTACGATGAGTTACACACAAGCATTTATTTTAGGTCTTGTTCAAGGCATGGCCGAATTTCTCCCTATTTCTAGCTCGGGGCATTTGGCCGTGGCTAAGCATCTGTTTGGGCTGGCTGATGTGCCACTTATTTTTGACGTGGCGTTGCATTTAGCCACGCTGGTTGCGGTGTCATGGGTTTTTCGTAGTTCCATTGGTCGGCTTATTGCTGTGGCATGGCGCTTTGTGATTCGTAAATCGTTGCCCACAGATACGGCTGATTTGAAATTGATTCAAGTGATTCTTCTCGCCACCTTAGTGACCGGCATTATAGGCATTCGAGTCAAGGATCTTGTCTTTAGTACCCGCTGGGTCTATATTGGTTTTCTTTATACCTCGGTTGTATTATGGTTGGGGCATTTATCGCAACGCTTTCCGGGCAAGCCTTATGGCACAGCGCAGAGAGGTTTAATGCTTGGATTATTTCAAGGGTTAGCAGTATTACCGGGCATTTCACGCTCAGGGTCCACCATTACCGCAGCGCTGTTTACTAAAATGAATAGGGAGCAAGCTGGAGAGGTAGCCTTTATTTTATCTATTCCGGCCATTTTAGCAGCCTTTTTGTTTTTGTTGTTAGACTTTCAGCCCACCATGATGGAGAATGTGTCAGTGATCGCTTTTAGTATCGCTTTCGCCACGTCGTTTGTTAGTGGTCTGGGGGCACTTCTCGTGTTAAAAAAAGTGGTTAAAGCCGGTAAATTACACTATTTTTCTTTTTATTTAGTGCCGCTAGCCATCATTGGGCTATTCTTTTTATCTTAAAAAAATCTATATTTTAGAGAGAGTGATTTTATGCCGTCATTGCAAGAGGGCTTTTCCCTCTATATTCATGTGCCATTTTGTATGCACAAATGTACTTATTGTGATTTTTATTCATGCAGCGGTATTGCTCAGGATCGAAAAGAAGCGGTGTTTAAACGGATTTTAGCGGAAACACAAGATCTTTTACAAACCAAAAAGGGTGTTCTTACCACTGTGTATATTGGCGGTGGCACACCCAGCTTTGCCCCTGAATGGTTTTTACAAGAGATTTTAGCTTTGGTGCGATTCTATAATCCTACCGAATTAACTGTAGAGTGCAACCCTGAAAATGTGAGTGAAAGTCTACTTCACACGCTCGGCATAGCAGGTGATCCTGTGATGCGCTTGAGCGTGGGGATACAAAGTTTTAATACACAGGCTCTAGCAAGTGTGGGGAGGGGAGTGTCACTTGAGGCGATGGAGTTAAGCTTAACCTTGTTAAAACCTTTTGCTAATCGAGTAAACTTTGATCTTATTGCTGGGTTACCGGGGCAGAGTATGACAGATTTACAGTATGATGTGGAACGCCTCACCACGTGGCATCCAGCACACATTTCGCTTTATGCCCTCACCGTAGAGCCGGGGACGGCGTTAGCGAAGCAGACTTTTTTACTAGCTCCTGTTGCTCAGCGTGAGGAGATGTGGCAGCAAGCCCGACATCAACTGTATGCGGCAGGTTATTATGCTTATGAAATTTCTAATTATGCGACTCATAGCGAGGCTGAAAGTAAGCACAATAAAGGCTATTGGAATTTGGATGCCTATTATGGCGTTGGCCCTGGGGCGGTGGGCACACAACCCCAGTTAGATGGTAGTGCGGTACGGCTCAGTGGAAAAAAAGATCTGGATTTATGGGGGAATGGGGGACAAAATCTGTATGAGCAAGAGTTGATTAGCCGTAGGGACTTTATGTTTGAACATTATATGATGGGATTACGTACTCAGTATGGGGTGAGTAAACAACGATTAGTACAGTGTTTTGGGGAAGAGGCTTTAGAGCCTTGGCATTATATAAAGCAACACAATCAGCAGCACAGCTTGGTTATGCACGAGAATACGACAAATATATGGTTGTGCGAGGAGGGGAGATTGTTTTTGGATCAGTTTTTGGTCGATTTTTTAGGGGTTTTGGACATGAAAAAACCGACGGTTTGATGGTCGGTTTTATTAAACAGCAAAAAAAAATAAACTTATTTTTTGTTTTTATGACGATTTTTTCTCAATTTTTTCTTGCGTTTGTGCGTGGCAATTTTTTGTTTTTTGCGCTTTTTTCCACAGGGCATGGGCTTTAGACTCCTTCTATAGATAGTATCACTTATTATCTATAGTTTTACGCTTTAGGTCAAGTGCTTAGCCCTTGTTTTTTGTGCTAGACAAGACGCTTATGAATATTATACAGTGTCTCTACTATGAATGAAGCAATAATAAACCATTTTTTATGGGTTTTAGATACAGCTGGCTGTATAGCTTTTGGTTTGTCTGGGGCTTTAGCTGCTAAAAAAAAGCGGATGGACTTTTTTGGTTTATTTTTTTTAGCTGGTATTACTACCTTTGGTGGAGGGCTTTTACGTGATATGCTGTTAAACATTAAGCCATCGGCTATATTTGAAACTCCACGCTATCTTATCACTTCGCTGGGATCCGCGGTCGCTGTGTGGTATTTCGCTCATCATGTGGAAAAAAAAACTCGTATGATTGAGTTCTTTGATGCCATGGGCTTGGCGGTGTTTAGTGCTTTTGGTACGGTTCGTGCTATAGAAGTGGAGGCACCGGTGTATGGGGTCCTCATCATGGCGATGATCACAGCGTGTGGTGGGGGCATCATGCGCGATTTGTTGCGTGGCGAACCACCTTTTGTGCTGTATCGCGATTTTTATGCCACAGCGGCTATTTTAGGTTCGGTTGTTCTTCAGTTGATGTTGTGGCTCAATTTTCCTTTAAGTCTAGCGGTGGTGAGTTGTGTGGCGGTGGTGTTTACTATACGAATTATGCTTATTTGGAAAAGTTGGCAACTTAAACCATGGACTCATAGGCCATAAACAGCTTGTGGTAATAGGCAGCTAGCTCAGCTAGTGCCGCATAAAGACTTAAGCTGGTGTGTAAAGCTTCTGCGGGCTGAGTGGAAAGATCAGCTACAAAATCACTGAAAATGGGGTCAAATAAAAAGTTTAAACTTTTTTTGGCTTCGTTGTTTTGCAGGTTTTTATCGATATCAGACAGTTTTTGCACAATGTGTTCAAGTTGTGGTGCATTCATTAGTTGCTCAGTTAAGTTTTTTCCTGTGGTAGCAAGCTCATGCAACAGAGCGAGGTTGTGGATAAATTTTTTTATTACGTGATTCAAGGCAATATGGCGTATCGCGATCTCTTGCTCACTGTGGGCTTGTCGTAAGCTGGTTAAGTGTTCGGTTAAACACGAGCGAATGGGCTTATGAGCGAGCAAATCGGACAGAGAGGCAGGGCTGAACCCGTTAATTTTTGCCCCTCGGCTTAAATTAAAAGTGGGGGCTTCATGTGCCACACTTTCTAACCATTGGCGGTATATGTTCATACGGATGTCTGTTTTTAGCGGTGTCCCATTCACCCCCTCCACCATCAATTGCTGTGGGTGCATAAGCTGTAAAAAAGCATTTTGGGCACTGTTTAATCGATTTGCTTGCGCAATGGCCCACTCTTCAAATAAAGCCCCAGCTGCGTGCGTTTCACCTTGAGGGTAGGAGAGATCCAGCCCAGCACACCATAAAGTTGTGCATCCTAAGGTACGGGCTAAATCCCAAGCTGTGGTGGCTACCGACCCCCCCGAACGCAACGTGCCAAAAGGGGTGATAGCTTGCTCTAAGGCTGTGCCGAAGGGAAAAAGGGAACTCATTAGGTAGCGCTGGGCAGGCGGACAACGGCGTAAAATGGCGGGGTGAAGGCTGGGTTCGGCAACTAACAGGCTGGTGTGAAAATCGCAGTAATCAAAATGGCGTGAGTTCCAATATTGGCTATCAATCGCCACAATAATATCAGGCATAACACCTGCACGTTGCACAAAGCGCACCGCCGTGTCCACGCAAATAATTAAGGATCGCTCAGCCAGCTGGGGCAGAAAAGGTAGTATTGTTTGTAAACTAGGCCCTGCCGCTATGATTAATGCCGGATAATTATGAAACTGATTGAACAGCCCCCGTACTCCATGGCTGCTAGCCCACAGCGGTAAATTTTGAATGAGATGGCGCATCCATAGCGATCCATACTTTTTAACCGTGTCATAATTGGTCTTTTTTTGTAGTTGGTACTGAGAATAAACCTCTGTCAGTTGGGCGTAGACTGTTGGATACAGCTGTTCTAATGGACGGTGGGTGAGTATTTGGGCTTGTCTTAAGGCAAGGTTTTGGCAACTGTTAATGAGGTGGGCTGGGGGTTGCTGAACAAGACAAATAACATGGGGGGCAAGAATGAGCGAGCTTAAATCTCTATGGGCAAGGGTGAACAAAAAAAGATCAAGTGAAGGCTCTACGATGATCAGTGGTTTACTCAAATCTATCGCATAAAGAGCCTCAGCTAGATAGCCCATGCCTAATCCTAAAATGATGAATCCGTCGGCTGATGGTTTTAGATGAGTCAGACTCTGTTGCGCCTCTTTTTCAGGGTTATAAAGTGAGTGTAAGGCCTGTTCGCCAGCCATGATAGTGGGAGAGCCGTTACGAGCGAGCTTGAGGGTGAACGAGCTGTGCACAAGGGAGAGGCTAGCGAGACTGTGCCAATTGATGTTAGGGTAACGATGTTGTAAGGCCGATAAATTTGTAGCCAACATTATTCAGTCTCAAGTCGAATGCTCATTTCAGGACGTAAAAGTGAGCCTTCGGGAGGGAATTGATCCAAAACGATGTCACTAGTGCCAATCAGTCGATAGGTAACATCCGGGTGAGTGAAAAAATTGAGAGCTTGGCGACGGTGTAATCCCACCAGATTGGGCAATTGAGGGCTAAAAGAGGGGTAGTAGGGTTGCTGTCGCTGTGGTAATCGAGCCGTGTCCCACATGCGCACGCCTTGAGCGGGCAAGCCCACGAGCGGAATCATGAGTTCAATCATCTCTCGAATGAGAGGAGCAACAAGGGTGGATCCCCAAATAGTACCTGCGGAGGGACGGTGCAACGCCACATAAATGATGTATTGAGGCGCTTCAGCTGGCACTAGAGCCAAGGTGCTAGCGATAAAATTGTCCGCACTGTAAATGCCCGTAGTGCGGTTGATCGTTTGGCTGGTTCCGGTTTTAGCACCTATGGAAAGACCTGGCAACTGTAAACGACGGGCAATACCGTGCTGCACACTGAACTCCATCTGCTTTAGCATTGCATCTGCTGTGGCGGGGGTGAGCACTTGGGATACCACTTCACGGTCATAACTTTGAAAGGTGTTTCCGTCATGATCGATCAATCGACGTACAATACGTGGCTTAATCATAGCCCCTTGATTGGTTAAGGTAGTGGCTGCTTGCACCAATTGCAGCGCAGAAACACCGACTTCTTGCCCTAAGGCAATAGTGGGTTTGGAACGTGCCGACCACTTTTGTGGGTTAGCCAAGAGTCCATTGGTTTCACCTGCCAGCGGAATGCCCGTACGCTGACCAAAACCAAACTCTCGTAGTTTATTGTAAAAATCTTGGTTGCTCATTCGATCACTAGCGTAAGCCGTGCCGGCATTGCAACTATTTGCGAGCACTTGAGAGATGGTTTGTAAGCCATGCACTCCAGTGCAACGGATAGTTATGGTTTCATTACCCACTTGCTTGGTGTAAAAACCGGGGCAGTCAAATAGGTCGTCGTCACTGATGTAACCCCCATCCAAAAAGGTAGCTAATGAAAAAATTTTGAACACTGATCCCGGTTCAAAGGCCTCAATGGTGGGGCGATTCATACGCTGTTCGATAGTAGAAAGGGTAAAATGATTGGGGTCATAGCTAGGTAAACTCACATAGCTCAAGATTTCAGCGGTGTGAGCATCTAAGATGAGCGCCACGGCCGCCGCCGCCTTGTGATTAGCCATAGATTTACGCAGAGCTGTTTCAATACTAGCCTGCAGGTTAATGTCAAGAGTCAGTTCGAGAGAATAACCAGTAGTTTCCAATTTACTACTAATCGGCGCAGGAGCTAAAAACTGATCAAAGGCATATTCAAGGCCTTCGCCTCCTCGTCCATCTGAGTTTAAATATCCTAAAAGTGGGGCTGCTAATGCTCCTTGAGGATAGGATCGGCTTAGTTCAGGCGTTACTTGTATTCCCAAAAGATTGTGCTCTTTAATGGCGACTAGCACACGATTACGTAGGCTCACATCACCACGGCGCACCAAAAAGAGAGTATTATTACGGCTGGTACCCAGAAAATGGGTCAGAAGCTCCTCTTGTGGCCATAACACAATAGGTGCTAAAACATGCGCTGTTTTGGTGATACGCGTGATGCGATCTTCATGCGTTTCGTTAAAAGCACGCTCTTGTAGCAAGGGTAACCATACCGAGATGGTAAATTTTTCCACTTGCATAGCAATGAGCTGATGGTTACGGTCATAAATAGCCCCACGCTCTACTAAAGGTAGGGTAGAAGTGGGCAGAGAGCTTTTACCACTAGATGTAATAGAGGCAAATTTTATGAGTAAGCCAATAATAAGGGTTAATATAACCCAAACAAGAGCCGAAGCTCGAGGTAACAATGGTTTTTTCTTATTTATTGATCGTAATAAGCTCATTAACGGGTTCTCCCAATACGTATAACCTGCCCCACCACTTGACTACGGTCAATAGGGCCATAATTGCGGCTGTCATGACTTACTAATCTGTTGTCGCCTACCACAAACAACTCATTTACATCCAAGTTTTCGCCATGTTTCAGGGTGAGTAGTACTTTCGGCTCAAGGCTTAAGAGATGCCACTGGGGGGTGCACATCACACCCTCGGGATTGATAATCAGAGGTGATGTACCGTCTTGTAGCACACGTTTTACAATATATTGATTGTGTGCATTTTGAAAAAGAACTACATCTCCTGTTTTAATAGCGTGCCAACGATGACTAAAAAGATCGATCAAAATGAACTCCCCTTCGGTAATTGTAGGAGACATAGACCTCCCATTCACTGGGAGAAGCTTGATTCCAAAGATGGTGTAAAGGGCGATGGATACAAGAACAAGCCCTATTAACAGCCTAACGGTTAAACGTAGCACGGTATATATCTGCATGATACTCATGCTCCGCATTGGTTTTGGTAAACTGATGCCGCCCGCCGGAACCGGGGATGACCACAAAGAAAAGGTAGTCGGTTTCAGCGGGGTGAAACACTGCATCTAAGGCAACAGCTCCAGACCCGCCAATGGCTCCTGGGGGCAAACCGGGTTTCTTATAAAAATTATAGGGGTCTTCTATATCTAAATCGCGGTATAATACACGGGTGGTATGTGGTCGCCCTTGGCGTTCTGTTAAAATGTAGATAATGAGAGAATCAATACCAAGTGGCATGCCGATTAGTAACCGATTGTACATAACCGATGCCATAATTGGGGCTTCGTCGGGCACACGGTGTTCTTTTTGCACCAAGCTGGCAAGAATCACTTTTTTGTGCAATTCTTCTGGTGAAAGTTCGGTATACCTAGGATAGACACTCGCCAGTTGGCTAAAAAATTGATTAAGCATAGTCCGTATGAGTTGCTCAGCAGGATAGTTTTGTGGCACCCGATAGGTACTGGGGAACAGCCAGCCTTCAGCGGTAGGTGAAATAATACCATACTCGGCTAACAGGGTAGAATTATTGGCCGCTTCCAAAAAATCGATAGCATTGATGCCAATCTCTTCGGCTAACAGAGCCACCTTACTGAGGGTTAAGCCTTCGGGAATAGTGAGTGTTTGCAGAATCACTTTGCCTGATTGCAGATAGAGGATAGTCTCTAGAGTGCTCAACCCTTCGGGTATTTCGTAATATCCAGCCTGCATTGCCCTGATTTGAGACCGCAATTTGAGATAGACTTTGGGCAAGAGGCTGGTTCTGATATGCCCTTGATCACGCAGTTGCTCTAAGATTTGGTTAGCCCCTGTCCCCTCTTGAATCGTGAAGTAGGCACTTTTCGGTGCGGGAGTGGGGGGGCTATTGAGCCACCACACTCCCGCTAGGACAACCACACTCAGGAGTAAAAATAAAGTGAACAGGGTGATGGACCATCCTTTTAGCTGTTTTACCATAGGTTAAAGTTCTCCTTGTTGATAGCGTTCTTCAAGTACATTAAGTTCAGCTAGTCCAATTTTATTATAAAGATGTTTTTCTAATTGTTGGTAGATGAGTCCGCTTTCACGCCCTAACTTGGGTTGATTTTTAAGGGCGATAAACAGTGCTGCCACCTGATTGAAGGTAAGGCAAAGCTGAAGGTCGGACTCTTTGGGCATTTATGATTCTTCCTTAGAACGCAAGATGATGGGAGGATTGGCAAGGTGCTGGTTAAGAAATTCTTGTACCTCTTCAGGTGTATAAACTATCCCTTTATTCATACCAGGGCAATGAGTTGCTTCCCTGTCCCAACTGGTTTGGGTTGCCACAATACCACTCCAAAATGGATAAGTACGGCATTGCAAAGGGCGTGCCGAATAAACCGAGCAACCCTGTAGCTCTTCTTTCCAAAAAATGCAGTCAAACTTTTTGGTCTCAATAAGGGAGAGGCGTTGCTCGCTGTTAAAATTTACAACACGACAGTATTGCTCTAAAAACTGTTCTTCACTTAGCTGCGTAAAATGCACTAAGGCGGATAAATCAGAGCGAGAGAGGAAAACATAGCCACTATCGTGGCGACAACAGTGGGAACATTGTGTGCACTCAAAGCGGTATGTGTGGGGTGTATTGCCGTTACTCATGTTTACCCATGATACCATTAGTTGACTCAAAAGACAAGCGGTTATCTTGCCACTGCTACAGTGGTGTGCTATCGTGAGAAAAAGAACAGAAAAGGGGAGGTGATAGTATGGTTTGTCCTCATTGTGGTTCGGTTAGGGTTAAGGTTTTGGAAACACGTGAACACGCCGTGGATAATTCGGTGCGAAGACGGCGTGAATGTGCATTGTGTAAACGGCGCTTTACCAGCTACGAAGTGATTGAAACTCCTCCTTTACGTGTGGTAAAACGTAAAGGCAGTCAAGAAGTATTTCAACTCTCCAAGGTGCAGGCGTCGGTGGGGGTTGCTTTTAGAAAGCGCAATATTCATGCTGAAATAATCAGTGAGATAGTTAAGAGCATTCATCATGATATTACCTCGGCGGCTGATGACTATGGGCTGATCACCGCCATGCAGGTGGGAGACATTATTTTAGAGCATTTGCACCGTGTGGATACGACTGCGTATATTCGCTTTGCCTCAGTTTACCACAAATTTAATGATGTGAATGGATTTATAGAGTTTATTAACAGCATGAAGGAGAGCTAACTCTGCTGACTTTGCAAAACCCAAAACTTACTGATCAGTTCGTCTACACCTTGGCGAGCGTGAATACTGATGGCAATGAAGGGGAGGTTAGGGTAGCTAGCCTGAAAATGAGCCAAGTTTTCTTCCGCATTAGGCAAGTCCATCTTAGTGGCTACCACCAACTGGGGTTTGTCTAAAAAAAGTTCATCATACTGCGAGAGTTCATGGCGTAACTGTTCATAGGCCTCAATGGGATCATGCTCCTCGGCTCCCATATCTAACAAAAAGGCTAACGCCTTGGTGCGGGTAAGATGTTTTAGAAAACGAATCCCTAACCCTAGACCCTCGCTAGCCCCACTAATGAGACCGGGAATATCAGCAATAACCAGCTCCTTGTCAAATTGCCTAAGCACCCCTAAGTTAGGCACTTTCGTCGTAAAGGCGTAGGCTGCGATTTTAGGCTGCGAAGCGGTGAGCGCTGCTTGTAAAGAGCTTTTACCCGCATTAGGAAAACCTACTAGACCAATGTCAGCAATCATAGCCATCTCTAAAAGAAGTTCTCGTTCTTGACCCGGTTGCCCTAGGGTGCATTTACGAGGGGCTTGCTTGCCTTGGCTACTACTACGAAAATGCCAGTTGCCCAGCCCCCCTTTACCCCCACGCATAAACAGGAAGTCTCCTTCGTCCGTGCCGAAGTCAAGCAAAATTTCCCGCGTAGCATAGTCACGAATGCGACTACCTAATGGCACTGGGATGATCATATCCTCACCCTTTGCACCTGTTTGACGTTGACCCATCCCATTACGACCTGGTTCGGCAATGAACTTATGCCGATTTTGCAGATGGGTGAAGGTTTTCAGGTTTTTTCTCACTTGAAAGATGAGGTTACCCCCACGTCCACCATCGCCCCCATTAGGGCCACCAAATTCAATATATTTTTCACGACGAAAGGCGACAATTCCATCACCCCCTTTGCCAGATCCCACAATAACACGAGTTTCATCTATAAAACCATTCATTATGAAATCCTTTGAGGTGTGATAAAAATACACGCACATAGAAAATGAATAAAAGTCCTCTCTATGTGCGTCATTACCTTAGGCCTCTGCCGTAATGGAGATGCGCTTTTTCCCACGGGAAAAATGAAAGGAAACACGCCCAGCGATGGTAGCATAAATCGTGTGATCGCGACCTACACCCACGCCTGTGCCAGCATGAAATTTGGTGCCACGTTGGCGCACAATAATTTCACCAGCTTTTACCAACTGACCACCATAGCGTTTCACGCCTAAATATTTTGCATTACTGTCTGTTCCGTTTTTAGTGCTTCCACCACCTTTACTGGTTGCCATCTCTATCTCCTCTGCCTAAAGCTCTTTTTCTATCAATTTAACATGGTTGGGCCATTCAGTCATTAGGTCATTAAGACCTAATTTCAAAATGCTATAGGCAATGCGATTGCACTCATTAATGCTATCAACCAACTCAAGCTCTAGCGAACCTGCATCAATTTTTACCTCAACCAAAAGACCTTCCTGTTGTAAATATCGCCCTATGGTTCTTACTAGAACCGTAACGGCTGCACACAAAGGGTCTCCTTGTTTCTGCATAAAACCAGCGTGACCGCTGATTTTCACAGAAGAGAGGTTGTTTGCACCAGCAAGCACAAGCACCGCTGTTATCAAAAAATTTTATGCCTTCACTTCTTCCACTAAAAGAGTGGTGTGGTGCTGACGATGACCGATGGTTCGGCGGTATCCTTTGCGTTTTTTGTATTTAAACACACGGATTTTTTTGGCTTTCACCTCGCCGATTACTTTGGTTTTCACCATGGCACCACTCACATGGGGTGCACCCACCACAACTTCGCCAGCTGAGTTACTGGTCATTAAAACGGGAAATTCAAGAACATCCCCTTCGTTGGCATCGCGATACAAATCCACGATTAATGTTTTGCCTTTCTCTGCCTTGTATTGTTTACCTTTGATTTCAACTAAAGCGTACATGTACTTTTATCCCTTTTGCGCAAAATGCGTTTATATAGTAGTCATACCCTAACAAAAACAGACCATTGCGTCAAGTCATTACACACAATTTACCGAATATTTAACCCATAATATTTACATTCTCGCCCAAAATGATGATTGACGTTATCGGGGCTATTTGATATAGTATAAACTAAAATATGCGAAAGGAGAGTGCATGGGCAGAGCTCCATGCGATAACCACCATGAAAAATGATATTCATCCCCTCTATAAACCCAGCAAGGTAAGCTGTGCTTGTGGAACCACGTTTAATAGTCACTCCACTAAGGGTGATATTGAGGTGGAAATTTGCTCATCTTGCCATCCCTTCTTTACCGGTAAACAAAAACTTATCGATACTGCGGGTCGTGTTGATCGCTTTAATAAGCGCTATGGTATCAAAGGACAAGAAGAAGCATAGTATTGGCTTAAGGCCGATGTTCTATCGGCTAGCCTGAAACCTGAGCCTTGGCTGAGGGTAATTAAAATGTATTTATTAAGGTTATGAGGTATTGTGATGGGCATTATTGTTATGCAAGATGTAAAGGTGGGAACTGCATTTGTTTTAGATGGACAAGGGTATGTAACACTAAGAAGTGAATTTTCAAAGAGTGGACGAAACTCTGCTGTGATGAAATTAAAGATTCGTAATTTGCTCACTAACCAAAACACTGAGGGTGTTTATAAAGCGGCTGATAAAGTGGAAGAGCTTGACTTAGAGATGAGAACCATGCAGTTCTCCTATATTGATGGGGATGACTACATCTTTATGGATACTGAGTCTTTTGAGCAGGTTGAAGTGCCTAAAGAGCAATTGGGTGATGCCCCTTTTTATCTAGAAGATAACATGGAAATTGATATTGCCTTTTATCAAGGGCAGGCTGTTACCGTGCGTTTACCGATTAATATTGTGCGCTTTATTACTGAAACTGAGCCTGGCTTAAAGGGTGACACCACTGGAAAATCGATGAAGCGTGCCAAAATCGCCTCAGGCTATGAAGTGATGGTGCCGTTATTTTGTGAAATTGGAACAAAAATTAAGATTGATACCCGTGATGGTAGCTATGTGGAGCGCGTTAAATAACGTTCTCCCACACACAGTATGATGAATGGCATTAACCTGAATGTCATTCATCATAAACCATAGAGGCCATCAAAATACTTAGCTCTTCTTCTCCTGTTGTTTCTGGTCGTCCATAATTCTCTATTCCACGCTTTAAGCGTGATGAAATGATGTCCATACTTTTCTGTTGATTTTCAACTAGAAGGGTTAATTCATTGCCCATTGTCATACTGATACGGATAGTCAAATCTTTTTCCCCTAACTCTATTTTTTGTAGCAATGCCAGCAACCCAGTGCGGGAACGCCTGAGCGAGTAGAGGTAGTCTACTATTTGTATTAGTTTTAAATTAGAAAAAAGGGCATTTTCAAAGGCATTAAGCGTTTCATTAAAAAAAGTTATATCATTGATATATTTATCTTTAAAGAAGGGTGAATCAAGATTGAGCTCGAGCAGTTCCATTAAGTTCTGCAGCTGTGCGGTAATAGAAAAAAGATTGTCATCATAGTTGATACTCTTAGTCATGGCATATACACTCCTCGCTATACTTACAGTTTATCGGTAAGCCTTGCTATAAAACTGGTGGATCGAATCCAGTTTTTTTCAACCAAGATCCTGTTTTGTAGCGCCATAGACACAAAATCGTACGTATGGTTTCTTCAATATAGGAAGCAGCGAGCACCCATAAAAAACCTTTGTGCCATTGTATAGCAAAAAGATAGGTGAGAGGCATACCCACTACGAGTAGCCCGACGGCTGCCACAATGGAGATGAATTGCACATCGCCACCGGCTCTTAAAATACCAGTTAAAAGTAAAAACCCTAAACTTTTAAAGCTTAAAAGAGCGGATGAGACAAATAGCCCATGCATAATATAAACTCCAGCTCGCCCATCTAGCTTGAAAAAGTCACCCGCCATGGGAGTAGCTAAAGCCATCAGTAACCCCATGGGGATAAAAATGGTAAAATTAAGCCTTATGAATTGGCTTGCCATGGTTCTAGCCCTTTGTTCACCAAAGGCCCCCAGTTCGCGCCCAATGAGAATGGCTGCCGTATTACCCAGCCCAATAAACACTACACTAAAGAGGTTGATCATACTTTCTAGGGCGGTGTAGGCAGCTAAGGCATCCACTCCAATGGTGGCATAGGTAAGTTTGTAAAAGCTTTGTCCCATAACCCATAAAAGTTCCATAGCCGTAATAGGAAGAGCTAATTTTAAAAAAATTGAGGTTGTTTGTCGGCGATTTTCTGCTGTAAAAATGGTGAAAAAATGCGCCCAGTGCCCTGCCCAAATAGGATTACGCTTGGATGCAAAGAAAAAAAGTGTTGTAATTAGTTCAATTATCCGGGTTATTAGGGTAGCAATACCTGCTCCCATTAGTTCCATACGGGGAAAGCCCAACTCTCCATAGATGAGGATGTAGTTTAAGATGATGTCGATGGGTAAGGAGATCAAGCTCATATACATTGGGTAATGGCTTTTATCTACACAACGTAGCTGTATAGACATGACAATGGTGAGAGCGGTGATAGGGAAGCTGAAGGCAGTAATACGTAAAAAAGGTGCACCGAGGACGGCTATTTCAGTATTTTTGCTAGATAAAAAATAAAGAATTTCCTCGGCATGAGAAAAGGAGAGAACAGCCGTGGTTACCGAGGCAATAAGCACCGCCATGATGGCTAAACCCGTGGTGCTTCGTATGGAGTTCAGATCTTGAGCCCCCCAATGGCGAGTTATGAGAACCCCAGCCCCTGAAGCCAGCCCTAGAGTGGTAACAATAAGAAAAAAGAAGATCTGGTTACTAAGTCCTACGGCTGCCAAGTGGGCTTTTCCCAATTGTGAGACCATGGCGGTGTCAATAAAGCCGACTGCAGATTGGGCTAAATTTTGGATAGAAATGGGTATGGCAACGATTAGCACCATATATACAAAGGATTTGGTAAGTTTTACTTTTTTTTGGTTGGGTTGACCATATGCCACCATGATCTACTAGCTCCGTCCTTGTTTATTGCGTGCTATAACGGCTAATTGATCACAACGTTCATTGTGTGTATGCCCTGAATGCCCTTTCACCCATAGCCAAGTGGGCTTTAGTTGTTGATTCAACTGAGCCAAGGTTTGCCATAAATCTTTGTTTTTCACAGGTTCTTTAGTACTGGTAAGCCACCCGTTGGTTTGCCATTTTTTTACCCATGAGGTGATGCCATTTTTGACATATTGGCTATCCGTACTAAGAGAAATAGCCCCAGCGTAGCCTTGCTGTTGCAGATAGTCAAGGGCAGCAATAGCCCCCGCTAGTTCCATTCGATTGTTGGTGGTCATTGCTGCCCCGCCGCTTAGTTC
Source organism: Spirochaetia bacterium (assembly GCA_965249825.1). Taxonomy (GTDB): domain Bacteria; phylum Spirochaetota; class Spirochaetia; order WRBN01; family WRBN01; genus CBDFMW01. Next base: position 24,239 of record CBDFMW010000002.1, read on the forward strand.
AATAGTTTTGTTATTAACAATAATGACTGCACCCCACCCACCCGCTCCTGGGTTGCCACTACAGGCTCCATCACTGTAGGCACAAATTGTAGTAATTTCGGCAGGGATGAAAACAGGAGGAGAAGAGAGTTTTTTCATCTCTTCTCCTAAAATGGTGAGTTTATCACCGAGTATTGCCTGTTGTTCTGGCGAGAGCGTTAAACCGTATGTATTCATAAAAAGCACAAGCAATTGATTCATGATGACTCATTATAGAAGATCACACCATAAAAATCAACAAACTATAAACCCAGCTGTTTAAAGCGAATGGGATCGGGCTTAAAGAAAACCACTTGATCTTTTTCTCTGACTATTTCAAGCGCTGCCTGAGCTTCTCGCCTGAGCAATTGTGCTGAAACCTGGCGCTCATTGCGTGACGATACACCGCTAGCCAAGTGATAGCCTTTGGCATTTAAGGCAACATACGTCTGGCTAATAAGCTTTTTAATTGTTACCTCGTCCTGTTTCTCTAGACATATTTCAAATCCCATTTTTTCCTTATTGATGATGATATCTGGATTTTTGCTATGAAGTTCTTGGGTTAGGGCTTCATTAAAGTGTGAATCTCCCTCTTGTTGCATGCAAAACCACACACTTAGCTCACTATTGTTTTCATCCGCACGCTGCAGAGCTTGGCGTATTGATTCTAATGGTTGGCTATTCGATGGCACGACGTCCTCAATCGTCTCATCACTTAAGTCAGTCATTGAGTCATCAAGATCCTGTTCGTCAAGGTTTTCAGTAGGGTCGCTTAACTCCTCATCACTTAAGTCAGTCATTGAGTCATCAAGATCCTGTTCGTCAAGGTTTTCAGTAGGGTCGCTTAACTCCTCATCACTTAAGTCAGTCATCGAGTCATCAAGTTCTTCTTCGTCAAGGTTATCGGTAGGGTCGCTTAACTCCTCATCACTTAAGTCAGTCATTGGCTCATCAAGATCTTGGTCATCAAGGTTCTCAGTAGGGTCGCTTAACTCCTCATCACTTAAGTCAGTCATTGGCTCATCAAGATCTTGGTCATCAAGGTTCTCAGTAGGGTCGCTTAACTCCTCATCACTTAAGTCAGTCATTGGCTCATCAAGATCTTGGTCATCAAGGTTCTCAGTAGGGTCGCTTAACTCCTCATCACTTTCGTCAGTCATTGAGTCATGGATAGGTTCATTAGCGATGGGCTGATTCATCATCTCGGTGGCAAAATTTGTGCGATCAAGCGGAGATGCGATGGGAATTACCATAGCTTTCGGGGTGTTATCTATCGCAGAGACTTTTTCAAAAAATGGAGAATCTTCTTCGATTCCATCATTGTCTTCTTTTTTTGGGGTATATTCAGGGCTACTAACGTAGGCAGTTTTTTTTTGTTTTTCATCCATGCGCACAAAAATAAAAACGATGATTGTAAGGACTATTAGTACTATCAAACCAAAGAGAGCATAGTTGGCTGTGTGTAAAATATCGTTTGAGGTAATAAGAGCGTAGATTAGATCAGCTTCTAAGATGTGCTGATTAGGCATAGTGAGCGTGGTACTCACATGCGTTTGGGTGAGGGGGTTGAAAGCATAGCGAGTGTTACGGCTTCTCTCTAAGTGCACCATAACCGCTTGATGCTCACGCTCCACGAGACCTTCTAGCCGATCAGCATCATAAATGGCCACAAGGAGGACATGGGGAAAGTTGTCTAAAAATCTTTCAAGTCCTGTTTGCTTAAAGCTAGCCTCTTCGACCGAATAACTGGTAATTAAAGCCATTCTAATAGCAGTTAATTCTTGACTCAGACGAGCTTGCCCTGCAGTACGAGCTGATATTAAACTGACATAAGACCACAGCATTAGAGCCACCAGACTTAAAATGACCAATCCCACATAAATAAAGGTGAACTTACGTTTTGCATTCATAGCGATTTTATATGATCCTCACTGATTATAAGTTACGGTATAAAAAGGTGCTTTCATTACTCTAATTTTCTCAAAAAACAAGGGAGAACGACATAATTAGACCGATGAAATGAAGATAACAGGAGGCTTATCATGAATGATGATCACTTGATATGGCAGGATAAAAAGCAGCAGTTACTGGCAAATTACCGTATCTTCCGCGTGGATGGTGTGCAGAGAGTGGCCTATGATGGACAAATGGGTGACTTTTTTGTCATTCAAACATCCCCATGGGTACAGGTTGTGCCTGTGGTTAAGTTGGAGGGACGAGAGCATTTTGTGATGGTGAGGCAGTTCCGCCATGGCTCAGGGCGGCTTTCTATTGAATTTCCCGCAGGGATGGTGGATGATGGTGAGGAATTAGAAGCAGCCGCTCGGCGCGAGCTGTTAGAAGAAACCGGCTTCCGTCCGGGTAAAATGACTCTTTTGGCAGGTTGTAACCCCAATCCGGCGTTGTTTGCCAACACGGTCTATACTTTTCTAGCTGAAGAATTAGAGCTGGTGAGTGAGCAAAATTTAGATGCAACCGAACGTGTGGCTGTACTGGTGCAATCGGTAGAACAGGTGCAATCGGCAATGGGGCATGAGCCGTACGATCACGCTTTGATGGTGCAAAGCCTGTATTGGTTTAACAAACACCGAGAAAAAGCTGGCACATGAAAAATATCCCACTCCATAGGTTAGCCTGAAAGAGTGGGTATCACTTGAATAATTAAATAGCGTTGAATAGAGCTGTTACAGCACTACTGGATTTACCTGCTAAAATTTCGCTAGCCAATAGCTTGCCTAGTTGCACACCTTCTTGGTCAAAGCTGTTCACATTCCATAAAAAACCTTGAAACATCACTTTGTTTTCATAGTGAGCTAACAAAGCCCCTAAGGCTTTAGCCGTGAGTTGTGGTCCATGAATGAGTGAACAAGGCCGACCCCCATTAAAATTTTTGTTTAGGTTAGCGTCTGTTTTTCCTAGGACAAAGGCCGCCATCTGGGCAGCTAGGTTAGCCTTTAGTTTAGTTTGGCTATCAGACCCCTCAAAAGGCAGATCAACCCCCGTTTGATTTTTGGCAAACCCAATAAATTGTAAAGGAATAATGTCCGTTCCTTGGTGCAGTAATTGATAAAAACTGTGTTGACCATTAGTCCCTGGTTCACCAAAAATTACAGGTCCAGTAGCGTAATCAACAGCCTCATTATTACGATTAACGGATTTACCGTTGCTCTCCATATCTAACTGTTGTAAATGGGCAGGAAAGCGTGAAAGAGCTTGCGCATAAGGCAGCACAGCAGTGCTGGCATAGCCCAAAATATTGCGTTCATACACACCCAAGAGGGCATCTAGCATGGCAGCATTATTTGTAATTTTACTTTCTAGCGCTAACTTGTCGGCTTCATGAGCTCCAGTAAGCAACTGAGTAAACACCTCGGCACCAAATGCCAAGGAGAGAATAGCACCACCTACAGCAGAGGTGGATGAGTAGCGGCCGCCGATAAAGTCGTCAATAAAAAAGCTGGCTAAAAAGTCTTTGTTGCTGGCTAAAGGGCTGGTTTGGCTGGTAACACAGATAATATGCTTGTCTGGGTTTAACCCCGCAATATTTTGCTTTTTGGCAGCCTCTAACACAAAGTTACGGTTGGCAAGAGTCTCTTGTGTGGTGCCACTTTTACTTACCAAAATAAAGAGCGTGCGTTCTAAATCGCAACGAGCAATAATGGCTGATGGATCATCAGGATCCACATTGCTGATAAAGTGCACCTGTAATTTAGGTGTATGGAGGTTTTCTAATGCGAGATATAAGGCGCGTGGACCTAAATCACTGCCCCCAATGCCCACCTGCACCACCGTGGTTATGGTCTTATCTGTTGTTCCTTTAATTTCGCCTGCATGAACTTTGTCCGAAAAATCAGCGATGCGTTGTTGTTGCTGAGTGTAAAAAGCCCGCATATTTAGCCCTTCATGCACCACATCCCCCTCAACTTGCCCACGGGTAAGGTGATGTAAAACTTTACGTTTCTCGCCCACATTCATCACTTCACCGCTCAGAATTTGACGATACTTATCAGTGAGTTGCATTTCATCTGCTAGCTGTTGCAAGGCACTCAACAGAGGGTCTTTGACCCCCTTGGTAGCATAGTTATACTTTAGATCCCCACCCATATTGGTCTCTTGTGCGGTGATATTAGTGGCGGTAAAGCAGGCCTTCACATCTGCTTTAGGCATGTTTTTTAGTAAGGTAAAAGCTTGGCTTTTATCAAGGTTCATATATTGAATCATTATTTACTCCTTTCATATGAGAATACGATTAAGCATAGTTCTAAAGCTAATAAAAATCAACTATTGAATTGCATAAGTAGGACTATCTAATGGTTTTTGGGAAATTTTTTTGATAAATGGGCTATTTTGTAAAGATAAATAGCCATGAAAGTGTTGACTAAAAAGCAAAAAAAAGACATCTTTAAATTCGATTCACATGAGAGACATTTAACGAAAAAATAAAGAAAAGCACCAGTATTATAAATGCTTATGGCTTTTATATTTAGAGGAGGGACAAGAGAAGCGTGAAAGGAAGTGTTGTTCGGATAGAGAATATAAGAAAAAGTTTTGATGACTTTGTGGCCGTTCAAGATGCGTGTCTTGAAGTAAAAGCTGGTGAGTTTTTCTCGTTGTTAGGACCTAGTGGTTGTGGGAAAACAACGTTGTTGCGCATCTTGGCGGGTTTTGAGGCACCCACGAGCGGGGCTATCTATTTGGATGATATCAATGTTACCGCATTGCCCCCAGATAAACGCCCTGTAAATACCGTGTTCCAAAATTATGCACTTTTTCCTCATCTCTCTATTTTTGAGAATGTTGCCTTTCCTTTGCGTTTGCAAAAACGCAGCAAAAGTGAAATCGAACAGAAAGTGGCTGAATATCTTGATTTGGTGCAGTTGGTTGGAAAAGAGGGGAACAAGCCCACGCAGCTTTCCGGTGGTCAGCGTCAAAGGGTGGCGATTGCCCGAGCACTGATTAACGAGCCTAAAGTGTTGTTACTTGATGAACCTTTAAGTGCATTAGATGCTAAGTTACGCCAGCACATGCTTATGCAATTGGATCGTATTCACGATGAAGTAGGGGTTACTTTTATTTTTGTTACGCATGACCAGCAAGAAGCATTATCCATTTCTGATCGTATTGCGGTTATGAAGAGTGGCGAAGTATTGCAAGTGGCAACCCCACATGAAATTTATGAAAGCCCAGCTCATGCTTTTGTAGCTGAGTTTATTGGGGAGACCAACTTATTTGAAGGGGTGGTAACCAGTGTACATGGTGAGTGGGTGGAGCTTGAGTTGCCCAACATTGGGCAGGTGCGCGTAACAGCTGATGATGACATCAAGCCAAAAGTGGGTGATACCATCAATATGACAGTACGACCTGAAAAAATTCGGGTCAGTCTTGATGCACCCTCAGGCATCAATAAGAGTTCGCACGATTACAACTTTTTCCATGGTGTTATTCATGATCTCATTTATACCGGCTTTCAAACTAAGTGTTTTATCACTTTGGATGGCAGTCGTATGGTGGTGAAGGCGGTTAAACCACACGTTCGCTACTCTGAGGATGCTGAGATCACATGGGAGGATAAAGCCTACTTCTGGTGGCATGCCAATGATGGATACATCGTATCCATTGTTAAGGAGGCTTCATGCGACGCAACTTAGGCGGGCCGTACACAGCACTAGCTACCATTACCCTCACATTTTTAACGGTTATACCCTTAGCTATTATTTTTGTGTACTCGTTCATGACCAAAAGCATCAATGGTGGGGTGATTTTCAAATTTTCATTAGAGGCCTATCGTACCCTGTTTCAGCCTGAGTATGCCAAGGTTCTCAGCAATACTCTTATTATCACCTTTTGGGCCACATTAATAGCACTGGTGGTGGCTTTGCCCTGTGCCTATTATATGGCTCTTTCGAGGCATAAAAATTTATTGTTGGTGTTGGTTATTATTCCCTTTTGGACAAATTTTTTGGTACGCATTTTTGCATGGAAGGCGATTTTGGAGGCTAATGGCTTTTTAAATCTTATTTTAATGCGCCTTAACATAATTGATGAGCCTATTATCTTTCTTTACAACCGCTATGCGGTCATTATTGTACTGGCGTACACCTATTTACCTTTTGCCATTTTGCCGCTGTACAGTGCTATTGATAAGTTTGACTTTAATTTGATAGAGGCTGCGCGTGATTTAGGCTGCAGTCATTTCCGCAGTCTTTACCGCATTCTTTTGCCCAATATCCGTGGGGGTTTTTTAGCAGCCTTGGTGTTTGTTACTATTCCTATTTTTGGGCAGTATGTGGTGCCAGACTTGATTGGGGGAGGGCGTGGAGACACCTTTATGATGGGGCAGAAAATAGCCAATGTGTTTTTCCGAGAGCGCAACTGGCCCGTGCCGGCCGCCTTCACCGCTTTGCTAGTGTTTATGACTTTATGTGTATTTTATTTAGCCAGCTTGAGGCGTAACCGCCAATTAGTTAAAGGAGTGAAATAATGAGTAACTCTCGAATGCAACAGCCGACCTTATCGCGTTTTATCTTTATTCTCACCATAATTTTTTTACTTGCTCCGTTACTCATTTTGGTTGCCTATAGTTTTAATGATGGAAAAAACAGTTGGACGGGGTTTAGTTTGCGGTGGTACACAATCTTATTTACACGTAAGCCCATGCTGTGGCAAGCTTTTTATAACAGTTTAATGGTGGCGTTGAGTTCGGCCATTATTGCTACGGCGATGGGCACATTGGCTGCGGTGGGTTTGCATTGGTATCAATTTAGAAGCCGTGCTTACCTGCAGGGTATGAACTTTGTTTCTTTGGTGTTGCCTGAAATTGTGGTGGGTTTGAGCTTAGCTATCTTATTTTCTAGTCTTAAGCTAAACTTAGGGTTGGGGAATGTGATTTTAGCCCATGTGGGTTTTATCTTGCCGTTTGTTACGTTGATGGTGCTGGCACGGCTAGAAGAGTTTGACTCAAGTATTGTGGAGGCAGCCGAAGATTTGGGGGCTAGAAACGTTCAAATCCTCACCCGAGTGATTTTACCCATAGCCACCCCGGGCATTATCGCCGGGTTTGTAACTGCTATCACCTTAAGCCTTGAGGACTTTGTTATAACGCTTTTTGTGGGATCGGTAGGCTCTACAACGCTACCCGTGGCCATTAACAATGCTATTCGCAAAGACCCTGACAGCAATGTGGTGTATGCTTTGTCGGTATTGCTGATAGGTTGTACGGTTTTGCTAGCTATTGGGGCACAACGATTTTTAAAATACCTCATTAAAAAATAAAATTTCTTGCATTTTTTAGCTTAAAATGAATGAGTTAATGTTTTCACTATTTACATAATACTGTGTTTTATGGTATCATTGGCTAATAATTTTAGTGCTTAATTAATGGAGGAGAAGCTATTTTGAAGAAGAGTTTATTGTTGTTGGTTATTATGGTGCTGTTCAGTTTTGCAAGCTGTGGTAGGGAAAAGAAAGAGACTTTGTATCTCTTTAACTGGACGTATTTCATACCAGATCAAGTTTTGTTTGATTTTGAAAAAGAGTTTGGTGTACGTGTTGAGCTTGATACTTATGATGGTAATGACACGATGTATGCCAAGTTACGCTCAGGTAATGCGCCTTATGATGTGGTTGTTCCCTCCGGCGATTTCGTGGCAATGATGGCTGGGCAAGGTATGTTACGAGAGTTGGATAAAGCGCTACTACCCAACTTAAATTATGTTGATCAAGCTGTTTTAGACTACATGGACTTTGATCCAGACCAACGTTATTCTGTACCATACGCCATTGGAGCTACTGGCATTAATGTGAACATCCGTCAAGTGCCTGATGCTGAAGCCAGCTGGCGAATGTTTGATCGCACCGATTTGGCATCACGTATGACATTAATGAATGACACGCGTGATGTGTTGGCTGGGGCGTTAAAAACGTTAGGCTATAGTGCTAACAGTACCTCATTAGAAGAGATTAATGAAGCTCGTGATTTGGTGTTGAGCTGGAAGCCGAATATTTTAAAATTTGATGCTGAGAGTTTTGGCAAGGATTTTGCTAGTGGGAACACATGGGTAGCGCAGGGCTTTCCGGAAGTGGTGATGAAAGAGCTTGAGAGTGTGGCAGCTTTTACTGATCATCGATTCTTAGTGCCACGAGAGGGTGGACTTATTTACCTAGACAACATGGTTGTTTTGGCTAATGCGCCTAACCCTGAGTTGGCTCATACTTTTATTAACTATATTTTGCGCCCTGATGTTCATGCTAAAATTATGGATGAATTTTGGTATCCCAGTTTAATGGCAAAAGCTGAGCCAATGCGCGAGGTGCAAGCCCCTTATACGATAACACAGTTGTTTGAGAATAATTATGAATTGAGAGCGAATGTGGGTGAGGCCTTGCGCCACTACACGGCAGCATGGGATGTTATCATGGCTCATTAGAGCTGTGAAATTGAAAGGAGATCAAGATGAAATTAAAATTATGGGGTGCATTGCCCCTGCTTTTACTCGCCAGTTGTGGAATAGGTGGGGGTAAAAAAGAGACATTATACTTGTTTAATTGGTCATACTATATTCCCGATCAGGTGATTTGGGACTTTGAAAAAGAGTTTGGTGTGCGCGTTGTGTTAGACACTTACGATAGTAATGAAAGCATGTATGCCAAGGTGTCGTCGGGTAATGTGGGTTATGATATTGTGGTGCCATCAGGAGACTTTGTCAGTATTATGGCAGAGCGGGGACTTTTAGCATCCATCGATCTGCGGCTTGTGCCTAATATTACTTTGGTCGAAGAGCATGTAAAAGATCTTTTAACGTTTGATCCATCACATGCACACAGTGTGCCGTATTTTGTTGGGGCGGCTGGTGTGCATATTGATGTTAATCGCACGGGCAATCTTGAGCCAACATGGGCAATTTTTGAGAATGAGGCTTTCAAAAGTAGAATGACCATGATGAACGATATGCGCGATGTGCTGGGAGCTGCTTTGGCCTATAATGGGTTTAGTGTGAATACACGCAACCCTGAGGAAATTGAGCTAGCCAAGCAAACGGTGCTAAAGTGGAAGCTGAACCTAATGAAGTTTGATTCTGAGTTTTTTGGTAAAGACTTTGCCAGTGGCACGGTGCCGATTGTGCATGGCTACGCTGAAGTGGTGCTAACAGAGCTTGAAGATGCTGATGGCATCGATCATCAATTTCTGCTACCGATCGAAGGTGGTCCGCTTTATACTGATAGTTTAGTTATTCTTAAAAGTTCACGCAACCCTGAATTGGCGCATACATTTATTAACTATCTATTAAGACCGGAAGTTCATGCTACAATTGCGGATGAGTTCTTTTATCCCACCATTATTAGGGGTGCTGACGTAGTGAGGATGGGCAATGCCCCATACAGTATTAAGAAGCTAAGCGACTTGGGATATGAAAATAGATTAGATGTGGGGGATGCGTTACCCTATTACACGCAAGCTTGGACACAAATTCTTGAGCAGTAGGAAGAGTTTTATTTAAGGCGAGCCTGAAAAATAGAGCAACATTGTGAATGTTGCTAGAAGCAAAATAACCATAAGCATAAAAAAGTCAAGGCTTGTATTACGGGGAGGGGCTGAAGCCCTCTCCTTTGTTTTTTTCGAGCTTGTGGACGACTCGGAGCCGATCTTGTAGCCACACTTAGGACAACCTTTTAAAAATGCAGACACAGAGTCTTGATGAGAGCAACGCGGACAGCGCACTCCGGTGAATCGGAGCTTGCAATTTGGGCATTCATCATCTTCGGCAGGCACAGTACTGCCACAGTTTTCACAAAAAAATGTGGTTGTTTTCACTACTTTTAGAAATCCTCACGGCTTGATTATCGACGCTTCTCTCTAATTATCTAGAGCTGATCAGCGAATGACAACTCTTTTTTGATAAAACTTATTTCATCAACTTTCAGCACAAATTGATAAAAATAGCGCTATAGATATTTTATACTTTAAGTTGCTCTCATAATAAACCGAAATACTGTAGGAAATGATCGAGAAAGAAGCACTAAATAATTTCAAGCAAACGCTGAACAACTTGACCGAAGAACCCAATTGGCGTACTGCCAAGGGCGAGGCGATCGAGGATGTTGTGCTAGAAGCCCAAGAACCCCGTTTACCCGCAGAAAGTGATCTGACTAGTGATGAGTCATCTGTTGTTGATGATGGTGAACAGATAGATGATATCATGGGTGAAGATTTTAGTGGGTCTAGGAATAGTGTGTCGGAGGCAGAGTTAATGAGTGATGGTCCAAGTGGGGTAAAGAACGAGCCTGAAGAGGTGGACTTTGATGATCTTGATATGGATTTTGATTCATTAGCTGACGATCCGGGTTTGGACGATTTAGCCGATGATTCCCCTGTCAGTGAGTCTGATGACCTGGTTGGTGTGGACGAAACAATGGACATGGATGACGACTTGCCCGGTATGGATGAAGCGATGGACATGGATGACGACTTGCCCGGTATGGATGAAGCGATGGACATGGATGACGACTTGCCCGGTATGGATGAAGCGATGGACATGGATGACGACTTGCCTGGTATGGATGAAGCGATGGACATGGATGACGACTTGCCTGGTATGGATGAAGCGATGGACATGGATGACGACTTGCCCGGTATGGATGAAGCGATGGACATGGATGACGACTTGCCCGGTATGGACGAAGCGATGGACATGGATGACGACTTGCCAAGCATGGATGGTGATCTTGCGAGTAAGGATTATGCGGAGCGTACGGCATCGGTTGAAGAGTCTGATTTTGATTTAGGTGACTTTGGCGATGCTGCCCCTGTGATGGGACAAACGAAATCCCTTGTAGAAGAGGAAGATGAAGACGAGGAAGATGAGGAGGAAGATGAAGACGAGGAAGAATTTGGTGAAGATGATCTAGTTTTTACTCGGCATAAAATTAACAAGATTAACGATAATCTTTCTAAACTTCCACGGAACCTACGACTAGCTCTTCAAGACATTTTAGCTAGTGAATCCACGCCTCCTTTGGTTATCAGGGATTTAACAAATAAGTTGTTACGAACACCGTCAGCACGGGGATTAGCCTCTGATGTGCGAGATATTACGGGGCAAACCATTGTTGTTCCCCGTTTTTATGAGAGCCACACGGGTGAAGCCTATGAAAAGAGAAAAGCGACTTTTAGCTATAATTTTAGTCATTTGGCTTGGCCAAAGCTTAGACGATTATTCGTTAGTTCGATTTTTCTTGCCGCCTTGTTTGTAACTGCGTTCACCTTTGCGTACCGTCCTATTACGGCATTGGGGTATTATCGTGCAGGCCATGCCCTGATACTACAGGGTGAGTATGATGAAGCTATGCGCTACTTTGAGGTTGCCTTTGATGGATGGAAAGTATTGGGTGGTGTATTGCAAGTAGAGGGATGGCCAATGCAGCGCTGGTTTTTTCGCTATGCAGATGCCTTTGTGGCACAGAGGCAGTATGCCATGGCAGAGTACATGTACTCATTGTTAATGAGTGCTTATCCTGAGTCTCGACAGGCTTTTGTGGCCTATGGTGAGTTTGAGGGACAGGTTAGGGCTAACTTTGCGCGGGCTGATGAGATTTATTTCATCTTTTTGAACAATTTTGATGCACAGGACTATGCGGTATTGACGGCTAGGGCGGAAAACTTGCTTGCATGGGGTGAGGTTGAGCCTCTAAGGCTGAATGATGCTCGTGACGTTTTAGCAACGCTTACCAGTATTAATGAGCCTACACACCGCACAATGTCCAACTGGCTACGGCTTTTCGTTATGACTGGCCAAGTGCAAGAGATCGATCGCTGGGTGAATGTGATGCGAACCACACGTAATTTTCAAATTGATCCGGTCATCATGTCGCAAGCAGCGGGATGGTATCTTGATAATGGGCGTATTGATGATGCCCAACAATTGTTGCAGTTTATTGTGGCAAGTGGAGCGGAAGTTCCTGAGTTGTTTTACCAGTATGCACGGTATTTTGAGATGCAAGGTGACTTGTTTAGTGAGCGTGATGCGTTAGATAAAGCTCTTTTCCTAGTCTATAATACTACACCATTTACTCGACAGCAAACTGAGATGTATATTAACATCTTTAGACGATCAGGGGCTTTACGCTTTGCAGCAAACATGGTGGATGAGCAGGCTCAGCAAGAGTTAGAGCGTGCAGCGGCGCTATACGAAAATGCCATTGATCGACGTATTTTAGCTCGACAGGGGCGTTATGGTGCTATTTACAAAGAAATTGGCGATTTGTTTTATATTCGTGATCGTGCGTTTGTAGCAGCGGGCGTGAACTATCGTCGTGCGTTAGATAATTTTCATGACACTCCTGACTTACGTTACAAGCAGGGCTATATCTTCTATAGCACAGGCGATTATGAGCAGGCTCTAGCCAATTTGTATGCGGCCTACAGTAGCCTGCCGGAAGCCAACAATATATTGTATAGTTTGGGTACGGTTATGTACAAGCGTGGCAACTTTTTTGGGGCACAAGATATGTATGATGAATTACGTCGTTCGTTAGAGGGTGAGCGTGAAACATTGCTCACCAGCACGACTCTCACGGCAGATGTAAGCCGACGTGCGGTAGGTGAATACCTCATGAAAACCTACAATAACCTTGGGGTGGTATTACACCATGCCAATGGACGGAGTATGAGTGACGGGCGAAGTGCGGTTCAGGCCGAGGTGGCACTTTTACGAGCTGTGTCCCTTTGGGATGCCCTAAGTCGCGACCCTGAGACACGTGCTAGAGTCATTTCGCAGGAGCTACCAGGCTTAAACTTGAGAGAGGTGCTACACCCCGTGGCTGAAAGTGAGTTACAAATTTATGATTCCTTACCGCCTTTCTTGGATCGAGCGCCAATTGAGTGGGGTTTTTAGGCTAAAGGGACTTGACATTATGGTGAAAAATAGTTCATAATGTGAAAGTAAGCTATAGGCCGGAGTGGTGAAATGGTAGACACGGCAGACTCAAAATCTGCTACAGCAATGTGTATGGGTTCAAGTCCCATCTCCGGTATAAAAGCCACCATTCATAAACGAATGGTGGCTTTTATTATTTAGAGAGAGCTATTTTTTTTACTGTTGTTCTAATAGCTTCCTCGGTGGGCTTAAAGATGATACCTGCTTGTGCTAGTTTGTGACAGTCTAAGCGAACATCACGGCGCACAGCGTGGGCATAGTGGACCGTGGGCAATGGAGAGGTTGTGGGGTTGTTTCCCACGTGTAAAGTGTGAATAAGCTCCACAACATTCGCACGACTGAGGTTATTGGGGCTTCCAAAATGGTAGAGACTGAAGGGTAATGCCCATATCTTAGGCAGATTCTCTATCACCTCCCACACGCAAGTTATGCCACGGTATTCATTGGTGGCAACCCGAGTTTGGGTGCTTTGTTTAAGATTGTGGAGCGTTAGTCCCAATATATCTTTGGGTGGGATGAGAGATGATTCATGAGGATAGACAAAAAGCCAAGTGAGGCGTAAAATCCAATATTCATCAAGGATGGATGGTATGAGCTGTTCAGCTAGCAATTTTGTTGTTCCATATACGGTGTTTGGCTGTGGCTTGCACTCTTCATTGTAAGGACCCGCTTCAAGGTTGCCATTAAACACCTGTTCTGTGCTAAAAAAGATGAGCTTGGCTTGCACCCTTTTACAGGCTTTAGCCACATTTTTAGTGCCTAGCACATTAATACCATAGGCTTGATCGGGATTTTCTTCACAAGCCAGCGTTTGAGTCATGGCGGCGAGGTGCAGCACATAGTCGGGCTTTTTTTGTTTAAAGTAGGCTTCGACGCTGTGAGCATCGGTAATGTTCATATCCTTACGATGGGGGAGACAAAGGGTGAATTGTGTGTGCCATTGCTGCACCAGACGTTTACCTAAAAATCCTGAGGAGCCTGTTATGATTATCGTTTTCATAAAGATAAGTATAGCATGAGATGCAGGGGTTTTATCTTTCTATAATAGAGCCTGCATCATTGTTGTTGCTATCGCTTTTATAACAGGAACAGCAACGCTGTTTCCAAACTGGATATAAGCTTGTGTGTCTGATGAGGATATGCTAAAAGTATCTGGGAAACCTTGTAATCGGGCGGCTTCTCGCGGAGTTAGCTTACGTGGGTTATGATTAGGCTGATCAATTAAAATTTCGCTACCATCTTTGTAATAGCGAGCAGAAATAGTATTGGCGTGTGATGATTCGCTGGTAAACAGAGAGTAGCCAAAGCCTTTACCATTTTTTTTGTTATTTTCTTTGCGTTTCTGATGCCCTGCCCACAGCCGATCGGATATTGTGTATTTAGGCGAAACAGTCTTTTCTAAAATATCCCCTAAGCGAGTGGGTTGCTGGGTTCCTTGTGGAAATTGGAATTTTACGGTTGGGTTGAGAAAGCCAACAATAAAAAGTCGCTCACGGTTCTGGGGTACCCCAAAATCTCTTGCCCGAAGTACGGTTGTGTGAAGGTTAGCATAACCGATGTTTTTTAGGCTATCGAGCATAAGAGTGAGGGTTTCACCTTTATTATGACTGCGTAACTGTTTAACATTTTCTAAAAGAAATGTTTTAGGTTGATGCTCTTTTAAAATACGCCGCACCTCAAAAAAGAGCTGTCCCCGGTCATCTTCTAATCCTTTTTTTAGACCTGCTTGTGAAAAAGGTTGACAGGGAAACCCAGCTAGTAAAATATCAAAACTAGGTATATCGGTTGCATTAATTTGCGAAATATCACCATGAATAGGTTCGTTACCAAAATTGGCTTGGTAGGTTTCTACGGCTTTTGGATTTATTTCTGAGGTGAATACATTTACTAACGGAATCTTTAAATCGATAGCTGCCTGTTCAAAGCCTAAACGGATACCGCCAATTCCAGCAAAAAGATCAATAGTTTTCACGAGTACTCCAAAATTGTAAAAAAAGAGGAATACGCTCATGAAAGAGCGTAGCGTAGGATATGAGATTGGTCATTTCTGCCGAATGGGTGCCAACGACAGATTCAAAGTTCACAACGGTGATGTTTTGTCGTCTCATTTGAATGAGAACATTTTTAGAGATAGAGGGATCGATGGTTAATAAAAAGCGATGAGGCAAATTCGTGCGTGTCAGCTCTTCTACCACCTCTTACCAGCGTTCACGAATGGTGGTTTTCATACTAATAACCACGCACATAGAGCGATGTGATTGATAGGCCTTAGCTGAAGGCAAGATGCCATCTACCAACTTGCCTAAGTCATTGGTTTTATAAAAAGCCGTGCCTAGAGAGGCTTGTTCAACATAAGGGTATTCAAAATAACCCATGATATAGGTGATAATGTGTTCAAATGTGGTTCCGGCTCGGCTACGACGGCTATTAGTGGTGCTAAGAGTAACCTCATAGATGTAGGGCATAATCTCACCGGTGAAAGCCCCAATGCTTGCTTTCACCAGTTCTAAATTTTCAAGATTTAAAGACGTGTTTTTTTTAACAATAGTCTCTAAAATTGTGTTGGGCAACTCTCGGTGTTCCATTAAAAGATTGAATATTGATATATGAAAATTTGATTCATCTTTCAAATAGAGATCCCACGCCCCCGATCGCAAGCTAAGAATGCCATTATCAATAGCATTTTTTTGAAAGACAAAGCTGTTTTGTGCTATATATAAGTCAATATAATGTTTGGGTGTTTTGATCAGGCCCGATCGGGTCTCCTTAATGAGATTTTTCCACCATTTTTTCTCAGTTTCGTCTAATTCAAAAAATCATGCGTTATAATAGCCCATATACAGATTTTCCTCAATACAGAGCGAATCGGCTGCCTCTTTTAATCTTTGGTTTTTTTGAGTATACTGAGCGAAGCCATGGGTTGTTAGAGGAAATGTATGCAGTGGTATGAAGATGAAAATTTTTGGTTAAATTTTGAAGAGATGATGTTCGATCCCGATCGCCTCGTCGCCACCCCCTTTGATGTGCTGAATATGGTGAGCCTTTGTGGCTTAAAACCCACTATGACGGTGCTAGACCACTGTTGTGGCTTTGGTCGCCATGCGTTAGAGTTTGCTAAGTTAGGCTACAAAACCACCGGTGTTGACCGCTGTTCTGCTTATCTTGATAGGGCAAAAGGCAAAAGCAAAAAACATAAACTGCCTATTGAGTGGGTGCAAGAGGATGTGCGTACGTTTAGCCGAGCTGAGCAGTTTGATTTTGCGTACAACTTTTTTACCAGCTTTGGCTATGTGGAAGACCCCGAAGAAGAGCTAGCCGTGGTGCAAAATGTGTGGAAAAGTTTAAAAACTGGTGGAAAATTCCTCATTGATGTGGAAGGAAAAGAGACCTTGGCAAAAAGCTTCTGCGAGAGCCAGTGGTTTGATGGGCAGGATGGATCTATCATGCTAGTCGGGGCGCAGATTATCGATAACTGGACGCGCGTGGAAAACCGCTGGGGCTATGTGAAAGATGGGCAGTATGTGGAGAAAATTTTTGCCCACAAGCTCTACAGTGCGTGGGAGCTGGGTGATTTACTCAGCCGTGGTGGCTTTAGTCAGGTGGAGTTTTATGGCAACCTAGAAGGCGGCCCGTACGACAACGAGGCCGAAAGGCTGATAGCCGTGGCAACGAAATAAAATTGACACAACGCCTGCCCCTTAGGGGGGCAGGAAGGGGATAGTATGCTTCTTGAATTTACCGTTGAAAATTATAAGTCATTTTCTGAAAAAGCCGTTTTTTCTATGGTGAAGGGCGACAAGCCACGGCAAAAAAATTTAGAGCATAGCATTTTAAAGCAAAAGATAGGACGAAAAACCTACAAAGCCCTGCCCACATCAGTGGTGTATGGGGCAAATGCGGCGGGCAAAACCACGCTGATTAGTGCGATGGACACCTTTCGTGCCATCGTGCTTCGGGGTAACCTTGAGAACGACTACGGATCGAACAACAAAAACCTCGCCGCCACACGCTTAGAGTTGATTCCTAATTTATCGCACGCTGAGCCTCAACCCACCGCCTTCACCATCAAGTTTATTGTGAATGATTGGCTGGTGGAGTATCATTTAACCATTCAACTGGAAAAGTTTGGCGAGGTGAATGAAGATGAACGAAAAATTATTAAAGAGAAGTTGTTTATTAATAATTACAAGGTTTTCACAAAGGGACAGATGAGCGAGATATTTCATCTCGGTGGGACGCATCAAGTTGATGTTTTTTCTAGGTATCTTCTCGAAAAGTTCAAAGATTTAGATGATTTAGAAGAAGATGTAAATACAAGAGCAATAGATTTGGGAATGACTTTCGTATTTCAGAAACAAAAAGAGATTTTCTTGACTAAAGGAAGCAAAAACATTCTGACTACTGATGTTATCGATGCTATTAGGGATTGGTTCAAAAATCAATTCATCACTATCCACAGTTCGCACACGTTTCAACACAAGCCCAAAACCACATCAAACAGCAACATCAATGAGTTACTCAAAGAGGCTTTGCGAGAGTTTGGCATTGATAACGCTATGGACTATGTGGCGAATGAACAAGTAGGCGAAAGTGACAGGCTGATGTCGATGCTGCCCCACATGAAAATGATTCTGCCCTCCGAGGCCTTTGAGTCCTATGGCACGGTGCGTTTTGCTCATCTCTTTCCTTTGCTGGTTGAGGCTTTACAGCGTGGGGCGGTGTTGATTTTGGATGAGTTTGATGCCTCCATCCACCCCAAAGTTATTATGAACATCATTAATCTCTTTCATGATGATGACATTAATGTGAATAAGGCACAGCTGATTTTTAACACACATAACCCCATTTTTTTGCACAAAAATCTCTTTATGAAAGAAGAGATAAAGTTTGTGGAACGGGATGAAGAGACGCAGCACAGCACGCTGTATACTATGGCAGAGTGTGAGCCTAGCGATGATGACTACATGCACAATTATTTTATTAATCGCTATGGCACTATTAAGAGCATCAATTTTTATGATGTTTTTGAGCAAGCCGTGCGTAAAAAAGGGGCAACCGACCGTGGCAAGTAAGAAACCCAAGCAGACACAAGACAACACTAAGTTTTATTTTTCTACGGAAGGTGAGACCGAAGAAGCGTATTTACTTCATTTACAAAAGCTGATAAATGAGGGGCGTAAGCGAAAGATTAAATTCATTACCGCAGTTGTGAAGAATAACCCCCTCCAAAAAACAGCGAATAAATGGAGAAGCGAGGTGGGTCAGACCCCCATCGATCTTTATCACTTCTTTGATTACGAAGGCTCTACCAAGGTCGATAAAGAGCGATTTACTAACATTGTCAACGAATTACAGCGGATTCCTAAACAGGAAAAAAGTAAAAATAAAATACGATGCTATCATGCGTGCTATGCTAACTTGACTTTTGAAATGTGGATTGTATTACACAAAACAGAGCGATGTGCCAATGTCAATACTAAAAAAGATTACATTAAGCTGATCAATAAAGAATTTGGTGAAACCTATGAAACGCTAGATAAATTTAAAGATCAAGATAATTTTCAAAAATTTTTAAAAAAGAACATCACTTACGAGAGTGTGGAGCAAGCCATCGCAAACGCTGAAAAGATCATGACGAGTCATGAAAACGATGGCATTCCAACCGCTCCGCATTGCCCCAAGCACCCCTCCACTAATAACCACCTGCATATCAAAACTATATTAGAAACGTGCGGGCTGGCACAAACCCCCTAAACAAAAACCCCTCCATAGGAGGGATTTTTTAGCGATAGGAGACTAAAACTCTTCAATAAAGGCGTTTGGTGCGCGCGATACGAGTTCGGGTAAGGCGTATTCAAGGCAGATTTCTCGGTTAAACTTGTGAGCGCCTTCAATCGCTTTGTTCAAAAAGTTCATGGCGTGGCTCACGGCCTCCTCTATCGGCATATCAGCTAACAATAAGCCCACCAATATCGAGGCAAGGCTGTCACCTGTGCCGTGCAAGCCCGCAGGGGGCGTGTCAAGGAGAGGCGTGTAGACCATGGTGAAGAGATCTTTGTCTTTTTCATAGATGTAGGTGGTGATACGATCAAGGTCTGGGTTAGGCACACCCGTGATGCAAACGATGCGAGGACCTAGCGCAGCTAATTTTAAGAGATAATCTTTGGCGTGATAGTGTTTAAACGATGAGCCTAAGGGCAAATCGAGCAAAGCTTGTGCTTCAGTGATGTTAGGTGAGATGACATGGGCGTGAGCCACGAGTTTGCGCATGGCGATGACTTGAAATTGATCAAACCCCGGATAGAGTGCGCCATTATCGCCTAAAACAGGGTCAATGTAGATGAAGGCAGGAGAGAAAGTTTTGATGAACTTGAGGGCAATGTCCACTTGCGAGGGGGAGGTGATGTAGCCTGAATAAAAGGCATCAAACGAAAATTTTTCACGTTGCCATTGTACTAAAAAATGTTCTAATTGAGGGCTTAAATCGAGCAGAGAGGGTTGCTTAAAGCCAAAGTGAGAGGAAAGCAGGGCTGTGGGCAAGGCACAACATTCACAGTTCACGGCGGCAAGCAAGGGGGCAACAACGTTCAGGCTTGAGCGACCGTAGCCACAGAGATCGTGCATAGCCATAACACGGGGGGCTTGAGGTAAATTCATAGGAGTCTCCTTAATTTGGGAGTTTTTTTTATTACAATTATAGAGTATAGTATAGGGATATAAAGCAAATATCAACGCCTAAGGGAGAAATATATTATGAAAGTAGGTATAATTGGACTGGGAATGGTGGGTAAAGAAGTGCTACTGAAAATGTTTCAACTTTCAGCTGCTCGTGAAATTGTGGTGTACGATTTGAATAAAGATAAAACCCGTGCAGAAATCTATGATTTGGAAGACTCGATTCCTTTGGGGCATTTTAATCACTACTCACACATGAGTGTGGCGGATGGGTATAATGATTTTGAAGGATGTTCGTTTCTTTTTGTTAATGCTAGCGTGCCAGCCAAAAATTTAAGCGATCGAACCTCTTTGCTTAAAGCCAATGAAAAGCTGATGCAGGAGATTGCAGAGGGAGTGATGAAGGTTTGTCCTAAAGCTATTGTTATCATCACCAGCAACCCGGTGGATGCGATGACCCAGTTTTTTATTAAGTATAGTGGCATGCCAGCCAATCAGGTTATTGGCTCAGGGGATGTGTTAGACACGGTGCGCTTGCGTCGTTATTTGGCAAATTATTATGAGGTGAGTGACATTAATGTTACTTCATTTGTGCTGGGTGAACATGGTAATACTTCGTTTGTGCCATGGAGTTTGGCCCAGATAGCTGGTGTGCCATTGGATACTTTTGGTATGATTGTTGGCAAACCGCCGGTGGATCGAGATGTGGCATTAGACTTTGTGCGTCAACGGGGATTAATGATATATAATACAAGAGGTTATACCGATCATGGTATTGGGGCTTCGGTCTATACCATTTATAGTGCAATTGCCCAAAATGAACGGCGCATTATGCCCGTGAGTGCTTTGCTGACAGGCCAATATGGCATTGATAACTTGGTTATTGGGGCTCTGTGTGAAGTGGGGGCTAATGGCATTGAACAAGTGCTTGAATACCCCCTTTCGGCCGATGAATTAAAAAGATACCAGGCAAGTGCAGCTTTCTTGCAGCAGTGTATGAATGAACTAAAGGCTTCAAAAATTTAAAATAGGAGTTTATGCGTGGTAGCCCTAAGGATGACTTGACAAAGTAAAGTTACAAGGGCTACCATGTTATTTATTATGGGTATAAAGATAGTAGGGTTAGGATCATACCTGCCCAAATACGAAATGACCAACGATGAGTGGTCTAACCATTTTGAAACGAGCGATGAGTGGATTTATTCACATACTGGCATTAAACGCCGACATATCGTAGCTGAAGGCGAAAGCACTGTTGATCTAGCTATAGCCAGTGCGAAAGAGGCTATGACACAGGCTGGTATTACCTCTCAGGATTTGGATCTTATCGTAGTAGCCACGGTGAGCCCGGATCACTTAGGATTTCCGTCTACTGCCAACTTGGTGCAACAACGACTGGGTTGTCGCAACATTGGAAGCTATGATGTGCGTGCAGCCTGTAGTGGCTTCGTGTATGGATTAACTAGTGCACAAGGCACCATGCTGGCTTCAAGAGACATTAAACGAGCTTTGGTGATAGGGGTTGAGGTGTTAAGCTCAATCATTAACTGGAAAGATCGCTCAACAGCCATTCTATTTGGTGATGGGGCTGGAGCGGTTATTTTGGAAAAAGATGACAGCGTCGAAGGTGATATTTTAGATAATGTGCTGTACTCACATGGTGATGCGGAAGCTTTAAGTCGTCCTAAAGGCGGCGTAGCACACCCTAAATTTGACGATTTTACTGAAACAGCCTTGCACATGGATGGGGCACGTGTTTATCAGTTTGGGGTGCGGGTTCTAGGTGAACTGGTCGAAGAATTATGCACCAGAAACAACTTAAGCATTGACGATGTGGATTGGATTGTGCCACACCAAGCCAATGGGCGTATGATTGATGCGCTGATTGCACGTAAAGGTTGGTGCAAAGATAAATTCTTTATGAATGTGGAAAACACTGCCAATACGAGTGCCGCTAGCATTCCCATTGCTTTAGCCGAAATGCAGAGCAAAGGCCTACTTAAAAAAGGACAAACGGTGCTGTTAGCCGGCTTTGGTGCAGGGTTAACATGGGGTGGGGTGTATTTGAAATGGAACTTGTAAAAAAAATAGCTCTGCTTTTTCCGGGGCAAGGTGCCCAAGCGGTGGGCATGGCACAAGATTTTTTTAATCATAGTGAAGCCGTGCGGCAGTTATTTGAACAGGCAAGCGACATTGTGGGCATGGATATGCAGAGCCTGCTCTTTATGGGAGATGGATCAAGTTTAAAAGAGACCGTGAACACCCAGCCTGCTATCACGCTGGCGAACCTTGCGGCTTTTACCATTTTGCGCGAAGAAGGGCTAACCTTAGACCAAGTGGTGTGGGGTGCTGGTTTTAGCTTGGGAGAATACGCAGCTTTGGCAGTGGCTGAAGTGATTACCCCCGAGGAAGCGTTTCGTTTAGTGAAGGTGCGCGGCGAAATAATGCATAAGCACGGTGAGCTGTACACTCAGCAGTATGGCAAGCCGGGTATGGCTGCGGTTGTGGGGCTAAATGCACAAGAGGTAATTGCGGTTCTAGCTGGGTTAACTGATGTGTATGTAGCTAACCACACCGCCCCTTTGCAAACCGTTATTTCAGGGTCAGTTGCAGCTATTGAGCGAATGGAACCTGCACTTAAACAGGCCGGGGCGAGGCGCGTGATTCCATTAGTAGTTTCAGGACCTTTTCATACACCGTTATTGGTTGCGTGTGAAGATGAGTTTAAAGAAGTTTTACAGAGTTGTCAGTTTAAAAAACCAAAGTTTGCCCTCTACAGTAATGTTACGGGTAGGCAGGTGGGAGACGATGTTGACTGGGTTGATGTGATGAGCCGTCAAATTTCAAATCCTGTGCTGTGGACATCGGTGCTAAGACATGCCTTGAGTGAGCACGAGGTAGAGCTGGCGGTGGAATGTGGGCCAGGGCAGGTATTATCTGGATTGATGCGGGCAAAGGGAAGTGAGCTTGAAGTGTGTTTAGCCGGTACTATGCAGGATTTAGCAAAAGTTAGAGACTATTTAAATTGTAAGGAGAAATAACATGGATTTACTGAAGGGAAAAGTGGCTGTTGTAACAGGTGGCTCAGGTGGCATTGGGTCTGAAACTGTGCGCATTTTTTTGCGTGAGGGTGCTATTGTGCATTACACTGGCTTAAACCAGGGCGAGTTGGATGCAATGTCTGATGAGTTTAACAAGCTTGCTAGTGCAGCCGGCACAGAGGTGCATGGCTATGTGTTAGAAGTGAGCGATGAGGTTGCATGTCGCAAAACTATTACTGACGTGGTAGCCAAGAGTGGTAAGCTGGATATTTTAATTAACAATGCGGGTTTAACCCAAGATGCATTGTTTAGCAAGATGACCACTGAGCAGTGGAAGCGTGTCATCGATGTGGATTTAACCAGCGTATTTTATCTCTCCCAAGAGGCTTTTAAGCACATGACAAAAAATGCTGACGGCGGTGCTATCGTAAACATGAGTTCGATTGTGGGGCGCACTGGTAACTTTGGGCAGGCTAACTATGCCGCTGCTAAGGGTGGTCTATTGAGTTTCAGCAAAACATTGGCTCGTGAAGGGGCTCGTAAAAAAGTGCGTGTGAACGCTGTTTGCCCTGGATTCATTGCTACTCCTATGACTTCAGCTATTCCAGAGAAGGTAAAAGAAGGCATTATCGCCACCATTCCTATGCAATTGATGGGGCAGCCTGCCGATATTGCTAATGCTTGTCTCTTTTTATGCAGCGATATGGGACGTTATGTTACTGGTATTTCTTTAGATGTTAATGGGGGCATGTTCATGGGCTAAGCCCCTGAGTATCTGTTCGGTGTATACAAGCATGAGAATTAAAGATAGAGTTTAATTCTCATGCCGTTGTTTTTGAAAAATGAGTATAAAGCAAATAAACCCTTCAAGAGTGGGCAGGAGATGAGGAGATATGAGTAGAAGACGGATTGTCGTAACAGGATTAGGCACAGTGAATGCTGTAGGTAACGATGTGGATCAAACATGGGCATCATTGATGGCTGGAAAATCCGGTGTGGCAAGAATTTCGCTTTTTGACCCAACCGATTGTCCTGTGAAAATTGCAGGCGAAGTGAAAAATTTTGACTATTCTAATTATATTGATGCCAAAGAGGCTCGTAAGATGGCACGTTTTAGTCATTTTGCCGTAGTGGCTTCTGTTATGGCTTTTAGGCAGAGTGGTCTTAAGGATAGTGGGTTTAACTCACATCGTGCTGGTGTGTGCTTAGGTGTGGGTATTGGTGGTTTTCATGACTTAGAAGAGGCCGCTTTTAAGTTGTTCAGCAAGGGTCCGAATGCTATTTCCCCTATGTTCATTCCCAAGCTCATTAGTAATGAGGGGGCGGGAAATGTGGCGATAACCCTAGGGTTACATGGTCCCTGCAGTGTTATTAGCACCGCTTGTGCCAGTGGCACTGATGCCATTACGATGTCTGCTGACATGATTCGTGCCGGTCGTGCAGATATTATGCTAGCTGGTGGAGCTGATGCCTCTATTACTTCACTAAGCATTAGTGGGTTTGCCAAGCTTACTGCACTTACCCCCGCTTTTTCTGATGAACCAACACGAGCCAGTCGTCCTTTTGATAAAGATCGCAAGGGATTTGTGATGGGTGAGGGTGCTGGTGTGATTGTGCTGGAAGAGTATGAACATGCCAAGGCACGAGGTGCTAATATTATTTGTGAATTTGGCGGTGGAGCGATGACTTGTGATGCTTATCATCTCACTAGTCCGGCATTAGATGGGTCTGGTGCTGCCGAAGCTTTTAAGCTAGCATTAGCTGACGCCCAGCTGAACCCTGAAGATATTGGGTATATAAATGCTCATGGCACTAGTACACCCGTGAATGATCCATGTGAAACGTTGGCCATTAAAACGGCTTTCGGGGCTCACGCCTATAAGCTGAAACTCAGCAGTACCAAGAGCATGCATGCTCATTGCTTGGGTGCAGCGGGAGGTATCGAGGCTGTTATTGCTATTAAAGCACTCACTGAAAATTGTGTGCCACCTACTATAAATTTAGAAAATCCTGACCCTGCATGTGATTTAGACTATGTGGCTAACCATGCACAAGAGGTTAAATTAAAAGCTGTTATGAGCGACTCGCTTGGTTTTGGCGGGCATAATGGTGCAATATGTTTTAAAAAATTTGAAGGTTAGAAGGAAGCAGAGATGACTGATATAAAAGAATTGATTCCCCATCGTCCCCCTTTTTTATATGTGGACAGATTGATAAGTGCGGATGATAAAATGGTGGTAGGTGAGCGTACCTTTGACGATCGTGATGATTTTTTCAAAGGACATTTTCCTAGCTATCCTATTGTGCCAGGTGTGCTAATGATTGAAGCCATGGCACAATGTGGAGGGGCTGGAGCTCGTGAAGCAAAAATAATTGGGGATGATAAGTTATTTTTCTTGGTTTCCATAGATTCCTGCCGTTTTAAGAGGCAGGTTTTACCTGGGGACACCGTACGTTATGAAGTAAGTCATGACCGCGTATCAACTATTGTGCTAAAACAGAGCGGTAAGGTTTTTGTGGGCGATGAGCTTGCGGCGGAGGCGAGCTGGACTTGCATGGCCGCCCCTAGTGCTAAAACGAAATAAGGAAGAACAACACAATGATAATTGAACCGAAAATAATGGGCAATGT
Organism: Spirochaetia bacterium; assembly: GCA_965249825.1. GTDB lineage: Bacteria > Spirochaetota > Spirochaetia > WRBN01 > WRBN01 > CBDFMW01. The sequence continues at coordinate 49,536 of CBDFMW010000002.1, forward strand.
GTGTCTGAATGCACACCCTAAAGGGGCTGTGGCTTTAGTCGAAGAGCAAATTAATTATGCTAAAGCTCAGCCTGCAGTGGCAGGTCCTAAAAATATTTTAATTATTGGGTGTAGCACTGGTTATGGACTGGCTACACGTATTATTAACACTTATGTGCATGATGCCATTACCTTGGGCGTGAGCTTTGAGCGGGCAGCTAGTGCTGATAAAGTGGGGGCTATTGGCTGGTATAACAATTTAGCTTTTTCTGCGGCTGTCGCACGTGATGGCAAGAAGGAGTTCACCATAAGTGGTGATGCGTTTAGTGAGCCTTGCAAGGTCGAGACTATAGCCCAAGCTAAAAAACTGTTTGGTGGCGAAAAAATAGATTTAGTAATTTACTCTATAGCCAGCCCGATGCGTATTGCCCCTGATGGCAAGACTTATCGCAGCGTGCTAAAGCCTTTTGGTACGCCATACACGGGGAAAACTGTGGATATTTTTACCGGTGTGGTAAGCGAGGTTGAGATTCAACCTGCAACGCCTGAAGAGGCCTTGGCTACGGTGAAGGTGATGGGTGGTGAAGATTGGAATTTATGGATTGATGCCCTTCTGACGGCTGATTTGTTGGCTGATAAAGCAATGACTATTGCTTATAGTTATATTGGTCCTGAAACAACTTACCCACTGTACCGTGAGGGAACCATCGGTAAGGCTAAAGAGCACCTTGAAAAGAGTGTAACCGAATTGAATGCGAAACTGGCTAAAGTTCACGGTAAGGCTTATGTGAGTGTGAACAAAGCGGTGGTAACACGAGCTAGTTCGGTTATCCCTGTGGTGCCATTATACGTTGCTGTTTTGTATAAAATGATGAAAAAAGCTGGCACGCATGAAGGCTGTATTGAGCAGTGTTACCGTCTTGTTGAGCGAATTTATACCAATAAGGTTATTCCTGTGGATGCAGAAGGGCGCATTCGGTTGGATGATTATGAAATGGAAGAGAAAATGCAGGCACAAATTACGCACCTTTGGGATAGCCTAAGCACTGAGACGCTAAAGGAGCTTGCTGATGTGGAGATGGTACGCAGAGAGTTTATGCAGGCAAATGGGTTTGAGGTTGATGGTGTAGCTTATGGTGAAGACGTGGATCCACAAACCATTTAATGTTTATGTTTTTTAAAGTATAATGGTTGTTTTTGAAGGGGAACATGCGGAAATTTCAGGTAACATACGGAGTCTATTTATTAGACTGTAGCGAAGTTGGGCTACGAATATTATGCGGTTGTCCAATGGATACCATCAAGCTTTTGATGAGAGCGGGCTTGATTCAGCGTATCGAGGATGACAACTGGCTATGGGAGAGTGGGGCTAATGCCATATTACTCTCTGATGTGTCGGTGCAGAATGGTGCATTTTGTAACTTAACGGAATTTCCGCTTATGCATATACTGTATAATCAGGGATTAGGTGTGCCTAATCATCCTGGTTATACAGGTTCTAAGCCCATGTTAATCGGCATTCCCGAGCAGATTAAAGGGCAAATTGAGTATCTTGACCGAGGCATGAATGGTCTCTCTGCTGAGGAACTAGCGAATGTGCCACAACTTAGTGCTGATGATCAACGTGCTTTGCTCGCATATAAAAGTCGATTTAAGTACGGGAAACGGCGTTCATCCCAAGAAATTATTAATTTTAAAGAAATTAAAACCAATGAAGAGCCTTATGAAATAGCCCCCGGATTGGATATGGTTCGATTAGGTTTAAATGTCTACCTGTTTCAATATGGTGAGCAAGAGGAGATTATTGACTTGACGCTTACGGATCACCAGTTTTATGGTATTCCGTACAATCTCGACTATCATCCTGCCCACAAGCGTGATTTTTCGGTAATACACAGTGGCGAAGGTAATGGATGGGATAAAGATCGCCCTTGCATGAGTTCCATTATTTGTGCTGAAGGCAAGTACTATCTCATTGACGCAGGCCCTAATGTTTTAGAAGGTTTAACCAAGCTTGGTATTAGTATCTCAGAGGTGGAAGGGGTTTTTCTAACCCACGCTCACGATGATCATTTTAATGGGTTAACAGGCCTTATTCGTAGCCAAAAAAGGCTGAAGTTTTTCGCTAGCACGGTGGTACGCATTTCGGTAATGCGTAAACTAGTAGCTTTGCTTAATTTTAGTGAGAGTTTGTTTAGTAACTTTTTTGATATCCATGATCTAGAGCTTAATGAATGGAATTTTATAGGTCGGTTGCAAGTTATGCCCATTTTGAGTCCACATCCCGTTGAAACTAACATTTTCTACTTTAGGATGGAAGACGGTGTGGGTGGTATGCGCAGTTATGGGCATTTGGCTGATGTGATTAGTAATCGTGTTCATAACTCGTTTTTAGCGGTAGAAGATGAAGATCAGCGCTTTTTACAAGAGCGCTATGACGATGTGTGGCGTTCGTATTTGCGAGCAACAAATGTGAAAAAGATTGATGCAAATAGTGGGCTCATTCATGGAGAAATCGAAGATTTCCTCATGGATAACTCGATAAAACTAGTAGTTAGTCACACGACAGGAACGCCACAAGTCTCGCAGCGAATGATTGGGTCTACAGTCAACTTTGGAGTGGAGGAGGTTTTATTACCTGCCACCAAGGACTACCTTGCTGAAGCGGCATTAGCCTATATGGATGATATTTTCCCCAGTGTTCCCAATAAAATTAAATTAGAACTCCTTCGCCAACGCCGTGTGTTAATTAATCCGGGTTCTATTATTATTCGTGATAGTGCTCCCATGGAGGCGGTTTATTTGGTTGTTTCCGGTATATGTGAGCATCTTATCAATGATCGGGTGGCGAGACGATATGAGGCTGGACGAATTTTAGGAGAGTTTGAGGCTTTGCAACGGGTGGCTTGCGGCGGCACTTATAGAGCCGTCAGTTTTGTAAAAGTAATTAAAATTGAGGCCAATGAGTTTTTTCAGTTTGTAAAAGCCAATGTGAATTTTTCAGACTACATGCAGCAGTTCACTGAGCGTGCTATGTTACGAGGATCTTTATTATTCAACGAAATATCTTCAAGAAATCTTTTGTATAATATTGGTAAAAACTTAAAACGAGTTAAATACGCAGAGGGGGCTAAACTCGAAGAGGGTACACATCGGTGTATTGGGCTGATTACAGAAGGGATGGTAGGTATTTTCCATAAAGACAACTTGGTTGAAACACTTTCTGAGGGGAGTTTTTATGGCCAAGAGGTGTTTTTTGCTAAACTAGATGATATTGTGCCAAGCGTGGTAGCTCTGTCTGATGTGGGTGTTATGCAGATTTCGTTAGACGACTTTGTCGGTGTGCCACTGCTGTTATGGAATTTGCTAGAAACAGGAGACAAAATAGGTAAACTGGTCGCACAGGTGGATAGACTTGCTAGCTACATGGATCATCTTGCCGATGATTTACTCACTATTTTACCGAGTGATGAGCCAAAAAATTGAGGTTTTAGGAGAGGACATGAAGATTAAGCAACGACGATGGGTGTTGATTTTGGGTGTTTTTTTTGTATTTATTACTATTGGGTGTGGGCATAAAAAATCACTATTAGAGCCGTTTAATGTGGCCATAGCCTACATCCCTAATATGCAGTTCACACCTTTTTATGTGGCATTAGAGAAAGGCTACTTTAGAGAAGCCGGTCTTGAGATAACTATTGATTATGGCTTTAGTGCTGATGTTATAGGACTAGTGGCAGGTGGTATGGCTAGTGCCGCTTTAGCTGATGCGGATCAGTTTCTAGTGGCTCAACAAGTTTTACCTGTGAGTGCTTTTTTTCAATACTACAGCACGTTGCCCATGGCTATACTCAGCACTCGTGAAGGCCTGTTTACTCCAAATGATTTATCTGGTAAAACATTTGGAGTTAGTGAGTTATTTGGGTCATCCTATTTGGCATTACGGGCATTTATGCAAGAGCAAGCTCTTGATGACATAACGATTGAGCGTATTGGATACACCCAGCTTCTATCGCTTGAACGTGGGTTGGTGGATGCAGCGGTGGTCTATGCCAACAATGAGCCACTGGTTTTACACAATGCGGGCATTCCGTTTACTTTATGGCGAGCGCTTCAGCATCCAATTGCGGGGTCTGTGTTAGTGTCTGCTCGTCCGATAAATACAAGCGATGTGGATAAACTACAACGTTTTGCATTGGCATTACAGCGTGGCATGCAGTTCACCATTGCTCATCCTGAAGAGGCAGCCCAGGTCGCAATAGGTTACATTGACGGGGCGGAATTTGAACCTACTTTACAGGGTATTCAAGCCACTATTCCGTACTTTAGTTTAGATAATGTGGTGGATATGGCTATGCTGACGCAAACTCAGCGGTTGCTCCAAGAGTTGGATTTACTCTCAATAACCGTAAACCCTCCGTTTGTGTTAAACGTTTTCTAATGGTGTTATTGGCGTGCCATCTAAGTCAGCATACTGGCGACGAAGAGGAGTAATTTCGGTTGCTGTGCCATCATTTTTTAAGGTAAGTACCACGCCTTGCAACTCGCAAGCCCCTTCGGTGGCCTCGAAACTACGCATAGGACGTTGTAGGGTGAGACGCTCAATTTCACCTTCTGGGGTAAAGCCCCCCACTGAGTGAATCGCTCCAATGCGTCCACAGTCGGTAATAAAAGCGGTGCCATCGATGATTCTTGCATCGGCGGTGAGAGCTTTGCCCCCATAGCCAATGACTGCATTAGTTTTTCCAGCTAAATAATGTCCCATTGTCTGTTTTTCGGCGGTGGTGGGTGAACAAAACGTGGTGATGGTGTATTTGGTGGAAAACTTGTTGAGTAATGGCCCACTGCTGGTGAAGGGATTGTTACTTAAGCTGCGGTGTGAACCAGTTTGCCCTTGCAGGTTAAGCACGCCTATTTTTTCTTCACCCACGGCAAAGGTATTAGAGCCATAACCTAAGGACTGTGGCCCAAAATTGGCAGGACGCAGAATAAAAGAAAAGGAGCTGAACTCTGCAATGATGTCTTTTTTAAAGAAGAGAGCCTCGCCCCCGATGAGGGCATTCACCCCCATTTTACGTAAGTAGAAGGCATGGTTTTTACCCAGCCCAAACCCCCCGGTTACGGCATCGGCTACGGCGATGGTAAATTCTATGCCAAGCTCGGTTTTAAGGGCTGGCAACACATTTTTAGTGAGCTGAAGACCAGCTTTTCCCACAATTTGACCTAGAATTAAAACGCGCATAGAGTATCCTTATAGAGTTTTTTGGTTATGACTTAGAACAAATAAAACGACAAAAGCGTTTCTTGCCTGCTCGCAACAACAATGCTCCGTCTTCCAGGTTTTTTGGGGTAAACTTGGTATCGGCATCGGTGATTTTAAGCCCATTGCACCCGGCCCCCCCGCCTAAAATGAGCTTGTTGCGTGCTTCGCTTTTACTTTTGGCAAGCCCCGCCCGCACAAACAGCTCGGCACAGTCAATCCCCGCTTCCAGTTCATGGCGATCTAGCTCAATTTGTGGAACGTGCTCGAGCGAACCTTGCCCACTAAAGAGAGCCACGGCGGCCTCAGCTGCTTCATCGGCGGCTTGCTTGCCATGCACAAAGGTGGTTACCTCATGAGCCAAGCGGGCTTTTGCCACGTTCAGGGCGCTACCCCCTTCGACGGTGAGAGCTTCACACTCTTCTACGGGTAGAAAGGTGAAGAGTTTAAGGAAGCGTAGCACATCTTCATCAGCCGTGTTGCGCCAATATTGATAGAAGTCGAAGACCGAGGTCATGCTCGCATCTAAAAACACCGCGCCTTTTTCGCTTTTGCCCATTTTTTGCCCACTAGCCGTGGTGATGAGGGGGCAAGTGAGACCATAGCCCTGCACTCCGTGCATACGGCGCAACAGATCAATGCCGGCCACAATGTTGCCCCATTGGTCATCGCCACCAATTTGCAAAAGACAGTTGTGCTGGCGATAGAGCATCACAAAGTCATAACTTTGTAGTAACTGATAGTTAAACTCAATGAAACTTAAGCCTGTTTCAAGACGGCGTTTGTAGCTTTCAAAGCTGAGCATTCGGTTCACACTAAAGTGCTTGCCCACATCGCGCAGAAAATCGATGTAGTGAAGACCATTGAGCCACTCGGCATTATTAGCCAGCAGGGCATGCTTGTGCTTGTAATCAAAAAAAAGCGCGCATTGCTTGGCAATAGCATCAATGTTGCTTGTGATAGCTTCATCGGTCAAAAGTTTACGAGCCTCAGTTTTACCTGATGGGTCGCCAATGCGTCCTGTGCCGCCACCCATCAGGGTTACAACACGCAGACCTGCGTCTTGTAAGTGTTTAAGCAGGTAAAGGGGTGTGGCATGACCGACATGCAGGCTAGATGAGGTGGGGTCTATGCCTAGATAGACAGTCATGGGCGTGTTGTTGGCTAAACTTTCGGTAATGCGAGCGGTGAGTTCTTGCTCGTCGGTGCATTGGCTAAAAAAACCACGTTGCTTTAAGGTGGTGATAATATCGCTCATGACTTAAGACTCCTTCATCAATCTATCCCTGTAGGATAGTCGAAATTAGTCTAAGAATCAAGAGAACAGCGCAACAAGTTACAATTTTTTGCGCAAAGGGCTTTACAAAAAGATAAAAGTGGGGTAATATTAGTCTTTAAGTAATGGTACCGTACCCAAGTGGTAAGGGAGAGGTCTGCAAAACCTTCATGCATGGGTTCAAATCCCATCGGTACCTCAAAATAAATAAAGCGAACTGGTGATGAACTGGTTCGCTTTTTTTTGCCTATGTGGTGGTAAATAAAATAGATTGACGTGGATGGTTCTTTCATTGTATAATTTAGAGATGAGTGAGAGAACAGAGTAGTTGATGAGTAGAGAAGATGGACGGTTGAAAGCATTACTTGAGATAGTTGCCAAATTGTTTTTAATTGTGTTCGTTGTCATAGGGCTGTTGCTTTCAATTATATTTGGTGTCAAGACGATAGGGTATTCGTGGTCGATTGACATGAGCCATCTTGTGAGTAAGGTCTATGCTTTATTGCTATCTTCTGCCAATCAAAGTGATAAAACGGATACGATGATTGCTATTTTGTCTGTCATCATTGCCATGTTTTTGGGGTCCGCTATTTTTTTAACGATTATGGGGTATAAACATATAAGGTCTCAACTTGAAACTGATTTTTTAAATAATGATAAAAACGCGCATTTAAAGAAAGAAAAAATAGACAAAATGAGCGAAAATATAGAAGAGTTGAAAACAGTGGTGTTTCCTGTTAAGGACAAGTCAGACAAGCAAGAGGATTCAGCAAAGAACGATAATAAGACGTTTGACAATCCTAGAAAGAATAAAAAGGGTAAAAGAAAATGACTCGTGATGAACGTACTATTTTGAACAGGTATCGGGATGAAGAATCACCAGTATCGTTAGGTAGTTTGGCGGAAGATTGTAAGATTGATATTTTTATCAGAGTTTTAAAACAAGGTGAAGATGGCTACTTGGGGTATGATTATGATAAAAAAAAGTATTTTATCGCGGTAAGTAAGCACACATCCCGAGGAAGGCAACGATTTACCATAGCTCATGAGCTGGGTCATTTTTTCTATCACAGGGACGGTCTTGAAAAGAAAATAAAACGAGGTGGGAGAACCCAAGGTGAAGAAAATCTGGAGATCTTGATTAACCGTGAGGGTTTTAGTGAGACGGAGCGTGAGGCTAATATTTTTGCGGCTAATTTGTTGATGCCTAAATTGCACATAAGAGAACTCTTCTATAAACTCAAAGACGCAGATGTAAAAAATGATGAGATTATTGAAAAATTGGCTGAAACATACGATGTGTCTTATGCAGCCATAAGAGAGCGTTTAAACTATCTGGATTTGATAAGCAATTAACTTTACCCGATAGCTAATCAAACAAAAGGGGGCAACCGCCCCCTTTCCGGTTTTCCCTCATTTACTTAAGGCATTTCTCGGCCTCGGCAAAAAGTTTTTCTCGGTGTTGGCTTAATTCATGAATGGACTCGACGACGTATTCACTGCCATCTGGAAAAGCGATGATTTTTTCCCCTGTTTTTGGTTTTGTGTGTAATGAGCAGAGTTTTCCACCCTTTTTTTTGCCATCAACTGTTACCCAAAATGGGGTTTTTATGGAAGTGGAACTGGGTAAGAACCCAATGCGATGCTCATCAAGGTCATGATACTTTTCATTCAACACACAGCGAACAAACTCAATAAAGAGGTTTTCTTCATCAGATGGGTTTTGGCTTTTTAGTTCCACTTCTTTGGCTTTTTCAATATCTAATGCTAATTGGGCTTCTTTTTCTTTTTTCATTAATTCACGTTTAAAAATTTCTACCTGCTCGGCACCTGCATCAAGCTTTTTCTGCCAAATAACTTGATTTACAATGGGTTTTAAGGTCTCCAGTTTTCCAGATGTTATCCGTTTAACATCCAGCCCATCGGTTAAAAGTTTAATAAAATCATCACTAGGATTATCTAATAAAGAGTCTAAATTGGTGCGGATAATGTTAGCTTCATACCATTCCCTTGCGCAATTGGAAAGCTCGCTAGGATTAAACTTGGCTTTAGAAAAGCGCTCCAATTTGCCAATTTCATCTTCTTTTAGGTTAAGTAAATCCATTTTTAAATAGGGTTTTTCATCCATGGTATTAATGTGAGTTAGCTCGGTAAAAAAGTGAAAGTATTGCCCATCGGTTAAAATGGCAAACTTCACTGTGCTTACCACATGAAAATAACGGCTTAATTGGGATCGTGGCGTACTTTCAAGATCTGTACCCATTTTTTTTAGCTCAATTAATATTTGTGGCTGGCTATTTTTCATCACCGCATAGTCCACCTTTTCCCCTTCTTTAACCCCTATGTCAGCCGTGTACTCCTGTCGTACTTCCATTGGATTATTGGGATCATACCCTAAACAAGTCAAGAATGGGTTGATAATGGTGCGAATCATCGCTTCATTTTCATAAATACCATAAGGTGGCACGCCATCTTTATACTTATTGGGGTTGGGGTTAGCTTTTTGATTGTCTTTGACTGTTTTAACCAATGCTTCTAAGGCGTTTCTGTCTAAACTCATTAATCTTGTCCTTCATCTGTTTGGATAAACCCACTATATTACTATAATATGCTATATTATGCAAGGATAAAAGATAAGCGAGGTGTAAAAAGGGGGCAACCGCCCCCTCTGTTTTTTCACTTCAAATACGCCGATTAATATGCGCTCGAAATCTCTCTCAACCGTGCCACAGTGGCATCAATAGCGGCAATCACGCCGTCAATCTCTTTCTCGGTAGTAAAGCGGCTCAAAGACATACGAATGCCGGTGTGTTCTAAGTCGGCAGCCAAATTCATGGCTTTAAAGGTGGCGTTGGCCTCTAGGTCTTCACTGCTGCAGGCACTACCAGTGCTGGCGGCAATTTCTTTATGGTTTAAGTCCCACAAAAAGGCTTCACCCTCAATGCCTTGAAAGCTTACCAAGGTGGTGTTAGGGGTGCGTGGTTGGTCTTGCCCCACAATAAAGGTATCAGGCACTCGAGTAATAGCCGCTTCTAGCTTGTCGCGAAGACGACGCACCTCGGTGTTTTCGTAGGCTAGGTGCTGCACCGCTAGCTCCATGGCTAAACCCATGCCCACCATAAAGGCTACGTTCACTGTGCCAGAACGCTTACCTCCCATTTGTTCGCCACCATGTAAAAGCGGTACAAGAGGAATACCTTGGCGAACGTACAGCGCACCAATGCCTTTAGGCCCATGAAACTTGTGGGCAGAGAAGGTTAAAAAATCCACATTCATTTCTTGCACGTCTACTGGCACTTTGCCAATGGCTTGCACGGCATCGGTGTGAAAAAGTGCATCAAAGGTGTGTGCCACTTCGGCTAGCTCTTGAATAGGCATGATGAGACCTGTTTCGTTGTTAGCCCACATAATGCTCACAAGTGCGGTCTCGGGGGTAATCACTTCTAGCAGAGCTGCAGGGGTGATGATGCCGTTGCTGTCTGGTTGAACAACAATGAGTTCTACGCCTTGGCTCTCTAAAAAGCGAGCCACACCCATAACCGAGGGGTGTTCAATCGCCGAGGTGATGATGTTTTTTTTAAGGCCGGGTTTAATGAGACTAAAGTAGACGCTCATAAAAACATTGTTGTTGCCTTCGGTGGCGCAGCTGTTCACCACCACATCATCATCATCACGGGCATTAATGCCTTTGTAGAGCTGGTCTAGGGCTTTTAGCATGGCAGGGTGAACTTCACGCCCATAGTCGTGCAGGCTGTTGGGGTTACCATATTGGTTGGTTAAAAACGGTTCCATTGCTTGGTTTACGGCTGGGTCAATAGCGGTGGTGGCATTGTTGTCTAAATATATATTTGTCATTTGATTATGTATCTCCTTGGTAAAAAAGCCATTTTAGCATAATTTTGCTAAAAAATACCTGTTTTATGAAGAATAACCTAAAATAGACTTTTGAACAAGATTGATTTCTTTTTTAAAAAGGTGTACTATCTGTAGTAACAAAGGAGGAACCCCCCCCATGGATGATGAATTACCTAAGAACATAACTAAAAGTGCCCTCTTGGTTCGTGCGGTTTTGGTCTCCTCATTGCTTGCTATTAGTTTGTTAACTAGCTCACTGTTCCTTAATGAGTTAGATTCTATAATGATGGGATTATTGACACTAGCTCTGGTTGCTAACACAGCAGTACTAGGCATTAGTGTTTATGTGCTGTTTCATTATTCTTACAAACCTTTTTCTACTGTCATCAAAACACTTACTCGCTATTATTTTTATGGCACACTTTTAAGTTGGTTTGTTTGGATGCCATTATTGATAGGACTCGGAGGGCTAGGTGTGGGGGAGTTTTTTTTCTTATTGAGCGGAGTTCTTCTTTATGTGGCGCCTGCGTGGTTGATTATGTCTTTTGAGCATGTAAAATGGTGGTCTTCTTTACCCCGTTTTCCTCACAAGGTAGATGCTAAATCATGGCATGTATGGATGAAAGAGCAACCTTTTAATAGCGATGCTAATGGATCTATCGAACACAAATCAGACGAGAGGAAGTGATTAATAAGGGGCAGGCGTGAGAAATAGCGAACCAACTTGATGGGTTGTGCAATAGATGAACAGGTTTAATCGATTAATTGAAGCAGGCATTTACCACCCTAAGCTGAGGGTGATGACTTGTCATATACTAGACATTATGCGTGCATGGGGTGATAACAATCCACAGCGGGTGCTACTTTATGCACAGGGCATGTTATTTACCGCCAAAAATAAAGACCGTGCTTTAGAGGTGTTGGAGCAGCTACCTAAACCGTGGACGCTAGAAATGCAGGCGTTGCACCAGTATGCTACCTTTGAAACCATGCGAGTGAATCAGCCTCAGGCAGCCACAACCAACCCCCAGCTCTATCAAAGTGCCAACACGGCCTATAGCCAGTTGGCTTTAGCCCGCTATTATTACCAGGTTTTACGTAATTTAGATGAAGCACGTTTGGCGTTGTTGCGAGCTATTCACCACAAGCCTGTGCCAGAATGGATGATGGAGTATAGCTTTCTCTGCAACTATTTGGAGCGTGATGAAGAGGCTGTTTTATGGTTAGAACGAGCCTTGGGCTTGCTCTATGAAAAATCCGCTTATCAGCTTTACATAGGGCTTTTGCTCAGGCTTGAGCGTTATGAGCTGGCATTGGGAGCTTTACGTTATGCTTTTAAGCATGATGGGGTTCTGATTGAGTATGCGGTAACCCTTGTTCTGTTGGAGGAATTTTATGGCGACCCTAAAACAGCCTTAAAATGGGCAACGAAAGTAAAGCGGTATTATGGTAAACTTTCTTCACTGCAACGTAATGATTTATGCCTTTATTACATTTACAAGAATAAAACAAGAGCTGTTCGGTCGCTTATCAACTGGGATTTATCGGCCACCTTAAGTGGATCGGCTACGCTGGTGCGTTTGTTGTATGCTCATCGAATGAACGCCCGGGATTTGGTGGCAGAATCACGGTGGCAGGCTGGTGTGCAGGTAGAACAAGATCCTTTGCGGATCATATTATTACAAAGAATACAACAGGTGGTAACGGTGAATGAGGCAGCCTTTGTTTCCCCGTATTTATTTAATGATAAACCGTTTTTGCCATGGAACATAGAGCTTCTTTTTAGAGAGCAACGAACAAAGCCCAAATTACAGCAGCTGTATTTTCTGCACGAGGTACTAACGGTTTATCCCACCCACCCCTTCTGTCACCTTGAGTTGGCAAAAGCCCAAGGGGGGCGCTACGAACTGGGTACCCAGTTCAATAGTTGTGTTGCCCAAGTAAGACACAAGCCGGCATTTTATTTAGACCGAGCAAGGGCTTTTTTATACACACAGCAATATGATGAGGCTCATCAAGATTTAGACAGTTTTATGGCGGCTAATAATGGCAAAGCCAACAGTCTTTTTCATCTCATTAATGCCCAAGTTTATACTGCACAGAAGGAATGGGGCAGAGCGATTAAGCATTATAAACAGGTGGCTAAGTTGGCTAAAACTACTGAGAGCATTTATTTACTGGCTGCTAAATCTATTTTTGAGTTGCTGTGTCAGTTGCACAGCCCCAAAAAAGCAGCCAAAAAAACGCAGGCTTTACACTGGCGGTTTCATAGTGTGGATGGGTTTTTGTTTAATGCTAAACTGGCAGAAACCGCTGGGCAGAGGCGCAAAGCACGCCATTGGCAGGGGGTAGCCCAACAACGTAAGGAGCAAAACATGCGCACGTTGCGGGCGGTTACTTAATCTTTGGGGTTTTTATTTTAATGGAACACCGAGCTTGAGGCAAGGAGGACTGAACGATTAAGTGCCAAAAACCTGCAGCGCCAGCACACAGTCTGATGCTTTTCCCCGGAAACAAGAGGCTTTGCACCGCCATAAAGGGTTGCTGCGCTTGCCAGCTGGCGTAGTGTTTGGGTGTCAGCAAAAGTGCCTGCCCATGGTGGGTTGAGTTAAGCTCTATACAAGCATTGGTTTGTAAGTAGAGCTTTTTTTGAATCACCATGGGCTATTGTGGGGTGTAATAACGAGCCATAAATCCTGCTTTAAACGTGTTAAATGTGCCAGTTTCTATGGCGGTGTGAATCGAGCTGATGAATCGTTGCATGAAGGTGAGGTTGTGATCTGTGATGAGAGTGATGGCGTTCACTTCTTTAGCACGTACTAAATGGCGTATATAAGCACGTGAATAACGGCGGCAGGCCATGCAGGTGCAACCCTCTTCAATGGGGGTTTTATCATTTTTAAAACGTTCGCTTTTCATATTGAGCAACCCGTCAGCCGTCATGGCTGCCCCATTGCGAGCCACACGAGTGGGATACACACAGTCAAACATATCCACACCAGCCTCAATAGCTTCCAAAATATAATCAGGCGTGCCAATGCCCATGACATACTTAGGTTTGGCAAGGGGCAGGAGAGGTGTGGTGAACTGCACAAATTCGGTAAACACTTCTTTTGATTCGCCTACACTTAAGCCACCAATGGCAAAACCTGGAAAATCAATTTCACTAAGGGCGGAGGCACTCAAGGTACGTATGTCTTTAAAAAAGTTACCCTGCACAATGCCAAAGAGATGTCCCGATGCGCCTGTTTCTTGCCAGCGAGTGTAGCACCGTTTTGCCCAATCAGTGGTGCGAAGGTGTGCCTGATAGGCTTTTTTTTCGGTAATATCAGGGGGCGTGCAGACATCTAGCACCATTTTTATGTTAGAGCCGATGGTGTTTTGGGCATCAATGGCCGATTCTGGACTAAAAAAGTGGTAAGAACCGTCTATGTGGGAACGAAATTTTACGCCTTCATCAGAAAATTTGCAAAACGGGGCAAGGCTAAAAAATTGAAAACCACCTGAGTCTGTCAAAAAATTGTAAGGCCAAGTGCTAAAACCATGCAACCCGCCCTGTTCGGCGAGTAAATCTAAACCCGGGCGTAAATAAAGGTGATAGGTGTTGCCTAAGATGAGCTTGTAATTCAGTTCTTCCATGCGGTCATGATGAATTGCTTTCATCGTTCCTACAGTTCCTACGGGCATAAAAACAGGAGTTTGCACCTCTCCATGAGGCAGATGAAGTACACCACGCCTAGCTAAGCCATCAGTATGGCTAACAGAAAAAAGTTCCATAAGGTTTATTCTAATGAAAAGGAAAAAAGATAGCAAGTCAACGTAGTTGTAATATTTAATAAAATTTTAATTTAGGATAGTAACAGGATATTGACTTTACCAACAATAAGAGATTGTGTATAATTGTTGGTAATATTTATTGATATATTCTGTTTAACAAGGAGTCAGCAATGGCAAATTTACAATTTAAAGGCACGGCAACAGGGCTACTGTCTCATATGGCAAGGGTCATTCTGGTTCTTTCTGTGTTGCTCATCATCGCTGCGACGATCCTCAGTGCCAACATAGGATTCCTCTTTAAGGCATTAGCGGGCTCAATAGGCTCTTTGGCACTATTGATAGGTGCGCCATGGCTCATCACAACTTTAGTAGCTTATCTCATAAATAATACAGAGTCAGGTGCTTTGCGTTATCGCTTTATGGGCACACCTATCAGCTTGTTAGCGGTATGGTTATTAATAATGGTGGCTGGCTTGCTGGTAGGCCTAGCGGTTAGTGCTATAACTTGGGTGAGTTACAAATGGTTGGGTGGTGGTACTGTCATAATGACGATTACTTACACGATTGATGTGCTATTAGGTGCTTTATTTAGTACATGGGCTATCACTATCCTTTACAAATGGGTTACTTTTAACACTCATATAGAGTAGTTTTAGGAAAATTTGGCAATTCGCTGGGGTTTAACCTTTGATGACAGCTGTTATGATGAGGTAACAGGATAACCCAGCTGAAAAACCCATTTTTATTGCGTTAGGCATCAAATGGGTTTTTCTTTTAAAAAAAATAGTATTTACTTGTTTCATGAGGGGAGATTGTTTTGATTGTTAAAAACATTGTAGGAAGTATGGCACTAGCCCTTATTTTTGTGGTGGTGGGGTTTGTGGTTCTTGAAAAACCGGCCTCACTGCCCAATCAATTCACCTTGCTCATTCGCCCCTCAGGCACACTCGTTGAAATGGTCGGGATTCCCAAGCTAGAAGAGGTGTTAAATCCTCAAGAAGATGGGCAGGTTCTGGTTTCATATTATGTCGAAATACTTAACAAGGCGGCTAGTGATAATCGTGTAAGCCAAGTGGTTTTAGATTTGAGTGGTTTTTCGGCAAGTGGATGGGGAGCTGTTACCGAACTCTATGTTGCCTTAAAAGCGTTTAAAGCCAGTAATAAACCCTTGCATATTTTTAATCATAGCTATGGTAATGTTACTTATTTGCTAGCCAGTGTGGGTGATTCAATCTGGCTAGATAGTTTTGGGATGGTGGACATCAGTGGCTTTAGCATAAGCCAACTTTATTTTAAAGAGGCCTTTGATAAATATGGTCTTGAGCCACATTCTGTACGAGCGGGCATTTATAAAAGTGCTCTTGAGCCAATGACGGCTTCACGCATGAGTGAAGAAAGCCGGATCATGTACACCGCATTGGTGCAGTCTTCATGGCTTTATTACCGTTCACAGCTGGCCACCAACCGTGGGGTGAGTGAAGAGTTTATAGATACCTACAGCCATAACATGGCTTCACTATTTGCTGGGCAGAGTCAACAGTCAGCAGCTTTACTTGCTGTAGAGCAGGGGCTTGTGCACAAAGTGGGATCGATGAGAGATCTTTTGAACGAGGTGCTACCTACCCTTGAAGTTGATACCTTTATGCAGTGTGGAGTAAACCAAGAGTTACTAGTCGAAGACACCACCTACATGAGTGCAGTCTCTACCCCTATATTACAACGGGTGGATAAATCGCCCACTATAGGGTTGATTTATGCCAGTGGGGAAATTCGCAAAGGAACAAGTTCGCCCAGTGTGTTGGGAAGTAAAACCCTGATAGATGCTATAGAGCAAGCCGTAAACAATGATGTCAGTGCCTTAGTTATTCGTATGGATAGCCCAGGTGGGGATGCCTACGCTAGTGAAGAAGTGTATCGAGTGATGATGGCGGTGCGGGAGACGAAAGGGATACCCATTGTCCTTTCTATTAGTTCTACGGCTGCCTCAGGAGCGTATTGGATAGGGTTAGCCGCTGATAAGATAGTGGCTCATGAGTTATCGCTTACGGGCTCTATAGGTGTGTTTTCCTTTATGCTTAGTGCCCATGATTTGAGTCGAAAATGGGGTATTACGACGGATTCGGTTGCCACACACAGCCGAAGATTAGGTGGCACCATTGCCGACAAGGTGAATCCTGAACTCTTAGCTATGCACCAAACCAGCGTCAATTTTATTTATAATAATTTTCTCGATCGAGTAGTGAAGGCTGGTCGGGCCACTAGCCGTGAAGATGCAGATGAGATGGCACAGGGCAGGGTTTATAGAGGCCAGGAAGCCTTGGATTTAGGCTTGGTGGATCAGCTGGGAAGTTTGAATGATGCGATTATTTTAGCCGCTCAGCTGGCTAAAATTAATCAATGGCAATTGCAACGCTATGAGCCAGCTTTAAGTATGATAGATCGCCTTATGGCATTAGTAACTTCACAATCAAAAACTGTCGGCATAGAGCATATCCTGAGTTATTGGGAGCAACAAGAGTCGGTACAGGCAATAGATTTAACTAAATTATCTACTCAATAGGCAATAGCAATTCCTTTTTATAGATAAGGTCTTATGAAGTAAGACTCTCTGAAAGAAGCGATTGCAGTCGCCCAAACTCAGAAAGAGCCTGATACAATCCTTGCTGTTGTAATAGGTCAACGCCTGCTATTTTTAAACTGTCTAAGGGTGGTTGACTGCCCCCCACCCTTAAAAATTTTTTATAGTTGGTTAGAGCTGTTTTATCCCCATTAAGCACACTGCGACTGATGACTAACGAGGCTGCCAGTCCAGTTGCATATTTGTAAACATAAAATGGTTCATAAAATTGAGGCACACGCAATCCCTCTAGTGTGCTTAGCTCGGTAAACGAGACATGTCCCCCAAAATAACGCTCTAAAAGTAATTTATAGCTGTGCCGTAGGCTTTCTAGCGTGGGTACTTTGCCTAACGCTGCAGACTCATGGGCTTGCCATTCAAAATCAGCAAACATGGTTTGCCTAAACAAAGTCGTTACAATGTCATCAAGACGCTGTGTGATTAGATAGTTTTTAATTTTAAGATCCGTAGTGGTTTTAAGGAGATACTCAAAGAGTAAGGTTTCACTAAATGTGCTAGCTACCTCAGTCTCCAGCATCATGGCATGGTGGTGCTGATAGGGATTATTCTTAGCGTTATAGTAGGCAAGCATACAACGTCCAGCCTCATGGGCTAGGGTAAACAAAGATCGGAGATTATTTTCTTTGTAGTTAATTAAAATGTATGGACCACCGTAATAGCTTGATGAACTAAAGTTACCCGAATATTTACCATGATTTTCATAGCGATCAACCCAACCCTCTAAAAGTCCTTTGCGTAGTACCTGCACATACTCATCGCCTAATGGTTCTGAGGCTGCACAAATGAGATCAACGGCTTGTTCAAAAGGATAAAAAGTCTCAACCATTGCAACTAGCGGAGCATGCACATCAGCGTGAGTCATAGGGTGTGCATTTAGCACATCACAACGCAAGGCGTAATAGCGGTGCAAAAATGGAAGTCCAGCCGTGTTGATAGTGTGCAACAAGGTATCATAAACGGATGTCGGAATACAGTCATCAAAAAGAGCAGCTTCACGGGCATCACGAAAGCCACGAGCTTGAGCCACAAACAATGCGTATTTGATTGAACTTGCATAAAGGACAGAAATAGTGTTTTTATGGGCATCATACGCTTTGAAAAAGTTGATATAAGCTAAAGATCTGGTTTTAGCCATGGGGCTACGCAGAAACTGGCTATAATTGGCAAGAGTTAAGGAGTCATCACCCACAGGCTCAAATTGCATGTCCGCATTGGTAAGAACAGAATAAGCTTCATAGGGCATTTGCCCTATAGTTGTAACACCAGCTAGCAACACCTCTTCTTTTTCACTTAGAGTATGATGCTTTCTTCGGATGATATTGGATAAAAAGATAAAATAATCGCTTAAGTCAGGGTCATCTAAAAAGGCTTGCACCTTACTTACTTGCATCGCCAACAACTCAGGATGTAGAAAGCTACAGGTTGAGGCATAATAGTTTTTTGCCTTCATTGCAAGAGCATAAAGGGATTGCCCCTCTGCATTACTCAAATCCTCTTGCAAGCGTAAATATGCATAGTGTAACACACGCTCAACAAGAGAATCTAAGTCAACCCACGCCATTAGTATCGATTTAAGTTTTTGCGGGCTGGTTGACAAGTGCCCTTTATATGAGAGAAAGCGCTCGGTTTTAGGGATAACACAAGCGAGTGCCTCTTGCCATGCCACATCACTTTCAAAAAGTTTGTTTAAGTTCCAACAATCATTAAGGCCTACAGAGCTTCTTTCTAGCGTCATGTTCTAAAATCCTGCTATTGATTAGACGCTCATTATTGAAACACCGCAAGAAGCATAACTAAGCGAATAATAACTACATTAATTTTTATAAAAAAAGACTCTTTAACTTTAAAAAGCTAAAGAGTCTTATAGCAGGGGAAGGACTCGAACCTCCGGCCTTTGGGTTATGAGCCCAACGAGCTGCCAACTGCTCCACCCTGCGTCGTATCTTTAATATACCATGTCCTCTGAATTGTGTCAAGGGGTAGCCAGCCTTTTAATAGTGATACTTTATTAATTCATGCATTGAGGAAAATAAAATGGCTCAATTGGCGATTTATGAATTTGCCTTCTTACCTGAAAGTCTCTATAAATGAAGCTTTATTAGACTTGACAGAACGATTAGCAGATAAAGAAGATTGGGGAGGTGCTGCGGATGATCCTGAAAAATTGTATTATGTATTAAAGAATTATTTTAAATGTATGCATATTTTATGAAAAAAAGAAATTCTAAAGCACCCCAACCCTATTATTTCCACTCGTTTCAAAAAAAGTCAGATTCGGTTATTAGTGATTATTTTTCAGGCAATATGCCTAAGCGGGCTAATTACTTCAAGAACCCTGAGCATCTAATTTTGTGCAGGGTTATCCAATTCATCCGGACATTGATCGTATTGTGGAGGAGAATATTGACCGTTTTTCTGATGAGTTTAGAAATAGTCCGTTTGATGAGAGTATGATGCTCGGGGGAGCTATTGCAATGACGGTGCATCGGGTAGAGGCAAACTATAAGGTTGCGGTACATCAATATTTCAATAAAAAAATACAATTACTGATTCCTATATCAATGAAAGCTTCAAGGGAACCGAAGCTTGCTCTGATCCTAGATCATGCTAAGGAAAGTTACACGGCTAAGACTGTGTTAACGTTGCAAATGGCCTATGCTAAAGCACAAGATAATTGGTTGACACTTAAGGATTAAGGATATGTATTCTCTATACTACCTTAAAAGGATATGATTAAAATAAATTAGAATTTAATATTCAAAGATGGTATGTTTACCTTAAAAAACATTGATTTATTTACTGTAATCGGGCATTTTATGAGATGATGATAATGTGTGCTCTGCTGTACAAGCATGAGTGTAAGTCCATGTAGTGAGGGCCAATTAATGAAGAAGAAGCGACTTTTTATGGTTATAACTGGTTTTTTATTGTTAGCCAACTGTGCTACCAACTCCACATCACAGCCAAGAGTTGAAGAGACTCCGCCTGTTGTTCCAGAGCCTGTGAAAAAACCCGAAGAGCCTAAAAAGTCTCAGGTGGTGATTGGTTCTACTGTTAAACAGCTGGGGTATGGCTATGCGATAGAAACGATGCCAAGCTGGAAGAGTATTTTTAGTGGCACTCCGGGGCAAGATAAAGTCTTTGTGGTTACGCATCCTGATTTGCCTACACGATTTGGGCGAGCCGATGTTATGAATGTTGCCTTTGTCAGTCGTTTTAATGCTACTGCTGATACCATGGTTGATCTTTTTATTAGCAATTATCCACGCACGCAGATAAAAACTCGCAGGACTATTCCTGGTGGGTATTGGATAGTGTCCATGGATAATAAGCCCGGTGCTAGGAATTCATTGATGTTCACACGGATTTTGTTCAATGCACAAACTAAGCAGGCCATTAGTTATAGTCTTAATATACAGGTGGCAGCGGATGTGGAAGCGATGAGAAATAGTTCTAATATAGATGATGTTGCTGAGGCTTTATTAAATTTGTTTTATCTTGAGCCTTTGGCTTAGTTTTAGCTTGCACTTATTGAGGGTTTTAGATAGTATAAGGAACTATGGGCATTCAGCGTACCTTTTTTAACAAGAGTTTGATATTGCTTTATCTCATCTTCGCCTTAACTATTGCCTTCACCTATTATTTTTATTTTAATAGTAAAAGTAATGCTGTAGCCGAAGCCCTTAACCGCAAGGGTAAAATCTACGTGGCTCTCATCATTCATGATGAGCAAAAACCGGTGCTCAGTGCCTTGTTCATGTATAATAATGACACCAAGAGGGGAGCCATTTTTGATATTCCGGTGAATTATGCGGTTACATTGGTAAGCAAGGGTAAAATAGAGCGGATAGACTCACTTTTTGATGTGAAAAGTCCTCATGTCTACGCCAATCAAATGGGGCGATTATTGAACATTAAAGACCCTGTTTTTTATCTTTCTTTAAGCCTTGAGAGTTTGGGTACACTAGTAGACTTAACGCAAGGAGTAATAGTCTTTCTACCCAGCCCCTTAGAAGATGATTACGGAAGTGAAATCTTGAGTTTACCAGCCGGCTCATCGGTATTGGATGGTGCCAAAGTGCGGGAATATTTGTTGCTTACGAGAATGCACAACTCTCCGAGCCGTGCTACAGAGTTACGCCGAAAGTTTGTACAAGCACTGCTCTCTAAGTGGAGTTACAATTCAATCTTGCTAACCCACCAGCAAGTGCAGGGGTATTTACAAAAGCTCGTTAAGACAAACATGGCAGGAGAGGCTTTGACCGAGTTTTGGGCAGAACTAGCGTATTTGGATGTTGATAGCTTGGTTTCTCATCGTATTCAAGGCTCTTTGCGAACGCTTGAAGGGCAAAGTTTACTGTTCCCACATTCAGAGGGACGCTTGGTACGAGAATTGGTAACACAGACCGAAACGCTACTGGCGGCCACTGATATAACGAGTGCTTTAGCGTGGCCACGTCGATTAGAGATTCAAAATGGAACGGCAATTTCTGGATTGGCAATTCGCACCGCTCTCATTTATGAGGCACTTGGTTATGATGTGGTACGTGTGGGCAATTCGTTCAATAATACGGTAGACTACACTACCATAATTGATTTTTCTGGTAATATGGAAGCAGCGCTGAGAGTAGGAGAGGTTATTCGTACCACCCGAGTGTACTCTTTTGACCTACTAACAGATGTGGATGACAGTGCAATTGACAATAATGTTGATATTCGAATTATTTTAGGAAGTGACTTTGATGGACGATACACCCAACAACTCAATGATCTCAACGACTTTAGTTGAATGTAATAAAGATGCTGTGGCTCTTGCCGAGCTTTTAACCGAGGCTGGTTTACAAGATGTGCTAGTTTTAGATGTGGCTGACCTTACCAGTTATGCCAACGTTCTGATTGTCGGCACTTATACCTCTGATGTGCAGGCTGGAGCATTTCTGCAAGAAGCCAAACACTTCTTACTTGATCATAGATACAAGCTGCAAACTCAACAGCGTCAAGACCAAAGTCGTTGGTATCTGTTAGATGCCTATGATATCGTCTTGCATCTTTTTAGTATCGAGGCACGTGATTTTTATGACTTAGAGTCTGTTTGGTGTAAGGGTTTGTTGCTGTATGGTTCAGTGAAGGGCGAATAAAACAGGTATAATGGGATGAAGACTGGAGAATAGGTAGTCGAATGATTGAAGTAAAAGAATTAACATTTCAATACAGTGCTAAAAAAAAGATTTTCAATAATCTTTCTTTTAATTTAGAAACTGGACATATTTATGGATTGCTGGGTAAAAATGGAGCGGGTAAAACCACTTTACTTAAGTTGTTATCAGGGCTTTTGTTTCCTAGTAAGGGAACGATCCATGCGGGTCAGTGGCAGCCGCACCATCGGCAAGCCGATTTTTTAGAGCAGATTTTTTTCCTGCCAGAAGAGTATGTTATGCCGGCGATTACAGGTAAGCGTTACATGAACATGACACGGGGTTTTTATCCGTTATTTTGTGAGGACACCTATAATGATGTGTTAAAAATGTTTTCAATAACCGATGACGATAGGTTAGACAAGCTGAGTTTTGGGCAAAAAAAGAAGTTTCTTATTGCCTTTGGCGTGGCCACTAACACGCCTATTTTTATTTTAGATGAACCGACCAATGGCTTGGATATTCCAAGTAAAACGCAGTTGCGTCAAGTATTAAGCGAGAAACTGTCGCCTGAGCGTTTAATTCTAATTTCTACTCATCAGGCTCGTGATTTGCAAGAAGTTATCACTGCATTGGTGGTGTTGGAGCAGTCTGAAGTGATGCTAAAAGCTTCATTAACCGAGTTGCACAAGCATTTGGGTATGTATGAGGATGGGGGTGAAGCCCACAAAAATGTGATTTATCGTGAGCAGGTGGGGCCGAAGAGCTATGTTTTAACTCCTAAAGACGACACACAGCCCAGTTTACCATTAGATTTAGAGTTTTTATTTGGATCTGTGTTGCACAATCCAGTGGCATTGCAACAGGTCATAGTACAGGAGGCAAACACGCATGGATAATACGTTTATAAACAAACTTATGGGGGCCTCGGCACACGGCATCAAGCCGATACGTGGCATACGCTACATCAAGCATCAAGCTATTTTGCAGTGGCAAGATCATCGTATGAGTTTATTGGTGTTTAGTGTGCTCATTGTCGTGTCAATGGTGTGGTTAGGTTCAATGATGGGAACACTTTCGCCTACGCAAGTCTCCTTAGGTAGTGGTGATGATTCGATTCTTGTGGCACCATTGTTTTTAGGTATTCCTTTTTTACTTCTTGGCACATTGCATAGTTTCCTTCGCGAACGTCAGAGTCCGCAGAGTACCAGCACTTTAATGTTACCCATCAACCCGATGGAGCGCTTTAAAACAGCTTTGCTTTTTAGCCTGTTTATCGCCCCTTTCATGTTGTTTGCTTTGAGTTTTATCAGTTATCTGTTAGCTGTTTTGATTAGTTGGTTGATAAGTTTGGTAAATGGTAGTAATCACAATGCACACGGGTTATTTACGGCAGTGTGGTCTGCCATGGCTCCTGTGTATATTCTTTTTTTAAAGTTTCAAGGTGTTTGTTTTTTTGCTGCTGTTTTTTTTAAAGAGCGGCGCTGGGTTGTGAAGGCAGCTCTCCTTTTTCTTGGGCTTAATATCTTTTTAGCCATCTTTTTATCCATTATTGTGCACAATGAATTTCTCCGTGGTGTTATCATATATTTAATACCTGAATGGGAGATCATGCAGGAAGGTAATTCTGTGAGTGTGGTACGTAATATAAAACCGCCAACTTCCGATTCATCGTTGCGTAGTTGGATTCTTTATTTGATGCCGTTGCCTGTTTGGTGGAGTTTAAGTTATTGGCGTTTGCTTAAAACACAAATTTAACGGGTAAGCATTGCTATTGCTAACACCTTATGGGCTGAACTGACGGGTGCATCGTCCCACAGCCTAAAATCGGTACGCTTGGCTCGGTATTTGAATTACCGAGCTATTCATTACATAGTACCCTGAGGAGTAAAACCAGCTTGCTTGCATTAATTTTGCCTATTCGTGTCTTGTTTATGTTCAAGCTTGTCTTTGGCTTGTTGCTATTTGCAGGTTGTGCGTCTTTTAAAAATGGTTTCTAAGGCTAAACGGTGTAGCAATAATTTTACAAGGGTGTCCTATTTTGGCAATTCTGTTTCCTGTTGTTAGATTACTGATTTTGATTTGGGCTTTAAGCTACTGGAGGTTATTTAAAATACATGTAAAGGGTTTTAGCCATTAGCGAGATAAAGGAGATTGATTGGGTCGCACCAGCTGAGTCAGTGAAACCGCTTCAAGATGAAAACTCTCATCGGCAGCCACCACCACACGCCCCAGAACCACGGTGGTGAGTGAGGGATCAAGAAAGGTTTCAAAGCGCACCGCAACAGGGGTCATCCCTTCCATCGTTTGTCCGTCTTCATAGCCTACTAATAGGTTAAAGGCAATACGATCTGGAGTGAGGTTTAAGCCACTCAAGCGCCCACGCCACAGCACATGCAAGCCATCATAAAGCCATGGGGATCGTGCCACTTCAGCAAAGGTAAAGCCTGCGGTGTAGGTGTCAAAGCTCGGCGGTCGTAACATACTGCGCAATATTTTGGCTTGGTCTTTCACCTGCATGCTGGCATTTGACGAGAGAATACGGTTTATTTCTCGCCCTGCCTGATCATCTTGATAGTTGTTAAAATAAGTTCGAGCTGCCTCCATCGTGGTGCGCACCTCTTGCAATGACAGAGTGGTGCGAGCCGTGGCATCAATTCCTAAATAGGAGACGGGGTCCAGCGTGAAAAAAATAAAAGGCTCATCCGTAGCACGGGTCATGGGGTAGCGATCAAATTGATCTTCAATCCAGCCCTCTACCCAAGGCCACGCCGTCCACACCCCATACGAACCAGCCCCAAGCAAGAGCAGGGTGAGCCAGAACTTCCAAAAGTTAATGTAACGCCCTGAGTTTTTGGGCAATAGTTTTTTAAAGGATCTACTGCGCACAAAACGAGAGAGGTCTATTTCATTGTCTAACCCTTTTAAGGCGTTAATGCCACGGCGAGCCCGCCGATTATCTGGATTTATTTCAATCACTTCCAGCCACATTTGCAAGGCTTGAGCGGTGTCACGGCGACGCACCGCCACGGCGGCAATCATGAGACGTAAGTTCACATCGTCAAAACTACAGGCAATGCCTCGCTGTAAATAGAGATGACTGCCACCAATGTCGCCTTGATGGTAACAGGCACATCCCAATAGATAGTAGAACAACGGGTCATCGGTGTAGAGGGGCACGTTGGGTTCGAGTAACCGAATGACCTCACGGTATTGACCGGCTTTTAGGGTGCGTTGGGCTTTGCGCAACAGAGTGGTGTAGCTCATGTTATGGGTGCAGTATCGCTTTAGCTAAAGTTGCAGCGTCGCTGTTTTGAAAGAACGCCGAGCCCGCCACCAAGGTGTCCACCCCGTGGGCTTTGGCTTGCTGAACGGTGTGCAAGTTTATGCCCCCATCCATTTGAATGCGAAAATTAAGCCCCATTTGTTGACGCAACTGTGCTAGCTTGTAGGCTTTTTTTAAAGTGTGAGGAATGAGACTTTGACCGCCGGCTCCGGGGTTCACACTCATAATAAGCACAAGGTCAAGGTCGGGGAGCAATTCTTCCATCGCGTGTAAACTGGTGGCAGGGTTAAGAGCCACACCTGCGGTAAGCCCTGCATTCTTAATGCGCTGAATAACCCGATGGGCGTGGTTTTGCCCTTCAATGTGAAAGGTGATGTGATTTGCCCCAGCGGTAGCAAAATCAGCAATTTTAGCTTCAGGGGTCAGCGTCATAAGATGCACATCAAACAAGAGCGATGTGTGTGGACGTAAACTAGACACCAACCCAGCCCCAAAGGTGATAGCCGGCACAAATTGCCCGTCCATAATGTCTAAATGAAGCCATTGGGCTCCATGCTTTTCGGCAAAGGCTAACTCATTACGCAACTGGCTAAAATCGGCCGAGAGCAGACTAGGGGCAAAAACGGGGGTATGAATAGGTATCATGGTGTTTATTATATAGGATTAAAGGTTTTTTGAGAAGGGCTAGTTTTATTTTGTTGACAGGGACATAGGAGTGTTTTAAAATGAATAAAGTGACGGTGTGAGGGGGGGTGTAATGGAAAAAGGGACGTGTCGGTTGTGCTTGATGGAAAATGTTGATTTGTGCAAGAGTCATATTATTCCTAAGTTTTTTAGAACGAGGTCAAAAAGAGAGCATTCTAAGAAAACAGAACGTTTCTGGGGTTCTCAAAATATTGGACAATGGCAGAATGATCTGTTAAAACCGTATTTCCTTTGTCGTGATTGTGAAGATACTTTTAACAGGAATGAGAGGTATTTTGCTAATCATTACAATAAGTCAATTTATTCTAAGCCTTCAAAGTATAAGGAAGGTGAATTAAGGTATTTTATTCTATCCATGGCATGGCGATGTTTGCAAGAAGAATTAGAACAACCAAGACAGTTGTGTGATATTCGTCGTTGGTGAACGCAATAGCGTGACAGGAGACGTAGCCTATTTACGATTTTTTTGAAATTAGTAGTAGGCAAAAGAATCGTAAAAATATGGTTGTTGCATTAAGTTGTGATCCGATACTGCTACAACAAATAGCTTCGTATATGAACCAGAACAGAAGGGAAATATTGGCTGCCAGAGACAATGCCCATCGGTAATAAAAAGCCAAGAAAGAATTAATTCCCCGTTTGACAAAGATTGATGGTGAGAACGTTTTCTCTTTATCTTTTATCACATCAAAAAGTGTGATAAAATGAAAGAAAAGGGGATAGACGGTGAGAGGGGTTGTAATAATAGTCCTAATAGGATTCACGGCCTTAGCGGTAACGCAGGCGATGGGGCAACCATGGCTAGGGCCATTTGGTGCAGAGCTAGGTTCTACCGCTCGCCGTGCGCAACAGACCCATGGCACAGCTGGAATATGGCGCGATGAGCAAGTGCTGGTGTTTGATGAGGTGGAGTTTCAGTCGTTCATCGGTCAGGTGGTTTATCATATTGACCCAGGCAACAGAGTCATCGTGAGCATGTCTTTTGTGGTAACACAGGCTGAGGCGGTGGCGCCTATGGAGCAACTGCTGACAGGGTTGTTTGGCGTGCCTGATGAGCGTGAACGCTTGCGCACAGCACGCACATTACTCAGTTATGCTTTTTGGCAACGCCTGAATGGTGTGTGGCGGTTAGAACAAACGCTTGATGGGGTGATGGTGTTAAGTTTGGTGGCGCATGATGACTAAAGGTGTGTGTTGACCCATAGGAGATGATCTATTATGATGGACTAGAAGGAAGGTCTGAGCAGTCGTATGTTCGCTTGCCTGTGTGGCATAAAGCACTAAGCATTTTAGATGTGGCTAATGCGGGTGCTTTAAGGAGTTTTAATAAATGTTAAAAAAAAGTCTTTTATTTTTTAGCATGTTTATGCTGAGCATGGCGTGCTTGATGGCAAAAGAAGGGCAGATGCCGTGGCAGGGCGAGCTAGGTGATAGCATCGAAGACGTGCGAGCTTTGGAAGATGAGGCTGGGGCAACGATGGGGCTAACCACCGTTACCGGTAACGAGATGATGTGGGGAGAGCGCGAGTTTAAAGGCATGGTAGGCGATTTAAGTTACCAATTCGCCCCATCTTCGCATGTTTTTCCCGGTGCTGAATTAATTATGTACACTGTGGGTAAAGAACACTTACGTACGTTGCAACGCTTTGCTGAGACGCTTTTAGGCACACCTGATGAGGCGGTGCTTGTGAGTGGACGCAACGAGATTGAGGGTTCTTTTATTAAGGCATGGAATCGCGGTGGTCACCGCTATATGTTGATAGTGAGCCGTACCTATGGGGCTCATTTCATGGTACGCTATCCTTTTGCCACAGCTAGCACCTCATAAGCCTTTGTTTGTGTTATAAAGGCTTGACAACGCCGTAGTAAGGCGTGTATTTTAGCTATAACCATGCAAAATAAACTTATAATTAAAGGGGCGCGCGAGCATAACCTCAAAAACATTGATCTAGAACTGCCACGGGACAAATTTATCGTGGTCTCCGGTGTGTCCGGCTCAGGCAAAAGTAGCTTGGTGTTCGACACAATCTTTGCTGAAGGTCAGCGACGCTATGTTGAGTCGCTCTCTGCGTACGCACGTCAATTTTTAGGACGCATCGATAAACCAGATGTAGACTACATAGAGGGTCTTTCGCCAGCTATCTCCATTGAGCAAAAAACCACTGGGCGCAACCCTCGTAGTACGGTGGGAACAATCACCGAAATTTATGACTATTTACGTCTACTTTACGCCCGTGTGGGGCAGGCGGTTTGCCCCAAAGATGGCATCGCTATTTCGAGTCGCAGTTTGGATGAAATTGTGGATGATATTTTAAAACTACCACTGGACACTCGGCTAATGTTGTTAGCCCCTGTGGTGCGAGGACGGAAGGGTGAGCATGTGAAGGTGTTTAGCGATGCCCAAGCGGCAGGTTTTACCCGAGCTCGAGTGAATGGGTTGTTGGTAGATTTGGAAGAAGATTTAGCTCTTGATAAAAAAAAGGCTCACACGATAGAGATTGTGGTTGATCGCATTCAGCTGAGCGATGATGTGCGAAGCCGTTTAAGTGACTCAGTAGAGGCAGCCTTAGGGGCAGGGCAAGGCACATTGTTAGTGGTGGTGTTAGACGGGGCAGGCCAGGCGACCGAAGAGTTGTTATTTAGCGAACATGCCAGCTGCCCTGTGTGTGGCTTTAGTATGCCTGCTATGGAGCCGAGACTGTTTAGCTTTAACAACCCTTTTGGGGCGTGTGGTGACTGTTCAGGGTTAGGTTCTACCCTTGAATTTAGTGTAGAGCGTATTATTCCTCAACGCCATTTAAGTTTTAATCAGGGGGGCTTTGTTCCCTATAGCCCACAGGCACTCACTTATCGAGCCACTTTTGAAGGGCTAGCTAAGTATTATGGTTTTACTTTAGACACCCCTATTAGTGAGCTTGGATCTGAGATAATAGATGCCATTTTTTATGGGAGTGGCACTAACATAATTGATTTAAAATACAGCAACAGCAGTGGCACCAATAGCGGAGTGCATAAAAAACGGTGGGTAGGTCTCCTAAAAGAGCTGAAACGCCGTTACATAGAGACTGAGAGTCAATCTATGCGCGACTGGTTTGAGGGGTTTATGATAGAGTCGCAATGTGAAGCCTGCCATGGAGCCCGATTGCGCAACGAGGCTTTGGCGGTGTTTGTGGGCGGTAAAAACATATTAGATGTAACTTCTATGCCTATTCATGAAGAGCTTAAATTTTTCATGGAGCTTACGCTTAGTCCTCAGTATGAAAAAATAGCTAGCCAGCTGCTTAAAGAAATTCGGGATCGTTTACGTTTTATGGACAGCGTGGGATTGGGTTATTTATCACTTGATCGCACAGCAGGCACGTTAAGTGGTGGTGAAAGTCAACGCATTCGCCTAGCTACTCAGATCGGGTCCAGCCTTGTGGGTGTGTTGTATATTTTAGATGAGCCAACGATTGGTTTACACCAGCGCGACAACGATCGCCTAATCGGCACGCTAAAAAATTTGCGCGATTTAGGCAATACTTTGATTGTGGTAGAGCATGATGAACAAGTGATTCGAGATGCTGACTATTTGGTAGACATAGGACCAGCCGCTGGCGTGCATGGGGGCGAGGTGGTGGCCTTTGGCACACCTGAAGAAGTGTCAAAGATGGAGCACAGTCCTACGGGTCGGTACTTAAGTGGGAGAGACACCATAGCTCTGCCTGCCGAACGCCGAGCTGGCACAGGGGAGTGGTTACAGGTTGAAGGAGCTCGTCACCACAACTTGCAAAACATCACTGTGCGTTTTCCGGTAGGGTGTTTTAGTGTTATCACCGGCGTATCGGGGTCGGGTAAATCTACGTTACTTACGGATATTATTTACCCCTATTTGCATAATAAGCTGAACCGAGCGCATGATGCGATTGGGGCGGTGGATACAATAACGGGGGCTGAACACTTTGACAGTATTATCGCTATTGATCAATCACCCATTGGACGCACACCACGTAGCAATCCTGCCACTTACGTTGGGTTGTGGACACCCATAAGAGAGATTTTTGCTCAATTGCCTTCTAGTAAGGCCTTGGGCTACAAGAGCGGGCGCTTTAGCTTTAATGTGAAAGGCGGGCGCTGCGAGGCGTGTGAGGGGGCTGGTCTTAAAAAAATCGAGATGCACTTTTTGCCGGATGTGTTTGTAACCTGCGATGTATGCGATGGTAAACGTTTTAGTAAAGAAACCCTTGAAGTACGTTTTAAAGATAAAAATATCTTTGATATTCTTGAACTCACCATTGATGAAGCGACCCTCTTTTTTGAGGCTATCCCTAAGGTTAAACGTAAATTAGATATGCTGTGCGAGGTGGGGCTAGGCTACATAACGCTGGGGCAATCGGCACTTACCTTAAGTGGAGGCGAGGCTCAGCGGGTTAAGTTAGCACTTGAGCTAAGTAAGCGTAGCACCGGTAAAACTTGTTATATAATTGATGAGCCGACTACGGGTTTGCACTTTTTGGATGTGAAAAAATTGATGGAAAGTTTGCAAGCCTTGGTAGACAAAGGCAACACCGCAATTTTGATTGAGCATAATTTGGATGTGATTAAATGTGCTGATTATTTGGTAGATTTGGGTCCTGAAGGGGGTGCTGGTGGCGGCCAAGTGCTGGTTTTTGGCACGCCTGAAGAGGTAGTCGCCTGCCCTGAATCCTTTACCGGTCAGTATTTAACCCCGCTATTAAAAAGAGAGGAACAACGCCATGAGTAACCCCCTAAATGTAGAAGAAATGTTAGCCAAAAATTATGACCCTAAGTTGTTTGAAAAACGCATTTATGAATTTTGGCAACAGGGTAATCACTTTGCCCCTAGTAATAAGGCCACCGAGAAGCCGCCTTTTGTGGTGGTGATTCCACCGCCGAATGTAACAGGTGTGTTGCACATGGGGCATGGGTTAAATGGCTCATTGCAAGATGTATTGGTACGTTATCATCGTATGAAAGGCCGCCCCACGTTATGGGTGCCGGGAACTGACCATGCCGGCATTGCCACCCAGCATGTGGTGGAAAAAGAGTTGCGGGATGAAGGCTTGCGCCGTGCCGACTTGGGGCGTGCGGCGTTTTTAGAACGCACTTGGCAGGTTAAGGAGCGCCATCATGCCATCATTAGCGAGCAGTTACGTCAACTAGGCAGTAGCTGTGATTGGGAGCGTGAACGCTTTACCATGGATGAGGGCTTAAGCACGGCAGTGCGGGAAGTCTTTGTGCGTTTGTACCAAGATGACTTGCTCTATCGAGGGGAATATTTAGTAAACTGGTGTTCACGCTGTGGTACGGCCTTGGCTGATGACGAAGTGGAACACACCGAAGAACAAAGTTTTCTTTATGAAGTGCAGTATCCACTCACCACAGGCAATGTTACGCTCACTGTGGCGACCAGTCGCCCTGAAACGCTGTTTGGCGATGTGGCCCTGGCAGTGCACCCTGAAGACCCTCGTTATCAAGCGTTTATTGGGCAAAGTGTTACGATTCCTTTAAGTGGGCGGGTTATTCCGATTATTGCTGATAGTTATGTGGACAGGGAGTTTGGCAGTGCGGTGTTAAAAGTAACCCCTGCACATGACCCTAATGACTTTGAAATTGGTAATCGCCATAACCTCCCTCGCATTAACATCCTTACCAGTGATGGCAAGCTCAATGAGCAAGTGCCACAGGCTTTTCAAGGGCTGTCGATCAAAGAAGCTCGCACGGCGGTGGTTACCGCCCTCACCGCAACGGGGGCAATGGGCAAGCAAACACCGCTCACCCATCGGGTGGGCCATTGCTATCGCTGTGATACCACTATTGAACCGTATTTAAGCCTGCAATGGTTTGTGCGTATGGCTCCCTTAGCTGCTGATGCCCTACAAGCTCATGCAGACAATAAGGTGCAGTTTTATCCTAAACGGTGGGAGAACACCTACACCCACTGGCTTAATAACATTCGCGACTGGTGCATTAGCCGCCAGTTATGGTGGGGGCATCGTATTCCTGTGTGGTATTGCCAAGACTGCGAGCATGTGCATGTGAGCCTAACTAACGTAACCGTGTGTGAAAAATGTGCCAGCACACATTTAAAGCAAGATGAAGATGTGTTAGACACTTGGTTTAGCAGTTGGCTGTGGCCCTTTAGCACGTTAGGCTGGCCCGCCCAAACACCGGACTTGGCCCGTTTTTACCCAACGTCAACTCTTGTCACGGCCTATGATATTATCTTTTTTTGGGTGGCACGTA
Organism: Spirochaetia bacterium; assembly: GCA_965249825.1. Taxonomy (GTDB): domain Bacteria; phylum Spirochaetota; class Spirochaetia; order WRBN01; family WRBN01; genus CBDFMW01. The sequence goes on from CBDFMW010000002.1 coordinate 81,693, forward strand.
TGATTATGGCCGGTCTCAAATTCATGGGGGAAGTGCCGTTTAAAGAGGTTTACATCACCCCGTTGGTGCGCGATAAACAGGGTCGTAAGATGAGTAAAAGCCTAGGCAATGGCATTGATCCTTTAGCGATTATTGAAAGTGATGGGGCAGATGCTTTACGTTTTACCATGGTGTATTTAAGTAGTCAAGGGCAAGATTTGCCCCTAGACACAGATACCTTTAAGTTGGGTTCACGCTTTGCCAACAAAATTTGGAACGCCACCCGCTACCTGCTCATGAATCTCAACGGTGTGGTGCATCAACATGATCCATCACTTATAGCGGTGGACAATTGGATTTATGCTCGCTTGAACTATTGTGTGCAAGCGGTGGACAAAGCCATGGCTGAGTACCGGTTTGATGACATGGGTCATGCGGTGTATGACTACTTTTGGAGTGATTTTTGTGATTGGTACATTGAAGCTATCAAGCTATCATTCATCAGCAATGGCGAAGCTGAGCGTCAACGTGCAGGCAATGTGGCGTTGCAGGTGCTAGAAGAAAGTTTGCGTCTTTTACACCCTTTTCTTCCGTTTATTACTGAAGAACTGTATCAAAAGTTACCTTACAAATCAGCGCAGGTTCTCATCACGGCAGCTTACCCTACTGTGCAAGCCAATCGAAGTGGACACGCTGATGAAGAGGCCTTTATGGCGTTGCAAGCGGTGGTGGGCAGTGTGCGGGCCATGCGCACACAGTATACCATTAGCCCTGAAAAAAAGGTGCGTTTGGCGTTGCGCTTTGATGCTGGCTATGCTCATACTGCTTTTGTGAAAGATCATGAGGCGTTGCTGTTGGCTCTTACTAAGGCAAACAGTGTCGACTTTACCAATGACGAAGGCTTGAGCGAGGCGGTGCAAAACCCCAGCGATGGTTACACGGTGTATCTGTTTGCCCGAGATTTTATTGATGTGGCAGCCGAGCGTGAGAAGATTGTGCGTGAACAAACCAAGCTTAAGCAAACGATAGAGGCTGTAGATAAAAAGCTAAATAACCCTAACTTTATTAGCAAAGCCAACCCTGAAGCCGTTGCCAAGGAACAAAGCAAGCGAGAACAGGCTATGAACACCTTGAATAAGCTGGCTGAACAGTGGGCAACTTTAGAAAAAGAGAGTTAAAGAGGGGCAGGTAACGGCATCTGGTGCGTTTGCGCCAGTTGCCGCAATGCCGTATACACGCTAGGGTTGATGGGTACACCTTCGGATCGGGCTTTTTGTTCGGCAACGTGAGCGGTTAAACCGGCATACACCACGCTTTCGACCCCAGCTATGGGTTTCGTTTCGATTAACGTACGTAGCATGCTGTCCATATCGGTTTTAAATTCGACAATGGGCCTCAGAGCTGCAACGTTGATAGCCATAAAAAAATGGTTGACTGAGGCAGCGGTTTCTTTGGTGTCGGTTACTTGCACTCCAAAGGAGCCACCAGCTAGCAAGGAGCTGAGAATATCTACCATCACAGCTAACCCATAGCCTTTATGCCCCCCATTGATGAGACTCGCTCCACCTAAAGGGAGTAATCCCCCCTGAAAGGTGAGTACATCGTCTAAAAAGGCGAGCGGGTCGGTGGGTGTTTGCCCCTGCTTGTCGACTGCCCAGCCTGTCGGGATGGGCTGCCCATTGCGGATAGCCATCTCAATACTACCTCGGGTTACCACGGTGGTAGACATGTCTAACACAAAGGGGGGCAACTGGTGTGCTGGGGCGGCAAAAGCGATGGGGTTGGTGCCAAAACGTGCCTGCATGCCAAAAGTTGGCACACCAAGGGCAGCGGTGTTAGTGGACGCTAAACCGATCATATCTTGTTGCAGTGCTTGCATCGCATAGTAACTAGAGATACCGTGATGGCAACTGTTTTTAACCGCCACCGCCCCTATGCCATAGAGCTTTGCCTTTTCAATGGCACAGTCCATTGCAGAGATGCTAGTGGAAGCCCCTAAGCCGTGCTGGGCATCCCAGCTTTCAATGGCAGGCAGGCTGGTAACGATGTGTGGCTGGGTGTTGAGTTGGGTGAGTCCAGCTGAAATATCGGCAAGATGACGAGGAAGATGGGCTACTCCATGACTGGGGATACCACGCATATCAGCAACAATCAGAACCTCAGCAAGCTGACTAGCGGCTAGCTGAGGAACATGATGAACTTTAAGTAAATTGATGACCCACTCTTTTAAGGCAGAATAGTCGAAGCGGGGAGGTTTAGCTGATGACATTGTTATTCTCATCATAGTTGATGAGAGTGGTAACCATGGCAGGTGAGAGCTTTTCTTCGTAGTTAAGAAAAGGCAAGCCAATAACACCAAAGACATAGGCAACATGTGCCCCTGCTTGTTTGAAAAGTTCATAGGATGCTGTGAGTGTGCCACCAGTGGCAATGAGATCATCCACCAATAGGATACGCTTGCCTTCAAGCCACGGATTTTCTTGAATTTCTACGCTATCTTGCCCATACTCAAGAGAGTAGCTAACCGAATGAACTTTGCCCGGCAACTTGCCCGGCTTGCGCACAGCAATGAATGGTAAGCGTTGTTGATAGGCAAATGTAGAACCAAATAGAAAGCCACGAGCCTCAATGCCGGCAATGGCATCAAAGTTCATTTGTGAGTAGAGGGTACTCATGCGGTTGATAACTTCCGCATAGGCAATAGGATCCATGATTAGTTTGTTTATGTCATAAAATAACACGCCAGGCTTAGGAAAGTTAGGAACTTTTCCAATGAAATCGTCAAGGTTAAGTTTATGAGGCATGAAAGACTCCTTAAAGGTTAGCACGTCTACGCAACGCTGTAAAGAGTTGCTTTTTTAAGACCTAGTATAAAAAAATTCAGCTACGGTTAAAGTCCCACCTCGTACCGCAGGAGTTACTAGATATAATCTAATGATATATCTTCTATCGGATGCGAAAGAAGAAGAGTTTACTTGAATATCACCAAATAAGACAAATTCAAAGGGAAGGTTTTCAAGTGGGGTGGAACGGAAAAACTGGCGACGCTCATAACCTCCTAGGCTGGTGGCGTGGCGAAAAGCCAGCCATGGGGTGGGGTCAATCCACTGGGCGAGCGAAACATTTGCAATGAGTGTGATTTCTAGCTCTTCACGAAAGGTGGACAGTTGTAATGATTCGCCTGTGTTATTGCGGAAATCACCCACCAATAGCGTAACTGGCAGAGTATGATTGGCCTTTAAAAAGGTGTTTAGTTGATCAACTAGTTTTGTTGTTATTTCTGCCATTTCAACGGTACTCAGCTGCTGAAATGAGTCAAACGGATTAGATGTTCGCATTGAAGTTACAGATACCGTTTGGGTTTTGTTTGAGGCACAACCTGAGAGGCTGAAACAAAGCATGATGAGAAGAGCAGGTGTGCATAGGGGTGATGATCGCATAGACTTTAAAGTATAGACAGCGGGGATGAGTTGGTCAACCGATAAGATTGTGGACAGCTTGGGGAGGCTGTGATATAATGGCTAGCAAGGAGATATAATTGTTATGACCCCACATATTGAAGCTAAACAGGGTGCGATTGCTGAGTCAATTTTGTTACCAGGAGACCCCCTACGCGCCCAATACATTGCTGATAATTTTTTAGAGAATGTTGTGTGTTACAATAAAGTGAGAAACATGCTAGGTTTTACAGGAACCTATAAAGGTGTGCCTGTAAGCGTGCAAGGAACAGGCATGGGTATTCCTTCCATTTCTATTTATGCCCAAGAGTTAATGGAAGTATATGGCTGCAAAAACCTCATTCGTGTGGGCACTGCCGGCTCCATTCATCACAGTGTTAAAGTACGTGATATTGTGATGGGCACCGCGGCTAGCACCACCAGTGCGGTTAATCGTGGGCGCTTTGGTGGCTTTGATTATGCTCCTGTGGCCGATTTCACGTTGGCAACCAAGGCCTTTGAAGCTGCCCAAAAGTTAGGGCACAGCATGAAAACAGGCCCTATTCTGTCAAGTGATCTATTTTATGGAGATGACCCGAAGTTTCATGAAGTGTGGGCTAAATATGGGGTACTGGCTATCGAAATGGAAGCTGCAGGGCTATATACCTTAGCCTCCAAGTTTTACGCCCGTGCGTTGTGCCTTGTTACTATTAGTGATCATATCTTAACAGGTGAGTCTACCACCCCAGCGGAGCGTCAAGGCACTTTCACTAACATGATGGAAATTGCTCTGGATGCGATTGTGGCTTTAAGCTAGTTTTTTGGTAAACGAACTGATAAACCAATTAAAAACCCAAGCTCTTTCCTTGGGTTTTGTGCGTGCTAGGGTAGCCGTGGCTGAGGGGGGGGGTGTGTGGCTGGCTTTAGCGTTGCCCTATCTCCCTGCTAGTGTGCAGGCGCGTGCCACCATTGGCTGGTTTGCCTGTCATGACAATTATGAGCGTGCGGTGGGGTTGGTGAAGCAGTTGCGTCGTACGGCTGCCGGTGGACTAGGTGTGGCAGCTAAAACCATGCGGATAATATGCAACTCTTCAGACATTAATGAAAAAGCATTAGGTGCTAGCTGTGGTTTAGGGGTGTACGGTAAAAATAGCTTACTGCTGATACCTGAGTGGGGTAGTTTTGTGGTGCTGTGTGCCTTGCACTTGCCTATAGATGCGGCAGTGGATGGACCGTTAGACCCAGATGATTATGGATGTGGTGAGTGCACAATATGCGCGAGATCTTGTCCCACTAAGGCTTTGCATCAGCCTTATAAATGTGATGTGAAATTGTGTGCGCAAGCATGGGCGAGTGATGGGTTGCCTCCTCAAAATGATGACTGGCCAGCGATGATTTATGGGTGTGATCGCTGTCAGATGGGTTGTCCAAAAAACCAGAAAACGTTACACTTAAACCGACAAGCCATAGCTACGGAGAGTGCTTGGACGCAGGAGAAGTTGTGGGCGGAAGGGACTTTAGAAGAGGTAACACTTGCCGTTTCAAAAAGTCCTCTGCGTTTTAAGTGGTTAGATAAAGAAAACTTGATGAACAACGCACGATTACGTAGGTTAAAATTAGATAAAAATAAAACCAACAATTAAAGAAAGATAAATTATAGGATTTAAAATACATGAAGAGAGTTATATTTTGCATTGCACTTGCCTTGGCTGGCAGCTCGCTACTACAGGTGCAAGCCTCGCAGGATCAATTTACCCATTTAACCATAGGTTTACCGATGCAGGAAATTGTGTGGGATCCGCATGCCGTACGTCATGTGACGGAACATCGCTTGCTGGCAGCTTTGTATGAGGGGTTGGTGGGGATGGATACCACAACCATGATGCCCACGCCAGCACTAGCTGAAAAATGGAGCGTGAGTGATGATGGGTTAACCTACACATTTCATTTACGAGAAAGTTTACGCTTTTCTGATGGCTCTGATCTCACCGCATCTAGCTTTTATCGTAGTTTTTTACGGCTTATTGATCCTGTGAGTGCGCGTGCCAATGCTGAGCTGTTGTATGCCGTGAAAAATGTGCGTGCCTACAGCACAGGAGTAACGATTGCTCGCGAAGAGTTAGGGTTTAAGGTGGTTAATGATCGTACGCTTGTTATCACGTTAGAACATCCTGCTCCGTATTTTCTGGAGATTTTAGCTCATCCAGCCTTAAGCCCTATTAGTCAGTCGCAGTTGCCGATGGTGTGGGATAAGCCGATGATGGTGGTATACAGCGGTCCTTATTTGGTTGGGGCTGTGGGTGAAAATGGGGTTACATTAAAACGCAATCGTCTTTACTGGGATGTAGAATCAGTTGAGGTGAAAGAAATCGATGTACGCTTTTATGACAACTCTTTTACCGTTACGCAACACTTTAATGAAGAACAAGTAGATTGGGTTCATAATCTTTTTGACCCCAAAGCAGTGAATAGAAGAAAGGTCATTCAGTGTACCAAGCTTTATGCTAGTCAGTACTATTTTTTTACCCAACAAGAGGGTATGTATGCCAATGCCTCCTTGCAACAGGCATTGGTTCAGTTACTTCCCTTACACCATCTTCGTGAGGCGCAGAGTGTTGGATTGGGGACAATCACGCCCTCAATTCCTAATTATCCCTTAGTAGTAGCCTTACAAACCGACCCTGTGGAAGCCTACTTGACTTTAGTGGAGTTAGGTTTTCCCCGTGGTCGCGGGCTTAGTCCTATCACCATTTTAGCTTTTGATCGTGATGATGAAGTGGCTCAAGCGATGGCTGAGGTATGGCGAGAGAGCCTTGATGGGGTAGAGGTTTTGGTTGTTTATGCTAATGAGGGTGATGTGGATGACCGAGCTTTACCTACCATGATGAGTGTGAAGTGGTTGGCAGATTATCTGGATCCTTTAGCTTTTTTAAGCCAATGGCGCAGTGATGCTCGGATGAATCAGTCCTCCTTTAGTAGTAGTGAGTTTGATCGCCTCCTTGACATGTCGCATCAGCAAGAAGGTCAAGAGCGCTTTGCCACCCTTTCAGCCAGTGAAACCATTTTGCTACAGAGTGGGGCTGTTATCCCTATTGCCCATGTGCTTGAATTTAACCTGATTGATTTAAGTCAAATAAAAGGCTTTAGTTTTAACCCTTTAGGTCGGCAATCTTTTAAAAAGCTTAAACCCATTCGCCCGACACTGGATGAACAAGGATTGTTAGTATGAGAGACATAAATTGGCAAAATGAGCTAGACACCATGATTTTGTCAGCAAGTGGTTGGCGCAAAATTTTCACTATTAACCGTAATAACGAGAGTCTAGATAGCGATATTCATGAGGCTGATCATAGGGTGGCACAACTGGCTGGGGAGGTGTTTGCTGACTTTCTTCAGCAGAACCTGCATCATGATCCCCTTTGTGTGGTTTTAGGTCGAGATAGTAGGCCTACAGGGAAACGGTTGATGCACCGTATCTATTCTGCTTTCACACAGGCAGGTTTAAGCGTTACAGTGCTAGATGTGGTGGCTTTACCTGAGCTGTTAAGCTATTGCCGCACAGCTAAGTTTAATGGTTTTTTTTACATCACGGCTAGTCATAACCCTGTGGGTTACAATGGTTTTAAATTTGGCTTGGGTGATGGCTGTGTGCTGGGTGGTGACGGCAGTCGATGGATGATTGATACCTTTAAAGAGCGACTTCTTAACACATCCGTAGCGGTGCTAGATGATCTTATTGCTTTGCCCTTGCCTGAGGTGCGAATGCAGGCTAAAGCCGAGGCAGCAGCAGCCTATGAACAGGCCATGGTTGAGTTGGCTTTTTCGACAGAACAGCACTTACAGAATATGAGCCAACGGATACAAGCAAAAGCTGGGTTTGGCGTGCTTATCGACTTTAATGGTTCGTCGCGTGCTACCAGCATAGATGTGACAATGTTACGCCAATTGGGCGTGCAAGTGTTGCCGTTTAATGATAAAGTGGGGCAATTTGCCTATCCTATTGTACCAGAAGGCGCAACGCTTGAAGCCTGTCGAACAGCATTATACCAGCGCTTTCGCCTTGATCACCGCTATCAATTGGGCTATGTGGTAGACTGTGATGGAGATAGGGGAAATCTTGTGTACATAGATGTGCAGGATGGACAGGCGAAAACTCTTGATGCTCAAAGCACTTTTGCTATCAGCGTAGTGAGCGAGCTGGCTAGCTTAAAGTTGGCGGATACCGACATGGCACGGGTGGCGGTGGTGTGCAATGATGCCACTAGCCAACGCATCTTTCATATTTGTGCACTCTTTGGAGCAACGTGCTTTATGAGTGAAACTGGTGAAGCCAATGTGGTGCAGTTAGCCCAGAAAAAGCGAGATGAAGGGTTCATTGTGCGTATTTGTGGTGAAGGCTCGAATGGCGGTAACATCACTTACCCTAGCACGGTGCGCGACCCCTTGTGTACGGTGATGAGTGTGCTAAAGCTTTTGTTCCTTACCAATGAGCAGGGGCAATCTTTACTAGATGTGTGGCAGCAAACTCTCGGATTACCTTTAACCCCTTGGAGCGTAGGTTCGGTTATTACTAGTTTACCGGCCTACCAAACTACTTCGGTGGTGGCTAAAGAGGCGCTTGTTACGATTACTATCCCTCAACAAAAACTCAAGAGTGCCTATGAGGCAATTTTCATCCATAGATGGGACTCTTTTATCACACAATTTGAGTCGTTGGCGGTGGATAACTATGCGTTTGTGAACTATGAAGGCACACAGCGGCGTGAAGGTGCGGGTAATCGCTCCGGCGACCATAGTGGGGGTTTACGAGTTATTCTTTTAGAGAAAGAAGAAGTTAAGGCTGTGTTGTGGTTACGTGGGAGTAAAACAGAGCCTGTGATGCGATTAATGGTGGATATAAAAGGGGATGATTCAATCTCAAAAGAAGAACTGCTTGTGTGGCACAAACAAGCAGTTCTTGAGGCTAGTAAACAGGCTATGCGGGAGTAACCGTGTAGCCTCGGCTCTCTAAGGCGTTAATGATGCCCTCATTCGCCAGCATTATGTCGGCGGGCAGAGTGATGAAAATGGTTTCATACTTAGTGATCTCGGTCATAACAGTTTTCATTATATGTGTGGTAAGTGCTGTGTACATTTTTTTATCAAGAGCAATCATCTCTGGAAAATCAGGGTTATCTGAGATAACAAGAAGGGCTCGCACGGTGTCTTCATCACCCCGCATCCACGCTCGTTGTAAGGCCAGCATTAGGTTTTGCCCTGCAAAAATGTAGTCAGCTTTACCCAAATACCAATTCACCGTGGCAAGTTCTTCTGCTCGCTTCATATTTTTAATAAAAGTGAGGGCAATGGGTACTAGGTTGATAAACTGATGTGGCATATTGGCTTGGGTTGCCAAGTTATCAAAGAAAACTTCAGGGTTTTCGCTACTGAATCCAGCACGTCTTAGCACCGCTTGCTCAAAGAAAAATCCTGTTGCTGCCCACGGTGCTAGCGTTTGCAACAGAGCTAATCCTTCGGCATTCATCCCATATTGCTCAAAACGCTTAATGAGACGCTTGCTTTCTTCTTCACCCAGATGGTTAGCCCAGCTACGCTTTACTTTAAAATATTTGTCATAGTTGACAGGCTTTTGGTTAAAACTGTGAATAAGTAAATCACTCTCTTCAAAAGCCTGCATAATACGCTGGGGAAAGGGGTAGACATCTGCCGTAAAGGCTGTTCCGATGTTACCAAACAGCCACAGCGTGCTACCTTCTTTTTCAGCCTTAAAAAAGATAAACTTTTCATTGGCTGCTCTAGGCAAAGGGAGAATCTTTGCTGAACTGAAGAGAAAAAGCAAGCCAATGAATAAAATATAAAGCCTTGAGTTAATTTTCATTTCTCCATAATGCCGAATTGATCTAAATTAATCAAGTGTTATGCTTAACCATAATGCCGTGAGGGACACAGAATTTAATGAATTTTCGCAGTTGGGTAATCTGCCTTTGTTGAATATAAACAGCATGGATCATTTTAGTTGCTTTTTTATCAGAAATTGAACCCTTAGCTAGAGTGTGTATTAATCTACGAAAGGCTGGGATGTGCCAGAGATGGGGGGTTTGAGTGGAGAGTAGGTGGGAGTAATCAAGTGAAGTAACTTGAGGCTGTAACTGGGCGACAATATCATGAGCGAGGGTTTGACGACACTCGGGAGTGCTGTCAAACCAGAGGGGTACGAACTGGGTGTGCGTAAAGACATGATCCCAACTCATGGCAAAGGCATTGCAGGTAGGCGACCATAAATCGTGAGCTTTTAAAAAATCATCCATTTGCACTTTTACCCTTAAAAGATGAAGATGGAGATCGGCGGGAGGCTTGGCAAGTGTTGTACTTATAGAGTTACGTCGATAAGCATAAACAAGCATAGGTGTAAAGGTGATAGCTTTAGCTAATAATAGCCATGTGGCAATGATGGTATCTTCATAGACGGTATTGGTTAAAAACAGACAGTTGTTTTTTTGTAACAGAGACCGCTTAAAAAATTTGTTCCAAGGGTAGTGTCCCCCCCTCGTTTGTGTGGGTAAAAAGGTGGGTTGTGCCGATTGTATAACTGTTTCTTGCTCGAATGAACGATAGAGAGAAGATTCTCCAAGGTCATCCATGATAGAAGAAAAAACCACCACATCGCTGTTTTTTTCTTTTTCAGCTATCTCCATCAAATCGCTAGCTGCCGATGAGAACAACACCCAGTCATCACTGTCCACAAACCAAATATACTCACCCTTGGCAACTGCCAGCCCTGTGTTGCGTGCCCCGCCTTGGCGTAAGTTTTGTGTGTGACGAATGATTTTAATACGGCTGTCTTTTTTGGCAAATTCTTCAGCAATGGTAATGCACCCATCGGGAGAACAGTCGTCTACCAAGATGATCTCCATCTCTTGCAGAGTTTGTTTGGTGAGAGAGGTGAGGCACTCGGTGAAATATTTCTCCACATTATAAAAAGGAACGATGATGGATAGTTTCACGGTAAGAGACTCCTTGGCTTGTGGGTCAATCAGTATAAAAACAGAGCGATATAAGGTTATGTTACACCGCTCTGTGGTTAAAATCAATAGCAAAGCAGGTCTTAATTATTTGGCTTGTCTACGTCGCCCTGTTTCATAAATAATCATAGCTACAGCTCCAAAAACCACAGGTCCCCCCAAGTAGACAAGGGTTTCACTCCATGCGTCGGCGGTGTTGTCTTGCATAACTGGACCAAAAATGGCAAAAAAGTTCGCAAATATCAAAAGCCCTGTAACGATGGTTGTCGCCATGAGAGCTTGTGAATTTGTACGGAACACAACAAATGGCTTGGTAATCGCTGTGTTTTTTCTAAAAAAGTAGAATGAAAGGGAGATGAAGACATAGGGCAAGGTGAGAGCTACATTAGTGGAGTTAATAAGCTGATCAAAAAACTCTTTTGCTCCCTGTCCACCAAATGCACGTAAAGCAATCATCACAATAACCACCATCGCTTGTACATAAATAGCATTCACCGGAATGTCGTTGCGTTTTTTGAGCATAAAAGCAGGCCACAGGTGTTGGGGTGTCCCCTCAATAAGCTGTTTTAATGGGGCGTACGCTAGGGTGAAAAAAGCACCCGTGAGCGAAAGAAACATACCAGCACCCGTGAGCCGGGCAAACATGCGTCCTGACTGTATAGCAACTTCTTCACTCTGTTCGATAAGGGTTGCCGCATTATGTCCTAATTGATACATAATAGCATAAATAACATTAATCAAGTTCACATCGGGGTCATTAGCCAATTTAGCCCAATCAGTAAACACGCCAATGGCAAAAATACACACAGAGTAACCCACCACAATAAGCACAGCACTCACCAAGAGACCACGAGGGAAGGTATGTAGTGGATTACGAACTTTATCAACCAGCCCTGCAATTGTTTCCATACCACCAAAGGCAAACACAGCAAAAACTAAAAAGCTAGCTTTCTGAACCCATCCTTGGTAGTTAGGGTTAGGTGAGGTAAAAAAGACTGAAACCCCACTGATGTCGGTCATTTGAAAGGCTACCTGCCCGCGGTTAATGATAAGAATGATGAGAGCCACAATGATAAGAATGAGGTTCAGCGTCCACACCGCCATGCCACCAATACGACTAAAAAGACTAATAGATTTTAGTCCATGACTAGAGATAAAGGTGATGAACAGCATCCATGAAATACCTAAAATACCTAAAATCTGACTGTATTCAAGATTCCCCAACGACCATTCCTTCGTACTGTCATAGCCGTGCATAAAATTGGCAAGGGGCACCCAGATAGAAGAGGCCACCACGAGCATCCAGAAGAGGTATCCGGCATACCACATAAAAATACCGGCAAAGGCGAAGCGTTCACCCATCACGGGGGCAATCCATGAGTACATGCCACCCTTAGATTCCTTAAAAGCACTGCCAAATTCGGCAAGCATAAAGGCAAAGGGCAGGGAGAAGGCAATGCCAGCAAGAATATACCAAGGTATAGCGGAATATCCCATAAGCAAGAAAGCACGACCTGCGTTTGTAAAACCATAGACAGAGGTGAAAATCATTGTCACCAAAGCGATCATGCCTAATTTGTGTTTTTCGTCAACATTTTTCATAATAGGCCATATTATAGGTGAATATAGTACACAAAGCAAGCAAAAACAAAAATATTGATCTGCTATTTTTAGTTAAAATTGAGCTCTATTATAGAAGTAGTAAGCTCTTTTGGAGGCTATGCACTTGCTTAAGGTAGTAAAAAAGTGTTAATGTTAAGGTTATGATAGCATCATTATTGAATGGAATATTTGGGACGAAACAAGAACGTGACCTTAAAGAGCTTTTACCCCTGTTGCGGAGCGTAAACAGTTATGAAACATGGGCTATGGGTTTAAGTGCTGACGAAGTAAAAGCACAAACTCAGGCTTTTAAACAAGAATTAGCCAATGGTATTTCATTGGACGGCTTATTGCCCCGTGTTTTTGCTCTTAGCCGCGAGGCGTGTCGCAGAGTGCTGGGTGAACGCCCCTATGATGTGCAAATGCTGGGTGGAATAGCCCTGCACCAAGGGCGCATCGTTGAGATGAAGACTGGTGAAGGGAAAACGCTAACGGGTGTGGCTCCGGCGTATCTTAATGCCCTAGCAGGCAAAGGTGTGCATATTGTTACGGTGAATGATTATTTAGCCGAGCGTGATAAAACGTGGATGGAAGGTATTCAAAACTACTTAGGACTTAGTGTCGGAGTAATTTTAGGCAATATGTCTTCTATTGAGCGTCGGGATGCCTACAACTGCGATATTACTTATGCCACCAACAATGAATTGGGATTTGATTATCTGCGTGATAACATGGTGTGGGATTTGCAAGCTAAGTCGCAGCGGGGTCATGCTTATGCCATTATTGATGAGATCGATTCGATTTTGATTGACGAAGCTCGCACCCCGCTCATTATTTCTGGGGCGGATGAAGAGGAGGACACAACGTCTATAGCCCTTATTAACGGGTTGGTTTCTTTTTTTGATGAAGTAGAAAAAGACTCCAAAACGGGGCAATATCCACTAGAAGATCCGCTTGTTAAAACCGTACATGTGGGTGATTATAAGCTAGATGAAAAGAGTAAACGGATTTTGTTCACCGATGCCGGCATGAACAAGATGGAGAAGTTGTTGCAGCAACACAAACTCATCACAGGCAGCCTGTTTGATGAGGGCAATTTTGAGTTTGTTCACTACTTTACACAGGCGATTAAAGCTCACAAACTGTTTCACATTGATGTGGACTATGTTATTCAAGATGATTTAGTGCAGATTGTCGATGAGTTCACTGGGCGTGTTTTGCATGGTCGTCGTTACTCCGATGGTCTGCATCAGGCTATCGAGGCCAAAGAACGAATGCAGGTGGCGAAGCGTAGCATCACAATGGCTACTATCACCTTTCAAAATTTTTTCCGTATGTATGGCAAAATTAGTGGGATGACTGGTACGGCAGAGACCGAAGCCCGTGAGTTCACCCGCATTTACAAGTTGGATGTGTGTGTTATACCGTCGAACCGTCTGATTGCTCGTATCGATGAGCAGGATGAGATTTACCTAGATGAAAAGTTTAAAATGCAAGCTATAGCCCAAGATGTGAAGACTCGCCATGTTACTGGACAGCCCATTTTGGTCGGCACCGTGAGTGTTGAGAAGAGTGAGAGACTTGCCAAAGAGCTGACCAAGGCTGGCGTGCCACATGAGATTTTGAATGCTAAAAACCATGGGCGTGAGGCGTTAATTATTGCTGAAGCGGGGGCAAAAGGCTCTGTAACTATTGCTACCAACATGGCCGGACGTGGGACAGACATTAAGTTGGGGGGCAACCCTGAAATGCGGGCTCGTAAAATGGTTGACCAAGAGAAAAACCCTGATGAGTATGAGCATGTTTACAAGCGTGAATTGGCGAAGTGCCAAGCTGAATATGTAACAGTGAAAGAGCTGGGTGGCTTGTGCATTATTGGTACGGAGCGCCATGAGTCACGCCGTATTGACAACCAGTTGCGCGGTCGTGCCGGCCGTCAAGGCGACCCTGGTTACTCAAAATTTTATGTCAGCCTTGATGATGATTTGATGCGATTGTTTGGTGGAGAGCGTTTTCGTTCGATGATGGCACGTTTTGGGATGGACAGCGGCGAGGCGTTACAGCATGGGTTGGTCTCTAAATCCATTGAACGGGCGCAAAAACGGGTGGAAGAGCGTAACTATGAAATTCGCAAGCATTTGCTTGATTATGATGATGTACTGAACCGTCAACGCTTGGTTATCTATTCGTTGCGAGACAGCATGTTGTTAGATAAAAACATCAAAGATCGCCTTATCCGCACAGCTAATGAATTAACTGATGAGTTGCTGGCTGGCTACACTAAAGAGGATGGACACCTTAATGAGGAGCAACGGGCGGCTTTGGGGCGTGAGCTCTGGGAGCAGTTGGGCTTTGAAGCGGAAGACTCGAACGCTTTTTTTAGTTTAAAACTAGCTGACAAACGCAAAGTTATTCTAGAGTTCTTTAGTACTGATTTGGCTCACAAAGAAGAGCTGATGGGGTCTGATAACTTTAATCGTTTTTTACAGTTTGAGTATTTACGCACGCTCGATCGCAAATGGCAAGAGCATTTAGAGACGATGGAAGGACTGCGTGAGGCAGTTAATTTACGGTCCTATGCCCAGCGTAATCCATTGGTTGAATACAAGTTAGAAGGTTTCCAACTCTTTGATACATTATTAGATGATATGGCACATTTGCTAGTGGCACGCATCTTTAAGGTGAGGTTGCGCCAAGACACGCCATTACAAAAACCACAAGCTGTCCGCGGTGAAGGTAAGCATATTAGTATGGGCAACACTTTGGGGCAAGTACCACAGGGGGGTAAAAAAATGGTTGCTGCCATGCCGAGTACCGCAAGTCGACCTATCACCACCCAAAAGGTGGGGCGTAATGATCCGTGTCCTTGTGGGTCTGGTAAAAAATACAAACAATGCCATGGGGCGTAAAGCTTGTGGGAGAGAGAGAAAACCCCGATGATCAATCGGGGTTTTTTTGTATGAGAGTGTAGCGTTATTCACGGATGACTTTGATTTGTGCCCCTAAGCGTTGTAAACGCTCGGCAATATTTTCATAGCCACGCTCAATTTGGTACACATTTGAGATAACCGAGGTGCCAGAAGCCGCTAAGGCTGCGATCACCATAGCCATACCAGCACGCACATCGGGGCTAGACAGATGAGCTCCTGTGAGACGAGAAGCTCCTGCGATAACCGCACGATGCGGATCACACAAGATGATACCTGCCCCCATACTAATCAGTTTATCCACAAAGAACATACGACTTTCATACATTTTTTCATGAACGAGAATAGTGCCTTCACATTGTGTGGCTGTTACGACCATAATGCTAGTTAAATCAGCAGGGAAACCAGGCC
This sequence comes from Spirochaetia bacterium, assembly GCA_965249825.1. GTDB lineage: Bacteria > Spirochaetota > Spirochaetia > WRBN01 > WRBN01 > CBDFMW01. The sequence goes on from CBDFMW010000002.1 coordinate 97,071, forward strand.
ATGGTGCGTCATCAATGGTGGGAATAGCCCCGCCCATATCTGCACGAATTTTCATAGCTTGATTTTGATCAACGATAATGGTATCACCATCTACTTCCCATGTTATGCCCAACTTGGCAAAGGCTACTTGGCACATGCGCATTTGGTGAGGAGCTGCTTTTTCGATGATAATATGACTCTTGGTAGAGGCTGCAAGACCAATAAAAGATCCTACTTCCATAAAGTCAGCCCCAATTTCAAAGTCAAAACCATGCAAAGTTTTAACACCAACGATGGTGAGCACGTTACTACCAATGCCTGAAATCTGACCTCCCATACCATTGATAAGATGGCAAAGGTCTTGCACATGAGGTTCACATGCAGCATTACTGATGATAGTAGTTCCTTCCGCTAAACTTGCAGCCATAATAGCGTTTTCAGTAGCCGTAACTGAGGCTTCATCAAGGAATATGTGTGTTCCCACCAATTTGTTGGCAGTGAGGTGATACACGCCTTCGGTTTTAACCTGCACGCCTAACGCCTCAAAGGCAAGAAAATGGGTGTCCAGCCGTCGTCGACCAATAACATCTCCTCCAGGAGGGGGAATGATAGCTTCGCATTTTCGAGCAAGAAGTGGCCCCGCAAATAAAATGCCAGCCCGAATCTTTTGCATGTTTTCACGCGATATATCGACTTTATTAATGGCACACTGAATTTTGTAAACACCTTCGGCTTCTTCGGTAACAGTTCCTCCCAGCTCCTTTATCACATCAATCATAACATGAACATCGGCAATGGATGGAATGTTTCGTAAAACAACGGGCTCTTCAGTGAGCAAACAGGCCGCAAGGCAAGGTAAGGCGGCATTTTTATTGCCCCTTGCGGTAATGGTTCCTTTAAGGGGATGACCCCCTTCTATAACATACTTATGCATGGTAATAGTATGTCAAATATAGGAGAGTTGGTCAACATCGAACACACTTAAGACATCATATTTTAGGACAAAAGTGTGTTCGTTTATATTAAATCCAGTTTAATTGTGCAAAGAAGAGATGAATGAACCCGAAAAACAGTGAAGCCAAGCCCCAGTACAGCTGTTTCTCAACCATCCATGTTCTAAAGACAGAGATTACTTTATTTTCAGTTTCTAATGCACTCATGCCTTGGTATTCGTACAGAACGATGAGGGCTACGACAATATTAAGCATAGAAGGGAAAAAATCGCCTATAAAATAGCCGGTAAATAGTGAAACTATACCTACTAGCAAGCTCAAAATACCTAGTCCACCTTTAAACACCCGAGACTCATGCAGGAGATTTCCTAAGCCTTCTAGTTTGCTAACTTTTGAACTGATTAGTGATGACGAAAGGTAGTACCCACCTGTTAGTGTTACAACTACTCGTATGAAGTATAAAAATAATATCTGTTCCATGTGTTTACTGTAGGATTATTTAGACGTTTTGTCAAGAAAAAGTAGAGGTATCCTTGTTCTTTTGTTCATTATTTTCTATAATGCTTACTATTATGGGTCAAATAAGAAGTTTCGCAAGACGCAAAGGGCAAATTACCGCAGGGCAAAAACGAGCCCTGCAGGATGATTGGGGCAAGGTTTTACCCTTGGACGATAAAATTATAAATTATGCCGAACTCTTCGGTGACGACCGTCAGGTCATTCTAGAGGTAGGGTTTGGGATGGGTTTGGCTACGAGTATTATTGCACTTGCTAATCCTGATAAAGGCTACATTGGGGTGGAAGTGTATGAGCCGGGTGTAGGGAAGTTGCTGTTAGCCATCGAAAAAGATGAGATACATAACATTCGCATCATTAATGATGACATAACGCTCGTGTTACCTCAGATGATAGCCCTTGATTCTCTTTCTGGTGTGCATGTGTTTTTCCCCGATCCATGGCCCAAAAAACGCCATCACAAGCGCCGATTACTGAATAGTAAGGTTATTAAAGAACTTGCACTACGCTTAAGAACAGGAGGGTATCTCTATGTGGTGAGTGATTGGCAAGATTATGCCGATCAAGTTCTAGTTCTTTTGCAAAGTGAGCCGTTACTTAAAAATGCCTATGAAACTTTTGCCCCAGCTCAAGAATGGCGCCCCACAACCCGCTTTAATGAAAAGGCGGATGAAGCAGGACGAGACGTGTATGAACTTTGGTTTACTAAAGTTTAAACAATGGTGAACTTTGGTCTACCATCGGGTTGAAAATCACCTAATAATTCAAATACTATCGTATTTTCTAACTCATCATGGGGATGAATATCAAGGCGTTGATTGCCTCTTTCACTTTCAATGGTGGCAATGATCTTGTTGTCATCCTCTAGCTCAATGGTTAACATGAGACCATTACCATAGAGAGTGTGAATTCCTTTTTTTTCTATATTAATCATCTTTGGCATCAGGTTTTTCTCCTTTTCGTTGTAAATTGGGTTTTCTTTCAATTAGCCCTGTGGGGTGATGACGCTCCGACTCACTCAGGGCTACCAAGCGCTGATTATGGGCAGCTTCATCGGTCTCCACAATGATCAAGAGTTCTTCAGCCGTTAATGTCTCTGTCTCTAAAATGCGACGGGTTAACTTTTCTAGCAAATCATGGTGACGAGTTAAAAGAGAGACTGTACGCTTGTAGCGTTCATCAATTAACTGGGCAATAGAGTTGTCAATATAATCTTGTGTTTTACCACTATAGCTATTTTTTTTGCTAAAGGCCATATTTCTAAACTTGTTGCTCATTCCATGATCCATAATCATGCTTCGTGCAATCTCCGTAACGTGTTTAATGTCACTAAATGCCCCCGTGGTGATGCGTCCATACACCACTTCCTCAGCAGCCCGTCCGCCCAAAGCCACATCAATCATAGTGATGAGTTCTTCGGTGGTTTGGCTATAACGCCCTTCGACGGGGTCAGTCCACATCACGCCTAAAGTAGAACCACGAGGAATAATGCTCACTTTACGCAACGGTAAAGCGTAGGGGGTAAGGACCAAAACAAGGGCATGACCCATCTCATGGTAGGCGGTCATCTCTCGCTCGTGCTTACCCATCACCCAACTTTTACGCATTAGACCAAGAGCCGATTTTTCAATAGCCTCATTAAAGTCTTGTTGCTCCACCTCGGTGCGCCCAGCCCTCACAGCCATCAGCGCAGCTTCGTTCACCACGTTGGCAAGGTCAGCTCCCACAAACCCAGGGGTACTCACTGCTATGGCGTGAAGATCTACTTCTTTTTGAAGTTTAACGCCCGTTGAGTGGATTTTTAAAATTTGCTCACGACCTTTAAGGTCTGGGCGGTCTACCAACACCTGACGGTCAAAACGACCAGGGCGTAAAAGGGCGGGGTCCAGTACTTCTGGACGGTTAGTGGCAGCCAAAATAATAACACCACTAGTACTGTCAAACCCATCCATCTCTACCAGCAATTGGTTAAGCGTTTGTTCACGCTCATCATTACTACTTAGAGAGTTAGACCGATTTTTACCAATAGCATCCATCTCATCAATAAAGATAATGCAAGGTGCTTTTTCACGGGCTTGGTTAAACAGATCACGCACACGTGCTGCCCCCACTCCTACAAACATCTCCACGAAGTCAGAGCCACTCATCTTAAAGAACGGCACACCAGCCTCCCCAGCCACGGCACGTGCCAGTAAGGTTTTTCCTGTTCCCGGCGGTCCTACCAGCAGAGCCCCTTTTGGTATTTTGCCACCAATGGCTGTGTATCGTGTGGGATACTTCAAGAAGTCTACCACTTCAATTAACTCAGCCTTGGCTTCGTCACACCCAGCCACATCAGTAAAACTAGTTTTGAGGTCACTTTCTGCCACAATGCGGTTTTTGTTTTGTCCAAAATTAAGGGCATTAGCCCCTCCATTCATACGCTTAAACATGGCACGCCACAGTAAAATAACGATAGCCATAACAAACAGCATGGGTAATATTTGTGCTAAAAAGTAGTTATTGGCTGGAGGCACCACAGTCTGCTCGAGTGCGTGTTCGGCCAGTAGAGGTAGTAGTGTAGGATCATGCATGCTGGCTTGCGTGAACATCACGGCTTTGTAGACCCTTGCCTGTGATAGATCTGTGTCGTTTTTATCAATTTTTTCAATAGAGAAGGGGCGTTGCATTTTTTGGCGGGCAGCCATTTGTTCGGCTTGTATTTCATCGCGTGTTTGTGTGGAGCCAATTATTAGCCCCCCTTTAAACGTAACGGTTTTGATTTCCCCTGAGACAATTTTACTCTTAAACTCAGAGATTGGAACTTCTTTTTCACGCTTCAATGAGCCACCCCAAAAGACTGAGGCAAGCCATAAAATAGTGAGAACAATGAGTAAATAGCCTAGGCTAAACTTAGCGGGGCTTCCCTTTGGCGGTGGCACAGAACCCGTGGGGCTTTTAGACTTTTTGTTCTGTTTTTTCCAAAAATTATTGTTATTATTGTTATTATTATCTGCCATGCCTGAATAATCATCCTTATATCTTTTTAAAATATAGCCAATATCTTCACTTCTTGCAAGGTCTTTCCTTAAATAAAGGGGAATTGCTTATTGTAAAAGTTAGGCAATCGTTCTATAATATGGGAAACTTTGGTGCGTAGGCATTCAAGATTTCACAATGCAAGGACTCTAGTATAGCATGAATAGGATAGACAAGCAAACCCTCACGGCACTTTTTGCCATGAGCCATTTTCAATTGCCTGATTCTGAAGTTAATGAATGGCTAGAGGACTTAAACACTTGGCTTGATTTCTTTAGCATGGATGATTTGCCCACGCCGGATGAGCATTTTATTGCCGAGGCTAGCCGAACCACCGCTCATTTACGAGCCGATGCGGTTGCCCCCTCTTTTAGCACAGCTGAGATGAAGGCTTTAAGCCCTCGCATGGCTGATGGCTTTGTGGCGTTACCTAAAAAAGCTCATCGCCAACTTTAGTTCATTAATTCCTTCAATTCCTGAGTCTTTTAAGGAGAGCACAGCTATGTCTGTTAATCAATTATCGCTCACTCAACTCTCTGCCGCCTTGGCGAAAGGTGAGCTGAAACCTAGCACCTTGGTTCAAGCTTATTACGATGCGTATCGCAATCAATTGGATCTTAACGCCTATGTTGAGTTTTTTGAGGATGCGCTTGAGGCAGCCCATGCGATGGACTCTCAACGCCCATCAGGCAACCCTTTATGGGCTATGCCGGGGGCTATTAAAGATAATTTTTCGGTTAAAAACCGTAAACTAAGCTGTGCCAGCCAAATGCTTGAAAACTATGTTTCGCCGTACACCTCCACTTTGGTGAGTCGCCTTGAAGAGGCTAGCTTTATCAATTTAGGGCGGCTTAACATGGATGAGTTTGCCATGGGAGCCACAGGGCATTACAGTGCCCATGGTCCTACCCTCAACCCGCTGGATAAACTACGGGTGCCAGGGGGTTCTTCTTCGGGCAGTGCGAGCGCTGTGGCAGCCCACACGGCAGCCTTTACTTTGGGTAGCGATACCGGTGGATCGAGCCGTTTACCTGCCAGTTACACGGGTGTGTGCGGGTTCAAGCCATCCCATGGGGCGTTGTCGCGCTATGGTTTAACCGCTTTTGCTCCCAGCCTTGATGTGCCGGGCATTATTGCTCAAACGCCTGCCGATATTGCGGTGGTTTTTCACGCCCTAGCTGGGGTAGATAAAATGGATGAAAGCACCCGACCGGTGAACACCACAACCCTTGTTCCTTTGCAACCGCTCTCATTAAAAGGCATGAAAGTGGCGAGTTTTTCAGGGCTTATGCAACGTGCAGATGCCAGCGTGCAAGCGGCCTATGCTAAAGCGGTGGCTTGGTTGGTGGCACAGGGGGCAGTGTTAGAAGAGGTGGAATTAGGCTTAGAAGACACCTTGCTTCGCACTTATTATGCCACTTGTTGCAGCGAGGCTGCCAGCAGTTTGGCGCGTTTTGATGGTGCTAGGTATGGACTTAAGTTGCAGGCTGGCACGATTGAAGAGCTGTTTTGTCAAACACGGCACGATGGGTTTGGGCATGAGGTGCGCCGGCGTATTTTGCTAGGCAACTACTTTTTAAAAGAAGAAAATTATGATCAGTGGTATAATAAGGCCGCCCATATTCGCAATGCGTTGCGCGAGCGTGTGATTGAGATTACCAATAACGGGTGTCAGTTGTTTTTGTGGCCGGGCTTTCATGAGGCTTCACCTATTGATGCCCCTTCGGCGGATAGCTACACCAGTGACTTAGTGGGTGTGCTAGCAAACTTGTTTGGTGGACCAGCTTTGGCTATGCCTATCCACACAGGACCGGCTGGCTTACCGGTGAGTGTGCAGCTTTCAGGTGCATGGGGCAGTGATGCCACTGTGTTGCAGGCTGGTGCACAACTGTATACCGACCTTGCTTGGCGCTAAGCCAAGCGGAGGGTACTGTTACACATTGATACGACGGTTTCGGGGCTTTCTTGCACCGGAATGCTGTCGTTTTGTTCTATAAAAAAGATCAAGGTGGCTTCATTGGCAGGGTTGCTGTCGCCTGAAAGGTCGACCAAACTTTGTACGCTGGTGATGAGCTGCTCATTCACCCAGACTGGTTCGCCGTCGGGGTAGTGCATCTTGGTAAACAGTTTTTGATCGGCATTGCATCGGGTCATCAGGCTTTCTTGGGCCTCTGGAATGATGAGAAAATGGCGTGTTTGCACAAAAAATAACCCTGTGCAAGCTAAAATCTCATCGCTATCTTCCTTTAGTTCACGGCGTTTTTGTGCCACGGTGATGAGGGCAGGATTGACCAAGATCTCTTTGTGTTGTTTATCCATTAAGGTGATGAGGGGGGTGTTATGCTCAGCCATGAGTACCTGCAGCTCATCTAAACTTTGGGTTACCTCCAAGGTCATTTTTTCTTCAATAAACGAAATAATACTGACCCGGGTGATGGTGTCATCCGCTGCCAAGTGGGGCTGGCTCTGCACCATGGTAACATGGGCGGGGTTAAAAAAAATAGGCTTGCCCGCTAGGGACACAAGAGGTAACAACATAGCGACTCCTTTTATGCCTACAGTGTAGCATACTCTTGCATATAGTAGCTAGCCCAGTCATACCGTCTTATCAGTCTTTAGGTGAATTACCAAACAATACTTAAGGAAGAAGGTCAAAAGATGGGTAAAAAAGTGAATCTGTTTAACTACAGAGCCTCCAAGGCGGAAGGTAATAAGCATATTACAATTAATGAAAACTTGCTTACTAAAGAGTTTTTAGGATTGTTAAGGGTGATGAATAATCATGCTTTAATGGAGGCGTTGTGCGGGCATAATTTGTGCTGGGCTAATCATCATGAGCATGAATATGTTGTTGAGTATACAAATGTAGAGATTGATCAATCCAGACCAGATGGTATGATTGCCTTAAAACATGCTGATGGTACAACCGAGGTGCGGCTGTTTTTTGAAAACAAGGTGGATGCGCCATTACGGGCAGAGCAACTGAACCATTATTTAGACAGCCATGCCACACAGAAACATGATCGGCTATTGGTGGTTACTCCTCGTATTCATGATAAACAAATAGTGAAGGGCATGGGCGATGAGCGCCTTATTTTTCACACTTGGGATGACGTGGCTAAGCTTTTAAAAAAACATGGTAAAACGAATGCTACCGAAGAGCGATTGGTTACCCTCTTTTTGGAGGCGATGGAACATTTGGCTGGTTGCTCGGAACTTACCCCAGAAATTATTAATGATAGCAATTTTGTTCAAATGAACCAATTTATGACTAAGGTGCTGGATAATATAGATCTCTTGGCGTATGGCGTGAAACTCGCCGGACGTTTTGACAATTTCGGAGGCCTTTATTCTTATCTCTTTAGGGGCGATCGTTGCCATGACTCTTTTGCTAATCTAGGTGCTTACTTTTACACCGATGATTTCGGCATTCCCTTAAAAACAGAAGGCGTGCCTGAATTTATGCTTATGTTCTCTATCCTCCCGAATCACCAAGAAAAGTTGATTGATGATAAGCTTAAAGCGATTGTTGACACGCTCGTGAAGAATGGTTTTGAGAGCAACCTAGACGGCGATGTCATCACTAATAAACGGCATATGCTCTGGTATCGCCAGCCCATCACATCGTCCTTCACCGTTGATCAAGCGTTAGAGTTTACCAACACCGCCTTCGCTTTGTTAGCCCAAGCTGGGGCTTTTGCCCATCCTTACTTTAAATATCTGAAAACCGCCAAGTGGAATGGACTAGTCCATAGCTGGGCTAATCATATGAACGAACAGTATTTTTTAGGGCATGATGATGAGGCACACCCTCTTGGGTCCAACACCTTTTTGGGTTACTACTTTACCCCTACCCCTGATAATGATTGTTTATGGTTTGGCGTACATCATGATGCGCAAGCGTGGGAGCTGCCCCTGCTAGAGGAAGGGCAGCCTGACCTGATGTTTATCTGGTGGCTGTATGATGAGACAATGAATAACGATCCATCGCTACAAGCTTTGGTGCAACAACTCACCCAGCAAGGCTTTGAGTTATTGGTGTCGCCAGCACATGAAGGGTGGCACTATCTTGGTTATCGCAAAACTTTATTGGACGGCGACGATGAAGCTCAGCACGAGCAAGCGGTGGCTTTTACCCAAGAGATGTTTGCTAAAATGAACCAAGCTAAAACGTTTGACCATCCGTACTTTGCATGGATAAAAAATGCCAACTGGACAGCCCTAGCCGACAGCTGGGCGAACAAAATGGACTCATCGACCTTTGAACCACACCACAGCCCTTGCGAACGGTTAGGCGGTCCGATTAATGGGTATAGTTATAACCACAATGATGAGCGTAGTCCGGGTGCTACGTTACAATGGTTTGGGGTGATTAACGACCCTGCAGCATGGGATTTAGAACCTTTAACCACAGGGCAACCCGAGCTTATTTTTATTTGGTGGATTGATGAAGAAGTGATCAACAATCCCTTGTTCCAAGAGCTGTTGATCACCCTTAAGAAAAGTGGGTTTGATTTCGGGTATCACACAAACGAAGGCTGGTACTTCATCAGCTACCGCCAAACTTTGCAAGACGGCACGGACGACGCCCAGCTAGCCCAAGCGTGGGCGTTTACCGAAACTATGTTTAAAGTGATGGAAGAAGCCCAAGCTTTTGGTCATCCTTATTTTAAGCAGTTTAAAGAGTAACGACTCAATTTTTTATAGCCAAGGGGAGGGCAACCTCCCTTTGCCCCATGGGTTACAGTAAGCTATCCAACGGCTCGGTAATGTCTAGCGTGTCGTAAAATTTGCTAAACTGCAGCTGTGTGCCAATGGTGTCATTCGGTTCTATCAGCGTGGCGCGGGCAAGGCGAACATGGTTCAAGTTCACTAATATTTCATCGCCGGTAGGTGTATGAAACAGTTTAAAGTGATGGGCGGTGGTTAAAAAATAAAATTTTTCTAAGGGTTGGGTGCAGGGCATAAACAGGTTGTCATCGGCAAAGGTGATGAGTGTGCCATCATCGTGGGTTTGGATACGGCTCACTTGGTGCAGATTGATAAACACCCGCAACTCAGGCGATGTGTGCTTCATGGGTATGAAAAAAGGCAAAGAGAACAACTGTTTTAAAGGCAGGTTTAACACATCAGTGTGCGTTTTTAACAGGTAGGTAACATGGCTACGCCACACCACACGGTCATCTTTAATAATGTGCCGTGTGCAGCTCACATAACTCATCAGTGAAGGGTTCACCACCACAGGTAACCCTTCATGGGTAAACCCGCTTAACAAATACGTTTGCTTTTTGCGCCATAGCCGGTGCAGCTTGGGCAATACTTCAGGCACTTTGTAAACTTCACCATTCACTAAGGAAAACACACTGTTTTTGTCAGCAGGCTTGCCAGAAGGCATAAGACTGGCGACAAACTGGCTATTAAGTCCATAGCGGGAACCCTGCCCGTCAGGTAACCAGATAAAGGTCCGCCATGCTTTACTCCACAAAAAACGTAAGCGGGGTAAGGAAAGCGGATGAAACCAAAACTGTCCATCTAAGGAGTGAAGATGACTAAAGCGACGTTTGGTGGGCTGTTGTAAGCTGGGGCTAGCCCCACGCAGCAGTTGGTGAGTGGAGCTAGTGGCACGGCCCCGTTGCACAGCTAGCAACCGACTGATGTGTAAATAGTAGGGGTCGTCTTGGTGTAAAGGGGCAAAAAACTGTTTAGGTGAAAAGCGTTTTAGCATAGCCCATGAACGCACCATAGGAGCTATGTGTAAAATGTGCTGAATGGACTGGGCAATGAGCAATCGAGGCGTGAGCGAATCAGGCCAATCGCTCAAACTAAGCCAGCTTATAGAGTCAGCATCTTCGGCTGGTTTCAGCGTACGCATAGCCTCCATGAACGTCGGGTTCACTAAGATGACTTGTTTATGACTTTGGGTACGGGTGGTTTCAATCAAAGAAATAAACCGCACTTGTTCAGAGAAGGTTTTTTTTAGCATGAGGCATTAAACAAGTTTGCAACCTGCTGCAACTGGGGTAAATCTTGGTTTAAAAGAGCTTCATAATTGGCTTCAATGGTTTCAATAGGCCAGTTCCACCAGTTTAAGGTGAGCAATGCCGCCGTTATCTTGGCACTAAAAAGTGGACGAATAACCACCGCAGGGCTACCCCCCACAATGGTGTATGGGGGTACATCTTTGGTAACCAACATAGTACTGGCAATGATAGCCCCATGCCCAACAGTGGTGCAACCCTTGCGGTTAAAGTGGCGGTCATCGGGAATAGCATCAGGACTCACGCCATCTTTCCAAAATAAAGAAAAGGTGGTGAAGGCGTTGGTGTGATGTTGACCATAGGGGCAAATAAACGTGGCATCAGAGGCAATTTGGCAAATTTTACCAATAATTAGTTGAGGGGGGGCGTTAGGGTTAGGGTCATCATACAGCGCCTTGGTGTTTTCAACCTGTGCCACTTCGCCGTTGTGGTCGTGATAGTAGCTGTAATCCCCCACTTGGATGTGAGCTTTGGTGATAAAATGCTTTAAAAAGATCAAGCTGGTCAATGGCGTGCCACTGATGTGAATGGGGTATTTTTGCTTTTTATCAAACATCCTGCACCGTCCTCTTAGTTATCAATTATCGGCTGGTTCTAAAAGTGTCTTAATCTTAGATAGCGATTCTCGCACCAAAAGCGGGTCATGACTACTGAGCAACACCAGCTGAGACGTTGCAGTATCTGATGGATTGATAAAGACGACCACCACCTGCTGGGCATTAATTAACAAGGGGAGATCGCTTACGCTTGTCTCTGGAGTTAGCGTGAGAAGTGGGATGGCAGAATGGGAGAATAACTGGCTTATTAATGCGGTTAAATCGGGTTCACTCCACAGGGTTAGGCTTGAACCAAATGCTAAGATAATGGTGTAGTAGAGGGCAATTTGGTATCCGCCTTCAGTATCTTCATTCACCTGTTTGCTGGGCAACACACTTTCAATATGCTCGGTGTTAATGAGCATCGAGCGTTGGTTGTGAGCATTTAGGAATGGGCGAAATAAAGGGAAAGCGTTGCTAAGCAAGTTGGTGAAGTAGAGCATGGTGTCGCTCACCTGAAATGCGTCACCAGTGCCGATAAAGGTGAGCTTGGTGAGCCACACAATATCATCGCTTTGGGGTAATAGATGGCGCCCGGTGGTAATAGAGGTAACCATGGCTGGGTTAATAAAGCGCTCTTCGGTGGCTTTATCGCCCACATAGAAAAACTGCACTTTAATAAAAGCTTTCGCCGTTAAGGTGATCAGCTCGTCAATACTTGTGCTCACAAAGAGTTCATGCCCTTGTTGAATAAAGCCAAGGCGTGAGCCGTATATGATTTGACCGTTTGCATCTATCATAGGGCAATGAGCAATCCAGCGGATGAGACTGGTTTGCACCAACACTTGCGCCCCATGTGGCATGGTCAGCGATACAGTGTCTGCCTTAAAAAATAGTTGCAACTGGTGCAAGGGTGTGGTGATGAGCAGGGCAGGATGGTCGTCGGTAAAATGACATTCACTGTGCCAACTGATGAGACGCTGGCGCTTGTTGGTTGTTTTTTGGGCTAAAATGTAGGTAACAAGCGAGCTGTTGATAAGTACGGGGTCGCCTGCACCATCAATGGCATCAATAAAATGCGATGACATTGCCATGATCGTGTGACGAATCTGCTCGATAGGTTCGGTGATCAGCAGAGTACTCATACGAAAAGAGAGCGAGAGAACACTGCAACGCTGCATTGAGCCGTCATTTTTTTCTATAAGCGTGGGCTTAACACTGTTAATGTGGGCAATATTAACCAAGATAGCTTGCTCTTTGAGCGGGTGCAACATTACAAACATGGGGATGGGGTCGTCTCGCTTTTACTTTAATTTTAGTGAAAAGCACAGGGGGTGTCAACTCAGTTAAACATTACCTCGAGCTTCATAGTAGAAGTTTATTCAGGGGCTTTGCCCCATCGATCCATCAGTAGGTAAGCAGTATCTACTAGGTTTACCCAATGAGATAATTGGAGGTTTTCAAGTTGTTCCTTGGTTCCCCCTTTTTGAAAGAACACTGCTAAAAGAGTAGGGTGATCTTTTTTTGCTTGCCATCTTGTTGCTGATGTTTGCTCATTATCATTAGTCTTTTGCATCAGATGTAATAGTTCCGCTTGACTAAAAAAAGACATAAAAGGTGCAATTAATGTTGAGAATTTTATGGTGGCTTCATCCCAGTTTCTACTATGACTATAAAGGCGAGTGAGTACTTCATGTAAAATAATAGTTAGATTAACCTCTTGAGCTTGCACATAGAGAATCTCTATCACTTCAGGACGGATGTTTGTAAAATCATATTCTGTCGGTATTTGTTCAAAATGCTCTTTTAAGTTGGATGCTAAAAATGTAGCCACAAATGCTCGATCCAAACGAGGTATTCCTCGATATTGTGTCTCGTTGACAAATAGTTTAATCATATTTTTAATATTCTCAGGAAAAGCATGATACAGATGACTTAAATGACAACCCAATAAGGTTATAGCGTACTCTTTGCCATAGACATCAGCTTCTTCGATAAATCTTGTGTAATAGCCAAGCTCGCTTTCCATGAACTCTACGCACCAACTCCGCCGTTCGGGTTTGCTAAGCAGATGGAATAGTGAGGCATAATAAATGGCTCGATGAGGGTGAATGTCCTCATCGGTAGGGTGAATGACAAATTTCCATAAAGCCCTAAAAATAGTTTTGCAAGATGTTTTGTCTAGCCGATGAAAATATCTGTTGTCTAAATAGGTAGCAAGCGTTTTTCTGTCTGCCAACTGTCTGCTTTTTGCAGCCAAGTCTTTAACCATTTTGTCCACTATTTTTTTGGGAAGCATAGCGGGTTTGAGCAAAAGTTCTTCGAGGGCGTTACGCAGAGCCGCTCTAGCTTCTTCTTTAGTAGGCTGAAACAAAACCAGCTCGTCAGATAAACTAGGATGGGCACACCTATTACGATCACTGCGAATGCGTTCTAATCGTTCTTTAGCCTGTCCTTGCAGAATCCAGCCTTTTTCAAGTAAGGTCTTCTCCCATTCCATCGATTCCTTGTGGCTTTTAACCGCCTCCAGGTCGGCTAAGATTTTTTTGGCTGTGTCATCCCCTTCAAAATCACTTAAATGTTGCAATTTAAACACAATATCGCATAAAATCACCGTCCACAGTGAAACAATCATGGCACGGTAGTTTCCTGAAGTGTAAGAGCTATACACTTCTTTAAAATATTCACGAGTTTGAGCTTGTGAGATTTTTTCCATAACTTCTTCTAGGTCAAACATCATTATTACTCTTTAGCCGACCACAGGGCATTCATCACCAAAAAAATGCTCTCTTGCACGGTGATATGGTCATTCATCTGCAATAAATAGATCTCTGTGGTTTCAGGTGAACTGTGGTGTGTGGTGAAACAGTGTGATACCATGCACGGATTAATTAAAATTTCAAGACCATCTAGTAAATGTAAGGAGATAAACACTTTATCTTTATGACTAAAAAAGGCCTTAATATGGGACCAACTCTCTTTTATAGGAGTGGGGTGTTTTCCGTCTACAAAAAAGAGACTTAAGTAGGGATTAGGCGATCCATAAGTATTATAGCCCTGTTGCACCACACTCACTAGATCAAGGTTTACCAAAATATCTGTGTGTAAAATGTGGTGTAGCCTAAGAAAATTGTGTTCTAAAGATAAAAGGGAGGTGAAATAACTTATATTGTTCACTACCGCTTGCGTGTGCTGCACGCCAATAAAATGAAGTAAAGCCCCACCCGTTCCCAATAACGGGGCGAGTGGTTCAATAAAGGTGATGAGTTGAGGATTAACCCACAATAATACATCATCTTGATAAGATTTTGGCTGAACAAGAGATGTGCCACGTAACTTTAACCAAGTGTTTTCAATAAGGCTAGGGGACGCGGACACCAGCGGTGCTTTTAGTGAGACATCGGTAAAGTGTAAAAGGTTTTTTGGGATAGAGTCATTGCCGACTGCACTTACGGTATGATTTATTGAGAGTTGAGTGGCTAAAGAAAACCCCAGTAAACAGAGCTCTTGTGAGTGCAATAGAGCTATAGAACAAGGTATTCTCTGTTGTTGTAGATAAAGATTAAGCGAGTTCAAATCTTGTTTAATGTAAAGAAAATGATTTTGATAGGCCATTACTAACTGCGTATGCTCATGTATCACGTCTGTTCTAGAATTTCTTTGGTAGCTTGTAATGCCCAAACTCATTAAACTAAAATTAACTAGAGCAAGGTTATTGTCTATGGTTGTCAACTGAATAAAGGCAGGCACTTGCTCTTTAAAAAGAGTACAGAGAGATGAAAATGACTCTTTAACCAAGATTTGGGCATCACGATTGGTAAAGGTGATAAGACTAAGCTCCTCTATTTCTCCTGAAAGGTGATTTTGCTGGTAATGTGGTATTACCACCGTGCAAGAGGCAGGATTAATCATCAATATGCCTAATGTCATGCTGTTTAATGGAATAAACATATTACTATTCCATATGAGGCAAGGAGGTGAACGTAGTCATGGCATTACTTAGAGGTGGAATCATCAGCATTGGGGTTTACAGCCTGGCAACTGAGCATCTTAATGAGATTACTAAATATCTCTTGATGATGAGTACTTACCTGTGGCCCATCACAACGCTTTAACCAGTAATTAATAAAATTAAGGCTAGGGTGAGAAAACTCTTCACTGAGCAGCTCCTCTAACCGTTGCATATACTCGATTTCAGTGAGTTTTTGAAGCATTTTAGTAGGGTGAAAGGAGTGCTTGTGCAACTGCTCTAACAGCGTTAAATTAGCAGGTTTTAAGGAAGTCAAATCGACACTGGTAAAAGGTTTTTTATCCAAAATGCCTTCTTCGCTAAAGTCTGCAAAAAATTGATACACACAGCCGTTCGTAAGGATGGCTAACTGAGGTTTTTTAAAGGCAAACACAGCGTGCATCGTGTTGTAGCAGGTTTCAAAATCTTCATCCACATACACACCCATTACAAAAAGGGGTTCTTCATGTTGCCAAATAATATAGTCAATGTGGTAGGTGTGCGTTTGGGCTTGCGGGCTTACCGCATTCATTACGCTTGAGGTGTCTAGCACCAATCCTCCCAGCATAATCGCCATGGGGCTGGTTTCAGGCAGGTTCAGATCCACTTCTAATGGACCACAGTGCACTTCATCAGGGTTGGTAATATCATAACCTAGGGCGGTTAAAAAGGGTTGCACCAGCACCGCATTGATGCTGGCTTTGGTGGTGAGATCGTGCTGAAAACGCATGTGTTTTTCGGTTATTGGTGGTGAGATCGTGCTGAAAACGCATGTGTTTTTCGGTTATTTGTTGAATACTGGCGTATAAATTCATGCACCAACCCTCTTTTTTTGTGGTTTTTTCTTATTGTAACCTAATCATTAAACTTTGTCAGGACTATTTCTCTAATATCGTCAGAAATACTGACAAGCCATGAGGCTAATTGGTCGGTAGTCTGCAAATAGGTGAGAACCTCTTCTTGTCTTTCTTTAAGAACGCCAAAAATATGCGGTTTACCATCGGCTGTTTTGCCACCAGCGGTAAAAATATCTCTAAAATTCGGGCAGATGCAGTTGAACCGTTCTAGCAACAACAAAGAGGCTTTATCAAACTTATTGGCTTTGTTGGTGAAAATTTCAGGGCATTCCGCCAATGCCATCACGATAAAGGTTTCTTGAGTGGGCTTGTCCAGTGTTCGCCATTGGCGCAAGATAGGCGTTGTGAATTGCTGGTCATCCATCCACCACAGGGTTTCTCCGTCTTTTAATGTGTGAGAAAAGTATTCTTTCAATTGCTGTACTTTGTTTTCGTCCGTACGAAATTGATCGTAGGAGGTGTTCAGTTTATGAAAAATAGTATCGGTGGGGGATAGCGACATATCTATTTTATAGCGTGGTGAATGGGTAACCCCAATCGAGGATAAACACTCTTCATAGCGTTTGTAGCGAATATTTCTTGATCCACCGAGCTTACCAAATAGCATGTAAATATGCTGCAACTCCGCTACCCGATTGGTTTCCATAATACTGTTGCCTAGGCTTGTCCAGCCATCTTTTTGGGTAACTTTTACCTCCACGCCAAAGTTGCCGCTGGCTATAATATCAGGAAAGGATAAAGCCCCTGTTTGCTCAATATCCCAGTTACCTTGGCTTGCCTCTTTCATTAGGTCGACCACAAACTGCTCAAAGCTTTGCCCCGTCATCTTGGCACTGAGGCTGTTAATAGTTTGTAAACCCAGTTGTTTACTTTTTTCTAATAGCTGAATGAACTCAGGTTCAGTATGCACTCCTTTTGCTATGTGAATCATTTCAAATACTCCATCACTTGCCGTGCTATATGCCACGCAAACACAGGCGGCACGGCATTGCCAATTTGTTTATAAGCGGCTGAGGTGGAGGGAAGAAAAATAAAATCATCAGGAAAGGACTGCAAGCGAGCGGCTTCGCGTGCCGATAAGCGTCGGCTACCATCCCACAAAAATTCAATGTTGCCGTGGTGTTCAGCCCGCATGGCTGGAGCTATTTTATTAGCAGCAATGTTGGTGTTGCCTTGTCCATTGGTGCGTTTAGCCTTGGACCACACATGATTGATAAGTTTGTTTTCAGGCAAGTTTACCAAATCATGAAGAGCTTCTTGAGCTGTTACATGTTGGATGCAGGTGGGGGCAAGGTGTGTAAAAAAAGTATTAGGATAGGCGGTTTGTTTTAAGCCCACAATAATCACCCGGCTACGCGATTGAGGCACGCCAAAGTCTGCCACTTGATACAAATGGTAATTCACATTGTAGCCTAGTGCCGTAAAATCATTCACAATCGCTTTAATGGCTTGCCCCTGCTCAATGTCTAAAATACCTTTCACATTTTCGGCAATGAAAATGTTCGGGTTGGTCAGGCTAATCACTTTTAGCATGGCGGTGTAGAGTAAGCCCCGTCGGTCCTCAAAGCCTTGGCGTTTGCCAGCATAGGAGAACGGTTGACACGGAAAGCCCCCTAACACCACATCAGCTTGTGGGGGAATGACCCCTGAGTTGATGCCATCCCAAACATCACCACTAAAGGGGGCGTGGTTAAAGTTGTGTTGGTAGGTTAAGCAGGCGTTTTTTTCAATGTCGCAGGCAAAAAGCGTGTTAAAATTGTGCTTGGCATAGTGCTTGGCATAGTGCTTGGCATAGTGCTGGTTCAAAAAAGAAAAATCGCCACGAAAGCCTAAATCTAAGCCACCAGCCCCTGAAAAAAGAGATACAATATTAGGCATAAAACTCCTGTTGGTATGTGAGTGAAATCGATATACACAAAGCATTATAGCACCTAAAGAGTAACAAGACTATTCGGTTACATCAAAACAACTCACTCATCCCCGTCTCCGCTGGTGGGGGTGTCAGCCCCAAATGCAAATAGGCTAGCGGACTAGCGGTGCGCCCCTGTCGGGTGCGCAGCATGAGACCCCGCTGCACGAGGTAGGGCTCATAGAAATCTTCTAAACTATCGGCACTTTCACCTACTGCTATGGCAAGTGTTTCTACACCCACAGGACCACCGCGATAATTTTCAATAATAACACGTAAAATTGTGCGGTCTTGTTCTTCTAGCCCTAAATGGTCAATCCTCATCTGGGCGAGGGCGTGCTTGGCGAGGTCAAAGGTGATAGTGCCGTTGCCTTTCACTTGGGCAAAGTCGCGCAAGCGGCGGAGCAATCGGGTGGCAACACGGGGTGTGCCGCGCGCACAGCTGGATAGAAGATGCACAGCTTGATCGTCTATGGCGATGGACAGAAGCTTGGCTGCCCGACGAATCACTTGGGCAATTTCTGGTTCGGTGTAGAGGTTGATGCGTAAAGAGATGCCAAATCGGGTGTGCAATGGGCTACTCACCCTCCCAGGCTTGGTGGTGGCCCCCACTAGGGTGAACTTAGGTAAAGGAATGCGCACGCTGCGGGCAGCGGCTCCTGCCCCTACGATGAAATCGATTTCAAAGTCTTCCATGGCAATGTAAAGCATCTCTTCTACCACGGGTTTGAGGCGGTGAATTTCATCAATAAAGAAGAGCGCTCCGGGGTTAAGGCTGGTTAGTAAGCCTGCTAAGTCTTTGGGTTTGTCGAGGGCGGGGGCACTGGTTACGGCAAAGTCCACGCCTAACTCGGCAGCCACCACGCCGGCGAGGGTGGTTTTGCCCAAGCCCGGAGGACCTGAAATGAAGAGATGATCCATCGCTTCATGACGCTGTTTGGCGGCATTAATGAAGACGGCAAGGTTAGATTTTAAGTCGGACTGCCCTTGAAAATCTTGCAGAAAACGGGGGCGTAAGGGCCCATCTAGTTCGTTTTCACCCGGCTGTGCTTCGGTTTCTAAAGGACCATGTTTCATTGTGCGCCTCGCAGTTGTTGTTGGTTAGGGTTATTTTAAAGTGAATAAACCCTTGACCATTTATATTAATTAATGTATCATGCTCATATTAGTGCATACGCTTACGTGCCAAATGACTAATATATGGCTTTTATTGATAATAATCAACCTACAACAACTCTAAACAAACCATCGGCATCCATTATAATCAATTATCTGTCTATGCAAACACCCAATACCAATAATAATTTTTTTAAATTAGATGATTTCTAAAACGATAACAAAACTTAAGAAAAGTAAGGCTGTTAATGAATAAGAGTAAAGAAGATGAGCAAGCTGAGTTTGATCTGCCCGTAGTGGCAGGTGTCGCAAATAAGAGCGTGGGAGAGTCTTCTGTGGAGCCATCTGTGGCAACAAGCGAGACACTCCCTCGACGACGTGTGCGCGTGAAACGTGCCGTAGCGAATGAAGGAGCCATGAAAGAAAGTCATCTGGTTGCCAGCGAACCTGTCGTCCCCCAGCCTCAAGCACCTGTGTTGCCCCCCTCTCCTCCAGTGAGAAACGAACAACCAAGGCGTGCGCATAATAACAACAATGTGCAACAAGGTGGGCATCATGGCAAAAACAGCAATAACAATCGAAACAACCGTGGTCGGCAGAATTTAGGCTCTATGCCTAGCGACCAAGGACAAAATTCTCCTCCGCCTGACCCTAATGCCCCGCAAATAAGCATCAATGATCTTTCTCTACTCAGCGTGCCTGAGTTACGATTACGGGCTGAGAGCTTTGGTTTGGTGCACGATGAGTTGCTTGCCTTAAAGAAGCAAGAGATTATTGGACAAATTTTACGACGGCACACCTCACAGGGGGGCGTTATTTTTGCCTATGGCAGTTTAGAAACACTCAATGATGGCTACGGCTTTTTGCGCAGTCCGCAAAATAGCTACCTATCGGGCAGTGATGACATTTATATCAGCCCTAATCAAATTAGAAATTTTAACTTAAAAACGGGCGATACGGTGTATGGACAAATTCGTAGCCCTAAGGAGGGTGAGCGGTTTTTTGCTATGCAGCGGGTGGAGACGGTGAACTTTGACAGTCTTGAGGTGAGTCAAAATCGTGTGCCTTTTGAAAACTTAACACCACTTTTCCCTGATGAGCGTCTCAATATGGAGACTGCTATCGGTGATGTGTCCACACGCATTATTAATCTGTTTTGTCCTATTGGTAAGGGGCAGCGTGGTTTGATTGTGGCACCCCCACGCACAGGTAAAACGGTGCTCATGCAGAAGATTGCCAACGCTATTACCGAGAATCATCCTGATTGTTACCTAATAGTCTTGTTGATTGACGAACGACCTGAAGAGGTTACCGACATGAAGCGCAGTGTGAAGGGTGAGGTGATTGCCTCTACTTTTGATGAGCAGGCTAGTCGGCATGTGCAAGTGGCTGAAATGGTGCTTGAGAAGAGTAAGCGTATGGTGGAGCAGGGCAAAGATGTGGTTATTCTGTTAGATAGCTTAACCCGTTTAGCTAGAGCATATAACCAAACCATGCCCACTTCTGGTAAAATTTTATCCGGTGGAGTGGATTCTAATGCCCTACACAAACCCAAGCGTTTTTTTGGGGCAGCGCGCAATATCGAAGGCGGTGGCTCTCTAACCATTATGGCCACGGCTTTGGTTGAGACGGGCAGTAAAATGGACGATGTTATATTTGAAGAGTTTAAAGGCACGGGAAACATGGAGATTATTCTCGACCGTAAGCTGTCGGATAAGCGTATTTTTCCAGCCATTAACATTAAGCGTAGTGGCACACGGCGTGAAGAGTTGTTGCTGACTAGCGAAGAGGTGAGCAAGATTTGGGTCTTGCGCAAGGCTCTCAACAGTATGGAAGATTTACAGATGACTGAGCTTATTTTAGATAAAATGCGTAAGAGCAAAACGAATGACTCATTTTTACGTTCCATGAATGTTGGCCCTTCGGGTGCTGCCAACTAGCCTTAATTTTACCCCCCTCATTAAAGGAGAAGATTTATGTCAGATCAATATGATGCACAAAATATTCAGGTATTAAAGGGTTTAGAGGCCGTTAGAGTACGCCCTGGTATGTACATAGGGTCTACCAGTGTGGATGGTTTGCATCACATGGTTTATGAGGTTGTAGACAATAGTATTGATGAGGCGTTAGCAGGGCATTGTACCTCAGTTCAGGTTACCATCGAAGCAGGCGATATTATTTGCGTGCGCGATGATGGGCGAGGGATTCCCACTGACATTCACCAAGAAGAGGGCATTTCGGCCTTAGAGCTGGTTATGACTCGCCTGCATGCTGGGGGTAAGTTTGACAAAGACAGCTACAAAGTGTCCGGTGGTTTACATGGTGTGGGTGTCTCGGTTGTAAATGCCCTCTCTCTGTGGTTAGAGGCGACTGTTTATCGCAATGGCTTGGTTATGCGCCAACGCTATCAGCGAGGCATAACCGCTACGGCATTAGAGCAGGTGGGAACGACCACCGAGGTGGGGACACAGGTGCGTTTTGCCGCCGACCCTACCATCTTTGTGGACACGACTAGTTATCTTTTTGACACCTTAGCCACTCGTTTACGCGAGCTAGCGTTCCTCAATAAAGGTATTCACATTACCCTGACCGATGAGCGTGTGGTGCTCCCTGTGGTGAAAGAGTTTTTCTTTAATGACGGCGTGGCTGGGTTTGTGCGCTATTTAAATAGAGGAAAAACCTTGTTGCATCCACAACCTATCTATCTGGAGTGTGTGAAAGAGGGTGTGGTGGTGGAGATTGGTATGCAGTACCATGATGGCTATAACGAAAATGTTTACTCTTTTGTGAATAACATCAACACCCGTGAGGGTGGCACACATCTTTCTGGCTTTAAAAGTGCGCTCACTCGTGCGGTAAACAAGCGTTTTGAGGCCGATATGGCTGAAAAAAAGGCTAGTAAGACGGCTAAGAAAACTAAAGTGGTGGAGATTGAAGACACTAGTTTTTCCGGTGATGATGTGCGCGAGGGTTTGACCGCTGTAATTAGCATTAAAATGGCTAATCCGCAATTTGAAGGACAAACCAAACAAAAGCTGGGTAACAGTGAGATCAAAGGTTTGGTAGACTCAGCCGTTTATGAACGCCTTACTGAGTATTTTGCCGAGAATCCCGGTGTGCTGAATACGGTGCTTGAAAAAGCCATGTTAGCGGCACGAGCGCGGTTAGCAGCCCGTAAAGCACGCGAGCGTGAGCGCAAAAATGTGCTAACCGGTGGTGGTTTACCTGGTAAACTTACCGACTGCAGCGACAAAGACCCGCTCAACTGTGAGGTGTTTATTGTTGAGGGTGATTCGGCAGGTGGTTCGGCAAAACAGGGACGTGACCCACGCATTCAGGCTATTTTACCGTTGTGGGGAAAAATGCTGAATGTGGAAAAAACTCGACTAGATAAAGTAATTGATAATGAAAAATTGCAACCAGTTATTTTAGCATTGGGGGCTGGGGTGGGCGATGAGTTCAACCTCGACCGTTTACGCTACCACAAAGTGGTGCTGATGGCTGATGCGGATGTAGATGGTAGCCATATCAACACCTTGCTTCTCACTTTCTTTTTCCGCTACATGCGCCCACTCATTCAAGCGGGGCATATTTATCTAGCCTGTCCGCCTCTTTATAAAATGATGAAGGGTAGTGGTAAAAACAAGCAGACCTTTTATGTGTATAGTGATGATGAGCGGGATGTGGTGATGGCAGAGCATAGCTTTGACCCTGATAAAGACGATATTCAGCGCTTTAAAGGGTTGGGGGAGATGAACTATGAAGAGCTGTGGACTACCACCATGAACCCTGAAAAGCGTCGCTTGAAACGGATCTGCTTGGAAGATGAAGTGGAAACCGAGGCGACCTTTAGTATGTTGATGGGGGATCTTGTGCCACCACGCCGGCAGTTTATTGAAGAAAACGCTCTGTATGCGACAAACTTGGACATTTAAGTAGACATTTGGTTAATAAAAAACCCCTCATCGGAGGGGTTTTTTATGTTACACACAAATTGTGCACAAACTAAAAGCGTTTGCCTTCACGAGCTATGCTGATTTTCACATCACGCTCTTTAATAGTTTCGCGCTTATCATACAGCTTTTTACCCCGTGCCAAGCCCAACAAAACTTTTACTTTGTTACCTTTAAAATAAAACCGCAGAGGCACGAGGGTGATGCCTTTCTCTCGCACTTTTTTGTACAATTTTACTATCTCGTCATGGTGGGCGAGAAGCTTGCGGGGGCGGTCGGTCTTGTGGTTAAACATGTTGCCTTGGTCATAATGTGAGATGTTGAGCTTGTAGATGTAGAGCTGATAGTCAGCACTCACTTCGCAGTAAGAATCGACAAAATTCATTCGCCCTGCTCGCAGACTTTTCACCTCGGTACCTGCCAGCACAATGCCACACTCAAGCTCGCTGAGTATCTCGTAGTTAAAGCGTGCTTTTTTGTTGTCGCCAATGGTTTTAGTAGCGGTGTTAAGAGAGCCTTTTTTGGCAACAGGCGGTTTTTGTTTAGACATATAAACTCCTAGGGGCTATTGAATAGGCTCTAACACAAGACGGAAGCCCACAAAAGGACTCATAAACTCAGGCGGCTGCGCCCCACGTTGGTAGCTAGGCAAGGTCTCCAAGGCTGGGTTAAAACCTTTCACACTACGTAAAAAGGGGCTGTAGTTAAGATAAAACGATCGTTGCCCAGAGTAAAGCAAATTGCGCAAGGGAATGAAAGGTTCACCCGTCCACTCAAAGCTGGTAGGGGTGATACGACTGGTGTCTACCAAGTATTGCCACTCGGCCTCGTAGAGTAGACGAGCCCGGTAGCGCTGCCCCTGCTGGCGTAATTGATTGTTGAGGTAGGCTAAATAAAGCTGCACTTGCGGGTAGCTGACATAGAACACGGGGTAGGTGGCGCGTGCCTCACGGTTAAAGGGTGATTGATCGGTTAAGGCGTTGGGCTGGCGGGTAAAGCTGGCAAACTGCGCTTCCGAAATGAGGCTCTGCGTGTAGTAAAAGCCTGCAAGGTCGATAGTCGATGGGTAATGACGTAAATCGTTGGTGTCAGCGTAGTGGGGATTGCCCACCGTGAGTAAGGCCGCTGGGGCGTAGTTAAACGTTTGCCCTAACAGGGTGATAGGCGGGCGGGCGACCTCGGTGATGACAGGCACTTCAAGCCACGCCGATGCCCCTGCGGCTTCGCGCAGAGCGGTGAGCTGACTAAACGGTGTGTCGGTCAAGGTGATGGGTAAGCCGGTGATCATAACGGGGTCGATAAATAACCCAGCTCGAGAGAGCAACTGCCATGTGGCTAGCACTTGGTTGTAGCCTTCTTCATCGGCTATTAATGCCCAAATATCACTTGCCCAGCGCATAATTTGCGTATCGGTGATGAGACCTTGCTCCCGTGCGGTAAGGATGGTTTGGGCGGTTTGTAAAAGGATGGGTTCGCGAGGAAAACGGGGATCATGGTCAATTACCAACGAAAAGCTAGCCTGATGGGTGGCTTCACGCAGAAAGGCTACAGGTATGCCCTCTTGGTTTTCTATTGAGGGCAACCAAGTGAGCGTGATGGGCAGTTTTTTGTTGAGAGGGGCAATAAGCGTGAGCCATATCTTACCCTGCACATTCATGGACTGTTCATACACCTCAAAAAAAGGCTTACTCATGGTTAGGGTGCGATCGCCTGCTTTCACAAAGGTTTTTAAAGGGGTAACCCCCACTAGCACACCGTCAATCTGCACGCTGGCACCGGGGGCGTTGGATGTGATGTGCAGGTAGCTACCATAGTTTTTTAAACCGGGGTAAACGGCAACCATAAACAAAACCATCATGAGTAGTATGGTGTAGATGTATTTTAGGTATAGGGCAGGTGGCAAACCTAAGATAGGTTTGAGGGTCACCTCGAGGTTGGGCTGAGCTGGGTTTTCTTCCACAATTTTTTTACGACGAAACATAGTTTTGATTATAGGGGAATAGATAGGTAAGAGTCAATAAACCATCGCAGTGTTAGAGTTGTTTAAATGAGATGTTTGGCGTATAATGGCGGTGGAAGGGGTAAGAAAGGCGTGTTAGAAAGTATATTAAATTTTATTAGTGATATAGCCAATGAAGGGATGCGGAGCGAGTCTGCTCAAG
Source organism: Spirochaetia bacterium (assembly GCA_965249825.1). Lineage (GTDB taxonomy): Bacteria > Spirochaetota > Spirochaetia > WRBN01 > WRBN01 > CBDFMW01. The sequence goes on from CBDFMW010000002.1 coordinate 122,117, forward strand.
TGCTGTTTTGGGGCATGACCGGCTGGGTGGGCTACTGGTTTGCTTATCATGGCTTTACCAAACCGAAAGGTTGGGCAATGTACACGGCGTGGTTCATTTATAGTTTGCCTTATTTAGTCATACGAGGATTAAGAAATGAAACGACTGAGGTTCCTAAAGAGTTGCTGGCATGGGCTTTACTGATTAGCATTGTTATGGGAATATTTTGGGCGAGATGGGGACGTGATTGGTTATCAGCCCTTCTTCGCATGTTTGGCATAAGTAATGAAACAGGGCATGAAAGGTTACTTGATGATATTGCAAAAGCGAAAACAGGTGATATTGAAATAGAGTTACATGATGGTACGACTTTTTTTGGAGCTATACAGCCCTATGATAAGGAGTATGTTTCTAGCGGAACGTTTGATCAGGCTGGAAATATCTGTCTATATGTGGAAGAAATCAATGGACGTAAACAAGCAATTCTAGAGAAGCATGTTACGCTTACCTATGTGCCAGAGAGAGAAATAAAACTTATTAGATTTATAAATTCAAAAAAAGAAGAAACCAATCTAGCTAATTTTTTTCTATACGTAGGGAAGAGCAACATATTTTGGCTGGGATTATATCTCATTTTATGGTTTCTGCTCTTTTAAAGGTCTTGATGACCCCGCCGATCCCAATTTTTTACTTTCAGTCGATGTTGTTACCGGGCTTTGAGGGTTGTTACCTCTTGAGGACGGTGCAGATCCCTGAGTCCTGCTATGAGTCTGTGGCCTACTTGTATTTTCTTCATCTGCCATATCTTTATATCTCCTTTTATTAAGTGCAGTTTAATTATAGCCACATAAATAGGAAAGAGTCAAGCGTTCTCAACTCTTCCCCAAAAAGATTACACCTGCTCCAAGTGATACTCAAGCTTATTCAGCACCTGCTTCCAAAACTTCTGCAATCCAGCATGAATCTTTTTCATCTGCCACACCTTCTTCAGCCCTTCAGCGGCAAAGCCGTCATGCGACAGGCTTAAGCGTTGCACACCATTAATATGGCTTAAACGCAGGGTGATGTGAAAGTTCAAGCCCAGCTCTTGGTTCTCAAGGGTCAAGTCAAGGTAGGCATTTTGAGCCATGTTTTTTACCAGCCCAGCACAAGGGGTAAGGGTTTTGCCACCTAAGGGCAAGCCCAAGGTAAAGGTTGCACCTTTGGTCAAATCGGTGGAGACATCGCCCAACCATTGGCTTAAAAAGGCTGGCTGGGTGAGGGCTCGCCACACGGCTTCGGGTGATCCCTGTAAGGGACGGTCAAGAGTTATTGCATCTAGTGTCATAATACTTAACAGGATAATGGCTAGCCAAGAGGTCTGTCAATCCTTTTTAACCAAAACTCCGCACTATTTGTTAAACCTTCGCCTGTGTTTGTTCGATTCATGAAGGATAACCCCACTAATAGGAAGGACACCGCTTTGCTCACCATACCCCAAGACCTCAACTACACCAAACTCATCGATAACCATTTTCACACCATGGGGCTATTCAACCTCGATGACGCACAGCTTGATCTCTACTTTACCCAACTGTTTGCGGCTGGGTTTGGTCGGGCGCTCGATTCAGGGGCTGCCATGCGCACCTTTGCCCCTCGGGCTGCCCTAGCCGACAAGTTTGCCGAGCTGTATTTAGCCTCGGGGTTTCATCCCTCCGACACCTACGATGATCTAAAACCGGACATGAGCCTGCTGAAAGAGCAGATGGTTCACCCCAAAAACGTGTGCGTGGGCGAGATTGGTCTGGACTATAGCTACTTTGAGCTGGAAGCGGCGGCCCAGTTTGCCGATAAAGGCAAAGCCTTTCAACACAATTTGTTTAGCGAACAGCTAGAGATAGCCCACAACGCTCACCTCCCTGTGATGCTGCATGTGCGCGATGCCCATGAGGATGCTTTGGCATTGGTGAAAAATGCTGGGGTTTCGCAGGGCGTGGTGCATTGTTTTACGGGTAAAGTAGAGATAGCTCGTAAATGGCTAGACGCTGGCTTTTATTTGAGCTTTTCCGGCATTGTAACGTTTAAAAAAGCTCCCTATGTGCAGGCGAGTGCGGCCTTTTGCCCCCCCGACCGGGTGCTGTGCGAGACCGATGCCCCATGGCTCGCCCCTGTGCCACACCGAGGAGCCACCAACCACCCAGCCTATGTGGCGTATGTTTATAATGCCATGAGCGAGTTGCTCGATGTGCCACTAAGTGAGCTGGTGGATAGAGTGGATGAAAACTTTAAAACGCTTTATCAGTTAAAGAGTTAGTTAAGTATACGCTGCACAAACCGCACCATGGAGGTGGCTACCGTCGCCACGGTGCCGGGGGCTTTGGCGTTGCCGGTGATGGTGTGTTCGCCAGACGTGCCTGTGTCGTTTAAAATGAGCAACTCTTTTTGAATGGGGTGCAGATTGCCATAACGAGCAAACACCGTGTAGGTGTAGGGCGTACTAACTACGTTGTCAAAGTCGGATGCCACAATAAACAACGGCACCGTGAGGTTTTCAAAGTCAAGCTTGTGTAAACGGTTAATGCCGATGGCAAGGGCAATCGTTGCATCAAAATGCTGTGAATTGCTCCAAATATAAGGATACGAACCATCGGGGATAATGGTCGGTTTATCGGCCGAACCATGATAGCCCCCATACATTTTACGCCCAATCATCGCTCCAATCGGGTTAGCCAATAGGTTAGACTTTTTGTCTTTGGGCTGGTAGTTCGGTGCTACAAATAAGGTAGCGATAATGTCGCCGTCGGCTTGATGGGCATTTACTAAAAAAGTGGCAATGGCAGCTCCGTTAGAGTGCGCCATGATGATGATTTTTTTGCCTAAAACACGCCCAATGGCAAGCGCCTCTTCGGCATCGGCGAGCCAGTCATCAAAGGTTACATCTTTAAAGGAGTCATGCCCCCCTTCAATGCCATGCCCTGCAAACCGTGTGTAAAAAAGATTGGCGTTTAATGTTTGTGCCACCAGTTGCGGCACGGGGTCAATCTCTTGACGGCTGGAGGAATACCCATGAAAATAGATGATTGCCACCTCAGAGGCAACATTTGGTTCGCTAGCCCACACAATCTTTTTGGCAGCCCCTTCTAATACGTTGGGTACTTGGGCTTCACTTTCGGTTAAAAAGGACTCAAGGGCTTCAATGTTGGTAGGCGGGGTGGGGCGTGAGAGCGGTGTATCAGTGCTTTTAACACTGCAACCAGCCAGCAAAACGGTGAGTAAAAGAGGGGTGAGTTTGTCCATAATGGGTAAGTCTCCAGCAAGGTAGAGGGTGAAAAGAAGCCAAAACTGGGAATTGAACCCAGGACCTACTCGTTACGAGTGAGTTGCTCTACCGCTGAGCTATTTTGGCGTATAACCCCTTCACCATAAAATATAACGCTCTTTTTGTCAAGGGGAAAGGTTTTGGTTGACTAACGACTAAATGTTTTTTGATTTCATCATAGACTATAGCAGGAAGAGCGGTTTTAGTGAAAGCTTTATCTAGTTTCTTAGTTTCATTCTTTTGAGCCTTTTCTAATTTTTCAAAGGAGGATTGCAAGTAAGGTGATTTTTTACTTATTTTTTGCATAGCATCAAAAATCGATTGTAAAGATCTGGTGTTCTTCGCAAATCTTTCACCGTATATGCGTTGATTGTGAGCACAGTGATTTCTTAGTGTAGAGAATGCCCACAAATCCTTTTCGAGTTTTTTTATATCTTTGTTTAGGTGTTTTGTGTTTTTGGGTTGACCTAGAAGTACAACGATGTTTTCTTTTAAGTCCTGCGGTAAAATTTGGTAGAACTTACTGAGTTTGCCAAATGTAAGTTCATTAACCAATATCCATATCGGAACATAACCATGATTTTTTGGATCGAGATAGTGGGTTATATAGGGGATTTTTGTTCTGCTATTTTTAATTATAGTCTGAAATTCTTTAATTACCTCTTTTGTTTCTTTATCTGTAGGATTAGGATAGTTCTTCGGGTCGCAAAAAAATGTGTCTTTATAGCTGTCGTGCGCATGATTCTTAAAGTAGTGAGCCACTTGATAGCCAATGATATTTTTAAGAAATGCTTCAATATATAGCAACTGGGTTAGGTAGAGTTTACGCAAAGCACCATCAAATTGATAGAGGGTATGGATTTGAAAGAGTGATGTTCCTGTATGATATTGGTTCGTACGAGTATCCGCTAGAAATGGTTTACCAAAGGAGTTAATGAGCGTGTAGTAGTTACATTGTTTTAAAATAGCTAAATCAAAGTTATAATTTTTGGGTATCCCTGATAGATTCCGTTTGTAAAGCTGTTTTAGTTGCTCTTCATGAGTTAACGGAGGTTTTTCTGCCATTTATATCAAACCTCCTTATCGAGACAAAAAAAACATCCCGATTTTCAAGAGGTTATCTTGAAGGATAAGGATGTCCCCACCAAATTCATGGTGTCTCTTATCTTAAGTATAGCCTAAATAGGGCAGGGTGTCAAGCATGGATTCTGTAAGAATCTAATAAACTGGTTGTGAGGGGTGGAAGACAAGCTAGACGAAATAGTGTACACTCTTTATAATTTGAACGCTGAAGAACGAGCGGTGGTGAGTGGGGGGCGGAGCTGATGGGTGGGGAGTTGACAAGCGTGCTTAATTAGCGTATCATTAGGGTGGAAGGATTTTGGTTACTGCATGTTAAGTTTTATTCTTAATGAATAAGAGGGAGATGCGTTTTGAAATCCGGATTCTTTAATATATAATATTAAAATGACGGATTTTAGAATTAAGAACGAGGCTAAGTAATATTGGTCTTTAAGCAAGGTAGTTGAGAAACACTATTGGATTTACTGGGTTCAACACGGTAACAACAAAAAATCTCTATAAGACAAAGCCCGCCTTTTGTGGGCTGTTGTCATGTGTGCCTTAATCCATCATTTAAATAAATGTTCACATGACTTGCCTTGATGCGTACTTTTTCCTGTGTTCTTCCATTGAAAAAATCGCTATCAATATTTCCATCACTTTCTATTTGCACATCATAGTGATGACCTGCACCGTAACGATACCCAAAGCGATAGTGACCACTTAAATAGTAATGAGCGGAATCGGTAGACTTGTTGTTTAAGTCCCCATGCTTGTGGTTACCATAAAAAAATAGGCGTTTCTTACGATCCTGATACCCTTCCTTTTTAGCTGAGTTTGCCTTGACAAATTTAAAAGGATTGGCTATCGTAGGATTTAACTCTTCTTTGCCGAGATACACAGCCTTTAGGTGTGCTTCAAAAGCAAAGCCATTTATTTTTTCGTCAAAATTTTTGATTGGCAATAAGTAAACGTGATTATTTCTTAGTTGCTTCGCTCGTATGTTGTACTCCACAGCTTTTGATATAGCCGTAGACCATAACTCCTCATTTCTATAGTGCTCACTAGATAGTGGTTCTATAGAGCGGATAGAGGCAAAAGGAAAAAATAACTCTAACAAAACATCGCAATTCGCATCCTTGTGTTTTACATAGATAAGCTGAATAAACTTGTATGTATGTCTTTTAACAAGAGGCAAGAGTAAGTCTTTAAAATACTTATTAATAGGTTCTACGGTGTATTTCGGACTAATTTCATTTACTGGCATAAAAGCAAAATCATGATTTGGATGTTTTTTTTCTACTGCCTCAGGTAATTTAACACAGAGTGTTTTATTTAGCCCTGCTACAATAACTAACGTTTTAGCCATTTGCTATTTATGCTCTCCCAGCAAACTCTCTATCAGCCATACTGGAAGTTGTTTATCCTTATGTTCACTGGGGATACGGTCAAGCACTTTTTGTAATAAAGAAACATCGTGAGCCTTTTTCTTTGTTTTGACAGAACTTGGCACACTCATTTGATTATCAGTGCCATTTAAAAGTTCGTCTATGCGTGTTTCGTCCTCGTCTTTGGCAACGGCAATAACTAGAGGGTTACTGTTTGCATGAACAAGTTTTTTTAAAAATGTATGTTCTTTGATTTTATCTTTAAGCTTCTCTTCGCCTAAAAAATCATCTAGGGAATGTTTTCCATATTCAGAAATCAATCTATTTCCAAGCTCTGCCGCCAATAGAACTTTAATGGGTTTTCCATCTTTGTTGTATTTATCACTATTGTAAAGCTTTTCTGTAAACCTTCTGAACTTTTCGATATTTAACTCACTCATTTATCTTTATCCTTTTTATCTAAAATAATCCGATCTTACTTTATCATCATTAGGAGGTTATGTCAAATCTTCATGAGATATATGGTATACTATAAGATATATAATACACTTAATAACCAAGGATATAAGAACATGACACTTTTAAAATGGCTATTGAAACCATTCCGTAAAGAAGAGATGCCGGCTGAACTCTGCGATATTTCAGCAAGCTTAACTGCTTTTGCCGAGGCTCATCCTGAGGTTTTAAAACGTTCTAAGGAGATTGGCGAACGGTGGATGAGAGAAAGTCAGAAAAGCTAGACTTACGGTAGGAGAGGGCGAACATGACATACAAAGCCATTATTTGGTTAGAGAGCAACGGGACCTACAGCGTGATGTTCCCAGATTTTCCCAACTGCTTTAGCATGGGTGATAACCTAGCCGAAGCACGGCACTATGCCCATGAAGCACTCGATTTGCATTTAGAAGACAACCCTGTCAAGGGTTTTGCTCGTCCATCGCTCACGGTGAATAAAGACGCATTAGGGGTAGCCTCCGAGTATAGCGAAGTGTGTGATATCAAAGTGAGCAAGAACAAGGCGTTTGCTCTTAAATTGCGTTGGTTACGCCAAGATTTAGGGCTAACGCAAAAGACCCTAGCCGAGTTGTTGCATATCGGTTTATATGCCTATCAACGCCTAGAAAACCCTCGATTAAGCAACCCTACCATGAAAACAATCGAACAACTAGAAGCGGTGATTCACCAAGAGTTGGTTACTGTTTAATATAATCGAAGCGCCTAAAAAGCGTTGATTCTTAGGGCAAATCTGGTGTAATGTTAGGGGCATAACACCGAAAACACCACAAGGATTTACCCATGCAAAAAACCTCCCCTCTCATAGATAAAGAGTTTAAAGTGCTAGACCACGGCTTTGTAAAGCTGATAGACCACATGGGCGATGACGAACGAATTGTGCAAACCGCCCGCATTAGCTACGGCAAAAATAACGAAGAGTGCAACCACAGTGCCAACCTCATCAACCATCTCATCAAAAATCACCACACCTCGCCGCTCGAGCAAGTGGTCTTCACCTTCTACATCAAAGCCCCCCTATTTGTGGCACGGCAATGGTTACGCCACCGCACATCACGCCAAAACGAACGCTCCTCTCGCTATGTGGAGACTATCCCTGAGTTTTTCGCCCCCACCGAGTTGAGCGGTCGGATGAATGGTAACGGCAACGAACATATACCCGCAACCATGCAGGCACAAAACCAAGCCTCTTATAAAGTGTATGAAGAGTTGTTGGCTCAGGGGCTAAGCAAAGAGCTGGCCCGCACCGTGTTGCCCGTGGCGGCGTATACTGAGTTTTATTGGCAGATGGACCTGCATAATTTGTTTCATTTTTTAAACTTGCGCATGGATAGCCACGCCCAGCAAGAGATTAGAGAGTATGCCCAAACGATTTTCTCCATTATAAAGGAGATTGTGCCGTTGGCGTGCGAGGCCTTTGAGAACCACATTTTTAACAGCGTGACGCTGAGCCAGAGACAGCTAGAACAGTTGCGCCCATTGTTACAAGGGGTAGAGCTGCCGACGGAGTTACAAAAAGTGTTAATGTCTTAAGCAAAAAAGGTTGACACGAGGAACTGATAACACTATGTTAATGGATAACAGGAGAGATGAATGGATTTTTTACTTGAACAAGAGGGATTAATGTCAATATTGTTGATGGTGGGGGTGGGATTTTTAGCCCTACTGATCCTCATTCCGTTGTTTTTTCGGCGTGTGGTGCGCACAAATGAGGTGCATATTGTGCAGTCATCAAAAAGCACAACCAGCTATGGCAAAGACACCGACAATGGCAACACTTACTATGAGTTTCCCTCATGGATGCCGAAAATTGGTGTTACCAAAATTATTTTGCCTACCAGCGTGTTTGACCTCGATTTGAGCAGCTACGAAGCCTATGACAAAGGTCGTCTGCCGTTTGTGGTGGACGTGAAGGCCTTCTTTCGCATTTCAGACAGCAATTTGGCAGCCCAACGGGTGGCCTCATTATCTGAGTTGCTGGATCAACTGCGTGCCATTGTGCAGGGTGCGGTGCGTGTTATTTTAGCCACTAATGAAATTGAAGAGATTTTACAAGGCCGTGCCTCGTTTGGCGATCAGTTTACCTCCGAAGTGCGCGAGCAGCTGGCAAACTGGGGCGTTAGCACGGTTAAAAACATTGAGCTGATGGACATTAGAGACAGCAAAGACTCTTACGTTATCTCTAATATTATGGAAAAGAAAAAGTCGCTCATTGAGATGGAGTCGCGGACGGAAGTGGCAAAAAATAATCGGGTGGCCCAGGTAGCCGAGATTGAAGCCAAGCGCGAGGTGGATTTACGTGCGCAAGATGCCAAACAGCAGGTGCAGGTAAAAACCGTTGAGGTTCAGCGCGACATTGCTCTGCAGCAAGAGGCCAGCAATCAAGAAGTTATTGAGCAGCAACGCACCACTAAGGAAAAAGAGATGGCGGTGTTGCGCGTAGAAGAGGTGAAACGTACCGAGATAGAGCAAGAGGTGAGCGTTATTAAAGCCGAGCAAGACAAACGTGTGCGCATTACCGCCTCTGAGGGTGACAAAGCCGCCGTTATTCTCATTGCCAGTGGAGACCTTGAAGCCAAAAAAATGGGGTCCGAAGCCATTCGCCTTGAAGGTGCAGCCCGTGCCGAAGCCGAAAAGTCGATGCAGCTTGCCTCCGTGCAGGCGCAAGTGGAGCTGGCTAAAGAAATTGGTGAAAATAAGTCGTATCAAGACTACCTCATTAGAACCAAAGAGGTGGAAGCCAACCAAGCCGTGGGTATTGAACAAGCTAAGGCGCTGGCTCAAGCTGAGATCAAGATCATCACCAATGCTGGCAGCCCCACCCAAGGCATGAGCAACGTGATGGATCTGTTCAGCAGCACCGGTGGCACCGGCGTGGCTTCGATGTTAGAAGGCATGGCCCAGTCGGAAACAGGTAAAAGCCTGCTTAACGGACTAACCGGCCGCCTAGCTGGCAAGAATGATTCGCCACCCGTGGTGTAACTACACGCACGCATTTTAAGAAAAACCCTGCTAGCAAAGGCAGGGTTTTTTAATACCGTTGCATGAACTTGTTGTTATCTACACGAGCACCGCTAAGTAAATCGTACAATGGATTGTCTAGCACGCTACCAACTGTGGTCTGTCTTTCGTTAGCGTTTGAGACCAAGAAACCAAAAGGATCGATAATGACATAGGATGACTCTAAATCATCCTGTTTTTCGATGACCAGTCGGCATGATGCATCCACCCCTTGGCAATAAAGAGTAAATTCATCATCACTAAGAGCTAAATCGCTAGCATCGGCGTTGCAATTTGCTTGAATGCGTACTTGCAAAATCTTGATACGATCAAACGCAACATCTCTTTACATCTGGTTAATATTTTTGTGTTTATTGCTCTGGCTTACCACGGTGTTCACTTTAAGTTTAAACCTTTTTTCTTTAGCATACTGCAACACCTCCACAAGATTCTTGTAATCTAATGTCTGTCCGTTCCTACAACTCCTACCGATGATAACATTGGTTTGGTTATCAAGACTATCAATACTAATTCCTATCATATCCACTTTATCTTGCCAGTTATCAATCACCTGCTTTGATAGCAATGTGGCGTTGGTAATGACAGATACCGCTATTTTTTTGCCCACAATATAGGTAATCAGCTCGTTTAAGAAGGGTACAAGCATAGGCTCACCCCCCGCAACATTTATACGCCCGTCCACAATACCGCACTGCCTAAAATAGTGTTCAATGGCATCCCCCACACATCTCCACTCTTCTAGCTCTAGCTCACCGTTCTCGGGCAAACTATCTGAGGCATCAAAACGGGCAAAACAGTGTTTACAACTGTAGTTACATCTCTGCGTGATGTGTAAGTTAATGACATTAAACCCATTCATCTTTAAAACACCCCCAAACTTTTCATTAATGAAAACAACGCCAACCCTATAGAAGCTACCGATGTCGCTGTGAGAACCACGATGACTTTTTGTAGCTTTTTCGTAGTGGTCGCAAAGGTTTGCTCCATCGCCTCCACTCGCTTCATGTCTTCAATCGCTGTGGCATTAAGGGCGGTAAACCCTTGCATTTCATCGGCTACTTTGCTCACTTCCGCCTCCAGTTTGGCGGTAAGGGCTTGGTGTTTCTCCTGCACTTCATCTTTAAAACTGGCGACTGTTTTGTTGGTGGTCTCAAGCTTGGCGGTAAGGGCTTGGTGTTTCTCCTGCACTTCGTCTTTAAAACTGGCGACTGTTTTGTCGGTGGTCTCAAGCTTGGCGGTAAGAGCTTGATGTTGCTCTTGCACATCATCTTTAAAACTAGCGACAGTTTTGTTGGTGGTCTCAAGCTTGGCGGTAAGGGCTTGGTTTTGCTCTTGCACTTCGTCTTTAACAGTAGCGACGGTTTTGTTGGTGGTCTCAAGCTTGGCGGTAAGGGCTTGATGTTGCTCCTGTACTTCATCTTTAAAACTAGCCACGGTTTTGGTTATATCGGACTGAAGGGCTTGACGATGGTGTAACACCTCGTCTTGAACGTTGTCTAAAGTTCTACTAAGCTGGTCTATTGCTTCCGAATTACCGCTACTACACCGATCCAACTCGACTATTTTAGCATCAGTTTGACTATGTTTTTCAGCATTCCGAGAGCCACGCTCATTAACATCTCGGTATATGGTTTCAAGGTATTGTTGTGTCTCCTCGGTTATATTCGTATCACCTGAACGTATTAATTTAATAACAACATCTTCTTGTTTCTTGCGAGTATCTTCAGAGTTACTATGTTCATCGCCTAGGCTTATAAGCCTACCGTCCACATAATCAAAGCAATACAGAAAAAACTTGATTGATTCTTGAACCAATTCTACGATTTGCAAGTCTGCTTTAGCTGATGCAATCAAACCTTCAGCTAACAACTCATCACGCGCCTTACTTTTACCCCATCCCACATTGTATACTTCGTGCGCTTTAATTCCTTGTTCACTGATCGTTTTTTTGGTTTGATCAATACCTTTCATTAGCCCTTTTAGGTGTTTTTCCTCATCATTAGAGTTGGTGAGTCTGCTCAAGCGGCGCTCAGCAAAACGATCTTTATTAGACAGTACTCCTAACCATTCATTATCATTATTTTCCATTTCACTCACTCCTTGTTAATCGATTTTTTATCCCGTTTGTTTCTTAGTACAAACTGTTTTCTGGAGACTGCATCATCTTTTTAAATTCCGCCTCACGCTCTGCCCTGCTAACTGCTACCGAATGTTGTACGTCCTCTATATGATCATTAAACTGTTGCTTGAACTCTGCGGATCTTTGTTCTACCTCCGCAGATCGTTGCTTCGACTCCGCCATTCGTTGATCAACATAAGCATAGCCTTCAGCAATGTTATGATAGGTCTGCATCATGGCATACTGCGGTAATTTACCAGATAAAGAGACAAGTTGAAATTTAATCTCTAAGTCTTTGTTTCGGTTATGAAACTTATCCATATAGTACAAAACAATGGTGGTTACCAACCCACCTACAAGACTAGACAGCACCACGGCAATCGCATCGCTCACAGTTCTCTCACCAAAAAGGGGGAACAACATTAAAGGCTGAAGACCGGGGATTGCCAATAATAACTTCTCAATAGCCTCTGCCAACGCCAGCGAAAGCACACCAATTAACCCTGCGATTAATACTTTTACGGCTTGGTAACGCACCTCTTCCTTAGGCATTCCAGCCGGTGGGTTAGCCAATATTTTCATGGCTTGCACCAAAGAGACAAAGCCAGCTCGAATCATCTTAACAAATCTCTTTAAGGTGGTGGCAAACATGTTGATAACAAACACCACCATGTTAGACAAAAAGGCGGTGATAGCCTGCCCAATGCCGTCTTTAAACAGATCTTTAAACTTGTTTTTTATGTTCTCAAACGCTTGATTTAAGGATGTTTTGAATCGGGCAACCACCTCTTTCAAGTTTTCATTGCCTTTGTTCTTAAATGTGGCGCGAACCTCTCTAAACACCGCCTGCACCACCTCTATCAAGGCTGGCGCCAGCATGGCGTATGCCCCCACATACATAGCATCTTTGGCTCCGGTAGACAACAGCTCTTTACCTTGCTTGTTAAAGAGGGCTTTATCTCCCTCCTTCTTTACATGTTTTTTGGCTTTGTCGTACTCTGCGGTAACCAGTTTCATGTCTAAATCATAGAACTCGGCATTGGTTTTTCCCGTTTTGCCATGGGGCTTGTTTGCCCACACCAACAGATCCTGATTACCCTTGGACTGGTTGGCACTGGAGCTAATGTAGGTGAGATTGACGGAATCGGTGGTAACTTTTGCCCGTTGCTCCGCTGTCATCCCCAAGTTCAGCTTAGGGTTTCGCTCAATTTCGGCAGCTGAGATGACATGGTCTAGGTGAGTTGAGACATCTTTGTTTAACACCTTGCCAGTGTAACCATCTTTAATAGTCTCATTTTGCTGAAAGTCTTCTTTGCGTTGTTTATTAAAAGATTTACCATCCACTTTATCGTAATCACTGCCTTATCGTAATCGCTGTTTTTTCTGTCATAATGATTCGTTTCCATGTATTTCATGTGGTCTTCATTACTCGCGGTTACGCCCTGTTCAAAGTTATGCACGGTGGTAACGTTACCACCATCAATGTTGGTCAACATCAGCGATGCTAGCCCAAACTGTCCCTTAATGGTGTCTAACACCACCTCTTGGCACAGCACCAGCAAAGATTTCGTCTCATTCGTCGACAATTGCGACTGCAACCTATCCATTTCAGCCAGCGTTGCTTCCAGCTCGGCATCAACCTCAATTGTAAACCCCTCTGTGGAGTCACTTAATCCTTCCAGCAGCCCTTCATCCGTTTCAAACCCCATTAGAACCTTGAGACCATCCTGTCAACCTCATTTCCCACTTTAAGTTATAAAACAACCCTCCTATATAAAGGAATAAAGGCACTTGCCAAGAAAAACCCCGCTGGTAAAGGCAGGGTTTGCCATTTGTGAATGGCGGAGAGGGGGGCAATACCAACAGTTGGCTCTCTTTTATGCCATGCAAAGCCCCAAAAACGGGTATTTTTGACATTTTTTCAAAAAAATAAAAGAATGTGTTAAAAAGAGATAGGGTGTAATGGTGGGGTTTTTTTGGGTGAACAGGCGAAAAGGGTGTTGACAATTGTTGAGGTGTGAGCTATAGTAAGGGAGTAGAGAAGAAGCAACGGCAACGAAGCGACGGACTACAGAAAATGATTTAAGTTACAGTTTTTAGTTATCACGGAGTTCCGATTGTGGGGTGGATGTGATGATTAGAAGAAGAGGGAAGGGGAGAGAGATACGTTTAGGTTTTAAAGAGCAACATGAACAATTTGTTAATTTTTGTAAATGAAATAATTTCCTAGTTTACTAGGAAGATAAATCATGGAGAGTTTGATTCTGGCTCAGAACGAACGCTAGCGGCGCGTCTTAAGCATGCAAGTCGAACGGCAACCGATGTTTACATCGGCTAGAGTGGCGAACGGGTGAGTAACGCGTGGGTGATCTACCTTTTGGTTGGGGATAGCCACAAGAAATTGTGGGTAATACCGAATATACTAGTTGACTGTGGTTGATTAGGAAAGGCGCAATTGCGTCGCCGGAAGATGAGCCTGCGTACTATTAGCTAGTTGGTGGGGTAAAAGCCTACCAAGGCGACGATAGTTAGCCGGCCTGAGAGGGTGTACGGCCACATTGGGACTGAGATACGGCCCAGACTCCTACGGGAGGCAGCAGCTAAGAATCTTCCACAATGGACGAAAGTCTGATGGAGCGACGCCGCGTGAACGAAGAAGGCCGAGAGGTTGTAAAGTTCTTTTATGGAAGAGGAATAATACGAAGAGTGGAAAGCTTTGTAGATGACGTTACTCCATGAATAAGCTCCGGCTAATTCCGTGCCAGCAGCCGCGGTAATACGGAAGGAGCGAGCGTTGTTCGGAATTATTGGGCGTAAAGGGCGCGTAGGCGGTTATATAAGTCTGTAGTCAAATACCTTGGCTTAACTGAGGGAAGGTTATGGAAACTGTGTAACTAGAATTACCTAGGGGAAACTGGAATTTCTGGTGTAGGGGTGGAATCTGTTGATATCAGAAGGAACACCAAAGGCGAAGGCAAGTTTCTGGGGGATAATTGACGCTGAGGCGCGAAAGTGTGGGGAGCAAACAGGATTAGATACCCTGGTAGTCCACACCGTAAACTATGTACACTAAGCGTTGGGTCATAAAGATTCAGCGCTCAAGCTAACGCGATAAGTGTACCGCCTGGGGAGTATGCCGGCAACGGTGAAACTCAAAGAAATTGACGGGGGCCCGCACAAGCGGTGGAGCATGTTGTTTAATTCGATGATACGCGAGGAACCTTACCCGGGTTTGACATATAGCGGAATTTATTGGAAACAGTAGAGTCCTTTCGGGGACTGTTATACAGGTGCTGCATGGCTGTCGTCAGCTCGTGCCGTGAGGTGTTGGGTTAAGTCCCGCAACGAGCGCAACCCCTATGTTTAGTTACTACCATTAAGTTGAGGACTCTAGACAGACTGCCAGCGATGAGCTGGAGGAAGGTGGGGATGATGTCAAGTCAGCATGGCCTTTATATCCGGGGCTACAAACGTGCTACAATGGTCGATACAAAGGGAAGCGAAGCGGTGACGTGAAGCAAACCCCAAAAAGTCGGCCTCAGTTCGGATTGCAGTCTGCAACTCGACTGCATGAAGTTGGAATCGCTAGTAATCGCACATCAGCATGGTGCGGTGAATACGTTCCCGGGCCTTGTACACACCGCCCGTCACACCACCCGAATTGGGTCTGCCCGAAGTCACTAGATTAACCCGTAAGGGATGTCGGTGCCGAAGGTGGGACTGGTAAGGGGGGTGAAGTCGTAACAAGGTAGCCGTACCGGAAGGTGCGGCTGGATCACCTCCTTTCTAAGAGAAAGGTAATACAATAGAGTAAAATCTATGTACAGTTCATGAAGCAAATTGACCTAAACGTATCTCTCTCCTTTTTACTCTTTGAAAGCCACCTTTAGGGTGGTTTTTTTTTGTCCAAATGTTTTCGTGGTGTTATATTAATGATGAATGAGAAATGAGAGAGGATAGTATGGATAAAAATGTAGGGCTATCGACTGAAGAGATTTTGAATAGCAGGCAAACGAATGGATCTAATCTTTTAACGCCAGCCAAAAACCCATCATGGCTGTGGCTTTTTTATCAAAAATTTGATGATCCCATTATTCGTATTTTACTCATTGCTGCCTTCATATCTATAGGCGTTGGCTTTTTCGATGGTCACTTTATGGAAGGCATAACAATCATTATTGCGATTTTGATGGCAACTGGGGTGGCTTTTGTCAATGATTTGGGGGCTCAACGTCAGTTTGATGCCCTCACACTAATCGCAAGTGATGTTCTGTATCGGGTTTTACGCAATGGGGTTCATACCGAGATTTCAAAAAGTGAAATTGTTGTAGGTGATATTCTTTTTTTAGAGCGCGGAGCTGAGATTCCTGCTGATGGTGTTATTTTAGAGGTGCAAGCAGCTCTTGTGAATGAGGTCGCCCTTACTGGTGAATCTCAAGCCGTAGTTAAATCAATAGAAGAGCTACTAACTAAAAAAACAGCTTTGTCCTCAAATAAGGTCTTTCGAGGGACACACATTGAAGAGGGATCGCTTTCTATGCGCGTAGAAAAAGTAGGGGATCAAACATACATTGGGCAGTTAGCTACGCTCACGATGCAGGACAGCGAAGTAGAAACCCCACTCAATAGGCAACTAACGGGGCTGGCCAAGGCGATGAGCGTTATTGGTTTTTCGAGTGCAGGTCTTATTTTTGGCTTGCTAATTGCTCGTGATATTAGAGAAGGCTTTATTATTTTCCCTTCTCACGCCCAATGGTCGGCATGGCTGGTGTTTTTTTTAGGCTTGGTCGTGTTTGCCCCAGTATGGTTAGCTATTTTAGCCGATCTTCTTGAACTCATTTCTCCTTTATCTACTTCAAAATACCAATTTTTTCGGATAACAAGTTTTAAAAGAGGGTTTTTTCTTGTTATCCTTATGGTCACTCTCGTCGTATTTTCGATTTTCTATGTTGCCTTTATAGATAGTTTAACCCTAATTGAAGCGGTACAATACTTAAAAAGGGGCGTTGTGGATGCTTTTAAGGGGAGTAATGGCCTTCAGCTTTTAGAGCATTTTATGGTGGCGATGACTATTTTGGTGATGGCTGTACCGGAGGGTTTACCCCTCAGTGTAACTTTGGCACTCTCCTACAGTGTTAAATCTATGCTGCGTGGAGGTACTTTAATTCGCCACATGCATGCTGCGGAAACATTAGGGGCCGTTACAACTATATGTACTGATAAAACAGGCACACTTACGCAGAGCATAATGAGCATGAATCACGCCAGTCTTACTGCTAGCGATGAAATGGGCTGGGTGTGCTTGGCTGTTAATAGTACGGCAGATTTGAGTCATGATATGGGAATTATCGGTAATCCAACTGAAGGAGCTATCCTTGTGTATATTAATAAACACTTGGGCTTAGATTATGATGAGCTGCGTCGCCGTGCCACTAACATTAAGCAAGAACCCTTTAACTCTGATCGTAAATATATGGCATCATCTTTTAGGGTTGATGGGCTTGACATTGTTACCATTAAAGGTGCCCCTGAAGTGGTATTAGCTCGTACTACTGTCACCGATGAAGTGAAAGAGTGTTTACTTGCCGAAATAAAGCAGTTTCAGGCTAAAGGTATGCGTGTGCTAGGTATCGCTTATAGAGATACAACTAATGAGGCTGGAACTGTGTTGCGTAACATGAGCAATTTACTATGGAAAGGATTTATTGTATTGAGTGATCCCTTAAGAAGTGAGGTTCCTAGCACAATAAAAGTCTGTCACAAAGCAGGAATTGATATTAAAATGGTTACAGGAGATAATCTAGATATTGCAGTCGAGATAGCAAGACAGGCCCATATTTTACCGCATGACTTCACTTTTGATATTGATACGCGCGCAAGAGTGAAGGAAGGATCGGTATTGACAGGAGTAGAGTTTGCCGGATTATCTGACGCTGAAATCTTGATTTTATTAGAAGAAGGTAAGCCACATGTTGTCGCACGATCGACACCACAAGATAAAATGCGTTTGGTTACGCTTCTTCAAACTTCCGGTGAAGTAGTGGCGGTTACGGGTGATGGTACAAATGACGGCCCTGCGCTTAATCATGCTGATGTTGGTGTGGCGATGGGACTCACAGGCACGGCTATTGCAAAAGAAGCAGCTGACATTATCATAACTGATGACAGTTTTGTAAGTTTGCAACATGGCATTTTGGGTGGACGTAGTTTATATTCAAATTTACAACGTTTCATTTTATTTTTACTTACCATAGGAATAGTTGCACTGCTTTTGGTGGTTATAACCAGCTTTTTGGGGTGGTTTTTACCCTTAACGGTGATTCAAATTTTATGGATTAACATAATGATGGACAGTTTTGCCGCACTGGCCCTATCTACTGAGGCAGTTGATCCTCATGTGATGGATAACCCCCCAAGAAACAGTAGTACGTTCATTATTACACCACAGATGGCGATTGAAATGGGTCTAATGAGTGCAGTTATACTGGCTCTTGCCTTGTTTTTTATGCAGAAATATGGCAGTCAACCATCGCTTCTTCAATTGACCTTATTTTTTAATATTTTTTCTTTTAGCCAGATTTGGAATTTAATTAACGTACGTTATTTTAATCGAAACATAGGGGATATGAAAGAATTTCTAAAAAACCCTATGTTTACAATCATTTTAATTATAATAATTACTGGGCAATGGATGATAACCCAGTGGGGCGGGTTGACCTTACGAACCACCCCGCTAAACCTTGAGCAGTGGTTTTTTGTGATTGGCATCACATCCCCAATTTTTATCATTCGAACTCTAATTCGAGTGGTTTTTAAGCGTTAAGAGAGTTCGTATGACACCCTTTGAATGCTAAGAGCTTTTCCCGTTAGTGGATCACTCGTAATAAGCACACCCCATATTGTGGGTGTGCCGTTGGCCGGTTCACCACGAACGGGTACTTGAGTCAGCACTCGTTTTATAGAGATAGCCTTGTCGCCACCAATCACGCCATCCATAGCTCCTGTCATTCCTAAATCGCCCACAAAGGCTAAGCCTCCAGCGATGATACGCTCATCCATAGTAGGAACATGCGTGTGTGTTCCCACCAGTGCGGTGGCTTTGCCAGCTATATGGTATGCGACCGCCTCTTTTTCCATAATATCCTCTCCATGAAAGTCAATAAAAATGAGATGATATTGGTCGTTGTGTAGTTTATTTAAAGCTGAAGAGAGACTTTTGAACGGACAATCAATCGCGTGTCCCATACGAACCCGACCCTGTGCATTAATAACCGCTACTTTGTGATTATTAATAATTAGCGTGGTGATACCCTTGCCAGGGGCGGCACCTGGGTAGTTTAATGGTCGTAAAAGGTAAGGCGATGAATCAAGGTATGGTAAAATTTCAGGGCGTTGCCAAATATGATTACCTGAAGTAAGAACATGGATGCCCAACCCTAAAAACTCATCAGCCAGAGCTGGTGTAATACCAAAACCTTCGTCAGCATTTTCCCCATTGGCAATAATCAAGTCAGGCTGATAATGACTGATAAGATCTGCTAATCCATAAAACATGGCTCGCCTGCCAGCTTTACCAATAATATCCCCTAGCATCAGTGTTGAAAAAGGTTGCATCATAATCTCCTTTTGTATAGAGTAAAAAAATCCGCTAGCTCATTATGGAGATAGCGGATTTATAAAGTTTCAAAATAAGTTATAGCTTATTTTCCTGTTCTATCGCGCATACTCAACAACACGGGTTTCTCTCACGAGGGTAACCCTAATGCGTCCTGGGTATTTCAGCTCATTCTCAATTTGTGAGGCAATTTCTTTCCCTAAAATTTGCATATTGATATCATCTACTTCATCATGATTAACAAGAATACGCAACTCTCTACCGGCCTGCACCGCAAAGGCACGTTCAACGCCTGGTTTGCTACTGGCAATCTTTTCCAATCCCTCAAGGCGCTTAATGTAGGAGTCCAACGTCTCGCGACGGGCACCTGGACGAGATGCCGAAATGGCATCGGCGATCTGAATGATGACAGCTTCAGGAGTGGCAGGTTCAACGTCGTTATGATGTGCCAAAATGGCATGAACAACACTTTCTTTCTCTCCTAATTTTTTCATCAGCTCAGCACCCACTTCTGCATGATTCCCATCACCATCTGAGTCAATTCCTTTACCTACATCGTGAAATAGCGCAGCGCGCTTACATATTTCACGATTAGCTCCAATTTCAGCAGCAATCATACCGGCAATCTTGGCTACTTCTTTGCTGTGGCTTAACACATTTTGCCCATAGCTAGAACGGAAATGCAAACGCCCCAAGGCACGGATGCTTTCATGGCTCAGATTGGTAATACCCACTTCGAAGGCAGCTTTATCACCCTCTTCATAAATTTGCTGGCTAAATTCTTTTGTAACCTTTTGCACCACTTCTTCAATGCGAGTAGGGTGAATTCGCCCATCGGCGACCAGCCGCTCAATGGTTTCTTTGGCAATCGCTTTACGAACAGGGTCGTAGGAACTAATGATGAGGACTTCAGGAGTGTCATCAATGATAATATCCACACCAGTCAGGGTTTCGAGCGTGCGAATGTTACGCCCCTCCCTGCCAATAATACGCCCTTTCATTTCATCATTGGGTAATGTAACAGCAGTTACAGTGATGTCAGAAGAGACCTCGGCTGTAAGCCTCTGAATAGAACTAACAAGAATATCCCTTGCCCGTTTTTCTGATGTTTCTTTGGTTTCTTGTTCGATTTTGGAAACGATTGCACGAGCTTCGCGACGTGCCTCCGTCTCTAGACTAAGGATGAGAGTTTGTTTAGCCTCATCACTCGATAATTGAGCCACATGCTCTAGCTCATTACGACGTTCTTGTAAGAGTAACTCCGCCTGCTTTTCCTTATCTTCTAGTTCTTTATCTCGTACTATGAAAGACTGAAGTTTTTTATCCACCTGTTGATTTTTTTTATCAAGGTTCTCTTCTTTCGAGAGAAGATGCCCCTCCAGGCGTTGAAGTTCACTGCGACGATCGCGATCACTTCTTTCTTGTGCTTTTCTTTCACGTGCTATTTGCTCTTTGGCTTCAATTAACAGCTCTTTACGTTGTGTTTCTGCTTCACGCAGTAACGACTCGGTGTTATTTTTAGCTGTGTGTTCAAAGCTTGAAAGTTGATAGCGAGCATACATCCATCGAAAAATCCAACCCATCAGAAAAGTGGTAAGGGCTATAACAATTTGTAAAATGATAGCCATACTAACCCCTTTATTCCTAAAATTTTGATTAAAATAATAGATTTCATCATATAATATACTTTTTTGCTTGTCAAGGAGCTATGGTCTTATTTTCCTGATAATAAATTTTCAAATGCGGTTTCTTAAAATAGTTGACTTGACTTAAGAATGTGTTACAATAGATGGTAGGATAATGGATTTACACACTGGAGAGTAGCAGATGACAATTATGATCACCTCTTTGCAACAATACACGGATGTTGCGCAGCAGTTAGCCTCCTTGCTTGAGGCTAAAAAGATTAAAGCCCATTGGGTGCGCCTGCAACAAACGACCACGAATAGTGTGGAGTTAGGGATGGCAAGTGCTCGGCTATTGGCAGATTCTGGCAATATGGTTATCTTGTTAGATGATTATGGCATTGGGAGTTTTAATGCACTAAATAAAACCGTGGATGCTGTATGCGCTAACTGTTATGATGAACATTCAGCTCGGATGACCCGCAAGCACAACAATGCACGGGCACTCACTTTGGCTATGGAAATTTTAGCACCCACTTTGGTGTCGTCGATAGCCTTTGGTTTTGCTTCTACTAAGTATGAATTAGGACGGGATGAAGTGCGTGCGAGCATGCTGCGAGAGCTTTTACAGGGGGAAGAGAAGTGAAAAAAATAGCCATTGGTTGCGATCATGTGGGGACTGAAAGTAAAAATAGAATGATCATTTCGCTGCGAAAGCAGGGCTATGAGGTCATCGATTGTGGCACAGCGAGTTTAGTGAATACCCACTACCCTGTGTATGGATTACGTGTGGCAAGTGCGGTGGTTAATAATCATGCTGATCTGGGCATTGTTATTGGTGGAACGGGCGTGGGCATTTCTGTGGCAGCCACCAAGGTCAAAGGGGTTCGTGCAACACTAGCAGGTGATCCGCTTACAGCCGAGGTAGCACGCAGGCAGTATGATGCTAATGTGCTAGGGCTGGGCGGGCATATCGTGGGTTTTGGCTTAATGGAGGCGATTATTCAAACCTTTATTAACACCTCTTTTGACAGCAAGTATAAAAACAATGTGACGGAACTCAATAACCTTTTACCAGGTGGCATAAGCAAAGAGCAGCAGTTTAAAGCCTATGTGGCCCGCTGGGAGGAAGGACATTTTGGAGGTGTCTAATGGTAGAGGTACGACCTTGATAACCATCGACTAACGATGATACAGTGGTGTGTTAAAGGGTGCCTGAGCAACCTAAATAGAGCAGTATGGAATTAGGAGAGAAGAGGATTATGGTGAGTCAAAAAGTGGTGATTACCGACCCAGTAGGGTTGCACGCTCGTCCTGTGGGCGTTTTAGTTGAAGTAGCAATCCGATTTAACGCTGAGGTTAGTTTTAGGTGCAATAACAAAGAGGCTAGTCTTAACTCAGTGCTAAGGGTTATGGCTCTATCTGTGGGTGAGGGTGACAGCGTAGAAGTTTTGGCGCATGGTGATGATGAGCAAGACGCTATTGATGCTGTGATTGCGACGATGGTTGAGAGAGGTTTAATAGACTAGGATTCCGCTTATATAGACTCTTGATAAATCTTTTGCTATAGAGTATATTTAAATTATTTTCGCAAGATATTGTATCATTAAAGATTGAGATTTAAGCGGGGTGTATGATGAGAAACCTATTAACCCAAGGGATGGCAATTGGTATTGTCAATAGAGGGGAGGCCGCCTTTCGTTTCGTGCGTGCCCTGAAAGAATATAATTTGTTACACGAGACACAGTTTAAGAGTGTGGCATTCTACATAGATTCTGAGCGTGAAGCTGTTTTTGTGCAAGAGGCTGATGAAGCCTATGCGTTGAGTAGCTTTTCCGCTTTTTCTACGGTTAAGGGGTCTCCTTATTTATCTTATTCATTGTTGTTACAGGCCTTGCAACAAACAGGCTGTGGAGGATGCTGGGCTGGGTGGGGTTTTGTAAGTGAAGATGCTGACTTTGTGCAGGTGCTTGAGGAAAACAATATTGTGTTTTTAGGTCCTACTGCTCATACCATCAACTTAGTTGGTGATAAAATCAGTAGTAAGCAGCTGGCACATGATAGTAAAACCCCTATCTGCCCATGGTCCCAAGGGCCTGTGGGTTCGCTTGAGCTGGCGTATCAAGTGGCTGATCGCATTGGGTATCCCGTGATTGTCAAAGCCAGCAATGCTGGTGGTGGGCGTGGTATACGTTTTGTGTTTGATCAACCCATGATGGCTGAGGCTTACGCCTCCGCAGTGGAGGAAACCAAGAGGGTAACCGGCAATGATCTTGTGTTTATTGAGCGCTTAGTGGCTCAGGGTCATCACTTTGAGGTGCAGGCTTTAGCAGATTATCACGGGGTGATTAAAACCTTTGGTGTGCGCGACTGTAGTGTGCAACGTAAAAATCAAAAAATCATCGAAGAAACTCCTCCATCACAGCTAGAGGCGGAGCAATTGGTTGAAATGCAGGCTGCCGCCACACGCTTGTTACATGAGGCAAACTATCAAGGGGCGGGGACTGTAGAGTTTATTTATGATATGGATCATAAAGAGTTTTACTTTATGGAAGTGAATGCACGTTTACAGGTAGAACACCCGATTACTGAAGAGCTTTTTGGTATTGACTTAGTGGGTGGACAGATTGATGTAGCCCGCGGTTTGAGCATTGCTCACTACAATGAGCAGCCCTTGGGGCATGTTATGGAACTCCGCCTGAATGCTGAAGACCCGATGCGCGACTTTAAACCAGCTGGTGGCAAGGTAACACGCTTTCGCCCAGCAGGGGGTATTGGTGTGCGTATTGATTCAGGTATTCAAGCGGGCTCTACCATTCCGCCTGACTTTGATAGCATGGTAGCTAAGATTATTGTGCGAGCGGCGAGTCGTCCGCAGGCTTTGCAACGATTAAAACGAGCCATTCAAGAAACGGTTATTGAAATTGAAGGTGGTACCACTAACCGTCTGTTTGCTTTACATCTCCTTGAGTTGCCTGAAATGATTAAGGGTGGCGTGTCGACTCGTTTTGTGGAAGAGTATTTAAGCACCATGGAGGCAACAGCGTGCTATGCTGAGCCTGCCTTGGCAGCAGCGGCCGCTGAAATTTATTTAGAAAAAATGGCACAAGAACGTGCGGTGTTTACGCAAGAGGTGCTGGTATTGGGTGTGCCACGTTCGTTGCAAAAAAATGATGTGCAAGAGTTGAGTTTTGTGCATCAACAGGCACTTTATCAGGTGCAGTTGCGCTACTTGGGCAATAATGAGTTCTGTCTTACACACCAAGGGTTGAGCCATTTTTTTAGTTATACACACAGTCAAGGCCAACAGGCGGTGCTAGAGTTAAACAGCACGCTCTATGAGATAGCTTGTAGTCAAGTGGGTGGTATGCTACGTATAGAGGTGAACCAGAGTGAAGTACACTTCATTGATAGCGACTTTGGTGGTGGACTGAAAGCTAGTGCACCGGGATTGGTGTTAAAAGTGAATGTGGCTGAAGGGCAAACTGTTAAAAAAGGTGAATTGCTTTTAGTTATGGAAGCTATGAAGATGGAAAGTCCGGTGTATGCACAAGTTGAGGGCGTTATTAACGAAATTGTGGTGCGTGCCGGACAACAGGTGATGAGTGGGCAAACGCTCATCAAGATTGAGAGCAAAGAGCAGGCGGCCTCTACCCCAATGGCTAAGCCAACCCTCTTTCTTATCCCTTCCTCTATGTGCATCCCATTAATATTGGAGTATCAAGCACTGTTCTTAGGATACGATGCCCACCCTAGTTTGGTAGAATTGGTGAAGATGAAGGCGGAAGATTTAGAGACTGTGTTGAGCTACTTTGCACCCATACACCAATTGTTTTCTACTGAGCCTTTGGTAAGTGTTGTTGGCAGTGCCTCGTTGAGCTGGGCGGATCATCTCACCAGCTATGCGCACAGTTTTGATCGAGCTAAAGTGGCACTACCGACTCTATTTGAACAGAAGCTTAATGAAGTGGTTGTATTATACGGGGTTGAGTTAAGTGATGAGTCTGCTCAAAATGAATTTCTTTATCGGCTCTATCGCGCATTTCTAGCTACCAAGCAGCAAACACAAGTGGTGTATGCCTTAATGGTAGGGGTGAAAAATGTTGATCGCCAAGACAATCAGCGGTTGCGACGTTTGGTGGGACAACTGGCGGTGCTAGTGCCTGAGCTAACCACTTTGGCGCGTGATTTTAACTACACGTTTTTTATTAAGAAACAACTTGCGAGTGCTTATAATAATAAGCTGATGAATTTCAAGCGTTTACTACAGATTACCGAGACTTATCCACAGCACCGGCCGCAGTTACTTGAACGTGCCTTGGGCTATGGGGTAAGTAGTGAATATGACTTGGCTAGCCGATTGTTTCACAAAGAATCATGCGACTTGGCACAAGATGTGCTGGTTTCGCGACTTTATCGTCATTGCCAGCTTGAGCTCGGGGCAAAAACAGACACCACGCTTGAATTCACTTACACCAGTCATGAGGGTCGTCGTTTGACGGGTTGTTTGAGTCATATTGCAACGCAGTTGAATTCAGTGCAAAAGTATGATGCTTTACTTTTGGTGAGCGAGCGAGAGATAGGGGTGGAACAGCTGGCATTGACCTTCGAAAGTTATGGTCGACTGGTTTTAATCACGCTCGATAAGACTCAACACGTGCTTAAGTATAGCAATTTTTTACCCACAGCTTCAGGTTGGATGCTGGATGGTAATCGGTTGTATTTTAGCCCACTCGTCTATCGTGAGTTACGGCTTTATCGCTTGGATGCCTTTACTAAGCAAGTGAGCAGCCTTACCCCTACAATGGGTTTAATCTTAGCAACCTCCAAAGATAGCGAGAAAGATGAGCGGTTTGTGCTTTATATGAGTGTAGAGTCAATGCGTCTAAGCCCCCCACAAGGTGGGCAAGAGATGGTGCAACTCTTTGGGTTAGAAGAATATCTAACTGAGGGTATTCAAGCCCTGCGTATGGCGCAAGATAAGCGTAAAAAGCGGCTGTATTGGAACCGTGTGGTTATTTTTGTTTATCCGCTTATTGAGGCTCCGCTTGAGATGTTAGAGGCTTATGCGCTAAAGCTTTGCCATAACATTTTAGACCCCAGTTTAGGGGTAGAGCGTGTGATTCTCCATGCTCGATTGAAAGGGTTAGGTGAGCGTGAATTGGTATTATCGCCTACCGCTATTGCAGGGCAGTTTACTTTTGAAATTCGTGAGCCAAAAGTAAGTAGATTACGTCTACAAGATTCCTATGAAGTGAAGGTGATGAAGGCACACACTCGTGGGATGTTCTATCCCTACGAGCTGTTACAAATGCTCAGTTTGGGTCAATTTGGCTTTGAGAGCAGCACTTTTACTGAGTATGATTTGAGTTATGATTGTGCCATTGGTTGCTGTGCAGTAGAACGCCCTTATGGGCAGAACAAGGCCCATATTGTGTTTGGTGTGATTGAAACCCTTCATTTAGGGCAAAACTTGAAACGAGTTATTATTCTTTCTGATGCAACGGCTGATATGGGATCTCTCGCTGAACCTGAATGTCGGCGTATCAATGCAGCCTTAGATTTGGCAAATGAGCTGGGTGTGCCTGTGGAGTGGTTGCCGTTAAGTTCTGGGGCTAAAATTACGATGGATAGTGGTACAGAGAATTTGGACTGGACCGCCCAGACTTTACGCCGCATTATTAACTTTACCCAAGATGGTGGGGAAATTAATGTGATTGTGAGTGGAATTAACGTAGGTGCCCAGTCGTATTGGAACTCTGAGGCCACCATGTTGATGCACTGCCGTGGATTATTGATTATGACTGGACAGGGAGCTATGTTGCTCACCGGTAAAAAGGCTCTCGACTTTGCCGGATCAGTCTCGGCGAGCGATAACTTAGGCATTGGGGGTGCACAGGCTATTATGTTACCTAATGGCGAGGCACAGATGTATGCTGCTACCGTAAAAGAGGCGTATCAGCTATTAATGCACCACTACCATACTTTTTATGCGCAGAAGGGGCAGCGCGTGTCTTCCATAATGACGCAAGACAGTTACGAACGTAATGTGGCCTTGTCACCCTATAAAGATCATTTGCAACAAGGTTTTAATTATTTAGGTGATATTTTTAGTGCCGAATTTAATGGTGAACGGAAAAAACCCTTTGCTATGGCACAGCTGATGCAAGCCTTGTGTGACTCAGATTGCACGCCGCTTGAGCGAATGGCGAACATGCGCGATGCCGAAACAGCATTGGTTTATCAAGCCCGCGTTGGTGGACATGCCTGTGGTTTGATTGGTATTGAGAGCCAAAGTTTGGTTAGACATGGCTTGGTGTCCCATGATGGTCCTACTAGTTATGCAGGAGGAACATTGTACCCATTGTCCAGTAAGAAGATTGCACGTGCCATCAATATTTTTTCCGACCGTGTGCCGTTAGTGGTTTTGGCTAATTTATCCGGTTTTGATGGGTCACCTGAATCATTGCGCAACCGCCAGTTAGAGTGGGGTGCTGAGATTGGTCGATCGATGGTGAACTTTAAGGGACCTATCTTGTTTGTTGTTGTGGGTCGTTACCATGGTGGGGCTTATGTAGTTTTCTCTAAAATGCTGAACGAAAATATTCGTAGTTATGCCTTAGAGGGGTCGTTTGCTTCGGTTATTGGAGGGGCGCCTGCGGCTGCGGTTGTTTTCTCGGCTGAAGTGAACAAGCGCGTGTATGGTGATGAGCGCTATAAAAAAGCTCAGCAGGATGGCAACACGCAGCCTGCTACACTGAGAGCGTTGTTCTCCGAGTTGCAACAAGAAAAGCGGCGAGAATTAGCCTTTGATTTTGACCAAGTGCACAGTGTGGAACGAGCACAACGGGTAGGATCAATTGATGAAATCATTTCACTTAGCGAATTACGTCAAAAGGTGGTAGATTTTATCAAACCATAATACAGAGAGTTCAAATGGTGTGAATAAAAATAATTGGGCAGGGTGAAAACCCTGCCCAATTATTAAACTATATGAGTAGGCATCACCGATACTCTTTATTATGATGCGAAAAGAAATAGTGATATTAAGTCTTAGTGCCGTTCTTACTTATGGGCTTAGTGCTCAGGAAGAGGACTGGATTGATGCGTATGATTTCGAGGAAGTTCGGGATACGTTCCACACTGGCATTATGCCCGGTCCAGCTCCTAGTGGTGCTAGACGACTACCACCGCCTCCGCCACCTGTTGTGGTATCCACGCAAGACATTGCGGAGCCTACAAATGCCTTTATTGAGGAACCCTTCCTTGAGTTTGAGCCATTGGTAACCCCTGAAGAGTTCACTCCAACGAGTGTTGATGAAGGCATTATTGTGGTGAGCGATAATGATGACTTGGATATGCCCCTGATTATTGTAGAGAGTGAACTAACCACGCCGCCACAGGGCGAAGTTTTTCAAATGGTTACCAGTACCCCAGCCTTACTTCATGCACAGCGACTTGAGAAGGCTAATCAGCCGGTACAGGCTCTAGCGGCCTATAACCGAGCGGTGATTTTAGCAGCCGAACAAAATGAGCAGGCTCAACTTGAGAGTGTGCTGGCACGGGCGTCATTTCACTTGCGCCAACATAATATTAAGCAGGCTGAAGCTGATTACCGCCGAGCCATGGAGCTGGTAGCGATTGAGCAGCGCCAATCGTTAGCCCATCAGATTGCCCTTGAGCTCTCACGGGCTGGTTTTTGGGCAGAGTCCTTACCATGGTACAGCCGACGTTTGGCGTTAGCACGCATGAACCCACAGGCTTATGTGGACAGAGCGTATGCTTACACTAAGTTAAATCAATACCGCTTAGCCTTAATGGACTACGATGCAGCGCTCGCCCTGCGACCCCAGGCGGAACTTGAGGCTCAAATACACTTCCAGAAGGCTCAGTTGTATGATGCCTTGGGGATGGTAAATCAAGCTGAAGCCTCCTTTGTGCAAGCCCCACGGGACACAACCTCGTTGCGTGTACGAGCTGATTTTTATCGCCGACAGGGCCAACATGATCTTGTGACGGCGTTGTTGCAAGAGCAGGTGCGAGATGTGCCGGTTACGGCGAGCGATTTCGCTATGCGAGCAGAGTATCATGCGGCGGCAGGTAATTATGAAGAAGCACGCCATGACTTTAATAGGGCTATTGCGATCTCAAGTCAAGAGCCTTCATTGTTTGCACGCCGAGCCCATTTTCATGTGGCACGAGGACAGTATGACTTAGCCTTACGGGATTACAATCATGCAGCAGCCTTAGCGCCAGATGCCGCCTACCGTTATGCTGATAGGGCAAGGTTATTGGTGCAGATGGGGCGTTTTAATGAAGCGATTGTGGATTTGAGCTATGCTATCGACTTAGAGCCAACGCGTGCATTTAGGTATAATGAACGGGCGCTTGTGTGGAAACAGATGGAGCGTTTAGATAATGCTAACGATGATTTTGCACGAGCCTTACAGTTAGACCCTTCTAATATCACAGCCCAGCAAGGGCTAGTAGGCTTGCGCTAAGGTCTGTGCGATTTGAATTCAGTGATGCACCATGAGTAGAAGTCCTTATCCCGGTTATCTTCGTAGAAAGAGCAAGCGCTCGGTTTTACCACGCCTGCTCTTTCTAGGTGGATTTTTGTCTATTTTAGTACTGTTTATGGTGGCACAGCTTAGTGCTCGCACGCATAGGGTGAATGAGAGTGAAACCTTGTATAGCCTGAGTAGGCGATTTGGCGTATCCGTAGAACAAATTCAAGTAGCTAATGACCTTGTGGGAAACCATATAAAAATCGGGCAAACGCTTATCATTCCAGAAGGTTTTTACATTGTGGTGGAGGGCGATAGTTTAGCTTTGGTTGCTCAAAAAGCGAAAGTGGACTTGCAGAAACTGCGTAAAATCAATCGGCTGAGCGAAAATTCTACATTAAAAGAGGGGCAACAATTGATTTTACCCCAAGATGTGGGTGTTCACCAGTCCCATACAGTGGAGATGGGGCAGACTTTGTCCTACATTAGCTTGCTTTATGATATTTCTCAAGACGATTTGATTCTCTACAATGACTTGGAAAGTAAGACGCTAAAGGTGGGGCAACGCTTGGCACTCACGCCCAACCGCCCGCTTGCTCATTTGGTTTTGATGGGTGAAACGCTATACAGTTTAGCACGTCAATACAACTTAAGCGTAGATCAACTTATGCAATATAATGCACTCAATACCGATAAAATAGTAGCGGGACAAAAACTTTATCTCTATAATCCCAGCTTGAATGAGTTTTCATCAACGCATCCGGACTTGTCAACTCTTCTAGAGCCTGAGAACGAACCGTTTTTAGAACCTTTGGTAGAAATTGACAAGATGCGCTTGGCATACTTTCAGCCCTCTCAGCTGTATTTCAGCCGGCAACCTCGATTTAATGCTCAGCCCAGTGCTAACTATGCTGAACCACAACCAGAGAGTTATGAGCAGGATTATAAAGAAGCCTTTGCCTTGATGACGAAGTTTAAAGGAGATGTGGCCCAGTTGTCGCCACTTAGCACCGTGTTGGCAGGCTATAAAATTGTGTTAGATCCTGGACATGGAGGGCTAGACCCAGGAGCTTTGGCGACAGTGGTTGTTGAGGGTCAAACGTTGCACATGGTGGAGGATGAGTATGTTTATGACATCGCTGTACGCCTTTACACCCTTCTTGCGAGGCATGGAGCTGATGTTGAGTTGACTATTTTAGCTCCTAACCACACAATCCGAGATAATGGTCCATTAGAGAGTTTTGTGAACCAAAAAAATGAAGTTTACAATGACGCAACTGCCACACGTCGTCCAGTAGGGGGGCCTGAAGGGCTGAAGCAACGGGTGGAAATAGCTCGGACATTTTATAAAAAGAGTGAGAAAAGTAAGCGCATTTTTATGAGTTTACATGCTGACTCCGAGATGCCTGGGGTGCAGGGTCTTGTGCTGACCGAGGTGAATCCGTCTTCTAGCAGCAAACGACTTGGTAATCATGTTATTGAAGCGATGGGTAGGGGACAGCAACGTGAAGGGGAGTACATCGTTTTGATGAACAACCCTGCCTCCGCAGCTGTTTTAGTTGAAGTGCGTAGTATCGGGCAGTCCGAGGCCGCTCTGTTACTTGATGCGGCACAACGGCAAAAAGATGCGGAGAAGTTGGTAGAAGCTATTTTAGCGTATGCAGCAAGTGAGGAAAAAAATGAACAGTAAAGAAAAAGTGCTAGCGCAGTTGCCCAAAGAAGGGTTTATTCGGGTGGGGCAGGTGCCTGATAGCCTTAATATATCAGATAAAGATCGTATTTTACTCATAAGAAAAGGCAACGCTCTTTTAAATGCAGGGCGACTTGCCCAAGCTAAGCAGATATTTGTAACCATCAATGCGAAGGATGGTATGGTTCGCGTGGGCGATGCTTATCACAAAGATAACCAGTTTATTGAGGCTTTAGTTTTATTTAAACTGGCAGGTGATAAGGAGCGTGTAGACGAGTTATCAATACGAATGGCGGCAGCTTTAAGTGAATGGATTAATGAGGAGAAATAAATGAAATTTTTGGTAATAGTATTTTTAAGTGTAGTTGCTTTTCATCTGACGGCGGCGCCCCAATGGCAAGATTTTGTGTTAGCTGCGGCTTTTAAATTGGTGTCGACAGATCAATCAGTGGGGGGAGGGCAACGCTTTACCCGCGATTGTTCAGGTACCGCCAACGCCATTTTTGCTGAGGCGGGGTTTCCTTTACGTTCATATTTAGTAAAGGCGGCGAAACCTGGGATGAATGGCACAGCAATCATTCATGCAACTAGCACCCCTGTGGTGGTGAGTAAGGTGATGCCAGGTGATTTTGTGTTTTTTAACAACACCTATGACCGCAATGGCAATGATAAAAGTGATGATGTGCTGACTCATGTGGGTATTGTAACAGCGATTGACCACAAAACAGGTGAGGTGAAGTTTGTTCATTACAACACATGGAAGGACAAAATTGTGGAAGAACGCTTGAATGTGAAGCAACCAGCATCAGCCGAACTGAATATTGTGTTGAGATGGCCCAGCAAAAACGACCCTCAACAAGATCGGTATGCTGGGCAATTAATACACAGCTTTGGGCGAGCTCCGGTTTAACTTAGATCCTTGAAATAGCTACCGCCAGTATCAGCTGCCACCGTGTTTTGATAGGCGATAGCTTCGATTTCCACTAACCCGCCTTTTGGCAGTTTGGCTACTTGAACGGCACTACGTGCGGGGTAATTGTCCGTAAAAAATGAAGCATATACCTCATTTACTACGACAAAGTCGTCCATGTTAGCTAAAAAAACGGTGGTTTTAATCACGTTTTCAAGAGAGGAGTTGGCGGCCTCTAGTACGGCTTTTAGGTTTTTAAGAGCTTGTTCAGCTTCGGCTTTAACACCGCCTGCAACAAATTCTCCAGTTATGGGGTTCATACCCAGCTGTCCACTGGTAAAGACAAGTTGGTCAAACTTCATACCCTGACTGTAAGGACCGATGGCGGCAGGAGCCTGCATTGTGTGAATAATTTCTTTTTTTATCATAAAGTCATGATAGCATATTCTTATTGTTTTTGCAAAGTTAAAAAATCTATGATGTTGATTGACATTTTATGATAAAGCGTTTATAGTGTAGATGAGTTTTAGGTTTGGAGGGTAATAATGGCACAGGCAAGTAAGAATAGCCGTATTGGTTCAGGTGCACAAAAGTTTTTTTGTGGTTGCGGTGGTGAAGTGAAGATGCGTAGCATTTTCAAGATGGGGCGAATGACTCATCTGGCTGAGTGCGAAAAATGCAATCGCCAAGAGCGCCGACCTTCTGATTTTAGGTAGTATAATAATAGAAGAGGATAAAATATGCCCAATAATAAAAACGCTGAAAAGCGAGATCGTCAGAGTAAGGAAGCTCGTGTGAGCAATAGAAGTGCTAAGAGTGCCGTGAGGGGCTTAGTGAAGACTGTTGAGAAGGCTATTGATGCGTCTGAGAAACAAATGGCTATTGACAATGTTGGTAAAATGATTAAGGGGTTGGATACAGCGGCACGCAAGGGCTTGATTAAGAAGAACGTAGCTGCGCGTAAAAAATCGCGACTGGTGAGAAAAATAAACGCAATGTAATTGGTTTAACCTTGCGGGATAGTTGATTAATTGTGGTAGAGGGAAAGTATGACTGGGGCTGATGACGTTGGTGTTTGTTCTAAAAAATTGACAAAGGCAGAAATTATTGAAAACATTGACGTTAGGTTGGGTTGTGAGTCTTCTTCTTTAAGTAAAAGCGACATCCATGCTGTGTTAGATGAGTTTTTTAATGAAGTGAAGAGTGGTTTGTCGTCTAATCGTGTTGTTGAGTTGAGAGGTTTTGGTACTTTTGAGTTGCGTTTACGCAAGGGGCGTGCTAAGGCTCGAAACCCAAGGACGGGTGAGGCGTTGTCGGTTGAGAGTCATAGTGTGGCTGTCTTTAGACCCGGTAAAGATTTAAAGGAAAAGGTTTGGGCTTTAAAGCCATTGCTTGGGTAGTTGTTCATTTATTAAGGTCCCTTCGTCTAGTGGTTAGGACATGAGATTCTCATTCTTAAAACACGGGTTCAATTCCCGTAGGGACTGTATCTATTTAAGGTTGTTACTTTATGAAATCATTAGTTTTTGATAAGCTTGCAACCTCTTTGTCTGATTCCGAGCGGCTTGCAATGCTGGAGAAGATGTCTAAGAGTGGTTTGTATTCACAGTCTGTTTTATTGGTGGAAGAAGCTGATGAACAAGACTCTGGGTCTAATTTTTCCGTTGATGAGTTTTTTAGATCGCTTAGCTGGTGGGAGAGGTTGTTTATCACTCTTCTATCTTATGTGGATAAGCGTAGTAGGAATGAAGTTGTTTTAGAGAAGAAAATGGCTCGATTACGCTTGCATGTGAAATTTAAATCTTCGGACTACATTTCTTTGTCTGCCGAACAGGATAGGTTTACCGTTTTGTTCTGTGAGAAATTACGTGAGATGAGTGATGCTTTAGAGGTGTTGCGAAGGCCTCTAGGTGATGCCTTGGGTGAAAATCGGCGTGATTTCTATGCTACATTGGTTGGGAGGGTTAATCCGTATCTCCAAGTGGGTCTTATGGAGATTATTGATCCGGATAAAGTATCTGCATTGTATCCCGAATATGATTTAGGTGCCTTGCGTGCGATAATGGAGAGTAGTTTAGAGGATGCCTTGCGTGAAGGTGGTATGCAAAGTAAATCTCTTATGGATGAGTATGTGCGTACTTTGGCGCATTTAGAGCGATTGGTGGATTTTGATTTTGAACGCTGTTTTGCCTGCTATAGCAATGATGGGAGCTGTGCTGCTCATTTGCTTGTAAAGTCTTTAGAGAAGTTGAGTGATATTTTCTTTTCTTTTAAGAAAGCTCCTCAGTATGATTTAGTTTTAATGATTTTTCTTTTTAGCTATGGCTTAAGGGGTATGAAGGATGAAAATGTTGCTTCGGTGTTCGCAGAAGATTTAGCTGCGGTAGGTCGAGCTTTGTTGATTGTTAAAGAGTTTAATAAAATAGGTCTTTCGGATATTTTACGAGTCCTAAATGCCGATTATTTTTATGCACCACAGTTACTGTCTGGTGGCGAGGATTGGTTGAGTCTTTATCGGAATTTTTGGCAATCAAGGGGTAATCGGCTTTATAAAAAGTTTGTTGCCAGTAAAAAATCAGATGAAATGGCCTATAAAATGCAGTTGATTTTTGGGTATGATAGAGAGCCTTTTTTCCCCGGCTATCGTCGAGAGGAGTGGAATGAACAGCTTTTTGTGCCACAGACACCAGGTGCGTTGGGTTTTAGCTATTATTTCTATAAGGAGATTTATCTTAAGAAATGCAAGAAGTTTTTCGATTGGATTTCCACTGAAGGTAGTTTTTTTAAAAAAGATAATGAACGAAGTTTTTCCGATGCTTTGGAGGCGATGGAGGGATTGGGCGATAATTTTAAAGTTTTATTGAATGGGTTTTCGGCTAATAATGGTGTTTATCGTGCGCGTATCGAAGAGTTGTCTTCTCGTGAAGTTGTGAGTGGATTAAATTCCTTTAAAATACAGGTTGAACGCGAAGTGGGAAGCGTTTTGGAGAAGTCTGGACAAAATCTTCGCGTTATCGCTGATGTTTTATCGGGTCTTTTGCGTAAATGTTTGGGTGGCAGGTATGATACTTTGACCAATTTTGATGAATTGTCTAGGATGTTGCCAAATTTCAAGAGCCAGTTGGAGCAATTCTATGAAGTGATCGATAACGCTAGCACGTATATTATAGATAAACGTGATCTTGAGCATCGGATAGCACATATGGAGCGTGATAAATAACACTCGTATAGGGGGGTGGTGTATATGTTGATTAAAGACGAAATTGTGAAAGGGTTTGTTGAAGTTTTTTTAGAAAATTTTCCCGAAGTTAAAACTTTTGAACCAACGGTAGAGCGTCCAAAAGATGATACGTTGGGCGATGTTGCCATACCTTTATTTAATATTGCTAAAACCCTTAGGCAGGCACCTCCTGTTATTGCCACTAAAGTTGTTGATGCTTTTAAAGTTCGTTATCCACATGTTCATATGCAGTCTGTTGGGGCTTATGTCAATATTTACCTCGATCGTGCGTCTAATACTGAGCGAACACTGACGGCAGTTAATGAGTATTATGGCGAAACCTCTGCTTTGTCTGATAAAAAAATCATGATAGAGTTTTCAGGACCGAATACCAATAAGCCGTTGCACCTTGGGCATATGCGCAACAACGCCTTAGGCGAGAGTGTAAGCCGTTTACTTGTGGCCGCAGGGGCCAATGTTTACAAGGTGAATATCGTCAACGATCGAGGTGTGCATATTTGTAAAAGTATGTTAGCCTACAAGCTTTTTGCGCAAGGCGCTACTCCGACCAGCACAGGTAAAAAGAGCGATCATTTTGTGGGCGATTATTACGTTAAGTATTCACAGTGGAGTGAGAGCAATCCTGAGGCTGAAGCCATGATTATTGCCATGTTGAACGACTGGGAGGCAGGTCATGGGGAGACGCGTGCCTTGTGGCGCATGATGAATGATTGGGCAATTGATGGCATTCGTGAAACCTATCAGCGCACTGGGATTAGCTTTGATAAAATTTACTACGAAAGTGAAACCTATCTGTCTGGACAGGATTTGGTCAAGAAAGGTCTCGATGATGGCGTTTTTTATAAAGATGCCGATGGGTCAATTCGCCTTGATGTAACCGAGATAACACTAGGTGCTAAGGAAGATGAAAAGATTCCGGGTAAAGTGTTTTTACGTGGGGATGGAACGAGTGTGTACATCACGCAGGATGTGGGAACAGCCGTGCAGAGACATGTGGATTTTCCTTTTGATCAATTAATTTATGTGGTGGCACATGAACAAAAGCGTCATTTTGAAATTTTATTTTATGCACTAAAAAAGTTGGGGTATAAATGGGCGGAGTCAATGTATCATCTGTCGTACGGCATGGTTAACTTAACTTCTGGTAAAATGAAGAGTCGAGAAGGCACGGTTGTGGATGCAGACCAGTTGCTGGATGATTTGGAAGTGCTGGTTACTGAGGAAATTACACTGAAAGGACGTGCCACAGAGGTGGGATCACAGACGGCATTTAGCGTGGCACTTGGTGCCATTCACTACTTCTTGTTGCAGATTGCACCAGGAAAAGATATGCTGTTTGACCCTGTTGCTTCTTTAAGCTTTAATGGCAACACAGGTCCATATCTTCAATATGCCTATGCCCGTATTTCTGCAATGCTACGCCGTCCTGAGGCAATGGATCTAGTGAATCATGCCATTGATTATGCGTTATTGGCACATGATGAAGAGTGGCGTTTAACCAAATTGGTGGGTGATTTTCCGCAGATTATGCAGAAAGCAGCCCTTGAGTATAACCCCTCATTGGTGGCGATGTTCATGTATGATGTGGCTAAAACGTTTAACAAATACTACCATGATGTGGTGATTTTATCAGATGATAAACCTGAGTTAGTGGCATCGCGTCTACAGCTTTGTCGTTGTGTGGGTCACGTTTTACGAAAAGGGTTAGAGGTTTTGGCTATTCCAGTTTTGGAGAAAATGTAGGTGCTAAAAGATTTATCTTTGCCGATACGCAAGCTAGAACAAGACATTAAACTCACTTGGGGGCGGCTTTGACCCCTCCAAGTTACAGCGTGAAGTTTTTGAACTAGAGCGTAAAAGCGAGGATCCCTCTTTTTGGTTAGATAATCAATCAGCTGGTAAGTTATTGGTTCAGGTTAAACGTCTACGCGATAGATATGAGCCTTGGCAAATATTAGAAGCACAGCTTCAAGATTTAATGACACTGTTTGAATTGGCTACGGAGGCTGCTGATGAAACGCTGGGAGGCGAGATAGAAACACTCATTACTCAAATAACTTGCGAATTTTTACGTTTAACCACGCTGGAAAGATTGAAGGAAGAGGCTGACCCTTTGTCATCCTTTGTTACCATTCATGCAGGGGCTGGTGGCACAGAGGCCTGCGACTGGGTGCGTATGCTGTATCGTATGTATGACCGCTACGCTCAGCGCAAAGGCTTTGCGGTGGAAGTATTGGATATGCAAGAAGATGAAGGTGGCTTGCGTGAGATTAGCCTCCGGATTGATGGGGACTTTTCTTACGGCTTTTTAAAGGGTGAGACGGGCATTCATCGACTGGTACGCATTTCACCTTTCGATTCAGCAGCACGTCGGCACACCAGTTTTGCCTCGGTGTACGTTTCCCCCGTGTTAGATGATACTATTGAAATTAACATTAGACCAGATGACATCCGCGTGGACACCTATCGGGCCTCAGGGGCTGGTGGGCAGAAGGTGAATAAAACTTCCTCTGCGGTGCGACTCACGCATTTTGAGTCAGGAATTGTGGTGGCTTGCCAGAGCGAACGCAGCCAATTTAAAAATAAAGACATTGCTTTTGACATCTTGAAAAGTCGCCTGTACGACTTTTATAAAGAACGGCGTGATGCCGAACGAGCCAGCAAGGCGGCAGAAAAGAAGGAGATTGGGTTTGGGCATCAAACGCGCAACTATGTGTTTCAGCCCTATACCATGGTGAAGGATGTGCGTACCAAGGCTGAGACCACAGCGGTAGCGGCCGTTATGGATGGCGACATAGAGATCTTTATTGATGCTTACTTAGAGATGCTTTGGGCACAGGAATAAATGCGTTTTTGGGGTTTATTCATTGTTTTGTCCACTCATGCTTTATCCGCCACCACATTTAAGATTGGTTTTACGTCATTAGCTTTAGATAAAAACTACGCCACTATGCAGGTGGAACAGCAGATTTTTTTACAACTTGAAGCCATGACAGTGCATCTGATGAGTTCTACGCGGCAACACTATCAGCAAGAGCGAGCACATAATGAAGAAATTATGCGCCTGCAGAAGCAACTATCTATAGATCAGCAATATTATGACCGCCTGTGCTTAACTTTTCAGCCAAATTTGAAAGAATTGATGCAAAAGAAGAGTGCTTTAAACAAACAAACCAAAGCTTTGGTAAAGGCTCAAAAGGCTTCATTTATTCCCGTTGATGAACTGGCTTTCATGTCGGTCGAAAGATTTTATGAGCGTTATAGTAACTCGCTTATGGTGCGCAATACGACCGTGGATGTGTGGGTGAGCGGCAGTATTCAGCTTGTGCGGGAGGATAGTCTTTATATCATGATAGAGTTGCACGACACGCTCACCTCCCAGACAACTGTCATTTATCGTGGCACAGTTAAGCCTGATAACTTTGAAAGTGTGGGTCGTGAGGTGCTAGATACGGGCAGACAGCTGTTATTGGGGCGTGATTGGGCGGCTCTTGAGGTGGTAGGGGATGACTTACCACCCACTATTGCGATGCAATGGGGGCAACAGCGCATTCGTTTTCCGATGAGTTTTGAAAACTTGATGCCCGAGCAAAACACTTTAACGATTGCCGGGCTTGGACGTGAACGAATCAGTCAAGAACTCATTCTTCCTCCCAATCAGCGCACCCGTTTTGTTTTCACCGCAGCGATGAGTTTACAGGATCATACCCTCATAGAGAGTGTGC
Organism: Spirochaetia bacterium; assembly: GCA_965249825.1. Classification (GTDB taxonomy): domain Bacteria; phylum Spirochaetota; class Spirochaetia; order WRBN01; family WRBN01; genus CBDFMW01. The sequence goes on from CBDFMW010000002.1 coordinate 160,810, forward strand.
CTAGGGGTGCCCGCATCTATATTGATGGGGTGTATGTGGGTGTTGCCCCATTATTTGTTCCTGTAGGACAGTACCAAGTGGTCAGCGCTCATCTGGATCAGCACTTGCCAATCGCACGCCATGCTGGTAAAGCGAATGAGTTAAAGCTTGTTTTAGGCAGAGATTATGAGGAACAATCAGCATTTATTAAAGCACAACAACATCGTTTTCGTATCAGTTCGGGTTTGTTCACTTTTTCGCTTTTAGGCCCTTTAATTTTGCACAATTTCGCACTCGATTACCGTCAGAAAAGTGCTGCTCTTTCAGCCTTTGGAGATGTCGAAGCAGCATTACGTGCTACACAAATGGCACGCTATTTTGATTATGGGCTGTGGGGGAGTGGAGCTCTTTCAGCTGGCTTGCTAGGTTTATCTATTTATCATCTTTATGGCTATGTGGAAAGTAGTAAGCCTACCACGGTGCCGGAGAATGGGAAGTGAGTTGTACTTGCACCTTCCTGAACTCTTATTAGTTTGTAAAAATATTGCTATAATGTCAAATATGTAGTAACATCTAGGAAGACTACAGTATGCAGTTATATTATACACTGATAAGGGGGTTCAAAATGAACTCAGAAGATATTATTTGTCCATGTGCTGGTATATCCAAGCGGGAGATAGAGCAGGCAATGGTTGATAACAAGATCACTACTTTTGACGAGATGTGCACAGCCACGCCGGCAGGTAGCTTTTGTGGGCAATGTCGTGATGACATTCAGGCAGTGATTGATGAAAAACTAGGCTAAGGTCTGGTGAAAATACAAAAAAAAGCCTCACTACCCTAAAAAGTAGTGAGGCTTTTTTTTTTTTTCTATGAATATGCCCCGAAGAGGATTCGAACCTCCACTCTACTGCTTAGGAGGCAGTGGCTTTATCCAGTTAAGCTACCGAAGCGTTGATAAACCACTCTAGCATAAAGGGGCAGGTTAGGCAAGGTGAGCTAGAGTGGTTTTTCGAAACAATAAAAATTATTTTTTCAGGGCGATAATTCCTGGAAGCGTTTTACCCTCTAGGTACTCAAGGCTGGCACCACCACCGGTGGAAACATGCGACATCTTATCAGCCAGACCAAACTTGTTCACGGCCGCCACACTATCACCGCCGCCTACTACGGAAATGCCTCCACGAGCTTTCACCTCGCCTACGGCTAAGGCTACTTCACGAGTGCCACTTTCATAGTTGCTGAACTCAAACACACCCAATGGCCCATTCCAAACCACAGTTTTGGCATTGGCTAGGGCAGCCTTATAAAGGGCTACACTCTTAGGTCCAGCATCAAGACCCATAAGATCATCCGCTAAGTCAGCTCCGTCTACATAAATAGCTGGCTCATCGGCAAAATTTTTAGAGGCTTGGTGATCTACTGGTAAAAGGATTTGCACATTTTTTTCAGCAGCCACCTTCATTAGGTTTTTTGCTACATCGATAAAGTCATCTTCCACCAAGCTTTTCCCCACGGTGTGTCCTTGAGCCTTCAAGAAGGTGAACGCCATGCCACCGCCAATTATGAGTACCGAAGCATTTTTCAGTAGGCTTTCTAGCACCGCGATTTTAGAGGACACTTTAGCTCCACCTACGATAGCTACCATCGGTTTTACAGGGGCAGTTACGATAGGGTCAAGATACTGCACTTCTTTTTCCATGAGTAAACCGGCATAGGCTGACAAGTGATGGGCTAGCGTCTCAGTACTGGCGTGGGCTCGGTGAGCTGTGCCAAAGGCATCATTCACATACACATCCCCTAGTAAGGCCAACTCTTTTGCCATAGCTTCACGCTGGTCAGCTTCTTTGCTGGTTTCACGGGCATCAAAACGGGTGTTTTCTAACATGAGAACACCACCAGCAGGCAAGGAGGCTACAGCGGCTACAGCTTGTTGACCGGTGGTTTCGGTACTAAAAGCCACAGGCTGTCCTAAAAGGGTTGCCAAGTGAGTGGCTACAGGTTGTAAACGATTTTTGCCGTTAATAAAGGCCACTTCATCAAAAGATTTGCCATCTTTTTCGGCTTTTTCCTTGGCCTTTTTGGCATCTTTTTTAGGGTCGCCTAAGTGGCTCATCAAAACAAGAGCTTGTGGTTTTTGCTCTAAAATATATTTAATGGTAGGCAGGGCAGCACGCACACGGGTGTCATCTTGTACCACACCCTCTTTCATCGGCACGTTAAAATCCACACGCATTACTACTTTTTTACCAGCCAAATCGGCTTCCCGAACTGTTCTTAGCTCCATAAAATTGAACCTTCCCTTTCTGTGATAAGTGCTAGTCCGATACATTGCCGACTAGCCTTTTGTTATTATAGATCTATTGGGCTGTTTTTTACAAGTCTATAACCTTATGAATAGGCTTATGTACGCGCTTCTTGTCATTGTTGCTTAATCGTTGTATACTGAGGCTATGCAAGGAAACTGGTCTTGGATGCACATGCTCATCCTCAATCCCTACACATGGTTGTTTTTTAGTGCTTTTTTTATGGCTATGGCTATCAAACGGCTTGTTGTCCCCATCAAAAAAAATATCTATCGCCGTGTGGCACAAAAGAACCGCTGGATAAGTTTTTCTCTGAACCTCACATTAGCGCTTGGTATCCTCATCCCTACCTTAATCTATCTGCCCAATCGCTGGGTGCCCACCCACACGCCTTTATGGCTCTATTTTAGCGGTTTTCTTCTCTTCTTTTTTGTGCTGGTGCGTTATCTCACTTTTGCGGTGATTCCCCTTATTCTACTTGTTGCCTTTATGGCTTACCTTGATTTTAACACAAATAACACTTGGCTGATGGTGGCACGGCGCAGTTTTTCACCCCATCCGGTCATGGCACTCACCATGACACCTTTTTTTAACCAGTCAGAACAGACTGGCTTCGGCCTAAGTGATTATGTGATTCTGCACCCTGCAACATTGGATGTGGATCTGATGTTGCGTAATGATTTCCCCCTTGCACGGCTGAAAAAGCTTTCGGCGGTGATAGCTATTGATACGGCCTACACTTACGCCAGCTATCCTGAGTTTGTGGATTATGCGATTGAGGGCTATTTAATGCAGCCACGCCCTGAGTTCTTTTTATGGTATCCGGCTCAATTTTTCTACCCCACCGCAATTGCTGTAACGAACGCAGGTCCCATCATTGGTACCAGCCCGCAGTGGCTGCCTCTGTTCAAGTTCTTGTCTCCTTTGCTGGGCTTACAGGAGGTAACTAGCCCTTTTCAAGCCCCACTTCCCATTTTTGGCACAGCGGATGACCATGCTAGTCTGATTATCCCTCTTTTTTGGGTAGAGAATAAACTGGTACCCATGAGTCCGCGTGTTTAGCAGAGATGATTTTGACGCTATTTTTACAACGCTAGAGCAAACCAGCACTCGTTTGCCTGAACCCTTTACGGATGCTTTTCAGGTGCTGGTTTTTTGCATTATCTCATTACGCACCCGTGATGCGGTTACCTATAAAGTGGCAGTAAATTTATTTGCTCAAGCCCCCACAGCTCAAGCCTTAGCCCGGCTATCAGAAGCACAAGTTGCTGAGCTTATTTACCCGTGTGCTTTCTTTCAACGTAAGGCTACACAAATTTTAACAATATGCCAAGGCATGGTGGCACAAGGGCAAACACAACCCCCAGCCACATTAAAAGAGCTTCTAGCTTTACCCGGTGTGGGGTTAAAAACAGCTAACATGACGCTGGCACGTGGGCATGGTATCCCAGCGATTTGTGTGGATATTCATGTGCATCGAATCTGTAACCGTATGGGGCTGATTGCAAGCACCACTCCAGATGAAAGTGAAGCGATATTACGAGAGATTATGCCTCGCAAGTGGTGGATAAAAAGCAATGAACTGCTGGTGCATTTTGGGCAACAGTGTTGTAAGCCCATTAACCCAAGGTGTGGGCAATGCCCGTTTGATGAACAATGCCCCAAGTGTGGGGTTTAAGACTCTGCTGTTTTAAACCAGTTGGCACGTTCACGAACCATGATAATTACTAAACTGATGAGCAAAAAAAAGCCAGCCACAAACACATGGCGGTAGCCACCCCATGAGGCATTGGCAATAAGAATGCCGATGGCAGGACCTAGGGCGTTGCCTGTGGAGCTTAAAGAGGAGTTTATGCCAAAAATAGAACCTTGACTGGCTTTTGGTGTGTTTTGTGAGATGAGGACGGTGAGTAACGGTGTGATGCCCCCAATAAAAAAACTGCCAATCACTCTAAAAATAAGCAGCATTTGCCAAGTGGTGCTCATACTCTGTGGCAAATAGAACAACCCTGCACCCGCAATCCCGATGATGATGAGTAAAGGCAAGGACACCCGGCGGCTAAGATAAGTGAAGGTGATAGCCCCAAGAGCCAATACCAGTGCCGAGATCCCCATCATTAAGCCCGAAATAGTGCCTAGATAAAGACTATCTGGGGCTAACTGTTTAATGAATAGTGGCATGATAGAGTTGACTAAGGTAAAGCCCATCTGCATGAAAAAGGTAACACTAAGTAGCAACACCAGTATTTGGTTGCTTTTGATGGCAGAAAAATCTGGCACAAAGGAATGTTTTCGCTTGCCTTCTGGGTGGGCAATGATGGGGGGTTCTTTGACGAATAACATAATGAGTGTGCCGGCGATGAACAACATGGCAACGCTAATAAGAAAGTTGGGTCTCCCACCCAATAGATCGTAGGTCCAACCGCCAATAAGAGGACCTAAGCTGTTTCCCATGTGAATGCTAATTTGCAGCAAAACCATTGAGGTGGTTAGGTGTTTTTTTGGGGTGAGAGCTAGCACCAACACCGTGGCGGCGGCTATGCTGCCGGTCATGCCACCTTGAGCCGTCCGCAAGGCGAGCAGTTGGCCTGGGCTTTGCACAAAAGTCATAAAAACAACTAAACTGCCCCCTACAAACATAGCACGAGCAAGCATCAGGCGTTTGCCCATACTATCAGCTAATGCCCCCCATACGGGTGAAAACAAGGCCATAGACAAAGCTGGCAGGGCCGCAAGCAACCCATTCCATAGACGTAGTTCTGAGCCTTCAAGAGCAAAAAGATCCATTAATAGAAAAGGAATGATAGGCATACTGATGGCAAACCCGGCCACTGTGAGACCCTCGGCGATAAGCACAATGCCCACCATGAATTTCCAATTTTCAAAAGGAGGTTTATCATTATCCATATAACCATGAGTATAGTATATTTAAAAAAATTTTACTAGTAAATATAAAAAAGATAGCACTTTTTTTGATTTGTTTAAAAGCAAGCTCTAGTTATTCATGATGATATGTATTATCATAGGAGCATGAATTTATTTTTATTTGTAACGCCGATGCGTGCTTTAGCACTGATTCTTTTTTTTGTGGCTTCGGCTTTAGTTTATATATTTCGCAGGGCACTTGCCGAAAAGGTAGATCTTATTGAAGGACCTGTAGGGAAAAGTCTTATCCGTTTCACTGTGCCGTTGTTAGTGGGTAATCTTTTTCAGCAGTTTTACTCTATGGTCGATGCGATGATTTTAGGTCGCCATGCAGGACCTTATGCTGTCGGTGCTTTAGGTCCTAGTGCACAAATTTTCTTTTTATTAATTTCACTCATTTTAGGGTTTGCTATTGGCTCTGGGGTGCTTATCGCACAATATTTTGGGGCTAAAGACGAGCAAAAATTAAAACAAACTATTGACACTTTTTACATGGTATCTTTCGTGGGGGCGATGCTGATCACCGTGTTTGGGTGGATTTACACCCCGCATTTGCTTCGATGGTTGTCTGTGCCAGCGGAAATTATGCCCGATGCCATTGTGTATTTACGCATCACCTGCTTAGGGGTGCTGTTTACCTTTGGCTACAATGGCTTTTCCAATGTTTTACGCTCAGTGGGCGACTCCATAACCCCTTTGTATTTTCTTATGGCGGCTACCGCTATAAATGTGGTGCTAGATTTACTGTTTATTGTGGTGTTTGGTTGGGGTGTGGCGGGGGCAGCATGGGCCACTTTGATAGCACAAATGGTGAGTATGATTCTGGCAATGATGTATCTTTCGCGTCGCTCTGAGACCTATTTGCACTTCCATTGGTTGCATTTAGAGTTTGATAAAGATATTTTTAAGCGTATGATGCGGGTAGGTTTACCGTCAGGCTTACAGCAAACTTTGGTTTCACTAAGCCTATTGGTATTAACGAGCTTGGTAAACAGCTATGGACCCAATGCAACGGCAGCCTACAGCGTTATTATGCGCATTGATGGGTTGATTATTTTACCTGCATTTAGTTTTAATATGGCAGTTTCCACCTTTGTGGGGCAAAATATTGGTGCCAAACAGATGGATAGAGTTTATCTGGGGGTGCGACGGACGGTAGAGATAGGCTTGGTGGTCTCGATCACATTGGCTGCCATTGTCGCCATTTTCCCCCAATTACTCATTGGACTCTTTTTAAACTCTGATGGAGAAGAAGCCATCCTGATCGCTACGCAGTATTTCCGTTTAGTTGGGTGGTTTTATCCTTTAGCTGCCCTCCTATTTATTTGGAATGGGGCAATTAGAGGCACAGGGCGTAGTTTTGATGCTATGATAATCACGCTCTTAGCCACGGCTATTATCCGTATTCCGCTGGCATTATGGTTGAATAATTTGATGGGTTTACAAGGTGTGTGGTTGGCGTTTGTGTTGAGTTGGGCTATTGGAGCACTCTTAAACTATATTTATTGGCAACAAAAATTATGGCAAAAACTCAGTCGTCGTGCACTCATTTAAGAATAGGGCTGTTGCTATGGGGTGTCATGGCTTGCCATCCCCCGCAGTGGTCCGCACAACCAAAGGCTGAGCGGATTATCTCAACTGTTTTGTTAGGAGATGATTTTTTAGTTGACTTATTAGCACCTGATCAACTGGAAAGAGTAGTTGGGTTTTCTACCATTTTTGAAGACTATGCACAGAATGAGACTTTAGAAAAGGTACAGGGGGCAACCAAGGCACGCTTTTCGTTGCACAACATTGAGGCGATTGTGGCCGCTAACCCAGATGTGGTTTTAGTGGGTAGCTTCAGTGACGCACCTGCTTATCAGCAGTTAGCACAATTTGGCATAACTGTGCAGGTACTGCAGGTTGCCACAACCTTGGATGAGGTGAAAGAACAATTGATGATGATGGGTGAACTTTTGCAAAGAGGGCAGCAAGCTGAACATCTGCTAGAGCAGATGTTGGAGTTATCGCACAAAATCACACAAAATAGAACATTATTGCAAGAAGGACTGAGTATCCTTGATTTTAATGCCTATGGGGTGAGTGCAGGGCCTAACACGAGCCTAGGCTTGGTGTTCCATTTGGCTGGGTTACATAACAGTGCGGTGGGGTTGCCGTACTTTGATGTGATAGGTTATGCGCCATTAGGTGTGGAGGCGGTGTTTAAGCTGAATCCTGATTTTTTGTTGTGTGATGAAGCGACAGCACAGCTGCTAATGGATGACAGGCGTTTTGATAGTCTGAAAGCGGTACAGCGTGGACAGGTTCTAGTGCCAGACCATGCCAGTAGGCAGAGACTTTTTTCGCCAAACAGGCACTTGCTTGAGGCGACCGTATGGCTGCAACAGCAAGTACTTAAGAGGCAAGAGGGGCTGATGCCGTAAAAAGGCTCTATTTTTGTTAGTATAATGCCGATAATGAGATGTATTCTCAATTCATTTTTTAGAGAATAGAAGGAGAGAGTTGTTCATGAAATACAAACAACCAATTGCGGTGCTATTATTGTTACTTATTGTTGTTTCTGCAACGCTGGTCGGGTACATTGTGCACAAGCAAAATGCTTGGGATAGTGATTATTTGGCTATGCAAGGACCTATTCGGGGGGGGGGGAGTACGCCATGGACAGTAGATCCTGATATTTTAACCCCAACAGATGGTTCTGGTAATGACGATAAAACCATTAGTGTGGATAATAACACGGTAGACCAAACAGAGATTCCTGTTGTGGATGTTGTTCCCGTAGCTCCCGAACCCGAGCCTCTAGTTCATAATGAGGCACATAGTGTGCGTGGTAATCGTATGGTGGACGGACATTATGAAGTGCGTCATGGTGATACGCTAAGTGGCATGAGCCGCACACAATGGGGCAATGCCATGTTGTGGCCAGATCTTTATGTCAATAATAATTGGATTCACAACGATCCAGATTTGATTTTACCCGGTGAGATGGTTTTTTTGTTTAAACGTTTAGGGGGTAGCAGTGGTGTTCTGAGCGCTGAAGAGGTTAAGCTCATTAGCGAAGCCTACATCGAGGTGTATGAGCTTTATGCTAAGTTGGGTGAGCGTCGTACTAGTTCGCGCCTTTATGTATTAGGCATGGCTTTACGCTTTGAACCTCATTTCTTCACCCTTTATGCAGATCGTATCAAGAAAGATGATATTACCACGGTTATGCAGTTACGTGCGGATCGCACTAAGTTAGACTAGTTAATATGTTTGAAACCACCCCGCTTTGGGGTGGTTATGAATTGGATTTTATCATAATTTTTACAAGTATGCAGAAAGTTTTAATCGAGCTTGTACCCTAGTTGATTAAGCATTTTATATAGTTGATGCAGAGGTAAGCCCATTACATTGCTAAAACTTCCTTTAATTTCTTCAATAATGCACTGGGCTTTGCCTTGAATTTTGTAAGCACCGGCTGAGTCTTGCCATTCGCCTGTGTTTAAGTACCACTCTAAGGATTCCTCGCTTAGTTCACACATCCGCACTTGCGTCATTTCCACACACTCCACTCGGCGGTTGTGTTTTTTACTAAACAAGCTCATACCAGTGTAAACGGTATGCTGATTTCCGCTAATTTTAGTTAAAATTCCCTGTGCTTCAGCACGGTCTGAAGGTTTGCCAATGTTGACACCATTAAAGCGAATGAAAGTGTCAGCCGCTAATACCCAAGCACAACCTGAGCTATGTGGGCTAGCTAGAAAAACATCTAGTTTTTGGTTGGCTAGGCGCAGAGCACTACGTTGGGGATCTTCAGATGCAGGCATAATTTCGTTGACCCGACTAGGGGAGGCAATAAATGGAATGCCAGCTAGTCGGAGTAGTTCTTGTCGCCGTGGCGAAGCCGAGGCTAAAATAATCGTTTCCATATAGCTATTTTAGAGAGTTCACTCACTTTATGCAAGACATATTTCTGTATATTATTTTATGGACATGATAGCAGTATACTATGGCTTATAATCAAGGATATATGCTATGCTATGTAGAATCATTATCTAGGGAGGAGGGGCTGTTATACGAAAAAGCGTGTGCACAGTGCTTGTTGTTTTGGGGGTGTTGCTATGTGCATAGCCTCATGATATGGCAACGGATGTGACAGGTTATTTGTCTACCATATATGATAGAGCCTTAGGTGACAAGGTAAGGGTTATGTGTAGGGACGAAGATAAAGGTTATGATAAAAGGGCACGTTAGCGTCGCCAGACAATTGATAGTATAGGAGAATAAAAAAGATGAAGAAAGTGATGGTATTAATTTTTTTGGTAATGATAGGCATCATGCCCAGTTATGCGGAGCAACTCCGAGAGGTCGCTGATGTAACGGGGTACTGGTTTATGCGTGATATGGGCAGTAAAGACTATGTGGGCATCATTTATATTTATGAATATAATGGTAAAATGTATGGGCGAACCATGGTCTCTTTTGATACAAAAACAGGGGAAACATTTACCTATGTTGATGATGAAGGAGACATAGCACGCTATCTTATTGGTGCACCTAGAACTTTAGGGCTGGATGTGATGTGGGACTTGGAGTGGGATGAGAAAAAAGGGCGTTATATTGATGGAAGCATCATGGATCCACGTAAAAAGAACCCCTATGGGGCTCAAATTTGGCGAGTGGGCAACACACTTAAAATGCGGGGTAGCGTAGGTCCTTTTGGTGCAGCGGTGGATTGGGAGCGGGCCTCTGCTAGCGATTTACCAGATGGAGTGCCGGCATTTAAGTCCGCTGAGTTGATACCTATTATTTATTATGATGAAAAGGGCAAGTTAGTGCAGCCCTTCAACCCTTAAGCCCCCCTTGGCAAGATGTGGGATTTCTTGTAATATTGACTATGAGTTTTTCTGTGTTTAAAGATAAATCTATTCACTTTGTGGGCATTAAGGGCACAGGTTGTGCTGCCTTGGCTGAAATTTTGTTGCGTCAAGGGGCAAAAATTTCCGGATCGGATGGAGAAGCGGTGTTTTATACCGACGCATTACTGGCTCGTTTAGAGATACCCGTGTGCGTCGGTTTTCATGCTAGTCACATTCCATCCGATTGTACCCTATTAATCCATAGTGCCGCTTATGATGAACACAATTCCGAACGCATTGAAGCGGTAAGGCGTGGCATTTCCGTGTTAAGTTATCCGCAAGCTTTGGCCATGCTCAGTGAGCAAACTTTTGCGGTGGCCATTGCTGGTGTGCATGGTAAAACCACCACCACCAGCTTGGTGGGTACTATGATAAAAGAGCTAAATTTAGAGGGTTGTGTGTTGGTGGGTTCATCTGTGGCCGCCTTTGGCGATAAAAGCACCTACTACGCTGGTGATGATTTTTTTGTAGCGGAAACTTGTGAGTATCGCCGTCATTTTTTACATTTTGATCCTAATGTGGTGCTTATCACCTCTATTGAGTTAGATCATCAAGACTATTTCAAAGATTTAACAGATATAAAAGCGGCTTTTATTGAGCTAGGGCTTAATCTTTCGCCACAGGGGCAGATCATCTATTGTGCTGATGAGCCGGTGGTTTTAGAAGTGATAGAAGCTTTGCAAAAACAGCGTCCTGATTTACAACTTACCCCTTATGGTGAAAAGGCTACAGGTGAGTATAAGATAACCTCAACGCATAGCAACTCTGGGCTAAGCACCTTTACCTTGGCAGCTGTGCCTATGGTTTTTGAGTTGCGCATACCCGGTCATCACACTGTGCTAAATAGTGCAGGGGCTTTAGCCGTTTTAGCCACCTTGTTAGGGAAACCCTTGAGCGTGTGGGATGAACCTACTTTGGCAACAGTATTGCGTGCTTTAGCTGATTTTAGTGGGTCAAGGCGACGTAGTGAAATTATTGGTGAGGCAAAAGGTATACTTGTTATGGATGACTATGCACATCATCCCACGGCTTTGCGCACAACTTTATCAGGCTTTAAAAAGTTTTATCCGCATCGACGTTTGGTGGTGAGTTTTATGAGTCACACTTACAGCCGTACGCAACCACTGGTGGCAGAGTTTGCTGATAGCCTGAAAGAGGCAGATGTGCTGATATTACACAAAATTTATACCAGTGCACGTGAAGCGGTGATTGAAGGTTTTTCAGGTCGCACACTTTATGACTTGTGTGCGAAGCAGCAGGGGCGTGATATTTATTATATAGAAGAACCCTTAGATAGTGTTGAGCTGGTATTAGGGCTGTTGCAAGAGGGTGATCTATTTGTTACCATGGGTGCCGGCGATAATTTTCTTTTAAGTGAAAGGATATATGCAAAAATTACCACAATGGCGTAGTATGACGGCTTTTGGTCGAACACAGATGAATGAGTTCGGCATACAGATGACTTTAGAATTAAAAACGTACAATTCCAAATATCAGGATGTTGTGTGTCATCTGCCTGCTGAGTTATCAGCGGTGGAGTTTACAACTCGGCAGCGGTTGGCACAAAATTTTATGAGGGGAAAGTTTGATTTAAAGGTTTATCTTGTGCAAGAAGGGTTGCAACTGAGTGTGCGTGATGTTCATGCCAAGCATTTTTCAAAAATGATGGATGATTTAAAAAAACAAGGACTAAGTCCTACCTATTACCTTAAAGATTTGCAGTTTTTCGGTGTTTTTAGTAGCTCAACTGAGCCTGAGAATGTGGTGGCGTTGTATTATAAAGCTCTTGATGTGCTTATTGCCCAGGTGGCACACGAGCGTTTAGCAGAGGGTATGCGTTTAGCTGAAGATATTTATGCGAATGTGCAGCAGATAAAACAGGCCAAGACATCTATTGCTTTGGCAATGGAGCAAGCAGATAGGCAGAGCCTAGAGCTGTTACGCACACGCTTTACTGATTGTTTTGGCGATATTGCTAGCGAACAACGGTTGATGGAGGAGTCCGCGTGGTTCATTCTCAAAGGCAGCATTGCTGAAGAGGTGGTGCGTCTTAATAGTCATCTTGATGCGTTTGATCTTTTAATGAGCGAAAATGGTGACGTGGGACGCAAGCTAGATTTTTTATGTCAAGAGTTGCAGCGCGAAGCCAATACGATTAATAGTAAAACAACACTAGTCAGTATAAAACAACAGGCACTTATCATTAAAGAGTGTGTAGAAAAAATAAGGGAGCAAGGAAGAAATGTTGAATAAATTAGAGCTTGTTAAACCACTACGCATTGCCATGTCGGGGCGTTCAGGTTGTGGAAACACTACCGCAGGGCGTTTGGTGGCACAGCATCTAGGTATAACCCATGTGAACTACACCTTTCGTAACTTAGCGGCCGACAAAAATATGCAACTATCAGAGTTGTTAGCCTTGGCCAAGGAAAGTGATGAGTATGATAAAGAGCTGGACCGGCATCAATTAGAGTTGGCTATTGGTAGTTCATGTGTGCTTAGTAGTCGTTTAGCTATGTGGATGCTGCCAGTGGCCGATTTGAAAATTTTTTTAAATATTCCATTAGATGAGAGATCCCGTCGTATAGCGCAACGCGAAGGCGGTGATTTATCGATAAAAATACAGGAAACAAAGGATCGCGATGAGCAAGATCACCATCGATATTTTCGTATTTATGGCATTGATACTGATCACTATGATGGGGCTGATCTGATTATCAATAGTGGGCGACTCACAGCACAGCAAGTAGCAGATATTATCGTGTCTGCGATTCCGCGCGATTATTTTAAAAGAGATTAATGATCCATTTTAGTTTCAATATGAGTGAGACTGGCTAAAGCCATAATGCGTCTCACCTGTGGTTCGTACTCTAAAAATAGGCACTCAAAGGGATCCTCTAAAAAACCGGGGGTAAGGTTTTGTCGAGCTTTTTGCCGTTCAATGGCGCTATAGCGCAAGGCCATGCCCATTTTATTTAGATCATTGCTTTCTTTTTCATCATGATTCATGGCAAAGTGATGCAGATAACTTAAGGTTACAATGTCTAAACTGTCTTCCTCTTCTTCGGTAATATCGGATAAAAACAGCACACAAAAGTGCATAGCACTGCGTACTTTGCGCTTTTGCAAGAAATATCGACATAAAAAATAGACCCCATCAGCATGTATTGGCACCGATTTTTGTTGTAAAATTTCAATGGCATGGCTTATTCTATCAATAAAAGAAGAACTCATGGTGGCCTCTTCAGTAACATAGCCACTTAAAACATTTTCTAGGTTAATTTTAATAAAAGGGGTAGCAACAGGATCTGTGTTACTTAAAAAGCCCTGAAAAGTGGCTATAAAAAGTAACTCTTGCTCTTCGGTGGTTAAATCCAGCTGTTTTTTTATTTTATAAAGTATAATATCAAGCATAATGATCCTTAATAGAGGCGATTAAATTTGTGCATTGGGGCAATAAAAAGTAGTGCGCCCTGCTTGCTTTAATGAGATCACAGGCCCTTCCGATAGCAATCTCCCCACTTGTCCATAAACACAAAATTCATTTTGAAAGTTGCCCTTGTTACCAGCTACTCCGTAATAATCCTTCAGCGTAGAGCCACCAAGATGTATGGCATGGTCTAGTATTTGGCGAATAGCGGTTAGCAGCTGTTCACACTCGTTAAGGGTTACATCGCAACAGCGGCGTAAGGGCGATATTTTGGCGTGGTAGAGGGCTTCACACACATAGATGTTACCAAGCCCCACAAGCAAGGATTGGTTGAGGAGTGCAGGTTTGAGATCGCTTTTTAGTTTTTGTAATTTAGTGAACAGGTAGTTGGGTGTGCAAGAGTCATCCCATGGTTCAGGTCCTAACAGGTCAAAAGAGACATCTTGCTGCCAACGCACAAAACCAAAACGACGGCTATCATTAAAGTAGAGCGTTTGGCCTGTGTTAAAGGTCAGGGAGAATTTATCATGCTTAGCAGGCTCTGAACGCAGAGCAAAACGCCCCGTCATGCCTAAGTGAATAATCAGTGTGTCAATTGAAAAGATTACAATGAGATATTTGGCTCGCCGCTGAATAGCGGTCAGTGTTTGCCCTGAAAGAGTGGTAAGGTTAGACGGCAATGGGAAACGCAACCAACTATCAATACTGAGTGCCTGCGTTACGACAGAACCCACCAAGGGCAATAGCCCTCGGCGGATGGTTTCAACTTCTGGCAGTTCAGGCATAATCAGTACGTCTCCCTTTACCGTTTATTATAGTATGTTGGCAAAAATTTGACAACAAGCGTTTTTAGCTAGGCTGGGCAGTTTGCGCTCCTCTGGCTAAAAAACTCAAGCGGTTGATGAGGTTTACCTCACTAGAACCAGCATCCATATCCAAAAAGAGAAGGTTGAGCTGTGGGTAGTGCTCTTTTAACTTTTTCTCCATCCCTTTGGCAATAATGTGATTAGCGATGCAGCCAAAGGGCTGTAAACACAGCACATCAGTAGTACCCTCTTTAGCAAAGGTGATGATGTCTCCGGGTAATAACCAGCTTTCACCAAATTGCAACACCAAATCCATTGTGCCACTAGCGTTTTTAGCAATATCACGAATATCATGAATAGGCGTGATGGGTAACTTGCTTTTAGCTAAAATTCGGTTAGCTTTTTTAATAAAGCTGAAAAGAATGGGCGCTACCAATTGAATGGTTGCCACATCAGCCCAGCTGTAGTTCTCTAAATGCCGTTTTTTGTTATGACTTGTCTCAACAATTGTAGAAAGAAAGAAGTTAACCAAGGGTGGGAACTCAGGCTGAATACCCTGTTTTATAAGCCATTTTGCAGCATAATTGTTACCAAACTCATTAAACTTGATAAAAATTTCGCCTACAATACCTACTTTAGGCAACACTTCATTTCTCACTTCAATGGTGTTAAAATCCGCCACTGCATCACGCATTAAGCGGTAGGTTGCATTGAAATCTTGGTAATCAATGACATCTTCACCAGCTTTTAACCATTTGTCGCATATTTTTTGCGTATCACCTTGGTTCACTTCGTAAGAGGCAAATGCCCAGTAAAGTTTGCCAAGCACATCCCCATAGAGAATACCTAAGAGTGTTCCTGCCATGAATTTGTTACGGTTTAACACAAACCCTGGTTGATCGTTAAATCGACCAGCTTCCTGTTCATGGGTGTTCACGGCCACCACAGGTACCTGCTCAAACCCTGCAGCCACCATACCTTTTTTTAGCATACTTAAATAGCTGCTAGCACGGCATTGTCCACCTGTTTGGGTGAGACACACCGCTACTTTGTCTAGATCGTATTTGCCACTTTGTAAAGCTTTAATAAGATCTCCGATGACTATGGTGGCAGGATAGCAAATGTCATTATTAGAATAAACGAGTCCAACATTAATACTTTCACGATCAGGTGGAGGGAGGATCTCTAGTTTGTAGCCTTCGTCTTGCAACGGCTTGACGATAAAGCGGGTGTAAAATGGACTGAAATCTGGAGCTAAAATAGTACGTGAACGATCGATTTCTTCAAATGTTTTTGGCAACACGCGTGGAATGAGCTGGCGTTCAAAGTTTTCTGCGCGCATCGCCATGCTTTCAATCATACTGCGAATGCGTAAGCGCACAGAACCAGGGCTGGTGATTTCATCCACCCGAATAACGGTGGGGTTTTTACCAAAGCTGTTTAAAATAGCTTTCACTTCATCAATAGTTACGGCATCAGGACCGCATCCAAAGCTGTTAATGTGAACAACTTCCACATTGTCTTGTGACCCAGACCAAATCGCAGCATCATAAATACGATTGGGGAATGCCCATTGAGTCAGGACCTCCGCCTCTTGAAGATTACTGCGTTCTTCATCTGGCAGACAATCTTCGGTTAGGAGATCAACCCCTAGGGCACTGATCATTTCAGGTAATTTATGGTTAATGAGGGCATCCACATGGTAAGGGCGACCTAACACCATCATTACTGGGCGCTTCTCATCTTTTGCTGCCTTTATCACGGCACGAGCTTGGTCATGTAGAGCTAAACGGAACTCGGTATTGGCTACCTGTGCATAATCAAAGGCTTTTTTAAAGGTGTTTTTATCTACCCCTAATGTTTTTACAAAATACTCACCAATACCATTAAACATCAGTTTAGGGTCATTCATCGCAAAGCAGGGTTTGTCAAAGGGAATGTTGAACTTACGAGCAGGGTTGATAGAGGCGTCAATAACCTCAGGATAGCCTGAGACTACAGGACAATTGTACTGATTGGTGGCACTATCATACTCTGAACGTTCATACATAATAATCGGGTAGAACATGCGATCCACCTGCTTTTCAGCTAAGTTTAAAATATGCCCATTAACGATTTTGGCGGGGTAACAGATACTCTCGCTCATCACCGACGAATAACCGGGCTCAGCCAAGGCGACTGTACTAGGGTCTGAAAGAACCACATCAAAGCCAGCTGCTACAAATAAAGCATGCCAGAAGGGGAAATCATCCCACATATTTAGCACACGTGGCATACCAATGCGTCCACGGCTGGGTGATATTTGGCTTGCCATCGGACGCTCCCACAAAAGATCACGCTTAAAGCGGTGCATATTAAAGCCTTGATGGTTAGAAACTAGTTTGTTCGTAAAAATGTTTTCACACTTATTGCCACTATAAAATTTACGGTGATCACCCTCCTCGGGATCATCAAAGGTCATTTGTGTGATGGTGCAGAGATTTTCACATCCTTTACAAGTGAGCGTGCGTCGTGTGTAGTCTTGTGCTTCGTCTAAGTTGTCAAAACCCACAAAGGTTGAAACGTGGGCGGTGTCATTTTTCCAGCGTTCTAAACTTACCAAGGCGGCCCCATAAGCTCCCATCAGTTCGCAGATATCCGGACGCACCACATCTTGTCCAATAATTTTTTCTAATGCACGCAATACGGCGGGGTTTTTAAATGTGCCACCCTGCACCACAACGTGTTCACCTAACAATTCCATGTTGGTGATTTTTAACACCTTTTGAAAACAGTTTTTAATAACTGAGTAGGCAAGACCTGCGGAAATATCGCCTTGTGTTGCCCCTTCACGCAGGGCTTGTTTTACTTTACTGTTCATAAACACCGTACAACGTGTGCCTAGGTCGCAGGGCGACTGGCTGTGACAAGCTTCTTGGGCAAAAGCGGGCACAGTGGCCTGCATGTTTTTAGCAAAGGTTTCAATAAAAGAACCAGAGCCAGAAGAGCAAGATTCATTGAGTTCCAAATTGGTTACAATGCCATTTTCAATAAAAATAGCCTTCATGTCTTGCCCACCAATGTCTAAAATAAAAGACACTTTAGGCTCAAAATAACTCGCTGCCTTAAAATGAGCCAAGGTCTCGACCAAGCCATCATCCAGTTTAAAGGCAAAACGGGTTAGATCTTCTCCATAGCCCGTACTTCCCGCTCGTAGAATGGTCGGGTGTGTCACGCCGACTTCAGCCAATTGGTCTTTAACAGCGCTCAATCCACGATGCACGGCATCAATAGGATTGCCGTTGTTAGGGCTATAATGGCGTGCAGCTACTGCCCCATGTTCATCAATCAATATAATTTTCGTGGTGGTAGATCCTGAGTCAATACCTAAAAAATAACGATGATTCGGTACTTCCTTCGGTAGCACTTTTTCTACCACATACTTGCTATTATACTTTTTCTCCCAAGCTAAAAAGGCCTCAGAGTTAGCAAACAGCGGTTCCAGCCGTCCTGCCATGGGAATGTGCTCATTGCCCACTTTTTGCAGTTGTTCAATGAGATCAGATAAGTTATAGGCTGTTTTGCCGGCATCACTATTGAGTGCGGCCCCCAGTGCAGGGAAAACCTCGGTGTGTTCCACCTCAATATGATCCTCACTAGTAAGGTTGAGAACATTATAAAAAGCCGCTCTTAGTGCGGGCATAAAAGTAAGCGGACCACCTGTGAAGATGAGCTTAGGCTTAATGTCAATGCCACGAGCTAAGGCATTCACCGTTTGGTAGGCCACCGCTTTAAAAATACTCGCAGCGATGTCAGCAGGTTTAACCCCGCGGGCGATAAGGTTTTGCACATCAGTTTTAGCAAAAACACCACACCGCGAGGCAATAGGATAAAGGGTGGTGTGTTGGCTGGCTAAGCTGCTTAGCTCTTCGATAGGGTAGCCGAGCAATGTAGCCATCTGGTCAATAAACGCCCCAGTACCCCCAGCACAGGCTCCATTCATGCGAATGTCTGGCTTCATCGATTTGCTGAAAAAGATAATCTTGGCATCTTCACCGCCCAAGTCAATCAGGGTGTGGCACTCAGGGTAAAGAGCGGTAACCACATCGGCGGCACTCACTACCTCTTGCACAAAATATAACCCTGTTTTTTCCGCAACACCCATACCCGCTGTTCCCGTGATGGCTACTTGCACTTGCGAGATGGGGTACCTTACTTGCATTTCTAAGAGACACGCTAATAGCGTGGCTATGATTTGCGTGTTATGCCGAATATATTTGGTGTAAATGATTTCTTGATCTGGATTGATAAGAACCAGTTTGGCTGTCGTAGAGCCAATGTCTATCCCTAAATTGAAAGGGCGTGCTTCTGTCATAATATTCTGCTCCATTATATATGCTTACCTTCACAAGTTCTAAGGTTGTATAGGTTTTGTTTAACAAAAAAAAATATATAAAAATTCCGAAGAATTGTTTTGTACAGATAAGTAGAAACAGTTTAAGGCACGTATTCCCCCCAAACAGTATGGGAAGTATAAAACGATTTTGACAAAATTACTAGTATTCTCCATAAAATAAATGGGGCATGGGATAGTATTTTTGAGAGGTTTTCAAGTATACTTCAAAAAAGGTCGACAAATGATAGGATGATGTTTAAACTGTAAATAAGGAGTTGGGTTCATGAAAAAAATAGGCAATGGTGTGCTAGGATTGCTTTTTTGGGCGGGAACAATGCTGAGTGCCCAGTCTTCTGTGGCTCAGCTTGAATATGATTTAGCCCAAGTACGAATAGAGCAAGCGCGCAAGGCTTTTTTTCAAGACCAAGTGGGCATAGCACATCAACTGCTTCATCAAAGTTCTGAATTTACTAGCAATTTGGTAGAATACTATGAACTGCATGGACTTATCTTGTTTCATGATGGGCGCTATGCCAGTGCCATGGAGTCCTTTGAAAAAGTGTTGGATTTTCCGCAACTCCTGCATCGCTCCCTTGAGGCAGAGCATCAGCTACTCTCTCTTTATTATCGATCGGGTCAGTATGAAAAATTGCTTGCACTTACGGAAAATACTTCATTACGGACGGCAGATGCTTTTTTTTATCGGAACATGGCACTAGCCCAAACAGGATCGGATGCTCTGATAGGTGCTACTCAAGAGGCGATGGCTCTGTGGCCGTACGACTACCGATTTTATTTACCCGTACTGGGACATGAGCAGTTTGGTGAGCTTTTTTTAGCAAACTTTTCGTTGCTTAGTCGGCGGGTTGCTCGCCATAGCGATGCAGTGCTCACATTAGATGAATGCTCTATGTTTGTTGCGTCACTCCGCCGAGTAGAGGGTGCTAATCAGTTACAATTAGTGAAGCTGGCACAAGCATGGTTAGCACAAGATCTGAATTATGTCCTGTTACTGCGCTGGGTATCATATCAAAAAGCTTTAGCCGACTATGAGGATCAACTTTTAAGATTAGAGGTTACAACTGGTGCCGAAGAGTTGGACATTCCCGAGCCCATGCTCATTCCTGAGGGCTTGCTGGCTTCGCATATTAACATTGAACTGCTTTTACCAGGAGATGACCTGGGAGTGCTGGGACGCTCTGCCAGCTTGTGGGCGGTCGACCGCAATAAAGATGGCTATATAGACGCATGGGGACGCTTGCAGTTGGTTTCACGGGGAGCTAGCTATCAGTGGTTACCTCTTTTTTGGGTGGAAGACGCAGGGCAGATGGGGCAATCATCCCGAGCCGTGTTTTATAGGGCAGATGGACAACCTTTTTATGTGTTAGAGCAGTATAATAAGAGTTTGGTGAGCTTAGTAATAGAAGACTTTCCCTATGTGAATCAGGTGCGTATTGAAAGTTTAACAGCTCCAGTAGAGATCACCGAAGAGCTTATTATTAATCAAATGCAGGAAGATTCAATCAGGGCAAGACGGGCCGGTTGGTTGGTGTCGGATTCACCACGCTCGCTGGTGTATCAAATTGCGCTCACCTCGCTGGCTTTAGATTATGTGCCCAAGGGCTTGCAGATTCCAGGGTCAAACAGTATGGCTGTGCCTTACTTTAGTGAAGCTGACCCATTATTGTCAGGGGTCAATCTGCTAGCTGTGAGCTATCGGATGCATGAATATATGGACAATCAGTTGTTTAGATTGCTACAAATGGTAGATGGACAAGTGGTAGCCTTGTGGGAAGATAGTGGTAAAGAAGGCTTTTTTAGTCGATTTTTAGCCTTTCAAAAGGGTGTGCCATTGTATGGAAGGCGAGCCTTTATGAGGGAAGAAGGCTATGTTCTGTATGAGCATTATGAGAGTGGGGTCTGGCAGGGGGTGGCCTTTGGCCCAAGTTCTGCGGGGTTTGATTTTTATGAAGAGTGGTCATCTGATGACTTGCTTTTAAAAGTGTGGGATTTTGAGCCTGATGACTACATAAATGTGTATACCATTACAGATCGGCGTACCCAACAGCCGAACGAGGTTCAAGCCAACTTTTTGAATAAGCAAATGCTCGTGAGCGAAAAGCTGGCATGGGATTTTCCTCAAGCCCTGAGGTGGTTTAATGAACAGCGTGATTAAGCTGGCTTTGGGTCTACTAGTAGTGGTTGTGGCCACAGCTTGTGCGTCTCTATCCTCTAGGGACAAGCAAACGTATTCGTACATCCCAGCTGATCTTCGGGTTCTATCGCCTGCGTTACTTGCCACAGATCCGGTAGGTTATTATGAGCTTAGTTGGATACAAAATCAGCAAGATACCAAAGTTGAGGTGGTAGCCGCCTTAAAAACGCTGATGGATAGCGCCAAAGCTTCCTCTCTAGATAAAGTCAAGTATGCCCACAGTCTCTACAGTTTAGATGCCCTTTCTGCGGATAATGTGGCGAGAGCTTATGTAGGTTATACCGACACTCTTTTAAAAGAGGGGAAAGTGGGGGTGGCGTTTAGTCTTTTGGGTGAGCAGTTTAATGAGAGGATTCTAAGTAATGATGAGCTTGAGTTTTTTTTACAGGTAGCACTTGAACACCGTCACCGTGATGCGGTGCGACGCTTGTCTACGGAGTGGCAAAGGCGTGGCATGAGGGTGAGTTCAGAGGTGCAAACCTTTTTAGAGCAACGCATCACACAGGGGGATTGGATGGCCGGCGTGGGCACGGTTATCGTGGATTTAGGCTTCACTTCTCAGGGCGGGAGAAGCCGTCCTGATGGGAATATAGGATCGGGATTTTTTATCGATCGCTCAGGCTATCTCATTACTAACTATCATGTTATTAGTTCATTGTATGAGGATCAACGTAAATCCGTAGCTCAGCTGTATGTGCGTGTGGGTCGAGATCAATTACGAATACCAGCCCAGGTGGTGGGCTACAGCAAGGTGAATGATTTAGCTCTACTAAAAGTGGCCTATCAACCAGACTATGTGTTTTCTTTAGCCTTAACAGACACATTTTCACAGGTGGGACAGAGGGTGTACGCAGCTGGGTCTCCGGCTGGGTTAAGTGCTACGCTTTCGGCTGGTACGGTCTCTAATATTGAGCGTCGCCTTCTCCCGTTGGGAGAGGTTGTGCAAATAGATGTTCCTATTAACCCCGGTAATTCGGGTGGTCCGCTGATTGATGAGTCTGGCACGGTGGTGGGCGTGGTATTTGCAGGGTTGGCGTCTTTTGAGGGGTTAAACTTTGCTCAGCCAGTCTCTATTTTACGGGCTATGTTGCCCAAAATGTTAGAAGGTGGAGAGGCTTTGGTATCCTTCTTGGGTATCGCTGGTTATCAGCGGGGGCGTTTGGTTGAAATAAGCCATGTTTTTACCAAATCGATGATGTATAACCGGGGGATACAAGCCGGACAGCTGTTACAAAAAATTAACGGCGAAAGTGTGTTCGGTATTGCTTCAGCTCAAGTAAAATTGATGAGCCAGTGGTCTAACACCTTAATAAAGGTAGACACATCTCGACACAGCTTGGCGGTGCCGATGCAGGTGCGCCCTGAGTGGCCAGGTCAGCTAGCCTTAATAAATGCGGGGGACATTGCTTTATTTCCGCCTTTGTTTGGTATTGAGGTAAAAAGCATTGGGATGAATACTTATCAAATTATGCGAGTTCACTCTGGCAGCACAATGGATGAGCTAGGTTTTCAAGACGGGGATACGTTTGAGTACTTGGGTCGTATGCGCACTGGGGTGCCACGAGGTTTTATGGTGGTGGGCATTAGAACTCGTATCCGTAAACTGGGCTCTACTCAGCAGTCGCTTCAGTTAGTGGCTCCCCTTAATGGCTCACAATGGATTTAATATTAACTTTGCCCGTTTTGTTTTCCTAGCAAATAATCCTTGCATTTTAAAACACAGCACATTACAATGTGATCTACACTATTTTTTATTTAGACTTAAAGGAGTATATGATGCAATTAATCTCTATGTTACTGAGCTTAGCCGTGTTTGGGCTTATTCTTTTTGCACTTAATCGTGTGGCCTACCATCGGGTCAAGTTTCCTATGCGCGTTTTTGCTGGGTTGGGTCTGGGTGTTCTGTATGGTTTGGCATTACAGTTTATTTTTGGCGCTAACTCAAGTGTTGTTAAAGAGTTATTTTCTTGGGTTAATGTAGTAGGCGAAGGTTATGTTATAGCCTTGAAAATGATTGTTGTGCCACTCGTTATGGTTTCTATCATGAGTGCTATTTTGAACCTAGCCAATAATGAAAACCTGCAAAAAACAACGATGCAAATTTTGATTGTTCTTATTGGAACCACGGCTCTTTCAGCAGCTATTGCTATTGCTGCTACGCTAATGTTTGAGTTGGAAGCTCCGATGAGCATGATGAGTGCCGCCACTGATGCGCGTGGTGCTCGTCTTGAATCCTTAGCAACCACCGTGGAGGGGCAGCACCTTGGCACACAGATTTTACGTCTGCTCCCAGTCAACCCTTTCCTTGATATGACTGGTGCACGTGAGACTTCGATGATAGCAGTGGTTATTTTTAGTGCCTTTTTTGCAATGGCTACGCGTCAAATTGCTAAGAAAAAGGAAAAAAGTTTCACACTCATTAAAGACTCAGTAAACGCCCTGCATGATGTTATTATGCGCATGTTATCTATTATTTTACGTCTTACTCCTTATGCTGTGGCAGCGTTGATTAGCCGTATGATTGCCACGAGTCAGTGGGCAGATATTGTGCAGCTTATCAAGTTTGTGGGTGTTAGCTACCTTGTCATAATCATTATTTTTGTATGTCATCTTATTTTACTTGCAGTAAATGGCCTAAATCCTTTAACCTATGTTAAAAAAGGTATGCCTGCTTTTGTGTTTGGTTTTACTAGTCGCACGTCAGCTGGAGCTATGCCACTGAACATTCAGGCACAGCGTCATCAAATGGGTGTGAGTGAGAGTGCGGCTAACCTTTCGGCCAGCTTGGGCGTGTCCATTGGGCAAAATGGTTGTGCTGGTGTTTACCCAGCCATGGTTGCTACCATGATTTTACTCACCTTGGGTGAACCGATCACTTGGATGGTGGTCATTAAATTGATTGTGGTGATTGCTGTGAGCAGTTTCGGTGTGGCTGGTGTGGGTGGTGGTGCTACCTTTGCAGCTCTCATTGTATTAGGATTGATGGATCTTCCGGTGCATTTGGTAGGCTTGCTCATTGCTATTGAGCCACTTATTGACATGGCACGCACCGCACTTAACATTAGCGGAGCAATGTTATCCGGAGTATTAAGTAGTAAATGGTCTAAAACTATTGACATGGCGGTGTATAATAACCCCAATATTCAGATGGATGAAGAAGGGCTTAATGCCTAATTTGGCATAACATTTCAAGGAAAGATTATATGAAGATTTTAATTATAGGAGCAACAGCAGCTGGTACCACAGCTGCTGCAAAGCTTCGTAGAAATTTACCGGATGCCACCATTATCATGATTGATAAAGGCACGGTTACTAGTTTTGGGGCCTGTGGTCTACCTTATTTTGTGGGTGGTTTTTTTACTCATGAAACGGAAATGATTGCTCGCACCCCTGAGGGGTTCATCAAAAGTGGGATCGATATGCGTATTCAGCACGAGGCGATTAGCCTAGACACCAAGGCACAAACGGTGCAGATTAAAGAGGTGGTCGGTGGCAATGTGTATAACGAAACATACGATCGCTTGCTGATTGCTACAGGGGCACACAACGCACCTGCGCCTTTTTCTGTTAGTAATGATGCGGCTACTTACGCCTTGCGTACGCTAGATGACGGGGTTAAACTGCACGAGGCATTACGCCAGCCGCATGTGAAGCATGTAGCCATCATTGGTGCGGGGTTCATTGGCGTGGAGATGGTAGAAGCAGCTCATAAGTTAGGGCTGGCTGTTACGCTTATAGACCATGCATCGTTACCGATGGCAAATGCTTTTGATTATGAGTTTAGCGAGTTGATGGTTGATGAATTAAAGCATCATAATATCACCTGTTATTTTGGTTGTTCTATCACTTCCGTTGAGACAAATGTGATTAGTACCAATCAGGGAGTAATCACTGCCGATCTCATCATTATGTGTATGGGCATAGCCCCTTCTACTAAATGGCTCGTCGGTAGTGGCATTAGTATGAGTGCCCGTGGTATTATTGAGGTGGATCGTAACAGTGAAACTAATGCCCCACATGTGTTTGCTTTAGGTGATTGTGCCACGGTTTATAACAGTATTTCAGAGCAACAGGTTTACAGTCCATTGGCGACTGTTGCCAATAAGTTAGGGCGTTTTGTGGCTGATCGTATCGCAGGAAGCACGGCTGATTTTGGTGGCATGATGAATGCGGCCAGTGTCAAGGTATTAGATTTGGAAGCGGTAAGGGTAGGCTTAGGGCTTGAGGAGGCTCGCAAAGCTGGTTTGGGCGAGGTGAAGAGCTCTCTTATTACCGATAAAGATCACACTTCCTACTATCCAGATGCTGAAGTTATCACCATAAAGCTTATTTACCTAGCGGAAGGTGGGCGTATTATTGGTGCACAAGTGGCAGGCAAACGAGGGGCTGCCTTGCGAGGAACGGCCTTAAGCATCGCTGTAGCTAAGGGTGTAACCGTGGCTGAGCTGGGCATGTTAGATTTACCTTACAGCCCTCCGTTTACGCGCACTTGGGATGCGATTAATGTGGCCGGTAATGCCTCCAAGTAATTGTTAATGTTTTATGTGGATAAAAAAAGCGACTCCGAAAGAAGTCGCTTTTTTGTTCGCAGTTGATAGGTGGATGAGTTACATCATCCCGCCCATGCCACCCATCCCGCCACCTGCAGTAGCTTCGTTGGTTACTGATGGAATATCTGTGATAGCACAGTTGGTGGTGAGCAAGAGACCAGCAATGCTAGCTGCATTCTGCAAGGCACTGCGGGTTACTTTGGCAGGGTCAATAATACCCGCCTTCACCATGTCCACCCACTCCATCTTGTTGGCATCAAAGCCCACACCACTCTTTTCTTTTTTTACACGGTCAGCTACAATAGAGCCATCAATACCAGCATTTTCCGCAATTTGGCGAATAGGCTCTTCTAAAGCACGAAGAATAATTTTAAAGCCAATTTTCTCCTCATCAGTAAAGGTGCTTAAATCGGTCTTGCTCAAGTTAGTTATGGTTTGTGCTAACATCACACCACCACCAGGCACAATACCTTCTTCAATAGCTGCCCTAGTCGCACTCAACGCATCTTCCACACGGTGCTTTTTCTCTTTCAGCTCCACCTCGGTGGCAGCCCCCACGTTGATAACCGCCACACCACCGGCTAACTTGGCTAGACGCTCTTGCAATTTTTCACGGTCATAATCACTGGTTGTCTCTTCAATGTGGCTGCGAATTTCGCCAATGCGAGCACTAATTTTGACTTGCTCCCCAGTCCCGTTAATAATGGTTGTGTTTTCTTTACCAATTTTTACCGTAGCAGCCCGACCCAACTGAGTAAGGTCTACATTTTCAAGCTTCATGCCTAGTTCTTCAGAAATCATCTCAGCTCCGGTAAGGATGGCGATGTCTTCTAGCATAGCTTTGCGACGATCACCAAAACCGGGAGCCTTCACAGCCACCACTTGCAATGCCCCACGAATGGCATTTACCACTAAGGTTGCCAAGGCTTCGCCTTCAATATCTTCGGCAATGATGAGGATAGGCTTGCCTGTTTGGGCAATTTTTTCTAAGATAGGCAAAAGCTCAGACATAACTGAAATTTTGCGGTTGTAAATAAGAATGAAGGGATCATTTAACACAGCGGTCATGGTGTCCCGGTTGTTGGCAAAGTAGGGGCTAATGTAACCACGGTCAAACTGCATACCTTCTACAAAATCTGTGGTGGTTTCAATCGTTTTGCTCTCTTCTACGGTGATAACGCCGTCTTTACCCACACGCTCCATAGCATTGGCAATTTCATCACCAATAATACGGTCATTGTTGGCAGAGATGGTAGCCACTTGGCTAATCTCTTCTCGGTCGTTGATAGGTTTGGCTACTTTTTTGATCTCTTGCACAGCTAAAACCACGGTGCGGTCAATACCACGTTTGATTCCCATAGGGTTAATACCGGCAGCTACGCTTTTTAAGCCTTCTTTTACGATAGAGTAGGCAAGAACGGTGGCTGTGGTCGTCCCATCTCCGGCCACGTCGTTGGTTTTACTAGCCACTTCTTTAATAAGCTGGGCACCCATGTTTTCATACGGATCTTCCAAATCAATCTCTTTAGCTACACTCACACCATCTTTAGTGACGGTAGGTGCACCATATTTTTTGTCAATTAGCACATTGCGTCCTTTTGGACCTAGGGTGACTTTAACGGCTTTGCTGAGCTGTTCTACACCGCTTAGCAAGCCTTTTCGTGCTTCATCATCAAAGCGCAATTGTTTAGCCATTTGTATTCCTCTTTAAACTAAAATAGTGATTTCTCAAAATTGAGAGAGTGTTATCGATAGTCGATTTTACCCATTGTCATAATAATGCTTAATCAACTTAAAATCAAGAATTTAGAGCAATTTTTTTCACACTTTTTCACGGTTTTCACTTGTGTTGTTTTCCCCTTGTTCGTTAGCCACCGCAGGGTAAAAGAGCAACCACACAATTCGGTTGTTTTTTACTGTTTCCACAGCGAAAGTTCCAATGGGTAAGGTTAAGGTGTCACCCTCTTCAGCAATCCGATCGAGGCGTTCGCTCACGTAGCCTGCTACCGTAAAGACGTGTTTATCGTGTTCAACCCGACTTTTGGTTACTTCTTCAAGCTTGTAGATGGGTGTATCGCCCTGCATTCTCAAGCCATTGTTCACGCTTTCTATCTGCACTTCAGGGGTTTCATTTTCATCATACAGCTCCCCTAAGATCTCTTCGACCACATCTTCCCGGCTCACTACGCCAGCTAGCCCACCGTATTCATCCAGTACGATGGCGATATTAAGGGGTTCTCGGTTAAATAATTCCATCAAGGCTCGCAAGTGAATACTTGATGGAACGGCGATGGGGGGGTGCATAAGATCAGATAGCATACCTTCTTTGTTGCTGAGTAAGGCTCTCACTAGGTCTAACTGAAGCACCACACCAATGATTTGCTCAGCCCCTTTTTCGCCATACACAGGGATACGCGAGTAGCCATTTTCTAATACGGTAGGTAGAGCTTCACGGATAGGGGTGCTGGCGGGTAAGGAAAACACTTCACGCCGATGTGTAATTATGGACAAAGCGGTGCTATCTGAGAGACGAAACACCCCATTAACTGCCGATCGTTCATAGGCTACCACATTGCCTTCTTCTTCTGCCATGCGCACCATGTGCAACAGGCTGTCAAGGCTGAAGGCTTTCTTTTCTTTGCCACCAAACAGGCTATTGATGAGCTTCCCAAACAAGGAAATGAGATGCACTAAAGGAATAAAGGGCACAATAATAATACGTAAAAAAGGCGTTAAGAAGACGGCAATCGCTTCGTTGTGGGTAAGGGCGAGCTGTTTGGGGGTAACCTCGGCAAACACCAGAATACAGATTGTGAGCAGGGCTGTAATAATCGGAACGCTGGACGACCCCCAAGTAGTGATGGCGATGTAGGTGGCCAAGGCTCCTGAAAAAGTGTTACCCACATTGTTGCCAACTAAAATAGCACCCAGCAGAATATCTGACTTTAATGCCAGCTTAGCTACGTTTCGGTGACCTTTTTTAGGGCTTTCTTTAAATGTTTGCAACTGAATTGGGCTAAGTGAGGTAAAGGCGGTTTCGGCAGCCGAAAAAATGCCTGACATGATTAAAAGAAGGATAAGAATGATTATGTAAGTTCCTATCATCTACCATGTCACCTTTTGGGGTGGAGAAAAGGGTGTGTAAAATTGCTGACCATCGTCCATAATGCTATTGATTATAGTGCTATTATTTGGCAATAGCAAGTTGTTTTTTTAGTTAGTGCTAAAAATATGTGTTACCCGTGCCATTTATGAGTTAAAAAATAGCTCTTCACTTATGGCAACAAGGTGCTTTTTTGGAATATGCTCTCTAAGCTCATTTATATCAACTCTGCGCAAAGTTCCTTTTGGTGGCCTGTAAGGAGATGGACCTGCTTGAATATGTTTTGGATTACTCGTGGCATTGTTCAACAGTGCTAAAGCATTTGTTACCTTAGCAATACGCACCCTTGCCATTTATGCTTTTGTGATCTAAAATATTTATTTGATAGGTGAAAACCCCAAGGAGTACTTTATTATGAAAATAGTTGATTTACGCAGCGATACCATTACCAAACCCACCCTCGCCATGCGAGCCGTTATGGCATCGGCCGAAGTGGGTGATGATGTGTATTTAGAAGACCCTACCATTGCCGCATTAGAGGCAAAAGTTGCCGAGCTAACGGGCAAAGAAGCCGCTCTTTTTGTGAGTAGTGGCACACTGGGTAATCTAATTCCTATTTATGTAATGGCTCCTAAAGGCACGGAAGTGGTTATGCACGCCCAAGCCCACACTTACCGCTATGAGCAATCGGGTATTTCAGCCGTGTGTGGGGCAAAACCGCTCATTATTAACGGAGAACGTGGTTTCTTTACGGCCGCAGAACTCAACGCCGTGGTAAGCAAAGCGGTTCCTTATTACACCGAACGCACTTCTATGGTGGTGATTGAAAACACTCACAACTTTTGTGGTGGTACGGTGTGGCCTCTTCATCAACTAGCTGATGTGGCATCAGCTGCGGCGAGTCATGGCTTGCCCTTGCACCTTGATGGGGCGCGGTTGTTTAATGCGGCTTGTGCTAGCAAAACCACCGTGGCTGAGCTAGC
The DNA here is from genome assembly GCA_965249825.1 of Spirochaetia bacterium. Taxonomy (GTDB): domain Bacteria; phylum Spirochaetota; class Spirochaetia; order WRBN01; family WRBN01; genus CBDFMW01. The sequence goes on from CBDFMW010000002.1 coordinate 190,386, forward strand.
TAAAGGCACAACCAGTCTTACTCTTTGTTTAAGTAAAGGATTAGGCGCACCTATTGGTGCTATGATTGCTGGTGATAAAGCCTTTATTTATGAGTGCCGCCGTGTGCGCAAAATGCTGGGCGGCGGTATGCGACAGGCCGGCATTGTGGCCGCAGCGGGTATTTATGCCTTAGACCATCATGTTGAGCGTTTACAAGACGATCATGACCACGCCAAAATGCTTGCAGCAGCTCTCAATAAAAGTGGCGTAGCCACGGTTACTGAAGAGCCACAAACCAATATTGTGTTTGCCACCACCACCGTGCCCGCAGCTGACTTAGTTAAAAAACTGGCTGCACACAGTGTGAGAGGCATGGCGATGGGTTCTAACACTGTGCGTTTGGTCACGCACTTAGATGTGGACACAAGCGATATAGAACATGCTTGCCAAGTGATTAAAACACTTGCTTAAAACAACTAACCCCTAGTGAGTGGGTGTGGGGCAAGCGTTATACCGTGTGGCACCTTTGTGTTTTTATTTTATTAAATAAGAACACAAAGGTCCTTTTTTTAGTTTAAGCCCTTGTGCATGGGCCTTATGTTTCTATATAATAGGTGATCTATGCTGATTGTTATTGAAGGGTTAGATGGAGCTGGCAAAAGCTTGCAAACCAAGTTGTTACTACAGGCGTTGGGGACTTACAACTGCCACACTGCACATTTCCCTACCGATCACCGTTCGCTATTTGGTGCACCCATCGCCCAATTTTTGCGAGGTGAACTAGGGTCTTTAGAGACGAATCACCCCATGATGGTAGCTCTTTTATTTGCATGCGATCAATTCGCTCACAAAAGTTTGCTCACTCGATCTGGGGTGGTTATTTTGGACCGCTACTATTACAGTAATATGGCCTACCAAGTAGCCAAGCTCACCTGCCTTGCCGAAAAAGCGCAGATGCGCGACTGGCTAGAACAAGTGACGACTTTTTTTATGCTACCCAAGCCTGACATTGCCTTTTATTTAGACATGCCTTTTTCTTTTATTCAAAAAAATTTGCAAGCCCCTCGTCATGGCGAACATCGCAACTATCTGCAAGGCACCGAGACCGATATTCACGAGGCGGACTTAACCTTACAGCAATCGGTGGCTGCTGAGTACCGATTACTTACCACCCGTTTTAGTGAGTTCAAAGCCATTGCCTGTGTTGATGAAACAGGGCAGGTTTATAGCCCCAAGGTGGTGCATAAGAGCATTCTCGCTCACTTGACCCCGTTACTCTAACGGCTATGCAGAACGACTTTGCCGCTTTATGCTGGTTGCTAGAACACGATTATGCGGGGCATAAACGTCTTAAATCTTTAACCAGTTATCAACAAGCCAAAGCCCAGCTTCAAACCCTTTTTTTAACGGCAGACTCAGTGGAACTGCGCCAGCGCATTTTAGCCGCCTTGCTCATCGCCACAGGCGATAGGCACTTGCACCTTGAGCCGTTGCCCCACGGGGTAGACAGCGAAAATAAGTTATATGCCCATCACTTTACCCAGCTCTACCAGCGGAATGGACGGGCCTTTGGGCAAAGCTACCACCACGCTGAAGGCGATGCCCAGTCGCCCTCCGTCAACTTTTTAGACGAAGACACCACGCTGATTACCGTGTCGGGTTGCGCCATTACCCACGCTGCCATGCTAGCGCAGTTGCTATCCTCGCTAAAAAAGCAGATCGTTCAGCATCCTTATATGATTATTGACATTAGGGGCAACCATGGGGGCAGCGATAGAATATGGCAGCACCTGTGGCCTTATTTAGCCACTGCCCCGCTTATGAGCAACGGCACAGCTTTTTGGGCCTCGGTCGGTAACCAACGCTACCTTGAGCATGGTGTGCATTACGCTAAGTTATTAAACCGCCCTGATGATGCCCACCAACATGGAGCGGTGGTAAGGGCTATGGTGCAGCACCATGGCAGTTTTGTCTTTCCCAAATTGCCGGGGTTTCACCCTTATTGCGAAGCCGATGCGCAGGTAAAGGCTGTGCCACGCCGCTGTGCGGTGATTATCGATGGTAAAACGGCGAGTGCCGGGGAGACGCTGATTGAGCTGGCACGCACTAGCGAAAAAACCACGGTGTTTGGGCAAAGCTCTAGCCGTGGTAGTTATGACTGCAGCAATTTACGCTTGGCATGGTTGCCTACGGGGCAGTTTTGTGTGAGCTTTGGTATGAGCTTGAAAATGAGCGCAGGATACGCCCCTGTGGATGGTTCAGGCTTTAGACCCGATGTGGTTTTGCCACAGGGCAGTGCGTTGCGTGTGTTGCCGTTAGTGCAGGCTTACCTGCGCCAAGAGTGGCACGAGGTGGCTCGCCTGCACGGGCAGTTTTAACCCTCGGAGGTGAAGCTGAAGCGCACCGCTGGGTGCTCTTCTATGGTGCGATCCAATGTCCAACGGTTGCTGGCCAAAAACACAAAGTTTTCCTTCGCATCAAGGGCGATACGGCTTTCATAAAACCCAAAAAATTTGTCCCAAGCCGTTTTATCGGTGCTAGAAACCCAGCAAGCGATGTTAAAATCGCAGCCTTCAAACACGGCGCTGGCGCTGTACTCATGGCTTAAACGGTACTGGGTTACGTCTAACTGCAACACGCCCACCGCACCAATCAGGCGCTCGCGGGTGAGGTAGGTGCTAAAGACCTGAATAACCCCTTCCTCGCTCAGCTCAGTAAGACCACGGTGGAACTGCTTGCTTTTCATAGGGTCTTTGTTCACCACCTTGCGGAACAGCTGAGGGCTAAAGGCCGGAATGCCTTTAAAGGTCAGCTTTTCACCTTCGGTAAGACAGTCGCCAATGCTAAACAGCCCTGTGTCGTGCAACCCCACAATATCGCCAGGATAGGCCTTGTCGGTGGCTTCGCGGCTCTGCGCCATAAAGGCAAGAGGCGTGGCAGTGCGGTAGGTTTTGCCGGTGCGAGGGTGGGTGTAGAGCTTGTTTTTTTCAAACACACCGCTACAGATGCGTAAAAAGGCGATACGATCGCGGTGCTTGGGGTCCAAGTTGGCGTGAATTTTAAAGATAAAACCCGTCATGGCTGGCTCACTGGCTAGCACCGTGCGGCTCTCAGTGAGGGAGCTGGTGGGGGCAGGGGCTAAGTCAACAAGGGCATCCAGCAGTTCACGCACGCCAAAGTTGGTGAGGGCGCTGCCAAAAAAGACGGGGGTGATGAGACCTGCTTGGTAGTCTTCTTGCTTAAACGGAGGGTAGATCTCTTGCACCATGGCGACCTCTTCGCGCAGCTTGGCGGCAAGGGTTTCACCCACGGTTTTGTCTAAAATCGGGTCGTTAATGTTGCTAATGGAGAGTTCACTGGCTTGCTCTTGGCTGTGGGCCTCAAACAGATTAATGGTGTTAGTGTACAGGTTGTACACGCCTTTAAACTGGCTGCCCTGCCCAATGGGCCACGTCATGGGGGTAACGTAGATGTTGAGTTCCCGTTCTACTTCGTCTAACACGCTGATGGGATCCATGCCTTCCCGGTCCATTTTGTTTAAAAAGGTGATGATGGGCGTGTTGCGCATACGGCAAATTTCGCACAGTTTACGGGTGCGCTCTTCCACCCCTTTCACGCTGTCAATCATCATGAGGGCTGAGTCGACGGCGGTGAGGGTGCGGTAGGTGTCTTCACTAAAGTCGGCGTGGCCGGGGGTGTCTAACAGGTTTACTTTGCGGTTTTTATAGACAAAACCCATCACGCTGGTGCTGATGGAGACCCCACGCTCTTTTTCAATCGCCATAAAATCGCTCACGGTGCTGCGCCCCCCCCGTTTAGACTTGACCAGTCCGGCGGCACTGATAGCCCCCCCAAAGAGGAGCAGTTTTTCGGTGATGGTGGTTTTACCGGCATCCGGATGCGAGATAATGGCAAAGGTTAAACGGTTAAGGGGTTGGTCTTGGGTCACAAATCGCCTCGGCATAAGAGCATAAGATTTTACCTTTAAGTATGCCATAAACCCCCACAAAAGGCAAGGTGGGCCTTAGCTAGCCAAAAAGGGCTTATTGAGTTAAGATGAGAGCCATGAGTGTGATGACGTGGAACGAGATTCGGGGGCGGGCCTACAACTTTGTGGCGCAGTGGCAAGAGTATGCTGGTAAAGAGATTGCCGAGACGCAGAGCTTTTGGAACGATTTTTTTAGTGTGTTTGGCGTGCAGCGCCGCAGCGTGAGCAGCTATGAAAAATCGGTGAAAAAAATTGCCGGTGGGGTGGGGCGCATCGATCTCTTTTGGCCGGGCTGGCTGATTGTGGAGCAAAAGGCCCCAGGTCGCGACTTGGAAAAAGCTCGCACCCAAGCCATTGAGTATGCAATGAGCCTGAAGGAAAAAGAACGCCCACGGTTTATTCTCACGTGCGACTTTCATCACTTTCAACTGCTGGACCTAGAAGCCGCTGGGAGCGAGGAAGAAGAGACCTTTTTTACCCTAGCTAAACTGCCGGACCACATTGCCAAGTTTTGGTTTATTGCCGGCTACTCGGAACGGCGCAGCTATGGGCAGATGGACGAGGCAAGCTTGGCGGCGGCCCGCCTGATGGCACAGCTGTATGACGCTATTGAGGTGAACAACCCTGCCAGCCCCGAGCTGGACCTGTTTATGGTGCGCCTGCTGTTTTGCTTTTTTGCCGACGACACGGCTATTTTTGAAAAAGATATTTTTAAACGCTATTTGGATGAGCGCACGCACGAGGACGGCAGCGACTTAGGCCTGCACCTGCACAAAATTTTTAGTGTGCTAAACCTACCCCTTGCCCAACGCAGCCGGGTGCTAGATGAACAACTCAATAGCTTTGCTTACATTAATGGCGAGCTGTTTGCAGCGGCTACCTACGCTCCGGACTTTGACAGTGCCACTCGCACGGCGTTGATAAAAGCGGCTAAGTTTAACTGGAGCAGCATAAACCCGGCCATTTTTGGCAGCTTGTTTCAAAACATTAGCGACCCAGCCCAACGGCGACGGCTGGGCGAACACTACACCAGCGAGGCGAACATTCTTAAAACGATTGAACCGTTGTTTTTGGAAAGTTGGCGCACCAAACTGCAAAAAGCAGGCACGGACAAACGCAAGCTTGAGAGTTTTTGTGCGGCGCTGGGGGGCTTAACCTTTTTGGACCCGGCCTGTGGCTGTGGCAACTTTTTGGTGGTGGCCTATCGGGAGCTGCGCCGGCTGGAGCTTGCGGCCTTGGAGCGCCTGCACCGCCATGAAAAAAACCTCACGCTAGACGTGGGGGGCTTGAGCCAGATAACCGTGAACGCTTTTTATGGCATAGAGATAAGCCCTTTTGCCGCTAAAATAGCCCAAGTGGCGCTGTGGCTGACCGACCACCAAATGAACCTAGAGCTGGGGCGCGCCTTTGGGCAGTATTACGCCCGCATTCCGCTCATTATAGCCCCCCACATTGCCTGCACCAACGCCCTGCGCATGGAGTGGCAGGAGATGATAAAACCTGAACGGCTAAGCTATATTATGGGCAACCCCCCTTTTGTGGGCAGCTGGTTAAAAAGTGATGAGCAGAGAGAAGAAACATTAGCAATTTTTAATGATGTGTGCAATATTGGCATGTTAGACTATGTGGCGAACTGGTACAAAAAAGCCGTGGGCATGATGCAGCAAAACCACGCCCTCACAGCGGCCTTTGTGAGCACCAATAGTATTACCCAGGGCAGTCAAGTGGCCCCGTTGTGGTTGCCGTTTATTAATGATGAAGGGTTAAAGATTCACTTTGCCCACCGCACCTTTAACTGGAGCAATGAGGCCGAAAAAAATGCCCATGTGCATTGCGTTATCATCGGCTTTGGGCTGTTTGATGTGCCGCAAAAACAGCTGTGGGACTACGATAATATTAAAGATGAAAAAGGGCATGTGACGCAGGTGAGCAACATTAACCCCTATCTGTTGGCAGGGCCGGACATTGTGGTGAAAAAACGCAGCGCACCGTTAGATCCCTTAACCCCTGATATGATGTATGGCAGTAAGCCTGTGGATGGGGGATATTTCTTTTTTACGCCCCAAGAAAAAGAGGCTTTGTTGGTCCAAGAACCCCAAGCGATGAGGTTTATGCGGCCCACACTAGGGGCGCAAGAGTTTATTAATGGCGAAGAGCGCTGGTGCTTGTGGCTGAAAGATGCCCTGCCTAGCGATCTGAAGGCGATGCCCCAAGTGATGGCACGCATCACCGCCGTGGCGAACTTTAGAACTGTTAGCAAAAAAGTCAACACGCAAAAAGATGCTCAAGTGCCTGCCTTGTTTGCCGAAGACCGCCAGCCTGCGAGCGATTATCTGTTAATTCCTAGTGTTTCATCCTCACAGCGTGCGTACATCCCGATTGGCTATGTGGATAAAAATGTCATTGCATCTAATCTGGTGTTCGCTGTTCCAAACGCCACGCCCTACCTGTTTGCCTGCCTTGCTAGCTTGATGCACATGACATGGGCCAAGTACGTTTGTGGTCGGTTAGGTTCTGGCTACCGCTACAGCAACACCATTGTCTACAACAACTTTCCCTTTCCCCATGCCCCCACCGCCGCCCAAACCGCCAAGCTGAGCGCCGCCGCCGAAAGCCTGCTTGCCATTCGCAACAGTTACCTAGCCCAAGGGCAAAGCTACGCTGATCTCTACGACCCCCGCCTCACCCCTGCCGATCTGCTGAAAGCCCACCACAAAGTGGATCAGTTGGTGGACCGGCTCTATCGCCCCGAGGGGTTTGCCACGGAGCAGATGCGCATTGAGTGTTTGTTTGCTGAGTATGCAAGGCGCATGAACACGCTGGGGCTGGGGTAGGGGGGGTGTCCCCGATACCTTTTTTTGGTGAATATCTTTTTGATAGGTAGATAGTTGTGTGGTAGGATGATGGGAGGAGATAAATGAAGGTGAAACAGGAGTATAAATTTATTGTAGAAGGTAGCACTGGTTCGTTGTATAAAACCAATATCATTATTGATGGGAGAATGATGAAAGCTAGCTGTGATTGTGCTGCGGGTAAGAGTGGTACAATGTGTAAGCACCGAACAGGTATTTTGCACGGGAAAGAGGATAGAATAAAAGAGGGTGATAAAAGTGCTTTAAATACAATACATCAAGCCTTTTTAGTGAGTGATCTTGCAGAATTTTTAAAAGACCAAGAGAAAATTAAAAAACAGAAAGATAAGGCGAAAAAAGATGTTGATAAGAAGCAAAAAGCGATTTTGGAATGCTTAGATGTTACCTATCACATGGTAAGTCATCGAATTAAGGGGTTAGAAATTGAGGATTTAGCTTCTATGAAGGATGTCGTATCTGAATGGATTGAAGCAAAAAAGAATTATGATAAAATGTTTGATCTTTAGGGACGAAGTGATTCTTTACAAAACTACCGCTCTGTGGTATACTTAATAATAGAAAACCACCCCACAACCCTCTGGTAAAGGTTATGAGGTGGAACATCAAGGGTTTACCCTATCAGTTTTTTGATGATTACGATTACCTCTAACAGAAGCTTTGCAACTGTCAAGAGGCTGGATAAAACTTTGAGGGTTTTATCCAAAATCGAGCGTATGTTGTTCATAAACATACCTCCCCATTTAGGATAAGCCCCTAGTTGTTCCCCAACACCTAGGGGCTTTTTACGAGCAAAGCCCGTAGCCTCTAGGTGAATCTTCTCTCATCAGAATTTGACTATAGCACACATCCCTTGTTTGTGCTAGGGCTAAAAGAAGGGTGTAAGGTTCAAAAGATTTACTTTAATCTCAGGAGTTAGCAACATGATCTCCCTCATTGCTGCGGTGGACAACAACAATCTTATCGGCAACGCCGGTACTATGCCGTGGCATTTACCAGCTGACCTAGCTTATTTCAAACGTCTAACCATGGGCAAAACTGTGGTGATGGGGCGTAAAACGCTAGAGAGCATTGGACGCGCTTTGCCGGGTCGCCAAAACTGGGTGCTAAGCCGTGGATGTGCGACCCGGCCCGGTGTGCAGGTGGTAAGCCTGCCTTATGTGTTGCGTCAAGCCCAAAGAATAGATATTTTTATAATAGGCGGGTCAACGGTGTATGCCCAGTTTTGGCACCTAGCAGACCACCTCTACCTTACCCAAATAGAGGGGGCGTTTACCGGGGATGTGTGGCTGAATGAACCCATGGACGGCTGGCAGTTGCACAGTGCCGTGCCACAACCCAAAGATTCTCGCAACGAATACGACTGTATTTTTAAACACTATATACGCAAGGCGCAAGGGAAATGATGGATGACAATATTTTATGAATGGGGACTACTCGCTTTTTTTATTGCTGGCTAGTTTGCTGTTCAGGATCTTATCCGATGCCACCCCAATCATTAGAGGGACTCATTTTAGATACCAGTGTATCATTAACTAAGTCCCTCTAATAAATTAAATTAAATTCTGAGCCTTCATCTCGGCAATCAGAGCATCCACCGCCTCTTGGGCTTGTGCTCCCTCGGCAATCAGTTTAATTTGGCTGTTTTGAATCACCGTCAAAGCTAGCACCTTCATCATCGAGCCTAAATTGGCTTTTTTGTCACCAGATACAATTTCCACCTGTGCATCAAATTGCTTAGCCAACTTTACTAAAACCGATGTGGGCCGGGCGTGCAACCCAATCGGATCCACAATCGTCATTATCTCACTTTCTATCATTTTATACCACTCCTTATCACTTTCACTTGCGTTTCAAACCGTTTAACTTCAGCCTCATCAATATGCCCAGACTCCCAGTGCTGTGTGTTGCTCATGCCACATGCCATGGCAAAACTCAAACATTCAGGCACTGGTAGCTGTTGGTGCTGCGCCACACACAGACCTGCCATCACACTGTCACCACTGCCGGTAGCGTTCACCACTTTTAATAGGGGAATGGTCGCTTGCCATAGTTGTCCTTCATATTTCAAAAGTGTACCTTGGCTACCTTGCGTAATCATCACCAAGGGAATGTGAACCAAACTCATTATTTGCTCCGGCAACGTTGCGCCCTTGGCTAACTTATCGGCAACTAACACCTTAAACTCATATTCATTTATTTTTATGCCCCACGGCTTCTTTTTCACCGCTTCTACCAAGGCAGCCCCCGAGCTATCGATGATGACCTTGCCCCTACGGAGTTGCACCAGCTCAATAATCTGGGCATAAAAATTAGTGGGTAATCCTTGAGGCAATGACCCACTAATGGTAACCAGTTCATCCACATTTATCGCTTGGGCTAGCTGTTGTAAAAACAGCTCTTGCTCGGCAGGGCTAATAACCGGTCCGGCCTCTAGCAGCTCGGTGGCCCCTTCAGGGCTAATGATGTTCAGGCACACACGGGTCTCCCCAGAGATAGGTGTCATACCGTTTTTCAAATCTTTATCAGCCATCAGTTGTGCCAGTTGCACCCCGTTGCCCCCACCAATAAACCCATGGCATGCCACATGAAGGCCACACAATTGCATTACTTTAGAGACATTGAGCCCCTTGCCACCGGCATAGTGATGAACCTCTTTAGCCCGATTAATACTATCTAGCCGAAATGAATCGGCTAGATAGAGCGTATCGATAGCAGGATTAAGTGTTATTGTGATCATAATTATGCCTTGCTGTCGCTGTGGCACATTTTAATTTTGGCTAATGCCACGTCTAACATCGCTGCCTTGGCAGGGGTTAAATACTTGCGCGGGTCGCTTTCTCCTGGATGGGCGGTTAAAAAATCTAGCACCGCTTTAGCAAAAGGGATTTTTAATTCGGTTGCAATGTTCACCTTGCAGATACCGCGTTTAATACAGTCTTGCACTAAGGCATCGCTTAAACCACTGGCCCCATGCAGCACCAAGGGGATGCTGACCAGTTCACGAATGCGGCTCAAGCGCTCCACGTCTAGCACCACCTCACCTTCGTAAAGTCCATGGGCTGTGCCGATGGCGACCGCTAAGCTGTCCACTCCGGTTAGCTCCACGAACTTCTGGGCCTTGTGGGGGTCGGTGTAGGCGGAGTTTTCGCTGTTCACTATCAAGTCGTCTTCTTGTCCACTCAACACACCGAGTTCGGCCTCTACTGTGGCCCCGTAGCGGTGGGCAAAGTCGATCACATCTTTACTAATCACCACATTTTTTTCAAAACTGTGGTGGCTAGCGTCAATCATCACCGATCGCACGCCGTGCTTGATGGCATGTTTAATCATGTCCACATCTTCATGGTGGTCTAGGTGCATGGTGATAGGCACGCTGTGCATCTGGCTTGCGTTCTCTACCAAGGCATATAAGGCCTCAAAGCCTGAGTATTTAATCGTCGACGGGGTAAAGGCCACCATCAAGGGCGATTTTAACTGCACCGCAGCCTCTACAATCACGTTGATCGACTCGAGGTTATGCACATTAAAAGCTGGAACGGCATAGCCCCCGGCTTGGGCATTTAGTAACATGTTTTTTGTATTAATCATTTTGTCTCTCCTTATTTAAGCTCATTAGGCAAGGTTAAAGTTTTGGTATTAGCTAAATTACGCCACCATTGAGCGCTAGCTTTGGGGTAACGTTTTTGGGTGGCAAAGTCCACATAAAAAAAGCCATAACGTTTGTTGTAGCCGTTTGTCCACGAGAACAGATCGAACAGAGACCACATAAAGTAGCCTTTCACCGGCACACCAGCCTCAATGGCCAGGCCCACGGCTTGCAAATGGCGCTGCACATAGTCAATACGCCCTGCATCGTTCACCGTACCGTTCACCAGTTCATCTTTAGCTCCCATGCCGTTCTCGGTAACATAAATCTCTTTAAGGTGGGGGTATTGCTTGCGCATTCGGGTGAGCATGTCAAACAACCCTTGGGGGTAGATAGGCCAGTCCCAATCGGTGGTTTCTACCGCTGGGTTAGCCACCCGTTGCCCCACGCCTTTGTTGGCAAAGATGGATGATCCCTTGTCGCCCGTGCCGTTATGCACAATCTGGCTCTCACCTTCGTAGTGCTGCACAAAATGAGCTGCATAAGAATTTATCCCCAAAAAGTCGGTGTGCTGCGGAATGATTTGCATAAGGGCTTTATCTTCCTCGCTCACCACCAGCTCTTCAGCTCCATAGGTTTTTAATAATGTGTTAATAACACTCAAGGTTTCAGGGCGGTAACTGCCGTGCAAACAACCATCTAACACAAAACTGTTGGCTAGGGTGTCGTCAACCATGGCCGCTTTTTTGTCGAGATCGCTGGTGCTTATGGCGTATTTAGACTCTAAAATATGCACCATACCGATTTTACCGGTAAGACCCATCTCTTTATACATTTTCGCCACACGCCCATGGGCTATGGTCATGTTGTGCAAGGCATGAACGGATTTTGGCACATCGTACTTGATTTGTGGGGGAAAATGCCCCACGATGTACTGCCCAAAGGCCACCGAAACGGGTTCATTAATGGTGATCCAATGCTTAACTTTTTGTCCATATTCGTTAAAACAGAAACGGGCGTAAGCCTCAAAATGATCAATCTGTGTGCGGTTCAGCCAGTCGCCCTCTTTAAAAAGAGGCAAAGGGGTGTCAAAATGGTGCAAGGTAACAAAAGGTTCTACTCCTGCCGCCCAGCAGGCATCAATAAGCTGGTGATAAAAAGCCACGCCTGCAGCATTCACCGCCCCAAACCCTGTAGGGAAAATACGGCTCCACGCAATAGAAATGCGCAAACCGTTCACCCCATGTGCTTTGGCTATTTTTAAATCTTCTTTGTATGTGTGATAAAAATCACTGGCTTCATCGGCATTAAAGTGGCTGTTGGGCTGATGAAAAAACTCATCCCACGCACACAGCCCACGCCCCTCGCAGCGGGTGGCCCCTTCGGCTTGGTAGGCAGCTGTGGCTGCTCCAAAAATAAATGTGTCGTCAAATTTAAACTCTTTCATAAAAATCTCCTAGAGGAAAACTACTTGTCGTTGATGTGCTTAAGAGCAAAGCGCAAAGCTTCTTCGGGGCTACGGGTGTATTTTATGTATTCAGGTCCGCCGAGTGAAACCACCAAGGTGCCGCAATTTTTACCTTCCTCGGCAATTTCATCGAGCATTGAGGCCATTTGTGGCGCTAAAATAACCAAGTCAAACGAACTCATCACTTCTCGGTGCTGCCCATAGGCCATGGCGACTGACTCAAACTCTATATTGAGTGCCTTTGCTCCATTTTTAATGGCGTTAGCCAACATGCTGCTGGTTGCCCCATTGGCACAAATCACCAACACACTCTTGGCTCCATCTGGGCTAACAATCTCAATAGTGGTTTTGGTTTCGATTGCTTCTGCAGTAGGTTCATTCATCCCACCAAGGGCTTCTTTGGCAAGCAATTGCTTGTCATAAATGCGCATGAAAGGAAGATAGATAAAGAAGTCTACCACCAAAATGAGGGGGAACAACACAAAGGAGAGCGGAGCAAAGCCCGTCCCCATAAGCAATCCTAAAGGACCTGGGGTTGTCCATGGCAAGTTGTAAATAAAGCCATTCATGCCCATGTCAATGAAAAACTTTAACAACCAAACGTTGATGATGGGGGTGAGGATGAAGGGCACCATAAAGATGGGGTTAAGCACAAACGGCACACCAAAAAGCACCGGCTCGTTAATACCAAAGGTTACCGGTACCATGCTGGCACGTCCTACCGAACGGAGTTGTTTTGACTTGGCAATGGTTGCCATCATGTAGGTGATGACCAAGTTTGCCCCCGTACCGCCAAGGGTGGCAACAAAATACTGCGCACCTTGTGATAAAACATAAGAGGCATGTTCGCCGGCTTTAAAGAGTTCAAAGTTGGCTGCCACATTGCCCAAATAAATGGCGGCTACGGCAGGCTCTACGATGGAAGGGCCATGAATACCAATGAACCAGAAAAAGGCCATGCCCCCAAAAATAAGAGCCAAGCCCAAATAGCTGTCGGCGGCTCTAAAAATGGGCTGAAAGACTAATATGAGAGTGGCGGTAAAGCCCTCTGGGTTGATGTAACTTCTAAAGAGTAAATCGAACACCCAAAAGAAGATGATGGTGAGAGCCATGGGAATGAGGTCAGCAAAGGTTTGCGAAATGTTTTGTGGCACTTGTTCAGGCATTTTGATGCGGATGTTGCGGGCTACACAAAACCGGTAGATGTTGGTGGTGATAAACGCTACCAAAAAGGCAGCCAGCAAACCTTTTGTGCCTAAATACTCCATGGAAAAACCGGATCCATCGGCGGTGGTGCTAATACCAATAAGTAAAAAGCCAATGGTAGAGGCAGCCATGACCGAGGTTACGTTGATTTGCCGAGTGGCTGGGAGTTTGCTATTAAAAGTGGTGGTGAGCGAGCGCGCTACCGTGCCGGCAATGAGCAAACCCAAAATGCCCATTGAGTAGCTGTAGGCCTTCATGAGCGAGGTGACCGCCGCATCGGGCAAATTTTGCCCCCAAATATTGGGGACAAAGGCGATTAAAAGAAAGATACTAGAGAAGAGAACCACGGGAATGAGGCTGATAAAGCCATCGCGTATGGCTCGTAAATAAGGGTTTGCGGCTATTTTTTCAAACCGAGCAATAAGGGCATCCATTTTACTCATAATTTAATCTCCTTTTTTTTATTCAGTGTTAGACCGTTGTTAGCTGGCTTTGTAAAGTTCAATAAAGTGCTGCATGAGATCGCGCAATAAAATGGCTCCCATCACATGATCTTGGGCGTGAATCATGATGAACCCTAGGTCATGCTCTTGCCCGCTGGCCTCTTCTTGAATCATCTGGGTTTGCACTTTGTGCGCTTCATTCAGCAGGCTGTTGGCCTCGGCTATGAGGCTGTCCGCTTTGGCAAAATCTTTTGCCTTGGCGGCGTTGAGTGCCATTAATAATTTGGAACGCGCATCGCCGGCGTAGGCCACAATCTCTAATCCTACCATTGCCGATTCTTCTCTAGTCATTGCCATTTTGGCTGTCTCCTTTTGTTTAGTCGTGATACTCGCCGTTGTCCCATTTTTTTAAATAGGCATCAAACTGCGTCTCTTGCGGAACTTTTGTGTTGAGTAAATCATCTAACATCGCCACTTCGGCTTCATGCCCACCTGCATAGGTTGAGGCCAAAAAGGTTTTGATAATCTCTTCCATTAATCCTAAACCCACAATGCGCCCACCCATGCCTAGCACATTGGCGTTGTAGCGTTCACAGGCGGTTTTGGCTACCAACGGGTCTCGGGTGAGAACGGTGCGGATGCCTTTTATTTTGGTGGCAGCTACGGTGATGCCCACGCCTGTGCCACATATCGTGATGCCTCGGTCAACCTCGCCTTTTAGCACTTTTTGGGCTACGCGCAAACCATAAATAGGGTAGTGCGTGCGTTCAAAGTCGTTTGTTCCGCAGTCATGCACTTCATGCCCTTCGCTCTTTAAAAAGGCCACCATTTTATCTTTAATGTCTGTAACGATGTGATCACATCCAATAGCCACGCGCATTTTACACCCCTCCTTTAAATAGTTCACTCAGCATATCCACCCGCACCTGATGCCGCCCACCAGCGTAAGTGGCCTGCGCAAAGTTTAAAGCGATGCTTTTGGCAAGCTCTTCGGTAATTACCAAGGCCCCAATCACCAAGGATTGGGTGTTGTTGTGGTCTTTGGTCATCTTGGCTGAGTGTTCGTCATAGCCGTTGGCGCACACAATGTTGCCTGCTTTGTTAATGGCGTTAAATGCCCCAATGCCAAAGTCATCAATCACGAGAGCCGTGCCACCCTTTTGGGTGATGAGATTTGCCACACCGATGCCTAAAGCCACGCTGTGGGGGTAGCTTTCGGTTACTAACTCAGCTGGGCAACCGTGAGTGGTGAGATGCTGGTGCAAAACTTGGCATAATGGGGCAAATTCAGGTAAACCTGCAATAAAAATAGCCATAGTGTCCTCCTTTCATAAATTGCTTTTATTTTGTCCGATTAGAGTATTTTACCCCATAATCGAACAAAGTCAAACATTTTATAACAAAATCGCACATTTTTGTGCATAAGGACTGCAGGCGATGGGCAGGTTATCTAAGAGAGGATAGCCACCAAGGGATGGTAGGCGGACAGATTGATCGTTTTGTCTTTGTTGGTGATGAGGTAGTTGACCTGAGACAAGGGCAGGAAGGTGGCAAAAAACTCAAGGTCAAACTTGGCAGAGTCTGCCAGCATGTACACATTTTTGGCACGCTTGGCTACCAGGGCGTTGATGGTGGCTTCGCTTTGGTTGCTTACCGAGTAGCCGTTCAGGCTCACACCGTTGCAGCTCATAAAGCACTTGTTTATGGTGATCTGCTTAAAAAAGTTCTCGCTGTGGGGGCCCACAAACATCTGCGTTTTGGGTCTAAAATGCCCACCGGACAAAATAACCTCAAAGTTGGGTTGTTTTTGGGCGTGGTTAAAAATGGCAAGTGAGTTGGTGATGATGGTGAGTTTTTTGGTCAAAATCTCTTTCACCAACAGCTCGCAAGTGGTGCCAGCCCCCAGATAAATCACATCGCCATCGGCAATAAGAGTGGCGGCTAACTGGGCAATGTGGCGTTTGCCTGCGCGGTTCACGGTCTCTTTTTCACCGTGCGATAGCTCGGGGATGGCGCTTTTATCAGCCATTAATGCCCCACCAAAGGTGCGCGTTAGCAGCCCTTGCTGGTGCAAGTCGTTCAAATCGCGGCGAATGGTCATCTCGGACACGCCTAGGTGTTTGGCTAAGTCGGTTACCTTTACGGAGAGATCTTTGTTGATGAGAATCATCAGTTTTTGTTGTCTGTGGGCCTTCATGTTGCTCCTCCCTCCCTTTCAATTCGGCGTATTTGGTAGAATAAAATAGGTTCTTATTGTATAATAGCTGTTAAGAAATGAGGATGGTGCTATGTTACTTAATTTTACGATGACGAACTATAAATCTTTTCGTGAAGAGACGGTGTTCAGTATGGAGCCCGACTTAGAGAATGAACCTGAGCGAATTAGCACCAGTGTGCTGAGGGACGGCGACCACACCGCCCTTGCCACCTCGGTGGTGTATGGGGCTAATGCCTCGGGTAAGACGAGTTTGATTACGGCGATGGCGTTCTTTAGGGCAATTATTATAAGTAATGATCTCAATAAACTGGATAAAAAGACTGTGAGACTCATGACAAACAGTAGGCAAACTAAGTCCGATCCAATGGGTTTTACCATTATGTTTCTCACACACCTGCGTCAAGATGGAAATAAGATGGCGGAGAAAGTTTTGGTGAGCTATCACTTGTCGATTAATGTGGGAACTTTTTTTGAGCCAGTAGAGCAACGCTTTGTAATCGAAGAATCGCTAAGCGTGGATGGGGAAAATATTTTTGACAGAAAAGGAAATAGTATTAATCTGAATAGAGAAGTGAAGATAAACAGAGGTCTTTTGAATGATGATTATACTAAAGTACCGGATTTGGCTAAGGAGTATGTGGACAAGATAATAACGACAATAGAATCAAATCAACTTTATTTGAATAAAGTAGAGAGTATTTCAACTGTTTTATCCACCGCGATTAAGGGATGGTTTAACAATAAATTTCAACCTCTTCCTGAGTTTAATAAAATAGAAAGTTCTGATGTTTTTGCCAGTGATCCAATGCCAGAAGCCAATGCTCAATTTCTAAAAGAGGCTTTGCGATCTATTGGCTCTGTTAATGATATAATTCAGGCTAGCTATGATGATGGGAAGTATGAACTTAGATCAGTCGTTCTCGATCCTCGTAATGATAAGAAAGGAGTAGCGGTGTCAAGCATTGCGTATGAATCGCTGGGTACAATGATTTTTGCTAAAATAGTTACATTAATTTGTGATACTTTACTCGAAGGTGTAACCCTCATCATCGATGAGTTTGATGCCTCCATCCACCCCCTTGCCATCATGAACATCATCAAACTGTTTCATGACCCAGAAATTAACAAAAACCATGCCCAGCTTATTTTTAACACGCACAACCCCATCTTTTTGAACAATGCTCTCTTTCGTAGAGATGAGATTAAGTTTACCCAGCGCGACCCTGAAAGTGGCGAGAGTGAACTGTATTCGTTAGCAGATTTTAAGAATAACTCTACCGAGATTTATCAAGAATATATGCACGACTATCTTGCTGATGCCTTTGGGGGAGTTAATGCCGAGATGAATTTTTTCCCCATTTTTGAAAAAATGATGAAGGGGGAGGATAAATGAGCCGGCCACAACGAGAGAATAAAGTTACGCTTTACTTTGGTGTGGAGGGTGAAACTGAAAAAAAGTATCTTGAACGTTTAGCGAAACTTCTTCATCAAGCAGGGGTCAGGCATATCAAGTTTGTCATTACAATAGCCCAAACGCCCAAAGAGTATTTCAAACTCCTCGATAGACAAAATACAGACACACAGCACGTTTATCATTTTCTTGATCATGAAGGAGACCCTGCCCATTTTAAACGGCATCTTGACACAATCTCTGTCTGCAAGAAGGAGTACCCCTCAGCCAAAAATTACCAACTAGCTTACACCAATGTTACCTTTGAGGTGTGGCTGCTGTTGCACAAGACCGACCCCAAAAACCCAGCGCAGTTGATAAAAACCGCTACTAAAGAAGACAAAGAGAAAATTTATCTACCGGTTATCAATAAGCTGTTTAAACAGAGTTTTGAAGCGATGAAAACTGGCAAGCGAGATTACGACGTGCTGTGCGAACAGATAACCTTGGATGATGTGCGCAATGCCATCGCTGGGGGCAAACAGTTGGTAGCCGGCAAAGAACCCCTCACCCATCCAGCTTTGCCCCATGGCTACCACGAAACTAACCCCTCGCTGAACGTACACCTTGTGGTGCAAAAGATTTTAGATTTAGCCAAACTGCAAGAGAGCGCCACCCCATGAACCTATCCCCCGACGAGATGCACCGCCGAGCCTTTGACTTTGTGCACCAGTGGCAAAACTTTGACGACAAAGAAATTGCCGAGAGCCAAACCTTCTGGAACGACCTCTTCGCCGTTTACGGCAAACAACGATCCGAACTCGCCCGTTTTGAAAAGTCCGTCAAGCGGATGAGCGGCACAGGACGCATTGACCTGTTTTGGCCGGGGCAGCTGCTGGTGGAACAAAAAGGTCCTGCTGTGGCGCTGGATGATAAAGTGAACACCCAAGCGTTTGACTACATTGATAGCTTGAGCGAGGAAGAGAAGCCGCGTTATGTGGTGCTGTGCAACTTTAAAGAGTTTATTGTGCATAACCTCACCACGCAGACGCAAGAGCGCTTTAGCCTGAATGACTTTGTGAGCAAGGTACACGTCTTTCAGTTCATCGCCGGCTACAGCGAGGTGATAACCTACCAAGAAGAAAAAATGTCGCTGAAGGCGGCGGCCCTGCTGGGTGAGCTGTATACGGTGATTGAGGCCGGGGATAACACCCCCTCGCTAGAGCTGAACTACTTTATGGTGCGCCTGCTGTACTGCTTTTTTGCCGACCACACAGGGCTGTTTTCGGACCAGTTGACCAACCGCCCGTTTCATCACTATTTAGAAACGCACAGCCAGAGCAACGGGGCCGATTTATCGCACCACATTAATGATATTTTTGAGGTGTTAAACACGCCGTTTGACCGCCGCGATCTGCGCCTGCCGGAGGCGCTAAAAAGCTTTCCCTATGTGAATGGGGCATTGTTTAGCGATACGAGCTACCGGCTGTATGGCAATGCGAGCATTAGGCAAAAAATATTAGAGGTGGCGGCCTTTGAGTGGGCGCAGATTAGCCCGGCCATTTTTGGCACGCTGTTTCAAAGCATCACCAACCCCCTCACCCGCACGGTGCGCGGCGAACACTACACCAGCGAGGCAAACATACGCAAGGCGATTGACCCCTTGTTTATGGAGGCGCTGCGGACTGAGTTTGCGGTGATAAAAACGAACAAAAGCATGTTAGAACGGTTTATTGGCAAGCTGAGCCGCATTACGGTGCTGGACCCGGCTTGTGGCAGCGGCAACTTTTTGGTGGTGGCATACCGTGAGCTGCGCACGCTGGAGCTGGAGGCGTTGCAGCATTTGCACGCCCGAGTTAAGGAGCGGCATTTACTCAAAGAGAGTGTGCACGCTGAGATAAAGGTGAATGTGAACCAGTTTTATGGCATAGAGATTGAGAGCCTGCCCAGCAAGATAGCCCAGCTGGCATTGTGGCTGACCGACCACCAAATGAACATGGAGGCGAGCCGCGCCTTTGGCATTTTGTACACCCGGCTGCCGTTGACGGTGAGCGCCACGATAGCCAACGAAAATGCCCTGACCTGCGCATGGCACGAGCTGATAGAGCCTAAAAAACTGCACTATATTGTGGGCAACCCGCCCTTTTATGGGGCAAGAAAACAACTAAAAGAACAACGGGCCGAGGTGGAAGTGTTGTTTGACGGGGTGAAGGGCAGCCACCAGTTAGACTATGTGGCGTGCTGGTACAAAAAATGTGCCAATATGATGAAACATAATGATAAAATAACGGCGGCGTTGGTTAGCACCGCCAGCATAACCCAAGGGGCGCAGGTCTTTCCGTTGTGGAACACCCTGATAAAGGACGATGGGATTTTTATTAGCTTTGCCCACCGCACCTTTAAATGGTTTAATGAGGCGAAAAACAACGCCCAAGTGCATTGCGTGGTGATAGGCTTTAGCCGGCACGAGGTGGGCATAAAGCATTTGTATGACTACGCCCTGCGTAAAGATGACCAAGGGGCAAAGGAAGAGGTGGTGGTGAAACGCAGCAGTGCCCAACGCATAAACCCCTACCTCGCCTTTAGCGACACGCTGAGCTTGGTGCAAGAACGCAAAACCCCCCTGAACCCCAGCACGCCGATGTGTGCTTCTGGTAGTATGTCGAATGACGGCGGACACCTGTTGCTAAGCGCGCAAGAAAAAGAGGAACTGCTCATCGCCGAACCGGGAGCCGAGAAGTACATTCGGAGATTGTTCAATACGGATGAATTTTTGAATAATGAAGAGCGCTGGTGTCTGTGGCTGGTGGATGCGAATGCGGTGGAGTTGAGCCACTTGCCCCATATTATGAAGCGAGTGCAAAGTGTGCAAGAACACCGCCTGAATAGTAAACGTGAAGCCACCCGTAAATTGGCGGATAAACCGACCCTGTTTGGTGAGATGCGCCAACCTAGGACAGATTATCTGCTTATTCCAATTGTCAGTTCACAACATCGCTATTATTCGCCCATTGGTTACATGTCCAAAGATGATATTGTGAAGACGGCTATTTCATTAGAAAACGCCACGCCCTACCTGTTTGGTGTGTTGAGTAGCCGTCTGCACCAAGCGTGGCTGGCGACGGTGGGCGGACGCTTAAAAAGTGATTATCAGTACAGCATTGGCGTGGTGTACAACACCTTTCCCTTTCCGCCTGCCCCCACGGCAAAACAGCAAGCTAAGGTGGCGGCGCTGGGGCAGCAGGTGATTTCCGTGCGCCAAAAGTATGCCGACCAAGGCATGACCCTAGCGGCGATGTACAACAAAGCCACCTTTATGCTGAACCCCGACCTTGTAAAAGCCCACCGGGCGCTAGACAAAGCCGTGGAGGCGTGCTACCGCAGCGAGCCATTTGACAACGAGACCGACATGGAGCGGGTTACCTTTCTGCTAGGGTTGTATGATCATTACATCAACACGTTGGGGCTAGGGTAGGGGGATTATTCGTCTTTTTTTATATTATCTAAATTCCAATTTACAAGAACCATGGATATATGAAAAAGACGATAAAAAACCCATATTTGCGTTAGTATGAGTGCTACTAAAGAGAACTTGAAAAAACTAAGAGGACAATCTTTGAAAAGATATAAAATATTGGCAATAAGAAGAAAAGAACAAATCAAAAATGTTTGGTTTAGAATAGTGTATATATAGAAACTTTTTGTGCGATTGTTAGGCTTTTCCTCGTCAGGCTTTATAAACTTTTGAAGTAAACGATCGTGTGAATTAAGCAATACTGAAAAGAATTGATGAAAGATAAAACCCATTATTAGGGTAGTTAAAACTAGCAGGGCGTGCAGAATATCTTTTGTTGTTAAAAACGAATCAATCCACGTTAAAAAGGGATCGCTCCATATTATTGCTGGAAGTGCAGTCAGTATTCCCACCCCTAAAAGAGGTAACACCAGTTCTAAGTAAATCCAATTATTATTTTTCATGACTACTTATAATTGCCTCTAATTCTGGGAAAATAACGTTTTCATCTTTTTTCTGATTATGGTCAAGTTCTAACTCTATTTTTTGGACGACTCCTAATAGCTGAGTTTTTGTCCACTTCTTTCCCTTTTTGTTGACACCATCTTTATACTCTAACTCCACATCTCCCCAATCATTATCCTCCTCAAAAAAGCGTTTAACTGTTAGCATAGAGAATAAGTCCGCTGGAGTATAGGTTTGTTTTGTGTCATGATGATAGGTCAGAGTAATAGTGCCGTCCTGATCCATATTAGAAAGAGGTGTTTGATTAAACGTTATTAAAAGTTCGTTTGCAGCTTGCTTTTCTTTATCACTAGCAATAGTTTTTTGTATATCAAAAACGGGCATTTTGATTTTTTCTTCTAATTTTTTAACCTTAAAAAAACCTGTATTTTGTTCAATCAGTTTTTCAAAATCATTTGAAGGAGCTAGAGGACATTCAATAAGTCTTGTAAATCCTTCATGCTCATCAGTCATTTCTAGCAAAGTGTTCAAAAGTTTTATAAAAGCAGTAAAGGTAAACAATCCATTAGGGGTATGGTACAGAGAATCCCCACTTTTGCAAGAATAAGACCATAATGCTAAAAAGTCAACTGTAGGATTCTTAATTTGAGTACCATCCTTTGTTACCTTCTTTAGTGTGTCAGCCATATCAGAAGTGATAGTGATTCTATAATACCCATTGGATTCATTAATCTCATGGATTTTATAATTTTTTGTCAATTTCTTTAAGTGATCGTTTTGTTGTCCTTCTAGCTCATGAATAAGCTTTCCATCATTCAATATTTGTTGTATATTATAGAGAGTATCGATTAGTTCAATGGATTCAACCTTGCCATCTTTGTGTTTTTTTACTGCTCGCACTAAATGTATTTTAAGTTCCATAAGCTCCCTGCTTAGGATACAATTATAAACTATTTCCCCTCAAATGTAAATATGGATAATTATTAGAATGATTCTGACTATGGGTAACCATACACCCTTGCCCAGTACAACCATGGGCTGAACTTAGCCGAGCTAACCGCCATACAAACCGAGGCACAAAAGCTAGCCCCCGAGCAACAAGCCGAGGTGAAGGAGTATTGCGAAGCCATCACCGAAGAGGTGGGCAAGCCTGCCCCTAAAAAGAGTGTGGTTAAAGCCATGATGAATGGGCTAAGGACAGTGGTAGGCAAGGTGCGAATGTCGCAACGTTAGGAATTTTGCTATTTTCGTTGATAGGTTAGTGAGCGCGGGGCATGACTTTTTTAGAAGGCGTTCTTTACAAAACAGCTAGAGTGTGCTATGCTTAAAGATAGAAAACCCCCTAGCAACCGTGCAAGGTTACTAGAGGGAAACCTTAGATTATTCTAAGATTTTTTAAAAAGAGTGATTATCTTGAGCAAAAGCGATGCTAATGCCACAAGGCTGGATAAAACCTTGAGAGTTTTATCCAAAATCGAGTGTATGTGTTTCATGACATACCTCCCTATTTTGGGATAAGCCCCTCAGGTGCACCAACACCTAGGGGCTTTCTCTTGGCAACGCCAAAACCCCTAAGTGAATCATATTTAGCAATGAGTGTAGCATAAAGATTTAATTTATGCTAGGGGAAGAAGACGGGGTTATTTTGTCTTTACAAAACAGTGTGTATGTGTTATGCTTATAATAGAAAACCACCCCACAACCTTGTAGCAAAGGTTATGAGGTGGCACTGAAAGATTACTCTAACGTTTTTCTGAAAGATTCGATTACTCTTAACAGAAGCAAAAGTAATGCGATTGTTAAAAGTTTGGATAAAGCTCCGATGGTTTTATCCAAAATCGAGTGTATGTTCTTCATAACATACCTCCCTATTAAGGATAAAGCCCCTGAGTGTTCTTGAACCAACACCTAGGGGCTTTCTTTTGGGCAATGCCCACAGCCTCTAGGTGAATCTTCTCTCATCAGTATTTTACTCTATCACAGTTTACTCATTTATACTAGGGCTAAAAGATGGGTTACTGTTCGTTTTAGGTGCAAGTTACTAAAAATAGCTTATAGACCAAACAGTCCGATGATGAGCATGCTTAATAAACCAAACATAAGGAGTAACATAATGATAAAATATATAAACAGCCAAACCATGGGTCAAGGCGACCACGGCTGGCTTAAGAGCCATTTTCACTTTTCATTTGCCGATTATCACAACCCAGATAACATGCACTTTGGCGTGTTGCGGGTAATAAACGACGACCTGATAGCCCCCAACACAGGGTTTGACACGCACCCTCACCGTGATATGGAGATTATTACCTACATTGTAAAGGGTAAATTAACCCATACTGATAGTATGGGAAATGAAAGAACACTAGAGCGAGGGCAGGTGCAGTATATGAGTGCCGGCACAGGCATTTTACACAGCGAACACAACCTCGGCGATGAAACATTGCGCCTGTTGCAGATATGGATTATGCCGAACAAAAAAGGCGTAGCTCCACAATATGGCGACCATAAGTTTTCCTTTGATGAGAGGGATGATCAGTGGCTCTCTTTGGTTACCTCCATTGATGCACCTAACACTCAAGCACCCATAAAAATTCATGCCGATATGAATATGCAGGCTACGGTTATTTCGGCAGGCAACCATCTTGCCTTTAAGGTGGGGGCAGAAAGGCAGGGCTATGTGGTGCTGATTGAGGGGAGGGCTAGCATAAATGGTATGGAACTAAACATGCGCGATGCACTGGAAGTGGTGGAGGAAGATTTACAGATTGAGGCACGAACCGAGGCGCACCTTTTAGTAATGGAGATGGCAAAGAGCTAAAGTCTGCTGGCTGGGTGTGAGCCAATTTTGTATCGACCGTAAATATTGAAAAATTCATCATTTGCCATTGCGATTATTAGATAAATGCTTTAGAATTAACGTCGGCTTGCTTGTGTGAGTCCATTTTTTAAGGAAAGAAGAAGGAAGTAATAAGATGAAGAAACTCATTATCACGACCGTTGTGTCATTATTTTTGCTGTCTGGTATGGCATTTGCTCAAACCGTAGCATTAGATGCCCAACAGGCAAATTTGGATGAGCTTAACCGCCAGTTGGCAGATGCCCAACGCAGTGTAGAAGACAATGCTCGTGCCGATCAGTTGAATCGCGAAGCTTTTACCCAGCAGAACCAAGAGATTAGTGAGCACGAACACAGAAGTAACATTGCTCGTTATAATCATCAAATTGCGCTTGAAAACCAACGTGCGGAGCGTCAAACCACTGAGTTAACCCGTATTGAGCAGCTCGTTAAAGAAATTTCTGAGAAGTCAGAGGCTTTGCGTGCAGCTCGTACCGAAGAGTTCACCAAGCGTAATACTGAGGAAACCAGTCAGATTGAAGCGATAAAGAACCAGCGCATTGCCACCCTTCAGGCTCAGATTGATGAGCAACAAAAAGAGTTAGATGCCCTTCGTTCTAAAGAAGCAGCGGCTCAAGAAGAAGCAGCCCAGAGACGAACTGTGGGTCAAATGGTTGGTGAAGCCATTGATCAAAAAGCTGCAGCTCCAGCCCCAGCTCCGACTACCAATACCACGGCTAAGAAAAAATAATTTTAGACATTGTATTGTTCTTTTAACACTGATAAAAAAAAAGAGGAAAGGCAACTTTCCTCTTTTTTTTTTGCTGAGGGCATTTTGTGGTATAATAAAGAGTATTTTTTTAGTCAGCAGAGGGGTAAGTGTTATGGAAGGAAATTACAAACAGGTGTATGTGGTGGGTCATCGTAATCCGGATGCTGACTCATTAGTTGCGGCACACGCCTACGCACGGCTAAAAAAGCTGCAAGGGGTGGGTAATGTCTCTGCCATTCGCAGTGGGGCAGCTAACAGCCAAAGTGAATACATTTTTCAGCGTTTTGCCACACCTTTACCCCAGCTTATGCCGGATGTGATACCCAAAGTGTGCCATCACATGAAAGAGAACCCTCTATGTATTAACCAAAAAGACAGCCTGTGGAGCGCACTGCAGATTATCACCCAAGAAGGCATAGACACCCTACCGATTGTGGATGACGACGGCACCTATGAACAATTGCTTTGTTATGAGAGCATATCGCTCTATATTATGAAAAAGACGAGTGCCTCTTTACGATCTATGCTCATCACCAGTTTTCATTTAATCCAATCTACGATCAATGGGCAATGCTTGTTAGAGTTTGACAACGACACAGTGCGGGGCTACACTTTGCTGGTTGCCTCCTCTTACTCTAACACTTTTAAAGCAGAGTTTGACCGAGAAAACCCGCAAAACCTTATTGTTTTGATTGGCGATCGGTATGATTTGCAACAACACATCATTGAGCGTAGCGTGGCGATCATGATTGTAACCAACAACTACATCTTAACACCTGAGTTGCGTGCCTTGGCTCAAGCGAAGGGCGTTTCGGTGTTGGTTAGCTCTTATGACGCTGCCTCCACCTCAGTGATGCTGCTCTACAGTGTGCCGGTTACCCTTGCTGCTTTAGACACAGGAGCAATTGCCCACGATGCTCCGCTCTCGAAAGCCAAACACCTCATCGAACACTCCACCGCTCGGGCGGTTGCTGTGGTCAACAATCAAAAAGAGGTGGTTGGGCTGTTGAATGAGGTGGATCTAAACCGTAAGCCTAACATCGCCCTCATCTTGGTCGATCACAACGAGCTGGGGCAGGGCATCCCCGGTATTGAAAAGGTTGACATCATCGAGATTGTCGATCATCACCGGTTAGGCGGCTTTAAAAGCAGCAATCCTATCGCCTTCATTAACCAAATTGTGGGATCCACCTGCACCATTATTGCTAATCTATATAAAACACAGCATGTTCCCCTTGATGAAGCCACCGCCAGCTTGCTGTTATGTGGTATTTTAAGCGACACCTTAGGGCTGAAAAGTGCCACCACCACTGCCGTTGACTTAGAAACGGCTGATTATCTTTCTAGCCTTACGCAGCTTAGCATTGCCGAGTTAGCCCAGCAACTGCGCGAAGCCTCTAACCTGATTGCCAGCAAATCGCCCCATGAGATCATCGAGATGGATCGCAAAGAGTATCAAGAGGGCGACCATAAATTTTACATTAGCCAAATTGAGACCAGCGACCCTGAGCTGTTCATTAAACAAAAAGATCTTTATCTGCCCATTTTAGAGCACTTTAAACTAGACAATTCCGCTCTGTTTTGTGCGTTGCTCATCACTGACACCGCCACATTGTCCAGCTATCTGCTCATTGCTGCCGATGAACAGTTTTTAAACCTTATTCCCTATCCCAAGCACACTGGCGCTATTTACTTTTTGCAAAATGTGCTGTCGCGTAAAAAACAGCTGATTCCGATTGTGAGTGAGATGATTGATGGGTTGTAGGGGGGCGAGGTTCATTTAATGTTGTTTGTTAAGTATGAAACGTGGTGTGAGTGTGTTAGAGGGTTGTATGACAAGCCACCAAATAGTCTCCAAACATTTCCATTTAGACGAAAAGAGGGTGAACATGCTTGGCTATTGGATAAAAGCTTTTTTGAACAGCAGATCAAGTCGGGCAAAGTGTTTCTCAATCCATACACTTGGCTGGTAGAAGATTCGATCATGCTTTTTAAGGACGATGGGCATAGCAGGTTGAACACCACGCTTATATCACCCATGCTGTTGTTAATCTACACGGCGGTGGCAAAAGAGCTTTCAAATCTTTACGAGTCTCCACAAAGAGAGGGTTATTATCCTTTTTACGGTGGTAACTTTAAAAAGAACGAGTTTACATATGGTTATGCTTATGATCAATACAGAAAAACTTTATTGGATAATAAAGCTAAATACACCCATTATAAGTTCATTGATATTTCTAATTTCTATCCTAGCATTAACCTTCCCTGTCTACTTGAAAAAATAGACGCAGGCATTGATAGTAATAAATTATCCTTAAAAGATAAGCTTTTTATTACTAGGTTGCTAGAGTATCTCGGCAAAGGTTATTTCCCCACTATTGACCATAGTGTGGCATCTTTTTATTTGGCGACGATAATTTACCTTGAAGGATTTGATACAAGCCTGCATGATTATTTAGAGACGAACAAAAAAATAAAAGATTTTTTGCTTGTGCGTTATGTCGATGACTGCTATATTCTGGTTAATTTTGAGGAATCAGCTAATGAGCATGATGAAGATGAACAACTAAATTCTAAGATAGAAGAGTGGCTACGCCCCTTACGCCTAGCGGTTAATACTAAAAAAACCACAAGTTTTTGTAATGTAGAGACGCTAGATGAGCGACTTAGTTTAAGTCCTTATGATTATTGGGTAAATAATCCTAAGCGTAATTTCCCTCAAGCGGTGAAGCTAGAGAGGTGGCGATATTTTTTAGAGGAATTGGTACAGCATAGTACGAAAAATGGTATGAATTTTGAAACTTATAATGGCATTGTTACAAAGATCTATACAGAGTTAAAGCCTCAATATCCTTCCCTTAAAAAGCACAAAGACATTTTTAACCAAGTTTTTGATGCAAGCGTGGTTTTGCATAAAGATTATATTGGAAAATTGAAAGGGCTACTAGAGAATCATTTGGGGGTGCTAAAATACAGTGGTCATAATCTTGTGCCGATCATTCTGGCAAGCAAGAATAAGAAGCTTATAGATATTTTTTTAAGAAAAATATCAAGAGAGAATAAAATAAACCCATCAATTTGGAACTCACGATTATCAATATCCTATTTATTGAGCAGAAGTTTTATGAGTACCGATCTTATGAAAGATATTAAGGCTAATACAGAGATGATACCAAGATTTTATGAATATATAGAACATTACTGTTGTACCAATTTTGCACAATACTACACAGACATCAGTCACACCCCGGTGTTAAAGTTGGTGCAAAATAACCTTTCCAGCAACCAGAAAATAAAACCAGCGGAGGCATTAGCAAAATCCATTTACTTATATTTTTTATACAAATGTGAATACAGCCCTGCTAATTATTTACAACGCTATGCGTTTTATAAAAACTACTTTGATGCCATAACCGCTGTTATAGCAGGTACAAGTGTGGAGAATTGTTATAAAGAAAAGACACTTAAAGGAATTTATAAGTCAATAAATGGTAGTGATGTTGTCATTACAGAGGCGCATAAGTTGCGTAATGGTAATCCTTTAGCCCATGCTTCATCGACGCTCCTAGATATCCATACTGCCCCATCGGATATAGATAAGATGATTTCTAATCTTGACAAATTGATACTTAACTTAATTTTCTTGAGTAAAAACAGCCATTCTTTATCTTAAATGAACTCATATAATCGAAAACGCTTTTTTGTTACACGTTCCGCATGATATGTAGCAAAAAGACGATTTCTCTAACATGTCGACAGTAAGATAGAACATACCCCCCCGATCGCTAGCCTCACTCTCAAAATTACGCTATAATAAAGCTGAATATTTACGTCATTTTGCTGCACAATGCAACGTGCTAGCAAGATGAATAAAGAACAGTGAGGATTTTTTATGACCAATAACGATATATACCAAACCCCCTGGGCCCAGCGCTACGCTAGTGCCGAAATGTTACACATTTTTAGCAGTCAGCACCGTTGCAGCACTTGGCGACGCTTGTGGCTTTATTTGGCTCAAGCTGAGCAAGCAGTCGGCATCGACATTAGCGATGAGCAGCTCGTCGAGATGGAAGAGCATTTGACTGATATCGACTTTGAGGCCGTGCTTGCTTATGAGAAACGCTTTAAACACGATGTGATGGCGCATATTCATGCCTTTGGCGATGCCGCCCCGTTGGCCCGCCCGATTATTCATTTGGGGGCAACTAGCTGTTTTGTTACCGATAATGGCGACTTAATGATTTTTAAAGAGGCGCTTAAGTTGGTGAGCGAAGAGATTGCGATGGTGGTAGCCGGGTTAACCACATTTGCCTACCAGAATCGTGAGATTCCCTGCTTGGCATTTACGCATTTTCAAAGCGCTCAAGCCATCACCGTGGGCAAGCGTGCCACGTTGTGGATGCAGAGCCTGTTGCAAGATCTAAAAGAGCTAGAACAATTGATAGAAGTCCTGCCTTTTAGGGGTGTGAAGGGTGCCACCGGATCGGCTGAGAGCTTTAAACACTTGGTCCCTGGTGGATATAGAATGTATCAAGCTATTGAAAAAACCGTAGCCAATCAAGCCGGTTTTGCTAACAGCCAAGCCGTGTCGGGGCAAACCTATGATCGTAAATGGGACAGTCGTATTATGGCAGCTTTAAGCCATATTGCTGAGAGTGCTCACAAAATTACTAACGATATTCGCCTATTGCAGGGCTTAAAAGAGTTAGAAGAACCCTTTGCTAGTGAGCAAATTGGATCATCTGCCATGGCTTACAAGCGCAATCCTATGCAGTGCGAACGTATTAGCTCGTTGGCTAAGTGGGTTATCACGTTGCAACCTTCTGCCTCATTGGTCTCCTCTACCCAGTGGCTAGAGCGTACTTTAGATGACTCGGCGATCCGCCGCCTGTCGGTGCCGCAGGCCTTTTTAGGGGTAGATTCAATTTTGCGTTTGTTAAGCCATGTAACCAAAGGTTTGGTGGTCTACCCTAAAATAATTGAACGCAACTTACGCCGTGAATTGCCTTATCTAGCTACTGAGCGTATCTTGATGGAGGCGGTGAAACACGGAGCCGACCGACAAGAAGCTCATGAGATTATTCGTAGTGCCTCGATGAAGGTGGTGTTAGCCTACAAAGAAGAGGGCGTTGACCTTGATTTGATGGAGCTACTTGGTGCTGAGCCTGCTTTAAAAATGGATGCAGCCACTTTAGAGTCTTTGTTAAATCCTAAAAATTTTATTGGATTTAGCGTGGAGCAAACACAGGATTTTGTGAAGTTTGTGGCGGGTCCTGCCTTAGCTCCTTATAGCATGGCACTCTCTCGCACCTTTAACACCCCACTTGAGGTGTAAGCAAAGAAGAATTTAATTTTTATTTCTTTTCATATTGGCAAAGAGGGTTTAAAATAAAGGTGTGTATACAAGAAAGTGTGCATACCTTTATTTTATGAATAGTGAGGACAAATATGAAAATTGGCGTGCCAAAAGAAATTAAAAACAATGAATTTAGAGTAGGGCTAAAACCACAAGATGTAGCGGCCTATGTTAAACACGGACACTCAGTAGTGATTGAAAACGATGCGGGGCTGGGGGCGGGTTTCAGTAATGAAGCCTACCAAACCGCAGGGGCTACGTTAGAGCCTAATGCGGCTAAAATATGGGCAGACGCTGAGATGATCATCAAGGTGAAAGAACCCATTAAAAGCGAGTATCCCCACTTTAAAGAAGGATTACTGCTTTACACTTATCTTCATTTGGCTGACAATGAGCCATTGACCAAGGAGTTGCTGGCAAAAAAAGTAACCAGCGTGGCGTACGAAACTATTACTGACAACCATGGAGCGCTGCCATGTCTAACGCCCATGAGTGAGATTGCCGGTCGTCTTTCGGTGCAGATGGGAGCGTATCACATGCAGCGTAACAACGGCGGAGCAGGGGTTTTGCTGGGTGGTGTACCGGGTGTGGCACGGGCTAATGTGATTATTGTGGGGGCAGGTGTGGTAGGCATCAACGCATTGAAAATTGCCGTGGGTATGCAGGCGAATGTTACCATTTTAGATATTAACACCAACCGGTTGGCTTATTTGGACGATATTTATGCCACCAAAATCACCACGCTGTTTTCATCAGAAGAGAATATCCGCTCGGTGTTGCCGACAGCTGATTTGATTGTGGGGGCGGTGTTGATTCCAGGGGCTAAAGCTCCGCACCTCATTCGAAAAGAGCATTTGAAGCTGTTAAAACCCCGCACCGTGTTGGTAGATGTGGCGATTGATCAAGGGGGTTGTTTTGAGACGAGCCACGCCACCACCCATCAAGACCCTGTGTATGATGTGGACAATATCATTCATTATTGTGTGGCAAACATGCCAGGTGCTGTCGCCCAAACCAGCACACGAGCGCTTACCGATAGCACACTGTGCCACGGCTTGGCATTGGCTAACAAGGGCTTGCTAGTGGCGGTGAAGTATGACAAACATTTGTATAATGGGGTGAACACGCATGCTGGTAAATGCACGTATCAAGGGGTGGCGGAGGCGTGGAATTTGCCTTTTGAGCCTTTAGCTGTGTAAAAAGAATGCCCCCCCCATTAATAATGGGGGGGATTAAACCGAGGCGTATTTTTATTGCGGTTGAATGACTTTAAAGAGACGATCCAACTCTTTGAGTTCAGGACGATATTCAAAGTGCATGTTGTCATAGGTTGCCCAAGCTCCTCCCCACAAAAAGCCAGCATCTTGAAAGGCTTTGGTAACGGTGGGGTGAGGGTTCCAGCGGTTAGCAGGGGGTACAAGATACCATTCTTCATTGCGATCACGTTCCCATGACCAATAAATAGGTTTGGTGCTTCGCTTGGGGTTAATGTCTACAGCTATGGCGAAAGAGTGGTAGCTGATGCTCTTAGAGTTGGCGATGGTTCGCCAGTTAAAGCTATCAGCTGGTAGAAGAGAGTCAAGAAAGGCACGTAAAGTTTTGTCTGTTTGAGCGGCTTTTTGCACAGCTCTGTCTACCTGCATCATGGGTTCAGCCATCAGTTTATGCACTTTTAATGTGGTGCCCAAAAAACGAATAAGAACAAGGTTGTTTACTACATCTTCGCGTGTTATTCCGCCATAGAGGTGCTTAAAGAAAGTGCCTTCGAATCCGGGGGCATTTTGTTGGATGGGCTTAGAGGTGTTATTAAGAAGCCGTTCTTGCTGTTCTTTAGACCATTGATTCATGTCGATGGCACTCCAGCTATAAAGATAGCCGATGTAGCTACGGTAATTTGTGCTGTTGTGCCGCTGGGTTAGAGGTAAAAAACGACCATTAGCCCAATAGAGGGTGGCGTTGTCCCCAAACGTTATTGTCCAATCAGCATGCACTAGGTCATAACCGATAGTTATAGATTTTTCAGGGTAGCCGTTTTGCAGGGCTAATAAAGTTAAAATCATACGCAAACTCTGAGGCGTTACTGCGGGCGCAATGGCTAGAGCTGTAGCTGGAAATCCTTCTGCAATGAGTGCCGCATCATAGGGGCTTTTATAAACAGGCTTAGCAAAGAGCGGTGATACGCTAAAAGTAAGAGCCAGAAGTAAAGCATAATGAAAGTAAATTGTACAAGCATGTTTTTTCATAGTAACCTTCATTATCGCCAACTATGACCCATAATATTAGTTGAATTAGGTTGATTGTTCAGCTGGTTTAGTACGATAATCAACTAAGATAAGAGACAAGATTCATCTTAAATAAGAGGGATATGATGCTAAAACGGTTGATATGTGGTGTCTTGTTATGGTCGGCTGTACCCATGGGGATAACAGCGAACTCTGTTTTGATGGGTGCTTTGACAGCATTGGAACAAGATGGAGGGGGCAGAGAGGAAGGAAGTACTGCGGAGGCAACCCTTATTACATTGATCGAACGGTTTTCTGGTGAGTTGGCACTCATCGCAGAGAGATTCTCTTTACACTCATTCAATGATATTCACTCTTTTTCTAGTATAATCACGGTCTTTTTCCCTAGCACCTTGCCTGCATCCAGCCAAACATCACGGGCTGAAGTGGTGTATCTCTTTCCGCTAGAAAGTTCGCTTGCCCAGCTGATGCTGGCGTTCAATCTCATGTATGAACTATCCGTCAGCCCCCGTACGGTGAATGCTCGCATTGTTTTTTTGGGAGCTGAAACCGCTCCGCTGGTTTTTGATGAGCACTCACAGATGCGTGCTGACGCTTATCCGATTGGTTCTCGTTCATGGTTGCGCCGTTACAGCGTGGCTAGTGATAGCCAGTTGTTCTACTTCAATTTTGCATCTCCAACTCACCGCATCACTATCGGATCTTCGGGACAGTCAGTCAGTCCACGATCGGGTATACGGGCTGCACAGCAGGCGTTACGCACGGGATCTGCCACTATCAGATTAAAGAGAGGAGGTTTTTTATCGTATACGACCACCGAATTATCCATAGATCATTATTTAGAGGCAGGTTATCAAGCTGTGATGATTGAAGGGGCTGATGAGTTAACTACTGAAAACTTAGACATGCGTCAATGGGCGGCACATTTAGCCCAACAGCTCACATTGCTAGCGAAACAGCCCTCACTTGATGCTGATCCCGATCGTAATTTTCTCATTATGGGAGAGTGGATGATGGGGGAGAAGAGTTATCTATTGTTTTTAGGGGGAATTTTCGCAGCTTTGCTGTTGGTTTTGACTGCTAAACGTCGTTCCTACCGAGTGCAACGACGGTTTTTACGGCGGAATGTGAAGCATTTTCTTTATCTTGTGCCTTGGGTCTTTCTGTCCCTTTTTTTATCTAGTTTTATTGCTCATGACAGCTTGATTCAACGTAACAATGAGAATCTTTGGCAGTTTATACCCTTTGCCTTCGTTCTATACAAGATTATGCTGACTCTACTCGTGGGTACATTGCTCTCAAGGCTCCTTGTTCATGTGGTGGCACTGCACCAACCGCGCTTTTATACGGCTGCTGCTGTTTTTTTTAGCCTCATTAATGTGGTTGTATTTTCTTTATTTAACATTTTATTGGTCATTCCATTTTTATGGTTTTTTTGTTGCGTGGTAGCCTTTAGCCTGAGCCGCACACGGCGTAGCCGTTTGTTGTGGGGGGGTGTTGCCCCTATTCCACTGCTGGTTCTAGGTAAGTTATGGTTAGATCCACAGCAGAGTGTCGGCTTTTTTAATTTACTATTATTTAATTCCTTTAAGGGAAATATTATGCTAACCTTTATGTTTTTGCCTGTTTTTTTAATGAGTACGGCTATAGTGTATCAACGCGCCTTTTTACGTCTCTATCACAAACACTTTCAAAGCATGGAGTGGCTTTATGGTATGCTAGCACTGGTTATACTAGGATATATTTTAACCTATCAACCCTACGGTCGTGATCGGTTACAGCCAATACATGTGGTCGCAAGAGGTCAACTGCCAGACGGTTATGGATTAGCGTATATAACAAGTACTCAAGGCTTAGGTGATGTTATTTTGACCATTAATGACAATAGACAATTGCTCAGTTTGGGGCAGGAGCCTCAAAAAAACAATATTTTCTTCCCGCTCAGTACACAATTTTACCTAGATGGGACAATGCGTATTCACAGGGGACGCAACATGATTGAACTCACCATCGAAAGTGATGAATTACCTTCGTATATCGATATTCTTTTACAAACCGAAGAACGAATGGGTGTGGTGGATGCCAATTTTCCTATTCGCTGGATAGAAGAGGCAGGGGCAACCCCTGTTTTACGGCTATTTATAGGTCAAAATCCTCCCAATCCGCTGGCGGTAAGGATAACGACCGATCCCTTAAAACAGCTGCGAGTGGAGGCTCATGTGATCTTTCGCAACCCCCCCACGATTCGACTCGAAAGAGACTATGGCTACTTGAACTACAGTGTTCTTCAGCTTACACGCACTATCTCATTATCATGAGGAGACTCACAGACAAAAAACACCCTTACAAAAAAATTGAACAATGGCGGACTCGAACCGCCGACCTCTTGCATGTCGAGCAAGCGCTCTAACCAACTGAGCTAATCGTCCTATATTAATCATATGAAAGTAGAATATTTGATCTTAAGGTGTCTCAAGTTTTTCAGGCATACCACGTTGCATAATGTCAATAAGCTCCTGAGCCTTAATACCCTGTTCTAAATCAGCGGAAGGGGTTACCTCTTTAATGGCTAATTCTTCTTCTATGGCTGGTTCAGCAACGGGTTCTGATTTGACAGTAGGTTCAATGGCTAATTCTTCTTCTATGGCTGGTTCAGCAACGGGTTCTGATTTGACAGTAGGTTCAATGGCTAATTCTTCTTCTATGGCTGGTTCAGCAACGGGTTCTAGTTTCGCAGTAACAGCAACTTTTTGGACAAACTCAGCTTCAAGTCGTGCCAATCGAGGCTCGACAGAAGCCATGTCAAACTTAAAAACACCAGCAGCTTCAACAGAAATGCGCGCCTGTTGTGTGTAAAGCAACCTTTCTTCAGGTGTCTCGGCTAGCTCGGCTAGTAGCACAAAAATGT
This sequence comes from Spirochaetia bacterium, assembly GCA_965249825.1. Classification (GTDB taxonomy): domain Bacteria; phylum Spirochaetota; class Spirochaetia; order WRBN01; family WRBN01; genus CBDFMW01. The sequence goes on from CBDFMW010000002.1 coordinate 225,635, forward strand.
ACGCACGATCATTGGCCAGTGCCCGACGAGACCTTGCCAAATTTAAGAGCATATTTTTATCTTTTTCACTTAATGCCACTTCATCTAATTCGCGATAAAGAAAGGCCCGCTCTTGAAGGATAGCGGGATCATTTGGCACAAGGCGCAACCCCTCATTCAATGCGGTTAATGCGGCTTTCGGTTCATTATCGCTACGGTTGTAACGTGCCTGCGCTAAATAGACAGCCGACATCTCAACATTTGTGAGAGTCCGTTGCCCCCCATTAATTGATAATCGCGTTTCTCTTAGTTCCTGTTCAATGTTTACGGCTTCTAATACGTCAACAAACACTTCTTCTGAGGGATAACGAGTTGCACGCAAGTAGAAAGCCCGAACAAGTAAAGCCTTAAAGCTTGCAAGAGTTTCACCATCTTCATCTTTTAAGTTTTCTAAGATATCAGCAATCAACTCGCTGAGACCTCGGTGGGTAATGGTCATATCGTACTCAGCGATTTCGAGATTCTCTTGAAGAATATCAATTTCGGTAGCTACAGCTGTGCTGAGACCCCCTAAAAATAGAAGCAGCAATAGTAGTGTTTTATTAAGCATTCGTGGTTATTTTCTCCAGCCTAGTTTGTAGTGAAATGCAGTAACTAAAGGATATACTATATCTCCAAATTTGAAAAGGCTTTTAACCTCTTTTTTTTGTACAATTTATATTGACTTGATTAGGTAGTGGGATAACTGTTATAGTGAATTTTTACAATAATTTGGCATGGCTTCAAATTTATTGAAAGAAAAGACTCAAAGAGCGTGTAAAACTAGCCGACGATCGTACTATCGTGAAATAGTTTAAAGAGGTATGTGTCAAATGATATTAACAAATTCAGCTTTTGGACGTAATTTAGGCATTTTAGAAAAAACGTTGCAGGCTAATAGTCAGCGGCGGGATATTATAGCGAATAATTTAGCCAATGCTGACACGCCTAATTTTAAGCGAAGTGAACTGAATTTTGAGGCAGAGATGAAAAGAGCCTTAGACTTTGAGCAGAATAAGCCCTTGTATCTGCAAGCACACACCAATCACGACCGTCACATTGCCTTCGCCACCCCTAAAACATGGGATAGAGTAGCCTCTGTTCGTAGGTTAGATTATTTAAGCGAAGTGAATCAGAATGGCAATAATGTTGACTTGGATCGTGAGGTGGCAGAGCGTGCCAAGGCGGATAAGATGTATGATTTACTTACTTCAGCCACTAAATTTCAGTTTAATCAAATTTCCCTAGCAACTCGCTAGTGTGGTTTATATATAAAGAAAGGATGTAAAGGATATGGGACTTTTTTCAGGAATTAACATCGCATCTTCATCAATGAGTGCGCAACGTTTGAGGATGGACGTGATTAGTAATAATATTGCAAATGCTGAAACCACGCGCACCCCCGAGGGTGGTGCTTTTAAACGTAGTCGGGTGGTGATGCGTCCTATAACCGACCAGCCGTACTGGCGTAGTCCTCTTTTACCGGAGTCGTTAGATAATGGGCCGGGGCAAGGTGTGCGAGTTGAGCGTATTAGTCAGGATACGAGTCGGGGCGATTTACGTTGGGATCCCACACATCCTGATGCGATGATGGATGGACCTGAGAAGGGCTATGTTGAGTTGTCGAATGTGAAAATAGTGAATGAAATGGTGGATCTTATTTCAGCCAGCCGTGCCTATGAAGCAAGTGCCACGCTGGTTGAGAGTGAGAAATCAGCCTTTAATAAGGCTATGGATATTGCACGCTAAGCATGAGCTTGAGGAGCTAGAAGAATGGATATTTATTTAGGTAATAGCACTTTGGGTTTACCCGTGCCAGACTTTACGAAAGGTGCAGCACGCGTGGATTTATCTCGCACCCTAGAACAACATTTTGATTTAAATGGTCAAGCTGGTGTGATAGGTGGCAAGGCGGAGGCGGGCTTTGCTCAAATGCTCACCCAGGCGATGGATGGGGTGAGTGCTAGTCAGCATAATGCAGATCGATTAGTGGGGCTAGCGATAACTGACCCATCTTCGGTTGAAGTTCACGATATTTCGATTGCGATGGCCAAGGCCAACATGTCCCTAAGTGTTACAAAGGCGGTGTTGGATCGCACTATCACAAGTTTTAAAGAGATATTAAATCAACGCTAAATTTTGGCAATTGATCCGATTGAATGAGGGGAGAGAGGGATGAAAGAGTTCTTCCAGACTGTTGCTACGCGCGTTAAGAGTGCTTGGTCGCAGTGGACGGTGGTGAAAAAACTGATATTTAGTGGTATCTTGCTGATGGCTCTAGGTGCACTTATTTTTGTGGCTTCCTATAGTGCGCAAGAGAGTCGAGTTTCGATCTTTGGTGCACCGATTAACGATGTTGCCCTACAGGATCGCATTTCAGGGCGCTTAGAGGCGGAGAATATTGCTTATATGGTGTCCGTGGCGGATGGTGGCACGCGGTTTTTAGTTGAGAACGAGAGTACTGCACGTAGAGCACGTGCCCTGCTGGTTCGAGAAGGAATTAACTTAGGGCAAGTTGATCCTTGGGCTTTGTTTGATGTGGAGCGATGGACGCAGACTGACTTGATGAACAAGGTGAGTTTACAGAGGAGTCTAACACAACAGCTCAAGATGCACATTGAGAGCTTGGATGATGTTGATTATGCAGCGGTCAATTTAGCCTTTCCTAAAGATCAATTTTTAGCAGACGAACGCTTTCCTGTTACCGCTAGTGTTGTTATCACTCCTCGACCGGGTTCAGACATTGCCGATTTGAATAGTCGCACAGGCCAACAGAAGGTGCGTGGTTTGGTGAATTTAATTCGCTTTGCTATCCCTGAATTAAGTGCTGAAAACATCACAATTACTGATAATCGCTCTATTATGTTAAACAATTTTAATGATAGATTAATTGGGGATGTTGATGATGCCATGCGTGCGGCTGAAGTGCGCCGACGGCAACAGGAGCAGGCTTATGTCAAAACCATTTTTGAAAGTCTTAATGGTATTTACCCTGGTCGAGTGCGTGTTTTAAATGTTAATTTAACTCTGAATAATGACTTGGTTAAGGGTGTTAGAACCGAAGTAACACCTATTGTGTTAAAGCCACGTACCCCAGGGTTACCCTATGATGATAGCCAGTTTGTAGAAAGTGTTAAGCTGAGTGAGCAGGTTAGTCAGGTGGCTTTTTCTGGTACTGGATTTAATCCTCAGGGTCCTGCTGGCATCGAGGGTCAAACCCCCCCAGCCTATCAAGATTTGCAGAACACTACAGGTGTGTATAATCAGAATAGCAACACCATTAATTATATTGTAAATCAGTCTACAACTGAGTTTACTACTGCGCCTGGTGCTATTGAAAGACTTACCGCAGCGGTGGTTGTGGATGGGGTTTGGACTTTAGAATACAACGAAAAAGGTGAAGCCGTGCTTGAAAGCAATGGCATGCGCCGTCGTGTTTATACGCCAATGAGTGCAGATGAACTGCGCACAGTGCAAGGTTTAGTACAAGATGCTCTCGGATCGAATCCGATTCGTAGTGATAGCGTGAGTGTAAGCACGCTGCAGTTCGATCGTTCGCAGGAGTTTGCACAGGAAGACGGGTATTACCGTAGACAACAATCCCGTGGCGTAATTCTTAAGTGGACTGTCTTTGGTGTGATTGTCTTTGCTATTTTTCTTCTTATTTATCGGAATGTTGTGCGTGAACATGCTCGTCGTAAGCGTGAGCGTGAAGAAGAAACTAGTCGCCAGCATCAGGCTATGCGTGAAGCAGCTTTGCGTAGCTTAGATACGGAGCAAAAGAATCCTGAAATGAGCCAAGCTGATCGCAACCGTTTAGAGTTGCAAGATAATGCTATTATGTTAGCGCGTGAACGTCCTGAGGATGTTGCACAGCTTATTCGCACATGGCTGAGTGAGGAGAATTAATATGTCAACTGAAGCCCCAAGTAAACGGGATAAGAAAAAATATCAAGAGTTTACCGGTCGACAAAAGGCAGCTATTTTTTTGGTAACAATAGGGGCTGATCTCTCTTCTGAGATTTTCAAGCACCTTAAAGAGGATGAAATAGAGAAGCTTACCTTTGAGATTGCTCGTCTTGATAAAGTGGAGAGCGATACTCGTAATGTAGTTCTAGAAGAGTTTCAGGAACTTATGTTGGCGCAAGACTTTATTACTTCAGGTGGTATTGAATATGCTCGTGAGTTATTGGAAAAATCTTTAGGTAGTAGTAAAGCGGTGGATATCATCAATCGTCTTACTAGTAGTCTAAAGACCCGTCCTTTTGATTTTGTTCGCAGAGCTGATCCAACTCATTTGTTTAACTTTATTCAGCAAGAGCACCCTCAGACAATCGCTTTGATTTTAGCATACTTGGAGCCTATCAAAGCCAGTCAAATTTTGGGTAGCTTACCTGAAGAGAAGCAGTCAGATGTCGCGCGCCGTATTGCAACGATGGATAGAACTTCGCCTGAGGTTATTCGAGAAGTAGAACGGGTACTTGAGAAAAAACTCTCCTCCTTGTCTAGTGAAGATTACACCGCAGCAGGAGGTGTGCAGGCTATTGTTGACATTTTGAATATTGTTGATCGTACTACTGAGAAAAATATTATGGAGTCTCTTGATGAAGAGGATCCAGATTTGGCCGAAGAGATCAAGAAGCGCATGTTTGTCTTCGAGGATATCGTATTACTTGAAGATAAGGCTATTCAAAAGGTATTGCGTAACGTGGATAACCAAGAGTTAGCCAAGGCGTTGAAGGGTGTGGATGCTGAGGTTCAGGAAAAAATCTACAAGAACATGTCTAAGCGAGCGGCGGCTCTATTGAAAGAGGATATGAGTTATTTAGGGCCTACTCGTCGAAAAGATGTGGAAGAAGCCCAGCAAAAAATCGTGGCTGTTATCCGTAAGCTTGAAGAAGAAGGTGAAGTGGTCATTGCTCGTAATGATGAAGAGGATAATGCTATGGTTTAGCCTAGCATTTCATACTGGTAAATCAAGACCGCTTTCAAATGGGTATAATGCAGGGATGGAATCGGTTATTTTAAATGAGTCAAGTGATGGTGAACCAATGAAGCATGATTTCTCTATAGTACTCTGGGCTTTTGAACGGCTGTCTTTGGAAGTCTTTCTGAGGAAAGTTTTACAGAAGGATCAACGATTACTTGCTTTAGCTCTGTCTGATGCGACTGAAGGCACAAAAAAGCGGGTGCAGGGTAGCACGAGTCGTAATGCTTTTGCAACCTTGACGGAAGAAATAGCTTTGGTCAGCAAGAAAGCCACAGAAGACAAAGTGTTGCAGGCTAAAAAGGATCTCTTGGTTATGGCCGAACAGCTTTCTAGTGAGAATAACTCAGGCGTACGCTGGCCTAAAATTGCAGCCAACGAGACCAGCTTATCTGATGAGGTGAGTGGTAAAGACGAAAGTGGCTATTTACGACGTGTACTAGAAGGAGCGGTGCTTGCCCTAAACGGTGTGCATCTGCGCTCTCTTGTGCATGAATGGATGAAAGATCCGATGTTTTTGGCTGCAGTTTTAAGTCTCCCTCGAGAGGCACGGCAAATTCTCTATAAAGAGGTAAGTGCCAAGTACAAAGATGAGATAGGAAATACGCTGGCAGAGGGGTACCTTGTGGTGATGCGCCCTACTGAGGCGCTGATGGCCCGTAAAGCTTTAGTGTTTCGTTTGAACGAATGCCGCAAAAAGGGGGTGATTCAAGTAGCCGCGGATATCTCTTTAGTAAAACAAGGCTCAGGCTTAAATTGGAGTCATTACCAGCGCATGCTGAATTTTCAAGATGAGCTAGGTCGACTTGACACTGAGCAAACCATAGAGTTTTTTTTAAGTTTCCCTCTTTATCAAGGGGTGTTGGCCATTTATGAAATTGAGGCCTCATTACGCAAGCAGATTTATCAAAACATAGGTGTGCTAGGTGCAGGGGCGTTGTGCTATCAGCGTGATGAAATTGATGCAAATGAATTGCTGGAAGAGGCTGATAACATACGCACCAAGATGCTTGAGTATATGCAGAATTTGCGTAAGGTTACGATTGATTTTGCTGACTAATGGTCGACAATTAAGACAATAGGGCGCAGTAACCGGAGAAAGGGACAAGAGTCATTTTACAAGAGTAAGAGGAAATAAGAGCGATGGCAAAAAACATTTTTCAGGCTGTTGAGGTCAATAAGCTGACAGATCCGGCAATTATTGAGGCACCAATATTTCTTTCTGCACTAGGTGTTGCTAATGCGGTAGAAGAGGTGGTGTATGATGGACCCACCGCTGAAGAGGTGCGTGAAGCCGCTGATATTGAGCGTAAAAAATGGGAAGCTGAACGTGAAGCAATGTTAATTGAGGCTCAGCAGAAGGCTGATAGCATTTTGCGTCTGGCGCAAGCCAAATTGGCTGAATCAACACAAAAAGCTGAGTTAGAGATTGTTAGTCAGCGTGAAACGAGTGAAAAACAGGCACAAACTCTGCTTAATCAGGCACAAAATCAGTTAGACAGTGCTCGCATCGAAAGTGAGAAGTTTTATACTTCTGAAATGGAACGTGCCAAACAAGAGGGTCTAATGATTGGTAAAACCGAGGGCTTTACTAAGGGTTATGATGAGGCCATGCGTTTAGTTGGGCGTCTACATAGTATTATTGATCACACTTTAGATAAACGCAGTGCCATTATCAGCGATGTTGAATCGCAGGTGGTAGAGTTAACATTGCTTATGGTGCGTAAAGTGGTAAAAGTTATTGCCGATAATCAGAAGAACATTGTTATTAATAATGTTCTTCAAGCGTTGCGTAAAATTCGCAGTCGTGGCGATGTGGTGGTTCGTGTGAACTTGGCTGACCTTGAAATTGCAACGGAACACTTAGAGAGCTTTGTGAAGGCGATAGAGCATGGCGGTAAGATTTTGCTTGCCGAAGACTCTAATGTAGAACCCGGTGGCTGTGTGATTGAGACAGATTTTGGTGAAATTGATGCACGGATTAGTAGTCAGTTGAACGAAATTGAAAATTGTATTCGTGACTTATTGCCCATGAGTGTGAAGCCAAAGATGCTTTCAGATGATGCTTTTTAAGAGATTACACAGAGAGGTAGCGTATGGGTTTATTAGATAAGTATCAAGAACACATTAATGATTTTAATCCCATTCGTTCCTTGGGGTCTATCAGTCGCATTAAGGGTGTGATGCTTGAGAGCAATGGTCCTGCCATGTTTGTGGGCGAGGTGGCACAGGTCTACTCAGCCCAGGGACACACAGTGCTAGTGGAGGCGACTGGAGCTCATAATAAAAACAATAATCTCATGCCTTATGAAGAGGTGGGGGCTTTGGAAGTGGGTGCTAAGGTTAAGGCCTTGGGTTCTTCTTTAGCGGTGCCAGTGGGTGACGCCCTGCTTGGACGGGTGCTGGATGGGCTGGGTCGTCCGGTTGATGGCAAAGGTCCTTTAGCTCCTGAAAAGATGATGACCATCTTTGGGCAACCGCCTAACGCTATGGAGCGTACGCCGATTATCGAACAGATCGGCAGTGGTGTTCGTGTTATTGATGCTATGCTCCCGCTCGGTAAAGGTCAGCGTGTGGGTATTTTTGCTGGGTCTGGAGTGGGTAAAAGTAGCCTACTGGGTATGATCGCCCGTAACAGCACGGCTGATGTTATTATTATAGCACTGATTGGTGAGCGTGGTCGGGAAGTGCGTGAGTTTATTGACAATGAGCTGGGGGAAGAAGGGCTTAAGCGTTCTATTTTAGTGGTAAGTACTTCGGATACACCCCCATTAGCACGTGTGCGTGGAGGCTATGTGGCAGCCACTTTGGCGGAGTATTTTAGAGATAAAGGCAAAGATGTGATGTTTTTGTTTGATTCAGTAACTCGTTTCGCTTTGGCTCAGCGCGATGTGGGTTTAGCTAATGGCGAAATGCCTGCCACACGGGGCTATCCCTCTTCGGTATTTAGCCTGTTGCCCAAATTGCTTGAGCGTAGTGGGACGGGTAAAGTGGGGACTATCACTGGTGTTTACACCGTTTTGGTAGAAGGTGATGATCTTGAGGAACCCATTGCCGATGCAGTTCGTGGCTATTTGGATGGGCATATTGTGCTTACGCGAGAGCTGGCAGAGATGGGGCATTTTCCCGCCGTGGATGTGCTTAAGAGTGTTTCTCGGTTAGCTCCCAAAATTCAAGACAAAGCTCAGCAAGTTAAAGCTATGCAAGTGCGTAGGCTTTTAGCAGCTTATCGCGATGCGGAAGATCTCATTAAGGTTGGGGCATATGTAGCCGGCAGTGATCCACTTACAGATGAAGCAGTTGCAAAAAAACCTGCTATGGATAAATTTTTACAGCAAGACTTGGAGCAGTTAGCCACGATGGATGAAGCGTTACACGGATTGGCTCGCTTAGCGGTGGAAAGTAGGGAGCGGTAGCAAGGGATGAAAGCTTTTCATTTTAGGCTTGAGAAACTTCTAGAACATCGCATGGGCATTACCGAACAGGCCAAGGGGCAATTAGCCGCTAAGGTTGGTGAGATGAATCGATTGCAAGCCACAATAACCGAAGCACGCAGTAGTCAAGTGGAACAGTTTGTAGCACACCGAGAGGTGTTTGACATCAGTTTGTTGCGAATGTCTGAGTTTTATGGGTTACGGCAGCAGGGTATTATTGTGCAGGCTCAACAGCGGCTAGGGGTGTATGCTAAGCAGAAAGAAGTGCTTTTAGTAAACTACCAGGAAAAACTTAAAGAACAATTGATTTTAGAGCGATTGAAAGAACGGTATTATGCCGACTATAAGAAAGAGAAGTTACGGCATGAAGCCAAAATATTAGATGACTTAGTGGCCAGTGTAACACATAACGAAGGGGGAGAATAAATGGCGGGGTATGGCAAAGTGGGAGCAACAATAAGAATTGGGTTGTTATTGTTGATTATTTTTCTTCTTATAACCATTATAGGACCTTTTGTTTTTAGAACACTTGGGTTGCCAGTGGATGATGGGAGTTTGTTTGCACGAATAACACGTCCCTTTGGCATTACGGCAAGTCATACAAGTAACGATCCCACATCACTTGGCTTTATAGGTGATGAACGTTTGGCACAGCTGGCATCGGTACTAGAACAGCGAGAGTTTGCTATACAGCAGAGGCAACAGCAATTAGAGGCTCAAGAAGAGGCACTTAATGCCCGAGAAGAGGCATTACAAAGCCAAGAAAAAGAGTTACGTGAAATGCAGGAAGCGCTAAAGCAACAGATTTCATCGGTCGACAATTTAGCGAGTAACCTTATAGCGAATGCAGAACGCCTTTATGGTATGCCGCCTGCTAGGGCGGTAGAAATTCTTTCAGCGATGGCGGAAGATGAAGCCATTGTGGATCACTTGCGAGCCAGTGATACTTTTGCAGCCAGTCGTCAGCAGGCTTCATTAACCTCGGTTTGGTTATCAATGATGGATCCAATACGAGCGGCTGTCATTGCCAATAAAATGGCGATGCCCTAGAATTTAGGTTAATTAGGACTTTAAAGGAGTAGTGAAAACATGATAGGAATAATGCTAGTCAGTGATATGATGCCTCGTGCGATGACTATGGCTTCGGAGTGGGACAATGACACTCCTGCGGTTATTGAAGCCTTGGTTGGGGATCTTGATATCCATGGACAAGAGCATGAGCAGCTTCCATCAGTGGATTTTGTGCAACAACTTTTGCAGCAGGTTCAACTGGTTGCTGGTCAGACTGACACTTCCTCGTCTTCTTTAGAAATTACTGGCATAGTGAGTGATACTGATGTAGAGGACATATCGGCGGTAGATACGCTTATGGGCTTGGGAGTGCATATCCCAGTGGCTGAAGGCAGCGATTTAAGCCATAAGTTAATGCAGGTGTCAGTAGTGGCAAGTGAGCGTGTTGTGCCTAATATTACTGACCGTAAATTGGCAGTTTCAGTGGGTCAACCTCCGATTAATAAGGCGTATAAAGCGAGTAGTGACTTGTCCTCTCAGCGGCTGACAGCTGAGCAGGTTACTTTTACGGGTTTAAATGAAGGGAGTGAGGAGCTGGCGACCACGGGATTTATGACAGACATAATGAAGGACTCCTCGAAAGAGATGGTTGTTGGGACCAAGGATAATCTGACGGCAGCCCGTCAGGTTAGCTCTGCCCGGCGGGAAGCGGTGGTGGTGGTTAATGATCGTCGCACTGCCGAAAGCAGCACGCCAGCTGAACTGGGGCTAAGTGAAGCTAGTTTTGAAGAGAGCTTGCTTGAGGTGAAAGAGCCTACTGTGAGAGGTGTGCGTCAAGCATTAACTGAGTCGGGTAACGGAGAAATTGTGAGGCGTGCTCAAATTATTTTAAATGGGCAAGACTCTGGCGAGATTCGTCTTACCTTGCGACCTGAACACTTGGGTACAGTACGGATACATTTGAACATGGAAGACGGGCGTGTGTTGGGGCGTATCATGGTGGCGGACACAATGGTCAAAGCAGCTTTTGATGATAACATGAGTGATTTACGTGATAGCTTTTTGAAGAATGGTCTTCAAGGGGAACTTGATGTGAGCGTGGGTGATAACCGTAATGGGGGGGCATCTGGCGACCAGAGGGGTTGGGCTAAAGGATCGGGATTTGTGTCAGAGCGTGTGAGAAGTGTGGAAAACAGCGAAGAGCAAGGGATTGCTGAGGTTTTAGGGGCTAGTGATCTGTATTTACAAGCTTAAATTGATATTGTAAAAAAATAAGGATGGAGAAGCTATGAGTGATTTATCGTTAGGTGGAGTTAATAACAGTTTTATGCCAGAAAATCGGGTTTCTCCTGATGAGTTACGTAGATTACAAGAGCAAGCTGCTTCATATAATAAGGCTCTTGCTTTAGAGAATGGTGGGCGCGTGGCGACGAATGAACTGGGCAAAGATGACTTTTTGAAGTTACTCATTACGCAGTTACAGTACCAAGATCCTACTAAACCTTTAGAGGATAAGGAGTTCATCGCTCAAACTGCACAGTTTACAGCACTTGAAACCAGCAAGAATATGGCGGCTCAGCTTGAAAATTTGAGTGATAACCTGAATAGTGGTCGAGAACGTGAGAAAGCGCTAAGTTTTCTTGGGCGAGAGGTCGAAATATATACTGAGCAGGGAAATCGTGTGTCCGGTGTGGTAACTCAGGTGGACTTGTTGGCAAATAAGGGTTTGGGTGCGGTGCAGGTGCAGGGCAGGTTTTATGAACCAAGCCAGGTGGTTTCTGTGCGAGAAGCAATGGTGATTAACGAAGAGAAAAAGCCTGTCTTAAGTCAAGCAGTTAATGCTTATAGTGGGCAATCTTTAAGTTCTGTTGCAGATAATACTGAAAATTAGGGAATATAGGTTGGGGGTAGCTTTTTATGATGAGATCGTTGTACTCGGGTGTGGCTGGTTTGCAGAATCACCAAACACGCATGGATGTGGTTGGAAATAATGTGGCCAATGTGAACACTATTGGGTTTAAAAAGAACCGTGTCAATTTCCAGGACATGCTCTATCAAGACAGTCAAGGTGCTTCTCGTCCTACCGATGAGTTGGGAGGTGTGAACCCTAAGCAGGTTGGTTTGGGTATGACTGTTTCCTCTATTGATACGATTCACACTCAGGGTGCTATGCAGAGTACAGGCGTGAAAAGTGATTTAGCTATTCAGGGGGAGGGTTTTTTTATTCTTCGCCAAGGCGACCAAACCGTGTACACTCGTGCTGGTGCTTTTAGTACCGATGCCGAAGGTGTTTTGGTAAACCCAGCCAATGGTATGCGTGTACAGGGTTGGCAGGCTGAAGAGATCAATGGTGAGTCGGCAGTGAACCCAACGGGGAATACAGGGCAGATTCGCATTCCTCTTTTTCAAAAAGCTCCAGCTGCGGCTACGCAGAATGTGCGCCTTATGAGTAATTTGAATAAAAATACCTTGCCATTAGCTGAAGGGGCAACCCTTGGTGATGTGGCTGCCAACACTTGGGTGGTAACTCAGGATGTGTATGACAGCTTTGGTAATACACACAATTTGCGCATTGAGTATAGTCGTGCTTTAGATGCAGATGGTAATGCCCTGTCTAATCAATGGCAAGGGCAAGTGTTTATGAACCGCCCTGCTGGTGCTGAAGGTGAAGAGGCTAATCCTACGAACCTAGCCTTGGGTGTGAATGGTGTGCAGGCTGGTGGTGCTACCTTTGTGGTGCAGTTTGACAACAATGGTGCATTGCAAAGCTTGATCGATGCGGATGGCAATGTAATGGAAGCAGGTGCTTTAGCGTTGACGGTAGGATTTGATGTGCCTGAGTCGAATGAAGTGGATGGCGCTCCATTGCGTCAGGTGTTTAATATTGAACTAGGCAGTGTAGGTGCGTATGAAAACAGCACCACGCAGTTTGCTCGTGAGAGTAGTAACAAAGCTTACTTTCAAGATGGTTTTGGCATGGGTTATTTGAGTAATTACACCGTTGACCAAAGCGGTGTAATTACGGGTGTGTACACCAATGGGCAGAGTAAGACCTTAGGGCAATTAGCGATGGCTACCTTTATTAATGCCGGTGGCTTAGAAAAAGCTGGCGAAACTAACTTTAGAGCAACGTCTAACTCGGGTCAAGCCATGGTCGATGTGGCAGGTGTGGCAGGTAAGGGTAAATTAAGTGCTGGAATGTTGGAGATGTCTAATGTTGACTTGTCGGCTGAGTTTGTGGATATGATTGTAACACAACGTGGTTTTCAGGCTAACAGTAAGGGTATTACCACGAGTGATACTATGCTTGAAACTATCATAAATTTAAAGAGATAAGAGCATATTAAGAGGAGTTGTAGGGGTTGTTTACTAGTGCGACAACTCCTCTTGAGTTAAAGTATGATACAATTAACGGTACAGGGAAAAATGGGAAAAATATTTTATTTGAACCCACACATTATTGAAACACTGACTGTTTCAGGTCCTGATACTATTATTCTATTACAGTCTGGAAAAACGCTTGTGGTTGTGGAAAACGTAAAATTAGTGTGCGAGCGCATTGTTGATTATCGTAAGCAGATTGGTTGTTTTAAAAACGAAGAGTAAAGAGGAAGGGTATGGATCCAGCTAGTTTATTTGGTTTTATTATTGCTTGGGTGATGTTGATAGGTTCGATCATTATCTCTGGTAATCCTTTGGCTTTATATTGGGATGCAGGTTCGCTTGTTTTGGTGGTTATAGGTTCTCTTGCAGCTACTATTATGGCGTCGCATGGTAGCCATGTCCGCAAGATCCCCGGCTATATTGGTTTGGTATTTAAGAAGCAAAGCTATAATATTCAGGATACTATTACGCAGCTGGTTGGGTTTGCGGAGAGTGCCCGTAAAGACGGTTTGCTAAGTTTAGATGATGCCGTTAAGGATATTCAAGATTCCTTTTTGTCGGGTGGTTTGCGCTTGGTTGTCGACGGAACTGACCCTTTGATTATTGCCAAAATAATGCAGTTAGAGCTAGAGAAACTTGATGATCGCCATAGTGAGGCATCAGGTGTATTTGACACCTGGACCGCTTTAGCTCCCGCCTTTGGTATGTTAGGAACGGTTATGGGTTTGGTTGGTATGATGGCCAACCTTTCTGATACAGCCAGTATTGGTAAAGGCATGGCTTTGGCACTTATCACCACCTTTTATGGCTCTATTGTTGCCAACGTTGTAGCTATGCCTATTGGGAGTAAGCTAAAGATTATCAATCAAGAAGAGCTGTTTTTAAAAGAGATTATGATGGAAGGTGTTTTGGGTATTCAATCCGGAGATAACCCTCGTATATTAGAGCAAAAACTTTTTAGCTTCTTAGCCGCAAGACAGCGTCCTGCATCTAAGGAACTGTAGGAAAAAAGAATGGCGAAGCCTAAAAAAATAAGAAAAAAGCCAGACCCCAATGGTTGGCTAACGACATACGGGGACATGATCACCTTGGTGCTTTGCTTCTTCGTTTTACTTATGGGTGAGCCAGCACAGGATCCAGCACGTCTTCAACTGGTTGCTACCTCTTTTGGTGGCCTAGGTCCTTTAGCTGGTGGACTAACCCTTGATGAAAGTCCATTAGCTTTGATGGGTGCTAATATTAATGATTTACCAGCTACCCGCCAAGCCAATGCTTTGGGCAAAGCACGGGCACAGGCTGAGGCTTTGATGCAAAGCCCTGATGAACAGGTAATACAGAATGTGGTGATGGATCCTGAACGCGGACTGGTTATAACTCTAGCTGGAGATGTGTTGTTTGCCCCTAATTCTGCTGAAGTAGAAATTGAAAGTGTGCGCAAGACGTTACAAAAGATAGCTTTATTATTGAATAGTCCTGAGTTACGTGGTTCTACCTTTAGGGTAGAGGGACATGCTGATAGGGCATCCACCTTACGAGATCTTCACCCAACAAATTGGGAGTTATCGGCAGCACGGGCTACCAATGTATTGCACTATTTGGTAGACTACGGGGTTTCGGATAGGCGCTTTCAAGTGATGGGTTTGGCAGACACTAGACCTGTTCGTTTTGGCAACACTCCTGAAGATGCTGCACATAATAGAAGAGTTGAGATTGTTGTTTTAACAACGGGTCATATTTAGTATCTTCTTTTATCGCGAAGTATGTAAAAAAACCACCAAAAGGTGGTTTTTTTACATACTTGTGTTTATGCTTAGTAAGAGAAGTAACTAGCTTACTATAATGTCTTTTTTATTTAGCACAATACGTGAGATAAGACCGTATTCAATAGCTTCATCACTATTAAGCCAGAAGTCGCGGTCGGTGTCTTTTTCTACTTGAGCAAAAGGCTTACCGGTCTCCTCGGCTATGATTTGGTTGATTTTCAGACGATATTTCTGCATTTCTTGAGCATGAATTTCAATTTCGGTTGCTACGCCACGTACTCCACCAATAAGAGGCTGATGAATGAGATAACGACTGTTGGCAAAACCCATACGATTTTGTTTAGGGGGTGCTAGCAGAATCATAGCACCCATACTGGCAGCCAAGCCCATGACGATGGTGTAAACGGGGGCAGCCACGAAACGCATAGCATCGAAGATAGCGAAGCCTGAATCGATAGAGCCACCGGGCGAATCGATGTAGACTTTAATGGGGTCTGATGACTGTTCATCGAGGATGAGCAGCTGTTTAACAATTTTTTCGGCAAGCTCGTTATTCACTTCACCACTAATGATGATAGAGCGGGTTTTGAGCAGTTCGGCATCAAGCCCTAGCTTGGATGGGTTATTTGTTTCTTTATTTTCTTGTTCCATGCGCACAGTATTAAACATCTCCTTATCTCTTTAAGGCTTAAAGTATACCTTTTTTAGCACTCTTAAGCAAGGGCGGGGTTAGAGGGGTTTGTGGAATAAACTAATTAGGTATATGGATATTTTGAGTGAGGCTGTGATATAATAGTAGAATCTTTATCTATATTTTTGTGTGAGAATAAATGAATTTACTTTTTAAAATATCTCCTCTACTCATTTGGTCTATGATATTCTTTGGATCAGCAGCAATAGTGAACTGGATCCCAAACTACTTGTATTTTGTTTACCCCGCTATAACTAAAGACCTTGTTCATTGGATTTCTCTTTTAATAGCACTGGTTTCACTTATTCTTTATCTTCTCATTGGAATCATTCTTCTTATGATTACCCGTGATTTGCAATGTACGAAAACTCACACATATTATGTTGGAGAATCTATACGAAAACAGAGGAAAGGTGTTCATATTTTTCTTTGGCCCAAGTATAAGATTTTTGTGGCTCACATTCGTCGTGGACATGACAGTACTGCGCCATCTGTAGAGGTTACTCTTTTTTCTAAAGAGGAACTACAAGGAAACATATTTGTACATGCTGATGCACTCGTTGAGAATGGACAAATATTACTAGCGATGAGGAAGGTGTAAAGCGATGCGTGTGGATCACAACTATGAGCAGCTTATCTGGTCAGAGGAACGTAAGTCTAAAGTTTTTCGCTCAGTCCTTGTTAATAAGCCTGTAAATTTAGGTACGCCTATTGAGTGGAAATTAAACCCTTGGATTTTTTGCAATATCCCTCATCATGAGGAGTTAGTACTAGCTAGTAGCGGACAGAAGTATTATGTTGAATGCCATAGTAATCCGCTACCTTCAGAGCATGAGAAATTTGAAAATGATGGCATTGATATAATAAAAAATAAAATATCGATAAAAGGCTGGGTAAAACATATTGATAAGGATACCTTTACATTATATTCGGTGATTGTGTCAACTGGAAGTAAGAAAAAAGAAAATAAGCCATTACTCATAACATGGAATTCCCCCTTGTCTGACGATGATGAGGAGCAAGTACACATAGCTGATTCATCATTTGGAGTGCAGCGGAATCCTATAGCTCATTACAAGGCTGGAAAATTATATTGTGCTGTATGTCCAAATACTTTGGTAAAAATATTACCATCACTTCGAGATGTTCTTTTACCTGAAATTTCTTGCGATGATTTCAAAAAGCTAAAATATAATGAAACAATAGGATTTCTTTTGGATCATGAATTAATTACAGATACAGCTTCAGATAAAGCTTATCAGGATTTTTTTGCACATACTTGCACAACCAAAGAAATGAAAAGAGGCTTAAAGCAGGTTGTGGATAAAAGGCTAGAATATATAAAGAAGTTTGTGGATTCGCCTGCGAAAGATCAGAGAAAGCGATTTAGCTATATGATAGATGAGTATAGGAAAAATAAGAAATACCAAACCATGTCTCAACATTTAGTAGCACCAACGTCTGATTTTGAAAGGAGTTTAGAAAAAGACTACATAGGAATAAAAAAAATATTCATTCCGCGTAATAAAGAGTGTTTATCATTTTTTCTTTTCTTTTTTAGTCATGTTTTTGCTAAAGATCATACAACTAAAGATGATTTGATGGTGCCCCACCCCAAACATAACCGCCACCCCTAAATTGATTCTCATCCTTGTCTATGTTAAAATAACCCTCATAGCTTTGGGTAAGGGCAAAAGGGGAGAGATTTAATTTCCTCCCACCCCTTGACATTTTTTTGCGAATGGGGTATAAATAAAATATAAATTAAGCGTGGGTAGCTCAGCTGGTAGAGTCTCACCTTGCCAAGGTGGCTGTCGCGAGTTCGAATCTCGTCCCACGCTCTTAATTCAGCAAAGGCCTTCCACCCCTGTGTGGAAGGCTTTTTTGTGTGTACCCCAGAATAACCAGCCATAGGCAGGGTTAAGCCCTTGGCAGGGCGATGATATTGCTTTACAATAAAAGATATGGCGTATCATTTATGGCTAACCAACACTTTACAAATTTTAGGCGAAGGTGAAAACCACCTCAGGCATTTTTTGCCCAGCACCATGCTGGCTAACGACCTTTTAGTTATTGTGCAAAACAGCCGTGTGCGCAACTGGGTGCAAACCCAAATGGTAATGCAGCTCGGCATTAGTGCGGGGTTTGGGCAGCGTGCCATGCTGTCGCGCCAAGCGGTAGAACGCATTTTAGCGGGCTTTGCCATGGTGAACGACTGTTTTAGCTGGGAAGGGGAGCTAGAGGTGGCAAGTAAGCCACGCATTTTGTTTAAAAGCGATGCCCGGCTGGTGGTGTTTAAGTTTTTAGAGCAGCAATTGGCTCTCCCAACGACTTCTGCGGACACTTACAAAGTGGTGGCAAACTATGTGAATGCAGGCTTGCCCAGCACCCGCATCACTCGGTTGTTTGCCCTCGCCACCTCGGCTACTGAGTTGCTTTATCAATACAGCACCTACCACCCTGAAATTTTAGCCCAATGGCGGGCAGGGCAGGCCCACAATCATGATGAGCAAAATGAGCGCTGGCAACAGGGCATCTGGTGGGAGCTGTTTGGCAAACCGCACGCCCCTTTTACTATGATAGATGACGTGCTGCGCACCCTTGTGGAGCAACAAGCCCCTTACAGTGGCGAACTGCGTAAAATTGTGGTGGTGGGTTCACCCTTTTTAGATGCGGGTGTACAACGCCTGTTGTGTTACATGGCGAGTTTTCTTGAGCTGCATCATTACAGTTACACCTCAGTGGAGCTGAGCGAGGATGAGCCGTTAAATGAGTTTGTTGAGCCGTATATTGGCACGTTGCTAGAACAGCAGGAGCTGCTAGCCAATGAAAATATTGTGCGGCATTATGAATGGCGACCGAAGACGGCAACCACTTTTTTAGCCGGAGTGCAAAACAGCATCACCTTTCAACAGCCCATGCCTCCGCAAGAGGGGGACGGCTCTTTGCAGCTGGTGGGGTGCGCTGATGCCCAGCGTGAAGTGGAAGTGCTGAAGGACAAACTGCTGGCGGCTTTTGCCAGCAATGCGACGCTGAAACCGCATGAAGTATGTGTGATTATGAGCGATAGCCAAAAGTATGCCCCTTATATTGAGAGTGTGTTTAGCCATGGCGAAAAATTGCCCTACCGTATGGATGAGGGGCATGGTGATGAGCTGAGTGCCGAACATGCTGCTGTACTGGCGTTGCTTGATTTGGTAAGTGGGCGCTTCACCCGCAAGGAGTTGTTTACTCTGTTTACCAATGAAATTTTTGCCAAGGCTAATGACATTGCCCCTGAAGACTGGGAGATTTGGCTAGGGTTTTGCACCCAAACGGGGGTGCTGTGGGGCTACAATAGCGAACACAAGCAAAGCATGGTGACGGGGGTCACTGGGGCTCAGCATTGGCATGCGGGCTTTAAAAAGTTTTTGTTAGGCTTTTGTTTTGCCCCGCCTGTCGATGGCGGTTTCTCGCCTCTTTATCATGCCCATGAACGTACCCGCCAACAAAGCATTGGCAAACTGTTGGTGCTGGTGGATGAATTGTACAACACCTTTGCCGTGCTACAAACAAAAAAGTATACCTTAAAACATTGGGTTGAACTTCTAGAACAAAGCTTTAATAATTTTTTACAGCCTAAAAATGAACAAGCACCTCGCACGGGCTTGTTTCAATCGTTACAACAGGTGAGTAATTTACTCAATGATTTAGAGTATTTTTCAACTGCCGAACAACCCACAGCCCATCTGCTTCCCTTTAGTATAATAAAAATTCTGATCACCGAGGCGGTATCAAGAGCTGTGCAGTCTGGTGGGGGGCGCGGCTACATGGGAGGCGTGGCGTGTGTTCCTATTAATGCCATCCGTATTATCCCCTTCCGTCTGGTGGTTTTTTTAGGCATGAACGAGGGCCAGTTTCCCAGCACACCGAGTAGCACAGGACAAGGTTACGACCTAAGCCGCAAACTAGAAAACAAGAGGCAAAGTAACAGCGATCGGGTGGCTTTTTTAGAACTGTTTTTAGCCACACAAGAGAGCGTCTGGATCTTTTTTCAGCACATCAACCGCACCACGGGCGAAGCTTTAGAACCCAGCATAGTGGTGCAAGAGTTGGCTCTTTTTTTAGGTAATTCAAGCTGGCAAGTGCTAGTAACCGCACGATTTCCTTTACATCCTTTTCATTTTTCGCTATTTCAAAGCGAAGATCGAAGCTTTTCTACCAAATTTTTAAGCTATGCACAAACCTTTTATGGGCTAACCAGTATCTCGCAAGAATCGGCTGATGAGGAGCAAGAGAGCATCATCTTACCAGCTTTATCATTAAAACGTATTGATATTACGGAGTTAATTAACTTTTTATTAGATCCTGTAGGTTGTTTTTTAAAGCAGACAACAGGCTCTTATTTCACAGTTAATGACGACGTTGTAAGCGATCACAGTGACGAAGGCTATGATTTAAATAGCGCCTCACTGCGCTATCTTTTGGCAGAGGTGTTAACCGACTTAGGACACAACACGTTAAGTGAAACCACGGTGCAGAGGGTTATTCAACAGACGATGAGTTATGGTGAAATGACCGAGGCTGCCTTCTATCGCTATCAATTACAGGATCTAGAGCATCGTGTCTGTACCTTGATTAAGACAATAGAACAGAGTGAACTGCCCCTTGGTCAGATTAAATCCATTCCACTACAGTTTAATATGAATAAAACACAAAGAGAGACGGATGCTATATGCCTAGACTATGTGAGTAACAATGGCATACGGCTACGTGGCCATTTAGAGCATTTTTACATTGATGCCCAGCATAGCAAGGAGCTCTATCACATCGGCATTGTGGAGAAAACTAAAAACTATGCGTACACTAAGAGTAAACTTATTAGCCATCTGGTGGCACTTTTAGTAGCTAGCGAGTCTGCCCCTGTTCATGTGCACGAGGCTATATTTAGCCTAAACTCCACAACGCCAACAATAGGCATCATATCCCAACACAATGCTACTTATGCTAAACAAACGTTAGACAGACTGATAGAGATTTATGATTACAGTTTACATACCCCCCTTGGTGTGAGTTACTATGAGGGCGTGAACACGCAGGGATATGAAAAAAATAAGCCACTCAACTACTCCACAATGATGGGGGCGGAGGTTAAAGAGGTGCTAAAAGACAAAAAATTGAACAACCCTGAACAACAGGGTTATATCCAATTTTTGTTCGAGTCAATATACCGCCCAGCATTAAAAAGATAGGAGAGGCCTAAAGACTAGCCACTATCCGCTCAATTACTTTTTTACGATCCAATGGCTTCACCATATAATTTTTAGCACCAGCCACTAAAGCTTGCTTCACCAAATCTTCTCGCCCAATGGCACTAATCATTACCACTTTGGCTTTAGGGTCATACTCTATGATAGTTTTAAGGGCGGTAATACCATCCATATTAGGCATGGTGATATCCATTGTTACTAAATCTACAACAGGGGTGATGGATTTATACTTATTAACTCCTTCTACACCATCATTTGCAGTTGCCACTACTTCAAATTTTTCCGATGTTAAAATTTGTGTTAATTGTTTTTGCACAAAAACTGAGTCATCTACGATTAACACACGATAAGGAACACCTGATTCATTAAGACCGAGAGGCGCAAGAGGTCCACTACTTCCAGCTTGATGTTGACCACTACTCATAGTAAAAATCTCCTTTCACACTACTAGAGTGCTTTTTCTTGACATTTTAAAATAGTAGCATAGTTGATTGTTTTATGTCTAGGGGTAGTCAAACAAAGTTATGCCCAAAGTAAAGATTGGCGTGGGGTTGTGAAGTTATTTCAGTACTAGGACCTTGTGCAATCAGTTTACCTTCATAAAGGATAAGGATGTTTTGGGCACAGGAGAGAATTTCTTTAGCATTGTGGTCAGTAATTAGAACGCCAATGTTTTCGTCTTTAAGCAAGATAAGAAGTTGTTTTAGTTCACTTATCATGAGTAAATCTACCCCCGCAAAAGGTTCATCGAGTAGCAAAAATTTAGGCTTGGTCACCAAGGTTCGAGCTAGCTCCACACGCCTACGCTCACCTCCGGATAGCTGCTGACCTAGTGTGGGTAAAAGCTTATTCAGGCTAAATTTAGTGATAAGCTCTTCTAAGAGGTCTTTTTGAGCTATAGAGCCAAGATTGGGTTGTACCTCAATGGCAGCTTTAAGGTTGTCCAATACCGTCATTTTACGAAAAATAGATGGTTCTTGAGGTAGGTAACTTAAGCCCATACGGGCTCGATGGGCTGGGTTTTGTGTGGTTAGGGACACCCCATTGAGATGAATGGTCCCAGAACTAACAGGTGCAAAACCTGCCAGCATATGAAAAGTGGTGGATTTACCCGCCCCATTGGGACCTAGCAATCCCACAATTTCACCGCGTGATAGGGTGAAACTGATACTGTGCACAGTTATTTTTTTACCATAACTTTTGCATAGATTGTTAATCACCAGCTCATCCGCCATTTGGATTCTCCTTTATGGTGCCTGTGATGCCACCTTTCATTTGTAGATCTCTATTTTGAGTGTGGATGGTAATGAACTGTGCTTGAAAACTTTCATTGTCACGAGTTAATTGTGCGTCGCCTTCTAGTTCTAGTAGAAAAGTGCTCTCATTATAGCGTATCCGTTCAGCTCGCCCTGTGAAATCTTCACCGACAAAGACTACCTGCGATTCAAACTCCCAGAGTTTATTTTTTTCATCATAGCGCAAAAATTCAGAGCGTATCTTTAAGTTATCCTTTGGGCGGTCAGCCGCTACATTGCCCACCGCCTGTACTATTTTGGTCCGTTGATCATACCTCAATTGGGTGCTGCGTAATGTGGTTCTATTTTCGGAATCATAAAAAACCACAGAACCTATCGCCCTGACCACCTTGGCTTCGTTTCCGACAATGGTGATGCGATCAGCTGTGAGCTTAAGATTGTCCCATCTGACCTCTGCTTTGCCTTCCAGTACAGTTTCACCTGTGCGCTGATTAAAAGACATTCTATCACCCGAAAAGGTAAAGCTTTGCCCGCTTAAAAATAAAAAGGGTAAACTAAAGTAGACCCGAAATAGCCACCTCATGGTAACAGCTCTCTATGTTCGCCGTCAACGTGTGTAAAAAACATTTCTTTCTTATTAAGATGCCAAGTGAGGCTGGTCGCTTGGATGGTTAGATCGTTTTGCTCAATTGTGATGGGAGATGTGGTGGTTAGATAGTTCTCGGTTAAGTCTAATAATCCGTCCTGCATGATAAGGCTTATAGTGGGAGCTTGGTATGTTACATTTCTAAAATTAAACACGTTACTTTGGCTGAGCAACCATGTGCCTGTACCTTCGTATGGATCCTCTTTACTTAAGCTGGTTATGATAAAATCGTCAATCTCTGTTTGTTGTTCATAACTTAAAACACGCACCGCATGGATGCGATAGACCAACTCACCTTGCTGGTAATCACGAATAACCACGTTATGTAAAGTAGTAGCAACCTCATTGGGGAGTTCTTGCTTGCTACGGTAGCAACTAACAGCACTAAAAGATAGTGCTGAACAAAGGATTACTATCTTCAGGCAACGCGGGTGCAGGAATCGATGGTGTTGGCGTAGGAACTGTGGGAGTACTTGCAGGGATAGAGTCTGTTTCTGCGATAGCATCTTCATTATAAACAACCTCATCATCATTGTTTGTTTCAGGCTCCTCCTCGATCTCGATGATTATAATATCAAAATCAGGGGTTTGTGTTGGCTCGTCATTCCATAAAAAAAGCCCTGACGAGGAGTTATTGTTAAAGTTGAACAAATCACTAGTTTGATCATAAATGGATCCTGCCACATTACCTGCCATCGAATCCTGGCGTGAACGCTCCAACTCATCGTGCATTTGACAAGACTGTGTTGGCACAGTGCCCAAAATAAAGATTTCATTAACAGACGCATGACCAGCCTCACGGCAACCACTTGTGTAAAGTTGACCGGATACCGAACACACAAGAGCGTTTATTAGCCCAGCAGGACGTACAAACTCACGGCGTGGTAAGCCTTCATGAATACGACGCAGGTAGCGCATCATCACAGGTGCTGCCGATGAGCTAGCTTCGTTGCGAATACCTAAGGTGTTACCACCCCGATCGAAGCCATACCACACAGCGGAGGTGTAATAAGGGGTGAAGACAATGGCCCATGCATCGCCCCAATTTTGGGTGGTCCCGGTTTTTCCGGCTAGTGGCTGATCCAGAGGGCGAGCATTGTTTTGGTGAGCCCAATAAAGAGTACCGTTTCTCACAGAGGTTGTCATAATATCTGTCATAACGTAAGCGGCTTGCGGGCTCATAATTTCCCGATCATCTGAACGCTCTTGTTTAATTTTTGTTTCTGCTTCAATATCACGGAAAACACGGCCATCACGGTCGTAAATACGGCGAATTCCGATAGGAATAACTTCTTTTCCTCCATTGGGGAAGGTGGCAAAGGCACGCACCATCTGCACAGGAGCAATGCTAATAACCCCTAGGCCCAATGCCCAACCACGTGGGAAGGTTCGTGATATAACTTCAGGATCCCTAATGCCCAACAACCGAGATGAACGAGCAATCGCCGCATCGATTCCTATGGTTTCAAGCAAGGTGATAGCTGGAATGTTAAGTGATAGAGCTAATGCATTACGTAGAAGTGTGCCATCTTGGCTGAACTCTTTATTGTAATTATTAGGAATATAAAGAGTTCCGTCGGGATTGGTCCACGCTTTCGGGTGGTTATCCAGATTACTTGCAGCGGTTAGCAGTGTGCTGGCAATGGCTTCTGCATAGTAAAGAGGTTTAAATGCGGATCCCGGCATTATTTTACCATCCATAGCACGATTCAGCTGGTTTGATCGCCTAAAGCCACTGCCACCCACCAATGCCGTGATATGTCCTGTGTCCGACTCAACGGTGATAAGAGCTGCTTCCACTCGTCCTGCCGCTGCTCGTCGATGCTCAATCGAGTAAATGCGCTTGGCCACGTTATTCGCTTGCACCGTGCCAAATATAGCTGTTACTGCATCTAGCGTATGATTGATATCACTAGCCAAGTAGTTGGTGAGAACCAAAAGTGGACGACCGGTCTTGGGGCGTAAGGCTGGCAGGTTAAAATTAAGTGCTAACAGTTCAACGGTGGTGCTAAAGGGTGCTATAGCTGTATATCGAGGCATCCGTGCCTCTTGAAGGCGTCCGTTCACAAATTTAAAACCGGCCTCCAGTTCCTCTTCGGCAATCGCCTGATGACGCAAATTGAGCGTTGTATAAACCGAAAAGCCATCTGTGTAGATATTGTGCCTTCCGCCAATGAGTTCGTCTAGCTCGGTACGCACATATTCAGAGAAGTAAGGGGCTTTATCTTCACGCTCAAAAAATGCTGTACTAAAGCCGTCCCGAGACCAATCGTGCTCTTGCCAAAAGATCTCTTCCTCTTGCACCGCTTGCTCAGGTGTCAAAATTCCGTAAACACCCATTTGGCGCAAGATTTCGGACTGAATGTGTCGCGCAGCCTGTGGGTTACGAATGGGAGAGTATTTACCCCCTACCGGCGAGGATAATTGAATAACAATCATCACACTTTCAGCGATGCTTGACTGTTGAATGTCGTGCCCAAAATAATAATTACTGGCGGCTTGAATACCATAAGTGCTGTGTCCAAAGGGCATTTTGTTCATGTAGGTTTCAAGCATCTCTTGCTTGGTTAAATGACGCTCTAGCTGCATCGCCCACCACAGCTCGCGCACCTTGCGTGATATGGTTTGGTTTGAGCGATTGGCATAAAGATGCCCTGAAAGCTGTTGGGTTATGGTGGAGCCACCTGAGAAATAGCCAGTTCCGGGCGTTAGGTATTTACGAGAAATGTTGAGCATAGCTCGGCTCAAGCTTTGTATACTAAAGCCTGGGTGTTCGTAAAAGCCTCTGTCCTCGCGGCTTAAAAGAGAAAGAATAGTGCCACGGGGAACATCTTCATACGCAATAAGCTCGCGCCTTTCGCTGCCAAAAAATTCAGTAATTTGTTCACCGTTCTCAGCATACACACGAGTGGGGATGGAAAGCTCTGTTCGTCCAACATCTCCCCAGCGTGCGGTATTTAGGGAAATAGCGGCGTGCATGCCAACTACCACACCAATCAGTATTGCACAGACGAATGTCATTAAAATTAGAAAGTAAGCCGTTATGGTGTAATACCTGTATTTTTTTAGTAGCATCTAACCCTGTATTTTCACAAAAATGAGCAGCTTTGTCAAGTGCATTGAGGGTGATAACACTTGAGCGTAATAAGGATTTTAAAGGCTGACTCTCTTATGCCGATAAACGAGTTATGGGGGTGTGCATAGTGACCAAACTGATGAGAACCATTTTATTGACCGTGTTTATTGGAGGAGCTTTTATTCTAATAAATAAGGACGCACCGGCACAAATAGCTGGTCATGCGAGTGACTTGATTAAAACTCAGGGCTTGCAGAGTTTGCTAGCTCTTGCTAGCACGCAAAGCAGTGGCATTCAGAGAGCGGCTATCTTAACCCGTACACAACCGGCTGCCTTTTTATTGTGGGATGAGGGTGTGGCGATTGTTATTGAAGCTCAAGAGCTGGGTGATGCTGGGTTTCGCTGGGGTAACGCCCCAGCAGGTTTTGTATTTGACCAAGGCGAAATGCGTATTTTGGTTACGAGGGATGACTGGACAAGCCTAAATCAACCTGTGCAGAGTAAAGCAGCGGTCTTTTCCCATTTTTTAATGAATCGCCCCAATCTTATTAGTTATGATCCTATTCAAGCTCAGTTTGCGATAAGCGTGGGGGCTGGATATGTGTTATGGTCTAACCTGTTTGAAGAGCCTGATGATCACGTGGGACACGATCATCATCAGGGACATGACGAGTCGGGTCATCATCATAGTGGAGAGTTGATTCCGGTATTAGGTCGACGACCAGAGCTCACACTAGTGATAGATGCCACCCCATTCATTAAGCGGGGCTTGAACCCGCAGAAATTACAAAATTTTGCTTACACAGAAGAGCGCAGTGGTTTTTTGGGGTTTTTTCGCAGGAGATCGCTTACTATAACGTTTACATTATAATGCATTATCGAGTAGTATATTAAAAGTTAGGGAGTTATGATACGATCATGGAAATAAAACTTAATCAATCGCTCATAGAGTCAGTGCAGGGAAAAGTTGCCACCTTGGTGCAACTCATTCTAGATGACATAGAGATTCAGACGTTACAAGAATATGCTAATATGGTTTCCACTCGGCGCTTAGGCTTCAATGATCATGGTCCCGTGCATATGCGTAAAATAGCTATGAATGCTGTTAAAATAGCTAAGCTATTGTCCATGGCGGGTATTCCGTTGAGCCTGCAATATGAAGAAATAGGAACAGAAGAGGATAGTTTATGTGCCATTGTGCTAGCCAGCCTTTTACATGACTGTGGCATGACCATTGCTCGATCGTTACATGAGCAAACGGTGTTGCCCTTAGTTTATCCGATTATGACTCGTTTACTAGATAAGGTGTATGGGGATAATCCGCAAAAATATGTGGTGCGTAGCTTGGCTATGGAGTGTATGCTTGGCCACATGGCCACTGTGTCAATTCATTCACGCGAAGCTGGTGTGCTGTTGGTGGCAGATGGATGTGACATGGCAAAAGGGCGTGCTCGCCCTCCTATTTTATGGGCTCAGGCACACGGTATCACTCAGCGGGTGGGTGATATTCACCAGCATTCGGCCCTGGCGATTGATTTTGTAGAGATTGGCGTGGGCGAGAAGAAGCCTATTTGTATTGATGTTATGATGACTAGTAATACTGGATTTTTTCAGGTAGAAGAAATTCTTATTCGTAAACTACGACAAAGCCCTATAAAGCAGTTTGTGGAGGTGCGTGCCTATGTGCTGGATGCGGAACCTGTGAGCTATGTGATTGACTAAATGATTTTGTTGGAGCGGGAGCAACCACTAAGATGAAGCGTAAGCTGAGGCGATTGTTAATTATTGGGTTTTTATCAGGATGTGCGACCTCTAGTCTATCCTTAGATAATAGCTATTTTTTCTTGTCCAATGCAGATCTTATTTTGCAAATGGAGGTGAATGATTTAGAGAATCCTTTAAAAAAGGCTATTAAGCAAGGGTTACCCCCTAATACGCAACGTTTAGTAAACCACATGGTAGGTAAAACCCGACGTGTTGCTCTCTATTCGCGTAATAGTGCGTGGCAGGTGTGGTTGCGAGGGCGTTACCCTGCTTGGTGGATCAAGCGTTCGCTTAAAAAAGATGAAGGCTGGCGGGTGATAAATGATGAGATTTTTGAACAAAAAACAGGGGCATGGCAACTACTGGTGGACAAGAGCGGTCGGCAACTGTTTGCTAGCTCCGATGATGTACAACGCCTTATTAGCACCGCTGCTCCACCGCTCAGCCAGATAGCAGCACCTAGCGTGGTACGGGCATTTGATGCGCATCAGGGGCTGGTGCTTTTTGTGCGTGATGCTGGAGCACTAACAGCAGCTCTTAATCTAGCTATTTCCCCTGGACCTGTTCTTGTTACAGTGCGCCCAATGGGACGAATTTATCGGATTGAGATACGCTTTTTAGCTGAACAATTGCAGCAATTACGCCTTATTTCGGTCGCTATTCAAAGCTCGCGTGGTTTGTTGGTTAATCAATTCCCCTCATACGCGAATATGTTAAGTGATTTTGATTTGGAGCTGAATGATGATGGTCTGGTGTGGCGTATGCACCCAGTGGAAGCGGAACTGAGTGGATTATTAGGCGCACTATTAGGCTGGCTGGCTCCCGCTTAACGATGGGAGTCTCTCGTTGTTGGCTGGCTCTGTTGTTTTTTTCTGGGTGGACGAGGGTTAGTTGCCAAGAGTGGTCAGGGGTGGTTCGCATCACACCCACTCTAGCACATTCCACTCGCCATTATTTAGGTGTACTAGTGAATGAGCTCAGCGAACGTGGGCATTTTGGGTTAGCAGACGAATTGGCTGAAGATAGTGGCATGAGCATGGGTTTACTTTATGTGGATGAAATGGGGAACAATTTCATTTTGACTGGGGCTAATGTGGCCTTGTTTAGCGATGAAGCACAAGTTGAAGTATTGACGGCAACTGGTTGGCGTCGGTTTTCTGGGGTGCAATTGTTGCATGTGAATGATTCGCTCGCCGTTGCAGTGTATGTGTTTCGAGATATGGCAAAGCCGTTTAGCCCCAGTGACACGATTCCGTTTTTGCCCGATGGGGTGGATGTGCCTGCAGGACGGGCATTAAGGCTTATTAGTAGCCAGCCCAAGGGAACACTTGAGAGTGAAGCGGTAATTAAAACTGCCGAGCGAGGAGTGAGTGTGCCATGGGGCCTAGCTGTGGGGTCTCGCTATTATGGAACGCCTGTGTTGTGGCAAGCGAGTGAAAATGATCCTGCATGGGTGATAGGGCTAGCACTGGATACAGGTCGAATGTCCACCATATCCGATTTATTAACAGTGGTGGCAGGGGCATGGCGTGTGCATAATCGAGCCACTCCACAGGCACTACGGAGAGGGGCTGAACAGTTAAGTACTGCGGTGATGACCGAGACTTATGAACTTTTTGGGGCTTTATTCACCGCCCCTTTGCGTGGTAGAGTGGGTTTGAAAGTGTTGCTTGAGCTATTAGATCGGTTGGATAGTCGTGAGCGAGAAGTTTTTTATGAGCGTATGTTGGAGGTGGGAGGGGTAACAGCCTTAATAGAGGACGCACTGGCGAACTATTTTATTACCCTTACCAATAGGCAAGATAGGCGGGTGTTTGTGCTGCTCTCTGTGGACGATACCCGTTTACCTGCTATGAGTGAGACCACTCAGGCTATATTTGTTTTAAACACACAGCGGCTGCCTATCGGTTGGCGTTTTAGTGCTGGGCAATGGCGCGTGGATGACCTGTCCTCTGTGGGCTTAACGGATACGACGGCATTTTTACGAGATTTTAGTAGACGTGGTATTAAAGTGGGCATGGGCTACAGCTTTAGCCCTCTTTCAGAGGTATCAGCCCGCAATATTAATGCTGATGCCACTATGCAATGGGATCTGTTTAAATATATGGCGGTAGGGGCGGGCTTAAGCCACCAGATGCAAAACTACCGAGTGGGCGAAATAACCCAAGTTCTGTCCGTTCTGGGCATCAATAGTCAGTTGCAGTTGCACGTTGCCATGAGCTTTGGAGCCTTTAATATTATGCCATTTGTTGGTTTTAGTGCTGGGTTTGGTGTGCGTGTGGAAAAACCTCATGATGTGTCCCCATGGGATGGCATGATTATCAATCGGTTAGGTTTTAGTGTGATTGGTGGCTGGTACACAGGTGTGGAGCTTTCGGTGGGTGCACAACCAAAACTGTTTTATGGGTTAGAAGGCGGTTATATGGGTGACTATTTTGGCAGTAAATGGCTGTACCGTTTTAATGATCGAACATCAGCTGGCGCCTTTTTTATCAGGCTTTATGTCAAAGTCGGCATTTAATTAAATAAAAGGAGAAAGTTACTAAAACTTTTAATAAATTAATTTGACAACACTCATCCATGGCCCTATAATGAACTTAGGTTTTATAAAGAATCATGTCGCTAACGATGATGATACCTTTCCAAGGGGGAAATGTTATGCAAAACAAAAAGATTCAAGTTTATTCGGAGATTGGACCATTAAAAGAAGTTCTTCTGCACCGACCAGGGGCTGAGTTGGAAAACTTAACACCGGATTATTTGGAAGAGTTTTTATTTGATGATATACCTTACTTAAAGGTGGCACAACAAGAGCATGATGCCTTTGCCGATATTTTGCGAAAGGCAGGGGTTGAAGTTACTTATGTAGAAGCATTGATGGCGGATGTGATTAGTTGTGACACCGCCATTGGGGAACAATTTGTGGAAGAATTTTTAGCCGAAGCCGATGTGTGGCAACCTAAGGCTCGCCAGCTTATTCGTGCGTGGTTGTTTGATAATTTTGCTAGCAAAGAGATTGTAGATAATCTCATTGCTGGTGTGCGTGTACGGGATATTCCAAACTTTAGAGACAACTCATTGGCTGGTATGGTGGCACGTAGCTACCCCTTTTTAACTAATCCGTTGCCTAATGTGCTTTTCACGCGTGATCCTTTTGCTACTATGGGCCAGGGTATAACCGTGAACCACATGCGTAAGCCGATTCGGCGCCGTGAAACTTTGATGGCTGATTATATTTTTAAGTATCACCCTAGTTATCAGGCTAATCCTGTGCCACGTTGGTTTAACCGAGATGCTAAGAGTTGCCTCGAAGGGGGTGATGAGTTGGTGATTAATGACAAAACTTTGTTCATTGGTATTTCAGAACGCACCGATGCGATGGGGATTGAGACTTTGGCACAGGCAATCTTTCATGGTCATGACACCACCTTTGAGAAGATATTGGCTTTTCTTATTCCGCATAAACGAGCCTTTATGCACCTTGATACGGTCTTTACCCAAATTGATCATGACAAGTTTACTATTCATCCGGGCATTGAGGGTGATTTGACGGTGTATACCTTAAAACGAGGGGCAACTGAGGGCAGCATTATGATTACTGAAGAGCATGAGAAACTCGAGGTGGTGTTGTCGCGCGTTTTGGATAGAAAAGTGACGTTGTTGCGTTGCGGTGGCGACGATGTGATTGCCGGCGACCGAGAGCAGTGGAATGATGGGGCAAACACCCTTGCTATTAGCCCTGGAGAAGTATGTACTTATTCGCGTAATCATGTAACCAATGAGTTACTTGAAGCGGCAGGCATTAAGGTTCATAGAATGCCATCATCGGAGTTATCACGCGGGCGTGGTGGCCCACGGTGTATGAGTATGCCCCTTGTTCGAGATTTGATTTAACAGCTAAAATAACAAAGTTAACAAAATTTTTAGGAGGATAACGATTATGGCATTTAATTTACGTAACCGATCATTTTTAACCTTGATGGATTTCTCGGCCAAGGAAATTGGCTACCTGCTCGATTTGGCACGGGATTTGAAGCAAGCTAAATATAGTGGTATTGAAAAGCAAACCATGACAGGCAAAAATATCGCCCTCATTTTCGAGAAAGACTCCACCCGCACTCGCTGTGCTTTTGAAGTGGCTGCTCATGATCAGGGGGCACATGTAACCTACTTAGGCCCTTCCGGCTCACAAATTGGTAAAAAAGAGTCGATTAAAGACACGGCACGGGTGCTAGGACGAATGTTTGACGGCATTGAGTACCGTGGTTATGGGCAACATATTGTGGAAGAGCTGGCAGAGTATGCTGGTGTTCCTGTATGGAATGGTTTGACGACAGAAGATCATCCGACTCAGATTTTGGCCGACTTCATGACTATTATTGAACACTTTGGCTATTTATCAGGTCTGAATTTAGTTTATTGTGGCGATGGTCGCAACAATATGGCTAATGCGTTAATGATTGGCTGTGCCAAAATGGGTGTGAACTACACCGTGCTTTGCCCCAAGAGTTTGTCCCCTGAGGCTGAGTTGCTGTCAAAGTGCATGACTATTGCTAAAGAGAGCGGTTCAACCATCACCGTAACCGACGATGTGGCACAGGGAGCTAAAGGAGCGCATGTTGTGTACACTGATGTTTGGGTATCGATGGGTGAGCCGGAATCGGTATGGGCAGACCGTGTTGCATTGTTAAAACCTTATCAGGTAAATGCATCCTTAATGGCACACACCGATAAAGACTCTGTTTTCTTGCACTGTTTACCAGCATTTCATGACGCTGAGACGGCTGTGGGACGCGAGATTCATGAGAAATTTGGCATCACTGAGATGGAGGTGAGCAATGAGGTGTTTGAGAGTGATCGATCGTTGGTGTTTGATGAGGCTGAAAACCGAATGCACACTATTAAAGCGGTGATGGTGGCCACCCTAGGTAGCTAATCGCAACATTTTTAGCTAAACATTATTTGCCCTATGACCGAAAATACTATTAACTTATGGTTTTTTATAAATATTAAATAAAGGAGATTTTCAGAATGACAGTGATGAGCGAAATGTGTAAGAGCCAATTTTTGATGATCTTTGATAAAGCTAAAAACCGTAGGCGTAGTATAAAAGCAGTGTTGGGGTGTGCTATAGGGTAGCTAATTAAAACTTATTAGTTAAACTTTATTAACCCTAATGCTTGATAGTCATATCAAACTTAGGGTTTTTTTATAATATCATTTGAGGAGATTTGAAAATGAAAAAGAAAGACGGGGAAAAGTTTGCCTTTCCCACGGCGTACGGTATTTTACTTATTTTAACGCTCTTAGTAGCGGTTCTTACCCACATCGTACCGGCCGGCCGTTATAGCTACACTGATGGTGAAGGACTGGTGGTGAGTGCCACCGAGATGGAAGATTTTGACGGCGATAAGGGGAGTTTAACCCCTATTCCAGGTAGTTACACCCATCTTGAGCAGCGAGGACAGGGCTTTATGGATATCATCACAGCCCCTATTCGTGGCTTAATGGAATCTAGCGAGGTGGGCTTTTTTGTTCTCATTGTGGGGGCTCTTCTTGGGGTTATTAACCACACTAAAGCTATTGATGTGGGCATTGCGCAGGTTATGCAACGTATGAAAGAGAAAACTTATCTTCTTATGGCCGTGTTGGTTGTGCTTTTTTCAGTAGGTGGTACCACTTACGGTATGGGCGAGGAAACGGTGGCGTTTTACCCGATTTTGTTACCTATTATGATCGCCATGGGCTTTGATGTGATGACGGCAGCCTCGGTGATTTTATTGGGTGCCGGATCAGGTGTTTTGGCCTCGATAGTTAATCCGTTTGCCACCGGCATCGCTTCTAGTATGGCAGGCGTGAGTGTGGGCGATGGCATGGGCTTGCGTTTTGTGCAATACATTATTGTGGTGGCCTTCACCATAGCCTATATTTTATACTATGCTCATGCTATCAAAAAGAATCCTGTTAAATCGGTAACATTTAGCGATAATGAGATGTTAAAAGCACATTTTTTGAGTGCCAATAACAGCTTAACAGAAACAGTTAAACTTACCGGTCGCCAAAGTGGAGTGTTAGTCATATTCACCCTTTCCTTCACTCTTATGATTTACTCAGTTATTCCGTTTGATGAGCTAGGCATTATGTGGTTGCCCACTTTAGGTTGGTGGTTCACTGAGTTGTCTGGTCTCTTTTTTGTTACCGCTTTACTCATTGGCGTGGTGGCTGGTATGAGCGAAACTGAGATTGTGGATAGCTTTATTGCCGGTGCACGTGACGTTTTGGGCGTAGTGCTTATCATAGGTTTGGCTCGTGGTCTTTCGGTGCTTATGCAGGATGGTCTTATTATCGATACCTTCTTAGCCTATGCTGAGAACGGCATTGCCAATTTATCGCCTGTGCTTTACATCAATGGTGTGTTTTTTTTACATGTTTTATTGTCATTTTTTATCCCATCCAGCTCAGGCTTGGCAACGTTGTCTATGCCTATCATGGCTCCTATAGCCGATATGGCAGGGGTATCACGCAGTTTGGTTATCACCGCTTATCAATCCGCATCAGGATGGATCAATCTTATATCGCCAACCAGTGGTATCTTGATGGGTGCTTTACTTTTAAGTAAAGTACCGTACAATAAATTTATCAAATTTGTGTGGCCTTACATGGTTGTTGTGCTTATGGTAACCATGATAATTCTTAGTGTGGGTGCAGCTTTAGGCATGGGTTAATGTATAGAGACTAATAAGGAGAATTTTATTATGAGTATAAAAAAAATGGTCATCGCCTTAGGGGGCAACGCTTTACAGGCAGCCAATGGACCTGCCACCGCCGAAGCACAGCTTGTCATTGTGCAAGAG
The DNA here is from genome assembly GCA_965249825.1 of Spirochaetia bacterium. Classification (GTDB taxonomy): domain Bacteria; phylum Spirochaetota; class Spirochaetia; order WRBN01; family WRBN01; genus CBDFMW01. Next base: position 259,768 of record CBDFMW010000002.1, read on the forward strand.
AGTATGCGGGCTTTAGCCCCGTTGATTGTCGCCGGGCATAGCGTGGTTATTACTCATGGCAATGGTCCGCAAGTGGGTCGGTTGCTCATCCAAAATGAGTTTGCCGCTGAGCAAACCCCAGCCATGCCGTTTGATGTGTGTGGAGCCATGTCTCAAGGCATGATTGGTTATCATTTACAACAGGCCTTAACTGCCGAGTTGGCTCAGTTAGGGTCTCCTAAAACGGTGGTTTCACTGCTCACTCAGGTGGTGGTAGATGGTAAGGATTCAGGGTTTAGCAACCCCACCAAGCCGATAGGTCCTTTTTTTAACCAAGATCAAGCACAAAAGCTCACAGCCGAGCGAGGTTATGTGATGAAGGAAGACTCAGGGCGTGGTTACCGCCGAGTGGTGGCATCGCCCCAACCGTTAAAAATTGTGGAGCTTGAGGCGATTAAGGTTTTAATTAAAGCAGGCCAGGTAGTGATAGCCTGTGGCGGTGGCGGTGTGCCAGTGATTTCTGGGGCTGTGTCTGGGTGCTATGAGGGCGTGGCTGCTGTGATTGATAAGGATCTCACCTCAGCCCATTTGGCGCAAGATTTAGAAGCTGATTTACTAGTTATTCTCACCGCCGTGCCTAAGGTTGCGGTACAATTTGGTAAACCGGATCAACGTAATTTGGACACTTTAAGCTTGAGCGAGGCTGAAACCTACATCAAAGAAGGTCAGTTTGGGGTGGGTTCTATGTTGCCCAAAGTACAGGCTGCCTGCCAATTTGTGCGTTCCGCTCCCGATAAAAAGGCTATCATCACCTCACTAGAGGCGGTAGGTTTGGCGATAGAAGGCAAAGCAGGTACGGTTATTGGATAGGGTGATTTGCATTTTACGTCCCTTTAGGGTATGCTTAGTTTTGGCTTAAAAATGGCAAAAAAGAGGGTACATAACGGTGAGTAAAAGGCGATCAATAGCCACATTAAGTGTCATGGGTGCAACGCTCATGACACGCATTTTTGGATTTGTTAAGTTTGCCGTTATCAGCAACTACCTTGGTGGACAAGGGGCGGCGGATGTAGTAAATGCGGTGTTTGCCATTCCTAATAATTTACGCAAACTTATGGCCGAAGGGGCACTCACCACGGCCTTCATTCCCGCCCTTAGTGGGCAGGTGGTGCATGGGCATTATAATAAAGCGCAACGCATAACCCAGCAAGTCCTAGCATTACAATATGCGATTCTTTTACCATTTATTATAATAACCATGATTGCCTCGCCATGGGTGGTACGGGTTTTTGTGCAGTTTTCTGATACCGAAAAAATGATTTTGGCTGGCACATTGTATAAGTTGTTTATTCCCTATGTGGCATTAGTTAGTATTAGCGCCATCATGGTGGCAGTGTTAAATACCCATCATCGCTTTTTACTAGGGGCGTTATCGCCACTGTTTTTTAGTTTGGCTATTATTGGCTCTATTATTTTATTACACGACAGCATTGGAGTGTATAGCATGGCGGTGGGTGTGCTGGCTGGTGGGTTTGTGCAGATTGCGGTGTTGTACCCACTGTTCACCAAGTTGGGCTACAATCTGTTGCCAATAGGGGGTTGGCGCGACCCCGAATTTAAAGACTTGGTCAAAAAATGGTTGCCTGCATTGGCAACTAGCAGTGTGTTTGCCATCAATCAACAGGTGGCTATGCTGCTCGCTAGCAGACTTAGCGATGGATCAAGCAGTGCCTTGGCGAATGCCGTTGTTTTTTTCCAGTTGCCATTTGGCGTTTTTAGTGCAGCCATCAACACCGTTTTTTTCCCTCAAATGGCTCAAATGGCTAAGTTAAATGATCACAAAGGACTACAAGAAAGTACCTTAAGTGGAATACACCTGTTGCTAATATTCTTGGTGCCTTCTGGGTTGCTTATGGCTCTGTTATCAGAACCGATTATTGGTGTGGCGTTTTTACGTGGGGCGTTTACGGTGGGCAATGTGCAGCTGGCGGCGGCGGTACTCGTTGGTTTTTGTGTAGGAATGTTTTTCACGGCCGGATATAATTTTATACAGCGTTATTTTTACGCACAGGGCTGGTTTAGGTTACCACTGTTTACTGCTATTTTTGCCTGTAGTGCCGATATTGTCATTAGTTTACTACTGATTTCCCATTTAGGTGTGGTCGGGCTAGCCTATGCTAACAGTATAGCCTTTTTTATAGCCCTAATGGTGCTGTTGGTTTTAACTAAACGTACAGCAGCACCTCTTCATTTTGGTCAAACATTTATCTTACTGGTCAAGTTGGCAGTAGCTCAAACTTTGGGTTGGGCGGTTTATCTCATCAATCGCCACTTTTTTGGGGTTGAATGGTGGATGGACAACACGGCATTAGGACGTAATTTTAGCTTATTGAGCTGGTTTGGGCTAAGCTCGTTAGTAGCAATTTTTGGCACATACCGGATTTTGGGTGTGAATTTTTTAAGTGATTTGAAACGGAAAAGAGTGCTAAATGAAAAATGTTGCTAAAAAAGGTAGATAAAAAGCCGATAGATAGATGTTAAAGGATGCAGAATGTGAGAGGCGATGACGTATGGGTGGATGGACTAGAAAAGGGTGTGCTTTATTTCTAAGCATAGTTGGCATTGTAAGTGCCACAGCACAGCAAAATTATGATCTCACTCAAAATGATGAGTTTGGCACGTTGCCTCCCACCACCTTAGATGTGCGCGTTGAGGGACTTGACCCACCTGTGTTGATGGGGCAGGCTTGGCGTAGCTTTTATGCAGGGCACCTTGGTGAGGCACTCATTTTTACACGGCGTGCTATGAGGCTTGAAGGTGATACAGCTGAGGGACACTACTTGATTGGCTTGGTTTTCTTAGCTGAAGGTGAATTCCTTTTGGCGGAGAAACACTTACAGAAAGCTTTGCTTTACCAAGATCGCTACCATATGCAAGATTTGTATCTTCTTGCTTTAGTGAATGTGCAGTTAGGGTTAGGTAATGAAGAGGCCTATGTCCGCTATCTAAACACCGTAACGCATGGATCTGATAATCTTCCAGTGTCAGTGCGTACTCTTAGAGAAACTGAGGCCAAACAGCGTACACACGCTAAAGATATTTTGTTTCGTGAGGGACTTGATAGGGTTATCCAAATGTACAGATGGTCGGCTGATTTACGGTTAATAGGGATTGAGGCTTTAGGTTCGTATCACTATGGTCAAAAAACCGATCAAAGTGATGAGTTAGCTGTTGAATATTTTTTACATGCTGTAGTGGCCCATTCAGGTGTTCTTATAGATCGTATGCTTTTTTATGATCCTAGTTATGTTTTTACTGGTATGGATGATTTATTGCGCGATGCTCAACGCTATGAGGAGATGAGATCCTACATTATTAGCAGTGATTTTTATCGCACTCTTTTCATGTTGGCTGCGTCTATTCACGCTTACGATCGCTCACCCTTAAGTAAAGTAATTTGGAATCGACTGCGTTTACAGCCTGGTGATTCAGAGTGGGTTCGACGGGCTCAGGCACGTTTTTTTAGTCCTGCTACTCTAGATGTTCTGTTGGATCTGGATATGTTTCTTCCTATTACGTTGCCAAAGGTTCACTAAAAACACACGATAAATTTTTTTGTGGAGGAATTATGCCAACATATGATTATCGATGCGATGACTGCCAATCCATATTTGAGCAAGTGCAGTCCATTCATGATGCAGCGCTTACTCAGTGTCCGCATTGCAAGGGTCCTCATATCAAGCGGCTCATTGGTGCTGGTGGTGGGATAATTTTTAAAGGATCTGGTTTTTATGTTACCGACAAAGCGAATAAAAACACCGCCCCAAGTGGTGAAGGTGGTTCATAGCTGATGCAAACCTTAGATGATCTCGTAGGTCTGTTAGCCCAGTTGCCTGGGATTGGGCGTAAAAGTGCTGGGCGGTTGGCGTATCATCTTTTGAGTAGTGATACGTTCTATGTAGACAAACTCATCCATCAAATATCACTGGTGCGTACTGTTATTGTTGAATGTGCGATTTGTGGCTGCTATAGTGATTTGACTGTGTGTCCTTTTTGTGAAGGTGATAAGCGCGATAAGCGGGCATTATGCCTTGTAGAGCGAGCACAAGATGCCCGCAACATTGAGGCTTCTGGTGTATACATTGGCATGTTTCATGTGTTAGGAGGATTATTATCCCCCTTGGATGGCATAGGCCCGGATGAATTGAGACTGGAAGTTTTGTGGCAACGATTGGCTGCTCAGGCTGTGGATGAAATTATTTTAGCCTTAAGTCTCACCGTGGAAGGTGATGCTACTGCCTTGTATATTAAAAAATGTTTAGAAAACCAACCCATTAAGATAACTCGTTTGGCTGGCGGAATGCCGATGGGCAGTAGTGTGGAGTATGTGGATAAATCCAGCCTTGTACGTAGTTTGCAAGGTCGTACAGAACTGTAAAGAGATCAGTTATAGCCTTTAAACTCTTCGATCACAGGGATAAGCCCTTCTATACAGAGGCGATCAAAAAAGAACCGTTCCACTTGAGCATTCACGCAGATACGACTCATGACAACACTTACAGTGTCTTGGTAAGTGATGATAGCACAATCACGTTTGTTGATAAGTTTTGGGGCCGGTACAAACTCTGCACTTTCTACTAAGTCTTCGATTTCAACAGGCAATGTGAATGTGCCAAGGTTTGAAAGTACCGAGGTCTCTTGTTGCATAGCCTTTATATAGAGTGAATTTAAACCAATTTTCTTAATAATAAGAGGAATAATAGCCAAAATCGGGGTAGCCTCGCTACGAATATTGCGTCCAATGAAGGGGTGAAAATGCTTATCAATCAAACTTTTACGCATGGTATGATGCACTTCGTTCATGATTTCAGAAAAACTGAAGATACCTACACGTGGATCAATTTCATTCATAACAAACCCAATAAAGTTACGGAGACTTTTAGAAGGGAAAAAAGCCCGAAGGTTGACGGGCGTTTTAATGCGAATCGGTCTTCGATTACGCCTGTTCGGAGGAAGTAAAAACATTCTATCTTGGTAAGATGCTATATATAAAGACATTAAATATTCTGTTATGGTAATATTGTATTTTTTAGCTACGATTTTTAGCTCCGTTAAAGGGATTTTGTAACGGGTGGTTTTAAAGAAGGGTATTGTTTGAGCTTTACCTGATTCATTAAAGGCTCTACCCACGGGATTAGGTGGATTGGGTAGATCTATTTTACCAATTTTTCGGTAAGCGTCACTTATTTCTTCCATATCAAATGGCGTGCTAGGGCGAATGATACCTGCTGTATCTGTACAAGTGGCACCTAGTTGGGAAAAATATTCCACCACGAGAGCTTGTAGAAAAGTACGAGCCCCATATCCATCCGTTACAAGGTGTGTTGTTTCCAAACTAATACGTTGTTGATAGACACTCACACGGAAGGGGTATGCACCCCGTTTATGCAGATTGTAAAAAAATGCTGGATGGCTGTCCTTGTGCAGGGTGGGTGGGGTCCGATTTTCGGTGAGGTAGCTCCAGAATATACCAGACTTGAGATGCGTTCGCATAATGGGGAAGCGTGGGAGGATCGCTTCAAGTGCACGTTGTAAGACAGCCACCTCAACTTCTGTTTTGAGGTAGACAGCCAAGCGAAAAAAATGTGGCTGCCTGCGAGTGATGAGCGCTTGGTAGATGAGCGCTGCATTATCTAGAGGATAAGTGAGCATTTTTGTTAAATTTAGTTTTGGCATATTTATTCTCTTTTAGCGTTTCACGGCAAAGACACGGTCAAGGTTTATACTTTTTTTTCTAATATAATGTAAGTATAAAAAAATGAGAGCCAGCCCCACAAGCCCGCTGAAGCAGAAGATGGACCAGCCATAAAATTTGGTATTTTGTGAGAGTATTATCTCAAAGGCAAGCAAGCTAATCGCTAAAGCAATACAAGCATAACCTAACATGTTAAAGCTGTGTTGTTTGCTGTGCCTCCATAACATTACTAAAAGAATAAATGGAACGATTCCCCCTAGTAAAAGAGGTATGGCATGGGATAGAGACCATGTAAGGGCTAAGTCGTTAAAATCTAATGCAACGAGATAGAGTGTAGTAAAAGGAATGCTTAACCATAGGGTTCGAGTATGAAGATGCAAAAAGCGGATCATGAGTAAAACCCCGATGCTATAGACTAAGGTGATTATGGCGATGTAAGTACTAAAGCGATAAATACCTGTAGTACTTACATGGTAAATATCTAAGCCTAGCAGGATAATGATAGCTGCAATGCTTCCTAGCACACCCCATTCGGCAATATGGCTTAGTACAGTAAAAATGGACAAGGGGGTTTTTGATCGCCAAAAGGAGTCTTGCTCTTGCGCAAAAGGCATTTGCGGGTGTGAAAAAATATCCAAGCTCAAAGCTCCGTCTTCGGATGTGATCAAAAGCTGGTGGCAAAGAGGGCATTGAGCGAGTGTCCCATCAATCACAACACGGCATCGTCGACAATATTGCATTACTCATCCTCTCGTTCTCCTAATATACTAAGCTATAAATAAACTTTAATCTAGCAGTTTACTTATATTTTTCTTTTTTTAATGCTATACTTGAAGTATCCACAACAGGGGGGCTTCCATTATGCCACGAATTTTAGTACTTTTAGCCACAGGTTTTGAGGAGACAGAGGCGCTGATGCCTGTTGATTTTTTGCGCCGTGCCGGAGCCAGCGTGCAACTCACCAGCATCACCAATCAATCACTTGTCAGTGGTGCACATCAAATAAGTGTGCAGGCAGACATTTTATTGAGTCAAAATCGTGCCAATGTTGATATGGTTTTTTTACCCGGCGGGCTACCAGGGGCTGAAAACCTTGCCAATTCTCCATTGGTTATAGAACTGATCAATGATGTGTACGCCAAGGGGGGGGTTATTGCAGCTATATGTGCTGCTCCCGCATATATTTTGCCAAAAACACAGTTCTTTACTGATCAACCGTTTACTTGCCATCCTAGTGTGATAAACATGGTTAAATCATACTCAGGCTATCAAGACAGCAAGGTGGTGGTTACTAATCAACTCATTACTAGTCAAGGACCCGGCACAACAGCAGTGTTTACCCAAGCTCTCATCGAACACTTTTTTGGTCCATCGCACGCTAAACAGACACTGCGCAGTGCCCTGTTTAGCGTGTAATTGGAATTATTTAACTACGATATTCACAATTTTGCCCGGTACAGCAATCACTTTTAGTACTTGCTTGCCGGCTAGTTGCTCTTGAATTTTGGATAATCCCTTCGCCTTCTCTTCCATCTCCTCGGCAGTGCTGTCAGGGGAGATGGTCATGGTGTCGCGCATTTTGCCATTCACCTGCACAGCAATCGTTACCTCATGGTCTTTAATCAGTTTTTCATCATACACTGGCCAAGAAGCTTTAATAATGCTTTGCGTGAAACCTAGTTGCTGATACAACTCTTCCGCCAAATGAGGGGCGTAAGGGGCTAACAAGCTTAAAAATGGCACCCATAATGCCCGATAGGTGGTAACAGGATGCTTGCTCACGTCGTTCATAAAGATCATCATCTGAGCAATGGCGGTGTTAAATTCTAACGCATTTGTATCTTCGCTTACCTTTTTGATGGTTTTGTGTAAACTTTTCACTAAGGCCGGTGGTGGGGTGTCATCACTCATGGGCAACTGCCCGTAGTCATACACTTTAATGAGAAAGCGATGCACGCCAATCATGCCACTGGTGTGCCATGGTTTGGTGATTTGCAAAGGTCCCATGAACATCTCATAAAGCCTCAAAGTGTCAGCTCCAAAACGCTCCACCATGTCATCGGGGTTCACCACATTGCCACGACTTTTAGCCATTTTTTCGTTATTTTCGCCCAGAATCATGCCTTGATTGATAAGCCGCTGGAAGGGTTCTTTCGTTGAAACTAATCCCAAGTCATAAAAAATCTTGTGCCAAAAACGGGCATAAAGTAAGTGCAATACGGCATGTTCCATTCCGCCAATATACAACCCTACTGGCATCCAATAAGCCTCTTTATCTGGATCTACAAAGGCCACTGTATTGTGCGGATCGATGTAGCGCAAGTAATACCAGCAACTACCTGCCCACTGGGGCATGGTGTTGGTTTCTCGTTTGGCAACAGCCCCACATTCAGGACAGGTGGTGTTTACCCACTCTGTAACGGCTGCCAGGGGGGAGTCACCTGTACCAGTAGGTTGATAACTCTCTACTGTCGGTAATACAAGGGGCAATTGATCTTCTGGCACAGGCACTAACCCGCAGCTTGGGCAATGCACAATGGGCATTGGTTCGCCCCAATAGCGCTGGCGACTAAACAGCCAATCGCGCAGTTTATAGTTTACCTTTTTCTCGCCAATTCCTTTCTCTGTCAAAAGCTCAATAGCCTTGGTTTTGGCTTCTTCCGTGGATAACCCGTTTAAATTAAGGGAGTTAATCGCTATGCCTTCGTGTGTGTAGGCTGCCATTAATGGCTCATCAAGAGATCCATTAATGGGGGCAAGCACAGGTTTGATGGGTAAATTAAAGTGATGGGCAAAAGCAAAGTCACGTTCATCATGAGCCGGTACGGACATAATAGCCCCCGTACCATAATCTACCATCACATAGTCAGACAACCATATAGGCAATTTTTCATTGGTTAAAGGGTGTATAGCATAGGCCCCTGTAAACACACCTGTTTTTTCTTTGCTTAAAGCAGTGCGCTCAAGTTCACTTTTACTGGTGGCTGCCACACAGTAGGAGTGAACCGCATCTTTGTGCTCAGGTGTGGTGATCACCTCTACGAACGGGTGTTCGGGAGCTAATACAATATAGGTTACCCCATAAATGGTGTCAGGGCGTGTGGTATAGATGACAATGGTGTGCACATGCTCATGCACACTAAAGGCAACTTGAGCCCCTTCACTCTTACCAATCCAGTTGCGTTGCATCGCCTTTACCGCTTCCGGCCAGTCCAGTGTGTCTAAATCTTCAAGTAGACGGTCAGCATACTGGGTAATGCGCATCTTCCATTGGCGCAATGGTTTACGAGTTACCACCGTGCCACATCGGTCACAGGTGTGGTTATGAGTTACTTCTTCATTCGCTAACCCAGTTTTACAAGAGTCACACCAGTTGATGGGAGCTAAATCTTCATAAACCAAGCCTTTTTTAAAAATTTGCACAAATAACCACTGTGTCCAGCGGTAATAACCAGGCTCATGGGTTGCCACTTCCCGTTGCCAGTCATAGCAAAACCCTAAACTTTTAATTTGTCGTTTAAAAGTAGTAATATTAGTTGTGGTGGTTACATGAGGGTGCGTCCCCGTTTTAATGGCGTAATTCTCCGCAGGCAAGCCAAAACTATCAAAACCCATCGGATGCAACACATTATACCCATTAGCTTTAAGATAACGGGTGTAAATATCGGTGGCGGTGTAGCCCTCTGGATGGCCCACATGCAAACCCTGACCACTGGGATAGGGAAACATATCAAGCACATACATTCTCTTTTCTACCGGCACGCTGGGATCTTCGGTTACCGCAAACAGCTGGGTATTGTCCCATATTTCTTGCCATTTTCGTTCAATTTCGGTAAAAGGGTAGTTGCTAGACATGCGAATTTATTCTCCTGTGATGATGAGCTGATAAGTTATATGAAACTATGGATACTAAAAAGGCTAAACAGTAACAATTTTTTTAATAGGGCTTTCACCAAACACCCCAAATAGGCGCTCTAAATTAGCCACACTGTAGTTGCTACCACTAATAGTGTTGTAGCGGTCAGCTACCAACTGCATAGCATCTTGCCCACTTTTCAGGGCATAACAGAAAGCAAGTTTATATTGGCTTGCATCCAGCAGTTGCTCCTGAGTCTTTCGTTGATAAGTTCCTTTTAGTCGTTTGTCAACCAGAGCCTTATCTCCGCTGTAACCGATGATAAAAGGAAAAAATGTGTTTGTAGTACTCATAATTGTTTGGTCTCCGTTAGGGCTTAAAATCGGCTTCAAGCTGCTTAATAAACAAGTTCATGGCAATGTCTGGGTTCACCGTGCCACCGCTTTGTTTCATCAGTTGACCCATCAAAAATTTTAATGCGTGATCACGTCCTTGATGATAATCGCTTACCGCCTTGGCGTTGGCTTGCAATATCGTAACCACCATCGGCTCAATCACCGATTCGTCTTTAACCTGCTCGAGCCCCAGTTTTTTCACCACAGAGGCAGGGCTTTCATGGGTCACAACCATCTCGCTAAACACCATTTTACTTTGCTTGCTGTTTATAGCTCCTTCTTCCACCAAATCACAGAGTTCTCGCAAGTGAACAGCACGCACAGGGCTTTGTTCTATGCTAATGTTTTGCTCCTTTAAAATAGCTAGTAACTCAGATAGCATACGATTGGCTACCTTTTTGGCGTTTTTAGCACCCATGGCTGCCTCTTCGTAATAAACAGCGAGGGCTTTACTACTGGTAATGGTCATTGCATCCTCATCATTTAATCCATACAGGGCTTGCAAATGTTTGCGAATAGCCACGGGAGTTTTGCCCACTTGAGGAGCAAGATGAGCGATAAACTCAGGGGTTACCACAGTGGTGGGCAAATCTGGCTCACTCACAAAACGGTAGTCATCTAGCGGACCTTTTGTGCGCATAAACACACTCACACCCAAATCATCATCCCAGCGACGGGTGGTTTTTACGCCTGCTGCATCGCCCCACACCACACCATTTTCTTGCCACAATGCAATCTGTCGGGCTGCTTCATAGTTAATGGCTCGGCGAATGGAGCGGAAGCTGTTCATATTTTTCACTTCAGCGATGGGTGTAACGTAGATTTTTCCTTCATGATGAATTTCTACATTAATGTTGGCATCGCAACGTAAAGACCCATTCTCCATCTCTCCGTCGCTCACGTCCAAAAAGCGCACCACTTCTCTAATCGCTTGAGCGTATGCACTGGCCTCTTCGGCACTGTGCAATGAGGGTGAACTCACTATTTCAAGCAGAGGTGTTCCAGCACGATTGTAGTCATAATAATCGCAAGACTCTGTTTCATCCTCAATGCTTAGGCTTTTGCCCACATCTTCTTCCATGTGCAAGCCTTCTAGCGGAATTTGCTTATGCACCCCATCCACCACAATCTCCACAAATCCGCCTTTGCAAATTTGCTGCATTTGGGTTATTTGGTAGCCTTTAGGTAAATCTGGATAGCTGTAGTTTTTACGCACAAAACCACACTCTTCGGCTATTTGGCTACCAAGGGCTAACCCAGTTAGCACGGCAGCTTCAAACAGGCGCACATTCACTTGGGGCATGGCACCGGGCAACGCCATGCAAACAGGGCAGGTGCGGGTGTTGGGGATGCCTCCGTAGCTGTTAGAACAACCACAAAAGGCCTTGGTGGCACTAAGAACCTGAACGTGTGTTTCTATACCCACGATAAGACGGTAGTGCAACTGGCTGGCTTCATCTGTAAAAAATATGCTAGACATACTTTTTAGATTAGTCTTTTTTTCTTTTTTTTACAAGGGCTTTTGATAATAGAAAGCATGAAGATCGAGATGTAATGCGATGATTGACAGCATTTTGCATAAAAATGTATAGTGAGTAGTAGCATAAGAGAAAGGGATCCCGTTGTGAATAAACATAGAAAAACTTAAATTTATTGACCTTTTTTCAGGGATTGGGGGCTTGTGTTTAGATTTTACTGATGATGATACAAGTGTGTGTTTAGTTCAAAAATTGATAAATACGCTCGTCAAACGTATGAAGCAAATTTTGATGAAACTCCTCTATTGTGATATCACCCAAATAGAGGCAACAGAGATTCCTTCGCATGATGTTTTGCTAGCTTGTTTTCCTTGTCAACCTTTTAGTAAAATTGGCAAGCAAGAGGGCAAGGTACGCTATTTTTCGATATTTCCTGAATTCTTGGGTATCATCAGCCAAAGGCGCTTTTATTAGAGAATGTAACGGGCTTGTTGACCAATAATCAAGCACATATATAAACATCTAAAAAATTCATATTTAATTAAAAACAACAATGGGAAACCGTGAATTGATGATAAACAGAGTCGTGTGCAAGCGAATACGCCTGTAGCCAGCTATCACAAAATCCAAAGAATCACGGAAACTGTTGTGATAGCTGGGCAAACAGGGCTACGATTATTCACAAAAAATGAGTGTTTAGCTCTTCATGGGTTTCCCTTTGATTTTATAATACCTGCATAATGGACACAAATGTATCGCCAATTAGGTAACAGTGTTGCTGTTTCAGTTATTGAGGCTATTGCTCATACTATGAAAGCGTTAATAGGGAAGAACACTAATTTATGTCAGAAGCAAGTAATATCGCCTCAAAACTAACCGTTGTGCGCGTGTTGTTGACTGGACATCCTTTAAATAAAGATTTGGAGGCGTTTAAATTTATTTATAATTAGTTGAATTGCTATACTGAAGAATTTACTTCTAATAATACAGTTAATGGGGCTGTTTTTAAAAGTTTGATTGTGATTGCTTTAGCAAGAGCAGAAATCACTAATATTCATTATCAAACAGAGTTGACCTATTGTTCATTCTGCAATTTTTGATGTGTTCTTGTATCACGAAACTGGATCGGCTGCTATATTGATAAAAACAACATTATGAGAAGGTTAGAAGCAAGCAGACTTAGCAGCTTTGGCTATTAAACACGTCCATAAGGATGCCAAATGCTATATTTTTATGTTATCGCATAAAGAAGTCAAAGCTAGACGCAAAAACGACAAAAACTATGATAGATTAGATGGCTTTATTTGAGCCGATACCCCAAGAGTTTGATATATTAGTGGAGGAGATGTGCCATAAAAATTTTAGAGTAGCAGGCAATTGCCCCATCATGAAAACTAATAATAAAATTTATAATATACAGAAGTTGTAATATAAATTTAATTTAAATGTGTAGCCAGGATCATAAGCAATACCATGATTTTTAAGGGGTGTCAATGAGAAACATAAGATATTTTTCACGTTGCAAGGCGACAGGAGCATCAATCAGGCGGCCTTTTTGCGGTTGTTGTTTACCTTTTAATGAGGTGAAAAGATAAACCTGTACCTCAATGAGGGGTTTATTGTCAACCCTTTTTTTCTTGGTTTTCATTGCCACCGCACGGTTGTAGCCTAGCCGCACCGCTAAGTCTGCCGTTGCCGCTGTAACACTGCGCCGTGCGTTGGTGTATCCAAAGCGAGTTGGGCTAATGGTTATGGTATAGAAATGCTCATCGGGGGCACCATACACTCGTTTGTAGTCATAATCGCCTAAGCCTCCTAGAAGATTGTAGTTGTATCGCTCTGGTTGAGTGAAGCGCAGACCCACAAACAACCCACCAAAAATGAGTAACATGCCAAGTAATCCACCAGTAAGCCAAATAAAAACCTCACGTTTGGCTTTGGCTTTGGCCTGTTGTTTTTCCAAGCCACGGCGTTCCTCTTCTTCCTCTCGGCGACGGCTATACTCCATTTTCTTAATCCTTCTTGAGTTGGCTTAGCATCTTATACTTTAAAGTGTATAAGTCGTGTGATAAATTCACTTTATAACGGTGTGGGTTCACCGTGCGCCGACACTCAGGGCTAAAAGTATTAAGGTGTTGTTTGTAAAAATCACGGCTTTCTTGCAGATTACTCATGGCAAGCCCCGCAGATGTGAGCTGTCCATCTAGTACCATTGGCTCTAATAACTCTCTAATGGTGTAGCTATCGGCTTTAAAGGTAGTCTGCAACAAGCGGTTACCCTCTGATGTTATCGTGATGGTCTCGCCAGCTTTTAGTTTAGTAACATCGCTGTCATTATGAGCCAAGGTGATAAGATCCGCCCGTGCCTCGCCATTTTGATAAATACGGTACACACTTTTGTGGGCTGGCGTTAAGGTTTTTACGGCATCATTCGACACCTTAATCACCGGTTTACCCCCACTACTCACCAATTTATACACCCCACCAAAACATGGGTTGTCGCTGCTTGTCGCAATACTATCTCCCACACCTAACACATCAAACGGTGCACCTTGTGCACGCAGTTCGGCAATCAGCTGTTCATTTAGCCCATTACTTAGCACAATTTGTGCCCGCTTTAACCCCTCATCATCCAGCTGTTTTCGGCATTGTTTACTTAAATACGCCAAATCACCTGAGTCTAATCTAATGCCATATATAGTGCCAGTATTATTTTCAAGGTTGTATTTTTTAAAGCAGGCTATCGCCGCTGTCAACCCACTTCTAAGAGTATCATAAGTGTCAATCAATAAAATAATAGAAGGAGCTTTTAGCTCGCAACGGCGTTTCGTAAAGGCATCAAAAGCGGCTTTTTCGCCATCTTCACCCACTCCAAAACTTTGAATAAAAGAGTGGCTCATAGAACCCGTAGCAGGGACTCCATAGTGCTGCTCAGTAGCCAATGAAGAGTGTCCAGCACATCCGCCAATGAGGGCTGCCTTCGTCCCCATCATGGCTGCATCATAGCCGTGTGCCCGCCGTGGACCAAAGGCTAACACTCCAGCAGGGTGGGCAACTCGGGTTACACGGCTCGCCTTACTGGCAATAGCCATTTGGTAATTAAAACAGTTCAGCAGGGGCGTTTCAATTATTTTGCTTGGTATTAATTCGCCCTCCACAATCATCACAGGTTCATAAGGAAAGCAGATTTCCCCTTCACGCATAGCGTAAATGTTGCCGTTAAAGGTGAGGGAGCTAAGATACTCAAGCAGTTCTGGTTCATGAATCACAGTGGCAAAATAGGCACGTTTTGCTTCAGGAGAGGCGGTATTGAGTAGGGTGATGAGCCTAAGCACACTTTCTGTGCCGGCCACCACCGCTAACCCGTTATCTTGCGTTTTACGAAAAAAAAAGTCAAACACTACTGGTTGGTTTTGCAAGCCTAGTTGTAAATAAACATCACTCTCGGTATATTGATAGCGATCGCTATTGAGAAAACGACTAAAGTGGTCACGAATATCCATGGTGCAAGCGTCCTTGTTGGTTAGCGGTCGGCAATAAGTTTTTTGAGTTGCTCAGGTCCTGTCGTGAAAATATCAATAGCCTCAGCATCTTTTAACATACTCACTCGCCCACGTAACACCGCTCCTTGGCTCATGCGCAAAACTTCTGTAGTCACATCACCAATAAGGCTCGATTTTTCACCTAAATCAAGGTGGTATTTTACATGAGCATTCCCAACCATTGAGCCATCAAGCTCAAGATTATTGACCTTCACATTGGCCTTAACAACGGCTGTTTCTTCTACCGTTAAGTCGCCTGTGGCATTCACTTCACCTGAAAAACGTCCTTTCATGCGCAAAGCGGTTTCAAAGCTTATTTTGCCTTCGAGATTGGTTTCTTTGCCTAAGACGGTTTCTTTGCCCAAGCTTCTGGTTATTTCTTTCATGCCTATGAGTGTGCCGATTTTTTCCTATTCTGTCAACCATGGTCTAACATTCCTTCATTATAAACTGATCAATAAATGAGGTTTTAAGACCCATGGTACTCATTCGTAAAAGCTGTGAAACCACACCTTCGTCCACATGGTCAGCCACATAAAGATAATGACGAGCATCATGGGCTGAGCAGGGGCGTTCGATTATAAGCACATCATCCACGAGTAAAAAAGGCACAGTATCGGCACTATCACTCGCATAAAACGTCATTTCATGTCCCAGAATATTACTCCACATTCCACCAATTGAACGGCTACCTACGGTTGTTTCCATTCTGTGCCGTTGATAAATGGCTTGTGTTACATCCTGTTTTTTACTAAGAGCATTCAAACTCATAAGATATGATTGACGTTGCACATCGGTCATATCAATAGGTACCAATGTACTCATAAAACGGTTCTTTGCTACCTGCATATAGCTTCCAATTTCATCTAACCACACGGAGGTGGAAACCATACGCAAAGAGACATAAATATTGTTGTTTTGCAACATCTTTAGGGCACTGTAGCATCGCGGATACCTAGAGGCAGCAATATCATGGGCGTAATAGTTGGTAGATGACTGCGCTAAGTTGCCTGTATAACGTGGGGAATGAGACACATTTGATAACATATTTTTCTTACTCCTTAAATAACCTACTTATTCTTATTCGTCTTCACAAGGCTTAATAATTAGTTGTTCGGCATAGATCCGCATTTTATTTTTTCATCCGTTGCTCACAGATTACTCATTATTTTATACCCTCTGTCTTTTAGCCTATTGTTTAGTTATAGACACAAGCTCTTGTATTTAATATACTTATGAAATAGCCAATTTAGGATAAAAATAGTATGCCTTTTTTACACATTGATATGGATGCCTTTTTTGCTGCAGTTGAGCAACGAGATAACCCTGCCTATCAAAACAACCCCCTTATTGTGGGGGGAGCCGCAGGGGTACGTGGTGTGGTAAGCACTTGTTCCTACGAGGCACGCATCTTTGGTGTGCGTTCAGCCATGAGCTTGACTGAAGCCGGAAAACGTTGCCCTCATGGCATTTTTATTCGAGGGGACATGGCGAAATATCGTGCCGTTTCCGCACAGCTTGAGGTGCTCTTGCAGAGATTTACGCCCCATGTACAGATGTTGAGCATCGATGAAGCCCGCCTTGATATGCAGGGGATGCAACGGATATGGCCTAACTTAGATCTGTGTGGTCATGCTGTCAAAACCACTATTGCCGATCAGTTAAAGTTACCTTGCACAGTGGGAGTAGCCTCCAATGGTTATTTGGCAAAACTCGTGTGTAACAGTGCCAAACCTAACGGTGTAGCATGGCTTAAAGTGTATGATGAGGCGGATTTCATGCTTAAACTTTCTCTCTCAGATCTTTATTCGATAGGACCTAGCACCTTGCAAAACTTAAATAAACATCGTATTTTTACCGTAACCCAGTTGCAAAACACCCCCTTAGACCGTTTGGCAAGCTATGTGGGCAACACTAAAGCTCATGCACTTTCGCTCATTGCTTATGGGCGGGATCCCTATAATAAAAGCTCCCATCAGAGTAACCATAGCATTAGCCGAGATCGCACTTTTACTGAAGACACGCACCAACTGGTTCATTTAAAAGCTGTGCTACTAGATTTAAGCCATGAGTTATTTCAAGAGATGATGGATCAGTGCCTCATCAGTACTACAGTAAGCCTTAAGTTACGTACGGCTAGATTTAAAACAGCTCAGAAACAAAGCACCCATGCCCAGCCCTTTACCTCTAGCACCGCCCTCTATCAGGAGACCTTGAGGCTCTTAGCAATGCTTCATAAGACCGAACACTCTATCCGTTTAGTGGGTTTAACCCTTCAAAATTTGCAAAAAAAATCGACCAATAAGGAGCTTTTTTTAGCTGAAGAAGCTGATCTAAAACAGGCAACTATTGAGCAAGCTGTATTAAATTTAAAGAAAAAAGGAGTAACCATCACCAAGGCTAGCGTGCTAGGGCTTAAATAAAATTACGTTTTAAGCGGAATCTTGTGAAGAGCAATGATGCCCAAAAGTTGGCGAAGCTGCCGTCTGCCCAAGGGGGGACTGATCATTTCTTGCCCTGTAATAGTGGTGAACTTGAGAGTTTTTTTCACTCGCTCCACCTGTACCATATCTTGCCACAAGCAAAACCAAAAGCGTTTTTGTGTTTGATAAAAAATAAGCTGGCTAGCTGTTATGCGTAGAATGGGCCTTAAAGCCCCATGCACGGCTAGCAATGCAAAAAAAAGCAAACCCCAATAATAAATTTGCCAATCAATACGGTTGCCAAACTGTATTAATGCCCGAACTGGCACAACGAAAATGAATAAGGGCATGAAATACAGAAGCTGTGTAGCCCAATGGGCATGAATGATTAATATATTGTTTTTGTCTGTTGTGCTCACATTAAATAGTGCCATCTGAGTTTCTTTCTTCTAATGTTAAAAGCTGTTTTTTAGCCACTAACCCCCATGCAAATCCTGTTAATGCCCCTGAGCTAGCCACCACTCGGTGACAGGCTCCCACAATAGGGGTGGGGTTGCGGGCGCATGCTGCACCCACCGCACGCCATGCCCCATTATAGCCTACCTGCAACGCTAGCTCTTTATAGGAACTGGTAGTGCCATAGGGAAGGGTACATAGTTTTTTCCATACTTGAATTTGCATGGGGGTGCCAATGAATGGAGCCATGGTGAGGTTGAATTTTTGCCTTGACCCAGAAAAATATTCAGTAAGCTGCTTAGCTACTTCATGCTCATAAGCATCTGCTAACTCGCTAGAAGGAGGAGCATTGACTAGCTGAATGCGACGTAGACCCTGTTCATCGGCGTGGATAGAAAGTACACCCAATGGACTCAATAGTAGTAAAGCCATGATTAAGCCTTGCTTAGGTTGGTAAAGCGTGCAAAGCGTGGAATAAAGGCAAGATTGGTAACACCAACAGGACCATTACGTTGTTTCGCAACAATGAGCTTTGTTTCAATGATTCCATCATCCGTATCAGCATCGGTATGTAATCGATCGCGGTGTAAAAACATCACCACATCAGCATCTTGCTCAATAGCTCCTGTCTCGCGCAGGTCAGCCAAGTTGGGCTCTTTACCCTCAGCATCACGGCGCAACTGACTTAAGATGATCACTGGGATTGCCAATTCACGAGCTAAAGCCTTAATATTACGGCTTACTAAAGACATTTGCTCATGCCGCGGGAGCGAACGATCGTTGACGGTGATAAGCCCCAAGTAGTCGATAAACAACACTTGAATGTCTTTTTCTAGCTTCATACGGCGGGCTTGACTCCGTAAGGCAGTCAGGCTCATACTAGGAGTGTCGTCGATATATAGTGGCGCATCGTAAATACGCGAGGCCGCATCGCTCAACTTGCTCCAGTCTGAGGTACTCATGAGCGAAGGATTACGCAACTTTTTACCATTAATTTGTGCCTCAGAGGATAATAAACGCATCATCAGCTGTTCAGCGGGCATTTCTAATGTGAAAAAGCCTGTGGCAATCTTTTGTTTTACAGCTAAGTTTTCAGCTATACTAAGGGCAAGGGCGGTTTTACCCATACTGGGACGTGCCCCAATAACTATCATTTCACTTGCCTGCAGACCTGAGAGCATTTCATCCAGCTCGTCAAATTTTGATTCTACGCCCGTGAATCGATTCTTAGAAAGATTACGTTTTTCTAAAATATCCAGAGTTGTTCGAATCAACTCCCGAGCGTCACGATAAGCAAAAACCTTACGCTCTTGGTCAATCTGAAAGATACGCTCTTCCACACTTTGAATAATCGCATCAACCTGTAATGATTCGTTATAGGCTTGCTCAACTATGTTCTGGGCGGTCTCTTGTAAATGCCGACGAATAGCATAATTTTGCACAATTTGCCCATAATAGGCAATGCTCCCAGCAATCGGAGCTGCTCCTGGCAACTCAGAGAGATAAGTGGCTCCGCCCACTTGCTCTAACTGCCCAGCCTCACGCAAGTCATGCGCCAGTGTTACTGTATCCACATTGCCCCCGCGATTCACCACATTACGGATAGCCGAAAAAATCAGCACATGAGCATTATGATAAAATGAATCGGCGGTGAGAAGTTTTTCAATTTTATCTAAATTAGACAGTTTGAAGTTAAGCAACAACGCCCCAAGCACGGCACGTTCAGCACCTAAATCATACAGCTTGGTGCGTTGTTCCATAACTAGTCTACCTTAGCCGCTGCTGCCGCTTTCTCTTCTTGCATGCTCTGCACAGATACTTTAACGCTGGCTACTTCATTGCCATAAAGACGAATCTTTACCACACTTGTACCCACTTCTTTAATACTATGCTGAGGCACATCGATGAATTTTTTCTCCACTGAGATACCTTTTTTTGCTAGCTCATCAGCAATGGTTGCCGAAGTTACCGCACCAAAAAGACGACCTTTTTCACCAGCCGAAAAGTGGAACACCAATTCTTCAGCCTCAAGGCGCACTTTGTAACTGGCAGCCTCTTTGGCTTTGTCTGCACGGCGCTTCTCAATAATATGCTGGCGCTTGGCTAGTTCATTTACTGCATGTTTGGTATAGCGAGATGCCATACCACGAGGAATCAAATAATTGCGAGCGTACCCATCAGCTACTTCTTTAATATCACCTTCTTCACCTAAAGAGGCTAAGTCTTGTTTTAAAATAATTTTCATCCGTTATTCCTCACTTTATCAATATGTTAAAAAAAATCATAACGCTTGGCACTTCTTTTAATATGCTAAGCATTATGATGGCGAGATGGTAAAACCGCATAGCCCGCCAGAAAAAAGAGACTCAAAACGTTGATCACCGGTATAAAATGTGTAATCACCAAAATACGCAATAGCGTCTTTTGCCCTTTGTGGGACATTTCTTTCCGCTCCACAGTCTTTAGTAACAAACCCGCACCAGCCAATCCATACAGCCTTAGCACAATACCTGTAGCGTTTATTGCTACAAAATAGAGCCAACCGAAATTCACTTGATACCCAAAGTGTACTAAACCTAGCGGCATTAACCAAAATACGCACAGCACGAAAGTAAGAATTTGTACGCCCTTAGGCACTTTAAACCCTTTCACTTCCGCTAAATAGTCATGACTGGCGCGGTATTTCGCCACCAACCAACCAAAACTCAACCAAAGAAAAATCAACATCGGACCACTTTGCAACAACGTCAAACGCAGTTGCTCCACGTTATACTCAATGTTTTCAGCCCCTTCCTGCCCCCCTATGAGGGGCAGGAAGACCCACATCTCCTCACTTATGATTATATTTCCTAAGTCAGGTGCCATAGAGAACCAAAAAATTGCCCATAGCATTAACGTGAGTAACGTAAGAGTGTATATACGTGAGCAACGATGAATGAAAACCAAGGTCAATCCTACAATAAATACTAGGCTACTTAACATCACCTGTATCAACATGGCAACCAGCACGGAAGAGCTAAAAAAACGAGTTATTGCCCAAAAAACAACAGCGACTAACATCACCCCATATGCCTGCATATAGGACGATAACCCTTTTCGCAAGGCGACTCTCATGGTCATAACCAGACCAAAAGTGAACCAAGTAAGAGAATTAAAAGAGCAGAGAACCAGGATCAACCCTTCGCGTGTTGAGAGCCGCCATTGTTTTCCTAACACATCACACCTAGTTATTAACGTAGGGTAACCAAGCTACAAAGCGAGCACGCTTAACAGCTACAGTTACAGCACGTTGATGGCGAGCACAAGCCCCCGTAATGCGTGCTGGCAAAATTTTGCCACGCTCTGTGATATACCGACGGAGAGTTTCGACATCTTTGTACTCCACATCGGTACGATTAGTGCAAAAACGGCACACTTTCTTGCGATAGAAACGTGGCTTGCCACCCCGCCTATCTTTGTCATCTCCTGAAAATCTATCATCGGATTGATATCCATTATCATTTTTCATTTCGCTCATTTTTCATTAACTCCTATCATTAAGTTTGATTAAGCACCCCATGCTTTTATTTTAAAACGGAATATCGTCATCAAAATCTGGCATTGGACTGCTAGGGGCCGCCACACGGGCTGCCGCTGGGCGAGTAGAATTTCGAGCTGGCGGTGCATTTCGCCCTTCCGGCTGACGTGCTGGAGCCGATTCTGAGCGTCCTGCGGAACCCTCTTCCCTTGCTCCGCCGAGCAACATAATGTTGTCGGCCAGCACATACACACGGCTGCGTGTTTGCCCTTCCTGCTCCCATCTATCCTGCCGCAATTGACCTGCGACGGCAATTTGCTTACCTTTTATCAGGTAACTGTTCAAGGCTTCGCCTTGCCGCCCAAACACGGTGATATCAAAAAAGTTTGGTTCATTAATCCATTCATCGCCTTGCTTGCG
The DNA here is from genome assembly GCA_965249825.1 of Spirochaetia bacterium. Classification (GTDB taxonomy): domain Bacteria; phylum Spirochaetota; class Spirochaetia; order WRBN01; family WRBN01; genus CBDFMW01. The sequence goes on from CBDFMW010000002.1 coordinate 281,589, forward strand.
CGTGCTATTAAGAGCTAGACCCAGCTTACATACTGCCACACCAGAAGGAGTGTACTTTAGCTCAGCATCACGAGTTAAACGACCAACAAGCGTTACATTATTGATATCAGCCATGTTTGTTATTCTCCCTGAGCAGGTGTAGCGACAGTTTCTGCACTCTCACTCGTTGCAACAGCTGCGTGACTACTGGCTGACGAGTAGCTAGGGGCTGGCTTGCGTACACGGGCTTTATACTTACGAGGATCTTCGATGCGTATGACCATATGGCGCAAAAGTTCTTTTTGTAACTTTAATAGCTCATCTAGCTTGGTTAAAGTACCATTATGGCTAAACGCATAAAGATGGTAATGCCCACGTTCTTCTCTTTTAATAGGATAGGCGAGAGTTCGGTTTCCCATATCCTCTTCCTTAGTTATCTGTAACTCTTGCTTTTGCAAAAGTACACGCACGGCCTCTACACCTTCGGCATAGTGGTTTTCTTTCGTATTGAATACGCAAATCAACTCATAGTTGTTCACAATATCCCTCCTTATGGACATATAATATGATCCACCCGCCACAGCAACCCTGCGCTTGGGTGAATAAAGAGGTTACACCTTGATTTTTTCAATCAAGACTTTTTCCTAACATTACTTTTCAGTATAGTACAAATAAGATAGATAGGTCAAGGACATTACTCTTCTTTACTCATAAATCAGATGGTATCTTTTATGTCATGCTTGACAGAGTGGGATTAAATAGCTAATAATAAGTGCAATATGAGCGATATTATCCCACCAGAAGCCCCCCAAGATGATGAAAAAGATACACTTACCCTAGAACAAATGGAAGAAATTGAAGCCGCCGATCGTAACTTTGATGATTGGTTTATTCTTGGTGTTAGTTCTTATTTACAGGAAGATTATGACTCTGCCATTGCATACTTTGATAGAATGCTTGAAAAAAATCCTAAATCTGCAAAGGGCTATGTGCATCGAGCCGATGTTCATGCTGATGCGGGTAATTATGGCGAGGCTCTTAATGATTATCGTTTAGCTCGCCATTTCGGCGATCACAGGGCTCAAGTGTTGCTCGATGAGTTTGTCGCCTACCTTTCCCATCGTAATTTATTAGATGACAAAGGCGAGGTAAAGGTGGCAACCCCTCTCTAAAGGGGGGTGCCATCACTTATATCATCCCAAGTTCCCTTCCACCTGTCTTCTTTCTCTTTTAGTAGAGTAGCTATATCATAGCCGCTTTTATTAGGGGTTTTATTGGGCTTTGAACGTGGAACTTCCTTAAGTGTAGAGGTTGCGACGGTCTTTTTTGGGTGTGGTTTTTCTATAACTTGTGGTCGTTCTTTTAATCCCCACATGGCACTCACATCATCGGCATGGTGAATCACAATCGCCCCTTGCTCTTGTAATTCGAGTAAGCCCGAATCAGGGTTTAACACACCACATCGATGAACAATAATATCTCGTCCTTGATCTAACCCATGCTGTGCCGTGATTAAAGACCCTGATTTATGTGGTGCATCCATTACTAGCACACCGGTAGAAAGCCCCGATACAATACGATTCCGCATAGGAAAGCTGTATACCGTAGGTGAGACATTCAATCCATACTCTGTTACAATCAAACCGCCTGATTCAATAATATCGGCTGCTAGACTTCGATGCACACTAGGATATAATCGATGAAACCCACCACCTAATACGGCAGTCGTGTGTCCCCCTGCCATCAGAGTGGAGCGGTGTGCCTGTCCATCAATGCCCACCGCTAAGCCTGAAACTACCGAACCCAAGAGTTTACCCAGCTCACGAGTTATAATAGATGTTTCTGTCTTAGCCTCTAAAGTGGGTCGGCGTGTGCCAACAATGGCTAATTGGGGGTCTTTCTCGTTTGGCCAAGTTCCTCGGCAATAAAGCACAAAAGGCGCATTAGGAATATTTCTTAAACGAAAAGGATAGATTTTGTCCAGCACACAAACAGTATCCACTTGAGCCTTTATCAGGGAATCCATTTCGCGTAGAGCTACTTCATACAGATCTTTACCCAATAAGCTGGCATATTTAGCATCGCGAATATCACTAGGGCGTAGATTTAAGTTAAGATCGGGAAGCATCGATCCCTTAAACGACATCATTTGCTCTGGAGTTAGGATATGTTTTGAGATTATTTTTTTAATACTAGGCGTTAAGTTTGGCATAGCATTAATGGCCAAAATGAGTGGTGTAACCATAGTTATTTCCTTGTATTTAATAAAGTTATACTATCAAGAGCTTGTTGCTTTTCTTGTGCATTGTTACTAGTGTTGGCAATTTGTGTGTAAATTTGAATGGCATGCATAGGATTTCCCTGCATCACTGCCAGTGACGCTTCACGAAATAATCCTGTGTTATTAGTAGGACTCAAGCCTTTGATTTTCTGTACAGTGATTTCAGCTTTTCCCCTATCTGGTAGCTGATAAATATAAAGGGTTGCTAGTGCCAAAAGAGTCTCTAGATGGTTGCTTTTTTGTCGGTGCGCCATACTCAAATACTCCTCCGCCTGTTTATAATATAGCGCAGCCTTGATTGAATCTAGCTGTGTGCTACCCACCCAGCCACTACTTACACCTGCATAGTAAAGGAGCATAGTATTCTGTGGATTAAGCGCAAGAGCCGCTTCAAACTCTTTTAATGCCAAATCATAAAGTTTATAATCTAAATATTTTAGCCCTAAACTTTCATGGCTATAGCTCATTCCTTGCAGGGCTTGAATGGCTTTGTGCATCTCTTTTTCTTGGCGTGCTAAATTTTTCCGAGTGGTTTTTACGCTATTTAGTTGCTCGATTTCATCCACACGGCTAGCAAAATCAGTCTGTGTAACAGGGGCTTTTAGCACCTCAGCAGCACGGTTTGTTGTTACCGCTTCACGCCATTCCTGGCGTAGCGATCGATTACCACAAGAGATTAGCAATGTAAAGAGCATGGATAGCACGATGACTATTTTTTGCATTTATGATAACTCCTGTGATCGCGGGTGATAGGCTTTATGCGCATTGTGCAACCCCTCAGTGGCGGTGTGAGTATAAATTTCGGTGGTAGTAATGCTACTATGTCCAAGTAACTCTTGCACAACACGCAAATCCGCCCCCCCCGTTAACAGGTGGCTGGCAAAAGCGTGGCGCAACGAATGAGTTTTAACTGAGCAACTTGAATCTCCACGTAACTTTTGTAAGTTGCTCCACATACTTTGTCGACTTAACCGTGTACCAGCCACATTAAGAAACAAGGCTCGTTGGTGTGTTTTTTTCACTAAACGTACCTCGGTTAAATAACGCCTCAACCAGCTTAGAGCTGTGTCGCCTAACGGTATCAAACGAGTTTTTTGCCCTTTGCCGACAACTTTAAGTAACCCCTGTTCAAATAGAATATCCGTCACATCCAAAGCAACCGCTTCACTCACACGTAAGCCAGCACTGTAAATCAGTTCATACAAGGCTCTGTCGCGCAAGCCTAGAGAGTTAGCTACAGAGCAACGGGTCAGCATCGCATCAACCTGCCCCACCGTCAAGGTCTGGTGCAACGGGGGTTTTACTTTCACCCTTTTAATGTGCCGCATAGGATCCACGCTCAGGATGCCGTTGCTTTGTAAATAAAGCACATAACATTTTAACGAACTTAATATTTTAGCTCTGCTAGCCAACCCTACGTTTCTGCTTAATAAAAATTGTTCAATATGCTCACGCTTCAGCTTTGATAGAGGCAACGCTTGCTCAGCCATAAAGATGTTTAGTCGTCGGGCTTCCCCTGTATATAAATTCACGGTAGCCCTACTTTTTCCTTCTTGTAAAAGCAACACTTCCATGAATTTAGTCACCAAGAGATTCGACGAAGTTGCCATTACCGATCGTCACCTAAATGGCGTAAGTAGCTCGGGATAGACTCATCTAATTCCACTTTTTCTTCTTGCAGCGACCCACGCACTCGTTTGCCACTGCGAATGGTCTCCCACTCATTTGCCCTAATAACCTGTGTGCGTGCCCGCAGGGGTGGCTCTTCATTTCTGTCCACAGCGGGGGAAGGGGTATTTGCTAATTCTACAACGGGCTGTGGGGTAGGGACACGCTTTTGCCCCCCATGGGTGGTAAATGTACGCCCCCCAGCTTGCACAGTCTTTGGTTTTTCTTCATTAAACCCGGTGGCAATAATCGTAACACGCACTTCATCGCGCAGTGAGTCATCAATGACCAAACCCATTTTGCGCTCAGTTTCCATATCCACCCGTTCGCTTAAGGCACTCATAAGTTCTTCGCCTTCTAAAATACCAAAATCACTGCTAGCGGTGATATTAACAAGTAATCCTTGCGCCCCAGAAATATCGTTGTTTTCGACTAAGGGGCAGTTTAAGGCTGCTTTTAAGGCATCCACTGCACGGTTATCGCCTTTACCCACGCCCATACCCATCAGGGCTTCGCCTTTAAAACTTAGCATCTTGCGAACATCGGCAAAGTCCACATTTAGATAACCCGTGCTGGTGATCAACTCAACCACACCACGCACGCCAGTAGCCAATAAATCATCCACCCGAGCAAACGCCTCTTTAAAGGTGGCTTTATGATCAGACACTTCAAGTAATTTTTCATTTGGCACCACAATAAGGGCATCCACATGGGTACGCAACTCACTAAGACCTTGCTTGGCGATAGCCATTTTTCGTGGTCCTTCAAAAGCAAAGGGAAGAGTAACAATAGCCACAGTAAGTGCCCCGCTTTGGCTGGCGACCTCGGCAATAATCGGTAAACTCCCGGTACCAGTGCCTCCGCCCAGACCGGTGGTGAGAAAAACCATGTGTGCCCCAGCTGTGGCTTGTTCCAGCATTTCTTTGTCTTCTTGGGCTGCCCGACTACCAATGTCTGGGTTTCCACCCGCTCCTAAACCACCAGTAAGGCGCTGACCTAAATTTATATGAAAAGGAGCTTTACTCAGAGCTAATGCCTGCATATCGGTGTTTACGGCAATAAATTCTACGCCTTGAATAGCACTTTTTAACATGTGATCAATGGCATTACAGCCACCACCACCTGCACCAATCACCTTAATAATGGTACGACCATAACTTGGCTCGCTCAAAGATTCTTGCGCTTTCGTTTCATCCACCAAAGTCATTTTTAATCGGCTCACTATGCTACACTCCCTAAAATGTGGGACTTAAGGCTTCATACCATATTCATCCCATTATTACACTTCAATTATCACCTATTTAATACAATTTTGTCTATAGTATTAGCTTAAAAAAAGTTGTCTTTTAACCATTGCAGTGTGCTTTTCTGCGGGCTTTCTGCTATGGACTCGTTTAGCTTTGATGGTTTTTTTTCTGCTTGCTCTCCATCACTTTCTCCCCCCTTCAACAAACCCCAAGCACAGGCAAATTGGGCGGAACTAGTGAGATCGGTTAAATTTTCCACTCCCATCACATATCCTGCTCGTGTGGGCAACTCAAACAGGCGAGATGCCAGCTCACTTGCTCCGGGTAATTGGCTTCCCCCCCCTCCTAACACCACGCTTTTGGCTTTATATAACCAACCTGTGCGCTCAAAACGGCGTAGTGCTGCCGTTAAAATGTCAGTCATGCGGGCACTTAAAATAGCACATACTTTGAGGGCATCCACCATGTCTGCACCACGTCCGCCAAAAGGTGGTATCACGATATGCCCAGCAGGTGTGGGCAATAGGGTTTTAAAGCAACAACCATGTTCCACTTTAAGTGTTTCCGCTAGCTCAAAAGGCAGCCCCTCCACTTCGGCAAAATCACGACTGAGTGCCATAGCCCCAATGGGTAACACGGCACTGTATTGAATCACTCCTTCCCCAAAAAAGAGCAACTTGGTGGTACTAGCCCCCATTTCAATCAATAATACCCCCTCGCTTCGCTCTAACCGATTAAGTAGCACATACGAGGCTGCTAGGGGGGCATAAACCAACTCTACCACCTTACGACCGGCTTGGTTCACAGCCAATGCAAGGTTCTGTAACAGGCTGCCGGGGGCACTAATAATGTGTGCTCGTGCCTCTAGTCTCACACCCTGCATTTGAATGGGATTTTTGGTAATGAGCGTATTATCCACTTTGTAACTCGTGGGAATAACCGTAGCTAGCTCACGGTTTTCGGCTAACGGCACGGCTTGTGCTGAGTCAATCACCTTTGCCACATCTTCAGCAGTGATGGCACGACTTTTGCCCCGTAGCCCCACATTTGCCACGCCATCTGAGTTTTGCCCCTCCACATGCTCTCCAGAAAAAGATAAATAAACTTCGGTAATATCGCTGCCGCATTGTTCCTCTAAATCTCCTAATAGATCTTCAATGGCTAATACGCAGGCCTCAAGGTTCAGCACTGCACCCTTACGGATGCCCGATGCAGGGCGCATCAGAGCACTCACCCCGATTAATGTGCCATGCTCATCATGGGTGGCTCCCACAGCTTTAAAACTGTGTGAACCTAAATCCAAGGCTACCCTTAGAGCGGTGATATCATCACTCATAGCTTCTCCTTACTCATTATCACTATTTCGTTTGTTCGTAAATCAATACGGTTGAACGTTTCCTCTTGGTCTTCTAGCAACCTTAACACATGATAGGCTACTTTGAGTTTTTTCAGGCTAAATGTAGCATCAAGAATTGCCTCGCCATTGATGCCAATAAAAGAGACTACCCAGACTCGTCGCTCACCGATCTCCTCTGCCACAATCTGAGCAATAAGTGAGTGCATAGTACGGTCATTTTTTCGTATTTGTTCTAGCTGGGGCAACAGAGGGCGCATGGGGGCAATAAGACGAAACGCTTGTTCATCCTCAATCCTTTCAAACTCTGCCCCCATTAAAAAAATAGGAAACAGCCCCGTTGAGTCGAATGTTTCTAAAATATAACCTTGTTCATCAATAAAAAAATGCCGTCCCTCATTGTTCTGCACAGCTACGCTTGGGTTGATGCCTAGCATATCTATGCACACCCTGCCCCAAGTGCCAAGTTGTACTGTGGCATTTTCTATCATTGGGTGGGCTTCAAGCATCTCAGCGAGATGTTTTTCATTGAGAGGTATCATTAGGCTGTCATAATCCAGTTGCAAAATTTGCAAAATATCGTCCACGGAGATATCAAAATTAGCCGTTATGGAGACTTTTTTAAGCCGCATATTGGGCGCGATTTGCCAGAAATAGAGTGCCTGCCACACCGAAAGGAGTAGTAAAATAATAATAATGATACGGTAGACTGGCTTGATCATTTGGTCTGCCCACGCGAGAGGTTAAGGAGCAACCCGCAAAAGCACAAAGTAATGAAGATACTGCTGCCTCCTGCTGAGAAGAAGGGCAGTGCGACACCCGTAACAGGAAAAAGCCCTGAGATAACGGTGATGTTGAGAATGGCTTGCCCTGTGATGATGAGCCCGACACCAATGCTTAAAATTTGTTCATAGCGGGTGGTGCATTTTTGTGAAATGCTGTAAGCCTTAATCATAAAGAGCATAAAGAGTGCTAACACAAAAACAATGCCCAAAAAGCCTAGCTCCTCAGCCACCACAGCAAAAATATAGTCTGATTGAATCAGACTGATAGAGCCTAGTTTGTACGCACCAGCCCCCAGTCCTGTGCCAAAAAGTCCACCAGCTTCCACTGCACGACGAGCCATGATGGGTTGGCGACCAATACCCCACACATCGGCTTGGCTGTTAGCTAGCCACGTTTGAATACGCGCCAAACGAAAGGGCGTGAGTAAAATTGCGGTGAGACCGACGCCCAGTACCAAGGCTATCTCAATAAAAAGGTAGTGAAAAGGCACCTGTGCCACAAAAAATATACCAATCGTGGTCATAAAAAGAAACAGTGTGGTGGAAAGGTCATTTTGTAAGTAGACAATAAAACAAAGGATAGCAGTCATTAAGGCTGGGTTTAGCACCCCTGATATGGTGTGATCGTACTCTTTTTTGTTATGCCCTAAAATACGAGCTAAATACAGCAATACAACAAGTTTCGCCAGCTCGCTGGGCTGGAAACTTAAAGAACCCATAAATAGCCAGCGGCTAGAACCACGAATATTGTTGCCACTTTGCACTAAGGGTAAAATATTCAGAACCACAGTGAGAATCCATAAACCTGGGGTAATATGCTTGAGGAGGGGAAGTCTTACAAAGATGAAAAAAAGCATGGCAAACAACCCAAGCCCAGTCCACATGAGCTGGCGTGTAACAAAATAATACAGATCAAGCCCAGTACGAGATTGCTGAGCTGAAAAATAATACTGCCCTGAAAATCCTATGATGCCCCCCAAGCATACTAGGCTTAAGATGATTAAAAGCAACTCCCCATCTACCCATCCTCGCTTAAAGTCGAACAATCCATTGGTGTCTTTAAATGTTTGCCAAACCGAGTGAGGGCGAGCAGCTGATTTAAATTTATAGTCCGTCAAGTTAAGAACTCCATTTTGTTAGCGTAGCTTGAGTGTGCTGAGCGCCAAAAGGGTGAAAAGCACGCCGATAATCCAAAAACGTACCACAACTTTACTCTCATTCCATGGTTTATTAGATCCCGCTAATTCTTCTTTCCAAACTTCTTCGAAGTGGTGATGCAACGGTGCCATACGGAAAATACGTATGCCAGTGCCTGTTTTTTTCTTGGTGTATTTAAAATAAGCTACTTGGATAATAACAGAGAGGGTTTCTATGACAAAAACACCACCAATTAAAATGAGTAACACCTCTTTTTTTAAGATAACCGCTAGCAAGCCTAAAGTGCCACCAAATGCTAAGGAACCCACATCACCCATAAAAACCTGTGCAGGGTGTGAATTGTACCATAAAAAGCCCATGCACCCGCCCATCACCGCCATAATAGGGATAGAGAGTTCACCAGCACTCAGTAGATGAGGAATGTTGAGGTAGCTGGCAAAGTCGACCCTTCCACTTAAATAGGCGATAAGGAGAAAAGTGGCAAAAGCAAAAATTAGCAAGCCTGTTAAAAGACCGTCTAAGCCATCCGTGAGATTAGTGGCGTTGCTAGCTCCGACCAAAATAATGATGGCAAAGGGCAGATAGAATATCCCTAAATCGAACACTGCCGTTTTTAAAAAAGGTAAATAAAATAGGCTAAAATGAGTCAGCCCTGCACTATTTTGTATGGATGCTTGGTGAATATGATAGCCACGCAAACTAATGATGAGTACGGTGGCTACAAATAGCTGAGCTAACAACTTAGCTTTAGATGAAAGACCATCAGAGTTGCCCATTTTAATTTTAAGGTAGTCATCCATACCACCAATCAATCCAAACCCCACCAAAGCGACTAAAAAGAGCCAAGTATAAAAGCTGTCTAAATCTTGCCAAAGTAAGGTACTAATGACCACACTGCTAATCATTAAAATGCCTCCCATGGTGGGGGTGCCTTGCTTTATGAGATGATCACTTGGGCCATCAGTACGCACAGACTGCCCCATTTTAAAGCGTTGAAGGGCTTTAATGACCGTAGGGCCCAATAATAGGCTGATGACGAGAGCGGTAATAGCTGCATAAACAGCTCGAATAGAGATGTATTGAAAAAGGCGCATAGAGGGGATAGTTGAGATTAAAAATTCGCTAAGCCACTGTATCATGAGTCTAAATCCTCTTTGGTGTGTTGAAATGCGGGCCACAACAGCCCTTTTTCTTCTAATAACGGCTCAAGACGCTCTAAAGCAAAGCCTCGACTGCCTTTTAATAGTACTAAATCGCCTGCTTTTAGGTAAAATAAAACCGCCGAAGCCAAGGTATCAAAATCAGTTTCATGCACAAGCAATCCATCAAAACCCATACGTTGCAGTTCATCCTCAAGGCTCGCACTGTCAGCTCCCAGTAAAAACACAGCACGTAACCCTGCATCCATGATGGCTGGGGCTAAGCCACGATGAGCCGCCACGCTGAACTCCCCCAGCTCTAGCATAGCACTGAGAACAGCCACTTTACGAGCATATTTTAAAGGGCGAATAAGGTTTAGAGCAGCAATCATGCTTTGCGGGTTGGCGTTGTAACAGTCTTTTACCAACGTGATGGCAGAGCGATTGATTTCACATCGCCCGGACTGAGGGACTACATTTTGTAAGCCTTTCTGATAGATTGCTGTTTTGATGCCTAAAGTTTGTGCCACATAAATAACTAAACAAGCGTTGTTTAGGTTGTGTTTACCGGGCAATTTTAAACGAATGCTGGCTTTGTTGATGTTAATAATCCAGCCATCTAGCCCTAAATCTTGCGCATTTTCAAAGCGTTTAAGGGTTTGGGGTGAGTAAAAAATTACTTTACCGTTCACTCCTTGGGCAAGATAGGCACTAAAGGCATCACTTTGTGGAATAAAAGCTGTTTGAGACCCGTCAAATTGACTAAAAATCTCCCGTTTTTCACAGGCAATGGCTGCACTATCGCCCAAAAACCCTGCGTGAGCCTGCCCAATATTAGTAATGATAGCGTAGTGTGGCTCGACAATTTCAGCCAACACTTGCATCTCTCCGGGGGCACTTGTCCCCAGCTCTAGCACAGCAAATTTATGGTGAGCCTGCAGGGTAAAGCAGGTGAGCGGTAACCCCGTTTCACTATTCAAATTGCCAACGGTGGCGATAGTTTCACCCTCTTGCGATAAAACACTAAGTAACATTTCTTTAACCGTGGTTTTTCCACTGCTCCCAGTGATGGCAATGCGCGTAATATGGGGGAAACGTTCAACATAGCGCCTAGCTAAAAGTTGCAAGGCCTTTAAGGGTGCTTCAACCACAAACAGAGCTGCTTTATGGGTTGTTGCTAGCTCTTTGTGTTGCAAAGTTTTAAATGGATCTTCTTCTTGACGAATGATAGCAGCTACTGCCCCATTTAGCAGAGCTTGCTCTAAAAAGTCAGAGCCATTTTGGTTAGCTCCGGGCAGGGCGACAAAGAGCGAACCTAGGGCGCATTTACGACTGTCAATACACACGCTGTCGATATTTTGGTTACCCCCAGCTAAATTGGTTACCCGTAAAATATGCGCGATATCGGCTAAGGTGAAAATCATGGTTGTAACTCCTTGATATTAAAAACAATTATTTGATTAGGATTTAAACGCACGAGACCCCACTGGGGATTTTGCTCCACAACGGTGATTAAGCGCTCTGGTGCACCTAGCGCCGTAATCTCAGCAAGCAAACGCTTGTTACTTTCTAGCTGATCTAATTGTAGCTGATGGAGGGTTTCTAACTCTCTTTCTTCTAATAGATAAAGCCAGCTTTGGTTCACATTTGCCACTCCTAAAAAGGTCAAAACAGCTAGCATAAGGCTGGGCATGAGCCATGACCTGAGAGGGGAGGGCATCAATTAATCGCCTTCTTGAATGCGTTGCACCGCTCGAAAACGAGCACTACGAGAGGCGGGGTTTAGAGCAATTTCCCCTGCACTGGGAAGCAATCCACTGACAGGGCTAATAAACTTAGCTAAAGGTCCTGAGCAGTTGCAACGCAGCTGGGCAGGTGCGCAACGGCATTTTCTGGTGAGCTGAGCGAAAAAATGCTTCACAATGCGATCTTCGCCACTATGAAAGGTGATGACTCCTAATTTGCCATGCAAAGAAAGTTGAGCAAAGGCCATGGCTAGTCCATTTTGCACTCGCTCCAATTCTTTGTTCACGGCAATGCGCAAGGCTTGAAAGGTGCGCGTGGCAGGATGAATGGTTTTTTGCTTAACCCCTTTAGCGTCCCGCCCATGCCATACTTTGGGGGTAACCGAGACGATGAATGCAGCTAAATCATCACTATAGAGAAAAGGTTCTGTGGTGCGACGTGCCACAATAGCACCGGCGATGCGAGCGCTGTAGGGTTCGTTACCATAATTTTGTAACAAGGTTTGTAACTCTTGGGTACTCATTCTCGCTAGTAAATCCGCTGCTGAGGGGGAAATCAACTCATCGCTTGCCTCAAGAGATGAACGCAATCGCATATCCAGGGGTTCATGAGCCGTAAATGAAAAGCCTCGCCCACTTTCTTTGTAGTGATACATGCATATTCCCAAGTCCATTAATATGGTGTGAAGGGGGCGATTGTCTGGGCGGTGAGCAAAAAATGTGTCAAAAAACCCAGCATAGTAGCTCATGCGTGAGCCAAAAGGAGTAAGGCGGTTTTTAGCTAAAGCCATCATCTGTTCGTCAGCATCAATACCAAGCAGTTGAAGTGGGGGATAGTGAGCAAGTGCAGCCTCGGCATGACCCCCTGCCCCCAAAGTGGCATCTACCCACCAACCAAGGGCTAGCTCCTCGTCAGTTTGTTGTGGCTTTAAAAGAGAAATAATTTCATCTTTAAGCACAGAATAATGACCTGTATACACCAAAGAACCCCCAGCTATATTGATTGACTAAAATACTGTTTAATCCAGCTATTAATCTCCTCATCATAGCCTCATAAAGGCCCTTGGATCAACACGCCTGAGCAGTAAATTTTACCATTTAAACCCGAAAAAAGGGAATATGTAAAAAATTATGAGGAAAAAGTGGAAAAAAGGTTAAGCTTGTGGTAATATGGTTGGATATATTCTTCTTTTTTGAAAAAGAAGAATGATGAGACCTTAAGTTTTCATAAATTTTATGTGAAAAACATAAAAAAAGAGGAACGCCATGATAGCTTTAAAAAAGAGTGTGCCACGCATTCATTACTATAACCAAGATTTTATGGACGTTTATATACGGACTTGGAATATGGTGGATGACTGCTGGGAAAAAGGTCCTTCTATTGAGGAAGGGGCACTGTGGCAACCTGGATATTTTCATGGTAAAAAAACGGAGGAACTGCTCGCTACCGAAGCCTGCTTTACCAGTTTTTACTTGGTGTATTCTAATAAAATTTATAACGCTACTGGGGCTGTTGATAATTTTTATATGCGGCAAGAAAGCTCTGGAGCTATTCGTTATGGCTACGATAAGGCTACAGGGCAAGCCTTAGTGGACGCTGATAACCCCCATGGGTTATGTCCGCCGCTGTTTGCATGGGTGGAGTACGACCTCTATCATAAGATAGGTCAAAAAAAACGGGTTAAAGAAATAGTACCCATTTTATGCAACTACTTTCATTGGTTGGATGAGGTAGCCTTTGATGAGTCAGTGGGGCTTTATCATACCCCGTTGGCAGCCACCATGATGGGTGACTGTTTGGCTCGTGCTGAGAGTCATTATCTCATTGATTTTAACTGTCAACAGGCATTAAGTGCTTTTTATATTGCCCAACTGGCAGACATTTTAAATGATAAAGAGTTGGCTTTTCGTTTTAAAAAACGTTATTTCATGCTAAAAACCAAGATTAACAGCCTGATGTGGGATGATGAAAGCGGTTTTTATTATGATTTAGATAAAGATGGCAAGCAGGTGCTAAAAAAAACCATCGCCGGCTATTGGCCTATGCTGGCTGAGTTACCAAACGAGGATCGCTGTGAACTGTTGGTGGCTCATTTGGGTAATGAAGAGACTTTCGGTTCTTACAATCCATTTCCTACCGTGGCAATGAACGAACCGCTGTTTGACCCACTGGGTAATGGTCATAATGGTGGGGTCTATCCAGAACTCACTTACATGATTATTAAAGGGTTAGAAAAGTATGGTCGCTATGAACTAGCCCGCGAGGCAACGGCACGCCATTTGTACTGTATTTTAGATCGATTACATCCTGAATCAGGGCAACGGGGTTGCTTTTGGGACTGTTACTGTGCCCAGAGTGATGCCGTAGGCACGGTAGGCGAAGGTAGGCAGCAAGACAAAGATTATGTGGGTATGGTAGCGTTGGTTACCATCACGTTGATGATTGAAAATATTGTTGGCTTACGTATCAGCTTGCCACGCAAAACCGTAGATTGGGTGGTGCCGATGCTTGAGCTGATGGGCGTAGAGAACTTGAGCCTTAAACGTAATGTGATTAGTATTTTAAGCCTTAAAAATCACCGGAATAATTGGGAAATCAGGCTAGAGAGTGATAAATTATACTACTTTACCGTGGATTTAATAGGAGTAAAGAAAAAGACTTTACCTATTCCATCTGGGCGTTGCTCAATGTTGTTAGATAAGCTATAGAATAGAATAAGGTGGTAAAAGATGAAACATGAAATGGCGTTACGCATTGCAAACACCGTAAGAGCTTTGGCGATGGATATGGTGGAGGCAGCTAACTCAGGACATCCAGGCTTACCACTTGGCATGGCCGACATGACAACACTGTTGTTTATGCAATACATGAAGCATGATCCCCTAGCCTCGGATTGGGTAAATCGTGATCGATTTGTGCTGTCGGCAGGTCATGGGTCTGCTTTGCTTTATGCACTTTTGCACCTTACTGGCTACAAATTGAGTATAGAAGAGCTTAAAAATTTTCGTCAAATAGATTCACTCACCCCAGGTCATCCAGAGCATGGGCATACGGCAGGGATAGATGCCACCACCGGACCATTAGGAGCGGGCTTTGCGATGGCGGTGGGCATGGCGATGAGCGAGGCTCAACTGGCGACCCGTTTTAATCGTCCCAATTATACTGTGGTTGATCATAAGACATACGTTATCATGGGTGATGGCTGTATGATGGAAGGGGTGAGCAGTGAGGCTGCCTCCTTAGCTGGTCATTTAAAATTAGGCAAGCTGGTTGCTATTTATGACTCTAACTCAATCACGATTGAGGGCAGCACCAAGTTAGCTTTTAGCGAGTCGGTAGCTGATCGGTTTAAGGCCTATGGTTGGCGGGTTATGAATGTGGATGCCCACGACTTTGATGCTATGCACAAGTGCTTTGATCGCCCTGTTTATGATGGTGATAAACCAACGCTGATCATCGCTAAGTCAGTTATTGGTAAAGGTGCCCCTAATAAGGCCGGAACCGCTGCCGTGCATGGTGCTCCTTTGGGTAAAGAAGAAGTAGTTGCCGCCAAAAAGGCCATGGGTTTTGATCCTGCACAAACATTTACTGTAGAAAAAGAGGTGAGTGCTTGGTTGGCTGAACGCACCCAGCAATTAATGGCACAGCATAAAGACGAACAAGACATGTTTAGTCGTTGGTGCTTGATGTTTCCTGGACTCGCTAAAGAGTGGAAGGCGTTGCACAAGCCTGTGGTTGCCAGCAGTGAGTGGTTTCCCAACCTGAACTGTGTGGTAGGGCAAGAGATGGCGACACGAGTGGCAAGTGGTAAAATTATCAATTTGTTAGCAACACGCCTGCCGATGTTAATTGGAGGCAGTGCCGACTTAGCCCCTAGCAACAACACCCACATTGATGGGGGGGAGAGCTTTAGTGCCACAAATCGTTTAGGGCGTAATATTCACTTTGGTGTGCGTGAACATGCCATGGGTAACATTACCAATGGCATGATGTTACATGGGGGAATGCGAGTTTTTTGTGCTACTTTCCTCGTGTTTTCAGACTATATGCGACCAACCTTGCGCTTGGCAGCGATGATGAAGTTGCCCACAATTTTCATTTTTACGCATGACAGTGTGCATGTAGGCGAGGACGGGCCTACCCATCAACCCATCGAGCATACGGAGTCGTTGCGACTTATTCCAGGTGTAACGGTTTTACGACCGGCTGATGCCCAAGAGTGTCAATGGGCGTGGGTGCAAGCTTTGACTAGCACGTACAAACCCACGGTGCTGGCACTCACACGGCAGAACTTAAAAGTGTTTGCCAAGCCAGACGGCTGGATGGAGGCTGCAAACAAGGGAGGATACATCGCCTTTCAAAATGCTGTGCCATTTTTAGAGGTGGTAATTTTTGCCAGTGGCTCTGAGGTTAATTTGGCGATTGAGGCGGCAAAAGTTGCCCGCCGTGGTGTACGGGTTATTTCCGTAACCAACCGTACAATCTTGCTAAGTGATGAGGAACACATCAATGAATTAGCTCCGTTTGATTGTCAGCGTATTAGTGTGGAGGCTGGGGTGCGTGGTGGTTGGGCAGCGTTAGCCCCTCAGCATTATTTAAGTTTGGAGCATTTTGGCTTGTCTGGTAAGGCGAAAGATGTGGTGAAGGCTTTAGAATTTACGGTAGAAAAGTTGGGTGATATCATTGCGACATGTTAAGATAGCTCCTTGGTTTTTACTGGTATTTGCTTTTGTAAGCTGTCAGCCGGTTAAAAAAGAGTCAGTAAGCATTGCTTTTTCTTCCCCCTCTGTGGCATTACCCTTTTTGGTATTAACGCCTGAAGAGGCACGTCTGAATTGGGATATTAAAATCGTTTCACCGGGCGAACGTTTGTCCTTGATGCAACAACGTCTAGTAGACTTAGCTGAGAGTGATTTTTTTGAACTTTATTCGCTAACCTTGCAGCAACGTTCGTATGAAAATCCGATTAAGGGGCTGGCTGTGCTCAAGAGCGATCTGAGCCTTTTACTGAATGCCACGAGTGTGAATACTGTTACGGCAAAGCAGGTGTTGGGCATGGCTAATTTCAGTGTCGGTGATTACTTATTAGAGTATTGGTATGGCACCGAGCTGATAGAGCGACGGCATGTGGGCAGTGAGTCGGTTAGTCGGCAACTGTTACGTGAGGGTGTGATTGATGGTGCTGTGCTAGGCGTGCATGAGCGTTATGAGTTACTACATGCTGGGTTTGTTAAGCAAAAAAGTTTACTTAACGAGGACACCCTTCTAGGTGTGCTTGTGTTAGTAAATAGAGATATGAGTGCCAAAGTTATTGACGATGTGCTTCATGACTATCGCTTAGGCGTGCAAAAGTTGCGCAGCGGACAAGACTTGTCTTATGCACTAGATCCCTATCGCATGATTTATGATGTTGAGTATGGCACGAACTACTCTGATGAGCTATTTTTCCCACCCGCCCTTTACGAAGAGCTGAGTGCGTGGATCATTTTGCGTTTTCCATTTACCGAAAAGTTGAGTTATGATGAAATGTTTTGGATAGGAAGTACGCCCTAAGAGGAATTGGTAACTTTTTTTATTTTAAACTTGTGTTTTATCCTATGTCAATGTATGATAAAATTATGGAAGAACGAAAGAAAGTTGTTTTAGCGAATGATCATGGTGGGCTTGCTGCTCGTCAACTTGTGATTACCACATTAAACGACCTAGGTTACGAAGTTGTGGATTTAGGTGTTCAGAGTGATGCGAGTGTGGATTATCCTGATATTGTAGAGATAGCCGTAAAACGCTACGAGAGCGAACCCTTTGCCTTTGGCGTGTTACTGTGTGGCACGGGTATAGGTGTGTCTATTGCGGCCAATAGGCATGCGCACATTCGATGTGCTCTGCCCCAAAATGTGATGGCTGCGGAACTATCAAAACAACATAATAATGCCAATTTTTTAGCATTTGGAGCAAGAGTCCAGTATGCTGAAGGTATTGATTTAATGTTGAGGGCGTATGATAGAGCCTCTTTTCTTGCTGGCAGACATACTGCTCGCGTAGAAAAGCTGTCATAGTGTGGTTTAAGCAAGACCTATTCACCGCCTTGTGTTAGTGTGGTCGATAAGTCTTGCTAGTGATTACAATGAAATTAATATCATAATAAAGAGGGATATATGGCACACAAAGAAACGATTTACCAAGAACGTCTTGATAGTTTAGCGACTGTGCAATGGCGCGAGTTTCATATTAAGCAAGAGGTTAGAGAGAAGTATAACTTTCTTAAAACACTGTTTGCCACCTCTGGAAATGTTGTTTTGTGCGACCATGCAAGTGTGCGCGATTTTTGTGCTATCGTGAATCAGCATAAAGAAGATTCAAATCGCTATCAGGCGGGTGAAGTGAACGCTATGGGGCTGATAGACGAACTAACCCATTTGGTAATTAGGTTCTATCGGAAAAATCATCCGACTTTGTGGCAAGATGTCTCTACCATTATTAATGAGAAGCTTGGGACTGGGGCTGTGATGCTAGCGATGCATCAGTTTGTGGCGTGTTTTCCTCCTTCGTTAATTTTTAATGGTGAAATGACGAGCCAAGCCTATTTAGGGTATAATTTTGCTGGCGAGAAAGGATGGGAAGTGGAGCTGGAAGAGTTTTTTACGGTAAAAATCGCCCAACGCAATCCAGCCTTTGCCCCTTATTATGAGTTGTTTGATGACAGAGATGTGTCGTATGGCGATCTGTCAGCACATCTTTTTGATTATTTTAGCCACCCGAGTACGGGTGATTCTTTAGGTCAAGTAGCAGGTCACACTTTGACTTCTTTATTGGATTTTATTGAAGCTCCACGCTTGCGTCATCCAAATAGCCTTTATGATCAGCTTGAGTATATACGGCAACACTGGCCGATTGAGTTAATGGGAGAACAGTTACAACGTCGGGTATTAACCAGTATGACCTTTATTTCTGAGCAACGTATTGCTGGCGACAGAGGTGGGCAAGGTGCAGCTGAGTATATAGGGTTTGTAGGGGGTAAAGGGCACTACGAAAAAACTCTAAGCCAGCACGAAGCCTTCACTGAGGATAAACAATGGATGCCAAATGTGGTGATGATTGCCAAAAATGTGTTGGTGTGGTTAGAGCAACTAAGCCAACAGTATGGTTTTCATGTGAAATATTTAAGTGATATACCCGATAGTACTCTCGATGAGTTAGCTAAAAGAGGTTTTAATTCATTGTGGCTTATTGGATTATGGGAGCGAAGCTTTGCGAGTAAACGTATGAAAAATCTGATGGGAAATCATGCTGCTGAAGGTAGTGCCTATAGTTTAGATTGCAACGAGATTGCCGAGCGTTTAGGCGGTTGGCTGGCTCTTAACAATTTACGCGACCGTGCAGCTGTTCGTGGCATTCAATTAGCTAGCGACATGGTACCCAATCATACGGCAATGGATAGCACTTGGGTTCGTGATTTTCCTGATTATTTTATGCAACGCGATAACCTTCCCTATAATTATAATTTTAATCATGAAAATTTAAGCAGTAAGCCTGAGATGGGAGTGTACATAGACGACGGGTATTTTAACAAAAGTGATGCAGCCGTGGTTTTTAAACATGTTGATCATCATAGTGGGCAAGTACGGTACATATATCATGGTAATGATGGCACTACTATGCCATGGAATGATACGGCTCAAATTAACTTTTTACACCCGCAAGCACGTGAGGCGGTGATTCAGGAAATTTTGCGATTGGCTAAAGTGTTTCCTATTTTACGCCTTGATGCAGCCATGGTGCTAGTAAAGAAGCACATTCAACGGCTGTGGTATCCAATGCCAGGCACAACCGATTCCATTGCCAGCCGTAGTGATTATGCAATGAGCGACGAAGAATTTGATCGTGCCATGCCGAATGAGTTTTGGCGCGAGGTGGTGGACAAAGTGGCACAGGAAGCCCCCCATACCTTACTAATTGCCGAGGCTTTTTGGATGCTTGAGAGTTATTTTACCCGTACATTGGGTATGCATCGGGTGTATAACAGTGCTTTTATGCACATGCTGATGAAAGAGCGGAATCAAGAGTATCGCCAATTTATCAAGGAGACACAGGAGTTTGACCTTGAAATCTTGAAACGATTTGTGAACTTTATGAGCAACCCAGATGAGGAAACAGCCTTGGATCAATTTGGTGATGGAGATAAATATTTTGGAGTCGCCACTATGTTGGCTACATTGCCTGGTCTGCCGATGTTTGCCCATGGGCAGGTGGATGGGTTGGCTGAGAAGTATGGGATGGAGTTTAGTCGGGCCTTGCATCCTGAAAACCCTAAAGGGTATATGATTGAGAGGCATTATTGTGAAATTGCCCCATTATTACACAAAAGAAATTATTTTAGTGAAGCCCAAACATTTAGAATGTATGATTTTATGGTTACTCATGGGGTTAATGAAAACGTGTTTGCTTACAGTAACCGTTATGAGCAAGAGCCTACCTTAGTTGTGTACAATAATAGTTATGAAGCCACAGCAGGATGGATTTCGATGAGTGTGCCTTTTAAAGCAATGACGGCACACGGCAAAAAGCTAGCCACGCAGCCATTGGCTGATGCATGGCGGTTGCATAATGAGGATAGCTATTATGTTGTTTTTCAGGAGCAACGCAGTGGACATTGGCATTTACGCCGTTCGCAAGATCTCTTTAGCCAAGGGTTGATGATTATGGTGAATGGGTATCAAGCACAGGTTTTTTGGAATGTGTATGAAATTTTAGATGTCGATGGCACCCACGCTGTTATATATAAAGAAAATGGAGATAATGGGATGATCAATCGCCCACTTAATAATAAACAGCAGGCGGTAGAAGATGCTGTAACGAGTGTATGCGTTCACCTTCAAAGCTTTTCTTTTGGGGCATTTAATGATGAGTATGAGCAAGTAGAGGGAGGAAAAAGAGTTATATTTGACAGAGATTTTTATGCTAACCATTTGGCTCAAAATCATCCTAAAATGACGACAGATGAGTTTGCAAAATGTCTGAAAGATATTAAAGAACTCTGCTCCACAATGCAAACATTGGGTGAAAAAATGAGCAAGGGTAGTAAGACGGTTATTGAGCAAGAACCTGCTTATTTAGCCTTTATGAGTTTTTACGTGCTTTTAGTAAGCTACCATTTGACAGGATTTTCTCAAGAGATTTTATATCATGGCAGAGTGAAACGCGTCCTAGAGGAGATTTGGGTACGGGGTGGCTTGACTGACTGGTCTTTCTTTGGCGAATTCATGACTCTTTTTGATCAGATAGAATTAAGTCAGTTTTATAGTCAGCCTAACGTAGCTATAATGGCACTGTGGGCTGACGATCAGTGGTTGAGGTTATGTGGTATGAATGTTAATGAAGGCATAACATGGTTTAGTAAAGAGCGAGCGGCAGTTGCACTGGCTCTCTTGGTTGGGGTGCTACATGTGAACTGTCCTAGCAAGGGGGGCAAGACTCAACATTTTAAAGAGCTACAAGGCAATTATAAAAACTGGCTGGCAAAGCATGAGAAGAGTGGTTATCAGGTGTCCGCATTGCTTTCGTTGTTAGCAAATGACTAGCAACTTGTTATTTCTGGTAAACTGTGCTATTTTGATGAATAGAAGGTTAATAAAATGTCGATAACATGGGTGATTATGGCTATTTTATTTTTGTTGGTTGAAGCAGTAACGGTTAATTTGATAACACTATGGTTCTTTTTTGGGGCTGTAGTGGTTATCATAGCAGAGCTATTCGGTCTCGAAGACCTATTGTTACAGAGTGTCCTCTTTTTAGGGAGTTCATTTAGCTTCTTTTTAGTCTTTTATCCGTGGGCTAAAAAACGATTGAAACCTAAAGTAGACACCATTAGTGCCCATTTACAGGGGCAAGAGGCTGTGGTGATTGAGCCTGTGGGTCTAAATAAAGGTGCCGTGCAATTGGCGGGGCAAGCTTGGAGCGTGAAGCGAGTTAAAGGGGAGATTGTGCCTGAAGTGGGAGACACGGTGAGAATCGTTACCCTTGAGGGCATAAAAGTGATTATTGAGTCTGTATCAAAAGAAGAAGCTAAAGTATAAATAATAAGGGAGAGAAATAATGATTTCATTGATTGTCATAGTAGCGATTATTATTGCCGTCATAACTTCAAGTGTTAAAATTGTACCACAGGCTCATGCCTATGTTGTGGAAAGTTTAGGTGGCTATTTTGCCACATGGCAGGTGGGTATTCACTTTAAAGTGCCTATAATTCAACGTGTGGTGCGGATTGTTTCATTAAAAGAGCAAGTGGTGGACTTTGACCCACAACCAGTTATTACCAAGGACAACGTAACCATTAAAGTAGATACTGTGGTATTTTTTCAGATTGTTGATCCTAAAGCCTTTTGCTATGGGGTTGATAGACCGTTAGTAGCTATTGAGAACCTGACAGCCACCACCTTGCGTAATATTGTGGGTGATTTAGAGCTTGATCAAAGTTTAACGAGCCGTGATATTATTAATACTAAAATGCGATTAGTGCTAGATGATGCAACTGATCCATGGGGTATTAAAATAAACCGTGTTGAGTTGAAAAATATCATGCCGCCGAAAGACATTCAAGAGGCGATGGAAAAGCAGATGCGAGCCGAGCGGGAGAAGCGAGAGTCGATTTTACGTAGTGAGGGTGAAAAGGCTAGTTCGATTCTGATTGCGGAAGGACAAAAACAGAAGCAGATTTTGGAGGCTGAAGCGAAGAAGGAAGCCACTATATTGAATGCTGAGGGTGAAAAAGAGGCCGCTATTAGGCGTGCTGAGGGCGAGGCTAATGCTATTCTTAAGGTGCAGCAGGCTACTGCTGATGGTATACAGATGATTAATCAATCTCAGCCTAGCTCGGCAGCCATAACCTTAAAGGCTTTAGAAACATTGGCACAGGTAGCCGATGGGCAGGCAACCAAGCTTATTATTCCATCAGACCTGCAAAATCTGGCTGGGCTAGCGGCTAGCTTAACCGCAGTGGTAAAAAGTTAAATCAATTTAATCAGTTATTATATGACGTATAAACATCAGAGAGGATGAGAATTTGAGCAAACCAGAATTGAATTGGCAACGAGTAGTAGATTTTATTAATGAATATGATTTTTTTCTGGTTTTGGGGCATGTTTCTCCTGATGGGGACTGCATCGGTTCGCAATTAGCCCTCAGCTCGGTTCTCAAGCGGATGGGGAAACAGGCAATCCCCTGTTCTAGGGGGCCGTTTAGCAAACCTGAAATTAAGTTAAACCAGGCGGATCTTGCTTATGATGTTCCTTTTGATGTATTGGATGGGCAACTCGTTGGTATACTGATTGTGGATTGTGCATCATTGAGTCGTACAGGTTATCCCCATCTACCATATCCTGCCATGGCCATTGATCATCACGCCAATGTGGAGAGTGATGCTGTGCCACGGGTGGTGGATAGTACCAGTCCCGCCTGTTCTCTGTTGATTTTACAGCTGATGCAGACCTTAGGCTTTGCTCCTACAAAAGATGAGGCGCATTGGCTTCTCTTAGGATTTTGTAGCGATACAGGATTTTTTAGGCATTTAAAGAAAAATGCAGGTGATGCTCTACGTGATAGTGCCTTGCTAGTTGATGCGGGTGCTTCGCCGGCTGTGATTTTTTCCCTAATGGAAGGTCGGTACCGACTGCAGGATCGGCAATATTTAGGTAATTTATTACAAAGTGCACAGGTTGTGAGTGATGGTAAGATCCTGTTGGTAACCGAGGATGCGGATCGATTAGAGTGGCTGACACAAAAACCATCACGTGATGTGGACACTCTCTATCGACTTCTTCTTTCGGTGGAAGGGGTGGACACGGTGATTGTGTTGCGCGAGGATGATAATGGCAACACCGTGGCTGGTTTGCGCAGTATGGGTGAGATTAATGTTGGCTTGTTGGCTCAAAACTTTGGGGGTGGTGGGCACGATAAAGCCGCCGGTTTTGTTACACCTAAAAAGCTTGCTGACATCAAACCTTTAATTTTAGTAGCAGCCCAACAACAATTACTTAAAGCATAAGACTTTTACAAGAGCCATGAAGTGTAAAAAAGGCACGATAAAAAAATCGTGTCTTTTTTTTATGAATGACTTATGGGATGATTATAAATAAAAAAATCTGAAGCTAAACCACCCGTATCGCCTTGTGGTCAAACTACCGTTGCTTCCTTCCGGACCTAGCGGGTTCGCCTGCACACAATCGCACGGAGCCTAGCTCCAGAATTTAAAGCGGAGAGAGAGGGATTCGAACCCTCGGTACCTTGCGGTACACAACCTTTCCAAGGTTGCACCATCGACCACTCGGACATCTCTCCAATATCCCACCATGTTGAGTTTTACAAATGATGTTATCAATGATAATAGCATCATTTGTAAAACATGTCAATAATGTTAGACGGACGTTTAACAATTAAACAATAATAAACCTACGGAGAGAGAGGGATTCGAACCCTCGGAACCCATAAGGTTCAACAGTTTTCGAGACTGCCCGATTCAACCGCTCTCGCATCTCTCCTTCATAAAAAGGTGA
Source organism: Spirochaetia bacterium (assembly GCA_965249825.1). Taxonomy (GTDB): domain Bacteria; phylum Spirochaetota; class Spirochaetia; order WRBN01; family WRBN01; genus CBDFMW01. The sequence goes on from CBDFMW010000002.1 coordinate 305,494, forward strand.
TTAATCTAATTAATAAAAATGATAGCATTCCTAGCTATAAAAGTCAAGGGTAATTTAGCTTGTCTCAATTGATAAAAGGTGCTATAATAGAGTTATTTAATGATAAGATGAATAGGTTCCCATGAAAATTTCACATAAAGTACAAGTGTTACGCAATAGCAAGCAACAGCACATTCAGTCTAAGCACCGTATTTTTCTATTGGTGAGCTTGGTTGTGGTGTTAATAGCCTGTAAAGTGGTGTTAGTGGGGGGCTGGATACCCTTCAAGCAGGCACTCTATTTAGAGGTTGATCCGGTTATGCAGCCCTTTCCTCAAATGTATGGAGTTACGACTGTTTTACCTTTACCTGCCCCTTTTTGGCTAAAAAGTGTGTTGAATCGCTATAAGGCAGGTTTTGTTGCTCGCTCATTGGGTTTTACTCAGTTCACTCAGCTCTCTATGCTGGCTTTACCTGTATCGAGCAATCTTAGTGGCACATGGGTCAGCACAGCGGGTCTCATTAGTCGTGAAGAAGGCGTTGTGCCTCAACTTAGTGAGCGAATGCACCGAGGCGTAGTAGGAACATATTATTTCTTTAATGAGGCGGATCTAGACCAGTTGGCACTGGTTTATTTACAGGGATTGAATAATGAGCCGTTGCGATTGAAGAAAACTCCATGGTGGAAGCCTTTACCTTTGTCAGATTCTACGCTGGCAGTGTACACGGTTACAAAAGAGCAAGATGGTCTACTGAGCGTGCTGGTGCTAGAGCGTAATATGACAAGGGCTATGCGACTTAGTCCCCACACAACGGTGTTGAATGTGGCAAATCTTGTAGCTGAGGAGGCGGGATATCAAGGTTTCATTTTACTTACCTATCAATATTTGAGACAAGATAGGTTACTCTTTGATATAGCCTTGGTTACGTATGACACACAAGAGGATATGCTTGCTGTCTTGGAGACGATGGGTCATGAGTTTACTTCTGGCGATGTGATATGGGTGAATCCAACGTAGCTTTCTGACCTATGAATAGGGGCGTGGTAAAGCTTGTATCCTTGTGTTTTCCACGCCCAGTTAAGATTAGTTTCGGTTAGGCAGTGAGGTGTTGAACCTATACGCCATTCATTATGATGGCTGAGAATGAGAATTTCATCTGCATGCTGAGCTACCAATGAGAGCTGATGATCGGCAATAATAATGGTGTGGTTTTGAGATAGTTGCTTGAGGATGTGCCATAGAGCCGCAGCCTGCGGTAAGTCAATATGGGCAAAAGGTTCGTCCATCACTATCAAGGGGCAGCCTTGCAAAAATGTGCGAGCTAGCCTCACCCTCGCCTGTTGTCCGGTGGATAAAGTCGGAAGGAGGCGCTGTTCTAGCTCGGATAGGTTGAGAGTGTTGAGCCAAAAATCATAATTTTTTTTATTCATATTATGAGGCTGGGCATAACCTGCACTTAGTAAAATCTGTTGCACAGTGAGCATGGGGCAACTTTCGATGTGGGGGGCAAGGTAAGCGATTTGACAAGCTCTGGCTTCAGGAGTAAAGGAGGCGATGTTGGAATCATAAAGACTTACCCGCCCCTGTGTGGTTGATTTAAGCCCCGCTATGAGTTGCATTAGTAGGCTTTTACCACAGCCATTAGGCCCGATGATAGCTGTTATTGCTTGCTCTTTGATACTGAAATTGAGTTGTTGTAACGTCGGTTGGCTCTGTTTTGGCCAGCTAAATGATAGAGTTTCTAGCCTGAGAAATGGGGTGTTAGCCATGGGTATTTCCTAAGATAATAAGAAAGTAAATTGCCCCTACTACCGCCAGAATAATGCCTGCAGACAGTTCATAAGGTGCAAACAGAGTCCGACCCAGAGTATCACTCAGAGCAAGGAGCAGTGTGCCGATTAATGGCGTGATTTTGAGCAGGTTTTGGGGCTGATGCCCCACGAGCAGGCGTCCAATATGTGCACTCATTAAACCTACAAAGCCAATAGGTCCCACCATGCTTACAATTAGGGCGTGGACAACTATGAGTAAAAGTAAATACAAGCGACGATAACGAGATACGTTGAGACCCATTGTTTGGGCACAGTCATCACCGAATAGTAGAAGCTGAAGAGCAGGTCCTTGCCTAGAGCAGAGCCAGAGCAAGGGTCCTAAGAGCACAACAGCGATAAAGAGTTGCTGCCAACTAATAAAGTGAAAGCCTCCGAGTGACCAAAAAAGGTAGCGACTTAAACTTGGCTGCGGTGAAAAAGAGATCATAATGGCAAGTAACCCGCTTGCTAGTGAGTTAAGGGCTAGCCCAGCTAAAATAAGGCGCATGCCCATAATGTGATGCTTTACTAGAGTAAACAGGATGGCAGCCATGATAAGCGCTCCAGATAGAGCAAAGGGAGCAAGGGGCAAGAGTGGGCTGATTAATAGAGCAACCGTGGCTCCTAAGCTTGCCCCTGAGGTGATGCCAAACAGCTCTAATCCGGCAAGGTGATTATTAAAGAGAGTTTGGGTGACGAGACCCGTGGTGGCTAAACTTGCACCCACGATGAAAGCCATAAGCAACCGTGGCAAACGCAACTGCCCAATAATCGGCAATAAGTACGACCAAGGTGTGTCTATCACCGTGTGATATCCAAACCATGGCATGAGCAGTAAGCTAATGAGCAAGAGCACCCAAAGGCTGTGCTGGGTGTGTTTTAAGATCATCATTGATTTTATCGTACACGAAAAAGGCTGTTTTGAGAACAAGTGACTGCTTAGTTTGTAAAATATTTCAATTTTAATTGACGTTTTTGGATAAAATAGATAGAATAACGCTATGTAAGGTGGACTATGGAAGAAAATAAAGCTCATGCTCAAGCACAAGTGACATTTACACACGAGGTGATGCAGTCACTGGCTTTTAAGAGTAAAGATGTTGTGCTAAAATTTGGCCTGTATCGGCTACCTGCTGTGATACAAAAGGCATCGTTTAATCAGCTCCTTGTTGTTGTGCCCGGCATGTCTTTTATCAGGCGCATCGGCGAATCGCATGATGCTACGGAGGTCAGTCTTCGTTTCAGTCGCCAAGACGAAAATGGTAAGATTTCGCTGATGGAGTTGAAAGGTGATATCCAGAGTATAGATGAGCATCCTGATGACAGCATGTACGCCATGTTATCTATCGCACTCTCTGATGAATCAAAGGTTTTATTCACCCCCTTATTAGGAAGTTTTATTAATCACGTGCAAATAGCTCAGCAAGAAGCTACAACCTGGTTTAAAATTACCGCTATGTCACGTGATATTAGTCATCTTAGTCGCCGTCATTGCACTCTTACTAAGGCTGAAGGCACGGTAAAGCGTTGTTTCGTACAGGCTTTGTCTATGAAGGGAGTGATTTTGTTACTTCATTCGCAGAACGCCATCGGTCTAGGCGAAGCAGTACGAGTGAATCTCGTTTTCGGGGGACGTGACTTGGTTACTTCTTTGCTTGGTATGGTAGAGGCGGTGGATCCATGGGAGCTGAGTCCTGACTTGATGCGAGTCAAGATCATCTATCAGGCAGAGCAAACCTCAATTTATTATCACGATATAATAGGGAAAATGATCGCAGTTGGAGCTGAGCAATATGAGAATGACAGCTGGGTGTCGCACTAAAGCGTGCGAGTGTTTGCTGGTGTGCTGAAGTGAGTGATAAGAGGCAGATTTACAAACCTGTTATAGCCTTAGCCCAGCACTACAAATTGGCTACGGGGGTCTCGGTACGTGTTTTTGATAGCGAAGTACAAGAAATCTACCGAGATGATGAAACGGGTAGTGGGTGTCGTGAGTGTCAAAGAAGCACAGCAATGGAGCCTGCCAAAAGCTGTATGCAGAGGCACATGTTTAGCGTGATGAAAGCTAAAGAATTTGGCGGGCGTTATGTTTATGAATGCCATTCAGGATTTGCGTTTTGGGCTAGCCCGGTGATTGTGGATGGGAAGCATTTAGCAAGCGTAGTTGCTGGAAGCACCATGGCAAGCCTTGATTTTAAGGAGAGTGTTGTTTGTGGCGAGCTTGAATTTAGATCTCAACGCTTGAGCAGTTTGGCGGAAATACTTTTTTTAAGCTGTGTGGCTATGTCTAATAAATACGCTAGCCCATTGCTCAGTCGCTCTAGCAGTTTGCCACTATGGCAGGAGTTTTCTGGCTACAAGCAACTTATCGTTTTGCTTGAAAATGGTGAGAATGATAAGGCAAAAGAGTTTTCAGAGCAGCTGGTTAGCATGTTAATGAAACAATGTGATGATACCGTAGAGATAGCCAAAGAGAGAGCCTTGGAAGTGGCTTTGTTTATTTCTCATTCGGTGGGTGGGGTAACCAGCCGAGATGATTTTAATTTAAATCTTGACTTACTGGGTAATTTGCAAGAGGTAGACACGGCGACTGGTCTGATCGCATGGTTTTATGGGGTAGTTGACTTGATTGGCTGTGTTCCTTTGACGGTGCATCGTTTAAAGCATGGCAATCTTTTAGTACAAGCTGTGCATTATATGTATAAAAATTTTGATCAAAACCTCACTTTAGAGGAGGTAGCGATGGTGGCAAAGTTAAGTACTTCATATTTTAGCCGATTATTTAAAAGTGAAATGGGTGTCGGATTTACGGAGTATTTAAACAATATCCGGATTAATGAGGGTAAAAAAAAGCTCAAATTTAGTCAGCTGAGTCTTGCAGAGATAGCAATTAGTTGTGGCTTTGCAGATCAAAGCTATTTCACCAAAATTTTCAAGAGGCATCTTGGTGTCAGCCCTGGTAGATATCGGCAGGCTTGTCAAAAACAGAACAAGGAAGTTACAGAGTAATTCAATAATATTGAGTAATGAGCGAGAGAGGGTGTTAAAAGTGGTAGAGGCAGGAAGTGGACATCGTTTATTTACGATGCTGATTATAACGGGAATTGTTATTTTTATTTTACAAGCAGTTGTGTTTTTTGTTACAAGGAAGAAAGATGATGCCCCGAGCGTATTGATAATTTTAAGGGCAGCGATTGTGCTAACATTTGGTGCTTTTACTGGGTTGGTATGGACAATTTCTGTTCACCCAATTGAAGTGGCGATTAATGCAGCCTTAATTGCGGGTATCATCGTTCATTTATTACTTTCATTGGTTACTCGACGTATGGAGACCTTCTTAATGCGTTTGGCCAGTAAAGATGATGTGCGGCTGAACAAAGAGCTGGAAAAACATGTCTCAAACTCTGATGTTTTGGTTACGGGTAAGAATACAGGGAAAAATACATTGGTTGTGCCATCCGGCATGATTTATAAAGAAAGTGATGACGTTATCGATGGGTTTCCCGCTGATCAGGATTCCCTCAAAGTGAGCAAAAATTCACCACTGGGTATGAAAACGGTGGAGGGTGAGAGCACCCCCCCCCAGGAATAACGCAAAAGATTATGTTTAGTGAGGATACATAAGAATCATGAGGGTTTATCGATATGAGAGTGATGCTGACTTAGCTGTATTGCGCACTGTGGCTCAGCCAGTGACTAGAGACGAGGAGTTGTCGGCGATCATAGATGAGATGTTTGAGATAATGCACAGATCAGGTGGTATTGGGCTGGCTGCTCCCCAGGTGGGACTGAGTAAGCGACTTTTTATTGTGGAAGTGGATGAAGGTGAACCGCTGGTTTTTATCAATCCTGAGTTGATCGAAACGAGTAATTCTTTTGTGAAAAATGACGAGGGTTGTTTGAGTATTCCTGGTGTGTATGGCTCTGTTATGCGACCGAGAAAAATTGTTATACAGGCTGAAAATCGCCAACGTCGACGTTTTAAGATGGACGCTAGTGGGGTGCTGGCTGTTTGCATTCAGCATGAGTTAGATCATCTTAATGGAGTACTTTTTGTGGATAAAATGGAAGAGCGTAAACGCCTGCAGCTCTTATCTCAGTATGCACAGTTGGTGACTAATAACATATTGAAACCATAAGCAACAAGGGGAGTGGGGATGAAAATTTTTTTTGCTGGCACACCAGAGATAGCGGTAGACACATTGAAGGCGCTTATTGCTTATCATGAGGTTGTGGGTGTTTTGTGTAATCCTGATGCTGCTGTTGGCCGCCACCGAACACCACAGGCGCCACCTATCAAAGTTTTAGCACAGCAGCACAATATTGAGGTGATTCAGCCTGTGAAACTAGATGAATATTTTGAACAGCAGGTGGCAGCCCTAGGGGCTGAGTTATTAGTGTGTTTTGCCTATGGTAAAATTTTCAAAGAGAGTTTAATTGCACTATTTCCCTTAGGTGGCATCAATGTTCATCCCAGTATGTTACCGATGTATCGTGGGGCAACGCCGTTGCAGGCAGCTTTGCGAAATGGTGACACAAAGAGTGGGATAACTATCCAGAGGTTAGCCAAAAAAATGGACTCAGGTGATTGTTTACAACAAGAACCGTTCGTGATTGAGGAGGATGACACCATGGGAGAGTTGCTTGAGCGAGTGAAGAAGCTTGCTGCTCCGTTATTAATTGATACGCTACTGAAGGTGGATAAGTGGAGTACGTTGGCACGGGCACAAAATGAGGCAGAGGCAAGCTATTGTTACCCCCTCTCTAAGGATGCTGGCGAGCTTATGTGGTGGAGTGAGGGGGTAGAGCAGGTCGTGAATCATGTGCGAGCAATGTCTCCTGACCCCGGTGCCTATGTGTGGTACGGAGGTCAACGTTTGTTTGTTTATGATATGAGTTACAAAAAGGGTGACCTAGGGGCAGTTGTGGGCACTATTTTAAGGGTAGATAAGACGCTCGGAGTGGTAATTCAAGGGAGTGAGGGCGTTCTTTATGTGAAAGGACTGCAACTTACTGGTAAAAATAAGTTAGATTTTTTAAGTTTTTGTAATGGGCAACGAAACTTTATTGGAGCAATACTAGAGCGGGGGGTGAAATGAAAATGATAGGGCTGAAAGCAGTGGATCCGAAAATGTTTATAGGCATCGTGGTAGGGGTTTTTTCGTCATTAACTGTGATGCTAATAGTAGCTGGCGTGTTTTTTTTTATGACATTGCATGCTTATGATGAAACCGTTGTCCCTCGTGTGGTGGGCTTACCTCTTTCCGAAGCAATGCTTTTGTTACAGAAAAATGATTTACAGGCACATGTGGCTGTGCGTTTTTCTACCGATGAAGTGGAGGAAGCACATTTGGTGGTGGAACAAACACCTGCATTTGGCTCACGTCGTCGAGTTGGTAAAGAAGTCTCATTAGTTGTTAGCATGGGACTACCATCCGAAGGCGTGATAGATTTTACTGGAATGAATATTGGGCAGGTTAGAGACATGCTTATTACTAAGTATGGAACTATGCTTATTATAAAAGAACCCAGCGATTATGTAACAAGTGATCACCCTGTGGGAACGATTATAGGACAGGAACCTGCTGTGGGGGAAAAACTGACTGGTCCACGGCAGCTTTCATTGATTATTAGTCGTGGGCCAGCACAGGTCAGTAATGTGGTTACATTGCTGGTGGGTAAACCCTATGATGAGGCCATTCGTATATTAGCTGAGGGGAATATGCCGTTTATCACTGTGGTGCAGGGACAGTCGGATATACGTCGCCCTGAAATTTTAGCTCAGCAACCTCCTGCTGGAGCTCTGTTGGCTAAGGGTGATGTGGTGCAGTTGATGATGAATGCCCCTCAAATTGAGAATAGCGAAAAGTTTTCGCTCTATACAGTGAATGTGCCATCGACTCCAGAACCTGTTTTGGTACAGGTTACAATGCGTTCTGGCATGGGAACAGGTAATGAAACAGTGTTATTTTCATCGATGCAAAATGCAACAACCTTGGTTTTACCCATTGTGGCTCCTATAGGGCGAACCTTGGTTTTTAGTATGAATGGCCGCGAAGTTTCCGAGGTATTAATATCAATGGATGAGTAGCCAAGAGGTTTTTGTGATTATATTGCTTTTAACAGTAATATAATCACAAAAAAATGTTAATAACTGTAGTCAAAATCACTTTGGTATGATATAAAAGAGTGATACCTGCCTCAGCTAGGGGTAAGTATCACTCTTTTATATCATACCAAAGGTGGCAAGATAATGGATTTAAGATATGATTATACGCTGGTTTTAGCGGGTAATCCAAATTGTGGCAAAAGTGCTGTATTTAATGCACTTACTGGTAGTAACCAGCGCTTAGGCAATTGGCCTGGGGTGACCGTTGATCAGAAGGAAGGATTTTTTACTAAAGAAGGTAAAGTTTATCGAGTAATAGATCTTCCTGGAACTTATAATTTAAAGCCATATAGTGAGGATGAGGAAGTTACTTGTTCTTATTTGATGAAAGAAAAAATTGATTTGATTGTGAATGTTATTGATGCAAGTAATTTAGAGAGAAATTTGTTTCTATCCATGCAGTTAATGGAGATGAATCGCCCTATGGCTTTTGTTGTGAACATGATGGATGTGGCGGAAGAGAATGGGATTTCTATCAATATTCCTATGTTTTGTAAAAAACTGGAAGCTTTAGCCAAAGATTTGCCTAAAGAGCCTGTTATTTCAGAGATTGCATGTGTGTATGAAGAGCAATCTCTTCTATCAATTCAAATTCCTCTGGTGGCGGTGAGTGCGGTTAAAAAAGGCAGTGCAATGCCTCTTATCAACTGCGTTTGGGAAGCATTAACAGAGCCTTATTACCCTTCATTACACATTGCTTATCCTGCGAATATTGAGCATTATGTAAAATCTTGGAAGAAATTAGTTACTAAAACAGCAGAATTTTTTGAGTTATCGACTCGATGTGTGATTATTAAATTGTTGGAAGGCGATAAAGTAGTTATGGCTAAATCCTTAGAAATAAAGGAAATAACTCATGATATCGTTCAGTTAGCTAAGCGAGAAATAAGAAATGAATATGGAATAACTGCTCAAACGATGATTGTTCAAAGTCGCCATGCCTTGGCTCGTGAAGTAATGGCGTCGGTTTCAACTATGAGTGAACTAAAAAAGAACACACTGACGGATATAATTGATCGCTTTGTGCTACACAAATATGTCGGAATTCCTATTTTTTTTATGATGATGTACCTTCTTTTTTGGGCAGTTATCAAGCTGAGTGCCCCTTTTCAAGGTTTTTTTGATGATCTAGCGGGCGTGCTGTTTATAGATGCTCCTCGTTTTTTACTGGAACGATGGGGCATGGCTGGTTGGGTGGTGTCGCTGGTGAGTGATGCGATGGGTACCGGCTTGCAAACGGTGAGCGGTTTTATTCCGCTCACTTTTATTATGTTTTTAGGTTTATCTTTACTAGAAGAGTCAGGCTATATGGCACGAGCAGCCTTTATTATGGATAGAGCTATGCGCCAAATGGGCTTACCCGGTAAGGCTTTTGTGCCACTTATTGTGGGCTTTGGCTGCACTGTTCCGGCTATTATGGGCACTCGTACTTTAAATAGTCGCCGTGACAGGGTACTTACTATCTTCATGTCTTCATTTATGAGTTGTGGAGCAAGATTACCTGTTTATGCTTTATTTGGGTCTGCTTTTTTTGGATCACAAGCCGTATTTATGACTTTTTCTCTCTATTTAGTTGGTATATTGTTTGCTGTGCTCACAGGGCTTATTCTAAATCGTTCGTTACCAAAGAGTCAACATGGGCATTTTATGATGGAATTACCTCTTTACCACCGCCCACGTTGGGGAACGGTGTTACGTCTGAGCGCTCATCGAGTTAAGGGCTTTGTGTTGCGCGCAGGGCAGTTCATCGTGATAGCAGTTTTCATAATTGGTCTTTTGAATAGTTTTAATTTTAAGGGTGCTTTGGTTGACAATCCTAATGACTCAGCATTAGCTACGCTGGGTAAAACGCTCACCCCTATTTTCAGCCCTTTTGGGGTAGAGCAAGAAAACTGGCCGGCTACAGTGGGATTAATCACTGGGTTTGTAGCCAAAGAGGCTATCATTTCTACAATTACAGCTATCTATGGTCATAATAGTGGCATGATGGGTGATAATGAAGAGGAGGGGGTGAACGATCAGTCCTTTGGCTCATTTCTCATTAATGGAATCAGTGATGTTGTTTTGTCTTTTCCCACCATGGTAATAGATAATTTTAGTGAGGCTGTTATCTCTGCTGATTCAGGACAAACTAAAGAAGAAGAAAGTATGTTAATGCAAAATCTTGTGGCTGGATTTAGACTTGGCAAGTGGCACGCATACGCCTATTTACTCTTTGTTCTTTTGTATGTTCCCTGTCTTGCTGCCACGGGGGCTATTTACAAAGAGCTATCCAAAGTACTTACAGCCATTCTTATTAGTTATTTAACCTTACTGGCTTGGGCTGTGGCAACATTATTTTATCAGATAGTTTTGGGGCATTCTTTGTTGTGGATATTTGTTGCACTAGGTATTTTGGCTATGATTTTTTTGTTTTTCTTTATGATGGGGAGTAAAACATTTGAAGAAAAAATTAATCGGCATGTTATTAAACAATAAAGTTAGAGGTTAGATAAATACAACAAAAAGCGGTCTCTTTACAGAGACCGCTTTTTAAAATAAAGCTACCGGTTTAATCGTTAACCAAGAGCGTTAATAGCCACGATGGTGAACACCAAAACAAAGATTGCGATTGTTTCTACGATACCCATAGCAATAAGGTACTGTCCAAAACCTTTACCAGTTTCACCCAAAGCATCAATACCATAGGCACCAATTTTACCTTGGAAGTAAGCTGTAATACCAATAGCAAGCCCTGAGAAAATGGCAATGGCGTTGGCGACAGGCATAGCGACATTACTATTTGGCAAAATGAAAAGCATCAACACAAAGCCATAAAGAGCTTGTGTTAAAGCGGCACCAACTAGAGCAAGCATAGCCATGTTAGCACCTTTACCAGCGATAAAAGCTTTTTTCCAAGCACCAACAGCAGCTTGTCCTGCCATACCACAGCCAACTGCACTTCCAATAGCAGGAAGAGCCACTGCCAAAATAAAACCTACAAATCCTTGACTCATCATCCCTGTTTCCATATTAAATCTCCTTAAAAAAATCCTAATTCTATTTTTTAAATACATCAATTAAAGGGGGAGGAGCGACTAATGCCCCTCCTCATAAATCAGTTTAGTTGCCCAGCCACACATTTCTTTTTGCTTTGAATGGTTTGTAACTGTTTCCTGTCCATTGCAATCCCAAGTGGGTGCTAAATTCAAGGCTATTAAGACGTAGAGCATGAACAACAATACTTAATATAGCTAATGTGATATTAAGCGTATGAGCTATAATCAAAACCATAATATCCAATGGCAATGGCAATCCATTGGCAATACTATTAAAGCTTTGGGCGATAGTTACACCTGCAAAACCGACAGCAAACAGACGAATATAGCTTACTATGTCTGAAAAGTTACCAACAGCACCTAGGGTGGTGGGGAAAGCATTAGACAACGAAGTACCAACGCCTTTAAAGAAATTTATACCACGCTCCTGCCCTGCGAAAATCAATAATGAACCAAAACCTGTTAGGGTCATAGGTAAAATCCACTCAGGCAAAGCACCATCCACCAATATTGGTGATTTATCGCGAAGAATAAGCATATTTATGATGTAAAAAAGACCGGTAATCATAGCTATGCTACCTAACTCCGCTGGAGCCCCCTTAATGTTCACTTTTAACTTGCGTACAAAAGCCCACAAGCGAGCATAAATAAGATGGACAGCTCCAATAGAAAAACTAATGAACATAAGAACATACATATCTAGCAACTCTTCACGCTTAAATTGCCCCAAGGCTGGAACTTTAGCACCAATGGAGAAGCCAAACCAATTATCGGTTAGCACACCCCAAACAATGGTACAAATCGAAAGAAACATTAGATAGAAAATAAAAGGGTTCACCATCTTCCCATTCTTTTTAGTTTTAATAGCAATAGCTATAGCTACTAAAAAGAAAATTGAACCGTAGGCTGCATCGCCAATAATCATGGCGAAAAAGATGGCGAAGAAAAAGAACATAGGACCACTAATATCAAACTCTTTGTAGCCTGGTACAAAATCAAACCCAGCCAAAAGAGGGTAAACAAACTTACCAAAAAAGCTAGGCTTTATTTTCGTAGGAATGACCTCATCTTTGACTTCATCGCCTGTTTCGGCCGGGGCAATCAAAATAGCCCAACCATGCGCCTGTGCTAACTCTTTGAAAGTTACCACATCTTGATGAGGAATAAAGCCCTCAATCAGAGAGATCTCCCCCTCATCGGACATGCTGGCACTGACTTTTTCAAATTGCAAGCTATCATCTAGCGACTGTATGCGGGCCTCTATCAAATGCTTCTGTTCTGCTAACTTTAGTAAAGCTTTACTAAAAGTAAGAACATTAGTGCGTGCCTCAATAGCTTCGTCTCGCAATGACTTAGCACTCTGATTCGGTAGTGCAATAGGTTCTAACTTAGGAAAGTCAGCTTCATTTTTACTATAAGCTGCCACTAAACACGTAGAACCCTTGGCTTTACAAACAAACAAGTTGGCTAGTACTAATGCCTGCTGGGCAATATAAAGCTGTTTATCCATCACATACAAACGGATAAAATGCCCTTCATTTGCTAAATTCGCAACATCACAGGGTGAGAAATCACCCCATGCTTCAATAGCTTCCGCTTCTCGTTGACAACGCAACGTATCGTCTTGAGCTTGCTTTAACGCTTTAGATGTCCTCACAACCTTATCGATCAAGCTCTCTAAATCATCACCATCTTGCAAAGGGTCAACAACTTTAGTGCTAGGAAGCAGGGGTAATATCCCATCTAGTCGTGAAATTTCACGTTGTAACTGTATCGTTTGGTCGGTTGACGCTTCCAATGCCCCAGTGTGAAACACTTGAGCATTGGCAAGATGAGTAAGAGCTTCTTCTTTTTCAGATGAGGCAACAATTAATGAAACTCTATTCATTTTTACAATCATGATGTCTCCTCCAATTCATTAAGTTTTTTCTTACTAATTTTACCACGTACAACAGTTGCGGTTTGTTCATCCCCCAAAAAGATGTTAATCTTTTTGATAGCTTTCTGTGTTTCAGGAATTTTCACTTTTTCAAAGAGATTAACTCGTTGACTAGTTGTGAGTAACTCTTGTTCTAAGAGCTCAACCTTTCGCATATAAACACGTTTTTTGATGTCCCATTCCATTGCCTGTTGCATTTTACTGGCCGCTTTATCCACCCACAATGGGGTGGTAAATAGGTTGTAATGAGTAGGGCTAAAAGTGGCTTTCTCAAAGATTGGGATATCTACACCGGCAATATTACCTCGACCGACTTTAAGATCGGTCAAGATAAAGAAGGTGTCAACATCAACCAACTCTTCACTAAATACAGCCACCCAAACCTCAAACTCTTTCATTAGGGCATTGTAGTTAAGTAACGCTTCGTCACGCTCTGCCTCTGCCGAACGAATTTCCGCTTGGAGCTGCTGCTTTTTCAATGTAAGCGTTGGTAAATAACGCTTATACATCTTAAGAGCATCTTTCTGCTTCTTCAGTTCATTTTTTGTTAGTTTAATTTTTGCCATAGTTTAAGCACCTTTAGGCCAGAATTCCTCTAATAAGTCGGTCTTAATACCAGTTTCTGCTTTATCAAAGCAACTGGCCATAATTTCCCACCCCTTGTCCAATGCACCTTCAAGACTGATATTAATATTCAAGTCCATCATGTGTTTTTCAAACTCAACACCATACTTCAACAGTTTATTATCCCATGAACTCATGTTGAAACCCATGGATTTTTTCTCCGCGGTGTCTTTGTAGGCTGCATACAACTTTATCATTGCATCCATAAGAGTTCGGTGATCTTTACGAGTTGAACCATTAACCTGCTGTTTCAGACGCGACAATGAACCAAATGGCTCAATACGACCACCTTTTAGGTAAAATTGTCCCTCAGTGATATAGCCAGTGTTATCTGGCACGGGGTGAGTAACGTCATCGCCAGGCATGGTGGTTACGGCAAGAATGGTGATCGAGCCAAACCCTTCAATATCAACTGCCTTTTCGTAGCGAGAAGCCAGCTGACTGTACAGATCTCCAGGGTATCCACGGTTAGATGGCACTTGTTCTTGGGTGATAGCGATTTCTTTCATGGCATCAGCAAAGTTGGTCATGTCAGTAAGCAATACTAACACATTTTGTCCTTTAAGAGCATACTTTTCTGCTACAGCCAAGCTCATGTCCGGAACCATCAAACACTCAACCGTAGGGTCGGAGGCGGTATGTACGAACATAACGGTGCGGTTAAGAGCACCACCATTTTCTAAGGTTTCTTTAAAGTAGAGGTAGTCATCATACTTCAGACCCATTCCACCCAAAATAATGGTATCAACTTCAGCCTGCATGGCGATACGAGCCAATAGCTCATTGTATGGTTCACCCGAAATCGAGAAGATTGGCAATTTCTGGCTAACTACTAGGGTGTTAAACAGGTCAATCATCGGGATACCGGTACGGATCATGTTTTTAGGAATGATACGCTTGGCAGGGTTAAAGGACGGACCTCCAATGTCTACCAACTCTTCCTGAATAGCAGGACCTGAATCGCGCGGTTCGCCTGAACCGTTAAAAATACGACCCAACATGTTTTCAGTTGCCGAAACCTGCATGGTTCGACTCAAAAAGCGCACTTCATCATCAGTTGCAATACCTCGACCACCGGCAAAAACCTGTAGCGAAACTTTGTCTCCATCAAGCTTGGTTACCTGAGCCAAAGACCTTCCAAACTGGGTGTTGATCATAGCCAACTCTTCGTTCTTTATCCCCTCAGCACGCACGGTAATCACGTTACCTGAGATACTTTCAATTTTGTTATAAATCTTGGTCATTAATTAGCTCTCCCTAGGATTTCCGATCCTGCTAAATAGCTGCCGGTCGACATCTCTTTGATCATTGTGTCTACTTCACCCTGCAATTTAGTAAAGGCTGGGCTTCCCCATTCTGTACCATTCCAGTCAAGGAAACGCATACGCAACGCATTGAATTTGTTTCGAGCATCTGCTTTGTCGGTGAAAGAAATTTCACGAGCCATAACATCCGCCACACAGGCGAACACCAAGGCTTGGCGCTCGGAACCTACGTTACCGTCGGCTGGGTCAAATCCATTCTGTTGTAGATAAACAGCATCAAAGAAATCACCCTTTAAATAAAGAAGATAGTCATCGTTGCTGGTACCATCTTCACCAACCACTTTCATCATCTGTTCTACTTCAAGACCACGGAACAAAATCTTGCGAGCGTACTCAACGTGATCAGCATTAATCAGACCCGCGTACTTACTCCAGGAATCAACCGGATGAATAGCTGGATACTTACGAGCATCTGAGCGTTCACGTGATAGACCCAAGAAACAACCCACAACCTTCAAGGTAGCTTGGGTTACAGGTTCTTCAAAGTTTCCACCAGCTGGCGAAACCGAACCACAAATTGTAACCGAACCTTTCTTGCCGTTGTTCAACCGCACCGCACCAGCACGCTCATAAAAACCAGCAATGGTAGATTCAAGGTAAGCTGGAAAGGCTTCTTCCCCCGGAATTTCTTCCAAACGCCCAGACATTTCACGCATAGCCTGTGCCCAACGGCTGGTTGAGTCAGCTAGCATAAGAACGTCTAAACCCATCTGACGATAATACTCAGCGATAGTAACCGCTGTGTAAACCGAGGCTTCACGAGAGGCAACAGGCATCGATGAAGTATTACAAATGATGGTTGTTCGCTCCATCAAACTGCGACCGGTTGTAGGGTCAATCAGTTCAGGAAACTCTTTTAGAGTCTCAACAACCTCACCAGCACGCTCACCACAGGCAGCGATAATGACAATATCCACATCCGAGTTACGGCTCATCTGTTGCTGAAGAACGGTTTTACCGGCACCAAAAGGACCTGGAGTACAGAACGTCCCACCTTTAGCCACAGGCAAGAAGGTATCGATGATACGAATCTTGGTGGTCATTGGCTCGGTTGGTTTTAATCTTTCAGCATAGTTGGTGATAGATTTTTTTACAGGCCATAAAAAGCTTAAGTAGAGAGGGTGCACTTCGCCACGCTCATCTGTTACTTCCGCAACAGCTTGGCGGATGGTAAAATCGCCCGCAGCCACAATGCTTTTTATAGTGTAGCTTCCCTGCATATTAAATGGCACCATAATTTTGTGTTCAAAATTATTCTCAGGCACGCTTCCAATATAATCAGAGGCTTGAACCGTATCACCCACTTTTACAGAGGGAGTAAAAGCCCATTGCTGAATTTCATTCAGAGGTTGGAGGTAAACACCGCGCTCTAAAAAATAACCCGCTTGCTCAGCCAACTGAGGCAGGGGGTTCTGCAGCCCATCATAAACCTGACCTAGCAAACCAGGACCTAACTCGGCAACCAGCAACTCACCAGTGAACTCTACATGATCGCCCATGGATACACCACGAGTGGACTCAAAAACCTGCATTTGACAGGTATTCCCACGCACACGGATTACTTCGCTTTTAAGACGGGTTTTAGCACCGCCTAAAATGATGTATCCCACTTCGTTCATCGCCACCGCACCGTCCATTTGGATGGTAGCCATATTCCCGTTTACGCCGATGACGACGCCTTTACTTTTACTCATTGAATATTCTCCGTTAATACAGTTTCAGCTTCTCCCAGAATACGGGCATACGATGAGTCGTATTTAGCCTGTCCTGCTTCCTTGGTAAACAAACATTTGCGTGTTAAAATTTGCAGCTGCATACTGTAAATCAACACGCCGTCAAAATTAAATAGCTCTAATCCGCGCAACTTTTCTAAGATGTCCCAGCGAGCCATATTTAGCTCTTGTTCCACTTTTAGAGGGTCGCCCTGCTCAAAAGCCCTCAAAGCCAACTGCTTAAGCGAGGCATCTCCCTTAATTGGGCGAATGTATTTGGTTGGATCTACACCCATCACCTTAGCCCTTAGATAAATTAACTCATTACGCATTGTAACTTCCCAACCCCAGAACTTGTTTTCAAGACTAGAACCATAGAAAGCAGATACTCCATTTTCTTCCTGAAAGGATTTCGGTGCATGTTGGAGGTTAAAAGCACGTAGACGATAATAATCATCGACACTTAACACGTTTTTAGCCAAAGATAAAAACGCACGATGAGTGATAGGAAGATTTTCAGTATCTAAATGCAATGTGGGCAGACTTGCCATTAAATAATAGTGATTGGCCACTTGTAGTCTCTCCTCTTTTACCTCAGAACTAACTAAGATTAGCTGCTTTTTTAATGTCTTCAGCAAGCTTAGGGTTCACATATGCCGAAAGGTTTTCAGCAATAACATTACTTGAGAAATCGTAGGAAATCGCCCCCCCTTTTTCTTCAAGTCTAAAGCCAGCATCAATGCTGCGAGTAGGTTTAATTTCGATTCCACCTCTAACAGCACTCGCTAATTCACCTTTAAGAGCTTCCCCAAAGGCACTCGCATCTTTTTCACTCAAGGAAATAACAAACGCATTTTGGCTATTTAGTGTATCGAGTACGGTTTTAATCAGAGAACTCAACTGTTCTTTACCCATGGCATCTGCCGTAGCTACATGCATCGCAGTATTAAATAAACTGGTAATGCGTCCATGCAAATTAAGTAATAGGTCGCGCGCAGCCAATTGCAAAGCTTCACGCCCGCTCTTGTCGTTACGAGCCACAGTTTCTTCAGCCTTCTGCAACAAATCAGTAGCCTCAGCCTTTGCCTTCGCCACAATTGCCACAGCTTCGGCATGAGCCTCGCTCACAATTTTAGCCCCTTCATCTTTAGCCGACTGCACGCCATTACTTTTGATTTTATCAATAAGCTCTTGTAGTTGTACTTCCATCTTTTCTACTTAACTCCCTTTAGAGATTGGTTTACTTGTTCATCATTTAAATATATTGTCATGAGATGACTTTTTAGGGTTACCCATTTATGATAACTGGTTTCATCGGCGACTGTTTATTCAGGAGCTGATACTAAGGAATCATCCGTGATTAGTACTTCTGGTGGAAATATTCGCTGATGACACTTTTAAAGTATCGCAAAATTTGGGGCATTAGTCAATCACTAACACCCCAAATGAATAAACTTTTCTAGTTTTTTAGATATTTAAAGAGTAATTTCGTGAAAAGGGCAGGATCTTTTGGTGTAGTTCCCTCGGCAATATACGCCCCCTCTAGTAAGATGATAGCATAGTCATTAATGATGGCTTCATCATTCTGGCTTTCTAGGGCTAAAATGAGCGGGTGCTTAGGATTAATCTCTAGCACTGGCTTGCTCTCCGGAGCCTCTTGACCCATCATTTTAAACATACGACTCATTTGTAAGTCCATATCGCCTTCGCTGCTCACAATGGCTGATGGGGCTTCTTCCAGGCGTGCACTAATGCGTACTTCTTTAACCTTATCACCCAAAGCTTTTTGCAGCTTTTCAGGTACACCAGCCACCTGTTTCTCGGCTTCAGCACTCGCTTCATCGGTAAAGCTGTCCTGCGCATCGGCACGGTTGATAGGCTTAAAAGGCAAGCTCATATAATCGCCTACCATCGGCATCACTACTTGATCCATCTCATCGCTTAGCAACAAAACTTCCAAGCCTCGTTTTTTGTAGGCAGCCAATAGGGGGCTTCCTTGCACCGACTCTAGGCGGTCGCCACAGAGATAATGAATCTCTTTTTGATCTTCCTTCATGCGGGCTTTGTAGTCAGCCAAGCTGGTCCACTGGCCTTCTTCGTGGGTGCTTTTAAAGCGAACAATCTCTAGCAAGTCGGCTTTGTTCACAAAGTCTGAGTACAGGCCTTCCTTCATAGGGCGGTTATAGTTTTCTACAAACTGTTCAAACTTAATCGGGTCTCGCTCGCTGAACTTTTTGATTTCACTAATGATTTTTTTAACACTTGCCCCACGAATGTTGCCTAGTGTGCGATTTTGTTGCAAAATCTCACGGCTCACATTTAGAGGTAAATCTTCGCTGTCGATCACGCCACGAATAAAACGCAAGTAGATAGGCAACAGCTCTTTATCGTCATCTGTGATGAACACACGTTTCACATACAGTTTCACACCGGGTTGGTAGTCTGCCCGATAAAGATCGGCAGGTGCCTCACTTGGAATATAAAATAGGGTGTTATACTCTAAAGCACCCTCGGCCTTGGTGTGCATACACAGCATAGGCTCAGCGTTGTCGTGCGTTAATGTTTTGTAAAATTCGTTATACTGCTCAGTGCTGAGGCTGCTTTTGCTCTGCTTCCACAACGCCACGGCGGCATTAATTTGTTTTTCAATAATTTCGGCAGGCTTTGCCTCTTCACCTTCTGGGGTGAAGGGGGTTTCGGTATAATGAATAAAAATGGGGAAATCGATAAAGTTTGAGTATTTTTCAATCAAGGTTTCAAGGCGATGATGGCTAGAGTACTCTTTATGATCATCGTTTAAATGACAGATAATGGTCGTCCCGTGTCCTTCTTCTCGCACAGCGTCGCTGATGGTGTAGCCACTTTCCCCGTCGCTTACCCAACTAAAGGCTTTGCTTTCGCCAGCTTTTTGGCTAATCACTTCCACCTGTTTTGCCACCATAAACACACTATAGAAACCCACGCCAAACTGACCAATAAGATTAGAGTCTTTTTTGGCATCGCCGGTGAGTTTTTCGGCAAACATTTTGGTGCCAGAGTGGGCTATTTTTCCTAGGTTTTCGTTTAGCTCAGCTTCGGTCATACCAATACCATTGTCTTTAATGGTAAGAATGTTGGCTTCTTCATCCACATGAAGATCGATGCGACCACTGAAGGACTCACCTTTAAAAGCGTCATCGGTGAGGGTAAGAAATTTCATCTTATCCAGAGCGTCACCTGAATTAGACACTAACTCACGCAAGAAAATCTCATTATGCGAATAGAGTGAATGAATGATAAGTTTAAGTAATTTATCAACTTCTGCTTCAAATTTTTTTTTGGCCATATACTTGTTTCTCGCTCCCTGTATAAAATATAATGTACAAGTATGCCTTAAATCTCTTTTTTGGTCAATAATCATAAAATTACAATATATGATCGTACTATTTTCATGAAACCCTATACTTTAGTATTTAAGTCATGGTATGATGGAGTACAATGCTACAATCAAGAGAAGAACAACGACTAGCCCATCTTCACGCTTTAGTGAGGCAAGCCCCGTTATCCCCGGGCGTGTATCTTTGGAAAAATGAACAGGGATCAATCCTTTACGTTGGCAAGGCGATAAAGTTACGCCAGCGATTAACCAGCTATTTTACGGATAAAGCCCTTAAAACTCAGCACCTCATGGCACGTACTTATGATTTAGAAGTAACTCAAGTGAGTAACGAGTATGAAGCCTTAGTATTAGAGAATAACTTAATTAAGTTGCATAAACCTAAATACAATATTCAATTACGCGATCAAAAAAGTTATCCGGTCATCCGCATTACCAATGAAACATTTCCTCGAGTGTTGCGTACTCGCTCGGTGATCAATGATGGTAGCACCTATTTTGGACCTTTTCCCGGAGCAGGGCGGTTAGATGAGTATTTAGATCTCATCGATCAGACATTTTTGCTACGTAAGTGCAATCCTATTCCCTTGAAACCACTGAAGAAGCCCTGCTTGCAATATGACTTAAAAAGATGCACTGCTCCCTGCACTAAAGAGGGCAACTATGATGTGGCGGGATATCAAAAGCGGGTGAAACAGGTGCATGATCTGCTCAGTGGCAACCATACGGCCTTTTTACGAGGGCTTAATCAGCAGATGGCTGAGGCTGCAGCCCAGCAACGCTATGAAGAAGCGGCACGCTTACGAGATGCGATTGCCACCACTAAAAAGATTATGGAAGGTCAACATGTTGAGAATCAAAGTCGAAACAGGGTGGATTATGTAGGCTATGTGGGGAGTGAAGGCTTTTATCATTTTGTGATTATGCGGATGCGTGAGGGCAAAATAACTGATAAAAGCGTGGTGCGTCTTGAGGTGCCAGATGGAGATGATGAGGTTTTAGAGCAATTTATCACGCAATATTACACCGCCAATGCTGATGGAGCTGATATTGTTTATGTTCAAGACTTGCCTTCTGAGGTAGATTTTTCACGGTTTTTCAGAGAAGAAGCTGGGGGCTTAAATGTTCAAGTGTTGCCTGCCCTTAAACAAAGAGATGCCCACTTAGTGCGTATGGCCTATGAAAATGCTTTGTTAGATTTTTCTCGTGAAGGACAAAATCTAGCCGCCCTTGTTACGATACAAAATAGGTTAGATTTGCCTACCGTACCAAAAGTGATTGAGGGTTTTGATGTTTCTCATTTAAGTGGGCATTTCACCGTGGCTAGCTTGGTAGCCTTTCGTTATGGATTACCTGATCGTCCCAACTATCGCCGTTTTAAAATTAGAAGTGTGGCTAAGGGCGATATTGATGACTTTAAGAGTTTGAGTGAAGCAGTGGCACGTCGGTTGACCCGTTTGCAAAAAGAAGAAAAAGACTACCCTGATCTTCTATTAATTGATGGTGGCAAGGGTCAGGTTTCAGCAGTACAAAAAGTGATTGAGGCTTTAGGCTTGTCCGATAAAGTGGCAGTAGCAGGCTTGGCTAAGCGTGAGGAAGAGGTCTTTTTACCTTATATTAAAGACTCAATTATTTTAGCAAAAGGCTCGCCTGAACTGCGCATTTTGCAAGCCGTGCGTAATGAAACGCACCGTGTGGCGATCAGTTACAACAAATTGCTGCGTAAAAAACAGCTAGGTATTCCGTCGCTTGAGTCAGTACCAGGCATTGGACCTAAAAAAGCCAAGCAACTTTTATCACAATATGGCAGTTTACCCACTATAAGTCAGCAGACACCACGCAATTTAGCCCATGTGGCACGGGTGAGCGAGATTAAAGCCCTTGAGATACTTCAGAGTGTTCAGCGTTATTTACAGTCAGATGAGGATGAGGATGAGTTGCCAATCACTGATAATCGCCATACAGATATGCCAGATGGCGACTTTATTGAGACCATAGAGTGATTTTTCGGCTAAAATGATAGAGTATGCTTCATTTTGGTCGATGAGTAATTATCTAGGAACTGTATGTATGAATAATAATGAATCGGTAAGTTTGGCTTTTAGCCGTGTGTATGATGTATTAAAAGAGTTACGCTCTCCCTCAGGTTGTCCTTGGGATAAAGCTCAAACGCCACAAACACTGATGGCACACTTGGCTGAAGAGATGTATGAGGTGCTAGCTGCCATTAAAGAAGACAATCCGATAGCTCTTAAAGAAGAGTTGGGCGATTTGATTTTGGTTGCTACTATGATTGCCACCATTCATGAAGAGCAGCAGAACTTCTCGGTATCTGACGTATTGAATGACCTTGCCAATAAATTGGTACGGAGGCACCCCCATGTGTTTGGCGAGGAAAAAGCCCACACGGTAGAAGAAAGTCTTGACTCGTGGAAGCGGGTAAAAAATGCTGAAATTATCGCAGGTAAACCAGCGGAAAAGGGTGGTTCACTCGCCCGAGTAGGGCGTGCATTGCCTCCGTTAGAACGGTCGTTTGCCATTCAAAAAAAAGCTGCCAAGATTGGTTTTGGGTGGGACACGGTGGAGCAAGTGTGGGCTAAGATGGATGAGGAGCAAGAAGAACTAAAAGTAGAGATTGCTAAGCAAGATATTACTGCTATGAAAGATGAGTTAGGAGATGTGCTGTTTGTTGCCAGTTGCTTAGCTCTACAACTTGAAATGGATCCAGCTGAAGCCCTTGCACAGGCCAATAGTAAATTTTTACGGCGCTTTGAACAAGTGGAGCAGACTATGCAAGTGCAAAACCTTACTTGCTGTGCCGACAACAGAGCTGCTATGGAGAGTGCATGGCACAAGGCTAAACAGCAAGAAAAACAGGAATAAGCCTAAAAAGGCAGCACAGTGTTTTTTTATGATAAAGCCCTTTATATATGCCTTTATTTGTGCTACATTACACTTATTGTGTTTTGAGTAGATAAATGAGTTTTATCTATGTGATGAAAGGGGAGAAACAAGAGGGTATGAAGCTTTTTAAGTCATGGAATAATAAAGATCTAAGCAAACAAATACAAGCTATTAAAGATGGCTATTTACGGCTTTCTAAAGATAACCCCAAAGTGTTATCTCTACTTGAGTTGTTTGAGCAACGCAGGCGTTCAGCTGAAGAGAACAACTACAATGTGGAAAAGTTTCTTTATGAAGAGATAACCTTTCTGGAAGAGCTACAAAGACAAGTTGTTGCTATCGTGCAAGATAAAGAGGCAGCGGTGGAAGAGCGAGCTGAGTATAAGGAACGTGTGTATGATGAATTACAGAAGATGCACGATGCGATTCAAAAGTATCCTCTTTCTCCGTTTGTGCTAGAGGGGTATGATGAGCTGTCACGCTTGTATGGGGCTATCGGTGAGTATGAAAAATATTACTGGGCTGAGCTTGTGCGATTTTTGCAAACTAAATTTCCCCTTCGGGCTAAAAGTCCGCAAGAATTATTAGAGAATGAACTCTTTAAATTGATTTCGACGAGGGATGACCGACCTCCACAGGAATTAGCCATGTTTGTGGATCTTATACGTCGCAATGAATATGATCAAATTGATGACGTGGCTTTTGCCGCTACCAAAGAAGCAGCTTTCTTTTTGAATCACCTTAAAGAAAAGTTAGATGAGTGCGAGTGTGATCCCGATAAATCTATTTATCAGGTGCTTTTCCAAATCATCACAGACTTTAGAATAAAAGACATTAAACGAAAATAACAGTTCAAAAAGACCCCTTATTTTTAACAAGGGGTCTTTTTTTATTCCGTAACAGGCATCAGAATGGCGATGAGCTGACTTTTTATATCGTTGAGATAGTTTTGATAGTGAGCTTGAAATTGATTAAACTGCTTTTGGTAAAGAGCCATGGCTTCTTTATCACTTTCCATCGTTAAGGCGATACGTTGCCCAGTTTGCCTAAAGTGTTTTTCTTCCTTAGTCGCTAGCAGATCGTCAATTTGTGAGCGTAGGTGTGTGGCAAGCTCCATCGCTTGGCTTTGATAGGTCGTAAGCACTTCATTTAAAGCTACTAGGATGGGTTCACAAGTAGGGTTGAGCATCATAAAAGCCCCACGCATCAGTGCCAAACGTGTACGCTGCTCTGGGCTAGCGGGCAACACCATATTAGCTTGTAAAACTTTAAGAATGCCATAAATCGTGCCATTTTTTTGAGCAACATTCACTTTTGTGTAGGCACGCTGAAAGGAGTTTAAGTCTTCACTAAAAAGTAGAGCGGCGATACGCATCCCATCTTGAGCCTGTTGCTCTTTGGCTTGAGCCCCTTTGTCCACTGTTATTTTACTGGCCCGTTCCATGGCTAGTTCTAGGGCTGTTTTCATTGAAAATCTCCTTTTGTCTGAACAAGGGCGGTGGTTATTTCATTAGGAAACGGCCCTACCACGCCAGCGGTGATGCAGGCTGAAGTGGAGATGGCTCGAGTAATGAGCGTGTGTTCTGGGCTTGTGCGCCATATTTCTTGCTCAAAAACCATTCGCAATGAACCTTTCATAGAGGTTTTGGTTTCAATAACGAAAGGGTCGTTAGCCACTAAAGATTTAATAAATTTAATGTCAATATGGGCAACAACCATCACAATGCCTTCTTTGGCTAATTGAACAGGATTAAATCCTTTGCTTAGGGCATATTGACTGCGTGCATGTTCAAAATAATTTAGGTAACATGAGTTGTTGACCACAGAACCGTAGTCGCACTCGTAGTCGCGCACACTCATCTCTAGGGTAAAATGGGGATTATCCATGGTGTTTTGTTCTCCTTGTATGAAAAAATAAAGAAATTATAAGTTTTTCAGGGCAGATTGAGCCGGATATTCGGTGCGTAAACGGTTGCGCAAGAAGGCTGCCTGTGCATTAAGGTTACGCCGTACACAAAGCTCATAGGCTTGATGCAGGGCATTAAATGCAGCATCCGCATCATGCACCAACGTGTCATGTAGCAGAATCCACTCATTGACGGCTTGGGGTAATTGATCCATCTGTTCAAAAATAGCAGCCCGTGCTGTACGTGCTGCAAGGTAAGAATCTTGAGTGAGAGCTAAACCAATCACCTCATCATAGGTCTCTAGGGCCTCATCATAGCGTCGCAACTGTTGATAACTTTGGGCAATAGCAAGAGCAATGAGCGGACGTTCGATTTCGTCCACTTGATCCATATCTAAGGCTAGCAAAACACCTAGCACCATATTTTGCCGTGCAGGAGGGCTTTTTTGAGCCCATGACACTAACAGTGGGGCTTTTACCCGAGTCGGTAATTCTATCGCCCCCGCTCCTGTGCCAAACAGTAATGCTCTAAGTTCTGGCTCGGCTAAAAGGCTAGCACCTCTCCGTGCCACAATTAAAGCTTCAGGACTCTGCCCGAATTGACGAATAATCATAAGATAGATACGTTTTGCTTGGGCATTTAAACCCGCCAGTTCATAGCTCAAACCTGCTCGGTAGAGAGCCAGCAGAGATACGGACTCTTGAAACTTTGAGCTTTCTTCAAATAACTCACCGGCTAACTTATATTGCCCTAATGTGAGTTGTTGATCCGCTAACTGATAAAACACCTCTTGTGCCAAGGCTGGTGAGTGGACTTTTACTTGTTCTAATAGAGCTTCACCTGCGGTTTTGTTCACATTAAACAAGGTGAGGAGATAGGCTCGCAACACTTCTTCTTCTGTTGGGCGCATACCCGACGCTTCAGGAGGCAGACTATAGGCTATACCTAAGGCATTGGCTGCCTGTTGTAATTGGTTGCTAGCCAAATAACTTTGCCCCAGCCAAAAGAAGTAAGATCGTTGCGTTTTGGTGCTTGACAAAGCGGTCAACTCCTCAAAAAGAGTGATTGCGGTACTGAACTGTTGGGCTCTATAGGCGTTGATGGCACTCAGGAAGAGGGCTTCTTGCTTAAGTGCGGGTTGATCCCGACTAATGCGCCTATACAGTTCCATTGCTTCGATGTAGCGTCCTTCGTAAGTGAACACGGCGGCCAACAGGGTTTGCCATGATCGGTTATAATACGTGCCACGGGCTTGCAACTCACGGACTAAGGCACTCGCCTTGGGCATTTGTCCTGCCTGATAGGCTGCATGAGCCTGAGCAAATAATAAAGCGAACTGCTGTTGCTCGGTGAGATTTTCCGTTTGGCTTAAGGCTGCCAAGTAACCTTCAGCACGGACTGCCTCGCCACGACCAGCGTAAAGTAATGAGATACGATAGTTAGCCTCTATGCCTAAGTCACCTGTGGGGGTTAGTCTCAACGACGCACTATAATCACTTAAAGCCCCTGAGCCGTTGTTTAAAAATTCTCTTGCCCAACCCCGCACCATAAACAAATAAGCCCGTGTGTTGGCATTCATTTGTCTAAAAAGAGGGCTGTTCATGAGCGTGTTGGCTGCTGTATTCACCTCTTGGTAAAAATTAAAATGACGATAGAGATGTAATTGGGCTAACTTTATGCGCAAATCTTGGCTACCATCGGCAAGTAAAGTGTTTACCAGTTCAAGCGCATCCACCTGCCGCTGTTGTTGACCGTAAAGACGAACTAAGGCCACGGTCGCTGTTTCACGTAGGGCAAGTACTGGGCTTTTGGCTACGGCTTCAAGTAAGGTTTGTGCTTCAGTAGGTGATTTTGTTAGTAAGAGCATCGCAAGGTTGTATTGAAAAGCATGGCGCTCTTGGGGGTGAGGGGTATTCTTTATTAAAGTGGTAAGCGCTACGGTATTTTGAGTTTGAGTGTAAAGCTCTGCTAGACGACGACGGATAAAGATCGAGGTGTTTTTTTCGGCATAGCGTTGTAATAATCGTTCTAATTCAGTGGGACTGGTGTAGGAACGTGAGTACAAAATCTGAACTGTTTGCTCACTTTGCGGGTAGAGCAACATTAAACTGTTCTCACGGCTTATGGCAACCTCTGTACGACCCAACTTGTGCAAGTTTTGAGCAATAGCAAGTATAATGAGGCTGGTATAGGGGCTGGCGGGTGCGGTTTCAAGTAATCCCTCTAAATACTCGAGGGCTAGGCTGTGCTGGTTGTTTTGAGCGACTAGCACTGCCTTTAATAGAAGGTCTGTGGGGCTAAATGGCGGTTGTGCCGTGTGTTGTGCTTGGCGTAAGGCAAGGCTAAGTGGGTGGGTAAAGCGCAGAGCTTGCTGGGTGAGAAGAGCATTTTGTTTGTCTTGTTGCACATGAGCGATGAGGCTACGCCAAAAAGCCACTTGAGGTCTGAAGGCTTGTAGAGTTTCCAGCGATTTAAGCCATACTTGAGCCAAGTCATAGTTGCCTTGCAAGAGATACGTCAGGGCTAATTGGTAGCGGTCGCCAGCATTTTTGGCAAGGGTAGGAGTAGTGATGAGACGGTATTGCTCGTCTCCTAGAGCCGATACATCGAGTTGTCCCGATGCGTTTTGAGCCCCGAGGATGTTAATAAACCCAAATAAGCCGTAGAGCAATAAAAAAAATCGAACCATGCTTTAGTTTAGCACAGATTGTGAAGTTTGGGACAGGGGCATCTCTGTTATTTCCATCTCAAGCTGATCCTTACTCCATTTCACTAAAATGCTACTCACCTGATGTCGATGCTGTAATAACCAACCAATGAGGGGTTCTTCAAAGTATTGACTGATAATACGTTGAATAGATCGCACACCTTGGCTGGCACTTTCTAGTTGCTCAGCCATGGCATTAGTCACGGAATCTGACAGGGATATGTCTATACTCCAGTCGCTCCAAATCTGTTGGCATAAAAGCTGTAAGCGCAACTCGATAATTTGTTGAAAATGCTTTTTCTCGAGAGGTAACAACGGAATAATTTCATCTACTCGGCTTAAAAAATCAACATTAAAAAATGATTTTAGCTGTGTTTGTAAATGGCTATTAGGACTTCTTAATTGATTTCCAAAGCCGACCTGCGTGTGCCCCATGGTATCCGATCCTTTACTCGTGGTCATAATTACTACCGTGTTACTAAAGCTTACCATACGACCCCAATTATCTATCAATTGTGCTTCTTCCAAGAGAGGCATAAGTAGGTTTAAAACATCGGGGTGAGCTTTGTCGATTTCATCTAGTAAAAGCACACAGTATCCTTGCCGACGTATTGGATCAGTTAGTACCCCCCCCTCTGCATGCCCTACATAGCCCACACTAGAGCCAATAAGACGGCTTAAACTCATACGATCGCTGTATTCACTTAAATCTATACGTACAAGAGCATTTTTATTTCGAAAAAGATTTTTAGATAACTCTTTTGCTAAAAATGATTTACCAACACCACTCCCCCCCACAAGCAGCAGACTTGCTAAGGGTTTTTTTCCTTTATTGGCAGGGCTAAAACCTTTAAGCAGAGCTTGTGAAATACGATCAATAGCTTTATCTTGTCCAATAATGGAGCATTTTAATTGTCTATTAATCAGTGATATTTCAGCAAGGTGATCGCCTTCTAACAAGGCTGGGGAAAGACCAGTGAGTTCGCAGACGAGCATCTGTATGTCTTGTCGCGTGATGGTGCTGAGCGCCTCTTCTCGCGTACTACTCCATACTTTATAGTGTCTATCAAGCTGATTCCGTAGATCCTTGAGTTCATTCTGCAGCTGTTTAGCCTGTTGCTTGTGATTGTGCTGAATGCACCGACCAATGTTACTAAAAAGCTGATGACCTTTGAGCTCAAATTTTGTCATCAGAGTCAGCATCTCAAAGCGGCTTAGGCTTTTTTGAGCCCCTGCTTCGTCCATTAGGTCAATAGCTTTATCTGGTAATTGGCGGTGAGGAAGATAGCGAATGCTTAAGTCGACTGCTGCTTGCAAAGCTTCGTCATGATATTGCACCTGATGGTTGTTTTCGTAGGTGGCACGCAACCCCTGTAAAACGCCGATGGTTTCAGCTCTATCCGGTGCTTGCACAATGATGGTTTGAAAACGGCGCTCAAGGGCTGAGTCTTTTTCGATAGATTCACGATACTCCTTAAGAGTGGTGGCACCAATGCAACACAGGTTGCCCCGTGCTAAGGCTGGTTTTAAGATGTTGCCCACATCCATTGAGCCTTCCGCAGCCCCTGTACCGGCGATAAGATGGATTTCGTCAATAAAAAGAATGACATTTTTTAGCTCCGCTAACTCCGCTAGCAGTGTGCTAATACGTTTCTCAAACTCTCCGCGGTAGCGTGTGCCACCAATAAGAGCGGTGATGTCGAGCATAAAAATACTTTTATTAAAAAAGGCTGGGGGTACTTGCTTTGCCACAATGCGCAGTGCTAAGGCCTCTACAATAGCTGTTTTCCCCACGCCCGCTTCGCCTATCAGAACGGGATTATTCTTACTTTTACGGTTTAAAATGCGCATCAACTTATTCAGTTCTTCTTCACGCCCCACCACTGGGTCAATCGTTTTATTTTTGGCCTTGGCGGTTATGTCTTGGCAATAAAGAGCTAGCATACTGAAGGGGGAAGAGGCTGGGGGTGAACTGGCAAAAACCCCAGAGCGGGGGGGTGTATGATGGTCAGTATCGGTCGAGAACTTTATATCACTCGGTTTTTTGAGAGGGCGTTTGTTGTTTAACAAAAGCCGAAATTCATCAGGATTTACTGCAAATTTATTTAAACACTGAAAGAGCACACCCTTCCGATCAATAAAAAGGGTGAGAAAAATATGCTCTACTTCAATGAAACCACTGCCTGCTGCCTGTGATTCATGCGCAGCTTCATCAATTAAGTCCTTGGTTTTATCAGCTAAGTTAGGATTCATATTGTCGCTTGAACCCCGTTGAATAAGCTCCTCTAGCAGTGCACAAACGCCTGGAGTTTTTATGCCAAGACCAGTAAAAATGGTGGTTAGAGGTTCTTCGGAATGGCGTAAAATAGCCATGGCAATGTGATCAGGCAATACTTGTGCCGCCCTAACTCTTATAGCCTCTAATTTAGCCAACTCTAGCACAATTCGTTTAGCTTGGTCTGATAATGGCTTACGCATTTTTCCAGCCCCTCATAATATGATATATACATGGTAAGCTACATTATTCGTTTTGTAAAGTTTTTTTTAAAATAGTTTTGATAGTTATAGTTTTTTATGCTATTTATTAACAATAAAGTCATAAATCATAGCATAATATGAAATATTATGCTATGATTCAATGATAAATCATGGAAATTCTTTGTTAGCGATGTGTTGTAACACAGAGCCAACCATATTAGGAGACGAAGATGAAACTATGGACTGCGACCGATGTGGATCGATTGGTGAGTGACGGGGGAGTTTATTTTGGATGTGCGATGAGCGTGCCGATGAGCAGTTTATTGCGACTTTGGTGTGATGCCGTTAGCGGAGCTACCCGATAGTTTAGCTGAGTTACTTGCCAAAACAGTACCTATTTAGGCTCATTGTGATAGCGGTGCACTCACAGGTCGAGGGGTACAGGCGGGTGAACTGCAAGAGAGCCATGGCTACAGTTGTTCCAATTTGAGTGGTGGATATAAAGGTGATATCAGTCACAAAATGGTTTAGACAAGAAAGAGAATCATGAGCTTATGAGTAACGATTATTAAAATTTTCAACAAGGAGAACAGGATGAAAATATGGACTGCTGCAGATGTGGATCGATTAGTGAGTGAAGGGGTGTATATTTTGGATGTGCGCCAGCCAGAGGAGAGAGAAGGTGACCGTACTATTGGGAATGGTGTGTGCATTCCGCTAGGTGAACTCACTAGCCGATTGTCTGAATTACCCGCAAAAACTACCGAGCTTTATGTTCATTGTGAACGAGGCGGACGTAGTGCCAATGCTTGTGCGGTGCTAGAAAATCTGGGCTATGCTTGTCACAATCTTGAGGGTGGCTACGCCGCCTATCACCGTATCAAAAAATAGAGCTTAATTCAACAAAGTAACACCACACCGTAGAGCATTGGTTCTTAGGTGTGGTGTTTTATAAAATGATGTAATCAAGTACATCGCCGTTTAAACTTTTAATAGAAAGAGTGTCATTAGTATAAAGCCCGTAACTGGCAGGCCAGTGACTACGGGGAAAGCTGATCGACCCTGGATTAAAGCAAAGATGCCCATGTTCGGTGCTAATTCCTGCAATATGGGTGTGTCCCTGCACAAAAATGTCTTCAGGATGAAGACCCGGTGGGAGATTGTTCACATTATGGCGATGTCCATGCGTTATATAGAAGGTGTGGGTGTCGAGCACTATAGAAAAGGAGGTTCGTTGCACATTGCTAGTGAGTTGTTCTAACTGCGATCGATCATCATTATTCCCCATTACGCCATAAATCTGCAATGGTAAAGCATTCATCTTGATAATCACTTCTCTCTCAATAGCAGGCTCTAAAAAAAAAGAAGGCTCAAAATAGTCTCCACAACTAATCAGGTGTGTGGCCTGTTCTTTGTTAATGCACTCAGCTAATGCTATGATGCTAGGGATGTGGGCATGGAGATCTGAAAAAAATATAACTCTCATGAAATAATAGTCTCCCCTTTCTTTCTAAAAAAATTGATTCCACACTTATCTTGCCTTAAGTCAATCGGTATATATGGCTAATTACTTGACTTTTTTATCATAAGCCCTATTTACTTTGAGTAATTGTATCGACTATACTAGAGGAACATATGAAGTTTCAGTGGAAAACCCTTTATTGAAAACGTCTTCAACGATATAGGGAACAGGATAATACTAACGATAAATGGATGGGGTCATGAGCAATAATCAAGGCAATAAAAGTGGTAATCGGTTCGAGAATTTGGTAAAAGAGAGTTCTGAGGAAGAAAAGCAAGGGCTTCTCACTCAGATCGAGCAGTTGGATTTACCCAACCCTGAAGATAATGATTATGTTGTTGAGCAGCCTATTCAGCCCAAACGAATGGTGATAGCCGAAGACGACATGATGAAGAGTGCTGAGTTTCAAGCTTATATGAAAAAACGTATTAGCCAGTTTTCATTTTTTGATAGCCTCATTTTCAAAATGCAGGTCTTCTTTTTTCAAAAAAACCCCTCACAAATGATATGTTCGCTGGCTCTCGGAGAACTGCGGCACGAGATATCCGGTGCGGGGAACTTTATCCACTTTGATAATCGAATGCTTAGTGTTAAATTTGCTGCCGAAGTGTTTGAACTCTATCGGGTTATTGCACCGTTTCGTATGATTTTCACTCATCTTTGGCAAGATAAATTTGCCTTGCACCGTGTCATTAGTTCATTACTCGGTCTAACAATGACCAATCCTAAAAAAGAGATGGCTGATTTTTTAACTATGGATCAAATGCTCTTTACCTTTATAGAGAGTGGACATAATGAAGAATCTGTGCGGCGTGCTCTATTAAAGAGCATTAAAACTTATACTGACTCGTTGCCTCTAAGCCGTATGAAAGAGTTGAGAGAGGAGCTGTTACCTCTTTATTTCTTAAATGGCTTGATTAACTACCCATTTGATGAGTTTTTTTCGTTGTGTGGCTTTTCGCTTAATAGCATAACAGATGGGCAGTTGCCCATTTTTAAGTCGGCTCCCTTTGCTGTAGTGCTAGAACATTTAACGCAGCTTACTGGGGTTTTTATGTGGGCCTCACATGTAACATGCAGCGAGGATGTGGTGCGTGCCATGTTAGTAGAGTATTTAGTGAGTGGGGATGTAGAGTTAAGTCCAAAAGCTCTCAACTCACAGCTATCTGAGTTAAACAAGGCTTTTCATACCATGATTGATAAAATTAACCGAGCGAGTACATCTTTACCACTTTTACCCATCACACGCTATATTATGGGCAATCCTATTTTTGAAACCAAACAGACCATTCCAAGGTTAGATGTACGTCTGTTTTATGCTAACACCTTTAAAAAGATGGCACAACAAGAGTTTGAAACAATTTTGGTGCAGGTACGCATAGCTTTTATAGAAAAAACGGTGTCAGACTTATTTGGAACTATGACTTTGACGAAGTCAGATTTTTATACGGATGAGCTATCTTCTTCTTGGAATAAACTAAAACTGCCGATGTTTAGGCACACAAACAGCTTTATGCTTACATCTAATTTTATGAAAAAGTGGTTTACGGTTCAACTAAAACCCCTTATAGATGCCTTGGTTGGACCTATTCTTACCAAATTTCCTGCTTTAAAATCGGGGCTTGAAGAGATTAAAATATCGATAGATCTAGCGGAAGATAGATTGCGTCGTTTTGAAATAGGCTTAACTCCAGAATCGGTAGCTGGTAAGCAGCTGTCATTATTTAAGGCCACCGCTACCGCCGAAAATAAGCGTACGAAAGAGATTAGTACCTTTATGATTCAAAAGGATTTAGAAGCATATATGGCGATACAGGATGTGCTGAGTAATTTAGAAAAACTGACCAAATTTTTAGGTGGAAAAATCTTGAATAGTAGCAATGAAACGCTTAAACCTGCTATAGCAGGAGTCTATGCAAGTATTCATCGTTCGCAGTCATTGCATGAGGTACTGAGTGTCCGACTAAAAGATACGGAAACTTTTTTATCGATGGTAGTGGAGTTACTACGCCATGAACAGAGCGGGATTGCCGCTAACTTGAGTAAAATTAATACAGACCCAACAACACTTAAGTAAGAAGAGTTATGGTAATTCTAATAGAAAAGCCCTCAAACAGGATTGAGGGCTTTTTTGTTCCTAAAACCTTTCAGTGTGAATAATAGGGATGACTTATTCGCTGTTACTCATTACATCTGTAGTAACAGGTGGTTTTAGGAAAAGTTGGTTAAAATCGGGCATAAAATCAGATAAATCAACCGGCAGATCCGCACCTTGCATAAGGGCGAAATATGGGATGAGAATAGGGTAGTCGGTTAAAATTTGACCATACTCACGCATAATTTGCTGGCGCTGTTGGTGTTCTAGTTGAGATTGTTCGGTTTTAATCGCTAGTTGTTGCTGAGCTTTGAGGGAGGTTTCGGTTTTGGAGAGTAAATTATCCATTGCTGTGCGGTAGAGTGATAGGTTTGGCAACTCAAGAGCTGTAAAAGTTACTGCTTCAAACTCTAAATAAGGCATAGCTTTGGATAAAAAAGAGAGAGTGATTTGACTGAAGGATTCACTATTTTGAGAAAGATTGGCGATTTTTTCCATGGAGTTATTAACAACTTCTGTCAACATGCTGGTTATTTGGCTTTGTTGCCCGCTGTAGTATGCATGTAGACCATTAACTTTAAGAGTACCACGTTCTAGTTCACTAATAAGAGCCTCTTCACGTAACCTAAAGCGTAAAGATCCTTCGAGGTGATAGGAGAAGACACTCGCATCTTCTTCCACCAAGCTTGCCAAAGAAAGAGCTTGTGGCAAAAAGTCTTTGAACTTGAAGTCCAGTGTTTGAAAGTCGGTACTAAACGAAATCACTTCAAAATTAAAGGGAAACACATGTCGAACATCCCAGACAACAGCCTTCTGATTTGATTTGATAGATTCAAAGCCATTTGTTCGTGTTGAGATGACTGCCATGGTACCAGGCTCAACGGAGAGTTTTACCAAACCTAAAACATACACAATGGTTCCTAGTAGGCCAAATATAAGGATTAAC
This sequence comes from Spirochaetia bacterium, assembly GCA_965249825.1. GTDB lineage: Bacteria > Spirochaetota > Spirochaetia > WRBN01 > WRBN01 > CBDFMW01. The sequence continues at coordinate 340,027 of CBDFMW010000002.1, forward strand.
GATAAAATTTTTTTCATCCTCATATCATACTAGATTTTATTTAATCAAGCAAGCTCAGTCGCTACTTGTCTTACTTATGGGCATGAGGTATACTTCAGAGTTATGAAACGCTTTGAAGTTTTTGCCCCTTATCAGCCAGCTGGCGACCAAGTTAAAGCCATTGCCGAGGTCTCAAATGCGGTGCAGGCCGGACACCGTTATCATACCCTAGAAGGTGTAACGGGTTCAGGTAAAACATACACCATGGCAAAAGTCATTGAGAAGGTGCAACGACCTACTTTAGTGATAAGCCACAATAAAACTTTGGCTGCTCAGCTTTATCGTGAGTTTAAAGAGTTTTTTCCGCACAATGCTGTTGAGTATTTTGTTAGCTATTACGACTATTATCAACCTGAAGCCTATGTTGCTGCTAAAGACCTTTATATTGAAAAAGATTCGTCAATAAATGCAGAGATCGAGCGTATGCGCTTGAGTGCTGCCGCTAGTTTGCTTGAGCGAGATGATGTGCTAGTGGTGGCAACGGTAAGTTGCATCTATGGAGCTGGTGATCCTATTAATTTTAAGGCTATGCGTACTATTTTAGAGGTGGGGGGACGGCTTAAAATTGAGCAGGTTATGGCTAGTTTGGTCGCAGCTCAATACACCAGAAACGATTTAACCCCTACTCCTGGGCAGTTTAGGCGACGAGGCGATAGCCTTGAGATTTACTTAGCCTACGCTGAGAACAACTGGACTGTGAATGATGAGCAGCGAGCTGATTTAGGCATAGATGCTATGTTTCGCATTGAGTGGGACTGGGATGTTATTGCCAGCATAAAAAAGTGCCATAGCCTGACCGGACGAGTGATTGAAGAACGCCATGAATGTGTGGTGTATCCGGCAAAGAACTTTGTGGTAGAACGCCCCCAGTTAGCTCGAGCTTTAACGGTGATTGAAGCGGAAATGCACAAGCGCGTGGCCTATTTTGAGGAGCAAAATCGCCCGGTGGAAGCCATGCGCATTAAACAACGTACGCTGTATGACTTAGAAATGTTGACGGAAATGGGGACATGTTCGGGTATTGAAAACTACAGTCGCTACATTGATGAGCGAGAGGAAGGAATGAGGCCTTCTACATTAATTGATTATTTTCCACAGGATTTTCTTATGTTCATGGATGAAAGTCATGTTACGCGATCGCAAGTGGGGGCGATGTATGAAGGGGATAAAAGCCGTAAAAGCAGCTTGGTGGAGTATGGTTTTCGCCTACCGGGGGCGATGGACAATCGGCCTCTTAAAATAATCGAGTTTGAAGAACTTATTCCGCAAACGGTTTATGTCTCTGCCACTCCAGCCAAAATAGAGCTAGAGCGTTGCCCTTCCCCCACCCGACTGATTATCCGACCCACCGGCTTACTTGATCCCATCATCGAGGTTCATCCCACGCATGGGCAGATTGAACATCTTTATGGGCATATACGTAAGCGTATCGAGGCTGGTGAGCGTACTTTGGTGCTAACGCTAACCAAGAAGATGGCTGAGGATGTGGCGACTTTTTTTAGTGAATTAAAATTAAAAGTAACTTATCTGCACAGTGAGGTAGAGACCATTAAACGGGTTGAAATTCTACGTGATTTACGACTGGGCACGATTGATGTATTGATAGGGGTGAATCTGTTGCGCGAAGGCATTGACCTACCCGAAGTGAGCTTAGTGGCGATTATGGATGCCGACAAAGTAGGTTTTTTACGATCAACTTCATCACTGGTGCAAATTATTGGGCGAGCCGCCCGCAATGTGAATGGAATGGCGCTACTTTATGCCGATAAAGAAAGTGATGCGATGCGTGAAGCTATTAAGCAAACCGCAGAACGACGGGCATTGCAAGAGCAATATAATAAGGAGAATGGTATTAGCCCCGCCACGGTAAAGAAGGCTATTCATGAAATTTTGTCTAGGCAAGAGCAAGAGAAACAGAGTGCCGCTGCGTTGGATATTGCCATTATTCGATCCTCTAGTAATTTGTTTGATGTAAAACAGCGATCGAAGCTGATTAAAGAGCTAGAAAAACGAATGTTGGATGCTGCTAAAAATTTGGAGTTTGAAACAGCTGCCACCCTAAGAGATGAAGTGAATCGGCTGAAAAAGGGTGAGTTTAGTTAGGAAATTCGGAGGGAATGATGATGTATGCTGCCTTCATTTTAGGTTTATTATTTGCTGTTACCCCTAGCTATGCCCAGTCGCGGCGAGCGGTTGAAGTACCGCTATTTAAGCCCACTCAGATATTACAAATGGATGGTGGCAATTTAAACAAAAATCAGGCTCTTTTGGCAGAGTCTGCCACAGTTGCTCAGCAAAGAGAAGTTATAGTGCACACTAGCACGCACTTTGTGGATTACCGTGGGATGTGGCGTGTACTACAACTTCAATTTTTTCGCTACGCCCCCCAGCCTAACACCTGGATTATGCGAGCGGAAGTAGACGGTACTGAGTTTACGGGATTAAGTCTGATAAATAAAACACAAACAGGAGATAATCTGGATGAAAATGAGGAAATGAATAGGCTTTTTACTGGTTTTTATCCAGTAGGGGATAGTCAAGTAACATTATTTTTTAATAATCAAGCGCAATTGGCAGGAATTATGGATGTAAATGGCGATATTTTGCACCAGGGTGTTGCATTAATAGAGATTTTATATCAAGATAGAGGGGAGGGAGATGAGTTAATAGAAGGGGCGTTTTCATTGCGGATTGGTAAGCTTAGTAGTCTAGGTAATACTCTGTCTCAATTTAGAGGTTTTGCAATGCCAAGTTTTAGGCAGGATGGATATCCTATTAGAGTTTAGTAAAAATTCAAAAGATTTTAAGCTAAATCACTTATTTCTATTTTGTCTAATGTCGATAGATAATATATGCAAGTGAAGAAATTGTCAAAAAAGGATATTATTTTGGCCTCCAATAATAAAGGGAAGCTGAAAGAGTTAGAGTTAGCACTGGGTGTGAATCTTGTTACACCGTCGGATTTGAGTTATGTGATGGATGTTGCTGAGTCGGGTGAGACGTTTGCGGAGAATGCTTTACTAAAAGCTAAAGTTCTGCATGAAGCGTTTCAGCACACTGTTCTGGCGGATGACTCGGGGTTGGTGGTGTTGGCGTTACTTGGAGAGCTAGGGGTACAAAGTGCGCGTTTTGGCGGAGATGGATTGAGTTCTTTTGCTCAGAACGAATTATTGCTTGAAAAAATTAAAAACATAACAGATCGGCGGGCTTATTTTGTGTGCCACCTTGTGCTGTATATGGCACAGGATACTTATGTGGCGGTGCAAAAAACATGGTGGGGCAGTATTGCTATGGAACAGCAAGGGGTGAACGGCTTTGGCTATGATCCGCTTTTTATCGATGAAGAGGGGAGATGTGCCGCAATCCTTACACCAGCGGAGAAGTCCGCAGTGTCACATAGAGGGCAGGCTTGTGCCTGCTTGAAACAATTTATAACAACCTGAAAATTATTAAAAATATTTTAGGCTATTTCATTATAGATGAAGGAGATGAATAACATGGGTGTTAGCGAGAATGCAACTTTATTTCACAAGGTTCTCATTAAGAACTTAAAATTCTACCGCAAGCAGTATGGGATTTCACAGTCAAAGCTAGCAGAGCTTTGTGCTGTGTCACCTAACTACATTGGTGAGATTGAAATGGGACGTAAATTTCCCTCGGCCGAGGTTTTGACGAGGTTGGTGGCAGCACTTAACATTCGCCCCTCTCAACTCTTTTTGGGGGAAGATGAGAGGCCTCGTTTTTGTGATGTGCTGAACTATCATTCGCCTGAGATGCACGATGAGCTTTTGTTTTATGTAGGTGAAGCTATTCGTAACTACAATGTTAAGGGAATCCCCACTAAGGGCAATCGTTCATTAAAGGGTAAAAGCCCCGAAGAGAGACAGCTAGGTGATGAAAATCAGCCTTTGACCCCAGAGGAGTAGCCAGATTAGACTACCTTTTTAGCTTAATAAGCCATCATGATGAATGGTGGCTTTTAGCTTATTTACCCAATCACTGGGTAAGTCATACTGATTTAACAAAATACTGAACTCTTTATGGTGAGGAAGACATATGACCTTGAGGGGCAATTGTGTGTCTTTACTATAGAGGGCACAGGCATGAAGAGCATAGTAGGTGTTACTATGAGATCGTTGTAAACTATATTTCGCATCATTAATAAGGGGATACCCATAGTAAGCACTCACCGCACGAATTTGGTGTGTACGTCCTGTGTGTAGACGGCAAAGCACAAGGGAGGCCTGAATATTGGAGCATAACGGATAAAATGTGGTGAGGGCGAGTTGAGATGTTTCGGATGAGGCTGAAGAAACCACATAGCTGGTTTGGTTTTGGCGTGCCAAATGGTTAATAGCACTAAAGCTATATCTTAGCTGTCCACGAATTATGGCTAAATAGTACTTACACAGACCTTCGGTTTTTTGCACATTCATAAAAGTACGGGCACCTTGTGCTGTTTTGGCAAACATCACCAAGCCTGACGTGTTCCTGTCAAGTCGATGGCAGGGACCTATGTTAAACGAAAGAGATGTAGAGGCTGGATAACTTTGTTGCACCAGAGCAGTCATACTTTCGTCACCATCATGAATTTTTATACCAACGGGCTTATTAAATAAGGCTAAGTCGTTATTTTCCCATAAAGGGATAATTTTTGGCGTATTAGTTGACAGAGATAAAGTATTTGAATGATTGTCATGGTATTTACCATAATACACAAGACTGTCACCCGCCGTGATGCGAGTGTTGCCTAAAACTTTCTTCTCGTTCAGTGCTAGCTTACCAGAACGTATAGCTTTAAAAATTTGACCTAAAGGCAAGGCTGGAAAAGCCTTGCGTGCCACCACATCAAAGCGTTTACCTGCATCGTCTTCTCCAGCTGTTCGTTTATACATGCGACTTTGAGCGAATAATGGTTTGCTCTCGATCGGGTCCCACCGAAATGGTGGTGATCGGAACACCCAAGGCGTTTTCAATTAAGGTTATGTAGTCTTTGAGTTGTGCTGGTAACTCTTGATAGGTTCGTACCTGCGTCACATCGGTATTCCACCCTTCTAATAGGGTGTACTGCACTTCAACACGAGCCAAATCATCAGCATCAGCCGGAAACCCCTCATAGGGTTTACCATCAAGATAATAACCCATACACACGGGAATTTGTGTCAAATGACTTAAAACATCCACCTTCATAAGTGCGAGTTCGGTGAACCCATTAATGGTAACAGCGTATTTGATGTTAGCAAGGTCAAGCCAGCCACAGCGTCGTGGACGCTTAGTCGTTGAACCAAATTCATGCCCAATCTCTCTAATTTTTTGACCCACTTCATCTAGCAGTTCAGTAGGGAACGGACCTGAACCCACGCGTGTGGAGTAGGCTTTGAACACCCCAATGCGACGAGTGAGCCAATGAGGGCTGATCCCAGCCCCAACGCACACCGCACCTGTGGTAGGTGAGGAGGAGGTTACAAAGGGGTAATTGCCATGATCAATATCTAACATAATCGCTTGAGCCCCTTCAAAAAGAATGCGTTTGTTAGCGGTAAGGGCGGTGTTGAGCAGGGTGGTTGAGTCGATTATTCGATGGGCTAAACGCTTAGCATAGCCTAAAAAATCAGCACAAATTTGTTCACTACTTAAGGGTTGTGCCCCATAGATTTTAGTGATAATTTCGTTTTTAATTAGGGTGTTGTGGGTTATTTTTTCACAGAGAGAATGGGTGTGCTTTAAGTCAATGGCACGTAATCCACTGCGTTCAAATTTATCCATATAGCAAGGTCCTATTCCACGCTTGGTAGTACCAATTTTTTTGTCGCCCAACGACTCTTCTTTTAATGTGTCAAGGAGGATATGATAGGGTAAAATTAAATGACAGCGTTCGCTGATCAGCACATGATCAACTGTTAAGCCACGTTTTTCTAAGGCATCTAACTCTTCTAATAGCACTTTAGGATCCAGTAAAACGCCGGGGGCGAGAACACAGGTCGCCTTGTCGTTCAGCACGCCTGAGGGTAACAGGTGCAACACATATTTTTCACCCCGCACAATAACTGTATGTCCTGCGTTATTGCCACCTTGATAGCGAACCACAAAATCACTCTCATGGGCTAAAAAATCGATGACTTTCCCTTTCCCTTCATCACCCCATTGCATTCCACAAATGACCGTTGCACTCATGATTACTTCCTTTTTCTTATACTTGTTTAGCGAGTTAAAAACCACTCTGTTAAAAATAAAAAATCGCTTCTTAGGCTTATTATCATCAAAAATCCAATAATTGCAAGACCTATAGTTTGATAAATGCGTAGTGTTCGGATAGAAAGAGCATTTCCTTTATTAAGCCACTCAGTTATAAAGAGTAAAATTAAACCGCCATCCAACATGGGGATTGGTAAAAGGTTTGTAACGCCTAAAATTAAACTAAACAAGCCTAAAATATACACAGCATTATACCAACCATCAGATGTCACATTACCTAGAGTTTCGCCAATAAAATTAGTGGTACGCACCGGTCCTGAGAGAGCTTTATCCATCTTCACAGCCCCACCAAAGATCAATCGTAACCCTTTTATATATGAAATTAAAGTGTTCTGCATTTGAATAAAGCTCTGTTTCCAGCTGTTTCTGAACCCTATGGGGGGTAACTCTATGCTTTCCAAAAAGATAACACCCATCATGCCTGTTTCATCAAGAGTGATGGTAAACAGCATAGATTCGTTGTTGCGTAGGATGTTTAGGAGAATGGTCTTGCCATCTGTGTCTTTGATACCAGTCATTATGGCACGCAACTCTTGTAGATGAGCCACCGATTTTCCATTAAGGGAAATAATTTTATCACCTATCTGTAATCCCACTTGTTGGGCGACTGACTCTGTCGCTATCCCCATGATAATGAGCTCAACCCAAGGGGTGAGGGTTTGAGTCAGTTTGCCAATGCCTTGGTCAGGATCCAGAGCCGTTTGAATGGTTATTTTTTCTGTCACATCATGGCGTAAAATCTCAAAGTTCAGTACTTTTTGTGGGTTCTGCATAATAGTCTCAACTACTTCAATAAAAGTGGTAATAGGATGTCCATTAATGCTTAAAATGGTGTCGCCTGTTTGAAAGGTTGCTTGGGTGTCGTATTCGTTTTTAGCCTTATCACTTTCTATTACCACAATCTTGGTGGGCAGATTAATGGTGCTTCTAGCAAGAAAACCCATACTAAAAAAGGCCATCCATGCAAATAATATGCTAAAAAGAGGTCCGCCAATGACCGCTAGTATACGTCGCCATGGTGCACCATAGTAGAGATCGCCTTGTTGAATAGTTGAGCTATCATGTACTTGGGTTTCCCCCTGCATCCGACAGTATCCCCCTAAGGGCAACAAAGACAAGGCAAACTCACAACCTTTGTAGGTCTTCTTGACAAGCTTTGGTCCAAAGCCTAGCGAGAAGGTGAGGACCCTGATGCCCACAAGACGAGCTAAAATAAAATGCCCTAGCTCATGGGTAAAAACGAGAATATTAAGACCAATAAGCCCCAGAAAAAGGGTAGAAAAATTAATTACTTGATTCATTCCGTGTGTTTCATCCTTTGAGGTTCAGCCAGTTGTAGGCAAAAGTTCTAGCTGCCTTGTCGTGCGCATAGATAGACTGTAGATTCGTCATGTCAATCGGCTCTTGAGGCTCATCCAGCGCATCTTTTACTAACTCGGCAATTTGTAAAAAAGTTATTTTTCCTGCCACAAAGAACTCCACCGCTACCTCATTGGCTGCATTATACACAATGGGTGCTGGATAGCCGATTTCACAGGCTCTGTATGCTAACTTTACCATAGGAAAGGTGTTATGATCAATCTCTTCAAAACTCAATGTTTGCCCTGCTAATTCAAGATAGGCTAACGGAGAGGGTTTTAATTCAGGGTAAAGTAGGGCGTTAGTGATGGGTAACTGCATATCAGGCGCTCCTAAATGGGCGAACAATGCTCCATCTTGTGTGCGAATGAGGGCATGAACCACACTTTCGGGGTGTTGAATCACCTCAATTTGTTGATGGGGGCAGTTGAACAGCGTCCATGCTTCGATCACCTCTAAACCCTTGTTGGCTAATGTGGCTGAGTCAATAGATATTTTTTGACCCATTTTCCACCGTGGGTGTTTGGCCGCTTGTTCTATGCTAACCGCAGTCAGCTGTTCTTGGCTGTACCCTCTAAAAGGTCCACCACTGGCTGTTATTATATAGCGTGAGACTTCGCTCCGTTCTTGATTTTTAAGCAGATAAAACAAGGCTGAATGTTCCGAATCAACAGGGAGAATGAGAGCACTATGCTGATGAGCTAAAATTTTAAGATAAGGACCAGCCATAACTAAACTTTCTTTATTTGCCAAGGCTAAAGTGATGCCACGAGCTAAAGTGGCGACCGAGGTGGCTAACCCCGCAGCTCCACCGATGCCGTTTAGCACCAAGTCAGGCTTAGTAGCGTCTAATAAGCGCTCAACTGCGCTTTCGCCCACAAATGAGATGCAACCCGTTGGGCTGGCACTAGATGATGACAGAGCCAATAACGCTTGCGGAAAGAGTGAGTGAGCTTGTAATAGTGCCTCAACATTATGGTGAGCTTGTAATCCTACCACGGTGATGAGATTACTATAATTTTGAGCCACACTAAGAGCCGTTTGTCCGATCGTTCCGCTTGCCCCTAATATAACCACCTGTTTCATATTCCAACTCCCTGTTTATTGCATAAAATACATGAAATAATAAAAAAGCGGGGCAGCAAAGGCTAGTGAATCTATCGTATCTAACACGCCACCTCGACCAGGAATCATGGTGCCTGAATCTTTAACCCCAGCACTACGCTTAAGGGTAGACTCAAAAAGATCGCCGACAATTGAGGTGAATCCACACACCAAAGCCATGGCTAAAATGTAGAAGATTGAACTATTGCCAAAAAGATTGGGGGCATAGCGAGGAGCAACCCAAGAATAGCTAAACCAAGTAAAGAGCAACATCACCGTGAGTCCGCCAGCAAACCCGATCAAACTTTTGTTCGGGCTAACAACAAAATAGCCTTGTGTTTTGGTTCTAGCTCCAAATGCACGCCCCACATAATAGGCAAATCCATCATTCAGGGTTATGATCAAAATGTAGACAAACCATGTGTACTGGGGCGTGGGTAAAGAGCCAATGCGCATAAAATAAGACATGAACAAGCCAGGATAGAGAATAACAAAAACCGAGGAGCTAATGCGTGTCATGGTAGAGTCTAGTCGTTCAATATTAGAGGTGAATACTTGCTTGGTGAAGAGTAACCCGATGACTATAATCACAATTACCGAGTGATAGGGCGTGCTTTCGGGTAGATAAATGCCCAGTGCCGTCAATAAAGGGAACAAGGCTGCCAAAAAGGGATACATCGTGGTGTCAGCCTGTGGCTCTTTCATCCGCACCATGCGACCCATTTCACGCCCACCAGCGGCACTAAGGCCAATGAGGGTTAAATTGGCCAGTAAGTGGTTATGCCAGTTTAAAACAAAAACAATAAGAATGAGATAGATAAGCCACCCAAGAGCCGCTAAATTGCGTACGGTGTGATTCGATAAGGGTTTCATCGTGCGTGTTTATCCTCCAAAACTTCGTTGACGTTGACTATATTCGCTTAATACATTAGCAAAATCTTCTTCAGTAAAATCTGGCCATAACACAGGGCTAAACACTAGCTCGGCATAGGCTGTTTGCCACAGCATAAAGTTAGACAAACGCTGTTCTCCAGCCGTGCGCAACACAAGGTCAACTGGCGGTAACGCTTGATCCATCACTGCTGTGAGGTTGTCAACAGTAATGGGTAGCAGCAGCGCTTGCACTTTTTGCACCGCCCGCACAATTTCATCTTGTGAGCCATAGTTGATGAGTAAATTAACCGTGAGCCCTGTGAAGTGGGCTGTTTTGTCTTCTATCTCATCAATCTCTCGCAACACCTCAGGGCTTAGCTGTTCACGGTTACCTGAGTGAACAATGCGGATGTTATTATCTACATAAAACTGATACTCTTTGCGTAAGTAAGTGCGAATCATCCACATAAGATGCTCTACCTCTTCAATTGAGCGCTGCCAGTTCTCTGTAGAAAAGGTGTAAAGCGAGAGATATTTGATGCCTGCGTCCGCTACAGCTTTAACAATGCGCTTAGAGGCTTTTGCCCCTTCTCCATGCCCATCGCTACGCTTTAAGCCTCGCTTTTTAGCCCATCGTCCGTTGCCATCCATAATAATGCCCACATGCACAGGCAACCCATCGTTAGCCAAGCCTTATATCTCCATAATTTCGGCTTCTTTGGCGGTAAACGCCTCATCAACCTGCTTTATGAACTGATCAGTACTCTTCTGAATAGCATCTTTGAGTTTTTTGCTGTCATCTTCGCTTAGCTCAGCTTTCTTCATCATTTCTAGTACATCACGACGTGCATTACGCATCGATACCCGATGTTTTTCCGCTTCGGTCTTAGCTTGTTTCACAAAATCTTTACGCCGTCCTTCGGTAAGGGGGGGCATATTAATACGGATGACCTTGCCATCATTATTAGGGTTCATGGATAAATCACTAGACAAAATAGCCTTTTCAATGGCAACTAAAGCCCCTTTATCCCAGGGTTGAATAACAATAAGACGAGCTTCTGGCACACTAATGGAGGCTACTTGATTGAGGGGGGTAGGCGTCCCATATTGGTCTACCATAATTTTATCAAATAATGACGCAGAGGCTTTACCACTACGAATGAGGCTGAACTCAGCGATCAGACTATCATAAGATTTTTTCATTTTTTCGTTTGCTTCTTTGAGGAAATCTTTTTCCATAGGTTCAATACACTCTCTCTCAATCAGATTTACTTACCCTATTATTCGGCTTATTTCGGTCTAATGCTTAGTAATCTTATCATTTTTATGCACTAAATGCTCGAATTTTATGCACAAACTGCTGGCTATTTATCTCATTATATATTACTCTTAACGATAATATATAATGTCATTTTACAAGGAGATTATGTTTATGACCCATTTTTCATCGAAGTTCTTAACCCTTTGGTTGGTTATACTAATGCTTTTCGCTAGTCCTATGCTCTTTTCTCAAGAGAGCATTCAGCCCTTATCAGAGGCGAGACAGCTCTACAACCAATCGATGGATCAAGCCACGAACCGACAGTATGATGAAGCATTACACACTCTTGATATTGCCTTAGCCCTGCCTGATGTGGAGGCAGAGATGGTTTTGGAACTGGAAATTGGTAAACTGATTATTTTTATCGCTGAAGATAACCTTCCAGCGCTTAGGAAGCATCTCACCTATCTTGCACAAGCTTACTCTAATGACGCGCCGACACGCCAGCACATCACCTTTATGGTGCTTTTGATGGCAATTAGGGTCATCACTCCTCAGTTAGACGCACTTTTCACTGAGCCAAATGAAGAGGCGATCGGTTCTATTGACTTACACAGGCAATAAAGCTGATGCTGTAAAAAATAAAGGAGCACAAAAAAGATGACAGAGAAAGAAAAAGTGCAGGCAGGGCAACTTTACAGACCTGACTATGATGACGAACTGACCGCACACCGCTTGCTAGCTCGCCAGCGTACCATGGCCTACAACTCTTTGCCCCCCACCGACCGCCTAGCTGCCGAAGCCTCGCTTAAAGAGCTGTTGGGGTCGATGGGGAGTGGGGTGTTCATCGTGCCATCTTTTTTGTGCGACTATGGCTACAATATTCACTTGGGCAACGATGTCTTCATCAATGCCAACTGCGTTATTTTAGACGGGGCAAATGTTACCATTGGTAATAATGTGTACATTGCTCCTAGCGTGGGGTTGCACACCGCAGGGCATCCCATGGATGCTGCACGGCGCAATAAAGGCATTGAGTTTGCCCATCCCATCACTATTGGTAACAATGTGTGGATTGGGGCGGGCGTGCAGATTTTGTCGGGTGTGAGCATTGGCGACGGCAGCGTGATCGGCGCTGGGAGTGTGGTGGTCAAGTCCATTCCTGCTGGGATGGTGGCTTGTGGCAACCCGTGCCGAGTGCAACGCCTTGTAGGTCCAGCTGATGAAGCCAATCTGCACACTTTTAATGGTTAAATAAAAAAAAATCCCCAAGCTTTTGAGGGCTTGGGGTGCTAGGCAGGTTAGGCGATAGCGGGAGTGCTGGCTATGAACAGCTCACCGCTTCCTTTAAACAGATAAGAGCCGGCATTAAACGGCACAAAAAAGGATTGCCCTTGGCTCAGCGTGTAGGCTGGTTCACTTGCGCTCTCGCTGTTAAAGATGGTCAAAGACCCCTCAACGCACAGCACAATTTGGGCTGGGTTATGCGCTGGTAAAGCGTAGTGGTGGCTAGCGTTGATGCTGTGGTGAGTAAGGTCAAACTCATCACATGGGGCGGTAAAGTTAAAGCGCGGAGCGGTGGTCTCTAAAAATTGCACCGTGGTGGGCTTAAAGCTCACAATGGTGTCCAAACTGGCAATGTCCACATATTTAGGGGTAAGCCCCAAGCGCACCACATTGTCGCTCACACTCATAATCTCGACACCCATGCCCTGAAGGTAGGCGTGCAGCACACCATTTTCTACAAAAATGGCTTTGCCTTTCGGCACATGCACCACGTTCATATAAAGAGGAGCTAAACTTGCCATATCGGCAGGATACATCGCCTGTAACTTTTCTAACCACCGATAAGGCTCACTGTTTTGTACGGCACAATAGGCTAAAACATCTTGCATGATGGGCGTAACCGTTTCTTTGGGTAAAGTGAGCAAGGTGCGGATAAACTCCTTCAGCCCTTCAGCGTGCAGGTTAGCACCCAGTTGCTCTACCAGTGGGGCAAGCGGTGCGCTGCCCAGCTGGCTAAACTCCGCATGAATCTCAGCGTAGGGGCGAAAGCCACACAAGGCCCACACGTCGTCGCTCCACGCACACAACAGCTCGGTTTTGTGGTTGGCATCTTTATAACAACGCTGGGCATCGGTCATGGCTAAGCCTGTGCTGTTTTCATGGGCAAAGCCGGCTTCGGCCTGCTGCTTGTTGGGGTGCACTTGTAAAGAAAGCGGCTCATTAATGGCTAACACTTTAAACAAAAAGGGCAAGTGCGAGCCAAATTTTTCAAGGGCTTTATCGCCCAAAAAAGAGGCTTTGTTTTGGTCTATCAGTTCCGAAAGATCGCACAACACATCGCCTTGTAATACTTTACTCATGCCCTCTGGGTGCATACCCATCCACAGCTCGGCTTGGGGGGTGTTATCAGTATTTTTATAGCCTAATAACGCAGGTAACACCGTTAAATGCCCCCAGTTGTAGGCTTTAATGCTATTATTAAGATAGTAAAGAGGTTTATTTTGTTGCATACATTACTCCTTAGATTCGGCGAAGGCCGTTTGCATCGCTTTTAGAGCGGTGTCCACTTTACTGCGCGGGCAGGCTATGTTCATACGTAAAAATTGAGGTGCGTGTTGTCCGTAGGTTGTACCACTCATGATAGCTAAGCCATTAGCGACGAGTTTTTCTTGAATCTGGGTGTAACCTAAGTTTAAAGCGGACACATTGATCCACGCAAAATAGGTGGAATCGGCTCGGTTCAGGCGCATTTGCGGCAGGTGGGTGGCAAAAAATTGTTCAATGTGGTCAAGATTCGCATAAATGTAGTCAGTTACGGCATTGAGCCAGCTAAGCCCGTGGGTGTAGGCCACAATCGTGCCTGTGATGGCAAGAATAGGGGGCGACGATAACCCATCACGCCGTAAATTGTTAATAAACTTTTCCCGTATGGCAGGGTCGTTAATTAACGCATAAGAGCCCCCCAAGGAGGCTAAGTTAAAGCCTTTGGCGGTGCTGGTTGCCAACACCACTTTGGCATAGTCACCCCACACTTTGTTAATCGGCACATGCCGGTTGCCTTTAAAGACCAAGTCCATGTGGGCTTCATCGCTAATAACTGCCACGTTGTGCACTTTGGCAAGGGCGATGATGGCGGTGAGTTGTTCCTCGGTAAAGACCAACCCAGTAGGGTTGTGGGGGTTGCACAGCAACAGTATTTTGGCGTGTGCCATTTTTTCGGCTAGGTCGGTCATGTCTAGGCTGTAGTGTGTGCCGTCATAGTGCAAGGGGTTAGCCAGCAACTTGCGTCCGCGCCCTTCTATCAGGTTGATAAAGGCATCATAGCAGGGCGTTTGCACAAGCACACTGTCGCCTTCGGCACTATAAAGGTCAATGAAAGCTGCACAGGTGTAGATGATAGAGGGGCTGTAGGCCAGCCCCTCCTTGTTGATAGTGGTGTTAAACTGTTGTTTAAACCAATGAGAAATGGCGTTTTTGTAGTCATCATGATTCCAACGGCTATAACCAAAAATGCCGTGGTGTGTGCGTTGTTCCAGCAACGCTACCACTTCGTCGGCAGCTTTAAAATCCATATCACTAATGGTGAAAGGCAACAAGCCCTCCACCCCAAAACGATCGGCTACGAAATCCCACTGCGTGCAGTAGGTTCCCATGCGGTTAATCACTGTGTCAAAGTCATAAGTCATACATTTACCGCCCTTTTTTTAAAGTAATTTGTCTATTTGCATACGCAACACATGCACTTGTGGTCCAATCACCACCTGCAACGCATGTTCACCATTGCGCACCACACCAGCGGCCCCATTGGCCTTTAACACATCATCCTTTACCAAGCTCATGTCTTTAATCTCTAAACGTAAGCGGGTGATGCAGTTGTCTATACTAATGATGTTCTCTTTACCGCCAAGAGCAACTAAGTAGTTTTGGGCGGCAAAATCTTTTAATGAGCTACCATTTTTAGATACGGCTTCATGATCCGCATCAGCATTAGTGGCTTCGCGCCCCGGAGTGGTGAGGTTTTGACGTTTGATAACAATACGGAACACAAAGTAATAGACGGCAGCCCACATGGGACCCACAATAAGCACCCACCACCAGCCAGACTCGTTGCCACGCAACAAACCAAAAATCACAAAGTCGATGAGGTTACCGTCGGTGTTACCAATTTTCACTCCTAAAATAGCCATCATCATCGCACCCAAGCCTGTCATGATAGCGTGGAATAAAAACAACATAGGGCTAACAAAAAGGAACAAGAACTCGATAGGCTCGGTGATACCACCCACCACACAGGCTACAATACCGGAGATGAACAAGCTTTTTACCACAGGGCGGTTTTCTTTAAAGGCTACATGGTACATAGCGATGGCGGCAGCGGGCAAGCCAAACAAGAACGAAGGCATTTTTCCCTGCGAAAGAAAGCGTGTTGCCTCGCCAGAAATAGGCAAGCCTGAACCTAATTGTTTGTAAAAAATGTTTAAGGCACCGCTCACGGTCTCGCCATTCACTACTTCGCTACCACCCACCTCGGTAAAGCGTACCAACGCGACTAAAATGTGGTGCAAACCAAATGGAATGAGCAAACGCTCACTGGTGAAGAACACCATAGGGGCAAACACACCGGCACTTTGAATAAGAGCGCCTAAACCATTAATAGCGGTGCTGAAAACAGGCCACACGATAGGAACAACAAGACCAATAACTGCCGCACTAAGAGCGGTGATGATAGGCACAAAGCGCGGACCACCAAAAAAGGCAAAGGCATCTGGCAAGGCAATGGTGTAGAAGCGTTTGTGCAACGAGGCTACTACCGCACCAATAAGAATACCCCCTAACACACCGGTATCAATGGTGTGAATGCCCAAGATCATGGTTTGGCCAGCTTCTTTCATCGCCATGCCTGTTTGTAAATTGTCTGCAAAATTTAAGGCAAAGTGTGTACCCATGTGCATAACATAAAAGCCCACAAAACCAGCAAAGGCAGCAATGCCTTTTTCCGTTTTTGCCAAGCCCATAGGAATAGCCATAGCAAACATCACGCTTAAGTTAATAAAGGCAAATAGACCAATTTGCGTCATAAACCCAAAGAAATAGCGCAGCACAACCGTATTTAAAATGGGAAATTTAGCAATCAAGTCAGCCGAGGTGAAGGCAGACCCCACCCCCAACAATAAGCCCATGGCGGCTAACAAAGACACAGGCACCATAAAGGTTTTGCCCAAGCTTTGGAAGTAGCTCCATAAATCAATCTTTTTTTCTTTTGCCATACAATCTCTCCTTTGAGTTGATAAATATTAAGTAGATTTGGATAATCTAGTTAGGCAGATAAAAACAGGTAAGTGCAATCACCTAAATGACTGCACTGTTGTGTTTACTAAACACCTCTTTAAAGAAGCATAATTATTAATTATAGGGGTTTGTTTTTGTAAAGTCAATCCAATAAATACATAACTATTCATAAAAATAAAGCTATTGGTTGCTTTCTAACCACTGTACAGCACTATAAGCCAAGTTGGTTATACCGTATGGCATAACTTCAGGGTCAAACTGCACCTTGGGGTGATGTTGAGGCCAAACAACGCCATTTACGTCCGGCAGTGGGGCGAATAAAGCAAAAAAGTTTGATGGTACAAGAACAGAAACATGGGAAAAGTCTTCACTTGCCATCACCATTTTGGCTGGCAACAGGATGGCATGACCTCCTGTTACTTGGTTAGCGTACACTAAATTGGCTTGTGCCAACACGGGGTCGCCATAAAGAGATGGCGTAGGGTCTTCATTAATGGTAACCATAGCAGTGCCACGGTAGGCTTGGGCAATGCCTGAAGCTGTTTCGTTCATCCTCTTTAGTACAAAAGTGCGTACATCTGGTGTAAAGGTTCTTAATGTGCCTGTTAGAACGGCTGTGTTGGGAATAATATTAGGGGCATTACCCGCATTAAATTGACCAAAAGTTAAGGTGATCGGCTCAGTTGGTGGTTTTTCACGCGCTAAAATGGTTTGCCAAGCCTGAACAATGTTAGATCCAATCATGATAGGGTCAACCCCTGTGTTGGGCATAGCACCATGTGCCCCCACGCCTTGAATGTTTAGAGTGAATATATCGGCAGCAGCCATGGTGTACCCAGATGAAACACCCAATATCACCCCATCAATGTTAAAGATATTTTGAGCCACAATGTGCGTCCCCATGGCCGCATCCACCTTAGGGTTTTCCATCACACCAGCCCTAATCATGTTGATAGCTCCTCGTCCTCCCTCTTCGTTAGGTTGAAACATCAGCTTAACTGTGCCGGGGATATCACCCTCACGATCTTTTAAAATTTGAGCCACGCCCAGTAACATAGCTGTGTGAAAGTCATGTCCACAAGCATGCATGTTGCCGTTGGTGGCAGCCCATGGCAAACCAGTGTCTTCTCTCATGGGCAAGGCATCCATATCGGCACGAAGGAGCATAGTTTTCCCCGGTTTTTTGCCCCCCACCAATACCACCAAACCACTGTCAATAATTTCATCCACTTCATAGCCCATCTCTTCCAGTGCTTTTTTAACATAAGCGGTGGTGATGGGCAGATGATCGCCCACTTCGGCGTTTTGGTGCAAAAAACGTTGATGCTTGATCACAGTTTCTTGTAGATCATTGGCTTGAGCCATAATCTCGTTTAACATCTCTAAATCACCCAAGTGGGCAATGGCTAAAGTGGCGTTAGAATCGTATACAGGTGGACCCGTTTGCGTGTTACTTGTATGCTGCCCACCACAACTTAATAAAATGGTAAAAGCCACCCCACACAGTACAAACCCTATTTTTCTTTTCATTATATTCCCCTTAATAAATTTTATAGCATACTTCATCATAGGGGAGTATGCATTATACGTCAATTAAATAAACACATAACCAGCTAACAAAATACTATGCTTAAATCAGGAGCTAGGTGATGTGGGCGTTTGCCAGCAACAACCCCCCCACAATACCGGAGTCATTGCCCAGCTTAGGTGAGCACAGATAGCTTTCCAGCCCCCCATAGATGGGGCTAAAATCAATGTACCCATTCATCAATAGGGCAAACTTTTGGCGTAATAGAGGCAACAAATGGGCATGATTCATCACGCCCCCGCCAATAGCTATACGATGAGGCGACAGGGTGAGGGAGTAACTCATCAGAGCTTGGGCTAAGTAATCACTCCAGTGCTGCCAAAAGGGATCATCGGCTGCTAGTAGCGCCCCTGGCTTGCCACTGCGTTTTTCCACCGCTGGTCCACAAATAAGCCCCTCAAGGCAGTCGCCATGAAACGGACAAATACCGGGAGCAAGGTCATCGGCAAAACGGGTTAGGGGTAAATGCCCCATCTCGGAGTGGTGAAGCGTGGGCAAAAATTGCCCATTTTGCACATATCCACCGCCCATGCCCGTGCCAATGGTAAGGTAGAGTAGGCTAGGTAAGCCTTTACCAGCCCCTAAAACGCCTTCACCCAATGCAGCCACATTCACATCTGTTTGCAAGGCAATGGGAATATTTAAGGCCTGTGTGAGGGTTTGTAGAAAAGGGTAGTTTTGCCACTGGATTTTTGGGGTTTGCAAAATTGTGCCATATTTAGGACTCATAGGGTTCACGTCCACAGGACCAAAAGCCCCTATTCCGAGTGCCTTCACAGGATGGGTGGCAAAGAACTCAATCACCTGAGCGAGGGTTTCTTCTGGGGTAGTGGTGGCAATGGTATGGCGATGCAGTACCTCTGCTTCGGTATTGCCCACGGCACACACAAACTTTGTGCCTCCGGCTTCAATAGCTCCTAACAGCATGGCAGGCTCTCCTTTTTAAGTTTGGTAATGGGCTGTAGGGCAAACAGTTGCCCTATAAACTGCCCTTTTTGAATCTCTAAAACGTCGCAGTTCTCAATAAAAAAACGCATCGAAAAAACTTGTTCGCCCTCGTTAATAAAGATCTCCATGGCGCTTTTGTCCACCACCATGCGCACTGTATGCATGGTGCGGTTGGGTGCGGTGCGAGCAAATCGTTGTGTGCCATAGGCCTCATTCACGGGGAACTGGGCATGGGTTCGGTCCAAGCAAAACTCACCATTGGTCAGGCTAAAGCACACACTATGCGTGCCATTGCCCAGAGTTATAGTAAAATCGCCCTCTATAAAACGGCACTCTAAATCAAAACAGTCAGAAACCGTCATTTGGCGACTTAGGTTCTCCCCCTTTTGCCGCAAGTTAGCCAGTGCGGAGATGGGGTAGCGTTTGAGAACGCCGTTAGTAAAGGTAACCTCTTGAACCAAGGTAAGCATCTGCGACCAACCAAATTTTTCATCGCTGGGGTACACGGTTTCGGCTTGCCCCAACCAGCCGACCATCAGGTGGCGTGTGCCGTCAAAAAAGAGCTGAGGGGCGTAAAAGTCAAAGCCTAAATCCATCATGCGCACCGCCGAGTGGCTAAAGTTGCCGTCGTCATCGCCCACCAAATAGACCACATCGTAGATATTTTGAAAGCTGTATTTATCGCTGGCTTTTAGCCCTTGGGGCGAAACAACCAGCACCGATTGCCCATCAATAACCGTAAAGGCCGGACACTCAAGCATAAATGCCGCCTGCAGAGCCTCAGGCATAGCCCACTCGGTGCAGGTTTCAGCCGTGGTTAGGGCAGGGTCGATGGCATAGCACAGCACCACGCCTTTTTTAGCCAAACTTTGCGCGCCGACCAAAATGAACAGCTTTCCCCCCTTAAAAAAAGGAAAAGGGTCGCGATTATGTTCGGTATATAAAGGAGAGTAGGCGACGATCTCTTCACGCTTAATGATCTCATCCTGCTTATTCACCACCACATGCCACTGGCTGGGCTTACGCACATAATCGCAGGCATCATCCCGGTGGTTGGCTGTGTAAAAAAGGTGCAAACAGTCGTCAATCACTACCGCACCGCCTGAGTAAATGCCAAAGTTATCAGCAGTAGTGTGGGGCGAAAGAAACAGCCCACAGTCAATGTAGCTCATAAAATCTTGTGTTTTAAACAGCCCCCAGTGCTTTAATCCATGAGTGGGTGCATTAGGATGCCATTGATAGAAAATATAATAGAAGCCATTTAAAAAAGCCAGCCCATTGGGGTCGTTTAACAACCCACACGCTGGTGCTAAATGCACCGCAGGGTAGAAGGGGTCGCTGCTGGCTAACGTAGCCCGATGCGCATAGGCATCGGGGGTTATTTTATCGGCACTGTCGTAGAGCGAGGAGCGGTATCTAGCTGTTAAATTCATCGGTTACCTTGCCCTTTTGTGCCCGCACTAACAAAAAGCCTACACTAAAGGCGGCCACAATAACTAAAATATAGTGCAACAAGCCCCATCCGCTGCCCACATAAAGCAACAAACCGGGAATAAACGTGATGCCCATGCCCGTGGCCTTTAGCCCGAAAACATAGGTAACCATGCCTCCCACCGCACCGCCTGCCATGCCTGCTCCAAACACGCGCATACTACGCAAGTTGATGCCAAAGAGCAACGGTTCGGTAATGCCAAAGAGCGACGAGGTGGTTGAAGAGAGAGCATTAGTACGTTTGAGTTTGTCTTTAATAAGTAGAGCTGTGCCGACCGCTGCCCCAAATTGCCCAGCCATGCTGGCGGTAACGAGCGGCTGAATCACATTGTAGCCGGTATTGCTAAGTGAGTTGATCTCTAAAATGCCCAACGAGTGATGTAATCCGGTAATAACCAACACCTGCTGTAAAGCGGCAAATACCACATAACCAATGCCCAAAGGAGCGGCAATGAGCCACATAATAGAACCAGCGACACCTTTTTCCATACCATGGGTGATAGGACCTAAGGCAAAGAGCATGAGAGCGATGGTTAAAGTGATGGTGAGGAAGGGGGTTAAAATGAGATCGAGCATGTTCGGCACAAAACGGCGCAACTGTTTCTCGATGGTGGTAACTAAATAACCAGCCAAAATGGCAGGCAAAATAGAACCCTGATAACCCACTAACGACAAGTTTAAACCCAAGAATGAAACTTGTAAAGGATCAGCTCCTCCGCCAGCTACCACCCACGCATTGGGCAACTGCGGGGCAACCATCATTAAACCCACCACAATACCAATGAGCGGATTACCGCCAAACTTTTTAGTGGCACTATAGGCAATCAGCACAGGTAAAAAGGCAAAGGCGGTGTCGGTCAACATGCCAAAAAGCATAAGCCCCGTGGCACTAAACGACACACCCAGCTCAAGCAGCAAGCTACGCACACCCATCAGCAACCCTGTGGTTACCAACACAGGAATAAGCGGCACTAAAATATCGGCAAAGATGCGTACCACTTTTTGCACAGGGTTTAGCCCTGCGTAGGCACTTTCTTTCACACTCGCTGTGCGCTCGCCCACCTTCTCGCCAAAGGCGGCATACACTTTGTTCACCGCCCCCGTGCCAAACACAAACTGGTGCTGACCTGTGTTAAAAAAGTAGCCTTTGCAGTCATGCACGGCATCGGTTTTTTCAATTAGAATAAGCGATTCATCAATCACCACCACACGCAAACGCGTGGCGCAGTGCTCATAACTTTTAATGTTGGCAGTCCCACCAAGGGCAAGCAGAAGATCGGCAATCGTTTTTTCCATATAAATACAACCTCACGCAGTATATTCTTAGATATACAACATTCTACAATGATTTTAACAAGTCGTCAAATGTTTTTTTGAAAGGTGGAGGAGTCTATATCAAAACCCAACTCTGTTATATCGGATATTCTTGCGTCTGTTGGTTTACCATCCTTTATAGTAGTGGTTATTTTCATGGGCATGTATACTGGTTGTTTATCATCGCCCTTGTTTTTCATGGCGGTCCACTGATCTTCACTAATAGCATTGGGGTAGGTAAGGATATTTTTTATTAAGACATTGTGAAACTCCCCTTCCCCTAAATAGATAGCATCTACGGAAGAATCTTGATTAGGGGTTTTAGCTAAATGAATAGCGATAATTTGAAATTGACCTTTGATTGTCTCATTGTTTTAACGCTATTTCATGCTCTATTTTAGTGCGTAAATCGAAAGAATTACATCCTTTGATTGATATAGTAGACAGCAGAACAGCCATGTCAATAATAGCAGTTTTTTCATGCTCATTCAGTATTGCAACTAAAGAACCTTTCTTCGCTTGAACTCTTATATTTAATTGTCTTTTTTGTGATCTTTCAACTTCCCGATATTGGAAGTTCTACATAGGTTTACAACAAACCTACTTGAAAGAGAACAGCTACATTTACTTTATGATAAAATATCATAAAGATTAAGCCAAGGTCATGATAATTTTTTAATATGATTTATAGTGCATGAAAAACCACACTTTTATATCATAAGTGAGTTTATATGTTGGTGAGTGGCTTTTAAAAAAAGAGCGCCCGAAGGGAATCGAACCCTTAGCATCAGTTTGGAAGACTGAGGTATTACCACTATACGACAGGCGCTTGAAAGACGAACCACAATTACTTAAAAAGCTCATGCAACATCACTATAAAATTACAATACATTGTCTTGATTTTTTTGTCAAGTGGCCTAGCTACTTTTTTTATTTTAAAATTTATTTTTTATCCGGCATCTCTTTATTGACACAAAATGGCAAATATGCCTATATACTAAATGAGAGATAATGGTCTGTAATGACTTGAAAGATTGGTTAAAAGTAGTATGGAACAAATAAATGGCAACAAAAAAAGCAGGAAAAAAGTTAGTAATTGTAGAGAGTCCGCACAAAGCGCAGGTTATTCAAAAGTTTTTGGGCAGCGACTATAAAGCTCTCGCTTCGGTAGGCCATATTAGAGATTTACCCAAAAGTGGTACAGGTAAAGGGGCATTGGGCATAGATGTGGACAACAATTTCGCCATGCACTATGAGATTATTAAAGGAAAAGAAAAAAAGCTGGATGAGCTAAAAAGTGCTGCCCGTGATGCCAGTATGGTCTACCTTGCTCCCGACCCTGACCGTGAAGGGGAGGCGATTGCTTGGCACTTAAAAGAAGCCCTCGGGTTAAAAGATAACCAAGTGCAGCGCATAACCTATACGGCGGTTACTAAAAAGTCGGTGCTAGAAGCTATGGAACGCCCACGGGCTATTAATATGGACTTGGTAAACGCCCAGCAGGCACGCCGAGCATTAGATCGCTTAGTGGGTTTTAATCTTTCTCCCTTTTTGTGGAAAAAAGTAGCTCGTCATCTTTCGGCAGGGCGTGTGCAATCACCTGCGGTACGCATTATCGTGGAGCGTGAGCGTGAAATAGCCGTTTTTGAAACCCAAGAGTATTGGAGCATTGTAGCCCAAATCTTTCCTCAAGCAAGTAAGGAGGCCTTTACCGCTAATTTAGTGAGCTGGCAGGGATCTAAATTTGGGTTGGGTCATCCCATGGCTGCTACGGCTAGTCAGGTAGATGGAATTTTGACTAAAGTGCGTACAGCTCCTTTACAATTGCTATCGGTTGAGACCAAAGAGAGCAGTAGCAAGCCTAGTCCGCCTTTCACTACCAGTACTATGCAGCAGGCAGCCAACATCTATTTACGCTACAGTGCCATGCGCATCATGCGCTTAGCACAGCGCCTGTATGAAGGCGTAGAGATTGACGGCGTGCCTACTGGTCTCATTACCTATATGCGTACTGACTCGGTAAGCATTGACCCCAGTGCCATGAGCGAGGCTAGAACCTATCTTGCTGGGCGCTTTGGCGATGAATTTATTCCTGCTAAACCGACCGTATACAGCTCGGGTAAAAATGCTCAAGAGGCCCATGAGGCTATTCGCCCTACTGTGGTGGAGCTGACCCCTAGTCAAGCGAAACCCTATTTAAAGCCAGATGAATTCAGGCTTTATGAACTGATTTGGCGGCGCTTTATGCAGAGCCAAATGAGTCCGGCTCGGTATGCAGGCACAGTGGCGAAAATTGCGGCTGATGAGGGTATTTTAGAGGCTCGTGGGCGAGTGTTGCTCTTTTCGGGGTTTTTAGCATTGTCTAAGGAGTTGATTAACGAAGATAGCGAAGGAGCAGAGGCAGAGCCTGAAAATTGTTTGCCACCGCTTAAGGCTGGGGAAGATTTAACTTTAAAGAAGGCAGAGGGCGTCCAGCACTTTACCAAGCCACCAGCTCGCTTTAATGAAGCCAGCTTGGTTAAATCGTTAGAGAAAGAGGGCATTGGACGCCCAAGTACCTATGCTCCCATCATTCAAACGGTGCTAGAACGAGGCTACGTGATGCAAAAGGAACGTACCTTTTATGCCACTGAGCTGGGCATGGCGGTTACCGACATGTTACGGGATAATTTTAGTGATATTGTGGATTTAAAGTTTACCGCCGATATGGAGATGCGGTTGGATGAAGTGGAGCATGGCACACAAGATTGGGTGAGTCTACTAAAGAATTTTTATAACCCGTTTATTAAACAGTTGACTCATGCCCTTGAGTTTGCGGATCCTGTTACAGGGCGTGTGTGGATGGGTGAAGAAAAATGCCCCACCTGCGGTTCGGGCTTGGTGATTCGCTACAGCAAAGCTGGGGCATTTTTAGGGTGTGATACTTATCCTAAATGTAAAGGTTTATTGCCTATGGTAGGGCAGCAAGGTGATGCGGTAGAAGATGCCAATGGAGTTAAACAGCAAGATGTAGCGTGTCCTTTGTGTGATAAACCCATGCTGTTGAAAAAGAGCCGCTTTGGGCAATATTTTTATGCCTGCAGTGGTTATCCTGGCTGCAAAGGCACGGTATCGGTTAATAAAGAAGGTGAACCGGTGATTCCTCCAAAAACGGATGCAGTGTGTCATATTTGCAGTAAGCCTATGCAGGTTAAGTTGAGCCGAAGTGGTCCGTTTTTAGCTTGCACTGGCTATCCAGATTGTGTGAACACAATGGCATTGAACGCTGATGGCACGGTTGAACATGCCCCTGTGCTAGAAGAGCCAGTAATGTGCGAAAAGTGTGGCAAAGGAATGCACGTGAAACGTGGACCGCGTGGTTGGTTTATGGCTTGTTCAGGCTACCCTAAGTGTCGTAATGCTAAGCCTTTGCCCGGAAGTGAAGAGGCTGAGAAGCCGAAAAGAGCTTCCAGAAAAACTAAAAAAAGCTAATCGGGGGTGTTAAAAAGTACAGTGCGTAGTACCCACCCCATGAGGGTGTAGCCCAATAAGGAGAGGATAAATTGTACTAGATTGAAGCGGAAGAAGAGACCAAAACGGAACATAGCTTCGCTATAAAAAGCATCAAAAATGTCCTCATCGCTAATGGTGAGGTCATTTTCACTTAATGCTTTATGCACTTTTACCAATGGCTTTTTTAGAGTCAGTTGATACTCCACCGTGAACAGTTCTTTTATACAGGCTCTAAAGGCTTGGCGTGGGTGAGTAGCTCCTTTTAATTGAAAAAAGCGTTGGATGTAATGAAGAATGCCTGTATGGCGTGTGCTATGCAGGGAGTGAATAAACACTAGGCCTTTTATTAAAAGGCGTAAAAGTAGCAGTAGATAAATGCTTAATGCGATGGTTTTACTTAATTGCGCATACTCTCTAAAGTACAGAGCTATGATAAGTAACAACCCGTTAATAAGAAAGACAAGGCGCATTTCGGAGCGTTTTTTTGCCATGGCAAGTTCGCCGTTGATGGTGGCAAGACGTAAAGCATGGGCTATCCCATCTCGTACAAGTTTATCTGAGGTTGTTTTGGTGAATTGCGAAAAGCGACTCCATTTACTCGGAGGCGACAGCGTTGGTGGTAGAGGCATAATTTTTTTAGTAAGATCCTTGTTTTTTAAGAATAATGTATTTTGAGTACAGAAACTAGAATTTTGAGCCTTTTATCCGGCCTGAAGTATAAACTACACCGGTAGCCCACGCCATTAGGGTGTAGGCTATCATCACAAGTTGGTTGTCTTGTTACATAAGAGGCTGCCTACAGGGGTTTTAGTGAATTGTGAAACACTATCCCATTGGGTGGGAGAATCAGGGGGCAACAACATAAAGCTTTAAGCAAGCTCCTTTTTTTAAACATTGTGCCTTAACTATACCGTATTTTTAATAAACATGCTATAATTTTATTGACTTTATTAGGGCTTGCGTTTAGTATTTATGGCTATATGGATGAAGAAATCATTAATGAGAACATGATCGAGCTAGCCTCAATCATGACACACATAGAACCCGCGTTGCTGGTCAGCTTTTTAGATAGCCTGCTAACCCCTCGTGAAAAAAGTGATATTGCGAAGCGTTGGGCTTTAGTAAAGTTACTTGATAGAGGATTGACGCAGCGTAAAATAGCCGAAGACCTACAAATTAGCCTGTGCAAAATCACGCGGGGTAGCCGTGAATATCGACGTGATAACTCACCTGTACGGCAGTTTTTACAAGTGGGTAAAAAACTCAACCTATTCGATTAATTTTTTTAAAAAATATCAAGGAAAATATATATATATGAAGAAATGGCTGATCATTGCAGCGATGCAAGTGGAATATGACCTATTATTTAGTTGGCTTCAGAACCCTGAACGCATAACTATGGCGAATGGGGCTATACTGGCTCATGGCAAGTTAGATAAGCAAGATGTGTGGTTGCTGTTAAGTGGTATTGGCAAGGTAAATGCGAGCATGAGCGTAGCACTTGCGTTGTCGGTGAGCGAAGCTCATCATGTGATAAATACAGGCGTGGCTGGTGGTTTGGCGGCACATCATCAACCCGGTGATGTGGTTGTGGCGTTTCAAGCTGCTTATCATGACTTTGATGTGACCTCCTTTGGATACATGCACGGCGAAGTACCGGGTATGCACGGGGGGGATCAACTCAAACAAGAGGATAAGAATCGTTTTATCAGCCGGCATGATTTGAGTGCTGCGGCCTTGAGTGTGGCACTAGCTCTTGATTTGAGAGCAGAAGTGGGATTAATTGTGTCAGGTGATCAATTTGTGAATAGCTTTAAACAAAGTGATGATATTTTACAACTCTTTCCAGAGGCCTTGTGCGTGGAGATGGAGGGAGCCGCCATAGCTCATGTGGCTCATGCCTTTAAGGTGCCTTTTCTTCTTATTCGCTCATTAAGTGATAAAGCCAACAGCGCCGCTGAAAATGACTATCAGACCTTTGTGCAAGTAGCTGCCGAGCGTTCGGCTCGTATTGTGAGGGTCCTAATAAATGAATAGACGCTATTCTCGTTCAGTAAAAGTGGGCAACATCACGGTGGGTGGTTCATCGCCTATAGCCGTGCAAACGATGTGGGATCGTCCTATTAAAGAAGTGGATGATGACCTCATTAACCGCATTAACGCCTTAAAACCAATTGGCTGTGATGTTATTCGTTTTGGTGTACCACTCATTGAAGATGCCGATCGTTTAGGCGAAATAGCCAAACGCCTCCATATGCCAGTGGTAGCCGATATTCACTTTGATTATCGCATTGCTATGCGTTGTTTGGATTATCCTATCGCTAAGTTACGCCTGAACCCCGGTAATATTGAGAATAAAGATCATATTGCCCAAGTGGCAGCCAAGGCGAAAGACAAAGGCGTGCCTATTCGCATTGGCGTAAATGGTGGCTCATTGCCTGCCAAATTACGCCAGCACCCTAACCCAGCGGAGGCTTTGGTTCTGTGTGCCTTAGAAGAAGTCAGCTTACTGGAAGCTCACGGATTTGATCAAATTATTATATCTGTTAAAGATAGCAATCCTTACCATGTGGATGAAGCCGTACGTAGCTTGGCAGCTCAGTGTGACTATCCGTTACACTTGGGCATCACCGAGGCAGGACCGCTTATTCCTGCGATCACCCAGAGTGCGTTCTTTTTGGGTACTTTGCTTAAAGATGGAATAGGGGATACCATACGCATTAGTATTAGTGACCGTGTGGAGTATGAAATTATGGCAGCACGCCAGTTGCTTTCGGTTTTAAAATTAGACCAGCGACCCATGCCCAAGCTAATTTCTTGCCCGTTGTGTGCGAGAAATACATTTGACACCCATGCCTTTACCAAGAAGCTTGAGCCATTGCTTTATAGCATGAACAAAGAGTTTACGGTTGCTGTTATGGGCTGCACAGTGAACGGACCCGGCGAAGCGGCTAAGGCGGACTTGGCTATTTCCGGAGTGGGTCGGAGAGTTCTTGTGTATCGCAAGGGTGAGAAAATTTTTGATGCTGAGAGTGCAGAAGCTGAAGCCTTTTTTATGGCAGAGCTTGAGCGCTTGAGTAAGGAATGATTTTAGGAATGGGCGTAGATCTTTGCACGATTGCAAGGTTTACGCCTTTTTTGGCTAAACCGGATTTTTTAGCCAAAATTTTTAGCCCTGATGAGTTAAGCTACAGCTTTGCTCGTGGGGAGCGTTGTGTTGACACCTTGGCTGCTGGCTGGGCTGCGAAAGAGTCATTAGCTAAGGCTCTAGGCTTAGGTATGTTTGACTTTAACTTGACTCAAGCTCAAGTGGTGCGAGGGCAGGCACCGGGGGCTGTTTGGGTGTTTTCTGGCAAGTTAGCCAACCAATTGCACCAGCGTCGTTGCACTCACGCCCATTTATCAATAAGCTATGAAAACAACATGGTGATAGCCTACACCATTTTGGAGGGGAAAGAATTATGATGAGTGAACATAACTACTATGAACGTTTTCAGCGAGCGGTGGCACGTAGTGTGAATGCCACGTTTATTGCCGAGGATGAGGCACTATTTTTTGCTGATTTTTTACAGATAGAACAAGAGCCGTTGTTTTTAGAGCCACTTACAAAAGCCCAAGAGATGTTGACGAATCGCTTAGAAGAGTTTTTTCGCGTTGATACAGGGGCGGTAGGACACAGCGGTTTCGATAGCACTGCTTACGCCCGCGCTAAAGAGGCTGGAGAAAAACTGAGCCGAGAAGAGGTGCTGACAGCCATGCGTCTGCGCCCTCTAAGCCTAGCGGTGATGTTGCACTTTTTGTTTGAGCAAAGTAATAAAGACACTAAAGCCCCATGTGTGGTAACTATAGGCACTATTTATCAAGATGGTAAACCTTTAGGCCCGCTGGTAGAGCCTGCCGTCGTGAAGAACTTTGCCAAAACTGGCGCACCTAAGTTAGAACTATCGGCGTGGCTCACCTTTGTGGACGGGGTGATTCTTGACCCTATTTCTCCCTTGAGGCAAAGTGCTGGAGTGCAGGTGCAGTTGCTGAGTATTAGCCAAGTGACTAAAAATAAAGGGTTGGTGTATGACCCGTTGTTTATAGGCACGCAGTTGGGTAGCCATTTCGGGGCTATTTAAACACAGAAGAGTAGATGGTGTACAGAAAGGAATATAGTGTACTTTTTTCTGCACATCATCTAAAATGTCGAGACTTAAAAACACCTATTAAGGATAGGGGTCGTTGACCCCATCGCCTTGTTCTGTGCGTATGTGCCCCAACCGTGTTTGGCTGAGTTCGATTGATTAACAGGTGCATTGCCTCGGTAGTTATAAGGGGGGCATAGATGCTTTTGACTGCGATGAGTAGTTTGCACACTCAGAAGTACCAGCAGCCACATCACTGCCAATAGGCACATTTCTTTTCTTGATGATCATATCTCCTATTTTCAAGTAATACATATGATTAGTATAACTCTGGTTATGGTGTATGTTCATAAAATAAATGGCTGAACGGAGGTAAATAATGTCACAAAAAATCCCCCACTGCTGTTCAGCATATGGAGGCATAATGGGCGTTTTTGATGAATTTGTGTTTTTAATCAAAATCCATCGCTGATGTGGATACTCTCGGCACAGTAGGTAGATTAAATGAACCATTGGTAATAACGCGTTGTAAGTGAACAAAGCCGCCGGGGAAGCGACGTTGGAGATCTTCTACCGAGGTCTCACTATTATTATCAAATAAAGCAATGCGGAAATCGCCATTTTTGGTAAAGTAGGGCAACATTACCACCGTGTGAGTGTGTATACGCAGTGCCGGATGTGTGCCTTGTATTAAGTTCACAGATCCTAAGTAGAGCACTCCAGGATTACGAATGGCCTCGACAAACAACACAGTTTTGAGCCTATTAAGCGGAAAACCCACGTCATCAATATAAGCTACAAAGGGGTTTGTGTTTACATCGGTATCACGCAAATTGATGCGCCGACGAGGCAACATGGCACGGTTGACCGCAAAGGCTAAGTTACGATTCCAATCCAAACGTAAAAATGGCTGGCGATCGGCAAAGGGTTCCATCCAAGGATGATATCGACGCTCACTATCCTTTGGAGCCGCAGTTAAGAATGCTAAATCAATCAATTTTCCTTCATTTAGTGGAGCAAACAAACCATCCATCACCCATTTCGTAAATCCTTCAGCCCCCAAGCCATTAGTGATGCGCTGAGAATTACCTGAGCTGAAAAAGACCATCTCTCCCTGTGCATTTTGCACGCCATCAGGTGTGTTCGTCAATTGAGGTAATCTGAGGCGGATCTGATCACCCATGTTGGATAGACGATTCCAATCGTCTGAAAACTCAAGCACTGGTAACAACAACGCCCAATCGATGACATGCGTAGTGGCAGCCATTAGCCGAGCCAGTGAGGAAGTAGCAACGGTAATGAAATTCATCCCCACCTGAATATTTCGATAGATAGGCGTTCCGAACATGAAAAGATCCATTCTCACATGGGCATCCCCTTGGGGGTGTATTAAAATATAGCTTTCTGTTCCACTTTGCAAGTATATCTTTAGCTGCACTAGCGAACCATCAATAAATGATTTCTTGAAAATATAGTTACCTCTCCCATCTGTGCGAAAACGATCGGAAAGGAGAAGGTCATAATCATTGCCTGCCTCAGCTTCGCGCCTGCGCGCTGCTTGATAGCGAACCTCCTCAGTATAAAGGATTTCATTGGCAAACATCACATAAAAATGCTCATCAGTTCGGATAACCGAAAGCCGTACTCGGTTGGTAACCCCTTCTTGAGCCACCACACGGGTGGAAGCATTCAGTTGGCTAAAGTTTGTGGCCGTAATCATCTCACGCATAGCTTGCCTTACTTCGTAATTTTCTATAAAGTTTGAACCCTGTAAGAGGATTTTTTCTTCAATAAAACTTAGTTGGGTTTGACCTGTTAGACTAAAAGCAACGCCTAGAGCTAAAACCATTTTTAAACAGAATTTATAGAGCACCCTCTACCTCCACAACAATTGGTACCAAATTATAGCCAAATTCTTGACGTATTCGGTTGGTTATATAGCGCACATATGTGCTGTCTACCGTACCACGAATACGCAAGGAAAAGTGTGGTGGGTGAACGCTTAATTGACGCACACTTCTCACTTTGCCTGGTTTGCTCATTGTACCTGCACTACGGTCATGACCCCAACGGAGAAGGGCTCTTTGCAACTCAATCTCAGGGGCTATCAAACCGTCTTGATGGTACACCCTTAGCACGCTTTGCAAGAGCCCTTCAAGCCCCCACTTTGTTTCGGCAGAGATTAAAACAATCTCTACGTAATCAACTACGGGAAACTGGAAGCGCACCATATCCACAACCTTACTCAAAGTATCGTTTTTTTTGCCTTTGTTCTTAAGGTTTTCTAGATTTTTTGTTAACAGATCACACTTATTGATAACAAAAAGAAAGGGTTTACCGGCTTCCACAATTTTAGAGGCAATCTTTTTATCTTGATCGGTTAATCCCTGTTCTCCATCAATCATGAGTAACGCAACATCACTGTCATAAATAGCACTCTCAGCCCGCCGGGTGGAATAAAACTCAATAGGGTCATTAACCTTAGCTTTACGCCTTAATCCTGCAGTATCTAAAAGGGCAAAAGTGCTCTCTTTATACTTAAAATAACTCAAAACAGTGTCTCTTGTGGTGCCAGCTACTGGGCTTACAATAGAGTTCTCTTCTCCCACCAGCACATTAGCCAAGCTCGATTTGCCCACATTTGGCTTGCCTAAAATAGCAATTTTTAGCGGTTTTTTTTCGGCTATAGCAGCCTGCTCTTCTTCAGACAGAATGACATCAGCTTTAAACCCTAGTTGAACGAGTTTGTCAGCAATAAGGGTATGAAGGGTATGTAAATTACGGTTGTGATCTGCCGCAATAAAAATAAGGCTTTTAAAGCCTAATTCATGATAGTTAGCGGCTAATAAATCTTTTTCAGGACTATCGCACTTATTCACCACCATAACCATCTTATTGCTGTAGCGCCGTAAATCCTCTAACAAGGCGAGATCTTCGCCTGTAAGTCCAGCTGCTTCTACCATAAAAAGTAGAAGATCTGCACTTAGGTCTTGGGCATAACTGCGTTCAATAGCTAAGGCTTCCAGTTCGCTACCGGGTTCAGCACGCCTACCGCCTGTGTCGAGCAAAAAGATGGTCATGCGTTCGTCAATTTTAACAGGTCGTCCAATCACGTCTCTGGTCGAGCCGGGAATAGGGTCGGTGATGGCTAAGCGCCGTCCAATAAAGCGGTTAAACAGGGTTGATTTGCCCACATTCGGACGACCAATAATCGCCACGCGAGGCAGTGATGTTTCATTATGATTTTGCAAAAATAGACTCCCTATACATTTTTAAACGTTTAATAATATCGTTGGTCTGTGAAAGTGCTAGCACTTCTTCAGCCAAAACTTGAGCCTCACCCATATCGGTAAGTAAAATGGTCTCTTTAATCACCCCTAAGGCCATAGTGTTAATGCTTAATTCATTCAATCCTAATCCTAAAAGCAATGGCGTTGCCAGCGGGTCGGCTGCTAGTTCACCACAGATGCTACAGGCGATATTAGCATCGTTGGCAGCTTTCACAGTCATGGCAATGAGGCGTAAAATAGAGAGATGAAAAGGTTTATAATACCATAAAACTTTATCGTTGTCTCTATCTACCGCTAAGGTGTATTGTGTTAAATCATTAGTGCCAATGGAAAAAAAGTCTACCCGTTTAGCCAGCTTGTCACTTATAAGAGCCGCAGCCGGTGTTTCAATCATTATTCCCACAGGAAGAGATGCTTTGTATGGAATTCCTTTAGCCCGCAAGCTCTCTTGTACTTTTTTTATGATAGCCAGCACGCTCTCTAACTCAGATAGTGAGGTGATAAAAGGCAACATTATTCGCAGGTCGCCGTGAACCCCAGCACGGTACAAGGCTTTCAGCTGGGTTTTGAATATGTCGCTACGATCGATACACAACCGAATACCCCGCCAACCTAAGAGTGGATTGCTTTCTACCACGGGGGAGAGATTCGGGATGGGTTTGTCCGCCCCGATATCCAGCGTACGGATGGTTACTGGGCGATTACACATAATTTTCAAGATGTGGCGATAAGTATTGTATTGCTGCTCTTCTGAGGGGAAATCCTCGCCTTGAGTCGGGTTTAAAAAGAGGAATTCGCTACGAAACAAGCCAATTCCATCGGCATTATATAGGTGGGCTTGTTTAATATCTTCAATGATTTGAGCATTCGCTTTTAGTGCAATGGGGATTTTATCTTTTGTGATGGTAACGTGTTTACTCATGACAAGAAGATGCTTTTGGGTGGCATGATAAAGCTTTATCTGTTTGCTGTAATAGGCTATGGTCTCTTCATCTGGATCGCAAATCACTACTCCTGTTGCACCATCTATAATCACAGGCCGATCGTGTCCAATAGTCAGTAACCCTCCTGCCACACAGAACACGGTGGGCACGCCTAAAGCACGAGTTAAAATAGCGGTATGACTGGTGCTGCCCCCTTCTTCTAAAATGATGCCCCTGACGAACCGTTTATTTAGACCAATAGTCGTGGTTGGACTCATTTCTTTTGCTAGCAGAATCACCGGTTTATTTAAATAAACCAGATCAGTACTACGTGAGCTTGTAACCAATTCATGCAGTAATCGATGTTGCAAATCCCTTAAGTCAGTAGCACGTTCGCGTAATAACACACTTTCAGAGCTAAGAATACGCTTAATCATGCTCTCAAAATAGTCATTCACTAAAAATTCAATATTTAAATGGCACTCTATAAGCTTTTTCTCAACAGCTTTGACCAACTCAGCATCCATCAGCATTAAAATTTGCACATCCAAAATTGCCATCATACGGGCATCATCGGTTAGGGTTGTGCGCTTTTTAAGAGCCAATAAAGTCTCCCGTACTCGCTTTATCGCTCCTTTCAGGCGACGTAACTCGCTGGTTATATCATCGGCTGCCAGTGAGTATTTTGGAACATCTATAGTGTGTTCACTATAGCGATATGTGTGTCCAATAACGCAACCCGGTGCGATGGGTGTTCCTTGAAATTGTTTCATTCTTTGCCCACTCGTTGGTGTTTAGCTAACGAGTCGCCTCCATATCAAATGATATAAGCCGCCAGCGGTTCACCCCAACACGTTGAAAAAATAGATGATGATTACTGTGCCAAAAATTAGACCAATAAGCCCAGTCATCAAGCTCAGCGGGAGCCTGTTGTGCTGATGTTACAGTAAGCAGTGCCCGATCATCGCCAAATTGCACAATCGACAACGTGGATAAATCATAAAGATCACTCACATCCAATGAGCTTAACTGATAAGAGGCAAAAAAGTCCGTAAAAAATATCCTCTGCTCCTCTGGGTTTAGCCCCCGAGGATACAGCGGAAGATTCATGGAAGATGTGAGACTAGTCAACACTTTATCCACATCCTCTTGCAACCAACCCTCAATGTAGGTAAAAAAAACAGCAAGTTGCAACTGCTCAGTAGTAGTGTATTCACTCGTATCCGGAAAGGTAAGAACCCGTTCTTGTGGTGTTTGAATAACCTCGTTTTTGACAATTGAGTTCTTTTTTTTGGCATTTCCAAACTCTTCTTGCTCAACATCAGGCTGCGATATAAGAACCGTACTTTGATTGCTACTAAAGAGAGTTAGTGTTGACTGAGTAGGAGTTCCATGACTATTGTC
Organism: Spirochaetia bacterium; assembly: GCA_965249825.1. Taxonomy (GTDB): domain Bacteria; phylum Spirochaetota; class Spirochaetia; order WRBN01; family WRBN01; genus CBDFMW01. The sequence goes on from CBDFMW010000002.1 coordinate 374,790, forward strand.
GTCATAAAAGGAATGCGTTTCCGCAGGCTCTTCGGTTGGTTCAATAACTGAAGGATTACCCATAGCAGGCAGCTCTGATTCCGAAGACTCCACGGGAGGTGGAGACTGTGGATTAACAGGAGGGAGGGTGCTTTCTAACTGGCGGGCAACCGCCAAAAATTGCTCACCCAACGCCAATTTTCCACCATTAGTATAAGCTTCACTCACCGCACGATAGCTTTCCGCCAGCTCGCGACGCCCTTCGTCTGAGAGACTATTCATCCATATTGGTGTGGCAAAAATGTTGTTTATTCCTGCTAGTAATACAAATACCAGAATTAGTATAGGTTTGCTCATTGTAATACCTCGTTTTTGTTGGCTATATTGGTAAGAATAGAGAGTAAATCCACTCCAGTGGTTTCATGAAGATGCTGCCAAGCTGAATCAGCATAATGATACACCCCACATAAAATCTCATAAATCAAATCATGATCCAAGTTATTACTCATCACCTAACGCCTCTATTGCTTTTACTAAATTACTTGCAGACACGGTTCATCTCCCTGTGTGGAATTCAGTAAAAGATCAAGTTGCCCTTTATTTTCTTGCTTTTTTACTACAGAAACCCCTTGATCGGCTAGGTTCATTTCAGTAAAGCTGACGGACGACTCTTCGCTATCAGCCACCAAAATGCTCATCCGTAACCCTTTTGTTTTGGTAAACTCTTTTAAATCGGTAAGGGCTTGGCGAACATCGTCGCCCATTTTTAAAATTTTTATTGAAGCTAACCCCTTGGTTGTGTTGAGCAACCCATCCACTTTAGTGTTTCTGTAAACTGTTTTTGCACTCATTTCTTGCAGTATAGCATGTTTTTCATGCTTTGTTACATAGCTATCTTCACCTTTAATGAGCAACTGTGAGGGTGATTTAAAGGGATTGAGCAGGCGATTATTAGCTAGCGCCACGGCAAGGGGCGAAACATCTATGCCAATATAGCGTCGATTTAACAATTTTGCTGCCACAAGCGTGGTGCCACTGCCACAAAAGGGATCCAGAATAATGTCATGTTCGCTTGTCGAAATTTTGATAATTTGCTCAAGCAGTTCCACAGGTTTTTGTGTGGGGTAGGTTACACGTTCTGTTGCCCGTGGGTTTAAAAAAGGGATAGACCACACATCACCCAAAGGCACCCCCTGTTTTTCTTTAGCCGTTGTTTCGGCATAAATAGAGCGGTTAGAAACCTGATCTCTTACACGATGTTGCAACAACTGGTCTATGTTGGTGGTTGCTGAATAATCGGTATAGAGGGTATTAAATCTAAAATTTTTGTTTTTAGCATACATAAAAATGGTTTGATGCGTGTTTTGCAGCCCTTTTTTGGCGTCGCTCCATTTTTTGTACGACCAAATAATTTCATTAATAAAACAGTCATAACCCAAAAGGTCATCCAGCATCACCTTAATATAATGAGAGGCATGTTTATCGCAATGAACAAAAACCAGACCATCACTTTTGAGGGTTCGTAACATCTTTTCAATACGCTTTTTAAGGTAGGCAAGGTAGTCGGGCATGGACGCCCAGCTGTCTTCATAGGACACAGCTTGACCCTGCAACGTGTGGCTGGTTTGCTGTTTTTGGGTAAAAAAAGGTGGGTCTAAGTAAATAGCTTGCACAAACTCAGCTGGCAAATGGTCTAAAATATCCAAACAGTCGCCTGTGTGGACAGTGTTAGTTTTTGACAAACCTACCATGCACCCCCCCCTTAATATGAAGATTAATTTTAAACATTTTCAAACAACTTATAGTTCTTATCGGCTGTTGCTTAGGTTTTAATTAACTTTAAATAACGAGCAAACTCTTTAGGGGCTGGGGCATGAAAAAGGCGGGGTTCGGTTTCTCCCGGTAAAATGATTTGCAGTTTCCACGCATGAAGCAACATGCGTTCGCAATTGCCCGGCTGAGAATGATAAAGAGGATCTCCAATAATGGGATAGCCCATACTTTTGGCGTGCACGCGCAGTTGGTGGGTGCGCCCAGTGTAGGGTTTAAAAAGAAGCAGACTACCCATGGACGAAGAGCGTAATACCCTATAACCTGAGGCTGCAAACCGTCCGCGGTCAGGGTCAGGGCCACAGGTGAACTGTTTGCGATTGCCTCGAGAGCGAGCGATAAAGTTAGTAATAAGACCTGTAGGGGGGGTGATTTGCCCACCCACCACCGCTAAATAACGTTTTTTGGTGGTACGCTGACGAAACTGATCGGCTAAAAAGGCGTGAGCCTCCACATGCTTGGCACATATAATGATGCCTGATGTTTCACGATCCAACCGATGCACAATGCCTGGCCGATGGTTTTCAAAACCTTCTAACTGCGACTTGCTCATTAAATAGGCTAGCCCGTTAGCTAGAGTATCATCATAATGCCCTGCCCCCGGATGCACCACCATGCCTTGTGGCTTGTTGATAACCCACAGGTCGTCGTTCTCAAAGAGAATGTCAAGATCCATTTGCTTGGGGGTAAAGTGATCCGCAGGGCTGGCTTGCCATGCCAGTTCAAGTAGCTGCCCTGTCTGTACCTTATGATTCATTTTAACAGGCAACCCATCTAAGGTAAGCGAAGTGATGCGACTTTTGAGCTGACTGCGTGACAGTAACTGTAAATGGTCGGCAATGTAGAGGTCGACCCTTAAGGGGGCATCGCCTATAAAATGGATGTACGATTTATGGTGATAATTCATCAAGTGGTTTGTTTCCTTGTATAAGGTCTATTATAAGGTCAATCAATGCCACCGTCAATGCCGTGCCAGCCGCCACTCCGGTAATAAGACCCACCTTTTGGCTTACCGTCCAGTCACTATTATTTGTGCTAACCACCACAATGGGGGTAGTAATCAAATAAGCGACGGGAAAAGATCCCACCATTATAGTAAAGAAGCGTGCGGTTCGCCTGCCTGCCTGGCCTGGGGTGCTTGTCGTTTGTCCACTGTAATAGATATGACGAGGCAAGGGGTGAAAACCGTATTCTTCTTGTGCCATTATGATGGCACTAAAAGGAAGAACCAACATTAAGATAATAAACAATTTCATACTAATACGAAGCATAACGCAGGGTACAACAAAAAGCAAGGCACAGATAGAGGTGATATAAAAATATTTTCAAAAAGCATAAAGTGTTTTGAATGAAGGAAATGGGGTTAATTTTGGGGGTATAGAGGGTAATTTTTCGAGAAAAGAGGCAGAAGAGGGATTGACATAAATGAATGAGTGAGTTATAGTAACAACATCAAGCAAGCAACGGAGAGTTGCAGAGAATGCCTGATAGACAGAAAGAGTAGCATAAACGGTTTTAAGGTAGCGAGAAGCGCTTAGCCATAAAGTTTAGTACGATTCGCACTAGAGAAGGGATAAAGAATAATATGGTCAAGTAATTAAGAGTCCATGGGGAATGCCTTGGAGCTATCCGGCGAAGAAGGACGCGGTAAGCAGCGAAATGCGTGGGGGAGGTGCAAACAACTTTTGATCCCACGGTGTCCGAATGGGGTAACCCACTAGCTTACAAGCTAGTATATCACCTTGAATAAAATAGGGGTGAATAAGTCATACGTAGGGAAGTGAATCATCTAAGTACCTACAGGAAAAGAAATCAAACGAGATTCCCCTAGTAGCGGCGAGCGAAAAGGGAAGAGTCTAAACCATTTGCAGATTATAGCTTTACGGCGTTTCTGTGGTGGGGTTGCAAGAGTGTGTGCGGGGAGCGTAAACGACCTGGATGAGTAAGAAAACATATATATAGCTGAATATCTTGGGAAGGATAATCAAAGAGGGTGAAAATCCCGTAAGCGAAATAGATATGTCTCATTGGCACATTTCTTAAGTACGGCGAGACACGTGAAACCTTGTCGGAATCTGCGGGGACCACCCTGCAAGACTAAATACGAGATAGCTACCGATAGTGAACGAGTACTGTGAAGGAAGCGGTGAAAAGCACCCCGGGAGGGGAGTGAAATAGAACCTGAAACCATGGACTTACAAGCGGTCAAAGCCTTTATTTATAGGGGTGATGGCGTGCCTTTTGTAGAATGAGCCTGCGAGTTATCATATGAAGCAAGGTTAAGCAATAGAAGTTGCGGAGCCGGAGGGAAACCGAGTCTTAATAGGGCGAATGAGTTTCATGTGGTAGACCCGAATCCGAGTGATCTATTTATGGTCAGGCTGAAGCTTGGGTAAGACCAAGTGGAGGGCCGAACACTAGTCCGCTGAAAAGGGCAGTGATGAACTGTGAATAGGGGTGAAAGGCTAATCAAACTCGGAGATAGCTGGTTCTCCTCGAAATGTATTTAGGTACAGCCTCAATTGTTCAATTAGCGGGGTAAAGCACTGATTAGGCTAGGGCCCGTCACTGGGTACCAAACTTAGTTAAACTCTGAATACGCTAATTTAAAAGATTGGGAGTGAGACTGCGGGCGATAAGGTTCGTGGTCGAAAGGGAAACAGCCCAGACCATTGATTAAGGTCCCAAAATTGTGTTAAGTGGAGAAGGAAGTATGTCGGCAAAGACAGCTAGGAGGTTGGCTTAGAAGCAGCCATTCCTTAAAAGAGTGCGTAATAGCTCACTAGTCGAGTCGACGTGCGCCTAAAATGTAACGGGGCTAAACACAATACCGAAGTCATGGATTCTACGCATAAGCGTAGAGTGGTAGAGGAGCATTCCCTAGGTTGATGAAGGTGAGTCGGAAGGCTTGCTGGAGATATGGGAAGAGAGAATGCAGGCATGAGTAACGAAAAGGAGGGTGAGATCCCCTCCCGCCGAAAATGTAAGGTTTCCAGGGTAAAGGTTGTCTTCCCTGGGTGAGTCGACCCCTAAGGCGAGGCTGAAAAGCGTAGTCGATGGGAAGCAGGTTAATATTCCTGCACTTCTAATAGCTTCGATGGAACGACGCAGAAGGAGAATATCCGCCACTTATTGGATTGTGGTTTAAGCACTAAGCCGTTTGAGTAGATACAGGAAAATCCGTATCTTTAGGTAAGGTGTGACGAGTAAGGCCGTAATGGGCTGGAAGGGATAGGATTCAGGCTGCCAAGAAATAGTTTCTAAGATTAGGCTATTAGGAATCGTACCGTAAACCGACACAGGTACATGAGATGAGTATTCTAAGGCGTACGAGAGAACTAGAGTTAAGGAACTCGGCAAAATACATACGTAACTTCGGGATAAGTATGACCACTGAAAGGTGGTGACAGAAGAGAGGTTCGGGCGACTGTTTACCAAAAACACAGGTCTCTGCTAACCCGCAAGGGGAAGTATAGGGGCTGACGCCTGCCCGGTGCTGGAAGGTTAAGAGGATCGGTTAGCAATTTATTGCGAAGCTGAGAATTGAAGCCCCAGTAAACGGCGGCCGTAACTATAACGGTCCTAAGGTAGCGAAATTCCTCGTCGGGTAATTTCCGACCCGCACGAATGGCGTAACGATCCGGACACTGTCTCGACTCTAGGCTCGGTGAAATTGAAGTATCGGTGAAGATGCCGATTACCCACAGTTAGACGGAAAGACCCCGTGAACCTTTACTGTAACCTGATATTGAGATTTGGGCAATGATGCGTAGGATAGGTGGGAGACTATGAAGTTTGGGCTTTGGCTTGAATGGAGTCGTTGGTGAAATACCACCCTTTGTTGTTTAGGTTTCTAACCGGTGCCATTATCTGGTACTGGGACATTGTCAGGCGGGCAGTTTGGCTGGGGCGGTCGCCTCCTAAAGAGTAACGGAGGCGCGCGAAGGTTACCTTATCTTGGTCAGAAATCAAGAGAAAAGTGCAAAGGCAGAAGGTAGCTTGACTGCAAGACGCAACAGGTCGAGCAGGTACGAAAGTAGGTCTTAGTGATCCGGCGGTCGCGAGTGGAAGCGCCGTCGCTTAACGGATAAAAGGTACTCCGGGGATAACAGGCTGATTTCACCCAAGCGTCCATAGCGACGGTGAAGTTTGGCACCTCGATGTCGGCTCATCGCATCCTGGGGCTGTAGCAGGTCCCAAGGGTATGGCTGTTCGCCATTTAAAGCGGTACGTGAGCTGGGTTCAGAACGTCGCGAGACAGTTCGGTCCCTATCTGCTGTGGGCGTTGGAATTTTGAGGAGATCTGCATTTAGTACGAGAGGACCGATGTGGACTAACCTCTGGCGTGCCAGTTGTTCTGCCAAGAGCAATCGCTGGGTAACCAAGTTAGGAACGGATAACCGCTGAAAGCATTTAAGTGGGAAGCCGGCTTCAAGATGAGAATTCCCTGAGGTTTAATACCTCCTAAAGAACCCGCGAAGACTACGCGGTTGATAGGCTGTAGACGTAAGCATGGTAACATGTTTAATCGAGCAGTACTAATGAGTCGTGAGGCTTGACCATATTATTCTTTATCCCTTTGAAAGGACATAGTTTACTTACTCTAGTGAGTTGGTAAACGAGCAAATTAAGAAATTAATCCTAGTGATAATAGAGAAGAGGGAAATACCCGTACCCATACCGAACACGGTAGTCAAGCTTCTTCTCGCCGATGGTACTGCAGTAATGTGGGAGAGTAGGTTGTCGCTAGGTTTTTTTTATTATAAGTGTTGTGTGTGGTGGTGGTTTAGCTGAAGTACTGACTAAATATTTAAGGAAATGGGATGTAAGTGATTTTAAGAAGAAAAATATTTGAGATAATACGGATTGCCGACAATAAAAGTAGAGTAGGGCAATTGTATGACGTGTTTTTGGTGTCAGTAGTTATTCTGAGTCTTATACCTTTACTGTTTCATGAAAGAAGCACGTTTTTATCCATTTTAGATAGAGTAACAGTATTAATTTTAATTACTGATTATTCATTGCGTTTATTCACGGCTGATTATTTTTTTGATAAAAAATCTGTCTGGTCATTTATCTGTTATCCTTTTAGGGTACATTCTGTTATTAGTCTACTGGCTATACTCCCATCATTGACCTATCTTAATAATGCCTTTGGAGTTTTTAGGTTATTCAGGTTGTTTAAAGTATTTCGGGCTATTAAATTAGCCCTTTATTCTAAAAGTGTGACTATTATTCTAGATGTGTTCAAAAAAGAGAAGCGTGCACTCATATCGGTTGCCTCTTTAATGGTGCTCTATATATTTATCACTGCACTTCTTCTTTTCAACATGGAACCTGATATTTTTAGTAATTTTTTTGAGGCCGTTTATTGGGCTACCATCACTCTCACAACAGTAGGTTATGGTGATTTCTATCCAACAACTACTGTAGGTAGAATTGTTGCAATGGCTTCCACGGTGTTTGGCATTGCCATTATTGCGTTACCTACGGTTATTTTCACGGCGAGTTTTATGCAACAAGCCAGCCAGCCCACCAAGGCAATCCGAAGGAAAAAGCAAAAAAAGAGCAGAAGGCTAGGGAAGAGTTGCTGTAAGTGAAAAATTGAATAATATTTTTTAATTAATATAATAATTCAGGATCTTAGCTAGTCGCCAATTCAGGATTATTACCCAAAAACCACCAAACGGTGGTTTTTTTTATGAGTATGTGGTCATAAGGGGTTATAATTGAAAGACAAAATCTAAAAATTTATGGAAATTTAATATGCTTCACTACTGTTCTCTGGCTAAGTATTGGTTTTATTGGGTGTATTTTTTATGCAAAAGAAAAATTTGTTATTAACTTCTTTAACGGTGCTTACTTTAACAGCTTTTGCTGGCTGTGCCACTAGCCCTGGCTCGGTTATCTACCACAACAATGGGGTTACTAACAACATGACGGTGGTGGGTCCTGTGAAAATTGTGGACACGAACAGCACCATAGCTAAAGGGCAAAATGGCGTACGCATAGCACTTATTGAAGTGGCTAAAAAGCAGTATGGCACCACACGAGTGGACAACGTGGTGGACATTGAAGAGAGCGTGGCAAACGGCAGACGTATTTTTAGCGGCATCGCCGTGGTGTATAAATAGCCTACTCATTTAATAATAACAGAGCTAAAGCCCGCCGTTTGGTGGGCTTTTTTACTTATAATAAAAAAAATCTTGACATCCCCCCCCCCTCGGATATGATGATCGAATACTTAAACATAGTGTGAATTTTTTTGAGGGGGATGAGAGATGGCGACTACAGAAATGAAAGACCGAATTGAAGAGATTTTGAAGGCGTATAAGGGTGCTGCGGTCAACTGGAATGTGCTTATAAATCTGATGTTTTTATGTAAAGGCAAGCCTAATAGGGTGATTTCGCAAAAGATTGATAAGTTTAAAGCGAAAGCGGAAGACAAAGAGTTGCTTACTTGGATAGAAGAAGGAGATCTATTTACTAAAATAGAGTCAACATGCAAAGTATTGGGCGAATTTCTCTCGAATAATAAGTTCAATAACTGGTTTTTGCCTAGAAAAAAATACCCTCTGTTCTTCATTGCTTACCACATTTTTCACGCAAAACAACCGCTAGATGAGGCTGATTTCGCTAAGATGGCTCGCTTTGTGCATTTGTCTCTTCTAAATAAGGTTTTCAAAGAAAGAACAAAAAGTAAGCTGGTTGTAAGATTGTATAAAGTGCTGTGCGAATTTCATTCTAAACCCTTTCCTATAGATGAGTTATTAGAAGTTTATAGAAAGCATGATAAAAATAGTGTTAATCATTTTATCGATCAAATTAATGATGCACTTTTATTTAACATGAACATTTATAAAGTTGGACATTATGCTCAAACGTATTTATTTTATCTCATGTATGAGGGTAAATTAGAGAATGATGCGCACGATCGTAAAGGATACGATAGAGATCATATCCATGCCAAGTTAAACTTAAATCGCACGCAAAACAAGCACACAATAGCGAACATTCACTTACTCAAGGGAACAATAAATAGAGGCAAGAAAGGCAGTGAAGAGTTTGGTGAATGGTTGAATGTACACTTTAAAAATGATGACGTTGCAAAAGCTGCTTATTTGGCTAAGCACCTTATCCCCACCGACCCTAAACTGTGGCAAGCAGTAAATTATGATGTGTTTTTAGCCGAGCGGAGCAAGCTTATTGTAAATAAAATTAATGATAAGCTGAACAAATAGAAAACTGAAACAGGGTAGCAGATTGTACTTGACAATATTACTATCCTGTTTTAGAATTTAGTTATGAGTATTCATTTAAAGTCATCCGCCACGCAGATGTGGTTGGTTGCCCCACAAAATGGGCAAAAAAGAGCTATGGTTCAACAGCCTGATGGCTGGTTTAAAAGCGATCTTTCTCCACAAATAACCGAGTTTTACTTTGAGAGTGGTGCTGGTGAGTGCATAGACCTAGGTGGTACCATGGGCAATTACCCAGCTGACCTAGCTGAAAACTTTAGAACCAGCCATCGTCCTTTGTGGATAAAAGGAGGTGTGCTGTACACGCACAACCCAGAAACACAAGCCAAGCCCGATGATGAGCTGGTGGTACTAACCATTAATCTGCATACTTACCAAGAAGAAGACCAAGCGTATAAATTGAATTTGGTGGTGAGGGCGATAGCCGAGCTGGATGCTGATGTGGTGTTTTTACAAGAGGTCGCCCAAGGCAAAGATGCCCCCGTGGTGGGTGAATTACATGGCGTTACCATTCGCGATGATAATATGGCTCAGATATTGGTTAATCAGTTAGCCACAGAATATGATCTTTTTTATGACTTTTTTTGGGATTGGTCCCATTATGGGTGGGAGGTGTGGGAAGAGGGCAGTGCCGTTTTAACCAAACACAAAATTGTGCAGACCGAAGCTCGTTTTATTACCAAAGAAACGAGACCTACCGAGTGGCGATCGCGCAAAGTACCCATGATCACCGCTCTTATTCCTTCTTTTGGTGAGATGGATTTGTACAGTGTACATACTGGGCGATGGGATGACCAGCTTGAACCGTTTAAGCATCAGTGCGACCAGTTGTTGGCATGGATGAAAGAACGGCACAGCACAAGTAAAAAGCTGACCCTATTAGCGGGCGATTTTAACAACATAGCCGGTAGCGAGGGCTATGACTACATCATGAATAATGGTCAGTTTGATGATGTGTACTTTAAAGCCAATCCTGAGGGGTTTGATGACTTTTCTATTGGTGGGCAAATTCATGGATGGCAAGATCATCATGCGGAAGGTAGCCGGATAGACTACATATTTATTCCCAGTGCCGAGAGTGAGCGGGTAGAGGTTATACTAGCTCAGCGTATTTTTACGGAAAAAAGTTATGGGCGGGTTTCAGACCATAATGGGCAGTATGCTTGCCTTAAATTTAGGGGAAAAATCTAGTAATATTTTATACTATTTTGACTAGTAAAGAGTAGTTGAATATGGTATTTTTATACACATCCTTTGGCTGGAGTTTTTAAATGTCTATTCCCGTGGCGTTTGCCATTAATGATGCTTATTTAAAGCCACTACTGGTTACGTTAATAAGTATATTTGAACATGCGCATGCAGACACAGTGTATGCAATGCATATTTTGAATTATAAGCTTAAAGTGGAAACCCGAAAAACTATACAAGAGCTTATTATGCAGTATCACCCCCAAAGCAAGCTTACTTTTTTAGATTTGAGCGATGAGCAGTGGGGGGCGATACCCTGTGTGGGCACTTGGGGCAAAGAGACCAACTACCGGTTGTTATTGCCGGAACTTGCGCCACACCTGAACAAAATACTCTACATGGATGTGGATATTTTGGTGATGTGTGATTTGAGCGTTTTGCATAACATCGATTTGAATGGTAATGCTTTTGCAGCCGTGCGCGAACCATGGGTGTTTTATGAGCGTGAGGCCTATTTTGAAGTGATGGCACATCTTGAGGAGCGTGAAGAAGAACACGTCTATTTCACCACAGATTCAGGACGAGATGCCTATGTGAATGCCGGCATTTTAGTTATTAACCTAGCCTATTGGCGTCAGCACAAGTTTCAAGAACGATCGCTTAAGTTGTTAAGTCATGCCAATGCTGAGTTTGTGAATGTTTCACCCGACCAAGACATCCTGAATTATTTGGCAATTGACAAAGGACAAGTGAACATCTACATTTTACCTTTAGTTTTTAATTGGTTTAACCAGTATGAGTATATTGACCAGAAAACCTCTAAGTTAAGTTTGCTTGAGCAAAAACAACGTATTATTCAAGAGCGAATGACGCATGGTTTGGTGAAAGATGAGCAGTTACGAGCCATAAATGAACCGCAAATTTGGCACTATGCGGGCAAAGCTCCATGGAAGGCGGAGCATCATCGGGGGGGGCATCGTGAACTGTATCAATCGTATGCCGATAAAATAGGCTGGAAAATGCCGAGTCATTTTGCCTCTAAAGTGGCTAACTTTAAATTTTGGATAACAACATGGGGCAAAAAAGAGTGGGCCTTGGCAATTATGTGTTTTTCTTTTGGGGTGGTGGCATCAGGGGCGGTGGCGTTGGTTTCTTTTTTGCTATATAAAGGCTTGGGTTAGGAGTGAATATGAGTAATAAATCACCCATAGCCGTGGCTTTTTCCATTAATGATGGCTATTTAAACCCTTTTTTAGTGGCTTTAGTGTCCATTTTTACTCATGCAGAGATGGACACAGTGTATGCCATTCATGTGGTAAACTATAAACTGAGCTTAACGGCTAGGCAGAAGACACAAGCATTAGTGGATAAATGGCATCCACAAAGCAGTTTAATTTTTTTAGATGTGAGCGATGAACAATGGGAGAAGATACCTTTGGTGGGTACTTGGGTTAAAGAGGCTAACTACCGTTTGTTTTTACCCGAACTTTTGCCTAATCTGAACACAATTATTTATTTAGATGGAGATATTTTAGCGCAGAGCGATTTGAGCAGGCTTTATGAACTTAATTTAAATGATAAGGCCTTTGCTGGGGTGCGTGATGAGTTTTGGGGTGGTTCGATGCGAGCCCAGCAACGGTTGCACTATTTTAGCCAAGGCGAAGGTGCGATGACCCAGTCATACATGACCCACAGTGCTTATTGTAATTCAGGGGTTTTGGTGATCAATTTAGCCTTTTTTCGGGAATATAATTTCACCTCAAGAGCGATAGCGTTATTGAATAAATATAAATATATACCTGGTATGTTGCCGGATCAAGATGTGCTGAATTATTTAGCCACTTGTGATGGACAAGATAACATTTACTTTTTGCCTGCTACTTTTAACTGGAATCTGGCTGCCGCATCGCTATCACCTACCGCAACAGAGTATGAACGAATGAGTTGGGCTGGCTTGGTGCAGCGACGCAACGAGTGGGTTACAGATAAAACCTTGCTAGCACTAACTGAACCACAGATTCTTCATTTTTCTGGTAAACCTCCATGGGAAGAGGTGAGTATACAGCGTAGAGCGTTTTATCAATCATATGCTGATAAGGTTGGTTGGCAGTTACCCAATCAATTTTTGGTTGTCATGTTTAGAATGTCCAGCTGGCGAAAATGGGGTAAAAGAGAAAGGATGTTGGTTGTGGCTTGCTTAGGCTTACTCTTAATAAATTTAGGACAGTGGTTGGCGATTATTTTTTTGGTCGTGCAACGTTGATTATGAATAGGAGTTTTTTATGACAGAGAAGTTTTCGCCTGTGGCTATTGCTTTTGCGATTAATGATTTATATATTAAACCAATATTGGTAACCATGCTGTCGATATTTGAAAATGCGAGTGCAGACACGGTTTATGCGGTGCAGATTCTCAATTATAAGCTTAACCCTGCCACTCGGCAGCAGATTCAGGCGTGTGTAACACAATGGCATCCGCAAAGCAGTGTAACTTTTTTAGATTTAAGTGATGAGCAGCATGATTCAATACCTTATGTGGGCATTTGGGGTAAGGAAGCCAACTATCGTTTATTTTTACCTGAGTTAGCACCAGATTTTGATAAAATTGTTTATTTGGATGCGGATGTTTTGGTGCAGTGTGATTTAAGTGTTTTATATAACCTTGATTTACAAGGCAGGGCATTTGCGGGGGTGCGTGATGAGCTATGGATGGGATCGGGGGCTATTCAACAACGACTGCAGTGTTTTAGTATTTTAGAAAAGGCGATAACTAACACATACATGAGCCATAATGCTTACTGTAATTCAGGAGTCTTGGTCTTAAATTTAGCTTTTTTTCGTGAGCATCAACTAACAACTAAAGCCATCACTATGTTGAATAAATATAAAGACATTGCAGGCATGTTGCCTGATCAAGATGTGTTGAATTATTTAGCAACTTGTGATGGTAGTGAGAACATTTATTTTTTGCCCGCTGTTTTTAATTGGAATCCTGCTACGGTTTCTTTAACACCACCTATAGAGCCTTATGAGAACGCTCGCTGGCATGTTTTTTTAAAGAGACGTAATGAATGGGTGGTGGATCAAGAGTTATTGACCATAGCTACGCCCCAGATTATCCACTTTGCAGGGCGTGATCCATGGCGCTTTGATCGGCATAAGTCAGAGGCAAATTCACTTTATGAAGCATGTGCTTTAAGAAGTGGCTGGAAAATAGAAGACTCTTTTGTGTCTTTTAGATACAAAAGTTTTAAACTATGGCTAAAACGCTTAGGGAACAAAGAGAAAGGATTAGCTGTTGTTTGTTTTGTTTTTGGTTTAGTAGTGGCTGGACTGATAGGGTTTCTTTTTTAGCGAACAGTTTTTAAAGTAGAGGAGAGTTGCTATGTCTCAATCATTATCCATTGCGGTGGCATTTACCATAAATGATGCGTATGTTAAACCACTACTAGTTGCGTTGGTTTCGCTATTTGAAAATGCCCACGCTGACACGGTATATGATGTTTATGTTGTTAATTATAAATTACATTCGGATAATCGACAGAGAATAGAACAACTGGTGAAATATCAACACCCGCAGGGCAGTATTATTTTTGTAGATTTAAGTGATAATCAATTTAACCAAATTCCCGCAGCGGGTGGCAATTATAATAAAGAAGTGAATTACCGTTTACTATTGCCTGAACTTTTACCGAATATAGATAAAATCCTTTATATGGATGTGGATATTTTAATCTTAAGCGATTTAAGCGATCTTTTTAATTTTGATATGTCCAGACAGGCTGTGTTATTTACGCGATGTATGCATGAGCTTAACTATGTTATGCACTGCGTTGCAGAAATAGCTAAGATTTTTGATCATCCGCTTATTCGTAAATATAACATGTGGGGAGGCAATTCTGGGGTGCTGTTAATGAATTTAGTATTATGGCGTCAGTTAAACTGGGTTGAGGATAGTATAAAAATTTTAAATGAAGCTCCATCTGAAGTGTTGTTTTTCCCTGATCAAGCGGTTATCAATTACCTAATGATGCGGGATGACCAGTATCGGTTTAGTTTGCCATGGATTTTTAATGCTGATCCTACGGCTTGTGTTACAGGTGAAGCCGGCGAAGTGTTACTTGATGACAGCTCTTACAAATTTTTTATGATGAATGAGTTTGTTAATAAAGAGTGGAAAGAGGCGCAAAAGGTGTGCATTTTACATTTTTATGGACGTTCACCGTGGCAAGTGCATAATGGACGAGTGCCTTTTCGTGATTTATACCAAAAATATGCTGAAAAAATAGGTTGGAAGCTACCTTCGCCGTCATCACCTTGGGTGAAACTAGCCGTAGTAAAGCGAAATATTAAAAACTGGGTGAAAATTTCGGGTAAAAAAGTTTATGGTACGGTGGTGTTAGGATTTGTGTTGGGTTTAATGGTGGCAGGCTTACTAAGTTTAGTGGTGTAGTTATTAAGAGAAGGAGTTTTCATGTCTATTTTATCACCCATCGCTGTGGTCTTTGCAATAAATGACCCGTATACAAATCCGTTGTTGGTTACCTTGGTTTCGTTATTTGAACATGCGCATACTGATACCGTGTATGCGGTGTATGTGTTGAACTATAAACTACAGTCTAATAATAGGAGACGGATTGAGCAGCTAGTGAGTGAACATCATTCACAGGGCAGTGTTACTTTTTTAGATTTGAGCGATGAGCAGTGGGAGAAAATACCCTATGTTAATAAATGGGGGAAGGAGACCAACTTTAGGCTTTTTTTACCCGATTTAGTGCCACACTTAGATAAGATTATCTACATGGATGTGGATATTTTAGTGATGGGCGATTTACAGATTTTAGCGAATCTTAATTTAACGAGTAAGGCTTTTGCCGGCGTATCATCGGTTCATGCCAACGGAGAACAGTGGAAACGCCTACGCAGATGGGCAATTGCTAAACTGGACCGAGATGAAGATTTTAGTTTTAAAGTATATGGACACTGCAATGCAGGAGTGCTGGTTATTAATTTAGATTTTTGGCGCACACATAACTTTAGCCATGAATCGGTGAGATTACTGAAGCTTTGCAAGGATGTGCCAGGAATGTTACCGGATGAAGATGTTTTAAACTACTTAGCGATGCGTGATGGTGTAATGAATGTTTATTTTTTACCCAAAGTTTTTAATACCTCTCCTGCGCTAACTTCGGACAAGGCTTTAATTTTAGGGGAGCTGGCATACGATAAAGCTAATACGAGTTTAGTGAATGAGTGGGTGAGTGACGAAACGTTATTAAATATAACAGACATACAGATTATTCATTTTGCAGCCAACTCTCCATGGCATAATACCCAGCATAGTAGCTATAACCGAGCATTATATCAAAGTTATGCGGATAAAATTGGCTGGAAGTTACCCGGTAAACGCGCCGCTACGATAGCTAATTTTAAAACTTGGCTGGCAGGTTGGGGGAAAAAAGAGAAAGCTATGGCTATTTTTTGTTTTAGTTTAGGTTTAGTACTAACCAGTGTGATTGCTTGGTTGATATAGTTGATGTTTGTCAAAATAAGGAGTTTTTGATGTCTAGTTTCCCCCCTTTTTCAGTGGCTTTTGCTATTGATGATGGCTATGTGAAACCATTGCAGGTTGCGATGATTTCGTTGTATGCCAACGCCCATATTGAGACTATTTACAATGTTTATGTGGTTAATTATAGATTAAAGGCAACCACTCGTCAACAAATTGAGCAGACGCAACAACGGCATCACCCACAGGGAAAAATCCATTTTTTAGACATAAGTGATGTGCAATGGGCAGGTATTCCACAAGTGGGCGAATGGTGGGGTAAGGCGGCGGCCTGTCGTTTACTTTTGGCTGATTTATTGCCCAACATGTCCTCTATTCTTTACTTGGATGCGGATGTGATGGTTTTGGATGATTTAAGTGACATGCACAAGATTTCGCTTGAGGGCAAGGCGTTTGCTGGGGTGTTTGAAGAACGCTGGATGTTTGAAAAAAAAAGTCGTATACTGGCGTTAGCCCACTTTGATGGGCATGAATTAAAAGAGTTTTATTACTGTAATTCAGGAGTATTGTATTTAAACTTGAACTATTGGCGTGAACATAACTTTACTAATGAGGCCTTTAGATTGATGGGACTGGTGGGTAAATTGCCCGGTTTTTGCCCTGATCAAGAGGTTATCAATTACCTCACTCTGCGCGATGGCGGGCTTGATGCCATTGAGAAGCTGGGCTTTGAGTACAACTATGATCCCCGTACCCTTGCGTTAGAGTATAACAATGGTGATGAAGTGGTGGATTTTTTCTATCGTATGCAAGATCAACTGTTTTTAGATGCCACGCACTTTGCGATAGCCGATGATGCACAAAACGCACTACACAAGGCTGGGGTGTTTAAACCCCGGATTGTGCATTTTGTGGCCTGTGCACCATGGGCTATTAGAAACGCCGAAGTGCCGTTTAGGGATAAGTATCAGGAATATGCCAGCAAAATAGGCTGGAAAATGCCAGACTCTATTTTTTATCGTGGGCATTTTAAAGATTTGATCATAAAAGTGAGAAAACGCCCATCGTATTTTATTTTGTTGAGTGTGATCATCGGTTTGTCGGTGGGGTTTGGTGTGTTGATCGGGATGCAGTTTTAGAAAAAAAGGAGTTTTAAATGTCAATCAATCAATCAATCAATCAATCAATCAATCAATCAATCAATCAATGTGGCTTTTACTATTAATGATCCTTATCTAAACCCATTATTGGTTACGTTAGTGTCGATGTTTGAACACGCCCACGCTGACACGGTGTATGCGGTGCATGTGCTGAACTATAAACTGAAAGCCGAGACTCGGCAAAAGATTGAACAACTGGTGAACGAGCGTCATCCGCAGAGTAGTCTTACTTTTTTAGATTTGAGCGATGAGCAGTGGGAACAAGTGCCTGCGGTGGGCGGTAGCTATGGGAAGGAAACGAACTATCGCTTGTTGTTGCCTGAACTTGTGCCAAAGATGGAGCGTCTTATTTATCTTGATGTGGATATTTTAGTGTTAAGCGATTTAACTGAGCTTTTTAATTTTGACATGAACGGACAGGCGACACTTTTTGTGTGCGATGCTTTTGATAACTTCATGGCGATGGAACGGACAGCGGGATTGGCTTCATTTTTCAACTTTGATCTAAAATTTAATGCCAAGATGGTGATGATACAGGCAGGGGTTCTCTTAATTGATTTGAACATTTGGCGTAAGTTAAACTGGGCAGAAGAGGGTTTAAAGATATTGAACACCGCTCCACCGAGGTTATTGCAGTTCCCTGACCAAGCGGTGTTAAACTATTTAACACTAAGGGATGAGCAATACGGGGTAACGTTGCCATGGGTTTATAACGCTCATCCATGTGCTACTCATTTGGGTGTCAACGGTAGATTAGTTGTAAATAGTCAATCTTATACAAAGTTTTCTCTTGGAGAGTTTGTATCAAATGATGAGTGGCGAAAGAGAGATGATGTACAAATTTTACATTTTTCAGGAAGTTCACCTTGGCACATTCAAAATAGTCATATTCCTTTTCGTGATTTATACCAAACATACGCTGAAAAAATAGGATGGAAGCTACCTTCGCCGTCATCACCTTGGGTGAAACTAGCCGTAGTAAAGCGAAATATTAAAAACTGGATGGTGAGCTCTGGGAAAAAAGTACAGGCTACACTGATCTTAGGTTTTTTGTTAGGGTTAGTGGTGTCTGGGTTGTTAGTCCTCATTTTTTAATGCACGGTTTCTAAAATATAAAAGATCAACAAGCTAGCCCATTGATCTTACTCTACGCATAGAGTAAGAATACCTTCTTCATTACTGCATCTGGGCTGGACATTGGTTTTTTTACAAAGGATTTAAAGTGAACTATTACTTTCACCAAATTAAAAAAGAGGCACGGTACAGCCTGCCGTTATTGGAAAAGGACGGTATTTTAAGCACAGGATGGCGAACGGTTACGATTGCTGGACTTGAGGGGTTTTCAAAGAGAAAAAAGAAAGAGAGAAATTTTCATTGTCTTAAAAAGTTTGTGAACATGCAGATTGGTGATTGGGTACTGGTGTCTCATCCCCATGGTAGAAGATTCTCTATTTATGAGGTAACATCTGCTTTAATGGACCCTACCACACTGGGGCGGACAGAGTTAAAAGATGCGGAAGGAATTGTCAGACCTTTAGAAGAGATTGACATGGGCTTTTTCTTTAAGGTTAAAGTGATTGCCCAAGACATCAGTCGTAGTGAATATTTGGCAGATGGGTTGGCTCGTTCTATGAGATCTCAGTGGACTACACTCAATATTAGTAAGCATGAAAAGGCTATTAGGCAAATCGTAGAGAGCATACGAGATAATAATCCCATCAACCATCAAGCCAAAATATTAGAAGAACTCACTCAACCTTTGTGTAATGTGTTAAAGGACATGACACAGAAGCAATTCAAGGAACTTATTCAGTGGTACTTCACCCGAGTAGGGGCGAGTAGTGTAGACATTGGTGAGGAGGAAGAAGACGGCATAGACTTTGTGGTGGAGTTTGAGGCGTTGCAACACCAAATTTCTTTACAGATTCATCGCACCAATGGCGACGATAATTGGTTGACCGAAGAGCCGCATGATCACAATCCTGAGTCTGCTATTGTAGAAAATTTTAGCACAGCTCGTTGGGTTATTTCCCAAAGTGCTTTTAATGACAAGGAAAGAGAGATAGCCTCCGCTAATGATACGATCCTAGTAGACAGCAATGAGTTTGCCCAAAAACTGCTTCAGGCGGGTCTCAATCAAATACCTTTGTAAACAGCCTACGCCTTACAGTAAAAGTTTATATAAATAAAAAGAGGGTTTAAACCCTCTTTTTATTTGTCTATAGATACCAGTTAAATTTATTCTTGGGTGTCATCCTCTGGAGCATCATCATCGATAGCAGGCTCATCAGCCACTTCATCGTCGTTAAACAGTTCACTTTGTTCATAAGCCACATCGCTCATGTCTTCATCAGCATCCACAAACTCCACACTCTTCATGGCAAGGGCTAACCCTTCAATCGAATCGGCTTCGTCAATACGCACAATGCGCACGCCACCGGCGGTGCGACCAAGCAGTGGAATGTTACCCAATGCGGTCTTAATGGTTTTTCCTTGAGCGGTAACGACCAGCAAACTCTTTTGATCATCACAGTCAATCGCCACAAAAATCTTGCCATACTTTTCGCTGGTGTTGGCCACTTTTTGCCCTGCTGTGCCACGAGCATGAGGGGTAAATTGGGAGAAAGCCGTGCGTTTACCAAAGCCATGTTCACTAAGAATGAGCATGTCTTGGTCTTCAGCCTCCACACACACACCAACCAAGGCATCGTTTTCGCCTTGCAAGCGAATACCCCGTACACCACGAGAACTACGTCCTACAGCACGAATTTTAGCTTCGTGGAAACGCAACGCCCGACCATTACGGCTCACCAAGAGGAGCATGTTGTCACCGGTAGTGATAACCGCACTCTGTAGCGCATCGTTTTCATCAAGATCAATGGCGATGATACCACGGATTTTAGCATTTTTAAAGGCGCTTAAGACAACCCGTTTGACAATGCCATTACGTGTAGCAAGAAGAAGATAGAGATCATCGCTAAAGGCGGGGAAACAAACACTCTCGCTGATCTCTTCATCAGTTTCAAAGTCAAAAATAGTGCGTAAATGCTTGCCTTTGCCCTGCTTGGTACCTTCAGGCAATTGATAAATCTTAAGCCAGTAGCCACGCCCCTTAGTGGTGATAAAGAACAAAATATCATGGGTGGATCCTGCAAAAATGTGCTGCACAAAGTCGCCATCACCTAGCTTGGCTGAGAGCGACCCCTTGCCACCACGGCTCTGATCTTTATACTCACTTAAGGCAATGCGTTTGATGAAGCCTTTCTTGCTCACCAAAACAACCATGTCTTCGCGCTCAATCAAGTCTTCAATAACCAAGCCATTGATTTCATCACGCACAATTTCTGAGCGTCGGGCATCACCATAGGCAAGAGCAATCTGCGCAGTTTCATCTTTAATGATGCCATAAATCTCTTCAGGATGTGCCAACAGATGCTCAAGGTGGGCAATTTGGGCTAAAATAAGAGCCAACTCTTCTAAAATCTTTTGCACTTCCATATTGGTTAAGCGCTGTAAACGCATTTCCAATATGGCGTTAGCCTGAATTTCACTAAAGCCAAAACGTTCAATCAATCCAGTACGAGCCGTCGCTACATTGGCACTCTTTTTAATCAGGGCGATCACTTCATCAATGTTATCAAGAGCAATTTTAATACCTTGTAAGATATGTTCACGTTCGCGCAGTTTACGTAGTTCAAAACGGCTACGACGTTCAATCACTTGATGGCGATGCTGAACAAAGTGGTGAATTAACTCTTTAAGGGTTAAAGTTTTGGGTTGCCCACCCACCAAGGCTAAGTTGTTAATATGAAAAGTGGTTTGCAACGAGGTGTGCTGATACAGCTGGTTTAAGGTAACCGATGCTTGAGCATCGCGCTTTAATTCAATAACAATGCGGATTTTACCTTGTGCCGAGGCATCGGTGATATTGGCAATTGAGTCAATACGCTTATCTTTCACCAGATCGGCAATATGCACGATAAGGTTTTTTTTGTTCACCATGTAGGGCAACTCAGTAACAATGATCTGCTCTCTGGTGTTGGTGCTTTCAATGTCTACCCGAGCTCGAGTAATAACCGCCCCTTTGCCCGCAAGAGCTGCCATTCGATAACCCATTAGCCCATGAATAATGCCACCACCGGGAAAATCAGGAGCTTTAACGTGCTGCAAAAGCTCTTCACCGGAGATTTCTGGGTTTTCAATAAAGGCCACAATGGCGGTGCAAATTTCGGTGAGGTTATGGGGTGCCATATTGGTTGCCATACCCACGGCAATGCCCGTTGAGCCATTAACTAAAAGATTGGGGATTGAACCCGGTAACACGACTGGTTCTACGGTAGAGCCGTCATAATTAGGGGCAAAATCCACGGTTTCTTTTTTTAAGTCACGCAGCATAGCCTCAGTGATTTTAGCCATTTTGGCTTCGGTATAACGCATGGCCGCGGCTGGATCGCCGTCAATAGAGCCAAAGTTACCTTCACCCCACACAAGGGGGTAACGGAGGCTAAAATCTTGTGCCATGCGCACTAAGGTATCATAAATGGCAGCATCGCCATGGGGGTGAAATGAACCCATGACATCACCAACAATTTTAGCACATTTGGTTCTGCGATCTAAGTTGAGCATACTCATACCATAGAGAACACGCCTATGCACGGGTTTTAAACCGTCGCGTACATCTGGTAATGCACGTGATACGATGACCGACATGGCATAGGTCAGATAAGACTCTTTGAGTTCCTTTTCAATATCGACTAAAGTGATGTTGTTTTCGTCCATAACCCCGCTCTGTGTGTGTGATTCTGAAAAATTTAGACTCTAATTATAGCAATTAAAGCAATTAAAGTAAATACATTATGTTTTTAAAAAAGAAGGATCATTAGGATTCTGCATCCTGAACATCATTCCCCTCATGAGGGGCTACATCGCTCTTTATTATCGGTGCTTGTCGCCCTCTGTCAGAGGGCCTAGTATAATTGAGAGGCTTTGGTTCTACGGCTATGCGTTTAAGCAACAGCAGAAACAGTCCAAACAAGGCGTAGGCGAGTAAAGAGTACCTTGAAAAGGCGATTTTAATGATGAGTGCCAAATCTTCTAGCATTTACGACTCCATTCCTTCTAGTAAATAAACCTAAGTGCCTATTTCATCGGCATAATTTATAGAAAAAAACACTATACAAAGCGTAAAAATCAAGTTAGGATTGATGATATGCTTACTCGAATTTATGCAGAGACTGAATGGCTTGCCTGTGCCGAGCTGTTAAAAGAAGGGCAATTGGTTGCCTTACCTACCGAAACCGTGTATGGCCTTGCAGGCGATGCCACCTCCGATGCCGTTTGCCGTGCCATTTATGCGGTGAAAAATCGGGCGCATGACAACCCTTTCATTGTGCATATTTCAAGTGGTGATCAACTGCTTGATATTGCCCCGACTGCTAACGAAGCTGCTTTAACCTTGCTAGCAAGGTTTGGTCCAGGTCCGCTTACGGTGGTGGTGCCTAACGGAAAGGTGGTGGGTGCGGTGGCTACAGCTGGGCTGGCTAGTGTAGCGGTACGCATCCCCGATCATGAACTGATGCGCAAGGTGATAGCCCACGTGGGGCATCCATTAGCGGCTCCTTCAGCTAATTTATCGGGGCGCCCCAGCCCCACCACGGCAGCTATGGTTTATGATGAATTATCAGGACGTATTCCCGCTATTTTAAATGGAGGGGGGTGCCGAGTCGGCATTGAATCCACCGTGGTGTCCTGTTTGGGGTCTAAAGTGCAAATTTTACGTGCAGGTGCCATTAGTTTGGAACATTTACAAGCGTGTTTGGGCTTTGCGCAAGTGGAGTATGCTCCTCAAGTGGCAGAAATTTTAAGCCCGGGGCAAAAGTACGCCCACTATCAACCACATGCCCAAGTGGTGCTTATGCCTGAAGATGTGCCGGTGTTTTGGCTTGAGAACTTAGGATTAACAGGCAAGGTGGGCGTGTTGTGGTATGGAGCCTCAAAACCCAAGATACCGCCAGGTTTATTGGTTTTATCTTGTAATACATTAGAAGAGTACGCACAACAGTTATACAGTGCCTTTCATCAGTTTGATAAAGAAGGTGTTTCGTATATTTTTGCTTCACTACCCATAGCACAGGGGGTAGGCAAAGCTCTACAAGATCGCCTTTACCGAGCGGCGGCAGGAGCTACATTAACAATAAAGGGGATAAAGTATGAGTAAAACAGCCAAGGTGGAACTTTTTTTGACGAAGCACATGATGCACCATGAGCAGGTGGATGTGGGTCGGGTAATGATAGCCTTTCATCAGGCGATTGATGCAGGTTTGGCGGGTAAACCGTCCTCTCTTATGATGATTCCAACTTATGTTATGTTGCCTACTGCGTTGCCCCAAGGCGAAAAAGTGCTGGTGATGGATGCCGGAGGCACCAATTTACGTAGTGCTTTAGTGCATTTGGATGAGGAGTATTGTCCCGTTATTGACCATTTTAGTAAGGTGGTGATGCCAGGCACGCAAGGTGAAGTGAGTAAAGAGCAGTTTTACACCCTTTTAGCACAGCAGTTAGCCCCATTGGCAAGTGAGGCTACACGGCTGGGCTTTTGCTTTAGCTATCCTGCAGAAAGCACGCCTGAGTGTGATGGAAAAGTGCTGATGTTTAGCAAAGAGATTCAAGCCCCTCAGGTAGTGGGTACCTATGTGGGGCAAGAGCTTTTAGCCCACTTGTCGGCTTTAACCCTGTCTACTGTGAACCGAGCCGTGGTGCTGAATGACACCGTGGCTACGCTTTTAATGGGTGTATTGAGTGCCCAAAATCAAGTTTTTGATGGCTTTATTGGTTTTATTTTGGGTACAGGGACTAACACAGCGTACCTTGAGCAAAACAGTAATATAACCAAATTATACGGCATGGCAAGCGGCAGTCAAATCATTAACATGGAATCAGGGGCCTTTACTGGACTAACCCAAGGCACATTCGACCGTGAACTGGATGCCAAAAGCAAAAATCCTGGCACCTTCTTTTTAGAAAAAATGATCTCAGGAGCGTATTTAGGTCCGTTGTGTGTGGCTACTTGGCAGGGGATGGCGCAAGAGGGGTTGCTGTCGGTGGCATTGGGTGTAGCCTTGAATGAACGAGGGGCGAACTGGGGTACTAAAGAGATTTGTGATTTTTACAATGAACCTACTAGCGAGCAACATGCGGTAGGGCGGGTGCTTAAAACCTATGGGACGGCGGATGATTCTGCATCTTTGCAGCAGGTTGTGAACAACTTAGTGCAACGCATGGCAAAAATCACGGCGATTAATTTAGGGGCAGCAGTGCTGCAGAGTGGCTGTGGCAAGCATGCCGAGCGTCCTGTGGGCATTACTGTGGATGGTACGACTTTTTATGCCTTTAATGGTTTGCAAGAGCAGATTAAAAAGGCTATGATGGAGATACTATCAGGTGCTGATTTACGGTTTTTCACCTTTTTAAGGGTGGACAATGCTTCGCTTTTGGGGGCAGCCGTGGCAGCCTTTAGTAAATAAAAGAGTAAGGATCAATTCTATGTTATATATAGGTGCACACGTCTCAGCAGCAGGTGGGGTACAAAATGCCCCTCTTAATGCCCAAAAAATTGGGGCTACGGCTTTTGGTATGTTTACCCGTAGCCCTCGGGGCTGGAGTGCCCCCCCTTTGGCTGGTGAAAGTGTGGCACTTTTTAAGGCGAACTTGGTAGCCACAGGCATTGCCCCAGAGATGGTGCTGGTGCATGACAATTATTTGGTGAACCTTGCCAGCCCTAAAGAAGATATTTTGGCTAAGTCGTACACCAGCTTGCTGGATGAGGCTGAAAGAGTTGAGCAACTGGGTCTAAAATTACTCAATTTTCACCCCGGTTCACGTCAAGAAAGTGACCTAGATGGCGCGCTGAGCCAAATAGCCAGCTACGTGAAACGCATTATTGATGAAACCGCAGAGGTTTGCATGGTTATCGAGATGACGGCAGGGTCTGGTGCTCACACAGGGGCTACATTTGAAGAGATAGCTACCATGCTAGAGCGTATCGATGCTGGTTCAAGGATGGGTGTGTGTATAGATACCTGCCATATTTTTGCCGCAGGGTATGACCTACGTAGTGCCGAAAGCTATGCAGCCACTATGGAGCAGTTTGAGCGCTTGATTGGCTATGAGTTTTTGCGAGGAATGCACATTAACGATAGTATGAAGGGGCTAGGATCGCATGTTGATAGGCACAGCCCTTTAGGGGCTGGCGAGATTGGATTGACGGCTTTTGAAGTTCTTGCAAAGGACAACAAGATAATGAATATTCCGCTCATTTTAGAGACCCCAGAACCCACATTGTGGGCTACTGAAATACAGCAAATGCAGAGCTGGCACAAGGGATAATTGCCGAGGTGATGAGTTGTAGGCAACACCAAGGAAATGAGGAGAGTATGCAGAGTTAAGGCATTTTAGTATGATAAACATGGATGATACACCTTGCTTATTTTTGCATAAAGGTTTATTCTAGTAAAATAGAATAGGCTAAAATTAAATATAGGAGACTATTTATGAGCAGTATAATTGAATTTGTTCACGCCCGTGAGATTCTTGATTCTCGTGGAAACCCAACCCTAGAGGTTGAAGTTTACTTAGAAGATGGAAGTTTTGGACGAGCCGCTGTGCCTTCCGGTGCCAGCACAGGAACTCGCGAAGCACTTGAGATGCGTGATGGTGATAAGAGCCGTTACCTTGGAAAAGGTGTTTTGAAGGCCATTGCTAATGTGAATGACGTAATTTCTGATGAAATCATTGGGCTTGATGCTTTGGAGCAGGTTGTTATTGACCGCACCATGATTGATTTAGACGGAACTGAGAACAAGAGCAAGCTGGGTGCCAATGCTATTTTGGGTGTATCAATGGCTGTGGCATGTGCTGCTGCTGACTACCTCAATTTGCCTTTGTACCGCTATTTGGGCAATGCCCATGCTAGTATGTTGCCAGTGCCAATGGCTAACGTGTTAAATGGTGGATCTCATGCTGACAACTCGGTTGACTTTCAGGAGTTCATGATTGTTCCTGTGGGTGCGCCTAGCTTTACTGAGGCTGTGCGTATGATTGCCGAAGTGTTTCACACTTTGAAAGACATTCTCCACAAGAAAGGTTTATCGACCGCTGTAGGTGATGAGGGTGGTTTTGCTCCTAACCTAAAGAGCAACGAAGAAGCTCCTCAGCTTATTTTGGAAGCCATTGAAAAAGCTGGTTATAAAGCTGGAAGTGATTTCAAAATTGCGCTTGACCCAGCAGCTTCTGAGTTTTATGACAACGACAAAAAGAAGTACATCTTTAAGAAGAGCGACAAGCGTGAGTTAAGCAGTGATGAAATGGTTGCTTACTGGACGGAATGGGTAAACAAGTACCCAATCGTGAGCTTGGAAGATGGTTTGGCTGAAGGCGACTGGGATGGCTGGAAGAAGCTAACAGACGCTATTGGCGATCGTGTTCAGATTGTGGGTGATGACTTGTTCGTAACCAACACCAAAATTC
This sequence comes from Spirochaetia bacterium, assembly GCA_965249825.1. Classification (GTDB taxonomy): domain Bacteria; phylum Spirochaetota; class Spirochaetia; order WRBN01; family WRBN01; genus CBDFMW01. Next base: position 401,239 of record CBDFMW010000002.1, read on the forward strand.
TGAAAGAAGGTATCGATAAAGGTATTGCAAACTCCATTTTGATTAAAGTTAATCAGATTGGTAGCGTTACGGAGACCATTGAAGCTGTGGAAATGGCTAAAAAAGCTGGTTACACAGCTATCGTTTCTCACCGCTCTGGCGAGACCGAAGACACCTTTATTGCTGACCTCGTTGTAGCCTTAGAGGCTGGACAGATCAAGACCGGTTCAATGAGTCGCAGTGATCGGGTTGCAAAATACAATCGTCTTATCCGCATTGAAGAAGAACTTAATGCAGCTAAGCAGATTTCCTGCTACCCTGGAAATGACACCTTCTATTCTATCAAGAATAAGAAGTAGACTGTCTTTTTTAGATGAGTGAAAGAAAACCCCATTCCCAAGAATGGGGTTTTTTTATTCAATTAAGACGAGTAATGAAGATTTGAGGAATTAAAAAAATGGAACAACGACACAATTTGATACTAGCGGGAGTGATGACTCTATTTGTGGCGTGTGGTAATAGGGGTAAAAACAAGACTGTTGATGACGCTTTAGTTTGGAAGAGGACATCAGTTGTGGTAGATTTAGGGGCTGTTACAAGCACAGAAGAACAAGTGTTTAAGCCCATATTTCGCACGGCGGACGAAGTGTGGGCGGATACCAAATTTTGGGCGATGCAAGACAGGGTATGGGCTGAGGAAGGGCAACCTGCCCTTACCGTGGCGGGCATTTTTGGCAAAATGAACGAGGTGGCACTTACGCTTGAGGATAGAACGAGCGACCTGGCGAAAGTTACTTCATTGCGAACGTTAATTGAGTTGACCGCACAAGAACAGTAACAGGTGGCAGAGTGGGTGAACGCCCGACGAGGACGTGTGCCACACGTTAAGGCGATATTTGATGACATAAGCAGAGAATTATGGAGCAATACAGACTATAAAGAGTGGGTTTATGAAGAGAAAGTAGCCAAAGAGCGAGAATTGTTGTGGGAACGATTGGGGATACCCCAACGCCGAATAGATGATGATGTTGCCTTGAGTGGTAAGTACATGGTGCGGAATGCGGAGTGGCAATTGTGGAGTTTTTTCACCTTCAATGAGCAACCCACCGGCTATCTTTCTGGGAGTAGCATTGAAGGGGGGGTGCCGGGTGTTAATATAGAGTTAGAGAAGTATAGGGTAGAGAATAGCTATGGTGCCGATGGGGAGAGATTTTGTATTATCGCCGTGGATAAGTTGAGCGATGATCTGTGGGTGCTGTGGCTTTATGATAGCCATGCTGGGGGCGACAGACTCAATTATGTGGTAAAGAAAGGGCATCAGCTCTACTCGTTTACCGGTGGTTATAATGGATCGATTTTGGCTCATGTGGTGCAGCAGAATGTGCAACCCTTACACGACCCTGTTATTGTAGATACACCTATATTAGATGAAACCTTACCGTTACCGGATTTGTCCCGCTTGCCCATTCCATTGGCAAGCCCCACTCAGAAGAGTAAGTTTAATGCAGAGTTTTTCTTAGGACTTGATGGTAGCACGGCAACTTATCCGCTAACTGTGAATATGGCTCGCTACTTTTTGGGTTTAATCAGCAAGAGTGAAGAGCATTTTTATGATTCTTATATAAATGCTTTTGATTATGGCGATGAGCGGCGCTTTTTTTTACAAAAAGATCTTAAAACATGGAAGCAACAGGAACAAAACCCACCTTTGAACCATAACGGCACAAGCTCCGCCTACACTCTGCTGATTGACGGCGAAACCGATCTGATATTTGTGGTAGCCCCCAGTGAGCAAGAGCTAGCCCTTGTTAAAGAAAAGGGCATGCAGTTGGTGCTAACGCCGGTAGTGAGCGAGGCGTTTGTGTTTATGGTGAATGAAGACAATCCTGTAAAAAACCTAACCTTAGAACAGCTACAAGCCATTTATCGGGGGGAGATCACCAATTGGCAGCAGGTGGGCGGACGTAATCAACTCATCGTTGCTTATCAACGTGATGAGGAGAGTGGCAGTCAACGAGCCATGCGTCAACTGGTGATGCAAGGTCAACCGATGATCAAAGCCTCCGATGCGTGGGTGCAGCATGGCATGGGTGGCTTAGCCCGCACGGCTTTTCCTTTTGAAGGGGGGCTGGGAAGTATTGGTTACAGTTATCGTTTTTGTATTGACCAGATGCGCCAAAACAGCCAGCATAGTTTGAAATTTTTAGCAATAGATGGTGTTTACCCTGATGACTCAGCAATACAAGAAGGGCGTTATGCCTTTGTAATACCGTACTATGCGGTGCATAGGGCAGGGGAAACAGATGAAACTGTGTTGGCTTTTGTGGAGTGGTTGCGCAGCCCCATCGCCCATCGCATTATGAAAGAGGTGGGTTATTTACCAGCCGTGGCAAGGGAGAATGATGTGGTGATTGTGCCTGAGAAGAAAGCATCACCCCTCACCGTGAGCAAGAAAAAAGCTAAACGAAACAAAAAGACCTAAGCCCGTGTTTTATCAACAAGTCCCACGCATAGGAATGGGGCTTGTTGGTGAATAACCACAAGAAGACTAGAGTGGTGCAGTGGCATCCATCAGAAAGTCATGCGCATCTTCCCCTTGCAAATAAGGTGATAAGGCGATGTAAACCTCTTTATGATAGGCATTGAGCCATGATTTTTCTTGAGTCGTCAGCATAGCGGTGTTGATAAGCGAGGCTTGAAAGGGTGCATAACTAAGCACTTGCCAACGTAAAAAATGCCCATGGTCGTTTTGCGTAACATGGGTGGCATAGTAGAGATTTTCTAAACGCACACCGTGTTTATGGGCTTTGTAAATGCCTGGTTCGATGCTAAAAATCATGTTTTCGGCAATAAGTGAGGTGTTCGCACCATTGATACGTGCAGGACCTTCATGCACACAGAGCATAGCCCCCACCCCATGACCTGTACCATGAGCATAGTCTATGCTGTGATTCCACATTACGCCACGGGCAACGCCATCAAGCTGAGCCCCTGAAGTGTTGGTACAAAAGCGTTGGCTAGCAAGGGCAATGTGTGCCTTTAGTGTGATGGTGTAGTCCTCACATTCCTCCTGTGCGGGTGTTCCAAAACTCACGGTGCGTGTGATGTCGGTGGTTGCCCCTAAATACTGCGCCCCTGAGTCGATAACAATAAGCCCATCAGTAAGGGGGGCGTGGTTTTCGGCGGTAGGACGGTAATGCACCACAGCCCCATTGGCAGCCACACCCACGATGGAGGGAAAACTAGGGCCTGAATGACCAAGCATACGTTTACGTTCTTGCTCAATGGCACAGGCAATGTCCCACTCAGTAGCAAATTCGTTAAGGCTAAAGCGGTGCAACAGCCGCGTGATAGCCACGCCGTCGGCAATGTGAGCATCTTTCATGCATTGCAACTCGATTTTATTTTTCACACATTTAGTAGCTTGCACCCAGTTGTTGGCGTAGTTGATGGTGTTATTTTGTTGAATAAGCTGCACAAGAAAGGCATTGATGAAGGCACCTGTGGCAAAAAAATACTGGTTCGTTAGCCCTTTAATCGTATCAATTAACGAGTGATAGGGACGCGTTTTTACACCTTGTTTAGTGAGATAGTGCAGGGCATTAGCGTGTAATGCTGATTCAAAAAGAAAGAGGGTTGCACTGGTGGGGGTGATGAGGAGGTAGGAGTAAAAAAGTGGGTTAAAGTCAATGTCTGATCCGCGTAAATTGGTGAGCCAAGCCACATCGTCTAAGGCACTCACCAGATAGTGCGTGCCATTTTCGCCGATGAGCTTTTGGCGGATAAGATTTATCTTATCCGCACAGCTTGCCCCTGTGTGCTCTTCAGACAAGAGAGAGATGGGCTGTTGAGGATAGTCTTTACGATGAGTATCCACCAGATCATAGAGGTCTAAGTGCCATAGATTATGCTGGTTAGAGGCTAGTTTTTGTTGCAACCGAGCAAACCACTCATAACTCACACAGAGTGCATCAACAGCTACGCTGCCATTAGGGGGGAGGTTTTGTAATAAAAAGGTCGCTATGTCTGGTGGGCTGGGTTGAGAACCTTCTACAACAAGAGCGATAGAGGTGTCTTGCAACACTTCGGTGGCGGCTAAAGCATAGCGCCCATCAGTCCAGAGGGCGGCTTTAGTAAGGGTAACCACAAGTGTGCCGGCGGAGCCTGAAAACCCAGAGAAGAAGAAGCGTGCTACAAAACGATCAGCGACATATTCGCCTGAGTGAGGGTCGCCTGAGGGAAAAACCACGGCGTGAACATTGTTTCGAATCATGGCTGAACGCAGAGCTTCTAGCCTTTGGGTAATTACATTTACATTGTGCATAATGGGACAAGTGTACGTCATAGGAGAGAAAAAGTCTATTATATTTTTTAAAATATATGTTAAAAAGGTCTTGACATTTTGTGGTAGTGGTAGTATAGTGAAGGAAGTTAATAGAAATGGGGGCATAGCTCATTTGGTAGAGCATCTGCTTTGCAAGCAGAGGGTGAAGGGTTCGATCCCCTTTGCCTCCATTAAAAGTTAGGTTTTTTAGATAGAAAAGTTAAATTACCATGACAGCAACAAGGTTGCGTTCAACACACTCAAGGGAGTGTGTTTTTTTGTGTTCTATGTAAATGCAGGAATGATGGTTGAGGCAGTATGATAATGTGGCGAAATGCCGCCATTACTCTAACTTGATAAGGTCAAAAAACACCTTATGGCGCATTTTGGCATCAGTAATCAGAGTTGAGTATGATAAAATGTAGATATGGACATTATATTCTGAGTTATAAATATAATAGCTTTCTTGGTTACCACCAAACAAAGGCTTCATCATGCGTCCTTTAGCTCGTTTTCGCACATCATCATTGATTTCTATGATGGCGTAGTACCATGCTTCATTAATATAATTTTGCAGAGGCGGTGTGCTTAGTTGTTCTACTCGCTCAAACAGCTGATCAATAGCCGTGACCATGTCTGAAGATTTTGCATAAACCCCTTTAAGTTCAATAGCTACCACATTATATTTATCATTACACCTGTCTAGTAGGTAAATGTCCGGACGTTTATTAATAAATGCTATATCACGAGAGTCCGTGTCGGTAAATGCCTTATCAAGAATATTTTTGAAGTAGGTTTCGGCAAATTGATATTCATAAGCCGTAAAACGGTCATCAATCAGCCACAAGTTGTTTTGATCAAAAGTGAATTTTGAATCATGGCAACGCGGAGCTATGAACTGTTGAATGAGGGTTTCAAAAGATAGCTTTTGCTTTTTAGCTTGGTCTACAACCTGTTGCATTTGCTTTAAAATGATTTGTCTATAAACCATATACTCTGCCAAGTCTGCCATAGCACTTACTTCTATGGAGTCTAACATTTCACGAGAATGATTTTCTAAATGACTAGACAGCCCATTCATGATACCGTTACGCTGTTCGGTGCGTTTTTCCACATGCAAGTGATACATCGATTTATTGATAGATTTATCATCTAGATCATAGCTTATTGTCTTATGGAGATCGTTTTTTAGATAGCTGTATGCAGGATTCCGCTTGAGTAATTGCTCAACTTTTTGGTTTTTATCCTTTTCTAACTGAATGACTATCGGTTTTAAATAAACATGAGCAGCATCAGTAACCAGTTTTTCAATTTTAGATTTGTTTTTAAAATTACTAGTATCGCTGCGGTTGCTATTGCTATTTTTGTTAAGTAGTTCACTTAAAACATACACCACATAATAGGTGTCAGCACCATTTTTACGATAAGGTTTCTCTGTAAACCCACTCAGCCCTTCATTTTTCAGCTCTCTAAACCCAGCACAGTATATTACCCTATGCACATTTTTTTTATACTTAGGAGCTTTCGTCCTTTCAATATGGTAAAGTTGTATCGTGGTGGCAGTTGCTATTAACTCATGATTTGCACCTACCGTTTTATCAATGGGTATAATAGTCGGGTGACGAGGAATAAACAACTCATTATAAATATCAGCAATAGAGAAAGTGATAGAGGCTGATTTATCCACCCTAAGGGTTATGAAAATTTCTTTATTTTGATCATAGGCATGGATAAAAGTTGCTAAAAAGTGCGTGAGTAAAAACTCTTTAATATCTTCTATCGAAAACTTTTCATCGTCATTGTGTATTAAGTTTTCAAACGACAACGTAGTCTTGTTTTCCAAGACAGAGTTATTACAGGGTTTGGCGGCAAATTTAGTCAGTAATTCTTGTGTTTCGGTCCAGTCAGAGTCAAAACAAAAACAGCGTTCTCGGTTTTCACCGTTTTCTAGATAGGCACTAACAACCTTTACTTTAGCAAACACTTTTAGATAAAGTAGGCGACCGATGCCTTTGCAGGCAAAAGTAATCTTCTTTTTGGTGTCATCAAGAATAGTAAAAGAGTTGAAATTATCCTCGGTAAAACCTTGCCCATTATCAGTTATGTCAAAGGAGTTTATCTGAAAGGCTTCATCTTCTTTGGAGCTTAAAGTTTTAAGGTGAATATCAATCAATCCCTTTGTTTGTTCGGTTAGGAGGATTGATTGCATACTATTGACAACAGCTTCGCCTAAACAGTGCAAAACAACGTCTGTATTGGGCAGATCAAAGTTTTCTATTCGTTGTTTAAGGTTTGTTTGCATAGAATGCCTCTTTGAATAGCAATCAGGTAAAAAACGAACGAGACGGGGTTCGAACCCATGACCCTCGGCTTCGGAGGCCGATACTCTATCCAGCTGAGCTACTCGTCCTAAAATGTTAAAGCTAATTATAGCAAAGCAACGGCGCTTGTGTCAACGCTTTTTTGGCTAAACATCTTGGCAATGTGTGAATAAATGGTGTAACATGGGTTATATTGAATTTTGGAAAAACTACATAAAGTTAAGGTTGCGCATATAAAATGAAAGTTTCGTTGGGCTGGGTAAAAGAGTTTGTCAATTTGGATGGAATTTTGATTCAAACAATCACGGATAGGCTGACTGAAGCCACCTGTGAGGTTGAGTCCGTAACTCATTTATATGAGCATGTGGCACAGGTAAAAGTGGCAGAAATTGTGGGCATAAAGCCCCACCCAGCCAGTGATAAGCTGCAATTGGTAAGCATTAATCACGGCACACAAGCTGCCCCGCAAGTGCTAGAGGTGGTATGCGGAGCGCGGGTAAAGCTGACAGATATTGTGCCGTTTGCCCCTGTTGGCACGGTGTTGCCTGGTATTGGTCGGCTGGCTGAGCGTGAAATTAAAGGGGTTAAAAGCATCGGCATGTTATGTTCTCAAGCTGAGCTTGATTTGGGCGATGACGCTAGTGGCTTATGGCGATTAAATGATTTAGTGGAGTGGGATGCGGTAGGGCAAACTCTTGGGGCTGTGCTTAAGATTGAGAGCGATATTTGTCTTGATATTGATAACAAGTCGATCACCCACCGCCCTGACTTGTGGGGTATTTTAGGCTTGGCTCGTGAGCTGGCTGCCATCTTTCGTCGCCCATTTAGCAACCCCTTTAATGCGCAGTGGCGCAACCAGTGGCCGCAAGAGGGACGAGGGGCAAACCCCATCACGTTGAGCGTTAAAAATAAAAACTGCTTGGGCTATGCCGGTATTAGTGTGGATAATGTGAACGCCCAAACGGCTAGCCCGTTGTGGATGCAGATACGTTTACGCACACAAGGCGTGAAGAGCCATGGGTTGTTGGTGGATGTGTCGCAGTATGTAATGCTGGAGATGGGAATGCCCACGCATTTTTATGATCGTGCCAGTATTAGAGACAACTTTTTGCAGGTGAAAGATGTGGGGGCAGATAGCGCCTTTACCACTCTGGATGGTAAGAGATATGATCTTTTGCACGATGATGTGATGATTCATGATAGCAGTAAAGGTTTTGTGTTGGCGGGCATTATGGGCGGTGCTAACAGTATGGTGGAGGACACTACCACCGCAATTTTTATTGAAAGTGCGGTGTGGGCGGCAGGATCCTTGCGCAAAACCAGCGCTCGCATTGGGTTGCGGACGGATGCCTCAATTCGCTATGAAAAGTCGTTAGATGTTCATGCCATTTATGATGCGATGTGGCGCTGTTTTGAGTTGCTCAAACAGCATATACCACAGGCCTCGCTGAATGGCGATGCGGTGAGCAGCTATTGGGCTGAGTATGCTCCTGAGGCGATCACCGTGCAATTAGCCCAGATACGAGGTATTTTGGGTGTGCCTGTGGAGACCGAAGAGGCTATGGCGATTTTACAGAGCCTAGAGTACACAGCAGAGGTGGGAGAGGATGACGTGCTTGAGGTTTATCCTCCATCATTCCGCAACACCAAAGAGCCTTTGCGAGTGGCAGACATTGCCGAAGAGGTAGGGCGCATGTATGGGTATGGGCGCATTGTGCCAATGGCTCCGCTGTGGCCATTAACCCCGCAACTATTGAGTGCAAGGGTGCAGTTTGAACGCAAGGTGCAAGACTTTTTTGTGCTGCACGCCCAAAGTATAGAGATTTTTACCCATCCACTTATTGGTGAAGTCTTGCTAGAACAGGCAAAGTGGTTGCAAAATGATGAAGCCTTGAAAATGATTAGTAGCACAGCGGTGAATCATGATCGATTGCGTAGCAGTTTAGTGCCGTCTTTTCTAGCAGTGGCACAACTCAATGCCCGTCATTATGCCAATTTTAAGGTGTTTGAGTTTGCCCGCGTACACAGTTCGGCAGAGAGAGGTGGGTACACTGAACACACCCATGTGGGTGCGATGTTTTATGGGCAAAGCCATAACCCGTTTATGGACTTAGTGAATGTGACCGAACAGCTGATTAACTATTTAAATATACCGATTAAGTTGGTGTCAGCTCAGTCTGATACGCCGTTATTACCGTCGGCATGGTCTGGACGACACCCACAAGAAGTGTGGTACTTGGAAAGCGATGGGGCGATTGTGGGGGTTATCCACTCTATTCATCCATCAATGATGATGCACCTTAAAATGAAGGGTAATTTGGCTTTGTTACAGTTGAATGCCACGGCGTTTGTTAATAAGCCTATGCCTGAACGTGTAGCGTACACTCCCATTGTGCGCTACCAGACCTCACGATTTGACAGCACTTGGGTTCTAACTGGTGATCAGGTGGCAAGTGATTTGCTTGATAAGTTAGCAGTGGCCTATGAGCAGAAGCGTATCCCTGCTCTGCAAGAATGGCGATTTCTTGATCATTTTGAGAACAAGGCTTGCGGCGTGCGCACGGTAACGGTACGAGTTATCTTTCAAAAAGATGATGGAACGCTGAGTGGCGATGAGCTTAAGTTTTATGAAGAGCAGGTTGTGCAGGTGTTGCGCGAGGCTGGATATCTAATGCACGGATTGAAAGTTTCCAAGGGTGAATAGTTCTTTATGACTAAATTAGAGTTGCGAGAGAGACAAGGTATGCGAGTAGCCCCCCAAATGTATGCGGGGCAGCATATTCTGGCACTCTCAGGCATAGCACTCGATCATTATTTGGATCGACTAGCCCAGCAACATGCTGCGAGCAAAGCTCCCAGTAGTGGGGTGAGGCATGGGTACCGAGTGAGTGCTGACTTAATAGCCGTTAAGCGTTCGTATGGGTATGTGGTTAAGGTCATTAATCCCTTTAGTTTAGATGATTTTATAGATAAATCTAACACGAGTATGGCATTAGATAAGGCTATGCAGTTAAGACGAGCTTTAGAGTTTCGTAACCAAACGTTACAGCTGGTGGCGCAGGTGCTAGTGGATAGGCAAGCGGAATTTATGGAGCGAGGGGCTGAGTGTTTAAGACCTTTAGGTTTACAAGAAGTCGCTCATAGCGTGGGATTATCGGTGGCGTCGGTTTCTAGGGCGATGAAAGATAAAACAATGAAAGTGAATGAAGAAGACATTCCTTTAAAGAGCTTTTTAGCTCAAGGTATCAGTACGCCATACGAAGAGGTAACGGCCGGCTACATAAAGCAACAGATGATGGATATTATAGCCATAATGGGAGAGATAAAAATTTCTGATCGCCAAATGGCTCAGCTGTTAGCCGAGCGTGATGTGCTGATTGCACGGCGTACAGTGGCAAAGTATAGATTACAGATTTATAATGAAAATAATGGTTGCATTGGTGAGAGAAAGGGTCTATAATTTTAAATAGGTTGATTGATTTTTATAGATTTTTTTGTGAGAATTGGAGGTTTATATGCGCTTAGAAATTAGCGGCTTACACCATGATGTAAGTCAAGCCACTAAGGAACATATCATGCAAAAGGCCGAACATTTTGACCGTTTTCATGACACCATCACCGATATGCATGTTACCGTGCAGCCTCTTCCTGTGGGCTATGAGGTTTCCACGCATGTGCACTTCTCTTGGCATGGGGCAACCCCACTTCACATTAAGCGTAGTGATAAAAACCTTTGGGTAGCCATTGATGAAATGTTTGATGCCTTAGGCACCAATATCAGTAAGATTCATGCTAAGCATGTTCATGTTGACCACTCTAAAATACAGGTGATGGATCTGCTCAATGAGGACTTAAGGGTAGCTGATCAATAAGGGAAACATTGCAATATAAAGTTTGTGAAGACCCCATTGATTGGCGACAATTGATGGGGTTTGCTTTTTTTAGGTATTTTATAGTATACTAAGCTCGTTAAAATTTTTAGAAGCATGGGAGGGATTTTATGGAAAGTACCGAAGTAACCATTGTTAATAGTGCTGGTTTACATGCCCGTCCAGCTATGATGATTGTGCAGGTGATGGAATCCTATGATGCTAATCTTACGATGCATCATAATGGTTATAAAGCAAATATGCGTTCTATTATGGAGCTTATTTCTTTAGGATTACCTGTGGGGAGCACACTAAAGATTGAGGCGGAAGGGCTACATGCTACAGAAGCCTTGGGGGCGGTAGTGGGCTTATTTATGGAAGGTTTTGGTGAAGCTTAAAGCCTTGTGGCTTGTGATATTTTTAGGGTGTGTTGCCCCCAGCAATAACGACTTTGTGGTGAGTTTTGCTGGGGTTCCCACATCACTTAACCCCATTTTAGCTACCGATACGGTAGCGTTTATGTTTTTACACAACGTTTATGAAGGTTTAACAACCCGCAACGAGTCAGGCGAAGTGGTGCATGGCTTGGCAAGTAGCCACAAAGTGAGTGAGGATGGTCTTACTTACACTTTTTTTATTCGACCTGAGGCACGATTTAGTGATGGGCAACCTATAACCGCCCACGATTTTGTGAAAAGTTGGCTTTATGCTTTAAATCCGCACTCGCAGGCACCTTATGTTGATAGGTTCTTTATGATAGAGGGTAGTCAAGCGGTGTTCAATGGGGGTACTCTGAATGAATTGGCGGTGAAGGCTCTTGATGACCACACTTTAGAGGTGCGATTGGTGCAACCTATGGAGTATTTTTTAGCTTTGCTGGCTAACCAAATTTTTGCAGCTTTGCCCAATGAACTGCGTACCACGGGGGTGAGTAAGGTGGGGTCTGGGGCGTATAGCCTTGGTGCGTACCGGTGGGGTGAATCACTCATGCTACACAAAAACCCTTTTTATTGGGAGAGTGAGCATCCTATTCTTGAGGAAATTGAGATTAAATTTATAACCGATGCGATTACGGCTTATGGGCTTTTTAAGCAGAATCAGCTGGCATGGCAGGCTAAAAATCCCCCGATGGAAAGTGTGAAAAGGGATGGGCTTGAAGCCCATTGGCATAGTCACCCGATCAATGGTAGTGTCTTTTATCTGTTTAATCACAATAAATTACCGCTTGATGATGTGCGTGTGAGAGAGGCGTTAAGTTTGGTATTAGACCGTGAACTGATGGTGCAACATATAACAGGCGAGGGCGAACGTGCTAGTCAATACTTCATTCCCTTTGGGCAGCTGGCACAACTGCCTAGCCCTGCGGTGCAAAGACACAAAGCGCAAGCGTTGCTGGCTGAGGCTGGGTTTGCGGGGGGGCTGGGTTTCCCTCCCCTTAAGATACGGTATAATAACACGTTAAAGTATCGTATGCTGAGTGAGTATATTCAGCAACAGTGGCAAAACGAGCTGGGCATAACGCTGGAGCTGGTGATGCACGAGGGAGCAGGCTACATGAACCGTTGGCACACGGGGGATTTTGATATTATCCGGGCTTCCTGGTTTGCGACAGACTATGAAGATGACTATGATTTCTTAAGGCATTTTTTGCCCACTTCTTCATCCATTCGCACTGGGTATGATAACCCTCGTTACACCGAACTGGTGGGGCAAGGTTCGCAATATTATGAGGCAGCTCAAAGGGTGCTAATAGATGAAGATATGGCACTCTTAAACCTTTATCATCAAAGTGCTGTGCATCTGTTTCGTAGCGATTTGTGGGGGGGCTTTACCAGTAATCAATCAGACATGCACCCTTTTAAATATTTCTATTCAAGAGCCTCTTTTTAAAAAACTTTATTTAGTGTTGACATTATTGAGCTGGGTGTGTGTTGCATTAAAAACTACATATAGTGTTTTTTTGTGGTTTACTACAATTTCAAGCACTTGATATAGCTATTTCTTTTTTGTATACTGCCTCCTATATCAAACATTATGTTGCAGTGTAGCAAGAAGGATAGTCAAGTAATGGAACAGACCAGTCATCATATTCCGCAGTGGATTATATTAAATAACCAGATTTTAGACGGCAATGGCAAGATTGTTGATCTTAAAAAAGATAAAGAGGCTTGTGCCTGCTATTTAAAGATGGAGGTTATGCCCAAGTTGCGCCGTTTTCCCAGTCTTGATGCGAAGCTGACCTATTTGGTTGACTATGATTACTATGAATCAGATTTTTTAAACTGCTATAGCATAAGTGATAAAAAAGAGATTTTCAAGCTGGCGCATGATGCTAACTTTCAGTTTCCGTCTTACATGGGGGCGTTTAAGTTCTATAATGACTATGCGTTGCGTAGCCGAGATAGCGACCACTTTTTAGAGAGCTATGCCGATCGTATTGCGGTGATTGCCTTGTATCATGCCCATGGTGATTTTTTTCAGGCACAGGCTTTGGTAAAAGCGATGATTGCCCAAGACTTTATACCAGCTACGCCTACTTTTTTAAACACAGGCAAAAAACAACGGGGGCAATTTGTCTCGTGCTTTTTGCTAGAGGCTGGCGACAGCCTGAATGACATTGCTCGGGTATGTGAATTTTCTATGCAGCTCTCAAAGCAGGGCGGTGGTGTGTCTATTAATCTAACCAATCTTCGTGCTAAGGGTGAAAGTATAAAAGGCATTCCCCATGTGGGCAAGGGCGTGGTGGGAGTGGCCAAATTACTTGATAACAACTTTCGCTATGCTGACCAGATGGGGCAGCGTAGTGGGGCTGGGGCTGCTTATCTCAATGTATTTCACGCAGACATAGAAGATTTTTTACAAACTAAAAAGCTGAATGCTGATGATGATGTACGCCTGAAAACGCTTTCCATTGGCGTGGTGATGCCTAGTAAAATGCTAGAGCTAGCTAAAGAGGGCAAAGAGATGTTTCTGTTTTACCCACACACCATTTTTCAATGTTATGGCAAAAACTTTTCTGATATTTCGATCAATATGGATCATTGGTATGACATTTTGGTGGCAAACCCTGCCGTACGCAAACGCAGCGTGAACCCCCGTAAACTGCTTGAGATGATTGCCAGCCTGCAGGGTGAGAGTGGGTATCCTTATATTATGTATAGCGATAACGTGAACAATGCCAACCCCTTAGCAGATCCTGTGAAGTTTTCTAACCTGTGTACAGAGATTTTGCAACCCACGGTTACCTCGTACTATGCTGACTATGACAAGAGGCATTATGATGAGATTGGGTTGGATGTGTCGTGTAACTTGGCCTCAGGACACATGGGTAACATGATTGAGCATAACAGTATTAAGACCACGGTGGATGCGGCGATGGCGATTATGAACTCGGTGGCTGAGTACACCGATATTTCTTATGTGCCAGCGGTGGCTCGGGCTAATCGGCTCAACCGCAGTGTGGGTTTTGGTATTATGGGGCATCATGGCTTTTTAGCGGGGCATAACATTTTGTTTGGCAGTGCCGAAGACCTTGAGTTGATTGATGTGTTTTTTAATGCGGTGAACTACTACAGCCTGCTCAACTCTATGCACCGAGCACGCATTACGGGTTCTAAATTTCACAAGTTTGCAAGTTCATTGTACGCTGATGGTAGCTATTTTGATGGGCGCGGGGAGATTTTGCCGCAGTTGCCCATTGTTAAGCAGATTTTTGAGCAGATCACTTTGCCGTCTAACGAGGACTGGGCTAAGCTAAAAAGTGATGTGATGGTGCATGGGTTGTACAACGCCCACCGTTTGGCGGTTGCTCCCAATGGCAGCACGGCCTACATCATGTCGGCTACCCCGAGCATAACACCCATTAAACAGTTAGTGGAAGAGCGAACCTATGGCAACTCTAAAACGTACTTCCCCATGCCTCATGTGGATAAAACAGACTACTTTTATGAAACCGCTTATGCTATGAGTAAGTTCAGGCTTATTGATGTGATTGCCACGGCTCAAAAACATGTGGATCAGGGCATCTCGTTTGAGCTGGCTATCCTAAGTTCTGAAACCACCCGAGATTTGCAACGTTATTATCTTTATGCTCATCATCAAGGCATAAAAACCCTTTATTACACCCGCACGCAAAAGCTGAAAATTGATGAATGCGAATCTTGCATGGTTTAACCCTAAAGGAGAAAATGAATGAACGACCCAATGAATAGATCTCGTAAAATATTGCAAGGTGCTAACTGGAACGAGCCAGAAGATGGTTTTACCCAGCTGTTTTATGAACAAAACTTAAGCCAATTTTGGCGGGCTGAAGACATTAGCCTGCAGGGCGACCTTAGCGTGTGGAATCAGCTCACCCCTGAAGTGCAGCTGGCTTATGCTCGCAATCTGTTGGTACTTACGTTTTTAGACACCTACCAAGGTGATGTGGGTATGCCAGTGGTGGAGCGATCGTTGCCTGAGCGTTTTCATCAGCGCAAAGCGGTGCTTAACTTTATGGGGGCGATGGAAAACGCTGTTCATGCCAAAAGCTACTCAAATATTTTTTCCACCTACATGCTTACCCCAGACATTAACGATCTCTTCACTTGGGGCGACAACAACGAGTCTTTGCAAACCATTATGAACCATTTAGTTGGCTATTATGAAGCATTGGATGTGGAGACCCATCGGCTAAAAGTCCACGGTATTGTTCCTGATACCCAGTTTTTGTGCGCACAGTGGAAGGCGATGTGTTCGAGCATTTTTTTAGAGAGCTGGCTGTTTTATAGTGGTTTTTATTATCCACTGTATTTTTATGGGCAGGGGAAACTGATGCAGGCGGGTGAGATCATTAACCTCATTTTACGCGATGAAAGTGTGCATGGGCTGTATGTGGGGTTGTTAGCCCAAGAGGTGTTTGCCATTTTAAACCACGAGACACAAACTGACTTAAAACTATGGATGAATGACTTATTCCAGCAGCTGTACCAAGCCCAAAGTCAATTGGTGAAAGACATTTACACTGAAGTAGGGTTGGTGGATGATGTCTTGACCTTTGTGCGTTACAACGCCAATAAAGCCCTCATGAACCTAGGTTTTGAGCCGTACTTTGCCGAGGAAGAGGTGAACCCTGTGGTGTTGAACGGCTTGAACACCGAGACCAAAACTATGGATAATTTTTCGATGAAGGGCAACGGCTACCAAAAAATGATCAGCAAAGCTCTTACGGAGGATGACTTTGTCTTTACTACCCCCAAGATAAACACCTATGCGCGTGGTATATGATAGCATAACAGGGCAAGGAGCCCGCTTCACCACCGCCTTGGGCTACCCCATGGTCGCCATCGACCAGTATGAACCGCAAGCGGACGAAAAACTGTTGTTGGTAACCCGCACTCACAAGTTTGGTGAGATTCCACCCTCTACGCAAGCCTTTTTAAACGCTTACTCTGACCATGTGGCAGGGGTAGCGGTGGGCGGCAACCGCAACTGGGGGCTAAACTACGGGGCGGCTGGCGACAAAATCGTCGCTGCCTATGGCATACCTTTGGTGTGTAAGTTTGAAGCTGCGGGAATGCCCAGCGAACGGGCCACGGCAAAAGCGTGGCTGGATGAGCAGAGCTAGATAAACAAAAAGCCCGCTAGGATAATCAGTGGGCTTCTTTGTCAAAGGTTATGTGTTCTTTAGTTGATAGGTCAATACTGAATGAGGAGGATGGAATAGTTATTTTTTCTCTGTATCAATGAGGTTAATGATATTTTTGGCAAATTCAGAAAAAATCTCTTTAAATTTGCTCACACTTTCCAGTTGGTTATCTTGGGCTTTTCCCCATGATAGCAGTTCCTCTTGAGATAACTCAAAAACAGGCATCGTAACATCATGCGCACGAGCTATTAAGCCATTGAACTCTGGAATATTAACAATATTATAAGGCGATGCCTCTTTGAAATATTTTGTGAACTCTGCAGCACTAATACACATCTGTTCGGATTCCAATGCTGGTATCAGCTCATTATTAACCTTTTCGTTGATGCGATCGATCCATAATTGGAAGGCTTTCGTAGTATCTTTTCTTTCATTATCAGTTGTTTTATTACTAGTATAGGGGCGATAGCGTTGGGAGATAATGCCTAAAAATTTCGGTGGTTCTTTTCTCATAGGATGGTCATTCTTGTCACTTCTGAATCGTGCTAAACGCTTATTCCAAGCAGGTATTTTTTGAGATAAAGATTTAATAGCTTGATAGCAATAAAAATCTGGCGACGTAGGGACAATAAAATAGTGAGAACTCATAAGTAAGCATTGATTTAAGGCCCCAATGCTGGGTGATAAATCGAGAAGTACAATGTCAATAGAAGCTTTTCGGGCTATTTCATTGATAGCATGACCAATAAAGCCAGGATAATTTGCCATTTGAGGTAGTCCTTCACTCACCTCAATAGCTAAGTTTAATTGACTTTCTATGTCCGATAAATCAACAGAACCAGCCATTAATAACAGGTTTTCATTTTTTGTGATGCGATACAGTTCTATTTCGGGCATGACAGAACCTCGCCCTTTTATCAAATTCAATTCTAGCAGTTTATAAAAATTGTTCGTTTTACCTAGCCCATCATCATAAAATCTTTCGCTTTCGTCTAAACCCACCACGGTGCCGGTCAGGTTACATTGTGGGTCGGCATCAATCATAAGAACCTTTTTGCCTTGCCTAGCTAGCATCCACCCTAAATTAAACGTGGTTGTGGTTTTACTAACACCACCTTTATGATTAAATAACGATATAACCGTTGCACCATCATACATTATATTACCCTCATCATAGTTTTAGTATACACTAGGATGATCACATAATGCAATACAATGGTGCAAGATTAAGTGTTTTATGTCTTAGCCTCTTGTTCCTCTTCTTTTAACATTTTTTTGTCATACATCCGCAAGAACGGCAGGTAGATCAGCGTGGAGATGGTGAGGCAGAGCAGGCTCAACACCAGCGCTCGCCAGTCGTTGCCGGTGGCTAAAAACGCCCCTAGCGGCCCGGGCAAGGTCCATGCGGTAAGGATGTAGATACGCCCGACCATGCCTAGCGAAATAGCGGTGTAGGCGATGATGGAGGAGACCACGGGGGCTAGCACAAAGGGAATCATCATGAAGGGGTTGAGCATGATGGGTAACCCGAAAATGACCGGTTCGTTAATGTTAAAAATGCCTGGCACCAACGAGACCCGACCTACGCTTTTGATGTATTTTGAACGGGCAAAAAAGGTCATGGCGATGACCAAGCCGAGTGTGCCACCTGAGCCACCCACCCGCCCAAATACCTCAAAAAAAGCGCCCGTAGCAATGTAGGGCATGGCTTCGCCCATCACCTGTGCTTGAGAGTTGGCGGCGACCATATTGAGCCAAAACGGCCCGGCGATAGTACCCACCATGGCGGCCCCATGAATGCCCATAAACCACAGAAAACCCACCAAGGCCTCGACCAAAATAACTCCGGGCAGAGAGTTGAGTCCATGTTTAATGGGGGTTAAAAACCAGGCGATGAGGGAGTGGAGATCGACCTGCCCCATGATGGAGAGCAGCCAGACAGCGACGATGACCACAAAAAAAGGCACGAGGGCCTCAAAGGAGGCGGCGACCATGGGCGGCACACCTTCGGGCATTTTGATGGTGAGTTTGTGGGTTTTGAAAAAACGATACACCTCTACCGAGAAGAAGGCGCAGAGCATGGCAACAAAAATACCTTCGCCACCAAAGCGTGCCATGGGCATCACCATGCCGAGAGCCTCACCATCGAGTGAGAGACCGCCTTGCATGATGTATTTTTGGGTGTGGGTGAGAAAAAAGGCGACCAAGGCTAAACTGCCATTGACGCTGGGTTCTAGGTTGTAGGACTTGGCGAGAGCTGCGGCGACGTTATAGGCGACCAGCAACGCCATGATGCCCATAGTGGCGTGGAAGGGCATAACGATTTTGGTCCATGCGTTGGCGTTTATCCATTGCAAAAGGGGGCTGCTTTGCCAAGACTCCGGCCATGCCATGCTGACCGAAAGGAGGAACAGCGCCCCGACGATGGTGAGAGGCATGAGGGAGATCATGCCGTCGCGGATGGCGAGCATGTAGCGTTGCTCGGAAAGTTTAACCATAGGACCTAAAAGTCGCTTTTCTAAAATAGTTTGAATATTCATGAGACTATGCCTCTCAAGTATGGGAAGTGTGCCTGCCTAGGGCTAGGGTAAAAAAAAGCCCGATAAACAAAAGAGTTATCGGGCGGTATGCGGTTAGATTTTCCAGCGGTGCAAGAAAGGTTTGTTCACCTTCAAAATTTCATCTAGCACGGCCCGGGTTACTTTGCCTTTTTTCACCAAGGGGTTCAAGGTGAGGGCTTGCAAGGCGGTGTCGTAGTCGCCGGTAATGGCGGCGGCAATGGTGAGCTGCTCAAAGGTTTTGAGAAGACGTAACTCCGTTTGGGCTGGTTCGGGCAGAGCCGAGGCCTTGAGCGGAATAGCTCCACAGTCGGTAATGAGGGCGGTGGTTTCAATAACCGCATCGGCTGGCAGGCACTCGATAGTGCCGTTGTTGGTGATGTTTACCACCATGAGGGCATGACCGTTGGTGTAGATATTTTTGATGAGATCACAGGCCGCATCTGAGTAGTGCGCCCCCCCACGTTCTTCTAGCTCCTTGGGTTTTTCGCTCAAGTTCACATCCTTATACTGTTCTAGCAGTTTTTCTTCCACGGCCTTCACCACTTCGCCCCGCAACTTGCCTTCTTTAAACTCAATGAGCTGTTTTTCAAGCATATCGTCGGTGGTGTAGTAGTAGCGGTGATAACCCACAGGCATCATGCCCAGTTTCTGTACAAACGGTAAACTCCACGGCGTCATAGGAATATTTTTTAAGCCAGACTCACTAACCTCAAGGTCGATAAGTTTGGGCAACATCTCAGCAATAATGTCTTTGCCTTTGTAGTAAATGTGCTTGCCCCACATGTAGTGGTTTAGCCCCACACAGTGCAGCAGAAATTCGTTTGAGCCTAAGATAGTCTCTACGGCTTTGTTCATGCCCACCGGCACATTGCACAGACCAATGCACTTTATCCTGGTGTTTTTTAGCACCGCCTCGGTTACCATACCGCTGGGGTTGGTAAAGTTAATCAGCCACGCATTCGGGCAGAACTCTTCCATGTCTTTGGCAATGTCTAAAATGACAGGGATGGTGCGCAACGCCTTGGCAAAGCCCCCCACGCCGTTGGTCTCTTGACCCATCATGCCAAAGGAGAGGGGAATACGTTCGTCGTTAATGCGGGCTTCTAACAAGCCTACACGGAACTGGGTGGTTACAAAATCGGCATCTTTCAGAGCGGCACGGCGGTCCAAGGTGAGAATAACCTTGCAGTTTATGCCGGCTTTTTCTACCATGCGTTGGGCCAATGCCCCGACGATTTTTTGTTTTTCTTCGCCCTCGGCAATGTCTACTAGCCATATTTCGCCAATGGGCAGTTCTTTGTGCCGGTTGATAAAGCCTTCAATAATTTCAGGCGTGTAGGTTGAACCGCCACCGATGGTGGCTATTTTTAACATTTTTTTCATCAGAGTATCTCCTTATGTTGAATCGTTAAAAAGAGTGATGTAAAAATACAAAAATATCAGATCTAGGCGCTTTCTTCTTGTTGTTCATCTTTAAGCATTTTTTTGTCATAAATCTTTAAGAATGGAATGTAGATGAGGGCCGAGGTGGTGATGGTAACCAAACTTAATATGAGCGCTCGCCAGTCGCCACCTGTGCCAAGAAAGGCCGAAATAGGAGCAGGCAAGGTCCATATTGTGGGTATGTAAAAACGACCCACCATGTTTAACGACACGGCAATGTAGGCGATGCCCACCGAGACCATAGGCGCTAAAATGAAAGGAATCATCATGAAGGGGTTAAGCATAATCGGCATACCAAAAATGAGCGGTTCGTTGATATTAAAGAGGCTAGGGGCAAGTGAGACCCGACCCACGCTTTTAAGATATTTAGAGCGAGCCATAAAGGACATAGCCACTACCAAGCCTAACGTGCCACCTGAACCACCGGCCCGTGCATAGATCTCAAAAAAGGCAATAGGGGCAATGGCGGGCATAGCCTCGCCAGCTAACTGCGCTACTTGATTGGCGGCAATCATACTAAGCCAAAAAGGCATGGCAATGCTGTTGACCATGGCCGCCCCATGAATACCCATAAACCATAACAAAGCTACTAATGCCTCGACCAACATAACACCAATGAAGGAGTTAAGAAGGAACTTGACCGGTGTCAAAAACCACGCAACTAAGGTGTGGAGATCGATTTGCCCCATGATGGAAACGAGCCATACGGAGGTAACCACCACAAAAAAGGGAATGAGTGCTTCAAAGGATGCAGCCACGGCTGGTGGCACACCTTCAGGCATTTTAATGGTGAGTTTGTGTTCTTTAAAAAACCGGTACACCTCTACGGTGAAGATGGCACAGAGAATAGCCACAAAAATACCTTCACCCCCAAAGCGTTGCATAGGCATCACCATGCCAATCGACTCGCCGTCGGCATTAAAAGCCCCCTGCACGATGGTGCGCCCTGTGTGGGTGAGAAAAAAGGCCACTAAGGCTAAATTACCGTTGGCAATGGGTTCTAGTTTGTAGGAGCTAGCCAAAGCGGCAGCCACATTGTAGGCCACAAAAAGCGCCATAATGCCCATGGTAAGGTGAAATGGAATAACAATTTGCGTCCATGCACGAGCATTAATCCATTGCAAAATGGCACTTTCTTGCCAAGCAGCAGGCCATGGCAGGCTAACGGTGAGCAAAAACACCGCCCCCACAATGGTGAGGGGCATCAGCGAGATCATAGCATCGCGCACAGCTAACAAGTGGCGTTGCTCGGAGATTTTAACCATAGGACCTAAGAGTCTTTTTTCTAAAAAGGATTGAATATCCATCGTCTATCGTCTCACAAAATATATTAAGTGTGCAAGCTTTTAACTAAGCTTGAATTAAACCCATCTCGGTCAAATGCATCATAAGCATTTTTCCGCCCAATGGGCTGTAGGCTTGGGGTTTGATGGCAAGAATGGGGATGTTTTTAGAGTCGGCAAAGGGTTTTACGGTGGCAAGCTGATGGCGCACCTGTGGAGCTACTAATATGCCATCCCACTGAGTGAGTTCTAGTTCACGCTCCACTTCGGGAATACCCACGGCTTTTGACTCAATCTCGATACCACGAGATTGAGCTTCTTTTAAAAGGGCACTAACTACTAATGAGCTGGACATGCCACCTGAACAAGTTAATAGAATGCGTAACATAATATGTCTCCTTTGTTACCAAATTGTGTGTGATTGTGTGAATCACTAAGATTAATTTTAAACCCCCTTTAGTAATGATGTCAAGGAATTTATTTATAAAAAAAATCCTTGTGTTTTGTGGTTATCCATGTCATAATTTTAGGGCAAAGCTTGCAATATGCTTTGTAGGTAAGGAGAGTGTTAAATGAAAAAAATAGTGGCGGTTATGGGTGTTATTGCCTTGATGCTAACCAGCTGTGGTGGTGAAGCTAAAACCAACAATAAAGAGTATGCTATAGGCGAGCAGATTAAGGTACAAATTTTACACACGAGCGATTTACACGGACGCTTCATTAGTTATGAATATGCCGACAATGCCCCCACTAAAGGGCGCAGTTTGGCTTCGGTCTCTACGGCGGTTAATCGATTGCGTAAAGAAATTCCACTGACTTTTTTAATTGATACGGGGGATGTTTTTCAAGACAACTCCAATGAGGTGTTTATTTCTATCCCCACACAAAACCCTATGTTGCTTGCCATGAATAAAATGGGCTATGACAGCATGACGGTGGGTAATCATGAGTTTAACTTTGGTGTGCCATATCTTATGGAACTTACAAAAAATATTAACTTTCCTGTGTTGGGGGCTAATGTGTATGACTCAACGGGGCAACGTTTATTTAAGCCTTACACCATTTTAGAGAAGGGTGGGGTTAAGGTTGGTGTGTTAGGCATCGTAACGCCTGGCATAACGATGTGGGATAGAGAAAACCTGCAGGACTACACCGTAACCATGCCGAATGACGAGATGGCACAAATATGGCCGGAGGTGCAAGGGCAGGCTGATTTAATTATTTTAGCCAACCACATGTCGATGAATGATGAAAGCCTAGGCAACGATGGCTTTCGCCAGCTTATTGCCATTTACCCTGAGGCCCATGCTGCGCTAGCTGCCCATTCGCACAATGTGTTTATAGAAGATGTGGGCCCTGTGGTGGCGGTAGGCCCGGGCTGGGCTGGGCAGTACTTGAGTCAAATTATCTTTACCCTAGAAAAAACCGAAGATGGTTTTGTGGTGGTGGACCGGCAAACCACCTTGCTCGACATGAGTGGGGAGAGCGATGACCCGGCGATTGTGAAGCTTACCGCCAAGGCGCACCAGCTCATTTTACATGGTGATGGTAAAAACATTAAAGGCGTGGCGGAGGTGATTGGGCAACTAAGCGGTGGACCGTTGGTGCCGGCCGATGAGATAAAAGGCATTCCCCAAGCCCAGCTTGAGCCGACGGCCCTTATTGCTCTCATTAACGAAGTGCAGATGTTTTATGCCAATGCCGACGTGGCGAGTGTGGCGCTGTTCCGTGCCGATGCCAACCTACCTGCAGGACCTATTTTACGGGCCGATGTGGCAAAAATTTACAAGTATGACAACACCTTGCGCAGCTACGGCATGACGGGCGCGCAGTTGAAACAGTACATGGAGTGGAGCGCGGCGTACTTTAATACTTTTACCCCCGGCGACTTGACTGTTTCGTTTAACCCAGCCATTCGCATTTTTAACTATGACATGTTCGCAGGGGTTCAGTACGACATCAACATTGCCCGACCGGCAGGGCAGCGTATTGAGAACTTGCGCATGCCTGATGGACGAGCTGTGCGTGATGATGAAACCTTGGTTGTGGCCTTGAACGACTACCGGGCGCAAACCACTTTAATGACCGAACTGTTCCCCAATGGCGAGGTGGAGCTGATTCAAGACTTTGCCATTACCCATGGCAGCGAAGGGCGCATTCGTTTGATGATTGACCGTTACATCCGTGAGGAAAAAGGCGGACAATTGACCCATGACTTTGACCGCACCAAGAACAACTATCAGCTCATCGGCTATAGCTGGAACGAGGAGCTACGGGCGCAGATAGTGGAGCAGGTGAATGCAGGGGCGATTGTTTTGCCCAGCGAAGGCGGTGGTCGCCAGCTGAACAGCCGTGCCTTGCGGGCGGATGATTTGTTACCGGTGGGCATGGATTAAACATCATTTTTTAGTTTGGGATAAAGGGCAGGCTGATAGACGGTCTGCCTTTTTTCTATTTGCTATTTAATTGATTTTATGATAGGATAACTTACGACCTAAAAAGGAAGGAATGTCGTTGGCATTTAGAGGTGAAAGCAAAGCCCCTAAGTGCTACAACACTTGGGGGCTTTTTTAAGGAGGTAGAGTATGTACTTTACCATTCTGAGAGGAGTCTTACTAGTTATGATGTTCCTCTTCTTTGTCCAAAAACTCTATTAGAGGTTTAACCACCTCGAGTTTCTCCTCCACTATTTGCGTAGTGGGGGTTTCCATATATAATAGTACCATAGGTTTGTTTAAAAGTCAATAAAGGGATGGGCGAATGCCGTACAGTTTAAAAGATATTATCAACGGGGCGTATTTTTCGTTAGAGCTGCTGCTAGACAGCACACTGGGACCGCTGGCTGCGGAGCAAGAAACCGATGCAAAAAGCGCCTGCGATCGGGCCTTTGCTACGGTGTGTGGGTTGTATGAGCAACGAGGGGGCGCCGCGGTGTTGGCGACGCATGAGGAAAGCACGCTAGAGGCGCAGTGGATTGCCCCGGTGCTAGAGGCGTTGAATTGGCACACGCTGAAGGGCAAAACCTATGGCATTCAGGGGAAGAACTACGAGCTAGACTACTTGCTCTTTCCGGGGGATGAGAGCCGGTTGACGTTTACCCAAGCTGCGACGAAAGAGAGCGGTATTCGGGAGACGCTGCACCAAACCGGGGCCTTTATTTGCGAGAACAAAAAGTGGAACGTGGCGCTGGATAGCGGCAAGGCGACGGTGATTGGCAATCCGCATCATCAAATATTGAACTATTTGAACAATTTGAAGGTGCGCTATGGTTTTTTGACCAATGGGCAGAAGTGGCGGTTGTATGATGAAACGGTGGACAGCCGCGCTAGCACTTATTATGAGGTGGACCTGCTCAAGATTATTGAGAGCGGTGACCGTGAGTCCTTTGGCTACTTTTATTATGTGTTTAGAAATGCGGCACGGCTGGCTGGTTTGCAGGCTGGGGAGGTGCGCAAACGTGAGGCACTAGAAGCGTCGCTAAAAGAGATTTTGTATGGGGCAAACTCGATGGTGGAGGTGATGGGCCGAGCGATTTTTGACCAAGTGGTGAAGCAAGAGGGCACGACTCCTGCGCACGAGAGCCTGCAGGATGTGTTTCATAACTCGCTGATTTTTGCGTTTAGGTTGATATTTATGGCGTATTACGAACACCGGTATTGGGACACGCTGATAAAACACAGCAGCTTTGTGGACTACTCGCTGTATAAATTTTATGAGAACAAGGTAGAAGCCAACCCTAAGGATGAGGACTTTGTGCTGTGGGGGCAACTGGCGCGGATATGGAAAACCCTGAACGAGGGCGACATAGGGGCAGGCATACCCATGCTGAACGGCGGACTGTTTGCCACGGCTAGTGCGCCGTATTTGACGCAGGTGAAGCTGAACAACAAAGCGCTTAAAACCATTTTGAGCGACCTGCTGATGAACCCCCACAGCGGGCGCATGCGTGAGTTTAAAACCTTGGCGGTAACGCACTTGGGTTCTATTTACGAGGGGTTTTTGGAGTGGGAGTTTAGATACGCCAAACAGAGTGTGGTGCTGGGTAAAGATGGCGACGGCTATGAGGGCTATTTTAGTGCGCTAGACCAACCTGAGCAGTTTGTGGTGGAGACCGAAGTGCCGACGGGGTCGATTTATCTCTCGTCGTTTTCTAACAACCGCAAAAGCAGCGCGAGCTACTACACGCCTAGCGCCTTTACGCAGTTTCAAGCTCGGGCGGCGATAGATAGCCAAGTGGCGAGCGGCAAAGAGGTTAGCACTTTAAAAATAGTGGACAACGCCTGCGGCAGTGGGCATTATTTGGTGGCGGTGCTGAATGAACTCACCCCCCGGGTGCTAGCCAACTTGGAGCAGAACCCAGCTTTAAAAGAAGAACTAGGGCGTGAAAAGGCGCAGATTATGCGTAATTTGCAGGAGTTGGCGATTGATAATGCGGATGATTTTATAGACGAGGCGCAGGTGCTAAAACGCATTTTGGTGAAGCAGTGCCTGTATGGGGTGGATATATCGGAGATAGCCGTGGAGCTGACGCGCCTGTCGTTGTGGATAGAGACCTTTGTGTTTGGCACGCCGTTGTCGTTTTTGGAACACCACATTAAAAGCGGCAACAGCCTGATGGGGCTGGATGAAAGCGACCTAAACCACTTTTTGCAAGATAATCCGCTGTTTGACAGAGATTTGCGCCATAAAATAGAAAAAATGAAAAAGGCTAGCCATAGCATAGCCCAAATTGGCGATGTAACTATGGATGAGATAGCGCAGTCGAAGGCGCTGTATAAAGAGCAGATAGTGCCGAACCATAGGGAGCTGAAGGCGGTGTATGACACCTTGCTGTTTAGGCGCATTGCCCACCAGCACCTGATGAAAAGCATGAAAAAAGACCACCCTGTGCTGTGGGGTCATTACAGCCGTACTTTGGGCAGTTATATGAGCTATATTGAGGAGTTTAATGCCGCCCTGATAACCGGGGAGGGTGTGCGCAAAGAGTGGTGCGAGGTGATGAGGGACCTGAAGGCGATGGCACGCCAGCTGCGGTTTTTCCATTGGCAGATAGAGTTCCCTGAGGTTACTGACGGCTTTGACGTGGTGATAGGCAACCCCCCATGGGACAAAGTGAAGTTTAGCGATGATGATTTTTTTCCGCAGTACGACTCGCGCTATGGACGCAAAACGGCGAACTCGGAGAAGGCGCGCATTCGCAACCGCCTGCTGCACCTAGGCGAGTACCCCGAGATAGAGGAGCTGTATGCCCGGCAAAAGCAGCAGATAGAGCTGACCAACGCCTACCTGACGGCGACCTACCCCACGGCACGAGGCAGCGGCGACTTGGACATCTATCGCTGTTTTATGGTGAAAAATTTAGCTCTGCTGAACCAAAGCACCGGGGCATTGTGCTACCTCACGCCATCGTGGGGGACGGACACCGGGGCCGGGCTGGCGCTGCGCTGGCACATCTTTTTGAGCCGTACGGTGGAGTTCTTTTTTCAGTTTGAGAACCACCAGCACGCTATTTTTAAAGATGTTCATGCTAGTTATAAAATAGCCACCAGCCTGATACGTCCTACCCGAAACCTTATTTTTAAAGATGTGGACGCACGCTACAAAGTAGCCACCTGCCTCATTCGCCCTTTTGGTGGTGGGGAGGAGTACCCTACTAAAACGCTGTTTATGCAGCGTGATGCGAGCATTTTGGCGAACCCGGCATTGCTAAAGGATGAGGGCCTGACTTTGGTCTACCCCCCATCTCTGGTGGAGCACTTGAGCCCCGGCAGTTGGGCCTATATGGAGCTGACCGACGCGGCGGACTTGGAGCTGGTGCGCCAGATGCAGAATACCTTTAAAACTTTGAACCCTGATTATTTGGACTTTGTGCAAGATTTACACATGACCAACGACAAAGATTTGTTTAAAGAAAGCCCCCCTGAGGGCGAGGAGGTGATGCCGCTGTATCAAGGAGCAAGCATGAACCAGTACAACAGCGCCGCTGACAAGGGTTTTAACTATTGGCTAAAGCGCAGCGAGGTGGAGGCGCGGTTGCGCAGCAAAGAGACCAGCCGACTGATAGACTTTATCTGCGCCAAGCACCCCCCCAAAAAAGGGCAAACCAAAACGGTAGCGGCCGGCAACGCCCTAGGCAAAATGCACGAAGAGTTGCCGCAGCTGATAACCTTTGACCTAGTTGGGCCGCGCTTGGCATTTAGAGAGATTGCCAGTAGCACGAATGAGCGGACAATGATAGCCTGTGTGTTGCCCCCCGGTAGCACAGCGGGCCACAAGCTGTGGCTGAGTATGCAGCCGTACGCCCTGCACCCTGACCGCACGGTGAGCAAGCATTGCCCGGTGAACCGGCTGTTTTTTATGCAAGCCGTGTTTAACAGTTTGGTGGTGGATCGGTTTTTTCGCTACATGGTGAACATTGGGGTGAGTAAAACGATTATGCAGAGTGTGCCTATGCCCCAGCCCACTGACGCTGAGCTAGCCGACGACCCCACCTATGCCCGGATCATCGCTCTATCCAAGACCGTCTCCTACTACCATCATCCCACCGGGTTCGCCTTTATCCAGTCGGACATTATCCCTTTTAAAGGGGAGGCGCACCCGGCCAGTCTGTCCAGCTACCTTGAGAACTGCCGTGCCGAGATTGATGCCCTCGTCGCGCGTATCTACAACATAACTATCCCCCAAATGGAACATATCCTCACCAATTTTGTGGGTATGAATAAGAAACATCCGCAGTATGGGAAGAGGGTGCTGCGTGAGATGGGGAATATGCCAGAGGAGACAGAAGAGGGTTAGGATGGCTTCGGAGTACCCAGAATACAGAGTAATCAGAGTACGGAGTAGTTAGGGTTTCGGAGGTTTCGGAGGTTTCGGAGGTTTCGGAGGTTTCGGAGGTTTCGGAGGTTTCGGAGGTTTCGGAGGTTTCGGAGGTTTCGGAGGTTTCGGAGGTTTCGGAGGTTTCGGAGGTTTCGGAGGTTTCGGAGGTTTCGGAGGTTTCGGAGGTTTCGGAGGTTTCGGAGGTTTCGGAGGTTTCGGAGGTTTCGGAGGTTTCGGAGGTTTCGGAGGTTTCGGAGGTTTCGGAGGTTTCGGAGGTTTCGGAGGTTTCGGAGGTTTCGGAGGTTTCGGAGGTTTCGGAGGTTTCGGAGGTTTCGGAGGTTTCGGAGGTTTCGGAGGTTTCGGAGGTTTCGGAGGTTTCGGAGGTTTCGGAGGTTTCGGAGGTTTCGGAGGTTTCGGAGGTTTCGGAGGTTTCGGAGGTTTCGGAGGTTTCGGAGGTTTCGGAGGTTTCGGAGGTTTCGGAGGTTTCGGAGGTTTCGGAGGTTTCGGAGGTTTCGGAGGTTTCGGAATACAGAGCCTCCGGCGGCCCCACCAGTGGGGGGTTGATGGGGCTATGGTACAGGGGGCATCGACACTATCGGATAGTCATGGGAGTATCAGAATAAGATCCTAGTAAGAGCCGCTAGCGGCCCGCAGGTGGCCTACGAGTGGGGGGGTAGTGGGGTGGTGGTCGATGTTCCCGTGCAATAAAGCATTTATCGCTATTATTGCTATTATTGCTATTATTGCTATTATTGCTATTATTGCTATTATTGCTATTATTGCTATTATTGCTATTATTGCTATTATTGCTATTATTGCTATTATTGCTATTATTGCTATTATTGCTATTATTGCTATTATTGCTATTATTGCTATTATTGCTATTATTGCTATTATTGCTATTATTGCTATTATTGCTATTATTGCTATTATCGCTATTGACACATTGCTTAATTCGTGCTATTTTTGTTAGTATAAAAAGAAACCCCCACTACGCAAATAGTGGAGGCGAACTCAAAAGAGTTTTTGACTTGAAAAGAGGAATATCACCATGAAAGCGACTCCTCTTAGTAGGTAAGAGTTCATACTCTACCTCCTTTGACAAGCCCCCTCAAATGGTCTAAACATTTGAGGGGGCTTTATATTTCCCACCCAAACGTCAACGACATTCCGTCTCATAGGTCTTAGGCTTATTCTACCCAATAGTTATGGAAGTGTCAAGTTAAATTCTAAAAACAACTCTTAAGAATAGCGTGGGAGAAGCTGAGTAAGAGCCGCTAGCGGCCCTCCGGCAGCCGGTCTCGACCGGGGTTAATGGGGTCGGGGTTAGATGTTCCCGTGTGTGCTTCTGAAGGGGCATGGGAGTATCAAAATAAGATCCTAATAGAACCCGGCTCGCCGGGCCGCCTAGTAAGAGCCGCTAGCGGCCTATCTTGCTACTTTACTAAATTTTTGTTAGAATGGTTGCAGACCTAGAGACGGAATGTGGGACACGTCCCCCTTTCATTAGGCTGTCTTGCGATGCCCCCACGACTATAACCCTAATAAAAGCGGTGAGCCGCCATTTAGGGAAAGCAAAGCCCCCAAGTGGTTAGTAGCACTTGGGGGCTTTTTTTTCCCCAAAATGCCAACGACACTCCTTCTTTTTTTATGTCTATTATCATTCTATCAGATAGGTAATTAAAAGTCAAATTGACAGGTTACAGACGAGTCTAAACGGCACAACCTTAATGAGCCTGCGTTTTTGCGCCATAAACAACAAGCCGATGAACAACCGTTGCCCGTGGGGTTTGGCGGCGGTAAAGTGGCGCAGTTTAAAAGGTCGATCGGCATAAAACTGGTGATAGAGCCTTTGCGTTTGGGTTATTTGGGCAGGGGTTAAGGCGCTGCTTTGGTGCGCCACATTGGCAGCCAGCAAAACATGCGTTATCTGTTGGGTACGTAAAACATGGGCAAACAGGGGCAACAGGTTGTGCTGCTGCATGTAGTCCTCGGTAAATTCGTAGGCTTTTATAGGGCCAATGAGCGACTGGTTTTGTTGATTTGAGATACTGGAAGGTCGTTTCACATAGTTGTACACAATAACAGGGCTTAAATAGATAGTTGGGGCAAGCAGGGCAAGGGCTAACAGCGCCACGTCTTCATTAGCGTGGCTAGCTCCGGTGTTACGTGCGCCGCCTAGGTGCTGGTTGGTGGCGTGGCGAAGGAGTTTGATGCGCGAGTCGGTCGCCATCAGTAGATAAAGTAGGGTGGGGCATGAAACAAACCTTACATGGATGGAGGGGATGAGTTAAAGGATAAAAAAAGCACACTATGATAGTGTGCTTTAGATAGGCGGAGAAAGTGGGATTCGAACCCACGGACGCTTGCACGTCAACGGTTTTCAAGACCGCCTCCTTCAACCACTCGGACATCTCTCCTGAATTGATTTACAATCTATCAATAAATGCCGTTTATGTCAAGTCTTTAGGCTCGGCTAAACAACATAATAAGAGATTCGCCCCAGTTGGTAACACTTTTCAGGGCATAACCATGAGAACTGGCTGCCTGAACTTCACGTTCAACGCCGAGTTCAATGCCGGAAATACTTAAACCGGAAAGATCTTCAATGGCACTTAGCTCAACTTGGCTTAGTGCCACCACATACTGGTTGGCTTTAGCCTCATTGGCTCGGTCATGCATAGGACTAGTTGTGAACATATAGGTGGCTCTCCTGAAGTGCTTTGATTTTTTTATTCGTAAGTGTTAAATATAAGCAAACCATGGCTAGAGTGTCAACCCACAGAGCTGCAATGATCTTATTAAAATACGCGTTTTTAGGCAGTATAGGTCTTTACATAGAAAGCATAAATAGCGTATTATGAGAGAACTACCAAAAATAATGTATAAAGGAGATACCAACATGATGACAGCTGCAGTTATGGGACAAGGACTAACTCAGTGGCAAGGAGTGATCACTTGGGACAACACGGACGGCAGAATTAGTAGCATTCACATGCAAACCCCTACCGATATTTCTAGTGCTGAAACCATTGTGCATTGCACCAATCCTTCCAATAACCCTGATGACATTGAGGTCATCTACACTGTTAGTGTGATGTCTCTTGAGACGCAAGAGCTCATCAGCATAGGTATTTCTAAAGCTCACTTTACTGGCGATACCTTCGTTGAAGGGTCTTACTATTTCCACTTTCTTGATGGGACATCGACCCATGGTAAAATTGTTCCTTTTAAAGAATAGAAAAAACGCAAGCCCAGTTTTTCATTTTATTTATGGCACTGGGTGTTCTGCAAATTTTTTCTTATATTTATCCTTGACATTTTTATTTTTATGATCTACTCTTAATGTAAGTTCAACTCGGGGGTGCTTTTGGTTTCGACTGGGAGACGATCGGGTTTAGTCTGCAAGCGGAGCGTGCGACTCCTTAAACCACACACAACTTTAATTGCCAAAAAGAATGACGTAGTAACCATGAACTTGGGTGCTGCTAAATTGGCTATCGCCGCTTAAAGCGCGACGACGGGTCTATAAACACACCGCCTTGAGGGAATATAGACTTGACACCTTAAACAGGGCTTACGCGACTCATCAGCCAGAGTGAGGAAGCGGACAATAATATTTGGAGGTAGGCACGCAAGGGTTAGATGGTTTACCTAATGTGTGCCGAAATAGTAACAATCATCTAAGCTTGTAGAGGGCTATTCTTGACCTCTTAGGACACGGGTTCGACCCCCGTCACCTCCATAAAAACCGTTATCCCCCCAGGTAGCGGTTTTTTTTATGCCTTGCTTTGCTGAGGGGTAGTTTGACGTAACTTGTGTTTATGGATAGAATAGGGTTTTATGTACGAATATAAGGATGTGAATATGCCAAGCCAAGCCAAGCCAAGCCAAGCCAAGCCAAGCCAAGCCAAGCCAAGCCAAGCCAAGCCAAGCCAAGCCAAGCCAAGCCAAGCCAAGCGATCTAAACAAAAGAAATATTTTATTTTGTGGCGATTGTAAAACCGTTTTAAAAGAAGAGTTTATAGACAAAAACAGACAGGTCGATTTGATTTATTTAGACCCACCGTTTAATAGCGATAGGGTGTATAATTTGGTTTATTACAACAAAACCACAAACAGCACGGCTCAACAAAAAGCTTTTCACGATATGTGGACTCCCTCGGCTCAAACCCAGCTGATGTTTGAACAGTTTAGTGATGAGCTTAAAAGTAATAATTCACTAGATGGAAGTGTACGTCAATTTTTAGAAGCGTGGATGGGGGCCTTAAAAGAGGGCAACATGGCAAGTCAGAAGTTACTTAATTATCTGCTTTACATGACTGAGCGTCTTATTGTGTTGCGTGATGTGCTTAAGGACTCTGGTAGCATTTATTTGCACTGTGACCCTACTGCCAGCCACTACTTAAAAGTGATTATGGATAGTCTTTTTGGGCGTGAAAATTTTCGGAACGACATTATTTGGCAACGTACGAATAATCCTAAGGGTTCACAGTTTAAAGAAAAAAAATTCGGCACAGCTACAGACAATATTTTATTTTATACTAAATCTAAGAATTATTATTTTGAGTTAACCCAAGCTAAAACGGCACTTACTGATGATGAACTTAAAGTAAAATACCCAAAAAATGATGAGAAAGGTGCTTATTATGAGGGACCCATTGAGTGCAGTGCCTCCATGGGCGATCGCCCTAACTTATGCTACGAGTACAAGGGGTACACAAATCGTTATCCTAGTGGCTGGCGTATGACCAAAGAAAAATTGACACAATTGGATGAGGCAGGGGATTTAGGGTGGAACTCAAAACAAAGACCATTTAGAAAGCTGCGTCCTTCTAATGACCATGGTTTACCAATTTTTAGTTTATGGACGGATATTAACAGGTTGTACCACTCTAAAGAGTATTTAGGTTACCCCACACAAAAGCCAAAAGTGCTTTTGGAGCGTATTATCAAGGCTTCTTGCCCTGAAGGAGGAACGGTACTTGATCCTTTTTGTGGCTGTGGCACTACTATCGATGCGGCTATTCAGTTAAACAGGCAATGGTATGGCGTAGATATTAGCACCTTTTCTGTCGAACTCATCAAGGAGCGTATTGCTAGCAAAGGGGTTGATTATGAATTAAAAACGATTCAGCCCGCCAGTTGGGATGAGTACAACCAACTGAACCCTTTTGAAAAGCAAGACTATCTCATTAAACAACTAGGTGGTATGTCTAATCCTAAAAAAACAGGTGATGGTGGGGTGGATGGTGAGCTGACTGTGCATTTAGGGTTAGATAAAGACGGAAAGGACAACTGGGGCAAGGTAATTTT
This sequence comes from Spirochaetia bacterium, assembly GCA_965249825.1. Lineage (GTDB taxonomy): Bacteria > Spirochaetota > Spirochaetia > WRBN01 > WRBN01 > CBDFMW01. Next base: position 434,777 of record CBDFMW010000002.1, read on the forward strand.
TAGTGTGAAAACAGGTAACCAATGTCAACCTTCGTTTTTGGATGAACTAGAGGGTGTGGTACTAAAACATCAAGCACATTTTGGGGTATTAATTTTAGATAAAGATGCCTCTTTTAACATGCAAACTAGAGTGGATGGATCGCGCAAGATTAAGTATCATCACGCCAAGAATATGCCACCCCAAGAGTTTAGCTATTTACAAATCTACACCGCACGAGAAATATTAGAAGGAGCTAAACTCCTTGTGCCTCCATCCATTATAGCGGTGAAAAATTATCGCAAGGCTCAGCTCGAACTCTTTCAGGCTCAAACCCAGTAGGTTATAGCTCTTTCCCTGCGTATATGGTATTATGAGGGGCAGGATGGTGATGAGCATGAATGACAAAAAGGTTGTGTTGACCGGTATCAAACCCACAGGACAAGCCCACTTAGGCAACTATTTAGGGGCTATTAAACCGGCCTTGACGCTGGCGCAAGAGTACAACGCCCGCTACTTTATTGCCGACTACCACGCCCTCAACGGCATTAAAGACCCAGCGTTGCTGCGCACCTACACGCACTCTATCGCCGCCTGTTGGCTGGCCTGTGGGCTAGACCCGGATAAAGTGGTGTTTTACCGCCAAAGCGACGTGCCGGAAATTTTTGAGCTAAGCACCATGCTGATGGCCTTTACCGCCAAGGGGCTGATGAACCGTGCCCATGCGTATAAAGCGATGGTGGACAAAAACACCGCCACAGGCGAAGATGCCGATGCCGGTATTAATATGGGGCTGTTTACCTACCCCGTGCTGATGGCCGCTGATATTTTGTTGCTGGATGCCGAGCTGGTGCCGGTGGGACACGACCAAAAACAGCACCTTGAGATGGCCGCTGACATCGCGCAGGCGATTAACTTTAACTACCAACAGCCGTTGCTGACCCTGCCCAAACCTTTTTTTGCTACCGAAGGGGCCTATGTGACGGGGCTGGATGGGCGCAAAATGAGCAAAAGTTACCACAATGTGATTCCCCTGTTTGCCGAGAGCAAAGCGCTGAAAAAACTGGTAAACAGCATTAAAACCAACAGCCAAGGGGTAGAAGAAGCCAAAGACCCCGAGGGGTGCGCGGTGTTTGCGTTGTATAAACTGTTTGCTAGCGCCGAACAACAAGCCCAGCTGAGTGCCCAATACCGGGCGGGGGGCATGGGGTGGGGCGTGGCAAAAGTGGCGCTGTATGAGGTGTTAGAGGCGGAGTTGAGTCCGATTCGCACACGGTATGAGCAGTTTATGAGCGACCCGTCCGGGATTGATGCGGTGTTGCGTGCAGGGGCGGCGAAGGTGCGGCCGCTGGCGCAGGCAAAAATAGCGGCGCTGCGCACGGCGATGGGGTTGAGTTAATGAGTGATTTATTCAAGGCCGATGAGCTGGTAGCCCAACTGCAGCAGGCATGGACGCAGTACAACAGCGAGCAAGAGTGCAGCTTGAGCGATGCGGAGTTTGATGCCCTTGAGGAGGAGCTGCGCACCTTGCAACCCGACCACGCCTACTTTAGCCATGTGGCTGGGGGCGAAGAGGCGACCGTGGTGGAAGGCAAAAAACGCCACGCCATTCCCATGCTGTCAGCCGCCAAGGCAAAAACGCGTGAAGATGTGGAGCGCTGGCTGAACTGGCTAGCTTCCGAGTCCCTAGAGCTGGTGGTAGAACCCAAAGTAGATGGACTTTCGGCGACCTGTTGCTATGAGAACGGGGCGTTGCTCTATGTGGCAACCCGGGGCGATGGGGCGGTGGGGCAAGACATTAGCCACGTTGTGCCGTTTTTAGCCAGCATTCCGCCTAAGGTTTCCTTCACCGGTCGGGTGGAGGTGCGTGGCGAGCTGTACCTGCCCAAAAACACGCCCTACGACACCCAAGGCCGCCCGTTGCGTAACAACTGCGTGGGGCTGATAAACCGCAAAGAGGCGACCGAGGCGTTAAGTTATGTGCATTTTGTGGCGTATCAATTGCTGGGAGAGCTTAGCCTTGCTACCGAGGCGGGTGTGCTGAACTGTTTGGCGAGCGAAGGTTTTGAGACCTTTGCCCCTGTGGTGCTAGGCAACGTGGGTGAACTTTGGGCGTATTATGAAGAGTATCTGACCACGCTACGCACCCAATGGGTGTATGAAACCGATGGGCTGATTTTTGTGGTGAACGACCGGGCTTTGCACGCAGGGATTGATGGACGCAAAGTGGTCGACCATCATCACCACTACATGCTGGCGCTGAAACCGCCGTCCGAGGCGAAGACCTCCGTATTGCGGCAAATTCAATGGCAAATAAGCCGGCAGGGCAACCTCATTCCGGTCGCCATTTTCGACCCCATCACCGTGGGCGGAGCGGTGATTGAACGGGCCACTTTACACAACGCCAGCACGGTGGAGCAGATGGCGCTAGAGCTAGGTGATGATTTACTCATCGAACGGGCGAATGATGTGATTCCTTATGTGAAAGAAAATTTAAGCGCCAAGGCAGACAAAACCAGCCTTGCCTTTTTGACGGAATGCCCGAGTTGCGGCTCGCCTTTGGTGCGCCTTGGGGTGCATTTAAAGTGCCAAAACAACACCTGTCCTGAGGTAGTCATTCAGAGCATACTGTACTGGGTGAAACGTTGCGAGATGAACCAAGTAGGTGAGGCGAGTATTCGAACCTTGCATGATGCTGGAAAAATTGCTACAGTGGCCGATTTGTACCGATTAACGGCGCAAGATTTTTTTGCTATCGAGGGCTTTGCCGACAAAAAAATAGATAACTTTTTAGCCGAGATTGACAAAAACCGCACTATGAGTGCGCACCAATTTATCTCATTGTTGGGCATACCGCTGCTGTCGACCAAGTCGATCATAAAACTGGGAGTGAACAGCCTAGCGGCCTTTTGGGCCTTTCATGATGTAACCTATGTTATTGGGCAAAACCTCATCAGCTGGCGCGACGAACCGCACAACCGGGCTCTGGTGGAGGAGCTAGCGACAACATTGGTTATTAATGAGGTCCAGGAAAACAACACAAGCGACCTAAAAACCGTGTGCATGACTGGCAAAGGGCCTTTTGGGCGCAAAGAGCTAGCCCAAATGATGCAGCAATATGGCTATGAGGTGGTGGAACAGCTGACAAAAGAGACTGATTTGTTGCTATGCGATGAGCCTGAGGGGACCAGTAGCAAGTTGGTGAAGGCGCGAAAGCTGGGGGTAACTATCCGCAGTTATGACGATTTTTTTAAGGACTCTCCTGCGTGAAGCCGATTTTAGAGGTGAATAATCTCAGTTATGGCTATCACAAAAGCCTTGTGCTCAGTGGGGTGCAGTTTACGCTGCAGGCTGGGGCATCGGTGGCTTTTATTGGGGCGAGTGGTTGCGGAAAAACTACGCTTATGAAACTGATCGCAGGCATTTTACCTGCTCCCGCAGGCAGTGTGGTGTGTCGTGCTAAACAGATGGCCTATGTGGGACAAGAAGATGGCCTGCTGGCTTGGAAAAATGTGCTTGAGAATGTGTTGTTTCCATTACATTTAAATGGACAAAAAGAGCAACCTATTCATCGTGAAAAGGCACTACAAACTCTACACACAGTGGGGTTGAAAGGGGTGGAAGAGTTGTATCCTTCTGAGTTATCTGGGGGCATGAAAAAGCGGGTAGAGCTGGCACGGGCCTTAATGAGAGATCCGGATTTATTGCTATTAGATGAACCTTTTGCGGCGCTAGATGTGATGATGCGCGAGAAGTTGAATATGCTGTGTGTTAAGCTGAGCCATGATTTTAACATGGCAGTGGTGTTGGTAACGCATGGTATAGAAGAGGCGTGCTATTTAGCTCAAGATGTTTATTTAATGGGGCAAAGCCCGGCGCAATTAGTTCATCATGCCCCCATTGGTTCAACGCCTAACACGCACGAGGTGTTTCAGTTAACTCCTGATATGCTAGCACAGAGTGGCCAATTACGTGGTGTTTTACAACGATATGACCGTGGAGAGGTTACACTTTCCAGTAAATATGCATTACCGTGGTCTTGGTTGAAAGCGGGTAAGGCGTGGACGTGTGGTTTTGGACGTGTGGTTTTGGTCGTGGTGCTCTGGTATCTAATGAAAAGAATGTTTAACATCAGTGATTTTTTATTGCCTTACCCCCACACCGTGGGGTCTAAGTTTGTGCAAACTATGGCTAGTGGTATGATTTGGCCACATTTATTTAGCACCATGCACGTTTCACTTGCGGGGTTTGGTATGGCTTTGTTAATAGCTTTACCAAGTGGTCTGGTTTTTAATAAAGTTTCGTGGTTGCACAGGTTAATTATGCCGTTAGTTGTGGCAAGTAATGTGATTCCGGTGGTGGCACTTGCCCCATTTATTGTGCTGTGGTTGGGCTTTGGGGTGCAGGCTAAAATTGTTACGGCAGCGTTTATTGTTTTTTTACCCATGCTTATGAGTGCTTACAACGCATTTGAGCTGTCGCACTATAAAATCATCAATCAAGTGCGGTTTTACAAACCCGTGCGCTGGCGGGCTTTTTGGTTGCTTGAGTTACCAGCGGCGGCTCCGCATATTTTCACGGGCGTGAAGGTGTCACTCACTTACTCGGTGGTGGGGGCGGTGGTGGCAGAGTTTGTGGCAGGCTCTGTGGGACTGGGGTCGTTGCTTACTATGGCACGGGCCACCTACAACACGCCACTTATGTTTGTCAGCTTGGTGTGGTTAAGCATTTTGGGGCTGGGCTACCATGCCTGTATTAGCCTTTTTGAGCGATACTTTTTACGAAAAGGCCTTTAATAGCTTGAAATTATCTAAAAATTAAGATATTATGAACTATTCCTAAATCTTTTTAATTTTTAGGAAAATTTCCCACGTTTAGTGGAGATTTGCCCTTGAGGCAATAGGAGAATGTCATGGCAGTAGTGACTATGAAAAATCTTTTAGAAAGCGGTGTTCATTTTGGTCACCAAACTAAAAGATGGGACCCACGGATGAAACCGTATATTTTTGCCGAGCGTAATGGCATACACATCATCGATTTACAGAAAACCATTGTGGCCATTAAAGAGGCTTACGAGGCTGTGCGTCGTACTGTGAGTGCAGGGCAGACCGTTTTGTTTGTGGGTACCAAAAAACAGGCTCAAGAGGCTGTGCAGAAAGAAGCCGAGCGCTGTGGTATGTATTACATTAACAACCGCTGGTTGGGTGGAATGCTTACCAACTTTAGCACCATCAAAAAGTCGCTTTTACGCTTGAAGAAGCTAGAAAAAATGGAAGTGGATGGTACTTTTGAGGCATTGACCAAAAAAGAAGTAGCTAAACTTCAAAAAGAAAAAAACAAGCTTGAGAAGAACTTGGGCGGAATCAAAGACATGAAAGAGATTCCAGGACTTCTGTTTGTTATTGACACCCGTAAAGAAGCTATTGCTATTGCTGAAGCACGTCGCATGGGTATTCCTATTGTGGCTGTTTTAGACACCAACTGTAACCCTGATGGCGTAGACTACCCAGTTCCCGGTAACGACGATGCCATTCGTGCCATCGCTTTGTTTACCCAAACCATTGCTAATGCCGTGCTTGAAGCCGACAACGATGTAGGTTTGCAGGTTATTGAAGGGTTGGATGAGCCTGAAGTTGAGTTGCTTCGGGTTAAGCAAGAGTATGCTGAAAAGTATGCTGACGAAGGACAGGAGGACGAGTAAATTATGGAAATTACTCCTGATATGGTAAAAAAACTGCGTATTCAAACTGACGCAGGTATGTTAGATTGTAAAAAAGCCTTGCAAGAAGCCGATGGTGACTTTGAGCAGGCTCAGAAAATTTTGAAAGAAAAAGGTTTAGTAGCTGCTGGTAAGCGTGCTGACCGTGCCACGGCTGAAGGTAAAGTATTTGCTTGTATTGATGCCAAGCGTGCTACCATTGTTGAGATCACTTGTGAGACCGACTTTGTGGCAAAGACGGATCAATTCATTAAGCTGGGTAACGATGTAGCAAAGCAGGCTCATGCTGTTGGTGCCCGTGCGGTAACCCCTGATCTTGAGCATCCGGTGAAAGAGGCTGTAAGCATTTTGAAGGAAAATTTGGTGATTAACCGCATCAAGACCATCGAGCTGGCTGCCGACGAAGTGGCTGTGAGTTATTTACATGATGGTGGGGCCATTGGTGTGGTGGTTCATGCCAAAGTGGGGGGTGATATTTCTAACCCTGCGGTTATCGCCTTTTTAAACGACTGTGCTATGCACGTTGCAGCCTATTCACCCTTATACCTCACTTCAGATCAGGTGGATGTTAAGTACATTGCCGATCAGAAAGAGATCTTTATTGCTCAAACCATTGCTCTGGGTAAACCAGAAAATATGGCGACGGGCATTGCTGAAGGTAAACTCAAGAAACATCTTGCTGAGGTAAGTTTCTTGGAGCAAGGGTTTGTAAAAGAGCCTAAGTTTACCGTGCAGCAGATGGTAGAGAACACCGCCAAAGAACTCGGAATCACTTTGAAAATTGTTGATTTCGTGAACTTTAGAGTGGGTGTGTAAGCTAAACTATTACCAAAACAAAAAAAACCAGTGAGCAATCACTGGTTTTTTTATGTCTACACCCAAAAAAAGGGGAGTTTATTCGTCTGGTTCAACACAAGCCACGGCAAACTCGCTCTGGCTCTCTTGAATTTTCTTTTCGAGAGGGGGGAGGGTTTGGTCAAAGGTCTCTGCCTCTTCGGGGTTCACCTCAAACACGGGAGACAATTCTACAAACCCAGAAATGTTGTCCAACGCCCCTTGGTAAAGAGGCAAGACCAGTAAACCTTTGTAAAACTTACCGTCTGCCATACTTATGTTATATTTTTTACCACCACAAAATCCATAGGGTGCATAATGATAGGGATAGCCCATAATGATGATGGCCGAATACCCTAATGTTTTGGCTTGCTCTATGGAGTGGGTTATGAGTTGTCGGCCAAGATTTTTTCGATGCCATGATGGGGCTATGCAAACTGGTCCAAAGGTGAGGGTGGCATGGCGAGTGCCATCAGGGGCAACCACGGCAGAGTGGGTGTAAAAAATCGCTCCCTCTACCGTGCCGTCAATCTCGATGACAAACGAAAGCTTTTTGATGAAATCGTTATGCCCACGCATGGTGTGTACGAGATAGTGTTCTACCGCCCCCGGAACGTATAAATTCCAAAAGGCGGCACGGGTGATCTCTTCCACCCGTGCATAATCTTTTTCTTCTTCGTTTCTAATGACGAGCCGCATTACTGCGTGCCTAAGTTTTTCACACTAAAGTCTTCAATAATCCATACTCCGTCATAATTATGCAGAGTCCAAACAAACTCTTTTACTTCGTTAAACTGACGACGGAAATACACCTGACGAGTACGAACCGTTGCATCTGTGGGGGTATGAATAACCTGTAAAATCGAGAATTCATCAGGTGCAGTGGCAATCTCAGCATCTATCCGTTCGGCACGAATATCGTCTTTATATTGTTCAATTAAACGAATACGCATCTCATCAGACGCATTTAAAAATCGACGACGACGGTTGGTGTTGCGCTGATAGAAAGATTCAACATTCATGTAAAGAAAAACCCTGTTCCATTGACTACGCTGACGAGCCATAAGCACAAAGGATACAACTTGATCTGGCGACAGAGCTTGTCGTACCAGTAGCTCACCGGACTCCAAGTCTACCATGTCTTGAAACTCTTGCCCAGTCACACTAGGCCGCACCACTAAACGCAACTTATCAGCCACCATAGGCACACTTTTGTTAAAGAAGTCGGGGTCAAACTCAGCTTCAATAATATAGTTACCTGCTTGGCGAATATCAACAAAGTTGCTAAGCTCTACTAAAAAACTCATTTGCTCTCCGGGTCTTAATTTAATAAGACGGTAGAGAGAGGGTTCGACACGTAGGGAACGGACAGCTACCTCATCCACCGCAGTAACGGTTTGGTTGGTTAATGTGCCAACACGCACAGACATGTTCATTAACGGTTCGTCTGCCAGGCTAAAAATGAAGTCTTCAGCACTATTGTTTGTGATAGAAGCCTGCAACCAAACAGGGGTTCCTGGGTAGTAAACTCGCTGATTAAAGAAGCGCAGATTGAAAGTGGTCGCAGACGTATTCATCATCGGCACTAGCAAAAAGCTAAATATGACCAAATAAAGTCGGGTGGTTTGCATTTTTTTTCTCCAATACAGTAATTTTTCGGTAAAAACGATAGATTTATTTAGGAGAGAGAGATCTATTTGTTAAAATAAAAATCTTCACATAAGGTTCTGCCATTTTGGTTATAAAGAGTAGATTGCTGATTCATGTGTTTAAGGCGATTTTGATACGACTGAGCTTCACTTGAACTCAATTGCTCTTCTTTGTAGTCTTGCTCCACCAAGGCAGAAAGAGCCTGTAAAAAAGGTTTAAAGGCATTTTTAATCACACTTTCACGATACACTTCTGTGAAGGCTTGACCGGTTCGTTGTCCGATGTAAAACTGCTGTGCCACATCTAGAACCTCAAGACCAGCATCACCAGCAAAAAAACCATCAAGACTGGCATAGTGCCCTACTTTAAAAATGGCTGCCAGCACGCGCTTTTCTTCTTCTTCAGATCGTTTAGAAAAGTGATAGGTGCGCATACGTGAAAGAAGGGTAGGCATAATGGTACTCTTGCTCTCATTAATAAGAATAAAGTGTAAATCGCTAGGTGGTTCTTCCAATATCTTCAAAAGAGCGTTACGACTCCCTTCCTGCATCAAGCCTGCCTCTTCAATTATGATGACTTTTTGCTCGCCTGCCAAGCTACGCATGGAGTGGTTGATGGCACGTACCTGCCCCACGTTCACGCTGTAACCCTGTAGAATTTTGGCTAAATCAGCACAGTGAGACATAATAGCATCTAACTTTTTTTTAATGGTTTTTTCATTTAGCATCTTTCCTGGTGCCACTTCAGCCAGCAACTCTTCAGCTAACGGCAGAGCCGTGCGTGCTTTTTTGATATGTTCATCATCATAGTCCCAGAGTATGGCATCAAAGCGGCGTAAAAGTTTACGTACGGCACGCAAAAAAAGAAACTGGCTGGATTCTAACTTTTCAGACCCTGAGTAAACTAACCGAACCAACGCATCAGACGACCGTTCAATCTCTAACATAAAATACCGTCCACCCAATAAATAAGTGGTGGGGTGCAACAATTGCTTTTGTAACTTACAGGAGGCACAAGAACATAACCACTCTTTATTTTCCGTGCAGGTTAAAACGCGAGCTAGCTCAAGTGCGACAGTAAGTTTACCTCCATAGACCGATCCCCAAAAAAGCGAGGCCGGTGATAAAGAGTTGTTGCTAAGGGCACTCATTAGGGCATTTTTAACGGATGACTGACCAATAACGTTGGCAAACATTTTATCTTAAAACCCTATAACTTGTTTTGCTTCATACACATAATAGCTAAAAATTTCGGCAACGCGTGCATTTTGAAAGAAGCCACTTAAGTCCTTAAATGGGAAAGTAAGCATCAGGTAGGTGATAAGCCCACACACCAGCACACCATCCATAGAGCCAATCACACATCCAAGACAATGATCTAATACAGAAATCTTCTCGTCTGTTTTGTGTAGCGCCTTGGCTCTAAACAACCCAATAAGCCCTAAAACTACCGCAAAAATGAGGATAAAGTGCCAATACACGGCTAAGAACCCCACCAACACATATAAGCGAGGGGCAAAGGCAATAGCTAAAAAGAGAGCTGCTACTCGGCTAAAGATCGAGAGAGCCGCAGACATAAGCCCATTCAATAGCCCTACAAAGGCATACAGCCCAATAATAACTAGAAAAATAATATCGATCATAGGTTGTTTTTCTTCCTTCTATACTCCCTATAATCGACCAAAGCAACGCAATTATCCACTACTAATTATATTTAATCTAAATATAATTTGCTGAGCTAAAAAGCGTGCTGCATGAGGATGCACAATCTTGTGTAACTCACGCCCATAGTTCAGCCGTTTTGTTTTATCCAATAGCAAATCATTTACTTTACTGTTAAAATTTCCAAGGTTGCATTCGTCTTGATATAGCACGGCACACGCCCCTTGGCTTGTAAGTAACTGGGCATTTTTTGTTTGGTGCCCCTTTAACGGAATTAATAGGGTAGGCACAGAGAGTGTTCCCAGCTCGTTGATAGCTCCCGCTCCAGCACGGCTCACCACTAAATCAGCAGCAGCTATGAGATCGGCAAGTCCCTCGTCTATGTAGGCACAGGGGCTATAACCTTCTATTAAGGAGGGTTTATAGAGAAGGGGACCCATTTGGTGGACAATGTGCACATGAGCTGGCTTTTGAGCCACATAGCCAAGCACTAAGTCATTGATTTGAGCTGCCCCTTGGCTACCCCCAATCACTAAGATGAGCTGGGTTTCGCCTGCGGTTAGCCAATTTACTCGCCCCAACGCACGGCTCCCTGCGGTAATAGCTTGCCGAACGGGGCTTCCCGAAAGAGTGATTTTGTGTTGCCATTTTTTTGGGGCTAATTCTCGGGCTTGATTGTAGGTTACAAAAATTCGCTCGGCTATGGGGGCACTCATTTTGTTGGCTAGTCCTAAGGAATAGTCGGATTCATGAATAAAAACAGGAATGCCTCGAACCTTGGCTGCCCAAACCACAGGCACAGCCACAAACCCCCCCTTGCTAAACACAAGATGAGGTTTTTCATTATGTAATATTTTAATAGATTTAAAAAAACCACGAATAATACGGAAAAGATCTGTTAGGTTTTTTAGGCTAAAATAGCGACGTAATTTACCAGCATGAATACCATGGAACGAAACGTGAGGTTCTTTCGCTAAAAGTTTCTCTTCCATGGAGTTGATTTCGCCCACCCACATAAATTCCAGCGCATTATTTTCAGCTTGCAGATAGGGGATGAGGGCTAGTCCGGGGTAAACATGACCGCCTGTACCCCCCCCTGTAAAGGCTATTTTCATTATGAACCGTCCTTTGTTTCGGATAAAAAAATAAGAAAGCAACCTATTTTGTTGACGATAAATAGACTCAGTCCGCTCGCAACAATGATGAGTGGCACAAATAGCAAGCCCCCCACCCAGTCGTTATGGATGGCTATCTCAAACCATGGGGTTAAAATGTCGAGTAACAGCAGAAAAATAGCGAAAAACAATAAAATACGCAATAAAAGTGTAAGCCCGATGAGTGTGAGCGTTGGTAATTGTGCCGTTTTTTTAGGCTTTTTTGGAAACATCACGTACACCTTTTTTTATAAAAAACAACTCACTAATTAAAAGACACGTTGCCATCACAACTGCCATATCGGCGACATTAAAGGTGGGCCACCGCTCCATCCCTAAAAGCCCATAAAATTTAATATCAATAAAATCCACCACTCCAGCGGGGCGAAAGATACGATCTACAATATTGCCCAAGCCTCCGCCCACCGCCAAGGTGAGAGCCCAACGTTGTAAAACGGTGAGGGGATCGGATGTGAGTTTAAGCCAGTTTATTTTGGCAAGGCGCTCAGGAGCGGCAATGAGAGCTATGAGAAAAATCAGAGTAACCAGAGGTATGATGGAAAACAGTACCGTGCGAGCGGTGCTTGAAAGAGATGAGCCGATGGAGAACAGCACCCCAGGATTACGGACATGAATGATTTGCAAAAAATCGCCCCCCCAGCTCCATGCTACATGCACGGGTGCATAAATACTCTGAGGGATATGAGCCACCACTAGGATTTTTGTGGCTTGGTCCAAAAGAAGAATGCCCGCAATGGTGATTAAAAAAGGCAATCCGGAAGCGTTTTTGGGGCTGAGCATAATAGATAGTATCCTTAACAGCTTATTTTTTATTAAAAAGGCTAACAACCTGTGGGTAAGTCGATAAACGAAGTTTTTAGGGTCGTAAATTGTGCTTGAACTAAGTGCCTGAATTGCTCAAGCCCATAAATTTCGCTTTGATAGTGTCCCCCCGCAATCCAGCTTAAGCCAGATTCGGCACACTGGTGAAATATTTGCAAATTATTTTCCCCCGTGATCATTACATCAGCGCCCACGGCTATCGCCTCATCCACATAGTACGTGCGTGCGACTCCCCCCACCACAACAGCTGCTCGTTGTAAGGGTTCTGAGGTGTTGACCCATAGAGTAGAAGGACGAGAACCGAACACCTTATGAGCCAAACTAGGAACATCCGTTGGTTCCGCCAAATTGCCCACATAGCCAATGTCAGCGAACCGTTCACACTCAGTCAATCCCGCGCGCATCGCCACGGTGGCATTGTTCCCAAATTTTGGAGCATGATCAAGAGGTAAATGCACCGCATAAAGTGCTGTGTCTTGTTCTACCAACTGTTTAATACGATCATACATCAGCTCTGTAACAGGTCCTTTACCCCAAAAAAGCCCATGGTGCACAAAAAGTAAATCGGCTTTTTCAGCTAATTTAAAGCTATTGGAGCAAGCATCTAAAGCAAAGGCAATGTGCTTTAATTTCTTTTTTCTACTGCCTACTTGCAAACCGTTAATGGCGGCATCAGGAAGGGTGAAGGGCATGACCGATTGCACCCATTGGTCAAAAATATCGATAGTCATGCCTCAAATAGTATATCTTTTAGCTTTTTCGTGCAAGAGGATAGCACATCTTCATTTTTTAGAGTAGATTGTGGAGATGAGATACGTTCTTAGTGCCATCCTCTTTTTTAGCCTTTACTCCTGTCAAAAAATGGTTGAAGATAGGTTAGCCCCATTGGTGGGCTATTGGGTACGTGTGGATGACTTAGCTGCTGGTGATGTGGTAGATCTGCACTTTAATGGCACAGCACTAGAGGGAACTTTGGTATGCTTGTCTCCTTTAGCCAAGAAAGCAGGGTTTGCCTTAGGTGATTTAAAATGGCGTTGGGCAGATATCATGACCTTAGACCCAGATGATGTGCAGATTGACAACTTGTTCTCATCTTACCAGATGGATGGAAAAGATAAAATAGTGATCGAAATAAATAAGCATTATCGTCTTGTGTCCGTTAAACTGGTAACTCCCATTCGCTTACAGCTCATGGTGAAGGAAGAGGATCGTACCGACTCAATTTTTTGGGAAAAACTCGACCACTTGCCTCGAAATTGCCCCTAGATTTCCATCCAATAAAGATCGTTGTCGCCGTAGCGTCGGTAAGCGGTTGCCTCCAAGGCATGTTCGGCCTCAATGTCAGCACTGCCTTCAAGATCGGCTATGGTGCGGGCAATGCGTAAAATACTATGCCCAGCTCTTGCCGATAGGCTGAGCTTTTGGCACGCTAGCAAAAAGGCTCGTTCCGCACGGGGGTTTAAAGAACAAAACTCTTGAATATGCGACGAAGGCAACTGGGCATTGGCCTTAAAGGACAATTCTTTATAGCGTGCTTGCTGCACTTTGTGGCAGGCTTGCACCCGCAATGCCACATCATGGCTCGACTCTTCATCACTGGTGAGTAAGGCATCGGTGGTGATGGGTTGCACAGGAAGACGCATATCAATACGGTCAAGAATGGCTCCTCCGATGCGCTTCCAGTACCGTGAAACCTCATGCGGGCTACACATGCAACTGCGATCGCTACGGCCCATCGCTCCACAAGGGCAAACATTAGCCGCCATAAGCAGTTGAAAATCAGACGGATACCAAGTGTTTACCCCAGCACGCACTAAGGAAACCCGCTTATTTTCTAAGGGTTCACGTAGGTTTTGCAACAGATTTTTACCAAACTCAGGAGCTTCATCTAAAAATAGCACACCATTGTGAGCCAAGCTGATTTCACCGGGCAAAACTTGGCGTCCACCGCCTATAATGCCTTCGCTACTGGCAGAGTGATGTGGCTGGCGAAAAGGAGGAAACTGCACAAGCCCATGCGAGAGCTGCCCTTTGATACTATATATGCGACTGGTTTCCAAGCTTTGGGTGTAGGTAAGGGGGGGTAAAATGCTTTGTAAAGCTTTGCAAGCCATGGTTTTGCCACACCCAGGTGGACCAAAAAGAAAAAGATTGTGCCTGCCACTAGCCGCAATTTCTAAAGCACGTTTAACTTGACGTTGCCCTTTAAGATGTTTTAAATCCACCTCAAATTGGGGTACTACTATTTTTTGGGCGTTGCTCACGGCTAAAGGAGATGTCTGACCTGCTGCAATGGCTTGCAAGGCCTGCACAGCCTCAGGCAGGGTGGCTACGGGCCAAAATCTTCCCTCAGCAATCGCCATAGCCTCTCCACTGTTTTCAAGAGGAATGATGATGTGCTCAATACCTTGTTCAATAGCCGATCCCATGGCAGAGAGGGCACCAGGAACTGATCGCACACGTCCTGAAAGTTCCAATTCACCTAGAGCGAGTACCTCAATACTGGGGGCCGTTGCATTATCTATGATTTGCCCAGACCCCAGTAAAATGGCTAAGGCGATTGCTAGGTCAAAAGTTGCCCCTTTCCTTTTTTCACGCCAGCAGGGGTGAGATTAATCAGTAATCGGTCACGTGGGAACTCAAACCCACAATTTTTAATTGCCACCCGCACCCGTTCTTTTGACTCTTTAACCGCACTATCAGGCAAACCAATGATCTCCGCACCCGGCAACCCTTTGCGCATGTCTGTCTCGGCTTTAATCAGCTGACCGTCAAAGCCGCGTAACGCAAAGGCGCAAATTTCCACAGTTTAAAACAGCCTTCTGCGAATTTCAGTTGGCACGGGAGCAAAATAACCACTATGAGTGAGACCACTCTGCACCTGTAAAGAAGCTTGTATCGCTATAGGGATATAGTCGCCGCCCTGACTGGTGCTGTGTAGACTGTTGTAGGTGATAGAATATAATCCCGTAGCTCGTACACGTGCTACGTTTAGAAGAGATCCTATACCTTCAGGTCTAAATAAATAGGCACTCTGCCCCCCTGTTTCACGGGCAATAAAGTCATAAACGGCATTTCTCTCATTGGCATTCACATAAATAGGATAAAAGGCTATGTCGTTGTTTTGTAAATAAAGAGCTAAATCTAGCGGTTTGTATTGATTGAATAGCTGGGATGAATCATTGCCCGTGGTGAGAAAAAACACAGCTAATTTAGAACGACGTTGCAAAAGACCACCAACCGACAAGCGTAATCCATTATCAAAACGCCATCGAGGAGAGGTGATGTTTGGGGCACGTGTGTTAAAAATACGGAGAGCATCTGCAACACTGCCTGGGTTATCTTCTGTAGGATTAGCTCCCGCCCACACAAGGGTGATACGATCTTGAGGGCGCATAGCCCTATAAATATCCGCAATGCCACTGGCAAACAGAGGGGCAACAGCCGCAGCTTCAGGACTGGCTTCAACCAGCAGGGCAGCCGTTAAAACACCCTCATGTGGTAGATCCACCGATGTGACAGTGATATCCGAAATCCAATTGCCACTCTCCTCTACTCTAAAGTTGGCTCCATTAAGCCCCAATACTGGAGTGCCGTTGCGCGTTTGCACACTTGCTAGGACATGCACCGTAGGAAATTCATGGGTAGCTACACGCCGAACCGAGGTGAAAAACCCTCCATAGAGAGAAGACCGTGGAGTGAGGTAGGTGATCATATCTCGTCCATTGTCGGCAACAATAAACGTTCCATTCCTATCCACTTCAACAGACATCACTTTTTGAGCTTTACCATCTAAATCCGTAACCTCTATAACACTACTATCAGTAAGACTGAGTGATAGCACTCGTCGTCCATCGGCAATGAGTAAGTTATTCCCCTTGTAAAGAGTGATACTCTCAGGGGCTAATAACGAGCCTTCGCCCAGCGTGCGTAAAAAATTACCAGAATGATCAAAGACTTGAATCACCCTGTGCGTGGCATCGGCTACAAAGAGTTCTGTTTCACTTACCGCTACACCTGTGGGGCTACGCAAACCTCCAAAACCTTGGCTAGCAGGCCCAATAGCCATAATATAGTTTCCATTAAAATCATATTTCACCACACGGTGGCTGGTCCAGTCTGAGACATATAAAAACCCATCATGTGTGGCAGCCATATATTGAGGACCTGAGAGCGAACCTTGTTCGGGGCTATTGCCGAAAATAAGCATCCGCCTTCCAAATCTGTTAAGCAGAGTGATACGCCCTCCTCGGAATTCGCTCACAAACAGATTGCCATCAGGAAGGGCTACTACATCAAATGGCCCATCTAGAGCTAACATCCCCCCATTTAAGTGACTACGCAATGATCCATTCACATCAAAGATAGCGATGTTGTTACTGTGGTATCCAGTAACGTAGGTGCGAGCAGTTACAGGATCGCTGGTTACCGAGGTGGGACGAGAAAAACGCTGCATACGATGTTCACGAGCTGCGGTCTCATTGCGTACTGTCCACACATCATCTAAAAGGTTGTCAGCATAAGGAGTAACCCTAAAGTGCAAAATATCCATTTTTGCCCTTAACCATGCACCGCCTACAAAGTTGTTGCCCACAATCATCCATTGGTTGATAGCCGCATCATTAAACCCTGAGTAAAAGTTAGCAAAACCCAACCATAATCGATAAAGTGGCTCTTGGGGTCGCAACCTTAAGGCTTTCTCAAAGTTTACAAGTGCCTTATTATGTAGCCCTTCATGAAAGGCACGCACACCCCAGCTAAACTCTTCAAAGGCGATAATACCGTTTGCGTCAATCATCCTATCGGGAGCTGTGTCTGAGGGAGGAACAACGGCTGGCTGCGCTAGAGAGTTTTCCTCTCTATTCAAGTCGTTTGCGAGTGGGCGATTTTGTGCTACTACTAAAGGGGTGGTAACAAATAACAGGAGCATGATTAACTTAGTGGGACTTTTCATTCTTATCTCTTCCCCGCAAAACGAGCGGCTTCTAAATGTTCTTTGATGGTAGCATCGTGACCTCTTAAGGCTAGCGCTCGGTTTAAATAGTCTAAGGCATCAGCGATTTTATTCATTTTTAGGCAAATCCAGCCCAGTGTATCAAGATAGGAAGCATTGCTGGGTGCCATGGAAACAGCTCTTCGGGCGTAGGATAGACCTTTTTCCATCTGTTCTTCATCTTGAATAATGGTGTAAAGATAAGCCAAGCTATTTAAGGCATTGGCATTAGCTGGCTCTAGTTCAATAGCTTGTGCAAAGTAACCTAATGCTGCCGTATAATTGCCCTGCGCTTGAGCTGTGTAGCCCCATAATGAAAAAAATTGAGCATTTCCTTCGGCTTCGTCGTTCATCTGTCTAAAAACTTCATCAGCTTTATCCCATTCGTGCATCTGGATATAAATGTATCCTAGAACTAACATCGCTTGCATCCTTTCCTCTGATCCTAGTGCGTATGACTCTATATTCACTAGAATAGACTCAGCCTGCTCGTAGAGCGAAAGGCGCGTGTAGCAAAAACTTTTGTATAATAAAGCGGTGCCATCTTTTGGATCGGCTAACAAAAATTTGGTGAGGGCCGGTCTGTATTGCCCCTGTCGATAGAGATATATACCTGCACTCTTGGCCTCTTCTTCTAAGGTCAAATCCGTTCCTCCTTTATCTTGTTAAAAAAACAAGTCTACATCATCCTTATCGGCAAACATCCAGAACTTTATTACTCTTTTTCGTATGGATAGTGTGATTCGATCCAGTTAAGTTGCTTATCGCTCCCTGAGTCAGCCCAAAACCCTTCACAGTACACCGCCACCACGCACCCCTGTTCTGTCATCTTGGCAAACATTGTTTCATAACGCACTGCTTTTTCATGGGCTGTATACGCAAGATTGCCATCCTCTAAAGCATTCATCAAGCTTACTAATTCAGGTTTAACCACCGCAGTCATCAAGGCCTTTGGGTTGACGATGAAGGAGTAACCACTGTTAATAAATACCTGTTTTGTACCGTCCTTCATAATAAAGGGGTTCAACTCAACAGCCTGCTTCTCGTGAAAATGCAAGACCCGTCCACAGTGATGTGCTGTCTCATCCAACACCACATCTAGCACGCCAAAGGCCGCTGATTCTTCGTGCGGCACCAGTGTGGCTAAGTTAATAATAAGCATGTCTTTATTCATGCCGTGTTGCGCAGCATAGCGCATCCCTTTCTCGTAGGCTGCTACAATATCGGCGATGAGCAGGTTGTCACCATTACTAAGCAAGAGGGGCTGCTCACTCAAAAGCCCTAACTGATGTAACTTTACTAACGCAGCTAAAGTGCCTGCTGGCTTTTTTTCATTGACAAATACTAATGGGATGCCCGCGAATTGGCCGCCTTGATAGTAGCTTTCAATCATACTAGCACCAAAGCCCAATGCTAAATATATTGTGTCGATAACCCTGCTGTTGGCATGCAGTTGCAGGTGATAGTCAAGCAAGGCAGCTGTTTTACCATTTATGCACAAGGGGGCTAGTCCTTTAGGACCTTCCTGCTGCCAAAACTGAGGCAACTGAGGATAATTTTGTGCGCAAATGATTTTCCGTTTTGCCTCAAGGCGTGTGCCTTTACCCCCACTTAAAACAACACTCATGAAATGGGGGGAGGGGGATTTTTTGTCTTTAGTCATAAGCCTGACTCCTTTTAATTAAGGGAATTATAGATCATTTTGGGAAAAAAAACTATAGACTACATGCGTAAAATTGGCTATAATTATCCTTTAATTAAAAGGAACAGGTGAAGAATATGGCAGAAATTCATGCTCGTAAAATTGATGAAAGTGAAGTGGATACTTTTCTGCAATCGGATATAATCTTTGAAGGAAACGCTACCCTAGGCAGTAATCTCGCCATCAAAGGGAAAGTCATTGGCAATATCGTTGC
Source organism: Spirochaetia bacterium (assembly GCA_965249825.1). Classification (GTDB taxonomy): domain Bacteria; phylum Spirochaetota; class Spirochaetia; order WRBN01; family WRBN01; genus CBDFMW01. The sequence continues at coordinate 453,524 of CBDFMW010000002.1, forward strand.
CGAGGGCGATGTGTATGTGGATGCCATGGCTAGTGTTACCGGTAACATCTCCTCTCAGGGGTCTCTATTGCTGATGGGAAAAGTACGTGGTGATGTAACTACGCAACATCGTGTGGAGCTGATGGGTTGTGGCTCACTGCATGGCGATGTAGAGACAGGACGCATGATGATTGAAAATGGATTCACCTTTAATGGCGTGTGTCGTATGACCGATGATGATTCGCTATAAGCTTGTCGCGATTGCTCTGTTTCTCCTCAGTATGGGGGGGGTATCAGCACAAAGTGCTGAACAATTGGCAAATTCTGCCACGTTAGCCCTGCGTGAAAATCGCTATGATGAGGCAGTAAAACTGGCATCTCAAGCCTCCGTTATTTTGGTGCAACGTAAAAGTGTGGGTCTTATTGATAATTACCTTACTCATGTACGAGCACTAGTTCGCTTAAGTCGCTATGATGAAGCTATTGAGATAGCTCTTAAAGCCCATAATCAAGCCCCCTATGACTATCGTATTATTCACGCTTTGGGCGAAAGCTACTTTTTATCAGGGGACGGTATGGCTGCTCTCCCTTACTTGCAGCAATATGTGGCGGTGCAACCCACGGGTGATTTTGTGGGGCAAGTGTACTATTATATGGGTGAAATATACTTACTACAGGGGCGCTATCAGCATGCTGACATTGCATTCAGCACTTCGGTGTATCACAGTCCCCAGTCGTATCGCTGGTGGTATCGTTTAGGATATGCACGCGAACAAGCGGCCGAAAGCTCTCGTACCACTAATGAAAGGATTTACCTTTATATCTTAGCGCGTACGGCCTACGAGCGTGTACTGGTTCTATCTCCTAGTCATATAGATGCTCGTGAAAGTTTAGCCATTATTCAGACAAAAATTCGCTAATGGGTTTATTCACTTGGCTTACTCTCTGTTTGCCAGTGATCCACCACGTATTCGGCATCATACTTAAACCTAAAGCGATTCTCATAAACCCAATCACGAATTTCACTGAAAATTTCCTTAGCATTTTTTTGCCCAAAAACCCAAAAATAGCGTCGCCACGACAGATAAGCTCCTCTCCGACCTATACGTACCCCTAGGGTTTTAAGGGCAAACAATGTGCCTGATGCCGTAGTACTTTCATCATCAGCAGGTGGTTCTTCCACATAGCGCATACGCAGTGCCGAGTTCAGCACAATTCTTTCACCCCACATGGCAGCACGCAAGCCGAACTCCACTTTTTGCCAGTAGGGGGAGATGATGGTGTCATCATAACCACCTAAGTTTACAAATCGTGACCTATTGTAAACACCACAGTAGTCCACACTCATAAAGTTATTGCGATCGTCCTGCTCAGTACCGAAAGTGCGTAACACCCTGAAAATATCATTGGGTGGAAAGACCGGCACGGTAAGGGAAGGTAAGGGAGTTTGACTTTCATTAAATAACTGTGGGGTAGTGCAAAGATTATCGCGCTCTTCGAGGCGTAAAAAAAGATGGTGCGAGATGTCTTGTGCCTGCAGAATCATATCGCTCCAAATGATTAACACAAAAGGGCTTTTTGACTCCTGAATGGCAATGTTTACCAGCGTGCCCTCCGAGAGAGCTTCTTCTGTCCATATTTCACGAAGGACAATATCTTCTCTAAACAGGGCATGCGTATTAAATATTAGAATTTCTTGCGGATTAAAATGGTTTAGCTCTTCAATGAGATCACTGAAGAAGGGATTATCGCCTCGCGGTAAAATGGCTATAGAGAAGGCTCGCACCTTGGCGGCCGCAGCAGTGATACTAACAACGGTGTAGATATAAGGCCTCCTTCTAGAAGTTGTAGACGTAAAACTCATCACATTTTTGACACAGTGCAGGATAGTTGCAGGTGGCATGGGCTAGCCGCAAACCATTCATCGTTGCCCAAACTTCAGAAAGGGGCTGTTTAAAAACATTACCCATCAGGTGTTCTTTGGCTAAATCTTCTTTACAAGCATACACCTCACCATCTAGCGTAATGCTCATCTCGCGTTGCAGCACCCAACAGCCTCGGCGCACAAGTGGGGCTATATTTATGGCCTTTAATGCCGGTAGCGCCTGTGCAAAGTCATCATATTTTTGAATGATAACATTATCAGTCATTTTTTTGGCTGCACGGTAAAATTGCTCTAGGGTACTTTCGTTTTGTTTTAAGCGCACACATTGCAACCATGTGCGCCCTTTTGTTATTTCCAGCTCGGTGGCTTTTTTGGTAAACTGCACAACCTCATTAAAACCTTCGCCACGCATTGCCGTATACTCAGCTTCAACTAAAGAATCCAGGCTGATGATGAGGGAAGAACGCTGAGCAGGAAAAGCTACAAAGCCCTGCCATGCTTCATCTGTCCAGCCCAGTCCACTGGTTTCAATGTGCAAACGCAGGGTAGGGTAGCTCGCGACGGCGGCAATAAACTCAGGCAATTGTGGATGCAAAGCCGCCTCACCAGCCAAATTAAAACCGATCACTGCTTCTCTTGAAAAAGCATGAATAGACTCTAAAAGCTGCTTAAAGGGTGCTAATTTCATCATTTTTTTTGTGTTAAACATCGGGTTGGTAGGGTAGGGACAATAAGTGCAACGCTGCGGGCAATCACTGGATATTTGTAGGTTATAATAAACAGGACGTGCCCATAGCAATTCAGGTTTCTCAGTGATAAGCGGCAAAAGAGTTGCCCAGTTCGTTGCACCAGCTGTCAGTAATTGATCAGATATCAGGCTGTTGTTATAGCTTTCATAGTTTAGCAATAGTCGACGATCGCGTAAATCCACAGGGCTTAACTCGGTTTCAATATCAAAAAAGTTGATCTCTTTTTTCATCACTTCAAAAATATAGTCACGTGCAACGGTTGATTGCCCTTCGCCCAAAATACCCAGTTTCGATAATATTGAGCCACTAATGATTTGAGCTGTAATTCCCTTAGGAAACCCCTCGCCAAAGGAGTAATTAGCATGATAACGCTGGTGTTTAGCTAACATTTGCGCCAGTAGGGTGCAGTCAATAAATGGCTCATCGGCATAAAGATAAAGGATAATATCTTCTTCTTTAACTGAGCTCATTATGGCAAGAAAAACTTCTTGAGCTGTGGCAGAGTTACTTAAGGCAATCTCGTGTCCTGCTCCCATAAGAATAATGCGATCCACCAAAGGGAATGCCTTACTCTTGACCGCTTCTAAGGTGTTGGGGTAGATACCCCACGGTTTATGCGCATACTCTGCGTATGCACGTGCATCGATGATAACCACTTTTTCCATTAGTCAAATCATCGGCACACGGGTTCTATTTCCTAAATTATCACACACAAGCTATGGTTTTTTGAGTAATACCTCGCTCACATTCCAAACTCCTAACCATGTGCCAATAGCTCCACCTAGGGTAACTAGAACAAAAACCAACAGAACTCTCAACAGGCGATTGTGATAAATCCCCTTTAACGTGGTCATATCCTTAGACACATCCTCCAAATCTCCTGCCCGTGGTTTTACTAAAGTGGCCTGAAGTAATCCAGCTAACATTCCCACGCTAATCATGGGAATAAAGGCAGTGAAGGGCGCACTCATAAAGGCAAGCAAAGTAACAAAAGGGTGAGCCAAGGCAAGAACAGCAGCTAGTGCTGCCGTGATGCCATTGGACAAAAACCAACTAAATGAAAGCCCTTTAAATTTGGCAAAATCTAACATGAAAAAACCAATAACCACCACACTGATCATAACTAAAGAGATGAGGTATGGAATCATTTTAGTGAAAAGGGAGGCAGGCGGAATAATACACAATTCATCCTCATCAACCATAGCCCCCTCATCGAGGGCTTTAAGCCACTTTTCTACCCCAATTAAATGCCCAGCACCTAACACAGCAAGGCGTTTTGTGCCGGTTGTTTTGTATATTTTACTAGCTAAATAACAGTCTCGTTCGTCAATCAGCACCTCTTTAATGGTGGGAAACTCATGTGCCAACTCAAGCATCATCTCACCTAATAGATCAGCCTCTTTAAGTTTTTCAATCTCTTCTTTAGTGCTGGTTTCTTCTTTAACGCCAAATAAAAGCGAAACCAATAACTTATTTTTGCCCCATAAACTGCTTTTAGCCCATGCTCGCCGCAATGTGATGCTAATGGACCGATCGCACAATGATGGTGCTAGCCCTAGCTCTTCCGCCATCTTCACCGCTTCGCGCATATCATCGCCAGGTCGCACGCCCATCTCTTCGCCCATACGCTTTTGAAAGCCTGAAAGTGCAAAGTTCATGAGTAATAAAAAGCCTTGTTTACGTTTTAGCACTTGATGAATGTTAAGGTTGCGCCATCCTTCTGGGTTACGCATGGCATCGAGACGTTCGCGGTCAATCTCCACACACACAGCATTTACTGCTTTCTCGGTTGCCACCTGCCTCACTTCTTCTACACTTTTGGCAGATATATGCGCCGTTCCTAGTAATGTTATTTCATCACCATTGGTTAAGTAGATTGTTTTTATGTGAGATGCGTCCATATTGGGCGTTACCTGCCTGAATTAAGATGCTGCTGCCACGAGGTGTCTGCCAGCGGCCATAGACGAGGTCTATTAAATACAGTTCCCTTCAGAATAGAATCTTTGTAGTCGTTTGTCAAGTTAGCAAAGACTTGCAAAGAACATGCACTAAAATTAGATTTAAAACCCTGTTTCACTTTAAGCTCATGTAAATTTTCAGGAAGGGGTAATGGTTTTTCGCCAAAATAGACAAAATGGTTACCCACCAACACCGCTTGTCCCGATAGATCACGCTTTTTCACCTCTTCACCCACATGTAAGCTGGGATGTTGGCGATAGCCTAAAAGGGCTTCGTCATCGGCTTCATAGCAGTTATCACCCACTTGATACACTCGTTCAAGAGCTTCAAGATTAGCTCGTTTTTGGGGGTATTGCTGGTAGTAGTCATTGTAGCTGAGAGCATGGTTCACTTGGCTTAAAAAAATAATACCATTTCCTTCGCCTTTGATAAGGGGGGAAAGTCCCACCAGCCAAACTGACTCAGGGGTAAATTGGTTGAGGGTTTTGGCACAGGATTTTCTTAATAAAGGTTTACACCAAGGCAGGGTGAGCGTGCCAAAAAAGGGGTGGGGAGAGTAACCGTTGTCTTCTACTACTATATAGCTGTATATTTTTTCAACTAACATGCCTCTCTCCCCGTTTTATAGTTTAATCTTGAGCCCGTGTTTCATGATTGATAAAACCAGCAAGCTGAGTTTCAGCTCGTGTGGCCCAGACCGTTTGTGTCCCATTACCAATTAAGGTTATTACTTCTGCCATGGCAGCTGCAATGTCAGGGGTTTGCACGGCCTCATGGCTTTGGCTATAGCCCACGCCATTGTTTTTTAAGTCAAAGCGTACCACACCCGACATAAAGTCTCCATTTTCAATCTCCGTGAGAGTTTCATAGAGCACAGTCTCCACATTTTTTAGGGCTGAAGTCAACACCACATTTTCTGTGGCATTCATGAAACCACTGTGATACTGATCTGAATCCACTCCAATTGCCCACACATTACGTCCTGTAAGCCGAGCCTCTTTTATTTGGGCAATAGTGCCATTACCAGTAGGACCTGCGGCACTAAACACAGCAAACAGGCTAGGGTGGGTTTGTAACCACTGGTCGGTAATGATTTTTGCTTTTGCTGGGTCTGTCCAGCTGTCAGCATAGTAACTAAGCAACGCAGCATCTGGAATGAGCGTTTTAATACCTTGAATATAGCCCATCTCAAAACGGGTGATAACAGACCCCACCATGCCCCCAATAAATCCAAACACTGGGTTGTCCACATTCATTTCTTGCGTCTTAAGAGCTGCCAAATAACCCACCAAAAAGCCTGCTTGTTCTTCGGCAAACAGAGCAATTTTTACATTAGGTAAGGTAAAACCACTGCCATCAATGAGTAAATAGTTTTGCATAGGATAGCGAGCGGCTACTTTTTCCATTGAGCTAATAAAATTAAAACCAGCTGCCGAGACCAGATCGGTCCCCATGTCCGTTGCCATCGCAACGGTCGACTCCATTGCGGCGTCATCAGCCACAGTCAGGTAGCTAAAGCCTGAAGTGATGCCTCTCTCGCTATAAAACCGTGTGATCCCCTTCCACGCTGAGGCGTTAAATGAGTTGTCATCAATACCCCCAGCCTCGGTGAGATGCACCATTGTAACGTGTTCGTTATGCACCTTAGACCGATCACCGCAACTTAGTAAGAGGGATACAACTAAACAGAGGCTGAGCACCTGAATTTTATTTTTGAACATGGTTAAAACTCCTTTTTTTAAAAAACCGTTAAATCACTTTAGGATGCCCTTTTTTTATGCTTAACCATTAAGGGCATAATGAACCCTAAAGAAATTAAAAAGACAGGGAAAAGGATGTTGAGCATGAGCTTAAAGGTGTAGTCGGGGTCGCCACTCTTGGGAATAACGCCAAGGACACAAGCAAAGGCGGTAAAGCCAAAGCACCACCAACCAATAGCCCGAGCCACGCCGGAATTTTTAACAAACTGATAGCCTGTGTTGGTTTTTTGCTTATGAGCATTGCGTGCCGAACGTAAAATAATGTAAGCAAAGAACACCCATAAATAACGCATAGGCATAACAATGGAGTTAAGACGCAACAACCAAGCATACAAGTCGTTCATATTGCCAATTTGAATAGCAGGTAACATGATGACAATGCCAACTAGAAGAGCCGTTAAAATATAGCCATTGATAGGGGCACCATGGGCATTCACTTTGGTTAAACTATGAGGCACATAACGCTCATCAGCATCTAGCAACATCACCTTCAACGGAGCATCAATAGAGAACATAAGCGCAGCAATTTGCCCTGCAAAGTTGGTAATAGCAAAGATGATGAGGAAAGTTTTGCCCACGCCATAATATTCACCTAGTTGAGCAAAGGCGTAGTAATGACCGTTCATCATTAAGTCAGCAGGGCGGTTATTGGCATCAAACATCATACCCATGGCAATAGAACCCATGATGGCACTAAATGCCACCATAACGGCTAACAAAATCATGGCCTTGGGAAAGTTTTTGCCAGCCCCTTCCACGTTATTAACGTAAGGGGAGATTTTCTCAGCTCCACCCACGGCAAACACTAACATAGAGATGGTCGTAAGGTAGGTTAAGTCAAAGTGGGGAATAAAACTTTTTATGTTGATATTTGCTGTGGCTATCGGAACATCACGAAGGGCTGGGGCAGCTACTGCCAGCAGAATGTATAAGATGGACAACACTAGCGAGGCCATACCGGCAATTGTGCCCACGCGCTTAATGCTGCTTACGCCACGAGCCGACAGCATAAGAAAAAAGATGAAAATGAGTAAAGTGCTAAATTGTAATAACACGGGACTAAAATTGGTGGTGAGTAGACCATCCCCACGCAAGGACCAACCGGCCGCTATAAGCGCCTGCTGAGGTTTTTGTGCCAGATAAGGAATATGAACCACCCAGTAGGTGAAGCCGGCTAAGTATGCCATGCGCACGCCGGTGTTAGGGTTTACCCATGGGGCTTTGCGAATCCAAGAGCCTACGCCCCCTTTTTCATCTTTATATACAGACCCCAATTCACCTACCATTAGTGCATAAGGAATAAAATACAGCGCCATCATAAAAACCCATGAGAAAACAACCGTTAAACCCTGCTGTGCAAAGTTGTTCACCACATTGCCAAAGCCCCACACCGAGGCAAAAGCCATCATGGCCAGCTCCGGCCATCTAATTTGTTTCAATTTATTCATTTTCACATTCGCCTTAACTGTTTATTTTAAGCTAGCGTTTAAGCTGTGTTGCCGTCCCTAGCATATTATCGCTGGTTTGAATTGATTTAGAGTTAAACTCATAAGCACGCTGAGCTACAATAAGATTCACCATCTCTTGCACACTGCTCACTGCCGACATTTCCAAAAACTTGTGGGCAATTTGCCCCATACCCTCAGTGCCGGGGCGACCACTAATCACTTCTCCTGAACCCATCGTTTCACGGAACAAGTTCTCACCCAAACTGCTTAATCCTGCTGGGTTCACAAAGCGATAAAGCTCTAGCTGCCCCACAGTAATAGGATCTTCTACTCCAGGAATTTTAACTGTTACTTCACCCCCTGAGCTGATGGCAACACTTTCTCTAATGTAGCCTTCAGGAAAAATAATTTCAGGAGCCACACGGTAGCCCTGACTGGTAACTAATTGAGCATCGCTGTCAATTTTTAGGCTTCCATCGCGGGTGTATGAATAGCTCCCATCGCGCATCATCACACGTAAAAAGCCTTCTCCTGTGATAGCTAAATCGCTTACATTGGCGGTTGCTTGCAAACTGCCTTGGCTAAACATGCGCTGAGTGGCGGCCACACGCACACCATGACCCACTTGGGTGGCTAGGGGGCGAACTGTTTCGTCGGTGGCGGGGCTACCTGCAATTTGTTGGGTTTGGTAGATAAGATCTTCAAACTCAGCCCGCATAGGCTTGTAGCCCGTGGTATTCACATTGGCTAAGTTATTGGCAATGGTGTCAATATTGTATTGTTGGGCGTTCATGCCGCTGGCAGCCGTCCATAATGATCGCATCATATTTAGTTTTATTGCACTCCTCAATGGTTATCATCGACATTTAATAAAAAAAAATGAAGATTATTTATGTAATTATACCATAAGCTTCCCACCTAGCACCAGTTTTATTTCATTTTTATGCCCTTGACAAAAGGAAGGTAACCACTCATGATGAGAGGGGTGTATAGACGATTTTTCATAGGCTTTTTTCTCATCATAACCACCACCCTGCAGGCTCAAGATCAAGTCATGGTGGGGACTTCTGCGGGTTTTTTTACCCTCTATAATAAGTACCAGCGCACAAGTCTCACCATGGATCGATCTACTGGTGCTATCATGCGCTATGTCACAGTGAGTGCCAGTGCTTCGCGCATCAGCGAGGTGTTCTCTCTCCCATTACCTCGTGCGCCGTGGCTTATGTTGCCTGCCGGGCAACACATTTTCGGGCTAAACGATGTGAACCGTATTCAGCGCATCACTTTACAGACTATGCAAACGAACACCTTTCAGACCTTACCAGCACTGGCACGCATCATGCACTTGGTGGATGGGTTTCATCTTTTGCTCCTCATAGACAAGAAAGTGGTGCTGTGGCACACTCAAACCAACACGCAGCGCATTCTTTTTACCACGGATAAGCCTGTTAGACAGCTTTTTTATTTACCTAATGAAGAGATACTAGTTGCTTTTTATGAGGAAAATCAGGACTATTACCTTAACCCGCAGGCGGGATTGGCAGCATCGCGTATTCATTTTTCATGGGTTATGCATGATTTAAAAACAAACGAAAGCACCACGCATGAAGGTGGGTATCCCATCCACAATCCGTTACTGAATGAAGTGATTTTTTTTAAGGGTCGCCAAGCTATGTGTCTTGATTTAGCCACCTTACGGCAGCAAGAAACCCCGTTTATCTTTAATCAAGCCCTTACTTCTATTGGTGGGCATTGGGCATTTCCTCTCGTTATGCGTGGCTCTGACAACACATTCTACATAGCTGACACTCAGAGTGTGGGAAGAAAACGAGAATATGACCTGAACGTGTTTGATGCCCAAGGTGTACAGCTCACTACGTTGCACACCTCACCTGTGCCGATTGCCCACCTTATGCTTTTTGCCCGCAATACCGAGTGGTTTGCCCTAGGAGACTATTAAATTGATGCGCTTTTTTTTAGCCGTGCAGCTCACCGTGCTATTGGCTTTCCCCATATCGGCACATTTTTTACTCATACCCATGCACGATGATTTTGTGGTCTTTGATTTAACCACACAAAAAATAATTCATCGGCTAAATTACGCCCAAAACAATTTTGGCGTGTCTCTCACCATCGACCCGCAAGAGGGGCGTTATTTGTTTTATCGTCCCTATTTTGGTTTGTCCAATCAGGTTATCCGCTATGATTTTGTAGCAGGCACTCGCCAAACTTTCACCCATAAGACCGAATTCACCGCCTTTCGTCCAATGAGCCAAAATCTTGGTATTATTGATGGACAGATGTGGGAGTTAACGCCCGCTGGTCTCTTTATTTCTTCTCAGGTTAAATTAGCCCCTTCTCTTATGTGGCGAGAGGGGGTGAGCGAAGGGCAAACCACGGTCACCGTTCCCGGTGAGACGACTGTGCATACTGTTACACCCAGTGGCACACAATTAAAAGAGGTTTATTGGGCTGCTTCATTGAATGGGTTTATTCTTCAGCTTACCGAAACCTATCAAGAGGATAGTTGGAACAATAGGTATATTTGGGCATTTTATGATGTGCAGAGTAAAAAACTCACTCGCTTTGATGACTTGTCAGGTCGCATGTCGGCTAACAGTGGTGGAGCTGTGGCTCCGGAGATCCCACAGGCTCAATTGCTGCCACGGTTTGTTTTAAGATCTGATAAAGGGCGTTAGGGGTGTGCTTCCTTCATAGGTAATGCGGTCTTTTTTACTGCGACCCACAAAGTGAATGCTAAAATCTTGAAGATTGGTGTCATTGTCGATGGTAAAGTTTATGTCGATATTGCGGCTGGTTCCGCTTGCTAGCACAGAGTGAACATTGGTTTGAGCAACGGCACGTATCTCTTGACCCTCTGAAGAAATAAGAACAAAATAGTAGCGATTTTCACTACCAATAGTCCAGTTAGCTGGCCAGTTAAAGCCTTTCCGTAGTTCAAAATCGCTGCCCACTCGTAGGGTAACGGTAACTGTTTGTTTGTTTTTGCTACGTGGTCGCACATTTACGGCCATGGGGTAAAAATAGAGGCTTTTTTTCATGATCACCGCATAAGATGGTAACTCAGTTGGACCATTTTCTTGTCGTATACTCACGGCCCCAGCCGAAAGAACAACGCACGATAATAAGAGAATAATGAGGGTATTTCTTTTCATAATAACTTATTCTAGGCTTAAATTAAATTCCATGCAAGGGGAAAAGAGGGAAATTTATGAAAAAATCATGAAGAAAAAACTGGTAAAATTAAAAACAGCGTGGGCTAAGGCAACCGTGTGCAGGTTGCCATGTTTGGCATAGTGCCATGCGAAGACCGACCCAGCTAGTAAAGCAGCCAGAAACCCAACAAATCCTTGATAGAGATGCAGTAAGGCAAACAGAAACTGAAAGAGCGGATAGATAGCCGAGGCGTTGATCTTTTTGCTGATATAAAAAGGCAACGCCCTGAAAAACAGCTCTTCACTGTAACCGACGACGATGACAAAAGGGATGATGAGTGGCAACAAAAAGGGGTTACGGAAGTAAAGAGCTGAAGGCGTGGGGATGAAGAGGGAGAGAAAAAACACAATAAGGAACAAGCCTGCCGAGAGCAGCACAATGTGCTTTGCCGAAATAGGTCGATTGCCCCATACCTGACGCACAGAAGGAGGTAACAGATAAAAAGCAAAAAAGAGCGGAATGAGTGAAAAGAGGGTTGTGAACAGGATAATGAAGGCTGAGTTGAAGTCAATCATCTCGCCATCCATCGTGCTAGAGGTCGGCAAGGCATAAAAAATGGCATAAAAGGCTAGGGTGAGAGCTAGTACTTTCCCCCCCGATAATGCGGGGGTAGAAAGGTTGCTCATAGCTGTTTCTCTAGCTTTTTTTTAAGCAATGTAGAGCTGATGTCTGGTGTGCGTTCTATGGTGCGCACTGCGCACAAATCCCCAAGTAGTTCATCAAACTTGCCGGCCCAGTCATCACCCATCACAAAGATGTCAATGCTGTATTTTTCAATATCTATGCGTTTTTGATCCCAGTTTTCTTCCGCAAAAATAAGGTCAACACAACGCAGTTCTTGTAAAAAAGCCACGCGCTCTTGGTAGCTGTGCACCGATGTTTTACCTTTTAGTAGGTTAAATTCATCACTTGACACACCTACGGCTAAAAAGTCTCCCAATGCTCTAGCTCGTTTTAAAACGTTTATGTGACCATAGTGAAAAAGATCAAAAGTTCCATAGGTAATAACACGTTTTGACATAGGCTAACTCCATGCCTTAGATAGATTTAATGGAATTTTAAGTTCTTCTGGCATGGGTGTGCCGTCTAGCAGTTCACAAATTTTAGCTACCGTGCGCACACTGGCAAGCCCGTCTTCCATGCACCCTTTGTTGGTTAAAAACTCTTCCACCCTTTGGGCATACTGTTTCTCATCAAACTGAATAATACTGGTTATTAGCTCTTCATCCGTGCTACTCACGGGGAAAGGAGTGCTTTCTAGGGGGTAGAACAGCCCCCGCTCATTGTTGTAAGAGGCTTGGTCGGCAGCAAAAATAAAACCGGGTTTTCGGCTCAGCATAAAGTCGTAAATACAACTTGAATAGTCAGTAATCACGGCATCAGCTCTTAGAAGAAGATGTTGCATATCAGGATATTTGCACCCATCAATAATGGAGGGGTGATTTTTAATTATTTGGTGGCTATGTTGACTCATCGCTGGGTGAAAGCGTAGAATCACAACCCATTCACCGCCAAAACGGCTTCCTAGAGCTTCTGTTAGCTTAGCATAATCAATACCATAAATCGTATGTATCGATTCATCATCGCCAGCAGCCAGAAAACAATCACGAAAAGTGGGAGCATAAAGAACAATCTTTACTTTAGTAGAAATATCTAACCACCCGTTGACTTTAGTATGCAATTTTGAATGTGTGCCACTTTGAAAAAATAGATCATTTCGGGCGTGCCCATAGCGTAAACAGGGGGTGTTAGGCCATAATGTTTCGTCATACTCATATTCTTCAAAAGAACTATTAGATATTAAATAATTCATGCGAATATAAGGGTGTGTAAAAGTTTGGTTGTTTTTTCTAATAGCAAAACGTTTAATGCCTAAAGAGCCGTGCCAAGTTTGAATATAAATTTGGTTTTTTCTCTTAGGAGGCAAAACTTTTGATGAGATAATACTTTGGTTATTTATGATGATCACACTAGCTGTCATCATGCGAAACAAACCTCTTATGGATTGTAAGTCAATGAGGCTAACCGTTGCGGGCAGATTAATGGATACTTTACGATCAAAACTTCCAAGAAAGGGTTTAGCCCAGAGATAATCGTAGTTAATATTTTGCTTTAAAAACTCTGTTTGAATGTATTTTATGTTGCATGCGTAGAGTTCAGCGGTAGGAACACCGTTGATAAAAAGAATAGTTTTTTTTCTTGTTAGCTGAGGATTAAGTAAAATATAAATACGAATGATAATTTTGTAAAAAGGTGATAGAACTCTAAAGAGACCGAGTTCAAGACGAGAACCCAGTAAACCATCTAACCAAAAATATTTTATTTTATTCAATCCCTTCATCTTATTTAGAGTAGCACAGAAGGATTTTTTTGGCAAGACCGCTTAAGATTTAAGTTCTGATAGATAGAGTAGTAAATCAGGTAATCCATGCGTTTCTAAGTGGCTCAAGTGAGTGGTGGTGAGGCGTATATGTGTGAGGCAAGTAGAAAGATCTTCGCCCCATACATTGCTAGCTGCAAAAATCTTTTTAATGAGCCGCTCCGTGCTAAAGGATATGGTATACCAGTGACTGTAGTTGTAGGGGCTTCTAGCCCACAAACTTAAGAATAAATTATAAATATGTGGGTTGTGCGTGAGCAAAACCGATTTTTCTTTCACATTTTGGGTACAAAATAGTGAGAGTAACACGGCCAATACTAACAATGACCGAGCGGGTTGCTGTTTATTGGTCCGAGTAAAACGTTCTTTGAGAATGTAGGATAACACATAATCACGATAATTTTCAATGGCTAGGTAAAGGGTTATCGACCAATTCTTCATGATGGGCTGTTTAAGCCTTTGAATACAAGAGGTGATGGCTGTATCCAAGTTTTCATCTTTGATGGGCAAATTATGAGCGATTTCTTGGCTAAGTATTTTAAAAATACAATCATATACAGCTACATCAGAGATAGCATCATACACGTTTTTATAGCCTAAAGCAGAACCTAGTGGCATAATTAAGGCAAGAGTGCTAGACATCAACACTTTTTTTTGTTGTCTGTAAAGCTCAAGATTATCGCATACCAACCAATTTATTACCAGCTGTGGCAGTTGCAACTCTTCTGCTAGGTTAGCAGCCCCCTGCATAGCTAAAAAACAGTTATTATCGGATTTTAATGAAAAGTCATTTGGAGGCAGGTTCAGTATTTCTCTTTCTTGTGCTGATAGCGGCCATACCGCTCCCTCTAACACGGTGTTGCACCAGCTGTGTTGCTCAAGCCAATGAACAAAGTTACCATCCAAGTGCCAGCTCATCGCACAGTTTTTAACCTGTGCTAGCAGGTTATCAGCATTCTGAGGAGCATCATCACAGGGCATAATAACCAAGTATCCTTTGCTGAGAGATTGAAATCGCTCAAATAAAAAGCGACAAATCTTCCCTACGGTGGTAAGGGGAGGGGTATCGATAAAGGAGTTCTCACCGACTGATGTTCCTGATGTAGACGAAAATTCACTTACAATGACATATCGCAATAAAGGGTTATGAGCCACTTGTAACACAGAAGGAAAATCATCTAACGCCGAGAGCCAACGACCCACACTTTTAACGGGATAGGTTTGTATGCCTTGTTCTTGTTCGGTAACAATGGAGTAGGGCTGTGGCTGATTATAAGGGATACTATCGGTAATGCCATGATGCAATGAGACTATGGTGATGCCAAGCTTGATATTACTTTGTTCATTCAGTTGGTCAATTAAATAGTCCACCGTCCCACGCAAGAGGGGAGTGTCACCAAATTGAATAATTCGTTCAGGGTAGGGACTAGACACAGGGTTACTCAGGGGGTTCTCCTCATTTAGCAATAAAAAAAGTCGCTAGGTCATTCTAACGACTTTAATCCACAATGTCAAAGCTTTTCAATAAATAAGATCAGGGTTTCATCTAAGGGTTAGATGGTTGAACTCCCATCACACTACCGGCATAGCGGGTGTTGATGAAATTTTGCACCTCAGGTGACTGCATTACTAAAATGAGAGCCCGGATTTTTTCTTCATCAATATTCTTGGCGTTCACGGCAATCACATTCACATAGGGGTTATCTGCAGCCGACTCTAAAATAAGGGCATCTTGACTGGGAATCAGCCCTCCATCAAGAGCGTAGTTGCTGTTGATAAGCACCAACGGGGCTTCTTTATTAAAATACACCTGCACCAACAGTTCAGGAGCCACGGCGGCTTGAATGTCCAAATTTTTGGGGTTAGCCACAATATCGTCCAAACGAGCGTCGGACGCAGGCACCCCTTCTTTTAGCGTGATGAGACCCACCTCGGCCAACATGCCGAGCAACCGCCCTTGGTCGGTTATCGAGGTGCTTAAAATCACTTTGCTGCCCTCGGCAATGTCATCCACTAATGTAGCTGGGTTGGTATAAAGATGTGAATAAATACCAATCGGTTCAATATGCACGCCTGCGGCACTCACTAACTTGGTGTTGTGTTCGGTGTTGTACCAGCTCATGTAAGGCTGGTGCTGAAAGTAGTTGGCATCGGCACTGCCGCTGGCTACGGCTTGGTTGGGTGTTACATAGTCGTTCAACACAATGGTTTTAAGGGTGTAGCCTTGATCTGCCAGTAGAGGGGTGGCATACTCCAAAATTTCTAAATGAGGCATGGGACTGGTGGCAATAACGATGGTGTTAACATCATTTTTTGAGCGTCCACAGCTGAAAAGCAGGGTGGCTATAGCCACGAGAGAACCGATTTTTCTCATAATTTATAATCCTTTTATGTTATGAAATTTTTTGTATAATAGGTGAAGTACTAGCGATGGTCGAGCTTTTTAGTAAAAAAATCGCCCACTAATTGAATTATAAAAACCAAGGCGATCATCATGACGGTGGCACTGTACATCACCACTGGGTCGTTGCGTTGAAAGCCGTAAACGTAGGCGACAAAGCCCAAGCCCCCTGTGCCAATGACCGCCGAGGCGGCGATAAACCCCACCAAGGTGATAACCGTAACCGTAAAAGCCCCCACCAAGGCGACCAAGGCTTCGCTTAACACAATGCGAATGAGGCGCCACGGTGAGGCCCCCATCGAACGCGCAGCCTCTAGCACACCGGTCGGCACTTCGTTGAGCGCCATAAAAACCATGCGGGCAAAAAAGGGTGATGCGCTAACAATTAAAGCCGGTAAAGCGGCAGTTTTGCCTAAAATAGTCCCCATCAGCACGCGCGTGAGGGGCAACATTAAAATGAGCAAAATAACAAAAGGAATCGCTCGACCCATGTTCACTAGCTCGGCAAGTAGACGGTGAAACCACGGCACGGCATACAGTCCTCCACGCTGGGTTACATAGAGCAGCAAGCCCAACAGCAAGCCAAGACCAGCTATCCACACCGAGGAAACCGCCATAATATAGAGAGTCTCTTGCAACCCCACCAGTAAAATAGTTTGTTGTCTAGCGCTCCACATGGGCATCCTCCTGCGTAGTTAAAGTTTGGGGCAAGGCACGCACACGCACGCCTTCGGCTTGTAAAAAGGCGAGAGCCGCTGCACGTTTTGCTCCTGTTAGTTGTAAATAAAGGTAGCCGATAGAAGCACTGCCCACCATCATCATACGGGCGTGCAGCACATTCACATCCATGTCAAACTGTTTAATCATAGCACTTAACAGGTGTTTTTCATGCACCATCGCCCCAGGATAAATCAGCTCATACACATGGTCATGTGCCAAATCTATGTCATAACTCACGCTGTTCACCAGCACCTCGGTCGCCGCGTGTTGGGGACTGGTAAAGAGATCCAACGTCGGTCCGTCTTCGACCACTTGCCCAGCCGCCATCACAATCATGCGGTCGCACAGCTGGCGCACCATCTCTATTTGATGGCTGATAAAAATGATCGTCAAGGGGGTTTGGGCTTGAATACTTTTCAATAACAGCACAATTTCCTTGGCCGCCATGGGGTCCAAGGCGCTGGTTATTTCATCGCACAACAAATAGGTAGGGTTGGTTGCCAAGGCGCGAGCAATGCCCACCCGTTGTTTTTCCCCACCGGAGAGCTGGGCTGGGTAGCTGTGTATCTTGGCGCTCAGCCCCACTTGCTGCAGCACCTCAAGCACCCGATCGTGGCATTGCTCCTTGGGGTATTGGGCAATTTTTAGGGCAAGCAACACGTTGTGGTACACGCTTTTCATGGCAAGCAAGTTAAAGTGTTGAAAGACCATCGCCATGCGCTTGCGCACGGTGTTTAGCTCTTTGGCTGAAAGAGTGACAAGATCCGTCCCATCCACCCGTACCTGCCCCTGTGTGGGCTTAATAAGGGCGTTCATGGTGCGCAACAGCGTGCTTTTACCCGCCCCACTGGCCCCAATAATGCCCACGCTTTCGCCTTTTTTCAAGGTCAGGTTCACCTCCTTAAGGGCATAAAATGCACCCTTGGGGGTGGGGTGGCTGTGGCTTAAGTTACAAATTTCAATCATATCTCGCCCTCCTTGTGTAAAAAATGTGCGTAGGGCAAGGACGAATCAAATAGAAAATAAGGATTGTTTCTTGTCTATCGCTTATAGCTTTACCACCATGGCTAACCGGTTGGTAGACGTTCACAGAGCTATATCTCTCCCGTCTTCTGGATAAAATAATATTACCTACCTAAGGTAACAGACAAAATCATTTTAGTCAAGAGGGAAATTTATTTTTATTTTTACCACAAGGTAAAAGAGTCATGATAAACTTAAATTATTAAATGAAATGTTATTATAATAGTAAGGAGTGTTACCATGTCAAATCCAAAGTTTGCCGAAAAATTGCAGCGTTTTGGCTCAGCCATGTTTGTATCGGTTATGTTATTCCCCTTTGTGGGTATTTTGTTGGCGGTCATTATGATTTTCAAAAACCCGATGCTGGTAGGAGGCGTTATTGCTAATCCTGATGGTTTTTTCTATCAGCTGTTGGTGGTGATGGAAGAGGGTGCGTGGACGGTATTCCGGTACATGCCGTTGCTTTTTGCCGTGGGCATTCCCATTTCTTTGGCAACCAAAGCCCCAGCTCGTGCGGTTATGGCAACCTTGGTTACCTTCCTCACATGGAATTTTTTCATTAACGCTATTCTTTCGCAATGGGGGGCCAACTTTGGGGTAGACTTTAGTCAAGAACCAGGTGGTGTGAGTGGTTTGACCATGTTGGCCGGCATCAAAACGTTAGACACCAGCATTGTGGGCGGTATTTTAATCGGTTTTGTGGTTACGGCCATTCACAACCGTTTTTATGATAAAAAATTGCCCGATTATTTAGGCATTTTCCAGGGGCTTGCCTTTGTTGCCATGGTTGGGTTTTTTGTTATGTTGCCCTTGGCGTTGGTTACGGTGATGGTGTGGCCTGTGGTGCAGAGTGGCATTGCCGGTTTGCAGGGCTTTTTAAAGAGTTCGGGCGTGGTAGGTGTGTGGCTTTACACGTTCTTAGAACGTATGCTCATTCCCACAGGGCTTCATCACTTTATTTATGGTCCGTTCATCTTTGGTCCTGCAGTTATTGAAGGCGGTATTCAGCAAGCATGGACATCTAATATCAATAACTTTGCGGCCAGCACATTGCCTCTTAGTCAGTTATTCCCTGAGGGTGCTTTTTCTTTACATGGCAACAGTAAGATTTTTGGTTTGCCAGCTGTGGCCTTTGCCATGTACTTCACGGCTAAGCCTGAAAACCGCCCTAAATTAATTGGTCTTTTGGTTCCAGCAGCGCTCACGGCTTTCCTCACCGGAATAACCGAACCGCTTGAGTTCACCTTTCTCTTTTTAGCACCCATGCTTTTTGCTGTTCATGCCTTTTTAGGAGCAACATTGTCAGCTATTCTCTTTTTGGTGGGTGTGCGGGGCAACATGGGGGCTGGAGCTATTGAAGTGTTGGCTTCGTTCTGGTTACCTATGTTTAAAAATCATACCGCCACGGTGTTGTTACACATTGGTATCGGTCTCATTTTTAGTGCTATTTACTTCTTGGTGTTCCGCTTTTTAATTTTAAGGTATGACTTGCCTACCCCCGGCCGTGGCAATAGTGAGGCTAAACTTTACACCAAGCAAGACTTTAAAGCCAAACAGGCTCTTGATGGGGGTGCGACCAGTGGGGGAGCTGCCACCACGAGCAACGCCTTTACCGGGCGGGCGGTAGACTTTTTACACCTTTTAGGGGGCAAAGAGAATATTGTTACCGTGAACAACTGCATGACGCGGTTACGCATTCAAGTGAAGGACGGTGCCTTGGTGCAAGAGAGTGCCGCCTTTATGGAGGCAGGTGCCTCAGGCTTGGTGAAAAAAGGTGAAGCCGTGCAAGTGATTGTGGGGCTTGATGTGCCCAACGTACGCGATGAGTTTGAAAAATTGTTGTAACCTAGTGCCGTAGTGGCGCTAAAGTAAGAGTAGTAAATGAGAAGAGGGCGTTCATGATGGGTGAACGTCCTCTTTTTTTGTAAAATTAATGAACCAAAGTTTCATACAATGAAACTTTGGTTCATTATGTGAAACTTTTTGTTGACAGAGTGCGGAGAGATAGGCTAGAATTAATTATGACGTAACAGGTTGAGCTGTGGCTATAAGTAAGAAACATCATTGTTATGAGAACCATAAAAATTTTAAAAAAAATAGTTGACGGATTAACATTCTAGATTTACAATTGAATTAAGTACTAGTTTTTATATGTGCTTAATAATAAAAAGGAGTGTAATATGAATCTTGATTTTGTCATTGTTCTCGCCTACTTGGTGTTGACTGTGGCTATCGGTTTAGCCTTTCGTAAGATGGGGCAGGGCAATGTTTCCAACTACTTTCGTGGTGGTGGCAACATGGCTTGGTGGATGGTGGGTGCTACGGCGTTTATGACGCAGTTTTCGGCATGGACCTTCACGGGGGCGGCCTCTAAGGCTTATGCCGATGGTTTTGTGGTGATTGGTGTGTTTGTGGGTAACTTGCTAGGGTTTTGGGTCTCGTACAAGTTTTTCGCAGCCAAGTTTCGCCAAGCCCGCGTTGATACCGGTGGTGATTTACTTCATGCTCGTTTTGGTAAATTAAGCGAGCAGGTGTATGTGTGGCTTACTGTGCCTTTGGCGGTGGTGAGTTCGGGTGTGGCTTTGAGCAGTTTGGCTGTGCTTTCCTCGGTTATTTTAAAGATGGAAGTGTCCACGGTTATTTGGATCACCGGTATCACGGTAACAGCGATGTCGATGATGTCCGGTGCGTGGGGTGTGGTGGCATCTGACTTTGTGCAGTCTATCATTGTGTTGATTATCTCGGTTTTGGCAGCCATTATGGCTATGACTAAAATTGGTGGTGTGAGTAACATGATTAACGACTTTCCCTCGAACTTCTGGATGGGTCCAGATATGAACTACCCAGCCATTATTATTGGAACGTTTTTATTTTTCTTTATTAAGCAGGTGCAAACCAATAACACCATGTTCACCGGTTATCGCTACTTTGCAGCGCGTGATACCAAAAATGCTCGTAAAGGTGCGATTTTTGCCTTGGTTGCCATGGCTGTAGGAACGTTAATCTGGTTTTTACCTCCTTGGGTAGCGGCTAGTATCTATCCAGATGCAGCGACACACTACTCAGGTGTGTTAGGTAGTCGTTCTCGTGAAGCCGTTTACTTGGTGTTTGTGGAACGAGCCTTGCCTGCAGGTGCAGTGGGTCTTTTGGTGGCTGCGTTGTTTGCTGCTACTATGTCTACTTTAGATAGTGCCTTGAACCGTGATGTGGGTGTGGTTATTAAGAGTTTTTACCGGCCTATTTTACGCCCAAATGCCAGCAGTAAAGAGCTTATGACTGCCAGTTTGCTCTTAAGTGGTCTGTTTGGTTTAATCATTATTTTGATGAGCCAATACTTCAACACGCTTAAAGAGTTGAGTCTGTTTGAGCTTTCGATGAAGGTGGCCACCATTGCCCAAGCCCCCATGCTTGTGCCTTTGTTCTTTGGTGTGTTTATCCGCAAAACTCCGGACTGGGCAGCATGGGCTACTGTGCTTGTGGGTATCATGGTTTCGGTGCTTATTGAAAACTTCCTTACCGTTCCAAAGATTGCCGAGATTGCAGGTTTAACCCTAACCAGACGTGAAGTGTCTGAGCTTGTGGTTATGTACAACATTTTGATGCACTTGGTTATCACAGGTGGTTTCTTCTGCCTCACCACGTTCTTTTACAAAGCCCCTACTGGCAAGCGTAAAGAAGAGTTGCTTGAGTTGTTTGCTAATATGGATGACCCTGTGGTGCGTGAAAACACCGAGGAAGAGCTTATGATTGATCAGATGCAACGATCAAAAATTGGTGTGTTGGTCATGATCAGCGGGGGGCTTATCTTATCATTGACGCTTGTGCCAAATGCACTTGTGGGGCATTTGATGTTCCTTGTGAGTGGATTGACAGTGATAGGTTTTGGGTATATTTTAAAAGGAATTGGGAAGAAAACCAATTAAGATTTTGTTTGATATTTTATGAGAAGAGGTGTGAGGGATTTATGAAAGGCAATGTTGTTTCGTTAAGTTATGAAGAGTTGGTTGATGCTAAAACAGGGCGGCACACATTGCGCCTCACTCCTAAAGATCGGGTTTGTCATCGCAATTACTTCTATCAAAAGTGCTTCACTAAAGATGGACGTAAGTTGCTTATAGCTGGGGATTTTGATGCCCCAGCTAATTATGAAATTAAAGATGACTTTAGTTCCCCCCTAAACTATTATCTTTTGGATATTGCTAGTGGGCAGGCCACGCAGTTGACGGAAGGAAATGGTGATAACACCTTTGGGGGGGGGTTATCACACGATGACCAGTTTTTGTATTATGTGAAAAATAAAAAACACTTACAGCGTGTTTCTTTGAGCGATTTAGTAGAAGAGACCGTGTTTAGCAGCAACGATGACTGGGTGGCCTATGGCACTTGGGTTGCAAACTCCACCACCACCAAGATGGTGGGTATTGAGATTCATAAAGATTCGTACATGAACTTGAACACTTGGGATGCTTTTGCTAAGATGTATGAAAGTCACCCACGTTGTCGTTTGTTCTCGGTAGATTTAGCCACTGGCAAACAGAGTGTTATTCATGAAGAAAATCATTGGTTAGGGCATCCGATTTATCGCCCCTATGACGACAGCACCGTGGCCTTTTGCCATGAAGGTCCACATGATTTGATTCATTCAAGAATTTGGTTTATTAATGAAGACGGAACTAACTTACGCATGGGTAACCACCAAGAGTCAGGAGAGCATTGCACGCATGAGTTTTGGGTGCCAGATGGATCGCAAATGCTTTATGTTTCTTTTAGTGATGGAAGCAATAACCGCACAATCTGCAGTGTGAACTCAGAAACCGGCGCTAATGAGCGGCTTATGTCGATGCCTAACTGCTCACATTTAATGAGCAACTACGACGGCACAATGTTGGTAGGCGATGGAACCTGCACCCCGATGGATGTGGTGAACCCCGCTACTTGCCAGATTGAGGCCGACAATGATCTCTACATTTTTGATATGAAGACCAAAAGTTATGAATCTTTGGTTGAACATAAAAGCTCGTGGGGAGTTTTTCAGGGAAGTCGACAAATCACGCATCCTCATCCTTCTTTTAGCCCCGATGACACGCATGTGTTGTGGGGGTCTGATTTTGAAGGCTTGCCTGCGATTTATTTAACCCGCATTGCCAAAGATTAATTTAAGCAAATATAAGGAGATAAAAGATGTATCTATCACATACAACATACGAGCCGAAGATTTTGGATAATGGCGTTAAACGCACCATTATGGCACACGGCGAAGGGCTGATGATTGTGAGCTTTGAGTTTAAAAAAGGACAAGAAGGGGCTTTACATCAGCATGTGCATGTGCAAAGCACTTATATTATGTCTGGTAAGTTCACTTTTGAGGTGGGTGGGGTTAAGTATAACTGTGAAGCAGGTGATAGCCTGATTGCTCCCTCCAATGTGATTCATGGTTGCGTGTGTGTGGAAGACGGCATTTTGATCGACAACTTCACCCCCATTCGCGAAGATTTTTTAGTATAATAACTTGTGATAAAAAATGATTTTAAAGGAGACTATAGATGTTAGAACAACGTTATGAAGTAGGCCGCAATGAAGTGAGCCGTATGAACACCCAAGAGTTACGAGAGAACTTTCTCATTGAGACCATTTTTGTGGCTGACGAAGCCAAAATTACTTATAGCCATTATGACCGCATGATTGTGGGCGGTGTGATGCCTGTTGCCAAAACGGTTTCGTTGCCTGAGGGCAAGCTGATTGCAGCTGAGTACTTTTTGGCTCGCCGTGAAATTGGTATTATCAACGTAGGGGGCAAAGGCAGCATCACCGTAGATGGCACCACCCACGCCATGGAGACCAAAGACGGTCTGTACATTGGGGCAGGGGCTAAAGAGGTTACTTTCACCTCCGCCGACAAGGCCACCCCCGCTAAGTTTTATTTCAACTCCGCTCCGGCACACATCACTTACCCCACGGTAAAGATTGAGGCAAAAAATGCTCAACCAAACCATTTAGGTGATGCCATGACCTCCAACAAGCGCACCATTTTTCAGTATGTGCATCCTGCCGTGTGCAAGTCTGCCCAGCTGTTGATGGGTTTGACTGTGCTAGAGCCGGGCAACATGTGGAACACCATGCCTTGCCACACGCACGACCGCCGTATGGAGACCTATTTTTACTTCGATTTAACCCCTAATGCTCGTGTGTTTCACATGATGGGTGAGCCAACTGAGACCCGTCATTTGGTGATGGGTGAAGCACAAGTGGCTATTTCACCTCCATGGTCCATTCATAGTGGCGTGGGCACGGGGGCTTACACCTTCATTTGGGCAATGGCTGGGGAAAACCAAGAGTTCACCGACATGGACATGATTGCGATGGATGTTTTACGCTAGAAAATTTTACAACAAAAGGATAAGATGACAAAATGAACAATAAAATGTTTGATTTAACAGGCAAAGTAGCCATGGTTACCGGTGGAGCTGTAGGAATTGGGCAGGCATTAGCTTTAGGGCTAGCTGCTCAAGGGGCAGACCTGTTTATTCCTGTGTATGACAACACAAATGTAGACAACATGCGTGCCGATGTTGAAAAACTAGGGCGTAAAGTAGCTTTTCATCAGGTCGACTTAGCCAAGGTAGACAATGCTTGTGGTGAAGTGGACCACTGCATGAAAGAGTATGGACGCTTGGACGTTTTGGTGAACAACGCCGGCATCATCAAGCGCTCTCCTCTATTAGAAGGAAGCAATGAAGATTGGCAGAGTGTTATCGATATCAACTTAAGCACCGTTTATTATCTGAGCCGTGAGGCTTGTAAGGTGATGAAAGTGCAGGGCAGTGGTAAGATCATCAACATTGCCTCAATGCTGTCCTTCCAGGGGGGGAAATTTGTTCCTTCTTACACTGCATCCAAGCATGGTGTGGCTGGTTTAACTAAGGCATTCGCCAATGAGCTTGCGGAAGCCAACATTCAGATTAATGCGATTGCTCCGGGCTACATAGAAACGAATAATACCGCTCAAATTCGTGCCGATGAAAAGCGCAATGGCGAAATTTTGTCACGGATTCCAGCGGATCGCTGGGGTCAGATTGAAGACCTTGTGGGAGCCGCTGTATTTTTAGCTAGCCCTGCAAGCAACTACGTTAATGGTCATGTATTGGCTGTTGATGGAGGCTGGTTAGCTCGTTAGAGTGTAACCGTTTAATGTATAAATTTAAGCCCAGTTGGTTGTCTCGCCGCTGGGTTTTTTAAAAATCTGTTGTTGTCTTGAGGCATGTGATAGGAGCGAAAGCTAAATGGCTGTATTATTAGATCGAATTTTAGATGTGCTTGAATGCTGTACGCAGGTGAGGGAGGGGCGCAGTATTACTGAGATTTCCGAACTACTTGATCTGCACAAAAGCACGGTGAGTCGGCTTGCCAACTCGCTGGTGGAGCGGGGCTATTTGGTGCGTAACATCCAGTCAAAGCGCTTTATGCCTGGTCTAAAGTGTGTGGAGCTGTCTTATGCCTTTCTTAATAATTTAGACATATCGCGGGTGGCGCACCCTATTATGCTAGAGCTGAGCAGCAAGACGCAACGCACGACCTTTTTGGCTCTGCAACAGGGTTTTGATATTGTTTACATCGACAAAGCTGATGGTCGGTCGGGCTTGCAGCGCATGTCGATCATTGGTGAGCGAGCGCCGATTCATTGCACGGCTTTAGGCAAGGCTTTGTTGCTGCAAATGACTAAAGAAGAACTTGAGCAATTTTTTTCTAAGTATCACTTTAAGGCCTTAACCCTGCAAACAAAAATAACCATAGAGGATCTTATTGAGGATATTTTGTGTAGCCAAAGCCGGGGCTATGCCATGGATGAGGCTGAACGTAATCCTGATGTACGGTGTATTGCTGCCCCCATCTATGACTATCAAGGAATCATTTGCGCGGCTCTTTCCTTTTCTGCCACCATGGCTCAGTGGGGCGACACATCGATGGATGATATAGGGGCGTTGTTGCGGCAGGGGGCTTTCACCATCTCAAGTAAATTGGGATACAAGGCGAATTTTACATAAAAGAGGAATAAAATCATGGCAAAATTAACCATTAAATCGGCAGATAGCTGTAAGTATGACTTGGTTTCGTTGGGCGAAGTGATGTTACGCATGGATCCAAATGAAGGACGCATTAAAACCTCTCGCTCTTTTAAAGTTACCGAGGGCGGTGGCGAGTACAATGTGGCACGGGGTTTAAAGCGTTGTTTTGGTCTGCGCACCGCCATTGTTACGGGCATTCCCCAAAATGATGTGGGTCTGTTACTCGAGGATCTCATCTATCAGGGTGGGGTGGACATGAGCTATGTTAAATGGTTTAAGTATGACGGCGTGGGACGCGATGTCCGCGTGGGTCTCAACTTTACCGAGCGTGGCTTTGGTGTGCGCGGGGCGTTAGGTGTTTCAGACCGTGCCAACAGCGGAGCGGCCAAACTGCAAAAGGGCGATATTAACTGGGAAAAACTGTTCGGGGAAGACGGCGTGCGTTGGTTTCATTGTGGGGGCATTTATGCAGCTCTGTCTACCACCACACCGGAGGTGATTATTGAAGCGATGCAGATTGCCAAAAAACACGGCACAATAATCAGTTATGACCTTAATTTTCGCCCTAGCCTGTGGCAAGCCGTGGGTGGCGAGGCAAAGTGTCAAGAGGTGAATAGAGAGATTGCCCAGTACGTGGATGTTATGATTGGCAATGAAGAAGACTTTACCGCCAGCTTGGGTTTTACTGTTGAAGGGGTAGATCACAACGTGAAAGGCATTGACCCTGACAACTTTAAGAAAATGCTACAAAAAGTGCCTGCCGCTTTCCCTAACTTTAAGGCCATGGCCACCACCTTGCGCGAAGTGCACAACGCCAGCGACAACGATTGGGCGGCGGTTCTGTGGTATGACGGTGAATTTTTCACCAGCATGAAGCTGGATCACTTGGCTATTATGGACCGTGTGGGTGGGGGCGATAGCTTTGCCAGTGGGCTGATTTATGGCTTTCTAAGTGGTAAACCTTCTCTAGAAGCGGTGAACTTTGGCGTAGCCCACGGGGCATTAGCCATGACCACGCCCGGCGACACCAGCATGGCAAGCCTGAAAGAAGTAGAGAACCTTGTGAAGGGTGGTTCGGCTCGGGTTGTGCGTTAATTTTTTTAAAACCAAGGAGATACAGTATGGACGTGATGAAACAACTCGGCAACGCAGGTTTGTTGCCGGTGATAAAAATAGATAAAGTGGAAGACGCTGTGCCCTTAGCTCAAGCGTTATTAGCCGGTGGATTGCCTGTGGCCGAGATCACCTTTCGTACGTCCGCTGCCCCTGCCTCCATGGCCGCTATTAGTAAAGCATTACCCGATATGCTGATGGGGGCTGGCACGGTGCTGACCTGCGATCAAGTGGACCAGGCTATCGATGTGGGGGCTAAATATTTGGTAAGCCCGGGTTTTAACCCCAAGGTGGTGGAACACGCCCAAAAGCGCAACATTACCATGACTCCGGGCGTGATGACCCCCAGCGAGGTGGAGCAAGCCGCTGCCATGGGCTTAGACATTTTGAAGTTTTTTCCAGCCGAGCAGGCTGGTGGTGTTGCCATGATTAAGACCTTTTACACGGTATATCCTCACCTCAAGTTCATTCCTACCGGTGGGGTAAGCATCAAAAATATGTCTAGCTATGTGCGTCAGCCCAACATTCACGCCGTAGGTGGCACTTGGATGGTGGGGGCGGACCTCATTAACACCAAGGCATGGGGCAAAATCGAGCAACTGGCCGACGAAGCCGTGGTGGCACTGCACGACTTTAGCTTGGCTCATGTGGGCATAAACTTGGCTGATGCACCGACCGCTCTGAGCATGGCTGCCAAACTGAACAGCCTGTTTGGCTACAAAACCGAAGAGGGCAACAGCTCTATTTTTATGGCTAACGGTTTGGGCAAAGAGTTTGAACTGATGAAAAGCCCCTTCCTTGGCGACCAAGGGCATATCGCCATTCGTTGCAACAACGTGAACCGTGCCGAGGCTTACTTACAGAAAATGGGCTTAACGCCTAACGAAAGCACCCGCAAAACAGCGGCCGACGGCAGCACACAAGTGGTGTATTTTAACGAGCTGATGGGCGGGTTCGCCTTTCATCTCACTAAATACGCCAACTAAATTTTTGCTGGTTTGGTAAACAAAAGCCCCCGCTTGGGGGCTTTTTTGTTGGGGGTTAGCGTTGGACGAGATTCCAGATTGCAGATGCCACATGGGCTTTACGAAAATGGCGAGAATCAACCCGCTTTAAGGTTTTAATGTATTGGTGGAAAGCCGTTCTAGCAGTTTCAAAAGCTGTAGATAGCAGTTTTTCATCAATATTATTAACATTGATGGGTTGATTATAGTTTTTTAACTTATCTAAAGAGTTTAGATTCAACATCAGTGCCGTAATGACCATTAAAAGCTGATATCGACCGTTAGAGATATGTTTACTCTGGTTTATATTTGTATTTTTAATGAGATAGGAACAAAGGTAACTTTTTTCGTTAAAGAGTGGATCATTAAAGGATTCTTCTAACTTATCGAGAGTTGTGGCTTCATGATGAACAGCTTGATGAGGTTCTCCAAGCCATACAGAGCGATAAGCTTTGGCTAATTCTAAAATATCTAAACTGTTAGTAGGTTTAATACTCTTTTTACCTTGCCTTCTTAGGAGTAACTCTAACGCCCCATTTTGCCTGTTTTGAAAGAATACTGCTAGAGTTGTTATTTCTGTTTTATTGGATAATAAATTGACAGTCTTTACTTCACTTTGATTATTTGTGGCGTAGGTTATAGAACGAACAAGCTCTTCATCATTACTTTCAGTAATGCGAACCATCACTTTACACTGCCCATATTTTTCCAAACCATCCTCTTCCGCACACATATCCATAATGATGTGGGAGGTTTGGCAGCCATTCACAATTCTAATATTACCTAATGATATATTATCATCATCTAAATCTTTCGAGTTAGATACCACCATCGTGATACCATTATTGTAGATATGGAACAAATTTCGTGTATCGTCATCACTAAGAGTTACTAGCATACTTTTCACAACAGGTGTATCCACACCGTGAAAGTCTCTTATGTTGTCCTCATATAGTTAGTGCTTATCTTGGGTGATAGGGGCAACCAGAACCATGGTGTAAAGCTCTTCAAAGGTGATGAAGGCAAGCCTTAATGTGCTGCGGTTTGTGTCCTCAGTAGCATTTCGCATAAGTGTTTTTGATAGATTTTTAAAATTTAAACTAAAAGCAGATATTGTCGTTTAAAAAACAGTTTTGGCACGAGAATCTAGATCCGTATTATTAACAAGCTCAACTGAAGAGGTGTTGTGTTGTGTGGTACCAAAAAAAGACTTCATAGTTGTTTCTAAAGGTTCTGTTTTCGTCTTAAAGTTTTTATCGTTAGCCAAATTTGGGTCGTGTTTTGCTACATAAACAAATTTAAAATTAATATAAAATTTCGATGAATCAATTAAACCACTACGAATAATTTTACTTATGACTTCCTTGGATGAATGAAAATCGTCACAAAATTTATTATGGCGGGCATTTTGGGATTGTAAACAGCTGTTTACACTATCTAAAATTTCGGTTTTCCTGCCTTCGTTTGAATGAGTACTACTTGAATTTTTTGAAGGTTGGTAGCAATTTTCTTTATTTCTGCCTCCTCTAAGGTAAGAAGATTAGCTAAACTAAATATAGTTTTGGCTGTATTAAAAATAAAGAAACAGCCATCCACCGCCATCACTTTATCACAGCATGACGCCTCAATGAACGTTTGATCATCAAAATCTTGCTCTAATGAGCTAGTTGATTGAGCAGAAAACTCATATTTGGCAATCAAATAATTGATAAATTTTTCATAAGCTGGGGCGAAGGGGGCTTTCGGAATAGCAAAAGAATCACAGAAGTCATAAAAAAATCCTTCGGTGATAAGGTCAAATGGTAATTGTTGGGGGTCTTGCATAAATAACATCCTTTACTTATTCACATCCTAATTAAAATTTATCGCCTTGTCAACACACTTTAAATTTTATACAAGAATATAATGACGTATGATAAGCAGACAAAAAAACCTCCTATTATTTAGGAGGCTTTTCACACAGCTAGAAAAAAACGGAGAGGGAGGGATTCGAACCCTCGGTACCCTTATGAGGTACAACTTCTTAGCAGGAAGACCGATTCAGCCACTCTCGCACCTCTCCATTACAACACCTTGCCTAACAAGTTATCGTATTTACATTTTAACCTAACTACGCAGATTATGTCAATAGCTACACCCCTTAATACGCAGTTTTTATTAATTTTTTGGGGTGTGGTAACGATCGATGAGAGCTTTAATAATCGCCTCACTCTCCACATCAGGGTAGCCTGAAAAGTTGTGCGGTCTAAAGTGCATCTGAAAAGCCCTCACAACCATCATCGCTTCCGTTTCGCGCTCTGCTTGCTCCTCTGTGGATAACCGAGGGTCAGTGAGATCCGGTACAGGGTAGCCATAAGCAGCTAAGTGGTTGAGCATATCTGTTATTGGCACGCTGCCGGTTAGTTCACGCCCCGCCACAAAGCTATCTACCGTGGCTTGCTCATACCATGCCCCCACACCCTGCTCATAAAACCACTGCCATGGAAAAAGCGGGCCTGGGTCGTGTTTACGCTGAGGGGCAATGTCTGAATGAGCTAGTACAAGGTGAGGCTCGATTTCATGGCGAGTAATAATATCCTTGGCTAGCAACATCACTGCGTGCAACTGCTCTTTAGGGTAGGGATACCAATGCCACTCTTCACCGGGTACGGTAGCGCCCAAGCGATTTGCTTCTTCTGTGTAGCCATAGTTGATGATTTCAATACCAATAGAAGAGTTGTTTAAAGCGGTTTGTGCCCCCCACTGACTAAGCCCTGCGTGCCACGCACGGTGTTGCTCATTAACCAGCTGTAAAACCACCGGCTTGCCCTTTTTAAAGGTAGGATGCCGAGTTACTACATAATGAGCACTAGCATCATGCGCATCACTAACTAGCAACCTCATGCTTTCTTCATAATCTAAAGCAGTGTAGTGCATAATAAGAAAAGTACGCCCTCGGTCGAAGGAAACCGATGGTGAAGTGTGATCCACCCAATAGGTGCTACGATTTTCGTTGGTTTTCTGACAAGATAGAATGAGTATAAAAATAAGCCATAAGGCTAATGCTGAAAGGGAAGGATTATATCTTATTCTTGCATATTTTATCATAAAAGTCCCAATACGTCTTCATCGAAAACCCCGTAGTGGTAAAAACACTCTCCTGCATAACTTGCTTAGCCGTGTAACCTAATAAAAAAAACAATCCTCCGCCCAAAAGGATTATCACACTGGTGATGGCAATAGCAGCATAACCTAATTCTTCCATTTTTTTATCTCCATTTTTTAAATGTTAACCAAAAAGAGGGCTAAGACCCTCACTATTTGTGTGGTAAAGAGGCGGAAAATGAGCCTGTGACGATGGCAATAAAGTCAATAAGAGTCCAAATCCCAAAACCTCCAAGGGTGATCAGCATAAGAGTGCCTGAGCTTGTTTTACCCACATAAAAATGATGTACCCCTAAAACACCCACAATAAAACACTGTTTTTAGGTCATAACCTCAGGTTTTTTATACCGTTTTCCAGTTGTTAAAAAGCCCTAAAGTTGATTGAGGATGAAGGAGAGCATGACCACACTGAGGATAATATCTAACAGGTAAAGGAAGGGACTTGCCACATGATGAACAAAAGGCCTGCATTTTGGTAAAACCTCAACTCTAAGAATAAAGCATTTTAAGTTATCCGTCAAGGGGCAATAAATCATAAGGATATTATAAACGCATTGAAAAATGCACCAGATCCACCAGCCACGGGATAGGACATAAAAAAAGGGAGGCGACACCACCACAATAGCGAGGTATGACCGCACTAGCCCCAAGAGTATATGTGTCGTAGTTAATACAATGCGCGTCTTTTATTTTAATGCCCCTTTTAAAGCAAAAATAGATGAAAATTTATAAGGCATGACAGCACAAACCCCGTGCCATGAAGCAAGGGGTTTGATAAAAAATAAAAGACAAGTTTTAACCTTTTATTAAGTGGTAGTCTCTTTCTGTGGTAAGGTAGCGAAGCCTACAGGGGAGCTGAGTGCTGAGCCACGGGCGGGCAATTTTAAAAAGAAACTGCCGTCTACCATGCCAAACAGGTCTATAATCGTCCAGATTATGCTAACCCAAGCAAACGCCACCGTAACGGTGAGAATAAGCATGATGATACCTGAACCATTTTTGCCCACATAAAAACGATGCAGACCGAATATACCAGCAATCGCACCCAATATAATAGTGGGTATGTAGTTGTAGCCGTTTAATGTTTTAAACAAACCGCTGTCATGAATGTTAAAGGCACCACTGCTGTTGGTACCACATTTAGGGCAAACCAGATCTGGCGAAGTTGTAGCTAGGGGAAACACACATTTCGAACAATAGGATGTCATAATAAAGCCTTCCTTAAAATAATTTAAAAATCTTGGTTAAAGGGTAGCATAATTTACTCTTTTAAACTAGGGCTACCTCACAAAGTGAGTGTACACTTTGTCTTCATAGACAGGTTCAGGCACTGTGTTTTTACCATTTTCAATCAGCTGCAACAGCCAAGCCATGTTTTTACCTAGCACTTCCATAATTTGCACGCCTTCGGCATCTTGCAACACTTCACCGGGTGCACGCCCATGAATCACATTCCAATAGTTGGAGGTGGGCAAAACCATTTCAGAGTAAAGCAGGTAGTTGTTCAGTTGTTCAAAAGTGGGCAAACCGCCGGAACGGCGCACGGCAACCACGCTGGCCCCCACTTTGTGGCGAAACAGCCCGTTGTTTGAGGTGGCAACATAAAAGGCACGGTCCAAAAACGATTTGAAATTGCCCGCTAGCGAGGCATAATGCACGGGCGACCCCAGTAGGATGCCGTCAGCGGTTTTCATTTTTTGAATCCATTCATTCACCTCGTCGCCGGGCAACAGGCACTTTTCGTTTTGGTTTTTGGCACAGCCACCACACGCCACACAGCCACTAATGGCTTTTTTGCCAATGTGAACAAGCTCGGTCTCTATACCTACCGCTTCCAGTTGTTCTAGCACCAAGTGCAACGCATGGTGGGTGTTGCCAGCCGCATTAGGGCTGCCATTAAAGGCGATTACTTTCATGTCTTTAATTATGCACACATCACCCCAAAACGTCAAGCCGGCTCGCCGGCCCCACTCGTGGGGCTTTATTAGGACTCTTGTCGCAAAGGCACCGCTGGCTAGACATAGCCAAGAAAATAAATTAGGATGAGGTTATGAATAAAGTGTGGACAGGACTGACCTTCATTTTGGCTGGTTTTTTTTTTGTGGTCGCTCTTTAATGTGGCAAGTGTGTATAAAGAGGCGACACCCACGCCGGCGAGTTACGACCCCCTTGTGAAGGCGGTGCAACAGTTGAGCCGCACCGTGGGGGCGGTGAGTGCGGTGCAGCACTTAAGCGACGAGGACAAGGCGTTTGTAACTGAGCAACTGGTGCCTGCCTTGGCGGAAAGTAACCGCTTGCTGGCATCCGTGGTGGCACGGGTGGATAGATACACCGCTGGCGTGAACTTAAACCTTGCCCTTGTGGCGATTGTGGTAACCGCCCTCACCATTGGGTTGTCTATCAACATGACGCTGAAAGATGGGCAGCTGTAGGCTAAGATGAAAGAGGCGGAGGAGGATGCCAAAGCCGACCTGATAAAAGAGAGGGATAGGATATTAATAGAAATTAAAAAGCATGCTCAGGATACCAAAATAATTGCGGATGAAGCAGCAAAAAACAAGGCAATCTTGGATGAGATTATGGCAAATCGGCAACCCATACAATCCCCATTAACGGATGAAGACCAAGAACAAGCTAAGCAGAGTGCCGATCCATGGGATTGGTATCGGTTAGCGGAAGATGCTTTAGAGGAGTGGTGGGATGGTGATAAGATGGAATTGGCTAAGTACAAAGAGGCTGAAAAATATTTTAATGAAGCGATAGCGTTATCTGCTGAGGTGCCTTTTCCTGAGGCGGAGATTGGTCTCGGGGCATTGAAAGTAGAAATGTTTGCCATGACATGGGATAAAGAATTAGCAATAGAAGCAGTAGCTAGGGCTAAAAATTTTTATAAACATTACACAAAGTGCAAAAAATACGGTAAACATGAGGTAACAGTACTAGGAGAATTTTTTTATAGGTTTGTTTGTATTTTTTATATGCTTAGTATAGATGGTTTTCTAAGTGAAGAAACAGTAATTTACTTTAAAAAAACTGTACCGATTATTCGTAAGACGACTAAGACATTAGATGAAATGAGAGCATCCTTGACCAATGACATGATCAACGACATCCTCGCCGACTAATCCATCTTGACGTTTAACTGAAGATATGCTACCATTAAAAATAGAAAGCCCCACTACGCAAATAGTGGGGGAAACTCAGGGGCTAGCCCCTCTTAATAGGCTGGTTTGCGAGAGGGCAGTGATGCCTTTTCGGCAATAGCCCTAGTAGAAGCCCCCTGTGGGGGAGTTTTTGAACACTAAAGAGGAATATCAACACGATGGTGACTCCTCTTAGTAGGTTAGAGTTCATACTCAACCTCCTTTGACAAGCCCCTAAGTGCGGCTAACACTTAGGGGCTTTATATTTCCCTAAATGTCAACGACATTCCTTTTCCGATCATCCCCATCTTACCTTTTATATGGCTTAAAGTCAAGGGTGCTAGCACCCCCTCATTAGGATCTTACTCTGATACTCCCACTCTATTCTTTGGAGCAGAACGGGAGCATCTTAACTCACCCCCATCAACCCCGGTCTGGACCGGCCCTGCGGGAGCAATCTGAAACCCCTAATTCCTAACTCTGAACCCTCTCCGAAGTTCTGGTGTTTTCTGGGCATTCTGGGGGGCTAGCCGAGAAGAAAGCCGAAAGTGAACACATCCTCCGCTAGCTGGGCGGTGAGGGCGGCGTAGCACGCATCAAAATGTATCATGGCTGGGTGCTGGTGAAGGGGTGCGTGTTTTTTAAACACATTGCGAATCTGATACCAGCCCACATCCAAGCGCCCTAGCTTTAGTTCATCAATGATGGAGGGGGGCAGGGTGGCGGCGAGCGAGAAGTAGAGCTGCCAACAGACCAAGCCAGCCTCTAACACGGCGGAGGCGAGAGGGGACAGGGTGAGGGTGGCGAGATGATCGACCATAAAATAGCTGGGCAACCGCCCCATGCCCCCAAACGCCGACGGGGTGAACGGCACAAAATGATTGACCAAGCTCCATTGTTGGTTGGCGTAGAGCAACCCGTCCGCCCCAGCGGAGAGGTTAGAGTTGCTAAACAACATGTAGATGAGGCAGTTGGTCTCAAACTCACTTGTGAGCGGCACGGTGGGCTGCAAAAACTGGTCGCGGTCGTTCAACCATGTGTGAACAATGACGCGCCGCACGGTGAAGACCACCGCCGCTTGGGCAAGGTTGGCAGGCGTAACATAAAAACCATGTGCATCCCCCCACATAGAGGAAACTAAGACCGTTTGGCGATATGAGTTTTGTAGATCATTAGCTTTAGCCCATATGTAACCAATAGCATCATCATTCCAACTTGTTTGAATATTTTTTGTTAATCCAGTAGTGGATAGAGCATTTTTTAGCGGCACTACTTTTAGCTCAGGGTTGGCTTTCGGGCGGTCTATCCACACATTCAGGTAGGTCTCATTCGGGGCGTTAAAAAAGCGTTTCTTGCCGGCCCGTTCCACGGGGCTGTCATCCTGATGTTTGCCGGTTTTGCTCACCAACACATCACACTCTATCGATGTGATGGGTTCATTGCCCCCCAGCCTCCAGCACAAAAAACCAATGGGGTAGGCCCCGGTTACCGTGTCAAAGTTTTGGCTATGAAACACAAAACCCCCTAAAAAGGCGGCCGGCCATTGCTCTCTAAACTTCTCAAAGTTGGGGGCATTAACGTATTTTAGTTTGCTAAACAGACCCACATAAGCGTGGGGTATTTCGTTTTTAATGCGCGCCAAAAACTGGGTAAACAGCTCGTTGCTGGCTTTGCCCCACTCTTTGCCCATCATGCGCCCCGCCACGGCGGTCTTTGCCACGCCCGCTTTGCTGTCTAGGTTCAGAGTTGTCCCCGCCTCGGCGTAGGGTGGGTTCATCAGCACTAGCACTTTTTTACCGCTCGCCATCGCCTCGCGCAGGGCCGCTGGCACTTTGCCGGTGATGGTGTAATCAATCGCACCGTCCGCTGCAATGTCGTCGTTCAGGTAGTCATACTGAAACATCGTTGCCTCGCGCAGGGCGCTAAAGTGGGGGCTGTGCCGGGCGTTCAGCTTCATAATATCTATCTCGCGCTGCTTTAGCGTGCTTAAAAACAAATTTCGGCCGCAACCGTGCAGCTGCTCTAGGTTGCCGGTGCCGCAGGCCATGTCCCACACTATGTAGTCATTCTGCCAGTTAGCCCCCAGCACCTCATCCAGCTGACGATAAGCCTCACGCACCATTTTTAACGGGGTATAAAATTCGCCATCAAAGCGCCGTTCGCCCAAGGGTAACAGGCTGTCGCGCCGTGCCACCAGAGCGTCGTGGTGTTCTTTGGCAGGGGGGCGGTCGTAGCGGTTCCAATACATGGTGTAGGGCTCCATCTCCACCACAATCGCCGATCGATGGTCGGTTTTTTCGTCGCCTTCCACCTCATATTGAAACTCCCACTGTCCATCCACCCACAATAACCGGGCATGGGCAGCCAGCGTTTTGCCATACACGCTGGTCTTGCCGTCGTGCATCACATCGGCAAAAAACAGCAACGTCTGTTCACTTTCGCTCAGCTCAGCGGCCTCGCCTGCATCCACGCTTTCTAACCGCAACCGTCGCCCCACCAGCTCTTGCCACACGGCAAACGCCTCGCTCAAATTTTGCGGAGTGAT
This sequence comes from Spirochaetia bacterium, assembly GCA_965249825.1. GTDB lineage: Bacteria > Spirochaetota > Spirochaetia > WRBN01 > WRBN01 > CBDFMW01. The sequence continues at coordinate 490,077 of CBDFMW010000002.1, forward strand.
CGCCGTGCGCACCAGCTTTTTATGGTTTTTAACATCGTTAAAGGCTTGAATAAAGCGCTGCTGCTCCTCGGTGTCTATAAAATAAAACACCACCAAGTGCGCCACCACCAGCTCCAGCAAGCGCTGTTTATCGGCTTCGCTCACGTCCTTCACCCGGCTGGCGCTCGCCGCCCAGCCTATCTGCTGCCGCAACGCCTCAAAGCCTTCTTTAATAGCCGCATAAGGCAACAGAGCCGCTTTTTCTCGGTCGCCCACCATCAAAAAGCCGGGTATGTGTTCGCCTTGGTTCAGGGCCTCGTTCACATAGTGCAGGCTCTGGGTAAAGAGATCTTTCAGGCTAACGGTTACAAACTTGGTCTCCACCCACACGGTGTGCAGTTTAATGTCTATCAGCCCCATGGTATAGTCGTGGGGTTTTAGGCGTAAAAACTTAATGTAGATGGTTTTAACATCTTCTTCGCTGGTGCAGTTGGCACTGTGCAAAGCGGTGTACAGTTTGGATGGTGTGTCAGTCATGGGTTATCCTTTGGTGGTTTGAGGTGTTATTATAGCACACTTGATATAAATATGTAAAATTATCTTGCTAAAGTGGTTAGAATGGATCTATAATGAATAAGATTAAGGAGTCTCAGAATGGATAACCGTAAAATTGAAGTGATAAAAATGAGTGAAATTAATTTAGGCGACACCTTTTTTGATTCGTTACGGGCTGATTATGCAGGTTTTGATATATGGTTTAATAAAAAGCAACTGGAGATAGATCCCGAGACAGGGAAGCCTAGACGAGCCTATGTTCTTTATGATGATAAAAAATTACTGCAAGGCTTTCTTTTTGCAAAAGAAGAAAAAACGCAAGAGGATCATGGCTCGATAGTGCCTCCTTTGCCTGTGAGAGAGAAGTGGCTCAAGTTAGCTACTGTCAAGATAAATGGGTGTGGAGATAAAGTGGGGGAGCGTTTTATTAAAAAACTTTTTGATGGGGCAATGATTCGAGGATATGAAGCTATTTACGTTACCATCTATTCTGCCAAACAGGCAAGTTTAGTAGACCGTTTAACCCAATTTGGTTTTGTGCATCATGGCAAAAAAGTAGACGAAGATGTGTATGTAAAATATTTGGGTCAAGATTTTGTGCAACATGATGTTAACAAAGACTACCCTCAGCTGGTTTGCACCCAAGCCACACAGTATTTTTTATTAAGCATTAATCCCAAATGGCACACCCAGCTCTTTGCCGATTCTAATATTCAACGCGATAAAGAGTATGAAAACGCCAAGCAAAAATCAAACGAACTACCTACACACGGTAACAGCATATCTAAAATTTATTTAAGCCTTGCCGCTACCAGTGCCACCATGAAGTGTGGTGATGGGGTGGTTATTTATCGAACAGCAACTGACAATCAATCAGCTTACTATTCATCGGTCATCACCTCCTTATGCACGGTGGTGAGTGTTAAGCCTCGTTCCTATTTTAAGACCGCCGATGAATTGATTACGCATTGCAAAGATCGATCGGTTTTTTCTAAAAAAGAGTTGACAGATGAGTGGGAAAATGATAAATTACAGGTGGTTGAGTTGCTGTACAATTGTGCTTTTTCTTCCCCGTTGGTAAATCGGGAGGTACTTTTAGCCGAAAACTTGATTCCTACTGATAGAAGTTTAGCGTGTGTTCGTTTAGAAAAAGCTAAATTTATGAAAATGTTGGAACTGACAAAAATTAATGAACATTATATTATCCATAAAACCTAAATATGTTAAGGCTATCTTTTCGGGTGAAAAAGTGTTTGAATACCGTAAGGTGATTCCCCGTCAACCCATTTCCCAGGTTATCATTTACGCTAGTGCGCCTATATCTAAAATTGTGGGTACGTTTGAGGTGGGAGATGTGATTAAAGAAGACACATTCGATTTATTATGGCAAAAAACATCGCACGGAGCAGGCATTTCAAAAGAAGACCTGAGCAACTATTTTGCCACAAAAAATGTTATGTTTGCCTTTCCTATCAAAAATGTTCAAGAGTATGCACAGCCGCAAGCATTAGAAGGAACACCCCCTCAGTCTTTTTGTTATCACCCTGCCTTACTCTAAGGGCAAAGTATCCTTCGCTCCGCTGTGGCAGTGCGTCGGCTATTTTGTGTTGTCTCTTTTAAGAGGCATCCCACGTTTGTGCCAGCCCTGTTTATTTTTTTTGGCTGTTCTCTCTACTTCAAGGTAGTGTGGTGTTCGCTTAGTTGTCCAGCTAGACCCATAGTTGTCGCTATACACCCAAGCCAAACCGTTAGCAACTAACAACTCTCCAACATCTTGCCCATCTACTATAACAAATGCCAAACTGCGTTCATAGCGGTCAGTATCAAACTCAGTTTGAACTTTCCGTGGGTACACATCGCCCATTAGCAAAATAGGCGTATCAACGGGTAATAGCTCTGTTAAAAAATCCTTAGCTTTATCACCCCAATCTAGGTGCTTCTGCTTTTGTTTTGGATTTTTTATTGATAGTTGCCTTTTATCGGTTTCAGCGGCATCAATGCCATAAATCCGAATTCGAGTGTTTTTTGTATCACCTTTTATTCGCACATCAATGGTGTCGCCATCAATCACCCCAACTACCGTAGCTTGAATCTCTAACGATGCTTTTTTATTATTCGTTGACTGCGGTCTTTCGGTGTTTTGACGGTTCGCCCCCACACCCAGCAAAGACCCACTCAATAAAACGAGTAAAAGTATAGAACGCATTAATTTTTTCACTCTATCACCGCCCAAATACCCCGTTTGGCCTGGCGCGCCTCGGCCTCGGCCTGTTGATAGATGGTGCTGCGCTGCGTCATAAAGTTAGGCTCAAAAGTAGGGCTATAAACCCACACTAATCCCTCACGGGCTATCAGCTCGCTAAAATCGTTTTTGCCCACCATCACAAAGGCCAAGGTGCGTCCATGTCTATCCTCTTTAAAGGTTATCGTGGGGCTAACTAACACCACTCTTTTGTTTAATAAATGTTTAGTTGTAAAGTTAATCGCTTGCCGAGCTAGTTTAAGGGTTTCAATATTTTGCATTGAGTCAAAGGCAAACTCTTCATCACTTACTTCAAGCTTAGGGCTGCTTATGCCTAAAATACGCACAGTTACCATCTTCTTTTTTTTGGTTTTCACCTCAATAGTATTACCCGATATCACCTTGGTTACCGTTGCTTCGGTTTTTTCGTTGGTTTGAAACGGCGAACAACCTAGCAGTAAAAATAATAAAAATAGACTATAACGCATTACTCCCCTCCATCAATGTCACCTGAAATGTATTCTATCACAGCGGGTAAAAAATTCAAAGACATTAAAGATATCATTTAAAACAATTCACGCTGCACCGATACAGGCTGATACTCCATCAATTGATAGCCTGTGTGCTCTTTTATCCACCATGTAACCAACTGCCTATGACAGCGTTCTTTAGGATTTTTAAGAGCTTCAAAACAGCACAAGGCAAGGTTTTTATACCGCTGCTCTAACTCGTGTAATTGCTGCAAAAAGCCCATAGGATCAGCTATTCGCTGGCTTAGCACCGCTAAATAACCCTCTTTAAAAAGAGCAGGTTCTAGCCCCCACAGGTTGCCTGGGGGGTAAAACACTGGCAAGCTCAAAGGCACAGGCACTTTGGGTTGCCCCAGCGAGATGCGCACCATGGTGATGCCCGCCTGTTTTAATGCCCTATAATTGGCATAATACGAGGTGTAAATCATCGCAAGTTAAAGCTATACCCCACAAAAACACCAGTGCGCAACAGGCTGGCGGAGCGTAATTGCCCATGGTTGTTAGAGTTGTAATTGAGATAGCGGTGTAAACTCATAAAGTTTACTGTGGTGCGAGACGAAATGTTCACCCGCCCTGGTCCTGCAGGAATATCAAAACCTAACTCAAGCGTGCTGCTATAACCCCAAGAGCCCTTAAGATGTTCATTGCTTAATATATCCACATTAGATGCATTGCCCACATGGTTCCCTTTAGCCTCGGTAAACCTGGGGGCTGTACTGTAAGTGGCAGCAAATCCCAAACCACCATAAAACCAACCCGCATAGATTTTCAGCATAAGACCCAAGCTAAACTCATCGCTAGCCCAAGCCACGCCGTCGTAAAGAAGGGCGGTGTTATTGGTATCCAAGTTAGAGGCTTTTATGTTGCCTGCAAACCCACGCATAAAGTGCATGGCAAACTCAGGGGTAATAGCCACTTTTTCCCCCCAAAAAATATTGCTATAAATAATTGCTGAACCACCTAATGCCTTACTTAAGCCTCCATGAAGGGTCTCTGCATTAGCTCTCTGTGTGGCATGTTCTATCGAAAAATCAAAGCCCCCTTTTACCCCTAGGGAAATAGTGTCGGCACAAATAGCCGATCTGGCACAAAGCAAGAGAATGATGATGTAATTTTTTTTAGCAAGCATAATATCCTCGGATAACCAAATCACTCAGCTCATAACACGCAGTGAGTGATTTGTAAGTTAATAGCTAACAATGGGTTGGCTACAAAGTTCTAAAGGGATACTGTGAGTTTACTATGCTGTTTTTATTCTGTCAAGCTCATAGCCAGATAAAGATTTTAGTCTCCATCCAGCTCACTTAAAGCAGGTCTTGGTTGCTCGCTGTCATCGCTTTGCAAAATGGCAGCTATGCGGGCGGTGAGTTCATCGCGCCCAATGTTTTTAGGCGATGAATAAAACAAATAACTGCTGTTAGGGGTGTTATATACCAGCTGTTCTGCCCACAGTTTGGCGGCATGGCGAGTGCTTTGGGTCAGTTTATCTACCTTATTGCAAATCAAAACTTGCTTCAAGCCCCGTTTACTAGCTGCCTGCATCAGTAAGGTGTCCAAGTCCGTGGGACCACGGCGTGAATCGATGATGATGATGAGCGTGCGGAGGTTGGCTCGTTCGGATAGATAATGCCCTAACTCACTTTGCCACTGGCGTTGTAGCGAGTGGCTTACTTTGGCATAGCCATAACCCGGTAAGTCAACCAGACGTGCTAATAGCGTGGGGTCTTTTTTAGCCACAATGCTGTAAAGGTTGATTTCGCGTGTTTTGCCGGGGGTTTGTGAAACCCGCGCTAACTTGTTTTGATTGCAAATGTTGTTTATGAGCGAGCTTTTGCCCGCATTACTACGCCCCGCCACGGCAATCTCAGGCATATCATCTGTAGGCAGGTGGGAAAAAGTGGGGCAACCCATCAAAAAACGGGTTGCCGGTAAGTTTAGTTCTAAAGAGATGGACTCATTTATCATGTTAGGGTGTATTGTTCTCCGTACTTCACAATTTGAACCTTCTTAATGCCTTTTTGCAGTAAATACGAAGACAGATGTTTCTGTGCTTTTTCTTCACCATGCACCAAAAAGAGGGTTTTGATTTTAGTATACTCCATTTGTGATAAATAGTTCCAGATCTCCTCGTAGTCCGCATGAGCCGAAAGCGCATCAAGATAGGCCACTTCGGCATTTAACCGATAAGGCTGTCCAAAAATATTCACTTCCGGGTGTTTATCTAAAATGGCTCGCCCCAAAGTTCCTTCACCCATATAACCTATAATAAGAATGGTGTTGCGTTCATCCTCAATGGTGTTTCGCAAATGGTGCAAAATGCGTCCATTTTCACACATGCCATTGGCACTAATAATAATCGCACTGTCTTTTAGGTCATTAATGCTCTTACTGTCTTCCACATTTTGGGTGTAAAACAGGTTGTCAAACTCAAATGGGTTTTTGTTGTTTGCCGTAAACACATCCAGCGCCCCCTCATCATAACACTCAGGGTGAATCTTGAACACATTGGTAGCATTAATGGCCATGGGGCTGTCAATAAAAATAGGAATAGGGGGGATTTTCCCTTCAATAGTGAGTAGGTGTAAGTAATAAATCAAATCTTGGGTGCGCTCAATAGCAAAGGATGGAATAACCACCTTACCTTGGCGATCGAAAGTATCGTTAATAATGGTAGCCAAATGCCCCATTAATTCATCACGGTTTTCGTGCAAGCGGTCGCCGTAGGTGCTTTCCATAATCACATAATCAGCCACAGGGGCAATGGTTGGGTCGCGCAACAAGGGGTTATTACAACGCCCTAAATCGCCGGTGAACAACACGGTTTTGTCTTCTTGCCCCGGCTCTGCGATGGTAATATGAGCTTGCCCTGACCCTAAAATATGCCCGGCATCGTAAAACTGAAAGAACATATCGCTACTAAGCTGAAACTTGCGCTCATAACCCACGGTTAAAAAAGTTGATAAAGTCTTCACCACATCCATCGCATTATAAAGGGGAGGATACTCTATGGGATCGGTTTTACCCTGTTTTGTAGCCCGTTTTTGCAAGTAATTCGCATCACTGGCCTGAATTTTGGCTGAGTCCATCAGCACAATAGAGGCTAAATCACGCGTGGCTGCCGTGCAGATAATCGAACCTTGATAGCCATTTTCAATCAGTTTAGGTAACATGCCACAGTGGTCAAAATGGGCGTGGGTTAAAATAGTGGCATCAATTTTTTTGGCATCAATTTCTACCGGCCACACTTTATTTTTTTCATAGCTGTCATGACGCTTGCCCTGAAACGCCCCACAGTCTACCATAACTAACGTTTTGTCACTTTGCAAAAAATGACGGCTTCCGGTTACTTCTTCAGCAGCCCCATAGGAAAATAATTGTACACTCATAATACATCCAATTATAACCCCATTTTACAAAAGGGGGTAGTAATTTAATCAAAAAATGTTAAGATTTCCCTTAAAAGTTTTTTTGATTAAACTTACCTTACAGCGGATAAAGTCACTCAGGCGTGATGGGCACCATAGTAGCGATCTATTGTGTTGTTTTTTTCGTGTTTATATTATGCAAAAACCTACAAAATATGGTATAATTCTCACATTATATAAAGCTCTCTTATTAGATGCGCACTGGAACGAATAAGTATTGGAGGCGGTAAATGGGATCCTTAGAGACACAATTAAGCAGCATAAGCGGGGCATTAATCCACTTTTTTTGGGGTTCAGGATTAATGATTTATGTGCTGATAGGGGCGGGGCTTTATTTTACAGCCCGCACGATGTTTGTGCAGATTAGGTATTTTCCTCTCATGTTTAAATTGATTGGCGAGCCAGCCCACACCCCATACGGTGTGGGTGGTTTACAGGCCTTTGCCTTAGGTGTGGCGGGGCGTGTGGGTGCGGGCAACATTATGGGTGTGGCTGTGGCAATATTGAACGGAGGCCCTGGTGCGGTTTTTTGGATGTGGGTTATGGCGCTTCTAGGCATGGCAACCACATTTTGTGAGAGTCTTTTAGCCCAGCTGTATAAAGTAAAAGATGGACCTATTCATTTTCGAGGGGGGGCTTTTTATTATATAGCAGGTGGCTTGAAAAGCCGTTTTATGGGTGCAGCCACAGCCGTATCGATGTTACTTTCGTTTGGTTTTGTGCTCATTATGCAACATGCCAATGTGGTGAGTTCTGTTGCGGTGGACAGCTTTAATGTGGACTCTATCACAGTATCAGTTATCTTATCCCTTTTGGTGCTAGTAGTAGTAACTGGGAGCAGGCAACGTATTTTTAGGGTGGCTTATATTCTCTCTTCTATCATGATTTTAGTATACGTGGGTTTTACAGTCATGATAGTGGGCCAAAACATTGTCGAAGTTCCTGCGATGTTAAGTCTTATTTTTACTAATGCCTTCACCGGTAAAGCTGCTGCTGGGGGGGCATTGGGCACTGTAATCTCTATGGGTATGAGGCGTGGATTTTTAAGTAATGAGGCAGGCATGGGATCCTCTCCCACCATGGCAGCGGTGGCAAGTACCAGCCATCCGGCTAAGTCAGCCTTGGTGCAGTCTTTGGCTGTTTTTACGGATACCATGATTGTTTGCAGTGCCACCGCTTTCATACTCATTCTTTCAGGTTTTCACACCGCAGATTCGGCTATAGATAGCGACTTGGTTGTAACGCAAACATGGCTAAGTCATTTAAGCTCACTAGGGCAATACATTGTCATTTACTCACTTTTTATTTTTTCCTTCACCGGCATGATTATTGCTTATTTTTATGGAGCCAGTAGCCTCGTCTTTTTACGTAAAAAAGAAGGAGTACCGCTTCTTTTTAAGCTTTTTGTAGGGTTTATGGTGTTTTTAGGACCTCTTATCACCGGAACATTGGCGTGGGAACTCATCGATATTTTTTTAGCCATCACAGGGCTTATCAATATCTATGCGCTTATACGACTCTTTCCTGTGGTGCAGCTTGTGCTTAAAGACTTTGAAACGCAGGTTAAAACGGGCTTTAACCCTGTTTTTCAGGGCAGTTCCATTGCAGGGCTAGAGGTGGAGTGCTGGAGCGATGAGGCGGCGCATGCCTTTTATAATAATAAGCAGTTTAAGCACCACAATTTTCGCTAGATTTTAGCCACTTTGATCGTAATACATAATGTATAGACTGAGCCCCGCTTTTAAGAGAGGGCTTTTTTTGTTATTTTTAGGCTATTTTTGCTGAAAAACAAATAAATAATACACAAAAGTTGTAGATAGGATTGCATAAAAAGGTTAATTTATGGTATATTTATAAAAATAAGTGAAAATTATCTAAAAATATTGTTTAAAAAACCACAGCACAGCTGGGCTTAAATTAATAATAAGAAGGAAGGTGTGAGGTGGAAGCATTAGAAGCTCATATGAGTGCAATCAGTAAAGCATTGATCCAATTGTTTTGGGGTTCGGGGTTCATGGTCTACATTTTATTGGGTGCTGGGCTGTACTTCACGGCACGCACGCTGTTTGTGCAGATTCGCTATTTTCCTCTTATGTTTAAATTGCTAGGCGAAGATGCCCATAACAAGAAGGGTGTGAGTAGTTTTCAGGCTTTTGCCTTAAGCGTAGCCGGGCGTGTGGGCGTGGGGAACATTGTAGGTGTGGCTTTGGCGGTGCTTAAGGGCGGGCCTGGTGCGGTGTTTTGGATGTGGGTGATGGCGTTTATTAGTATGGCAACGGCCTTTGTGGAGAGTCTGTTAGCCCAGCTTTATAAAGTAAAAGAGGGAGACGATTATTTTAGAGGTGGGCCGTCTTATTACTTATCACGTGGCCTCAATAGCCGATTTTTAAGTGTTACTTTTGCGTTGTCTATGATTTTAACTTTTGGCTATGTGGTGAATATGCAGCAAGCAAACGTTGTGGGTTCATTGGCTGTAACCACGTTTAATGTGCAACCTGTTGTTGCTTCTACTTTTCTGTCGCTGCTTTTGTTGCTGGTGGTTGTAGGGGGCATGAAGCGCATTGTAGGCGTGGTTACAGCGCTTGTTCCCACCATGGCGTTTGTTTATGTGGGTTTGTCATTAGTTATTATGATTATGCACATCACAGAGATTCCTGCCATGTTTGGGCTGATTTTTGAGAATGCCTTCTCAGGTAAAGCTGCTGTGGGTGGTTTGCTTGGCACGGTGGTCTCTATGGGTGTGCGCCGTGGCTTGCTCAGCAACGAAGCGGGTGTGGGTTCTGCCCCAGCAGCAGCGGCAGTGGTAAGCACCAGCCATCCGGTGAAGCAGGCGTTGGTTCAGTCTTTATCAGTTTTTACTGATACTATAATAATCTGTAGTGCAACGGCCTTTGTGTTCATTTTATCAGGGTTTTACAACAGCGATCCAGCCTTAGACGGCGGTCTTTTGATGTCGCAAGCTTGGGTGTCCAATTTTGGAACAGTAGGCTACTACATTTTAGTGTTAGCTATATTTGTGTTTGCCATCACCACGATGATTAGCTCTTATTACTACGGGGAAAGCAGCTTGATGTTTTTGCTAAAGAAAGACAAAGTTCCTCTTCTTTTTAAGCTTACCGTAGGGTTTATGGTTTTTTTAGGCCCACTGGTTACAGGTGAGTTGGTATGGGATCTCATAGATATTTTTATAGCCGTTACAGCACTCATTAACATTTATGGGTTGTTACGTCTCTTTCCTCAAGTAAAATTGGTGCTTAAAGACTTTGAAACTCAATTTAAGGCCGGTCTAAATCCAGTGTTTAAACGCAGCTCTGTTGCGGGCTTGAATGTGGATTGCTGGGATGATGATGGCACCAATGATTAGCATGGGTGTGTGGCACGGGTTTAGCCTCAGCCCCTTTACCAAACAAGCATGGGTTTAGTCTTTGTTCGTTTTTACCGATACTCTGATTGACTCTAGCACAGCAACCCTGATCTCACTGTGTTGCTGTGCATCACGCAAGCGATGGACAGGGTGATGGGGTGAGCTTATCAGCATGGGCAACCAATTTTGAGGTGGCTGGATAGTAGCTTTTAGTGGTCGCTATCTTGGTGTTGCTCATTACTCTTAGCACTACGGTGAGGGTCGTTTTGCGTTTATAATTAAAAAAAAAGCTCGGCTTTTCACGTTGTCGGTGACCGCTACTCTGCCCTGTTGGTAGGATCTTTTATCACCAGAGGTGTGAGAAGTATTAGATATTTTTATTGAAATTACGGTCTTAATAAACGTTTACGGATTGATTGTGCTTCTGCCTAAAGTATTATTAGTGCTTAAAGATTTTGAAACTCAAGTTGAGCCGGGTTTAAACTCTGTGTTCAAGCGTAACACCCTAACTCATGTTGACTCAGAGTGTTGGTGTGGTAAAGGCTAAAATGATTGGGATAACAGAATGAGGGGATAACAGACGATGGGTGCAACAGTTCAGGATTTTCTTTTACAGTTAATAAACAGTGTCAATAACATTTTTTTAAATAGATTTATCATCTATTTTTTGTTGGCATTAGGTGGTTTTTTCACCCTGCGTATGGGTTTTATGCAGCTTCGTTTGTTTCCCCTCATGATACGTCTGTTAGGGGCTGGTGGTGAGAAGAAAGAAGCGCACCATGGGGTCTCAAGCTTTCAGGCATTTGCCATCAGTGTCGCCAGCCGTGTGGGCACGGGCAACCTTGCTGGGGTGGCCGTCGCCATCACCATGGGCGGGCCTGGCTCCATTTTTTGGATGTGGATTATGGCGTTGCTGGGCATGGCAAGTGCGTTTGTTGAGAGTTCGCTCGCCCAGCTGTATAAAGTGCGTGATGGGGCGAACCATTTTAGAGGCGGCCCTGCTTATTACATTCAAAGTGCCCTTAAAAACCGCTTTTTAGCCACGACCTTTGCGGTGAGCTTAGCGATAACTTTTGGTTATATTTTTAATATGATGCAGGCTAACACTATTGCAGGTGCCTTGCAAGAGACTTTTTCGGTGCGACCATGGATCACTGGATTATTTTTATTGATATTTACAGGATTGATTATTGTGGGTGGCGTGAAGAGGATTGCTCAATTTTCAGCTTTTTTTGTGCCTATTTTAGCGGTGTCTTATGTGGGTGTTGCCTTTTTTGTCATGATGACAAATTTACCTCGGGTGCCTGAGGTCTTTGGCATCATCTTTAGCAATGCTTTTCATGGCAATGCAGTGGCAGGTGGCTCTTTAGGCACGGTGATAGCGATTGGTATACGCCGAGGGTTGTTCAGTAACGAGGCTGGCTTGGGTTCAGCTCCAGCCGCCGCCGCTGCGGCCAGTACCAGCCATCCGGCAAAGCAAGGGCTTATTCAATCATTTTCTGTTTTTACTGATACCATTCTTGTGTGTACGGCTACGGCTTTTATTGTGGTGTTAGCGGGGCTTTATAGCGATCCTAAGCTTACAGGTATTGTGCTTATGCAGCGGTCTTTGGTTGCTATTTTAGGGGCGTGGAGCGAATACTATCTTACCATTATTATCTTTATGTTTGCCTTTTCATCTGTGGTGGGCAACTATTATTATGGCGAAAGTAGCCTTGTTTTTATTCAAAAAGGGGCACAGTGGCCACTTAAACTTTACAAAATAACCGTGGTTATGGTGATTTTTTTAGGGGCAGTGGCAGGTTACGACCTGGTATGGGCGATGGGCGATCTTTTTTCGGGCATCACCGCTGGTATTAACCTTTATGCATTAATATTGCTTTATCCTTTGGCGGTTAAACTGTTACAAGACTTTGAGAGGCAACGTAAAGAGGGTAAAGATCCTGTGTTTAAGAGCAGCACCTTGCCGGAAGTTACGGTGGAGTGCTGGGACTAGACGACAGGTTGTGAGTGGTGTTACTTTTAACAGGAGGTGTGTATGGTAACCAAACTATTAATTATCGATCCCCAAGTGGATTTTTGTGAAGAAGCAGGGGCTTTGTGCGTGCCTGGGGCTAAGGAAGACATGAAAAAATTGGCTGATATGCTCACCGGAATGGGTTCGCAGCTTTCAGGAATTTATGTAACCCTTGACACTCATCAGCTTTTGCACATAGCGCACGCTGCGTTTTGGCAAAATGCCCAAGGTGATAGCCCTGCTGTCTTTAGCACTATTATTTTGGATGATGTGGAGAGTGGCAAGTGGCAAGTGGCTAAGCACGGCGTGGACGCACAATTGGTGCGTGATTATCTTAAACAGTTAGAAAGCCAGCAGTTTCATTTAACAATTTGGCCTGAGCATTGCCTAATCGGTTCGGCTGGTCATGCCGTGGAAGCACAGCTAGCTGAAGCCCTGCAAACATGGCAACGTCTGAACAAGCGAGACGTGGTGTATGTGCAAAAAGGGTATCATCCGCTTACTGAGCATTACAGTGCCTTGGCAGCAGCTGTGGCGTACGCCGATGATGAACGCACTTGGTTTAATGAGGGGTTGGCGAGCGCATTGCGAACCTGTGACCGTTTGTTGATTGCTGGTGAGGCGTTGTCTCACTGTGTGATAGCAACGCTGCGCGATCTTTGCCGTGGAATGACGATGGCTGAATGCCAAAAGTTTATCCTTTTAACGGATGGGTGTGCCTGCGTGGGCGGGTTTGAGGGCCAGCGAGAGGCCTTATTGCAAGAGGTTTTAGGATTTGGGATGCGATTAGCCACGGTGAGTGAGGTGTTAAATGAATCCATGCCACAAGCTCAGTGAACTTATGCCGTGTGCTAACAAAAGAAGGAATAGAGAAATTAAGAGGACATTATGGAAGAGGGAAAAGGACGAACGGAGGCGGTGATAGGAGCGAGTGCCATGGAGCGTTTGGTGGAAAGCCGAGTGTTGATTGTCGGGCTAGGGGGCGTGGGTGGTTGGGCAGCTGAGGCCTTGGTGCGCGCAGGTGTGGGCACGTTGATTGGTATTGATCGGGATGTGATAGAAAAAAGTAATCTTAATCGCCAAGTGTTTGCCACTCACCGCACCTTAGGGATGGATAAAGTAGAGGCAGCTCGCCAGCGTTTACTGGATATTAATCCTAAGCTGAACTTTGAAGGACAGCGCGTGCTGCTTTATGAACAAAATGTGAGAGAGCTTTTAGATCTTTACAAGCCTGACTTTGTGATAGATGCCATTGACAGTGTCGGCTCTAAAGGTCATCTTCTTTGGAACTGTATGGAGTTGAATATTGCCACGTTAACCTGTTTGGGGGCTTCATCACGCATGCAACCTTTAGGGTTTAGAATAGCCAATCTATTTGAAACAAGTTCAGATCCTTTGGCAAGGGCATTACGGAAATCTATGCGTCAACGAGGGGTAACGGCACCGATTCCGGCCATTTTCACCTCCGAAGCCCCTATTCTGAGTGGTCGGGAGGTCTCATCACACGAAGGAGAAAAATTTTTAGGCAGTTATGTGCCAGTGGTGGGGTCGGCGGGCTTTTTGGCAGCCGATTATGTGATCAAACATTTAGTTAATAATCCTTAAAAGGGCTTTTAGCGATGGGTGATTGTGTGCTATAGTGAGCTTCATGGATAGATCTTCGATCGATGTGCTATTAGATGAAATAGAACAAAATCTTTATGCCTCTTGGCCACGCGCCCATTACAACAAAGGGTTTACCCAGTTGGCTCAGCTGACAGGGGTTAGCCTGAATGAAATGGATTTGGAACAAGTTTTTGCCCCTGTGCAGGCCTTGCTCGAGCGGGGCGGTAAACGCTGGCGTCCTTTGGTTATGGTGCTTACCTGTATGTCTTTGGGTGGGAATAAAGAGCTAGCCGTTCGGTTGTCATCGCTGGTTGAGTTGCCCCACAATGCAAGTCTTATTATTGATGATATTGAGGATAACTCGGTATTAAGGCGTGGTGAATCGGCAGTTCATCTGCTATTTGGGCAGGATGTGGCGATAAACAGTGCAAATTTTGCGTATTTTAGCCCTTCAGTGTTGCTGAAAGATTTAAATATTGACCCTTTGGTTACACTGCAGCTATACGAGATTTGGTTACTAGGATTAAGACGCGTGCATTTAGGGCAGGGGCTAGACATTGGCTGGCACAATGGCAACGCCGTGCCGAATGTGGCAGACTACAACACGATGTGCCGACTGAAAACAGGATCGATGGCGGCGATGGCGGTAGGCTTGGGGGCGGCGCTCAGCCCCGCTTCTTTGCCCGTGCAAGAGGAGCTGGCTGAGCTGTGGTTGTCAGTGGGGTTAGCCTTTCAAATAATGGACGATGTGGGTAATTTACGTCAAACTATTGTGGGAAAAGCTTTAGGTGATGATATTCAAGAGGGCAAAAAAAGTTTGCCTGTGGTGTTGTTTTGCCAAAAATACCCAGAGCGAGTGGTTGAGTTATTAGCGCTTATGCGTTGCGCAAAAACGGACGATGATGTTATTGGGCAGGTGATTCAACTGTTAGAAACGAGCGGTAGCATTAATGAGGCAGAACATCAGGCGAGACAGCTTCTGCAGCAAACGCAAGAGTGCATGACACAAATTTTAGAACCTTCGTGGGCTAGAGAGCAGTTACTTGCGTTAATTGGGCGTTTCACGTTGCCGAGTGTAGGCTAGCTTACTGCCATGAAGGAGAGTTCACTCACCCCCTGGTTGCGTTTACAGCAGGCCTTTCCTTTACCAGACGAGGAGCAGCATACTGTGGCACATGAGCGTTTTAGAAAGCTAATGTTTGAGCAAAAACCAACGCTTTCTTTAGCTAACATGCAAAGTTTGCCTTTATCTCATTTATTTGATTTTTATTTACGCTTGGCACGGTTACGTGAACCAGTGAGTCCCTTTCGTCGTAAAAAAAGCCCTAAATGGCTTGAAAAAACCTCTATCTTTTTTTTAAATTTGCAAGAGATGAACGGCTGGCTTAATCTATTGCGTTGTGCGCCCTTGTTACAAGGCTCATTAGTGGTTATCACGGGGCATTTACAGCAGGATAAGGAGCAGCTTTATAGCCATGTGAAGCTAGCATCGGTTAAAGACTGGGAGCTTGAGGAATTTTACACAGTAGAAGAGTTTGTTCCACTCCTTCAAGGGGCGTTACACCGTCTGAACATTGGGGTGGCCTACACATTGCCGCTTTATGTGCACCCACAGGCTGAAGTGCGTTTGCGTATGCCCGAGCTGTTTATGCAGGCTCCGCATGACGCCTACTTTGATCTCTACAAGCCTGAGGCTCTTACTTATTTACAGCGCATTGTGAGTCGTTATTTTTCTAATAATAATTTAGATGCTCTGGTACTTAACTGGCATAACTATCCTCAAAATCTTTTACATGTGCAGATTTGGACCCCCACACTAAAGCAGACGCTGGCGCAGGGGCTTATCAGCACTTGGGAGAGTGTGGCTGCCGATCGATTTTTTGCCCCTGAGCTTACGCCGATAACACAGTTTACTGACCCCACGGCAACGGTGCTTTATGTTATGGACAGTATCGTTCCATTGGGTGAGGCAACTATCCATCATTCGTTAGCCTTGCGCCAAATTTGGCGCTGTTTAGCCAGTCTTTTTAAAAACGCCCATCGACTGGAACATTTAAGTTCTGATGAGTCTACGATGTTTTGGTTTCATTCGTATCTCTTTTCATCTGAGGAGCGAACAAAAAAGTTAAAATTGGTTACCATGAGCATAAACGACGAGCTAAGTTGGTTTTTGTTTATGCAAAAGAACCGCTGGTTTCTTTTTGTGGCTAGTAGTGTAAGCATAGGTGAAGGCGTGATTGATCTGCAAGAGTTTTTACCTATGAGCCATTTTTACTGTTTAGATGAAGAGTGGTTTAATGTGCTAGGACAGCAACGTTTTGGTCCGCAGTTGTTTGCCAGTGCTCTCTTTCCTCACCGATCATTAGAAAGTGGAGATCTGTTGATTTATAGGATTATGTAAATATTCACCAAATATTGAACTTTTCCTCCGGCTTATCATACATTTTTATTACAAAGTAGAGGGGAATAAGGCTTATTCCTGCTAGCATCTGCACCAGTTGTGCCCAAGGGTAGCCATGAGTTATCCCATTATTGAATAGACCATGGATGAGCCATGCGTACACAAAGCCCCGTTTAGGCATAAAGTGCAGAACCGATAACCCCATATGTAAGGGGGATACAACCAAGAGCCTGATGAAGAGGATTGGTACGGAAACGGCACTGATGTAACCTGTATGCTCAATCGTGGCAAAAACTGTGCCAATGGCGATAGCCATCAGTAACTTTTCTTTAGGGGTTAGAGTAATAAAGGTGGCCTTAATGAAGATAAATACAACAAAGGCACGGGCTAACTCTTCGTTAAGGGCGGAACTGATAAAGGCCTGCCAAGCCTTAGCATTAGTGATGGTAAAAGGAAGGGCGATGATAAAAGTGTCTAAAAGAGGCATAATCACTACCAGCATAAACATAAAACTGCCGGCAATAAAACTTAAAAAGAGCGACGGTAATTTTAAACCCTCTTTGATCAAAATAATAAAAATTATCCCATGCCATATGAGAACCGTTAGAATGTGTTGTAACAGCATAAGAAGGGGCTAGCGTGTGTCGGGCAGCTGATGAGCCTGCCTTTTTTTATAGATATCAAGGGCAAGTTCGATGAGTTTATTCATGAGGGTTACCCGATCAATCCCCGATAGCTCCATGAGTTTAGGATACATACTGATGTCTGTGAAGCCAGGCAGAGTGTTTATTTCATTTACCATAAGGTGATGATCGTTGTTAGTGAGGAAGAAATCTACGCGTGATAAGCCTGTACATCCTAAGGCTTGGTGTGCTTGACAGGCAACCTTTTGCAGGGCCGTTGTGGTGGTTTTATCAAGAGGGGCTGGCATAATTACTTTAGCGGCATCAGAATTAAGATATTTAGCATTGTAATCATAAAAGGTGGCACTTACCACTTCACCAGGCAGACTTGCGATGGGGTCTTGGTTGCCCAGTACGGCTACTTCTAACTCACGTCCGTTAATTGCTTCTTCAATGAGCACTTTACTGTCCAAGGCAAAGGCCTTGGTCAACGCTTGTGTCCATTGGTCGGCATGGGTTACCTCGCTAACGCCCAAACTAGAACCCATATTGGCAGGCTTCACAAACAGATGGGTTGTGCCTAGCTGGGTAGTAGCTTGTTGGTAGGTGAGGGAAGGTGAAGTTAGAATGATTTCTTTTGCCACATTAATGCCCGCTTGGCGTAAAATGGTTTTGGTGAGGGCTTTGTCCATAGCACTGGCACTGGCTAACACTCCACAGCCCACATAGGGGGTGTTAAGCCACTCAAACCAGCCTTGAATCGCTCCATCTTCACCGGCAGGACCATGCAGGGCAGGGAAAAAAAGATCTATGGTGGTGAGTGTTTTGCCATCAGTGTCAATAACAATGGTTTGATTGTTTTTACGCAGTACCCACACTTCCTGCAGAGCTTGAAAATTCATCGGCTGTGGGTAAGGCTGGTTTTGGTTGCAGTAAAAAAATCGACCTGTTGTGTCGATGGCGAGCGAACACACTGAGTGTTCAGTTTGCATGAGGGCGGCATGAATATTATGAGCCGATTTAAGAGATATTTCATGTTCGCCCGATGGACCACCGGCTAGCAAAGCAATGTTTAACTTCATGGATTCATAGTAAAACAATTACCCCATTCTGTCAATTAAGTTAGCTTTAAGCGAACAGGTTTAGGGGCATTTTCTTGACGTAGCAGAGCCATCACCTGCAACGGGCTTGTGGGCATCACCTCGTTTTCCATCGGGGGCATAGCGACGGAAGCCCCTGCAAACTGCACGGCGGCTAACGGGGTTTCATCAGTGGCTAAGGCATACACCAAGGCCGCGTTAAAAATATCATGGCATGCCACACGGTTGCCCGTGACCGAGGGAAAGGCTGGCACAAACCAGCTTTCAGCCCTATTAAAGAGATAAGAGCCCAAATTATTATCCTTTATAACGACTTGTCGCACGCCTTGGTTTAGTAACGTAGCGGCGGCTTGCCCAGCCGTGGCGTGGTCAGTAATCGTTTGCCCTGTCAAGACTTCTACCTGTTGTAAGGTAGGGGTGATGGTGTGAATGTATGCCATAAGATCTTCGGGCACACGGCGTGTGCAGGATGGATCTAAAATAATGGACAGCTTAGTAGAGAAGGCACAGTTAAGTGCCGCTCGCAACGCGCAAGCGGGAATGTCTAACTGCACAAGCAGATAGTCTAACTGACGAATAATTCCTTGATGAGCTAAGATATAGCTTTCATCAAGCAGGGCATTCGCCCCTTCTAGGGTGAGGGTGTGAGCGGTGTTGTCAGCACTGTGTATGAAGAAATTTTGTCCACTGTGGGCATGAGCCACTATAGTAACAGGAGAGGTTTCAATTGGCATTTGATAGAGGTGATTAAGATAATCTTTGCCCTCAGCATCTGCACCCAGCTTGCCTAATAGGATGACAGGATAGCCTAATTTGGCAAGAGCTAAGGCTTGATTACCCCCTTTGCCACCAAAAAGGGTGTTAAAGGACTCTATTGGCAAAGAGGCCAGACCGACAAAAGCACTAGGAATAGTCAACCATCTATCAATACTTAAATACCCTAAAACACCTACCTGCTTCATATAACCCCATTTACTTGCTGAAATGCACTATAATTTTTTTAATACAAGATAATATCCTTATCGTCTGGCTTAGACCGATACTTTAAGCTAAATTCTCAAGAGCAGGCAATTCGATGCAGTTTTCGCATACGGCTTGGTAGATGTCACTGCCCCCTTCATGGCGCTCTGAGTCGACGATTTGAGCGGGGTCGGGGTGCAACATACGGGTAAAAGAGGCGAGTGTGGGTCTGCCACATACGGCACATATGGCACGGTAGTGTCGTATTTTAACCGCTAATGGAATAAGCGTGTTAATGGTGGGCCATGGCGTGAGTTTGTAAGTGCCGGTGAGCCCAAAACAGAAAAAATGAGCATTTTTATAGGCACTTGGCACGGTGTGCATGGTTCTAAAAAAATGAAAGAGAGCCTGATCGTTAAAAAAATGCACTTCGTCAATCAGCACCACACCCACTTCTTTATTTATGGAGGTTAGGTTGGCAATGTGGGCAGGGGTGAGCTGTTCATCGGTTATTTTTCGCACGGTTACGCTCTGATGCAAAAGCGAGACTTGGTCATTTTTAAGAGCGTTTTCTTGCCCCTGCACTGAGAGGGTTGGAAGCCACAGCTCTACCCGATGACCGACTGCAATGGTGCGGCTGGCGATATTGTTGAGAGTAGTGGTTTTTCCACTAAACATAGGCCCGATGTGTAACTCAATGTAAACCATAAATGATCTGTCCTCGCTAGCCTTAGAATCGTCCTCTCAAGGGAATTTCTATAGGTTTTTATGTGCGATAAAAAGGTAAGAAAAGAGTGGATTATTCCTTGACAAAGCCGATGTATTGGTGTATCAAGATAAGGACAAAAGTTGTTTGTCGACCTATTTTATGTTTTAAAGTGGTTTACAAAAGGAGTAATCAATTTATGCAAAAAAAATCTTATTTTGTGCTGGCGAGCTTAGCTTTAGCCTTGGCAGCTGGGTGCAAACGCCCTGTAAATGATGGTCTCTCCATTATTGGCTCCACCACGGTTACCCCTTTAATGGAGGTGCTGGTTGATCGCTACACAGAGGAAACCCAACAACGCCTCACCATTCAATCCACCGGCTCTAGCTCTGGCATTCAGGCGGTGAGTGAGGGGGTGAGTGATTTGGGCATGAGCAGCCGCAGCCTTACCTCTGATGAACTGGCACAAGTAGAGGCTTATCCCTTTGCTATCGATGCGCTTATCGTCATTGTTCATCCAAAAAATCCCATCACAAACTTGAGTTCTGAGCAAGTTTTTAACATTTTCTCAGGAAAAATTACTAACTGGCAAGAGGTAGGTGGAGATAACATGCCTGTTATTGTGGTGAGCCGTGAGGCAGGCTCAGGTGCACGTTCTTCTTTTGAAGACTTTTTTGGTCTAGTACAAGATAAACGAAGTTTAGTTGATCAAGCTCGCCCGCTTATTAGTTCCGGTACGGGAGCTATTAAAGCTACGGTAGCCAACAATGAGCAGGCCATCAGTTATGTTACCATCTCTGTGGCTGATAACGCGGTGAAAACGCTCAGTTTAGATGGCGTTTCACCTATGGATAAAGCTAACTTAGTGGACGGAAGTTATGCATTGGTGCATCCTTTTTACCTTGTGATGGGCGATCATAGCAGTCAGTTAGCTCGCGAATTTACGTCGTTTGTTCTTTCAGAGCAAGGGCAACAAATAGTGGAAGAATTTGGTTTAGTTAGGATTCAATAAATGCAAATGCGCAGATTTTACGAACCTGTTTTTGAGTTCTTTTTCAGAGTGGCGGCTGCCTTTTTGGCCGTCACTCTGTTGCTCATTATTTATGTTATGTTACGGGAGGGCTTACCTGCCTTTTATAAAGTAGGTTTTAGACCCTTTATTTTTGGAATCGAATGGCAACCTTCGGCCGGAGTTTTTGGCATATTGCCCATGATTGTCGCCAGCTTGGCGGTAACCTTTGGTTCCATCCTATTAGGCTACCCTGTGGGTTTACTGGTGGCTATTTACATTAGTGAAATGGCTAAACCTAAGATGCGCAAAATATTACGTTCTCTGGTCAATCTTATGGCAGCTATTCCCAGTGTTGTGTATGGTTTTTGGGGTTTGGCAGTTATCGTACCACGCATTAGAGCGGTGGCTTTGCCCGGCAATAGCCTGTTGGCAGCCATCATAGTGGTTTCGATTATGGTTTTACCCACTATCATTAGTGTGGGGGTGAGTGCTTTGCAAAGCGTGCCTTATGATGAAAAAGCAGCAAGCTTGGCTCTGGGGGAAAGTTCAACCTTTACCACGTGGCGAATGAGCATTCCTCGTTGTAAAAGTACGCTGCAGGCGGGCTTGGTGCTGGCCTTTGGGCGTGCCATAGGCGAGGCTACAGCCGTGGCTTTGGTGGCTGGAAACACCGTACAAATGCCAGGTTCGGTGTTTGATTCGGTGCGAACGCTAACGGCTAACACCATTTTGGAGATGGGGTATGCTAGTGGCTTGCACCGTGAAGCCTTGATGGCAACGGGCTTGGTGCTGTTTGCCTTTATTTTAGTGGTCAATATCGGGCTAACATTGCTGAATAGGCAGGGACTTAAATAGTGATAAGTAAAAGAGTTTGGCGACACGTTTTAAATTCCTTGGTTTACTTTGCCGTTGTGGCGGTCATAGGTGCCTTCTTTCTCATCTTTAGCGATGTCTTCATTAAAGGTATTGTAGGCTTTAATGGGGCATTTTTACAGCGCGTTTTTCCTATGGTAATGAACACTCTTTTGTTGGTGGCGTTATCCATGGTTATTAGCGTGCCGTTGGCACTAGCCACAGTGCTTTACTTACGTGAGTATGCCAAGGCTCAGTGGTTTGTGCAGATGGTGCGCTTTTGTGCCGATGCCCTTTCGGGTGTGCCATCCATCATTTTTGGGTTGGTCGGCATGAGCTTTTTTGTGCGCAAGTTTGGGTTTGGGTTTTCTCTTTATTCAGGGGCCTTTACCATCGCCATTCTCATTTTACCCACGTTGCTGCGCACTTTTGAAGAGGCTTTAGTGAGTGTGAGCGAAGGCTATAAAATGGCTGCTTTAAGCCTAGGTGCTAGTAAATTTAGAGCCTTAACCACAGTGGTTTTACCCGCAGCTAAAACCCCCATTTTAAGTGGCATCATGCTGGCCTTGGGGCGTGTGGTGGGCGAAACAGCTGCCTTGGTGTTAACCATGGGAACAGCCCAAGGAGTGGTTCGCTCAGGCTGGGATTCAGGGCGTACCTTGAGTGTGCACATGTTTTTAATTGCCAAAGAATCGGTTACCATGACCGAGGCCTATGCCAGTGCCTTGCTATTGCTGGGTATTGTGTGGCTGATAAATATTTTAGCGAACAAAATGGCGGGAGATGCGCATGGCTAACATTGAAGCAAAAAATCTAAATTTATTCTATGGGTCTTTTCAGGCCTTAGAAGATGTGAGTTTGGCGTTGCCTGAAAAAAAGATCACGGCTTTTATCGGGCCGTCTGGCTGTGGAAAGTCCACTTTTTTACGAACCATTAATCGTATGAACGATCTTATTCCTGACGTGCGCATAACAGGCGAACTGACGATGGGGGATATAGACATTCTTAAAACCCAGAAATTGGCACGGTTGCGCCGTAAAATAGGTATGGTTTTTCAAAAACCTAATCCGTTTGCTATGTCTATTTACAACAATGTGGCCTACGGTCCACGCACGCACGGCAAATATAAACGCCTTGAACTGGATGAAATTGTGGAGAATAGCTTGCGGCAAGCCGCCCTTTGGGATGAACTTAAAGATGTGCTGCACAAGAGTGCATTGGCACTGTCTGGTGGGCAACAGCAGCGCTTGTGCATTGCCCGATCATTGGCTATCCATCCTGAGGTTTTGCTGCTTGATGAGCCAACCAGTGCACTAGACCCTATTTCTACCTCGAAAATCGAGGAACTTTTAGAAGATATTAAAGATAAACATACTATTATTTTAGTAACCCATAACATGCAACAAGCAGCACGCATTTCAGACACCGTCGCCTTCTTTTTGTCTGGTAAAGTTATTGAAAGTGGAGACACATACAAGATTTTTTCTCAGCCTGAGAAGGAGTTGACCAGCGATTACATAACAGGGCGTTTTGGATAAGCGGTGAAAAGACTAAAGATGGGAAGGAGACGAAGATGCGTAAAAGTTTTACTTTTGCCCTAGGGACTCTAAAAGAAGACATTGTAGCGATGGCTACTTTATCGAGTGAGACCTTAGATTTGGCGGTTAAGGCAATGAGAGCTTATAATATTGAGCTAACCACAGAGGTTAAACTAAAAGACAATAAAGTGGACAGGATGCAGTTAGAGATAGACAAACTGTGCGTTGAGGCGTTGATTAGGCAGCAACCGTTAGCTAAAGATATGCGTCTTATTATGGCCATTTTAAAAATGAGTGGGGAGCTTGAACGTATTGGCGACCAAGCTGCTGATGTGGCTCACTTGGTGCAGCGCATCATCAAGCGAGATTATCGCTATTATAGCCAAGAAAATATTATTAAAATGAGCGAAATTGCTCAGCGGATGTTGAGCGATGCTATTCGTAGTTTTGTGGAGAAAGATTTACTTTTGGCGGCTCAAGTGTGTGCCATGGATGATGAGATGGATGTCCTTTATCGGGTGGTACGCAAAGAGATTAAAGGCATGATGCGCACCAGTACAGACTATGTGGATGAAGGTGTAACCTATCTCTCTATTGCTAAATACTTTGAAAAAATTGGCGATCACATTACCAATGTGGCTGAGTGGATCATCTACACACGCACGGGGCATTTTGCTCGTGAGCGTCAGTATCAAGATGACCACTTAGAAGAGTAGGGGCTTAATGGCTAAAGTAAAAACAGTGTACCAATGCAGCTCCTGTGGGCATGAAGTAGGCAAATGGAGCGGGCGGTGCAGCCAGTGCGATGAGTGGAACACTTTGACCGAGAAAGCCGTGGTGAAAAGCCAAGATGCCAGCAGTGCCCTTTTTAAAGGGGCTGGGCATTTGTCTAAGCTTGAAGCCATCACTGCCGATGAAGCCCAGCGATATGATTGTGGTTTTAAAGAAATTAACCAAGTGTTAGGTGGTGGCATTGTGCGCGGGGCGGCTGTTTTACTTGGTGGTGAACCAGGCATTGGGAAAAGCACACTGTTATTGCAAATGTGCCAAAAATTTTTGCAATACGGCAAGGTTTTATACATCAGTGGTGAGGAAAGCCTAAGCCAAATAAAAATGCGTGCCAATCGCTTGGGTATTTATGATAGCATTGAGGTCTATTCGGGGACTGATCTTGATAGCGTTCTGAAGGTGATTAAGCAGGTTGCCCCTCGGATGCTGATCATAGACAGTGTGCAGACGCTGTACAGCCCAGATGCGGGGTTGATTCCTGGCACCATCAACCAAGTGAAACGCTGTGGGCATGAGATTATTGGGCATTGTAAAGAGCATGACATTGCTTGTTTTCTGGTGGCGCATGTTACCAAAGAAGGGGTTATCTCAGGACCTAAAGCTATTGAGCATTTGGTGGACACCGTGGTCTACTTTGAGCAGGGTGAGGGTGATGTTAGGCTGTTACGAGCCGTTAAAAATCGGTTTGGGGCGGTGGATGAGCTAGGTCTTTTCACTATGGGTGATGAGGGTCTTGTCGAGATAGATGCCCATCAAGGGTTAGCGTTGTTTCATCATCAAAACGCCATTGGCACCGCCATTGCTGCCTCGTTTGAAGGTTCACGGGTCTTTTTTCATGAAATTCAGGCTCTCACTGTGCCATCAAAAGGGGCGGGGTCGCGCATTTTTAGTGAGCGGATCGACACTCAACGCATTGCCCGCATCGCTGCCACGCTCGAAAAACACGCTGGGGTGCGATTTTCTGATCAAGATATTTATGTGAATGTTTCTGGAGGGGTTAAACTGCGTGAACCGGGCATCGATTTACCTTTGGCTTTAGCCCTGTATTCAGCCCGCATTGACACATCGTTTAATCCGTCTTTAAAACTTGTGAGTGCGGGGGAGATGACGCTGGCTGGTGAGTTACGTCCTGTTACCCACATGACTAAACGTATAAAAATGGCGAAAGAGGTCAATTTCACCCACTTTGCGGGGCAAATAAATGGTGATTTGTTACCTTCTTTTTCACAAACCACCATTCAAGCTCTCATTAAAGCTTTGCTATCAACTTAAGTGAGCAATCACTTTGCGCAACAATGTGGCCTCGTCCACGTCAGACCCTAACTCTTTACGCAGCTTGGTGAGTGCGGTGAGCGTGGCTTTTCGTTCAAAGCCCATGTTCACCAACCCAGCCAACAGGTCATCTTGGGTTTCCACTTGGCTTACCGCCTGTGTTTCCTCATCTAAATGCAATTTTCCTTTTAGTGCTAGCATCACTTTTTGGGCGGTTTTTGTGCCAAGCCCGGGCGCTTTGGCTAGCAAATCGATAGTAGGAGCATTGAGGGCTTCAATAAAACTTTCGGTGCTAAAGTGTGAGAGGATACGAATAGCCGCTTTAGGTCCAATGCCGTCTACTTTAACCAAGCTCATGAACAGTTCGCGCTGAGCGATAGAGCCAAAGCCGAACAGGGTCATGGCATCTTCTTTATGTTGCAAAAAGGTGAAGATTTTCATCTCTTCTCCCAGTTTAAGTGGACTAATGGCACTGGTGGGCATGGTTATCTGCCACTCAAGAAATCCACTTTCAAGGTGAATAAAATCACTACCCTTGTGGGTCAACACCCCACGCACCGAATTAAGCATAGCTATTCAGTAGTACCAAAAATGGGTCATCGGCTTTAAAGCTCTCTTTGTTAAAGTCGGCAGGGGTAAAACCCAGATCTCCACAGATATTCCATATTGGTAAGGCACGCTTTATGGCCTGCTCAGCTGTTTCACGAGGGTCAGTCGGTTTACGAATAGGACCATCAAACGGGGGTACAAAACGCGGTTTGAAGTAGTTACTAAGGAACAATCCTAAAACTTGTGGATTGTTCTTGACCGCAGGACTTTGGGTGATTAAAATTTTAAAAAGATCAATGTGAATGAGATCACTGTAGCCCATAGCTCTAAACTCTTGACCGGTCAGAGCTAGCATCCCCTGCTCAGCATGAATAAAGGCTTGTCTTTCGGCAAAAATCTGATAAATGATGCTGCTTTTATTGCCGTAGGGGGCAATAAGATAAGATACAAAGAGCTTATCTAAGCTTAAATCATGGGCTTTTGAAAAGGTGTAATCCAACTCTTCTAGCCCAAACCGCACATAGACGGCAAAAAAATCGGTTAAATCATCGGCTAGTAGGGCTTGCAATAAGCGCGTGCGCCATTGCAGCAGGGTTTTTGGATCAATCGATTCCATCTTCATATCCTTATTATAAAAGAACTACAAGTTAAGTGGCCAGAGGTGAACCCTTTAGCCACTTAATTAAAAAAATAAATTAAAAACTACTTAGCACCAAGGGCTGCCATGGTGATGTAGTTGTAAGGCTGGTTAAAATGAGGTAAAAAGAAGAAATCCACCAGTTTGAAACGGTCAATGGTCATTTTTTCTGTAATAGCGAGTGAGAAGAGGTGAATGCCCATTGAGATGTCTTGAAAGGAGGCCAACTGCGCCCCTAAAATACGGCGTGAGGTTTTGTCATAAATGATACGAATTTTCACATTATGATTATCGTGCATAATAAAGGCAGGTTTCTGCAACGCCTCATAATCCGTGTGCAATACATCAAACCCAGCATTTTCAGCTGCCCGTAAATTAAGGCCGGTTGATACCATGTTGTAGCCATAAATGCTAATGCCGTTAGACCCTTGAACACCTACTGACTCCACTTTGGTGCCACAGATGTTGTGAGCCGCTACCAAACCACTACGCACAGCATTAGTTGCCAAGGCAATGTAGGCTGTTTTTTGAGTGGCGTTAGAAAACACGGTGGCACAGTCGCCAATGGCATACACATCTGGGTGGCTGGTTTGCTGTTGCAAATTCACCTCATAGGCTCCGTTACTAAAGGTCTTTAGCACGCTGCCCCCAAGATCGCTATTGGGCACAAAACCAATGGCCATAACTACCATCTCTACAGGATACTCACCCCTGTCGGTAACAATCGATGAAACCTTGCCGTTTGTTCCTTTGATTTCTTTTACTGACTGCTCAAGATGAAGCTCAACTTTGTTGTCGCTTAGGTTTTTATCCATATCTTTGGTGAACCACTCGTCATAGTAGCCACTCAAGGTTGTGCTTTGCACATCAAACAAAAGAGAATTTTTACCACGACGTTGCACAGCTTCGGCAATTTCCACGCCAATGTATCCAGCTCCCACAATCGCCACACTCTTAGTATTAGGGTCTTCAAGGGTTGCGTTAGCCTTCACAGCATCTTGAAATATCTTTACTGATTGAACGTTTACTAAATCCATCCCCGTGATTTTAGGCACAATGGCTTTAGAACCCGTGGCTAAAATCAGTTTATCATAACTCTCTACAATTTCTTGCCCTGTCTTGCTGGTGGCGTACACTTTTTTTGCATTGTAATCAATACGCGTTACTGTCGTTTCAATGTAAACGGTTGCTTTTTTCGATTGAAAAGCTTCCGCTGAGCAATAAAATAGCCCACTTGAGTCAGTAATCTGCTTACCCACCCACAAGGCCGTGCCACATCCTAAATAACTAATGTTATTGTTAGAATCAAAAATAACCAACTCATTCTCAGGGTAGGTGTCTAAAATGGTGTTGGCAGCGGCGGTTCCGGCATGATTTGCCCCAACTAATACTATTTTACTCATAATTACAATGTCTCCTTTGTGCGTGCTGTTACTATTTAGTATAGTAAAACACTCATTCTAATTATATAACAAAACACCCTTAATGACAATAATCGGTAAGGGTGTTTAGGCTACTTTACATGAGAAATCTTAAATTTTTTTTATGCTTGTGCGAGCATAACTGCACAAGTGTTCACAATATCCTCAACCGTGGCCCCGCGAGAGAGGTCTGAAATAGGGCGAGCAAAGCCCTGCATAAAGGGCCCATAGGCCCCCGCATTGGCAAAGCGCTGCACCAGTTTGTAGCCAATGTTGCCAGACTGTAAATCAGGGAAGATAAGCACATTGGCCTTACCTGCTACCGAGCTGTGCGGAGCTTTTTTCTTGGCAACATCAGATACTAAAGCTGCATCCAGTTGCATCTCCCCATCCACATTCAAGTCAGGGCGTTTATTACGCACCAGGCGCACGGCTTCGGCTACTTTATCCACCTCAGGATGAGAGGCTGAGCCGAAGGTGGAGAAGGAGAGCATGGCACAAATAGGCTCCACCTTTAAAAAAGCACGACAACTTTCGCAGGCCGCAATGGCAATTTCGGCTAGTTGCTCAGCGGTAGGCACTGGAATGGTGGCACAGTCGGCAAAAATAAGCATACCGTCAGCCCCCCATTGTTTGTCAGGCACATCCATCACAAAACAACTACTGGCATATTTAACCCCAGCTGCTGTTTTGATAATCTCAAAGCCTGAACGCAACACCTCGCCAGTGGTGTGGTCTGCTCCTGCCACTACGCAGTCTGCATCGCCCAAACGAACCATCATCGATCCGTAATTTAATACCTTATTCATGTCAAGACGAGCTTGCTCAATGGTTTTGCCCTTGTGCTGACGTAGACGCACATACTCTTGCGCGTAGGCCTCATGACGATCAGTTGCCTCGGTAGGATCAATCAGCTCAAAGCCCTCAAGGCTTATTTTCCACTCAAAGGCCTGCGCCTCAATTTCCGCCTTACTCCCCAGTAAGGTGATGAGAGAGGCTAACCCCTCATCTAAAATGATACGGGCGGCTCTTAAAGTGCGTGGCTCATAGCCTTCAGGCAACACTAAGTGCTTCTGAGATTGCTTGGCCATATATTTTTGTCGTTGTACAAAATGCATTATAAATACGGTCTCCTTAACGTTATTTGTTCTTAGTCATTGCTTTAGCACTGTAATGGGTGTGTAAAAGTTCATGTGCCTTGTGGCTACCTGGGGTCTCAAGGTACTCTTTGTAAATCTCTTGAATGGCAGGGTTCTCATGGCTACGACGTAAGGCTAACTGGCGATCGTCGGTGTAAAGACCATCGGCACGCTGGCTGCGAGTGGCAGGGTCAATACTGTAAAGCTGTCCACCGCCGGACACACAGCCCCCTTCACAGGCCATCACCTCTATAAAATCCCACGGAGCAGGTTGCCCTTGCTCTTTCGCCTCACGAATTTTGTTCAGCACATTCTGCACATTCACCAACCCATGGGTAATGGCAATTTTTACTTCTTTACCCAACACTGTTATAGAGGTTTCTTTTACGCCCTTAAGCCCACGTGTGGTGGGAAACTCAATGGCCCCGAGCTCTGTTTCGCCAGCAAAATGCACCGCTGTACGCAAGGCAGCCTCCATAACGCCACCAGTGGCCCCAAAAATAACTCCAGCCCCAGTGAACTCACCCAGCAATGGATCAGCTGACTCATCTGGTAAAGCAGCAAAGTCGATGCCGGCGTGTTTAATCATGCGGGCTAACTCACGGGTCGTCAACACCAAGTCCACATCTTGTAGATTATCATCTTGCCTTAGTTCATCCCGATCAATCTCTTCTTTTTTTGCGGTGCAGGGCATAATGGCCACATTAAACACCTTTTTAGGGTCAATGTTTTTTTTGCTAGCATAGTAACGTTTAGTTATTAATCCGGTCATCATCATGGGCGATTTACAACTAGAAAAATGGGGTATCAAATCGCTGTAAAAACGCTCCAAATACTCAACCCATGAAGGGCAACACGAAGTGATGAGGGGTAAACCTTCCCCGGTACTAAAACGATGCACAAACTCCTTTGCCTCCTCCATAATGGTGAGGTCAGCCCCAAAGCTGGTATCAAAAATCGCATCAAAACCTAGGCGGCGCAGCGCAGCATAAATTTTACCAGTTACAGGTTCTCCCACGCCAAACCCAAAGGTCTCGCCCAAGCTCACCCGCACCGCTGGGGCAATCTGCACGGTTACATGCAGCTCAGGGTTGCTTAAAGCTGTGCGCAACGGCGTAATATCTTCGTGTTCTTTTAGGGCGTTCACAGGGCAGTGCGCAGCGCATTGTCCACACTTCACACAAGGGCTCATCGCTAAGGTGCCACCACCCACAGGGCGAATCTGTGCCTCTTTACCGGTGCCTACCAGCTCTAAAGCCCCCACATTTTGCAACTTGGAGCAAACACTCACGCAACGCATGCAGTGAATGCAGTAGCTCATATCCATCACTACGGCACAGCTTTCGTCTTTTTCTCGCACCTGCACGTTACGTTCAAACTCGTTATGACGAATGTTAAAGTCGGCAGCCAAGTTTTGCAACTCACAGCTACCACTACGGCGGCACACCAAACAATCATGCGGATGCTCGGACAAAATTTGACTCAATACTGTTTTTCTCAAGGCGTTCAGATCATCATCGTGCGTGGTGTACCCTTTGCCGGCAATGGCCTTCATGTTGCAGGCACGCACCATTTTACCGTTGTCCATCTTCACCATACAAATACCGCACGAACCGGTGGCTGGCACATCAGGGTGGTAGCACAGGGTAGGCACTTTGTAGCCTGCCACTTTGGCTGCTTCTAAAATCGTGCTTCCCGCTGGCACTGTTACATCAAAACCATTAATTTTTACGCTAATATCGCTCATTTTTTTTATGCCCCCTTCACGGCGTGCTGGCCTAAGTCATTTTTAAAATGGGTTAAACAAAAGAGAAGGGGATCAGCCCCAAACATACCCACCGCACACATGCTGGCATGTTTCATGGCAAAGCCCACCTCGTGCAATTGGGTGGCTACCTCAGCTGTAAAGGGCTGTGACCCATCAGCAATGCTTTCTAGCATTTCGCCAATACGTGGTCCACCCAAACGGCAGGGGCAACACTTGCCACAGATTTTTAACTCCGTGTTGGACATGTTGGCACGCAAAATGCGAGCTAAGTTGCCTTCGTAAGGCACGCCGGCACTCATCAATCCTTCAAGCCCAGTTGGGTTGTTAGCCTCTAACGCTGCCACAATCAGGGGGATGCTCTCAAGGGTTACATTCTGCAACACCCAACCGAGGGGATACACTTGCACGGTGAGAACAGCTGAGTTGCCTTCTCCTTTAATAACGGTGGTAAGCCCCTTCAAGCTGGCTTCGGCTGCCATTTTTAATTTTTTTAAAAACTCATCGCTGCCTTCGGCTTGATTAACTGATAGGACATAATGCTGACTTTCCATCACAATAGCTCCTTTTGATTTTTTAAATTATATATAATGAAACTTATGACACGTTATTAAGGAGCTATCAGCTCTTGAAACCTTAATTATAGCCTATAAAGCAGGCAAGCGCAAGGCGAAAATGCCTGAGAATTGGTGGATTCTTTTACATAAGAAAAAAAAAAGCACAGGCAATAAACCCGTGCTTTTTTCATATAAACTTAAAAAATGTGCTAGCGACGATTGCCAAAGATGCGCAACAAATACAAGAATAAGTTGATGAAGGTGAGGTAAAGCATTAATGCCCCTAACACCGCAATGTTACTTTGGATGCGCTGATCAGCATTTTCAAACTGGCGGCTCATTTTTAAAATTTCTTGCGTTTTGTAAGCCGTCATGGCCGTAAAAATAGCTACTCCTAAAAATGACAACATATATTGAAAGCTATCGCTCTTTAAAAACATGTTTACCAAGCTTGCCACAATCAAGCCCCACAGCAGCATTGTTGCCATCTGTCCAAGGCCTGTGAGATCGCGCTTGGTGGTTGCCCCATAAATGCTTAATCCTAAAAAGGTGATGGCAGTAATACCAAAAACTTGCACCAAGCTTTGTGCCGTGTAAGCCCAAAAAATAATCGACAAACTGACACCTGTTAGGGCAGAATAAAGGAGAAACATGCCAATGGCGGCTCCTGCAGAGAGCTTGGTGATTCGACCACCCAGCACGATTACTAATCCCATTTGCAGAGCTAGCATACCAAAAATACCAAACATATTGCCATTTACTAGCAACATAATTTGCGGCGCTTCTACCGCCACAATGTATGAGACTAAAGTGGTGATGCCTAGCCCTACGGACATCCACATATAAACACCCTTCATGATTGTGTTTCCCGCCACTTCGGCGTTTTCAAACGATCTGAATTTATTATCATTCATGTTATTCAAAGCAAATTTTCTCCTTCACATACTGTTACTGTTATCATACTAACACATGAAACTACATTTATCAACATGCCGTTTGCTCTGGTACTAAAACGAGGATACTACCACTTTTTAATGAGCTTAGCATCCCCATCCGCAAACTTGCCAAAAGCAATTTTTACAAAATCTACCAACACAAACACGCCAATTGCCAAGGCTGCTACGCCCAGTAGGTTAAACATCCACATATAGCTATTTAAATTGCCCACGGGGGTGGCAAGTAAAAGTCTAGCAAAGGCAAGGGTTTGGCTCACGTTATTAAAATCGGTTTGGGTGGCTTGGGCTTCAAGCTGTGCGATATGAGCTGTAAAGGCATCAGAGTTGGCGACCAGCATAGCAGCGGCGGCAAAGTTAGCCATTGCCATCATGCCCAGCACATGCACGGTTATCTGAGCCATTAATAAGCCTATACCCGTTTTGATTTTTCCAGCATAAAAACGGTGCACTCCCCAGCCCCCCACAAAAAAGGCTAGCACCAAGGATAGTAAACGGCTTTTGGGCGAAACTAAGGCCGTTACTCGATTGGTTTGATTGATGGCAGCCGATGGGCTGATTCCGTTGGTTGTTTCACTGTTCATTGTATCGCTCCTAAAGAAAGAATGTATTTATATCCTTAATATACACATTTTTGTAACAACTCAACCAAATTTTATTTAAAAAATGAGAGGCTTGCCTGTGTTGTCTTTAAATTTAGCTGAACTTATTTGAATAATATCATGCAACACCACCGTACCCACTGCAGCATATACTAATAACATGAGTGCCAAACTAAAGGCAATGGCGGACGGCAATTGATCTTGACCGAGCCTTACAAGAATGGTAATAACGGCAATAACTGTAGGAATGGGAGCCAAAGCCATGAGCAGGGCTGTAGTGAACTTACCCACATAAAAACGATGTGCCCCCACCATGCCAAGGGTTACACACAGCAATAAGGCGGTTTGTCCTTGCTTAACAGAACGGTGTTTGTATGATGCCACCGTTTCAGCTAAATTTTGAGGGTTTTCAGTAAAAACATGTTCTTGAGCCACTTTTAGCTTTAGGGTTTCGGTTAGCAACTTGGCAGCCTCACGCTCTTTGGCTAGCTCATGCTGGTTAGCCCCGCATTGCCCACAGTTGTGGGCGCTTAAGCTGGTTAGTTCAGCCCCGCATTTTAGGCATTTTCTGTGTGTCCAGTCCTCATGACTCATAAATAAAACCCTCCATCTACTAAAATAAGTATAGACTTTTTTTTGCTTTTTGTCCATGATGTAGGGTATACTAAACTAGTTTCTATTTTGTATAAAAACAAAAGCATTATTTTAACAAGGGGAAAAAAATGAGTAAAGTCTATATCGTGGCCGCTAAACGTTCGGCCGTGGGTAGTTTTTCAGGGGCCTTTAACAGCTTATCACCCGCTGGGCTGGGTGCAGCTGTGCTAAAAGATTTGCTAGCCACCGCCAAAGTGCCAGCCGCCGCTATTGATGAAGTGATGGTGGGCAATGTGCTATCAGCCGGACACAAGCAGGGCATTGCCCGTCAGGTCTCCATTCATGCCGAAGTGCCAGCCGAAGTGCCAGCATGGGGCATCAACATGATTTGTGGCAGTGGCATGAAAAGTGTGATGAATGCCGCTCAAGTGATTGCCTCCGGAAACGCCGATCTGGTGGTAGCCGGTGGTGTGGAAAACATGTCTCAAGCAGCCTTTGCTTTGCCTGCCGTGGTGCGTGCTGGGCAAAAAATGGGCGACCTAACTATGGTAGACACCATGATTAGCGATGGTTTAACTGATGCTTTTCACAACTTTCACATGGGCATTACCGCCGAGAACATTGCCGAAAAGTATAACATTAGCCGTGAAGCCCAAGACGCTTTTGCCTATGCCAGCCAACAAAAAGCCATTAAAGCCGTGGACAGTGGAGCATTCAAAAACGAAATCACCCCTATTGAAGTGAAAACCCGCAAAGAAACCATTACGGTGGACACCGATGAGTATCCTAACCGCAAAAGCTCGCTAGAAAAATTGGCCGGTTTGCGCCCTGCCTTTAAAAAAGATGGTTCGGTAACCGCTGGTAACGCCTCAGGGCTTAACGACGGGGCTGCGTTTCTGTTGGTAGCCAGCGAAGAAGCCGTGAAGAAACACAACCTTACCCCCCTCGTGGAGATTGTGGGCATGGGACAGGGGGGTGTGGACCCTAAAGTGATGGGCTTAGGACCCACCCCTGCCATTGCTAAAGCCTTAAAGCAGGCGAACTTAACTCTTAAAGACATCGACGTGATTGAGCTGAACGAAGCCTTTGCTGTGCAGTCTTTAGGCGTGATTCATGAGCTAAAGGCCGCCCATGGCGTGGACGACGCTTGGTTCAACGAGCGTACCAACTTGCTGGGCGGAGCGATTGCTTTGGGGCATCCTATTGGGGCTTCGGGCGCACGCATCACCGTAACCTTGATTCATCAGATGTTGAACGGCAACCACACCCACGGGTTGGCATCGTTGTGCATTGGTGGCGGTATGGGTACAGCCCTCATTTTAAAGAAAGTGTAACTGTTAACCTAAAGACCAGTCAAACGGCTGGTCTTTTTTTTGGCTATTTGGGGTGATGAAAGGCGTAGGGCGATTCGTGAAACATCACTTTAATGAGGGGATGATCACGCTGAATGTGATGATAATAAAGTGTATCCTGTTAAGGTTTTATCAATTATACGAAAAGAATGTAATGTGTTAATATATGAGCTAACGCATTCTCTGGACAAATAAATGCCCTTATCTTTATACCAATTTATGAGTTTACTAAAGACTTCTTCTTCTGTTTGTAGATCCTTGTTGGACTCTAATAGAAAACAGAGTATAGATAAAGCTTCAAGTTCCCTATCATCCTTAATTTGATTAACAAAGGTACAAGCTTTTTCAATTTTAGGGAGAAGCTCGGATAATTTCTTTTGCATTGAAGCACTTATTAATTTGCTATACAGTATTTTTCGAGCATCATCAGTTGTTGGAGTAGCGTGAAAATTTTGAAACTCTTTTATATTCTGGCTTATTAAATCAATTGAGTAATCGACTAATCCTGATGAGTCCATTCTAAAAGAAAAGTATTTTTTCTTTAAGAGTAGATTTGTAAAATAGGTGGCATAGTGCAAACGTAGTTTGGTGAACTGGATTAACCGAGGTTTTATCTCCATTAGAACGAGTGCAGGGATGTTTAGTTTCGGCTCGACACCTAACTGCGAAGATGCCATAACGGAAGGTTCATAAACAAAGATTTCAATATCGTCTGGTAGCGAGCTTAGTTTTTTTTCGATGACTTCTTTCACGTCACTCCAACTCAAACCGCCGTTTCCACTTCCTAAGGGAGGTATGGCAATGCTTTTGATGGCAAGCGATTTCATTAACTTTAGGAGTTCGTCTAACCCTGTATAAATGTAATCGATCTTTGATTTCTCTCGCCATTTATCTTTTGTTGGAAAATTAATTACAACTTTGTTTTTTTCATAATAGTAGTGTAGAGTACCTATTTTTAACGAGCCTATTTTACATGATTTTTCATAATCTAAGTTTGTTTTAGGGTATTGCTGTTGAAATTGATAAGCCAGACCCTTTCCCATATACCCTTCGCAGTTCACCGTGTTCACCAGAGCTACAGCAGAAGATTTCAATAAATCACCAGTTACATAAGTTATCATATTAGTCTCCTTTGCTCGTGCTATTTTGAGCTAAAACCATTCTCTCTGAATATTAATATGGGGAGGTGGAAAATTAAAGTTATTGTCTTTAAAAATAACAGACACTTTTTCTTTCATTTTTTCATCTTTGACAGCAATTGATTGAAACCAAGACGCTGGTACGGCGGAAGAGCTAACGCATTCTGCCATTTTAGCTTGTTTATCAACATGATCATTGCTACCTAGGGTCATTAGAGCATCCCAATTAATAGCATTTATACCCTCTTCGTATGATAAACGAGTTGAGCTTAATGGATGAGAGGGGAAGATCCCAAAGTTATTTTGTCTTGCCATTGTTTTTTGTAGGCAGAGATAAATAAAAGCTTCATCTGGATAACTGCGCTTAACAGCAAAATCAAACGGAGAGTAGGGGTGAAAATGAAAGGGAACATACGAATCTAAGCCTCTTTTTGAAATGATGTCTTCATTGGCTATATCGCCAAAACATAAATTACTGGCTAATAGTTGTTGTCGAGAAAGCAACCCATATTTAAGTATGGAGTCTAAGTTTGAGAGCTTAGTCAAGTGGTAAAGCAGTTTACCATGTTTTGCGTTTTCAATACCCATAATTATTATACTAATCTATATGTAGATAGAGTGTCAAGCGTAATACTATTTATGTCAATATAGAGCAAAACAAGTCAAGTAGCTTACTGTATTTGGCTACTAAAAATCAAACCTGTTTGATTTTGTTTATTAATGATGGCAAGCCTTACGCCAACCCAATTACCCCATCCTCTCACCCTTCAGAATATATCACAACCCATTATACCCCATCTCTCCCCACAAAACAAGCATCACCCCAGCTCAAGCAGCCCATCAATCGCCGTCTGCACCTGCATGGTTTGGGCTAGCGAGTGCAGCAGCTTGGTGTAATGCACTTTATCATCCAGCGTTAAAACACGGCCATCACGCACCTTTAGCCATTGCTGGGCAGGGGCATAACTGCCAATTTCAAAAGCCCACACGGCGGCCGGCACCTCGTTAAAATATTGCGTGGCGTTGATGAAAACTTTGCCTTCTTTAAAGGTGGGCTTGGTGATGGTGTCATCGCCTGAGCCATTAAAGCGCACATCGAAGAGATCCATCGCCGCAAGGGCCTGATGGGTGAGCAAGTGTAGCTGCCTCAATTGCGAGCCTAACTCCGCTAGGGCTTTAAAGTAGGCAAAAGTGGCAGGGTAGGGAATGAGCGGAAAGTCTACCTTGGCTTTGTCTCTTGTGGTTTCTCTAAACTTAGGCGAGCTTAACACCGCATAAATGTAGTCAAACAGCTCGAGCGGGTCGCAGGTTGCCACGCCCATCTTAGCCATAATGCTGGCAAAGGTGTCCGGGTTAAAGTTGTGCGTGGGCGGGTCCAGCGGCCCGCCGTGGTCAGTTACCGTGCGCCACAGCGGAAAACATGTCGTGGTTTCACTCGTTTTATTAGAAATAAGGTTTCTGTCTATGAGTGTGTTGGCTAGGAAGGCGTGCTTAAAAGTGGGAGAGGCCTTCACTATTTTGCACACCAGCAGAGCCACATTGTTGCCCCCGATCATGTGCTGCATCACCTCGTGCCGAGGTCTATCACAAAAGCCGCCACTTTGCCCTGTGTAAAAGGTGTGGCGTTCATCAAACGGGCGATAATTTATGACTTTATGCAACGAGGCAAGCGGTTGGTGGGCGCTCAGGTCAGTCTTTATTTTACCCACCAGCTCGGGGGTGTAGCCCCACTGGGCTTGTACCTGTTCGGGGGTCTGCCTCAAAAAACCCTCCACCGTGGTTTTTAGTTCGGCTTGCGTAAAGTGAATGGCAAACTTATCGCGCGATGTGCCAATACCGGCGGAGTTGATGCTAAACAGCTCACTCAAGCTAAAGCCTGCCAGCGTGCTTTGCACTTTATTCGTTAAAAAGAAGTAGGGGGCGGTGGGTTGCACCGTTTGCCACGGCATCTGGGCAAAGGGGGTCTCGGTTAGCTGCGCAAATTTATGCGCCCGTTTGCCCAGCAACGCTGCGTACCGCACGCTTGCCAGTTCGTCGGCGTGCGTTTTGCCATTTTTCACAAAAAAGGTGATGCACACCCCCTGTTTAATGGTGCTAAACACATTCTCATCGTGCCGCTCTTTTTTCACGGTTTCATCCTTGGTGCTTAGGTCCAGCACCCACAGGGCATCAAAGCTGCGCAACAAGTGGTATCTCATGCCCCTAAATGTGCCGTTGTCTAAAAACCCATGGTTGGTAATCAGGGCGATGATGCCTGTTTTTTGCTTGGCAATCATCTTCTCGGCTAGGCGAATAAACCGCACATAGTCGTCGTTGAGCATTTTACTGTTGCGTTCTTGCAATCGTCGGGCAGGGTCGCCTGCCCGACGTGGCTCTTGTTTATACACTTCAAGCTCAGCCTTAAACAGTTCACCATTCACCGAGTTCACATTATACGGCGGGTTGCCCATCACCACCATAATCGGTTTGTCGTTTTTAATGATGTGGGCATTGTTCGCCTCTTGCGCCAACCACGGCAAAAAGTGATTATTAATCAAACTATCGCTCATGTTGTCTAGGGCGTTGGTTAAGTAGACCTCAAAACGTTTGGCATCGCTTATGTTTTGATACCCCGTCTCGGCTAGGGTGTACTCCAGTTTGAGATGGCACATAACGTAAGGGGTCATCATCACCTCAAAACCATGCAGTCGGGGAATCAAATGCGCATCCACATAGTCGTTCCACACGCCCGGGTTATGGGTAAAATAGCCATGAATCTTTTGCATAATGGCCGCCAAAAAAGTGCCGGTGCCGGTGGCAGGGTCCAAAATCTGCACCCGATGCTGGGGCGGTTTATCTTGTACAGGGGGCAACAGCGAGTGGTCGGCGAGGCCATTTTTAAGCCCAAACTCGGCTTTTAGCAGCTCATCAACAGCGTCCACCATAAAGTTTACCACGGGGGCAGGGGTGTAGTACACGCCTTTGTCTTTTTTGGTTTTGCCGTCATAGTAGTGCAAAAAGGTCTCATAAAAGTGCAAAAAGGGGTCGGTTTCTTGCTTT
Source organism: Spirochaetia bacterium (assembly GCA_965249825.1). GTDB lineage: Bacteria > Spirochaetota > Spirochaetia > WRBN01 > WRBN01 > CBDFMW01. The sequence continues at coordinate 528,795 of CBDFMW010000002.1, forward strand.
CGCCACTCGGTAAACAGCTCTTCGATGACGGTTTGTTGCAACAACTGCACCAAGTCAGAGAGGATCCACAACGCCCGATCATCCAAATCCTCACCTGTGATGTAACCAAACAGCCGTCGCAAAAAGGGGTTGCGCTTGGAGATAGCCCGGCTGGCACTCTCTAGGGTGAAGCTTTCTTGAGTGGTTTGCAACCGTGCCACAAAAAAGCCGTAGGTGATGGTTTGGGCATACATCGCCACAAACTCCCCATCGCTAAGGTTGTGCAACAATACCTCTTTAAAGCCTTCCAGCTGGTGTATTAACGACTGCGACCCTGCGCTGTTTTCCCGTTCATTGGCAAGAATATGGGCAAACACCTCACGCATCAGCAGGGCTTTGTCCGCCATCAGGCGGGCCAGTTGTTCAGCATCGCTCAAATTTATGCCGGTGTAGCCCATAAAATGGTTTATAGCTTGCTCAAACTCAGCAAAGCTAGCGGCATCGGCAATCATTTTGCCATCATCAAAGCGCCCCAAGCGTAAGGTTTTTAACAGCACCCCCTCTTGATAGAACCAAAACTCTAAATAGTCGGTTAAAATGAGGTTGCTCAAAGCTTTGCGATAGCGTGCCATCTGCTCGCCTTGGGCTACATCGGCAAGGTTCAACCCCACGTCCTTTGCCTCAATATAACCAATGGCTAAGCCGGTGCTGGTTTGTTGAATGAGGTAGTCCGGCGCCCCACAGGCTTGGCGTTTAGGTTCGTTAATGACGGTTACATGGGCGTTTTGTAATAACAACACCAACTCACCCCTAAAGGTGTGTTCGGTGCTGTACCCGCTTTGCAACAGAGCCTGAACACTTTTTAAATACGCGCATATATCCATGCCTTTTTATCGGTCGGTTGAGGTCGGTTTCCTACGCACCACTTACTTCAGACAGTTCAGCTACCCACGCTTGCACGGCGACCTCTACCGCAGCACGCTCTTGCTTGGTGGGGTCTTTAAAACCTTTTTCGCCAATAAAAGCATTACCGGCAAGGTGTTCTTTAAGCTGGATAAAAGTTTTACCCTTGCCCCCCGCATAGCAGGCAAACAGGGCAATTTTTTTACCTTCTATTTTGTTCGTAGCAAAAAAAGTACGCAAGGCTGGGGCGTAAGTGCCTGCCCACACAGGCGTGCCGATGATGATGGTGTCATAGAGATCTAAATCGACCGTGTAGGGTTTTAACTCAGGTTCAATCTTGGTTACAGCTTGCCTGCCACCCCACAAATATTTACCAAAGCCATTGGGTTTGATGTCCTTTACGGGAATGAGCCGCAACACATCAGCTTGAATATGTTTCTTTATTTCATTGGCAATCAGCTGGCAGTTTCCCTCTAGGGAGTAAAATATAATGAGTGTTTTCATTGTGTTCTTTTATCAATTATACAACATAGTGCCAAATAAAGCAAGCTATCTTTGCCAAAAAAATTTAAGGGAGGGATAATAGTGGACGATGCTTTGTGGGTTATTTTTAATAAAGGGGGTACATTCTTCTCTTATGTTTATAACTATATGTAAGAGAGCCTGAAAAAAGATAAAAAATGGCTGTTTTGTCTTAAAAATGAGACTAAAAAAGAACGGGTTTAGTCTCATTTTTAAGACAGTTTTCGCAAGGCGGCAAGCTAAAAAAAGATGGAATGTGTGTATTAGCGCAACTAAATAAAGTGAGAGCACATAAAGCAAGGTACTGACAATGCGGGCTTTAGCGAAGAGCGGGGTTTGTTTTTTGTTCATAAAGGAAGTTGGGGTCAACAGAGTTCCGCACCGTACCGATGAGAGAGGAGATGAGTTGACAAAATTAAAAGGGTGTGCTAGGATGTTTTTAGGCTAAATGCGAGAGTGGTGAAATTGGTAGACACACTAGTCTTAGGAACTAGCGCTTCGGCTTGAGGGTTCGAGTCCCTCCTCTCGTATTATTTAAAAGCATAATGTTAAGAAGGGTGTTCGTTTTTTAGCGTACAATGCCGATAAAATAAGGGGGCCTTGGTCGCCCTTTTTTTATCGGCAATAAATTTAGTTTTTAATTTTGTTTAAATAATGCTCATTGATAAAGAGGTTCTGTTTTGGTTAAGAATAAAGTAGTAGAATACAATGATGAAACATCCAGCGCAAAAATCACCGTAACCCTAGATGAAAATGCAGTGGCTAGTCGTTATAAAGAGTTGTGTGATGAGTATTTGGGCGAAATGCAAATGCCGGGCTTCCGCAAGGGAAAAGTGCCTCTTGAGTTATTTGAGAAGAAACACAGGCCAGCCTTAGAAGCCGAAACCTTGAATAAATTGGTAGAGGCAAGTTTGCCTTCCGTTTATGATGGCATGGAGCGTAAGCCTTTGACCTATAAGCCAGCTGAAATGGCGGATGAGGTTGAGTTTGTTACGGATAAAGACTTGGTGTTCACCTTGTTGGTGGATGTGGAGCCTGCTTTTGATTTGCCAGACTACAAGCAGGTGTCGGTTCCTCGTTATACCGTTGAGGTGAAATCAGCTGATGTGAAGGCTGAATTGGTGCGCTTGCAGGAGCAGAATGCTTTTGTGGTTACCAAGGATGCGGCAGTGGCAAAGGGTGATGTGGTGGATGTGAACTATAGTGAGCTGGATGATGCTGGTAAAGAATTAGTTGATAGCCGTCGTGAAAACTTTGTGTTTACCGTGGGTGAAGGGCAAAATCTCTATGCTATGGATGATGAAGTGATAGGTATGCAGGCTGGTGAGAGTAAAACGATTAGTAAAACGTTTGCCGATGACTATCAGCATGCTGAGCTGGCTTCCCGCACGCTCTCACTTCAGGTGAAAGTGAACAGCGTGAAAGAGCGTAAAATGCCTGAGCTGGACGATGAGTTTGCTCAAGATGTGAATGAGAAGTTTACCACTTTGGCAGCTTTGAAAGCCGATATTAAAGCAAAATTGAGTGAGAACGCCACGAAGAGTGCGCGCAATCGTCGCATAAATGAAATTGTGGAGGCTTTGGTTGGGCAGATTACCGTAACCTTGCCTGAGAGTATGGTGATGGCCGACGTGGATGCCCGTTGGCAGCAGATGTCTAGCCAGATGGGTATGCGTCCTGAAGATGCAGCCAAGTTCTTGGCGTCTAATGGGCAAAACTTAATTGAGAGCTGGCGTGGTGAAAGTGAGATGGCGGTGAAGCGTCGCTTGGTGTTAGAGCGGATTGCTACTCAGCAGAACTTTACCATCACCGCAGAAGAAGTGGTTGCTGAGAAAGATGTGTTGAGCAGTCAGTATGGCATGAGTGTTGAGCAGTTAGAGGCCTCTATTGGTTTAGAGCAGTTCACTTTGTATATTGAAGAGCAGGTAAAAGAGAACAAGTTGATTGATTTGTTGTTTGAAACTGCACAGGTGAGCGAAGAGAAAAAAATGAGCATGGAAGAGTTTGCGAAGACTGGACGTGCTTCAGAGATGGTAGACGAAGGATAATATTATGAATCGTGAGAAAGAAGCAGGGTACATCATCCCTAGTGTGCATGAGCAGGTGGCCGGTGGCGAACGCCAATATGACATCTACTCACGTTTGCTTAAAGATCGCATTTTGTTTGTGGATGGTGAGATTAACGACAGCATGGCTGATGCCGTGGTGGCTCAGTTGCTTTTTTTACAGAGTCAAGATGCTGAACGTGAAATTAGTATGTATGTGAATAGTCCAGGTGGTTCGGTAACCGCTGGGCTAGCCATCTACGATACCATGCAGTTTTTGCGCTGTGATGTAGCAACATACTGTTTGGGTCAGGCGGCTAGCATGGGGGCGTTAATATTTTCAGGTGGCACTAAGGGTAAGCGTTATTGTTTACCTAGTAGTCGTGTGATGATTCATCAACCTTGGGGGGGTGCCGGTGGGCAGGCCTCTGATGTGAGCGTGCAGGCTAAAGAGATTGGACGATTAAAAACGATGCTGAACGGCTATTTTGCTGAGCATTCGGGTAAAAGTGTGGATGAGATTGCCAAGGCAATGGAGCGAGACTTTTACATGAGTGCCGAGGATGCCGTGGCGTATGGATTGGCTGATACCGTGGTAACACGAAAGAGGTAAGAGTGGCTAAAAAAGGAAAAGAATATCAGTTTTGCTCGTTTTGTGGCAAGCCTTCGGATGATTTGCGAAAGCTTGTGGCAGGACCGGGTGTGTGTATATGCAATGAGTGCATTGACGTGTGTGGTAAAATTTTGGAAGACGAGGGGGGGGTGGATAAGGTAGGACTTGTGTTGCCCGAAGTGATTCCCACGCCTGCTGAATTGAAGGCTCACTTAGATGAATACATCATTGGGCAAGATACGGCCAAAAAGATTTTCTCGGTAGCGGTTTACAATCATTACAAACGCATTGGTAGTAAAAATAATTTGCCGCCGGATGTGGAGCTTGAAAAGGCGAACGTGCTAATGATTGGACCTACGGGGTCGGGTAAAACATTGTTAGCCCGCACTTTAGCTAAAAAGTTAAATGTGCCGTTTGCTATTGCCGATGCCACCACGCTCACCGAGGCTGGTTATGTGGGTGAGGATGTTGAGAATATTTTGTTAAAGCTTATTCAAGCAGCGGACAATGATATTAAGGCAGCCGAACACGGCATTGTGTACATTGATGAGATTGATAAAATCGCTCGCAAGAGTGAAAATGTGAGCATCACGCGCGATGTTTCGGGTGAAGGCGTGCAGCAGGCTCTACTAAAAATCATCGAAGGCACGACGGCAGCGGTTCCCCCACAGGGTGGGCGTAAGCATCCTAATCAAGAGATGTTGCGCATTGACACCTCGAACATTTTGTTTATATGTGGTGGGGCTTTTGTTGGGTTAGATAAAGTGGTAGAGGCACGCATTGCCAAGAGTCCGTTAGGCTTTGGCTCTAGTGTGCATGAAGCTAAGCGTGAGTTTAGCGAGCTGTTTGCTCAGTTGCATCCAGATGACTTGATTAAATTTGGGTTGATTCCTGAATTTGTGGGTCGTTTACCGGTGACTGTGGCTCTTGATCAACTGAAAGTTGAGGATTTGTGCCGTATTTTGGTTGAGCCAAAAAACGCTATTATCCGCCAGTATCAGGTGGGGTTAGGGCTTGATGATGCGGAGTTGCTCTTTGAAGCAGAGGCCATAACCGCCATTGCCAGTGAGGCTATAGCCCGTAAAACAGGGGCACGTGGTTTGCGGGCTATCATTGAGAAAGCCATGATGGAGGTGATGTTTGATTTACCTAGCATTGTGGGCCCCAAGCGTGTTATTATTACTAAACAAGTGGTAAGCGAAGGGGCTTTACCTGTGGTCATTACTGACCCTGAACAACTTAGTTTACCATGGGGCAAAGCACTTTATGAAGATACACGGAAAAGTATCGCCTAGTCTTGTCTCTGAGCTAACAGGAACCCTCATCATCGCTGATAACGTGGTGGTGGTTCCTAATAGTGTAGGGCTGGTGGTTTTGGCGACTAAACTTGAAACCCTGCCTTTTAAAAAAGGCGATACGGTGGTGTTGGGTTACCCTGTGCGAGCTGGCACAGGGGTGCGACCGTTAGGCTTTTATTGCGAAATTTTTGAAGTTATTGGTGATGATAACGAACCTCAGGCGGTGCAAGTGTTTGTTTTGCCTAAATTTAGGGTGCGTTTTAGGCAGAAACTTAAACATAAAGATATGTTATCAGCTGTGGTTTATACGCCATTGGCGGAGAAGTCCTTTACTGATAGAGGTGTGTACACCGAGTTGTTGAGAGAGGCGGTGGAGACGTATTTGGTTTCAGCCCCTGAGTCTGCGAGTACAAAGGCCATGGCTAAGATTTTAGAACACACAGTCGGCGATGAATTTCCCTATAAAATTTTGTCCATGCTGGGGCGGGTGGACAATCACGATCGTTTTGATGTGCTTGAGATGGTTCATCCTAAAGATATTTATGAGGCGTTGCTGGTTATGTTACCTAAGGCGACTGAACACGGTGCCATAAAAAAAGAGATTAGCCAGCGCGTGCAAAAAAACATGGCCATCTATCAGCGTACGCACTACCTGCAAGAGCATCTGGTAGAGATAGAAAAAGAGTTGGAAGCGCAGGGAGTTGCCATCAGTTTTGGAGAGACAGCCGTCGATCTTAAGATTTTTCCGCCTAAAATTCGCCAAATGTATGAGCGTGAAAAAAAGCACCTTTCAAGGGTGCCGCGCAGTTCGCCTGAATATGGCATGTTGCACAGTTATTTACGGTGCATAAGCGAGTTGCCTTGGCAACCTGTCAAAACCGCTTCGGTTTTATCCATTCAGCAGGCTACCGAGTTACTGAACTCTACCCATTATGGTATGGATAAAGTAAAAGAACCTATCTTAGATTATTTAGCAGCGTATACCATTAACCCTGCTCATGCTGGGGCGGTGTTGTGCTTTGTGGGGCCGCCTGGTTTAGGTAAAACCACCTTGGCACAAACCATTGCTAAGGCTCTAGGACGGCACTTTTTAACCATTTCACTGGCTGGTGTGAGTGATGAAGTGGAAATAAAGGGTATTAGACGATCTTATGTGGGGGCGTTGCCTGGTAAAATTATTCAGTCTATGCGTAAATTAGAAAAAGCAAACCCTCTTATCCTTCTGGATGAAATTGATAAAATAGCCAGCGGTGCCAAGCGGGGGGATCCTGCTCATGCGCTGTTAGAGGCGCTGGACAGTGGGCAAAATCAGCAGTTTACTGATACTTATTTAGATGTTCCGTTTGACCTCTCTCAAGTGGTGTTTATAGCTACCGCTAACAACATTAATGATATTCCGTGGGCTTTGCGCGATAGGCTTGAGGTTATAGAGCTAACGCCTTACACATTGAGTGATAAACTGCACATTGCTAATGAATTTTTATTGCCTAAATTATTGGCAAGCCATGCTTTAGAGGGTTCAGAAGTAACCTTTGCTGCCCCTGCCATGGAAGAACTCGTTTTGGGCTACACTTATGAGGCGGGCGTGCGCGAATTGACCCGTAAACTGACGCGTGTGGTGCGTAAACTTATACGGAATGAATTGATAACGGGAGATATGCCTAAAAATTTTAAGCTGCATAAGCACTTAGAGCAAGAAGATTTAATACGGTTGCTGGATCCACCTCTATACCGCAGAGACAGTGATAACCTTCTGCTGGTAGCAGGTATGGCTTTGGGTTTGGCGGTAGATGGCACAGGTGGCACTGTGTTATCGATTGAGGTACGCTTAACGGTGGGCAAGGGCGATGTGTTGTTGACGGGCATTTTGGGGCAAAGCATGCAGGAAAGCGTGCAGATTGCGCGCAGTTATGCACGGGCTTATTTGCAAAAACGTGGTGTGAATGATAATTTTTATCAAGACAAAGATTTACATTTGCATATTCCGGCGGGGGCGACGCCTAAAGATGGTCCGAGTGCGGGCATTGCAGTGTTGGCAGCCTTGGTGTCGCAGGCTCTTAACCAACCCACGCCGCGGGTGGCTCTTTCTGGCGAGCTTACCCTAGGCGGACGTATTTTACCTGTGGGTGGTATTAAGTCTAAACTGTGGGCGGCAGCGTTGCACAAAATACCCATTGTGTTACTAGCAGAGGCGCACCGAGATGAGGTGGCAGCTGGGCAGGGTGAGTTACCCAGCACATTGAACACGCTGTTTTTTAGCACGGCTGATGAGGTTTTAGATTATCTATTCCCCCAGTAGCCTCACTTCAAGTGGGTTAGTTGCGTGGTTTTACATGCAACCAGCATTGCCATGGCGGGATGACACCGACCCGTATCGAATTTGGATTTTAGAAACGATGGCTCAGCAAACCACCATTTCGGTGGTTGTGCAACGCTATCCTCGCTGGCTAGCCCAATTTCCCACGGTGCACAGTTTGGCAATGGCTGATGAAGCCACTGTTTTGCGGGCATGGGAAGGTTTGGGCTACTACAGCCGAGCCCGTAATCTGCACTTAAGTGCCAAACAAATCACTGCGTTCGCTACCTTCCCGCAAACCTTGACTGAGTGGTTGGCGTTGCCTGGGGTGGGGCTTTACACTGCTAACTCTATTCTTAGCCGGGCCTTTAATCAGCCTGTTTTGGCTTTTGATGCCAACTTAAAACGTATCTTTATGCGATTGCTAGGCACACTGCAGCTCACCACTCTGCAAGAAAAAAAAATTGAGCAAGATTTATTACCGTGGTTGCAGCAGGAGAGTGCTGGTGTGATCAATCAGGCTTTTATGCGATTGGGGCAGATTTACTGTAAAAAAAAGCCACTCTGTGAGAGTTGCCCGTTGCAAACTTTTTGCACTGCGCATTTAACGGATCAAACCGCTCATATTCCTCCCGTTAAAACTCGTACTATCACCTCCTTAAGTAGTTTTGTTTTGGTGCTAAGTTATCAAAACCGTCTTATGTTACAGCAGCGTAGTCATGGTGTGGGGCGGGGTATGTTTAGTTTTCCTCGCTTTAGTGCCGATGAGTGGGACGTTTTTACTCACCAACACCCGAATGCGCAGTTTGTGCCGTTGCCTCAGGTGGTGCATATCTACACCCGCTATCGTGAAGCCTTATTGCCACATTACACCCATAGCCTTGGAGCCTTAACACTTACGAACACCGTGTGGCACACGCATGAGGAACTTGAGTCTTTACCTTTGCTTTCCGTTTACCGTACGATTGCCGACAATGCCAAAAAACTTGAAGCTACTCTTAGGTCTTAGGGTGTGTATTCTTAGAGTTCAGCGGTCGATAGTTAAGGTATGGCTGTGCATCCTTCATTCACCCGTTTTAGCGTACCCGAGCACAGTGCCCGTGCCTACTATGCTTTGGGGCAACTTTTAGCTGATAAATCTAAGTATTATCGGCGCCTTACCATTCAGGCCTTTAGTTGTGCCATTGAGCGTGATGCCTGTTATGTGCCAGCTTATTTAGCTCGTGGACACATTTATCAGCGCATTTGCCGGTTTAAGGCCGATGCCCCCACGCGCATTGGTTTGCGTCGCACTTTGCTAAAAGCCATTAGTGACTTCACCCATGTCCTTATTTTAGACGAAACTCACCACCCTGAACTTTATATGTTACGTGCCGAACTGTATTATCAACTTACGAGTTATGATCTTTATGCCTATGAATCCTTCATTGAAGACTACGAACAGGCCATGGCTCATGGGTCTGATATGAGTGCTTATGCCGATGATATGGTGTGGATCAGTGCTAGGGCTGCGGCCTTTACAGGCGATTATGACAAGGCTTTGTTCTATTTAGATAAAGCCTATGTCAATAATTATAACAAAAATTATTTTTACAGGCGGGCTCAGCTCTTTAGAATGATGGGTAAAGAAGATGAGGCTATTGCCGATACCCTGCGTGCTTCCGTGCATGATAGGCTTGTCTCTGCCTATGAAAAAGCTGGGCTTTTTGAAGAAGCCGAAGCCATTTTAAAGGAAAATTGCGAAAAAGAACCCCATAGCCTGTGGCCACGCATCTATCTGGCACAGTTTTATACGCGCCACGCACACCTCAAGCAAGCTCTCACGCTATACAGCACTTTACTAGCTAGTCTTAAAGAAGAACACCGTTTGCATAGTTATGTGAGTCATCTTCATACTGAGTGTTTATCGCAGTGTTTGTAAATATCTTTTTCGGTTATAGTGAAGTGAAAGGACTGGTCGTGCTTTTGTGCTTTGAAAATGTCCATACGCAGGTTTTCTAAGCAAAATAAATAAGTGATAAGATATGGGTTATTAGCTAAATAGCGATCATAATACCCAGCCCCATAGCCCAAGCGAAAACCATCATTGGTGGTCGCCAAGCAGGGGGCAACTAATACTGTGTTCAAGTGGAGGGGAGGCGTTGGCATGGGTGATGCCAGTTTTGGCAGTTGCTGAATAATGCTTGAGCCGTAGGGGCTTAACTCTTCTTGTGATCTTATGGGTCCAAAGCTCATTGTGCCCTGGCGAATGACAGGCAAAAAAAGCTGTTTGCCGTCATCTAAAACACGGCTTAAACCCCATTGGCTAGGTACTTCTAAAGGTAAACTAGAATAGCCCAGCACAATTTCAGCCTTTTGGTAGTCATCTTGGGCAAAGAGTTGCTGCCAAAATAGGGTGTGATACTCGGCTAAACGATGCTGCGCCGACAACGAGGATAGTGCACTTTTAACCCACACTCGGGCTAGCGATTTTACCACGCTACAGTGCCGTGGCAAAGACGATGCCTTGCAAATGGTAGGCCAAGGCAGGCAAGCCACTTTCTTGTGTCCACGGGGCTAGCGATATACTCCATTTAAGCGTGTTATGATGAAGTAAAGTTACCGACGGTGGCGAGCTTCTTAAGTTTAAAATGAGTTGATAGGGGGATTCGCCATCAGGAAAAATCTGCACACGGTGCAACGCTTTAATTTGCTCTTTAGAGGGTTCTGCGCTGTCAATAATTACTTTAAACCCCATTCCTTTACGACGTAAGGCATAAGGGTTCAGTGCATACAGCTCATAACGCCACTGCGGATTCATCGTTTTTGAGTTATTTTCTAAATTGATGAGTTGCGCTAAAACTCTTGATAATTGCTCACGCTCATAAAGACTATCCAATTCATTATAGCTTAATATCAATTGCTGCGGTCGCTTTTTGCGTAAAGCCATCTCAACATTGTAAGAGACCACAGAGTCGGGGTTTGTTTTTTGCTCTAAAGCACTGGATCGAGCTATTAATTCGTTATATAGCCATGGATTGCCTGACACAGCTTGGCGAAAATAACGGTAGGCCTCCACAAAATTATTATGAGAAAACTGCTCATCACCCGCCACTAAACTTAAAAAACGTACTTTTTGCGAGTGATAAATGATCTGAAAACGTGCAAAAAGACGCATACCAAAATTGGTTAGCCACCCACGCCATGAAACTACTATTTGCGTCTGTGCATCATTAAGCCTTGCCTGCCATAGCTTTAAGTGCAAATGAGCAATACTTTGCTCAAAAATTGTGGGGGTTATGCCACGTCTTAACATCCAATTAGTGCTGGGGTTCCGATCGATTTGCGAGAGCAACCGTGCGGCTTCATCTAAATGTCCGAAGGTTATATGTAACTCTACTAACCCTCTGTGAACCAGAGGTGTTCGATCATTGCTGCTAGCGGCAAAACGAGATGACTCTTGATAGGCCTTTACTGACTCTTGGTAGTTCATTCTTCCATACTCTAGGGTTGCCAAAAGACGCAACAGCTCAGGGTCATCGCCATTCAGGGCTAGGGCTTGGTTTAAATGGCTCTCAGCTGCGCTAAATCGTCTGAACATCACCTCTAAAAGATAACGATTGTAAAGAGTGAGCAATTGACTTTCAATATTGTTTTGAGCTTGAGCTAACGATAATGCTTGCTCATAAAAAGCATTAGCCTTATCATAATCATAACTTGCCCCATAGAGAATGGCTAATAAAGAGTGAATTTCAATAGAATAAGGAAACTCAAGGAGTGCCTCTTCCCCTAGTACAAGACCATCAACAATTTGCATTGTTTTAAACATATACCACAAAAGTTCACTGCGTGCCCGCTCATCAAAAGGAAAGGTTTCACTATAAAGGCGCACATAATAAAGGGCCTCATGATACAATCCCAGTGAGCTGTAGTTGCCAATGAGTAATTGCCATGCTGCGGTGTAGTCTAACACCTGAAATTTTAAAGCCTTTAAGGCGCTTTCAATCGCCTGTTCAGGCAAACTACTATCACTATAAAAGCGTCCCCTCTCTAGCCATAAAGGAGCCGCCTCAGGATAGCTCATAAGCGCCCTGTCCAGCAACTCTAAATAAGCTAAAGAGGAAGAGTCCTCTCTCTGTAACTGCACCTCATACTCAGCCCATGGCTCCTTATCAAGAGCCACAAGAGAAAGGGACTGCATAATAATAAGGGCTGAAATTAAACTGTTTATAGGCTTCATTTTAGCCCTCCCCTATATCTCATCCAAAACCAAGAATACCACACGGCTAGGCGCTTAAACCACGGCGCACGGGCGTAAATAGCATAAAGAGGCTTACTCGCATGGCTCAAATCGTGTGCCTGTTGAGCGGTAAAGTAGGGCATAAAGAGCATTTCTTGATAAAGACGATAAAACTCTTTGTGTTCATAAATTGTTGTTTGCCACGACTGCTCAGGAGCGTTAGCCCATAGTAGTTGCCACTTGGTTTGCAAAAACTCTATTTCCGCGCGTATGGCGAATGACTGCTGCCCGATGCGCAACCTAGCCCAATGATGAAACTGCCAAAAACGTAGAGCCGTGTAGAGGGATGTTATTAAGCTGAGAGCTACGATGCTGCCAATCAATAGACGCATGCGTATACTTAGATGCGTTAATTTTTGATTAACACGTGCCATCAGCGAGTGGTGATTATACGCAATTTGGTCATAATTTTGCCCTTCAATTGCCATCAGCAAATTGTATATCTCTAGATCATTGGGGGGATCAACCTCTAAAAAGAGTTCGTCTGCCGACAGGATGGGGGAGGTGGGATCAAACGGCAACCAGCCCACCCCATCAAAATAGATCTCAACCCATGTATGGGCTTGATTGGCTTGTACCGCATAAAACCCTAAAGTCTGCTGATGATTATCTATTTTAAACCCTCCAGCTATACGGGCAGGTAGCCCCACCATGCGAGCCATAAGAGTCATGCTAACGGCAAAATAACTGCAGTAGCCCTGTTGTCTGTTAAATAAAAAGTGAGTTAAACTGTCCGTGCCCTTAGGGGGAAGACCAGGGAAGAGGCTGTAAAAAAAGTTGTTGTGAAAATAACTCTCTAATGCTTGTGCTTTTGCGTAGGGGGTGTTAAGCTCTGCGGTTATGCGCAACGCCAATTGTAATATCTCGGCATTAGCACTGTATGATGTTAAGATTTTTTTCTCATCTTCTGCAAAATAATGACCACTCGTGGTGCTTTTTACCAAAGGGTGCAACCTCTTAAATTCTTGAGAAAGAACCCGTTGGATGGATGTGAAGGGTCCTGAATGATCGTGTGCCAGCTCTTCCATTTTTTGCGCATCATACAACGAGAGCTGAGCCGTTTCAGGCATTTGCAGGAAGTAATACTCCTGTAACACAGGGCTGCGATGTGCTAAAAGCGTGAGCTTGTTCGTTTTTGAGTGTGCGGTTCTTTGCCACTCGTCATCCACTCGTCCATCCCAGTGAAATCCGCGTTTTTCATTATATCCGGACATCGTAAGTCTTTTTATGAGCATGGGCTGCTCAATAGCTCTATCAAATCTAGCTAAAAAGAGTAAACGTGGATTTAGGCTTATTTCAGGTTCTAAGGATAAGTTATCACTGAAATCAAAATGAAAGCCCGTTGAGTTTAACAGCCCCTCAGGGCTGAGAGCCTTGCTGTTGTGAAAGAACATAATGACCGCAAAAAAGAGATGACCTGCCCCCAGTAAACTTAAAAGAACCCAGCCTACAGGCACTTTTTTTCGCCACCCTTGGTCAGCAACCCGGGCTTGCTGGGCTAATAAATAGAGCAACATATTTTCTGCCACCAAATACAGCATCACCCCATAAATCACCTGCCATGCGTAAGCATAAAACACAAGGCGATAACCACTCATGCCCCAAAATAAAGGTAACATTAATGCTGCTTTTAAAAAAATTTCCCAGCGCTGCCATAGTGGGTTACGCTCAAAAATGACCGTGCTTATTAAAAAATAGAGTAAAAAAGGGGCTAGGGGCAACAGGGTGAAGTGCCAGCGCACTAGAGTAATGGGCCGCCTGCTAAAAAGGAGTAAATCAGCCTCTAAAAGAAGAAAACTAATCAAAACAAAAACACCCACAAAAACCATAATTCTTTTCCACGGAAAGAATTTACGCACAGGTAATAAACCGACAGCATAGGTGAGTATAATAAAAAAGAGAGCCAAGGGCATGTTTATGCTGGGCTTCCACCACAACAACCCGTGAACAACAAGATAGCTCCACGTTATAAAACGTAAAAAACGAGACCCATGTTTAAACATACACTAAAGCCTCCGCACATACCTGACAGCACTTTACCTGCCCTTCGGCATCCATCACCACCAGCGCATGCCCATCTTTTACCTGCTTAGCCCACTCTAGCACATCCTCATGTGCCAGCAACCAGATCACATCATTGGCACTCACCCAGTCATTCCATCCTAGCTCCGCATCACGAAGGCGGATGGGAGCCAGAGCCAAACGATGAGTCGTGTCGTGCCCTGAAAAATGAGCAATTTCTAACTGTTTGTCGATGGATAAGAGGGTATTGAACTGTTTATTTATAATAAAATCACTCATAAAATAGGCGGTTTTTAACAGTTCATCTAAGATGTGTGGCTGCCAGCGGGGGGGCAATAAGCGAATAGTTATCTCTTTGGTTACAGTTGCAGATCCCTCACCTGCCCGTATGAATAAATCATTAAACCGGGCATATAAAGTCCAGTTGATGCGACGGGGATCCTCACCGGGATTGTACGAACGGTGTTGTGAAAACTCGCTATCTTTCATTGCCGATATTTTGGCTAGGGAGGGGATTTTTGCTAAAATTAGATTTAGTTCTTCTGATGATCGGCTGTGTCCTAGTCCCACCACAAATTGATTTTTTCCCTCAACGGCAGATGTGGCTAGAGTAAAAATGCTAAAAATATCGCTACACACGAGCTGATGCTTTATGGTGAAAACCCCTCGTTTAGGGGGTGTAAAGGCAAGAGTGATGTCCCGTTGTCCGCTAGGGAGGGGGTGAAAGGTATGAAACACAGGATAGCCAGCAAAGTGCCAACTGAGCTTAAGGCTGTGCGAAAAAAGAAAAAATGAGGGCAAAGTTTTGGCGAGATTAAGCACCATAACCCCTTCATGATTACAAAAAAGAGGTAAGGGCAGATGATATGTGAGTTTTTTGTTAGTTTGCCACAAACCATAATAGCACGCAAGATTAAAAGTTAAATTAAGAAGCAATACCGTTCCCGTACCCAATGCCCAGCTCAGTAATACTATCTCTTGCCTATATAAGGCGATGGCTAAGCCAATGATTGACCAAAATAAGAGCATAATGCCCCATAGCGATTTTTCTATCATAGCTATGCCAGCAATGCCTCATTTAAAAAAGGGGTTATATGTGCCGCTAAAAACGCATCACCGCTGGGCGAACCAGGCTCCATCACCAGCCTATGCGTGTAACAAATACTAATTAACGCCATAATATCCTCCTCATTAACATAGTTGCGCCCCTGCCACAAGGCACGCACTTTGGCCGTTTTAATCAGCTCAATAGGTCCACGAGGTGACACCCCACACACCACACCAGGGGCTGTGCGTGTAAATTGAGCTATTTTTACTGCCATAGCTATCAGTTTATCGGCACAAAAAACCTCTGCACTTAACTTTCTCACATATTGAATCGCCTCTATCGTAAGAATAGGCGTTAAGGTGCTTAAATGCTGCTGCATTCCACTGTTTTGTGCCAGTTTAATCTCGGTCTCTAAGTCTGGATAACCTATGCTCAGCCTAAAAAGAAAACGATCAAGCTCAGCCAAAGGCAACCGATAAGTAGACTCAGCCTCGGCTGGGTTTTGCGTGGCAATAACAAAAAATAAAGGCGACAGGGGGTAGGTTTGGTTGCTCACCGTAACATGTGCCTCCGCCATTGCCTCAAGCAAGGCACTTTGGGTTTTTGAGGGCGCCCGATTCAGCTCATCCACCAGCACAATATCTGAAAATAACGGTCCGGGTTGAAATTTAAAACAGCCATTAGAGGTGTTATACACCTCCACCCCAGTGATGTCGTAAGGTAACAAATCCGGCGTGCATTGAATGCGCGCCACCCTTGCCCCCACAATAAGCTGAGTGAGAGCCTTAGCAATGGTGGTCTTACCCAGCCCCGGCACGTCCTCTAGTAAAATATGCCCGCCGGCAAAAAAACCAATCAGGATTTGTTCTAAAAATAGATCTTTACCTAATATAATGGTTTCTAAACCCGCTAAAAGCTGTTGCATGCTCTCTCTCGCTTTTATTTGCTCATCCGTCATCACAGCCCTCATTTTTTTACCAGTTTTTGTTGCAAGAGTAAGTTTTCTCGGCCTGTTATTTGCACGTTCAAAACCGTCTCAGGCTTGTCAGCCGTCAATGGTGTGTCGGTGGTTAAATAAATTGTATGCTGCGGGTTCAGTTGGTCTCCAGTTATCACTTCGTTATAAAATGGTTCTCTTTCGTTGTGCCAAAAGAAGCTCATCGCCAGTGGTACTTCATTTTCATGAGAGTCATTTCGTGCATTTACTGTAAGCGAAATGAGGGCCGTATTGTTAAATTCTTGCACTTTTAACAAATAAGTGAACTCAGGTGTTTGTTGGGGGCGCTCATTTTTGGTGATGTAAAAAAGAAATAGACCCATCACCACAATTAACACCAAATCGGCAAGAGTGATGAGAGCCCCAGTCCTTCGTTTATGAGGCTCTCTTGTCCGTCGTCGTCGTTCTTCTTGTGGCGTGATGCGCGACTGAACCTCAATGTTTAATCCTTCGACTTCTTTACGGCTCATTTCTGCGCTTCTTTTTCTTGTGGTAAAAGTTTGTCTACACGCCACCACACTACTTTAGCCTGTGTTTCTGTTAAATATAAACTAGAAATGATGCCTTCACTTGAGAGATGAAATTGTGTTTTAAGCGGGTAGTGTTCGTTTGATGGGGTGAGTAAAAGCTGTTTTACGACTGTAAACTCTACTTCTTGCTCTTGGCTCATAATGGTGAGCAAGTGCTGATTACCTAAGGGAATAGGGGTATAAAAATAGAGATAACCGTGTTTATCGACCCCTAAAAAATCATAGGGGGTTTTGCTGTCGGTCGGCACCGCCTTACGTGCTGTAAAGACCTGTGTTTCTAAATCATAAAGATAAAGAGCCGAGTCAGGCTCATCATCACTGCCGCTCATCATGCTGTAGCCCACGTTCACAAACAAGCGCAATGTCGTGGTGTCAGGCTTAATATCCACAATATAACGAGGCACAGATGCTGCCGGTGAGTCAGTAATATCAACTGGCAAACTTAAGTCGGTTAGTGGTTCACTACGACCAAGCAACACACCTTCTGAGCTAAACCAGAATAGCTCCCACACATCGATCGATCGTGTCAATACCATAAGCGTGCCGTTTTCAGCCACGGTTAGGCTATGAATGAGGGCAAATTCAGAACCCCCACGGCCCTCCCTTCCTAAATAGTGACTATAACGTCCTGCATCGTCAAACACCTTCACAATCCGATTGCGTAAAGCTGTGTCAGGTCCATCACTGCCCACACTCGCTAGTGTTTTGTCCTCAGCATATATATAGCCTCGTTTGTCTACTGCAATCAACCCCAAGGATGCGAATTCATGAGCAATCATACCCACAGGAGCTGGCGTGCCAAACAGTGGATTGAGTTTAGGCGTGTAGATCAACATCAGTAAATCACCTAAGTTAGAAAAACGCATAATTTTACCTAAAGCCCCATTGCTAATGGTTAAAAACCCATTCACATTGACAAAGCTAATAGGGTCGGCAAAACGAGCCGTGCCATTGTCAAAGTAGTCAATTTCATTTTCCATCACGCCTAAGTTTAGGGTAATGAGTTCTTCGCGTTGCACGGGCTTCTGTTTCCCCATACAACTGCTTAAAATGATAAGCACAAGCGTAAACGCCCATACCCTATGTTGCCACATTCGATGATTCATCATAATTGCCCTTCATCTTGCTGTTGTGCCACCGCCACCTGAGCGGGTGTGGCAGGCTTAATGCGGGTTGGCTCTTGCTCAACATGCACACTCTGGGTGGGTATGGCAAGCTTAATATCCAACTCCTCCATGATAGCCATTATAGCCCCATTAATTGTTTCGCCAAATAATACAGAGGCCCACCAGTCAGTAGAGTTGTGCCAGTAGAGGATATTTATGACAAAACTCCACTCTTTAAAGTCGCTAAAGTAGACCCGAGGCGGGCGTTGCTCGTAGTCAAAGTTATCACCTTGGTTGGCGAATAGCTCCCTGAGTTTGTTAATCAACTGCTGCATTTGTGCGGTAGTGGTAGAAAGAGGAAAATTTAACACAATATCCCTGCGGATGGCTTCACGCAGTGCCACATTTTCCACATAGTTATTAGAGATGGTGGCATTTGGGATAGTGACGAGGTTGCCTCCCACCGTCCGTAGGCGGGTGCTTCTAAATCCAATGCGCTCTACCACTCCCTCAAGACTTTGCACTTTAACCCGCTGGCTTATATTAAAGGGTTTGTCTAACATGATGGTGAACCCACCAAAAATGTTTTTAAGTAAGTCTTGGCTGGCTAAGGCTATCGCTGCACCTCCAATACCCAAACTAGCAATAATCGCCGGCAGTTTTTGCTCGCTTACAATTTGTACTACGGTGAAAAATCCCGTCAAATAAATAACCGCACGCACCCCTAAAATCATTATTTGGGCTGTGGTTAAATCAATCTTACTATTAGGGCGTTTGCTTTTGGCTATTAAAACTTTATGCCAGCCGTCTACCACATGCAGAGTAAACAGCAACACGGCATACACAATAAGTAGATGATTGAGTTTGCGGAATAGAAGCAGCCGATCGGGGGGGAACTCACCAAAGAGCTGAAGGGTATTCAGCGCTACTTTAATGGCAATGATGCGTAAGGGAACGTTTAACGCACGGATGGTGTAGAGGGTAAGGGGTTTGATACGCCGTGCTAGTACGGCATCAAACTCTTTGAGAATCACGGCCATCCAGTAATAGATCACTGCGAAAATCCACGAACTGCTAATAAGCAGAATGCGTCGATCGAAAATAATAATATCTTTGTGAAAGGTTACGGTCTGCAGGTTGTACAGCACGACGTAGATAAAGTTGGCCGCCACCAAGCCTAAGGACCAATAGCGAAACTTGCGCAACGCATACTTTACAGTTTGCTCTTGTTCCTCATTACCATAACCGCGCCACCAAGGGCGTTTGTGCCAAAAGTAGCGCCGTAGTAACCCAAAAATAATAAAAAAGAGAGCAAGCCATAGGAAAAACACTTTGCCGTCATGCAATACCGCTATTTCTTGTCCACGACCCTGCATGTATTTGTCCATAAAATTTAACGTAACCACCAAAATAGCTATTAAAACGCTAATAAGAAAGGCGTTGTTACCCGTGGCCTGCTGCCAGGCTTTACGGCGTGGTTGCTTACGGGTTTTCACTATCACGCACACCAGTAAAAAGGCTACGCTGACCATCAGCAATCCTAAAATTATCATACTCAGCAAAATTTGTAACGGTGTTGCTGTGCCATCGTTAATAAAAATATTGGTCAACCGCATCTATACTCTCCATCCATTCGTTTTTGTGTTATAGCCTGAACCATTAGGGTGTCTCAGGTAGGGCTAAGGCTTCCTTTTGGGTGGGCAACTTTATCTTGGTTGGTTGCGGTTCAAGTGCCACACTTTGGGCAGGCACCGCCAGCTTAAGGTTCATTTCATCTAGCATTGTCATAATACGCATATTCAAGGTTTCGCCAAACAGCACTGAGGTCCACCAGTCAGTAGAGTTGTGCCAGTAGAGAATGTTAACCACCAAACTCCACTCTTTAAAATCGCCAAAATAGACCCGAGGAGGGCGCTGCTCGTAGTCAAAGTTATCGCCTTGGTTGGCGAATAACTCCCTGAGTTTTTCAATGAGTACAAGCATGGTTTCTCGGCTGGTGTGTAAGGGGAAATTAAGCACAATATCACGCCGAATGGCTTCGCGCAACGCCACATTTTCAACAGAGTTATCGGCAATAATCGTATTAGGAATGGTTACTAAGTTACCCCCCAATGTCCTCAAGCGGGTGCTTCTAAACCCAATACTCTCCACCACGCCCTCAAGACCTTGCACTTTAATGCGTTGGCTTATGTTAAAGGGTTTATCTAGCATGATGGTGAACCCCCCAAAAATGTTTTTAAGCAAGTCTTGGCTGGCTAAGGCTATGGCTATACCACCAATACCCAAACCTGCCACTAGCGCTGTTAGTTTTTGTTCGCTTAGAATTTGTATAGAACTGACTACCGCCACTCCATAAATAAGCGCTCGCATCCCCAGCACCATTATTTGCACTAAAGTTAAATCAATTGTACTGTTGGGGCGCTTACTTTTGGCTATTAAAACCTTGTGCCAGCCGTTCACCAGCTCTAAAGCAAAAAAGATGAGCGCATAAATTAGGAGGAGGGTGTTCATCTTGCGAAAATAGCTGATGGTTGTCTCTGAAAAATTGCCTAATAGCCGAACAGTGACGATTAATCCTCGTATAGCAAGAATACGCAAGGGAACAATCAGCCCACGCACGAGATAAAGGGTAAAGGGTTTAACCCGATGGGCAAGCACCCGATCATACTCTTTGATAATCATGGTCATCCAATAATACATAACCACAAAGAGCCACACGACGCTCAGAATGATAATGCGTCGATCAAGCAGTATTAAAGAACGCTGTCCTGTTATTAGCTTAACTCTAACTAAGAAGATAAATACGAGATTGATTACCAATAAAGACAGTGTCCAATAACGGAATTTGCGTAAGGCATATTTCAATTGTTGATCGAGTGCCGGATTGGCGTGGCTACGCCACCAGGGGTTTTTGTGCCAAAAGAACCGCCTGAAAAAGCTCAAGAAAAAGAAAAAGATTGAGAGTAGGCTGAAAAAAAGCCTACCATCGTGCAAAGCCAAAATCTCAGTGCCTTGAGCCTGCCAATACCGATCAGTAAAACGTAAAGTGAAGGACAAAATGAGCGATAAAAGACCAATAAGAAAGGCGTTGTTACCCGTTGCCTGCTGCCATGCTTTGCGCCGCGGGTTTTTACGTGTTTTGGCAATCAGCATAACCATTAAAAACGCCACGCCGACCGTAAGTAAGCCTAAAATTATAATACCAAGCAAAATTTGCAACGGAGTCGATGACTCAGTCTTAATAAAAATATTTCTCAAACCCATTTATTATCTCCATGAATTCTTCTTTTTCTTTACCACGTAAAACAATACCACTACTCATGTTTCGAACCACATTTGCTGGGTTTTGACGCACCCCGTTCACCCGAATTTCATAGTGAACATGCGGGCCAGTCGACATACCGGTCGATCCCACATAGCCAATAGTTTGTCCCTGCACCACCCGCGCCCCAGGTGAAGCGCCTTTGGCAAAGCCTGACATATGCGCATACAGTGTGCGGATGCCATTGGAATGTTGTAGTTCAATAAAGTTGCCATAACCCTTAGCATCCCACCCATGCCTTAGCACGGTGCCACTTCCTGCCGCCATAATCGGCGTGCCTTTAGGGGCTGCAAAGTCAAGCGCAGGATGAAACTCACTATAACCATACACCGGGTTACGCCGAGCTGAATAGCCTGAGGTGAGCCGCCCGCCTTGCACCGGCATCAAAAGCAAGGCTTTACGCACGCTTGAGCCTGTACGGTCAAAGTAGTCAACCTTTCCTGAGTCATATTCATAGCGGAATGCGCGTGCATCTTTGCGCCGAGTGACCAATCTTGCAGCTAAAATATTGCCAGCTTTTACCTCATTACCTGCGGTATTGGTGCGCCGTTCATACACCATATTAAACTTATCTCCGACGTAAATATCCCGTTGAAAGTCCACATCAAAAGCAAACAGATCAAACATTTCCATCAGTTTGCCTGCTGGTAACCCAGCCTCAATGCCTGAAAGATAAAGATTGCTTTCTACCGTGCCACCCACCGCCACCACCTCGGTGGTGATATGCTCATTAATCTGCCTTACATAAAACTTATTGTCTATGCGTATAGCCTGCACTATGCCTCCATCAGGCTGTGGCAACCCCATTGATTGCAGGAGAGGGACGCCTTGATCATTGAGTTGGTAGGTGAGCAATACCTCTTGCCCTGTGCGAATCGCCCGCGCATTCACCACTGTGGCGATGACATTAATAGCATCGGTAGCACCGATAATGCCCGGCACCGCCCTACTGATGCTGGACCCTAAAACTTCGCCAGAACGCACCTCAAAGCCGACGCTTTGCAAGGGTTGCGGGGTAAAGGTGTAAGCATGAGCCGGATGCGCACTAAAGGGTTGCACAGTTTGTTGCTCGGCTGTGCGATTGCTCCACAAAAAAAGGCTTAAGGCTACGACCACAATAAGCCCAACCAAAATAACAAGAGGTTTGTCATTCGCTATTTTTTGCTTTTTTTCAGGCCTTTTACTTATATTTATAACCGGCGAACGTGGTGCAGTAGCCACTAATGGTCTTATCTCTTTCTTTTTCCTTTTAGGAAAAAAATGACTCATATAAAAAGAACTCCTTAAGCGACAGGTGAACACCGTTTGTGCGGTTTTACAAGAGAAGTGTGGTCTATGACTGCCACAAAATCATACTATATCCTATAAATATCGGCATTTAAAACCCATATCAATAAACTATTTTAAAGAACATGCTTCTTTTGTGCCACTCACTCATGTGCTTGACAATGGTAAGTTTATCATGATATAGTATTTTTTATGCAAAGCACGCTGTATACGAACGATAACTTGTTCATATTAAATGGGTTAAATAGTGAAATCGTGGACCTTATCTATCTTGACCCACCGTTTAACAGCAAGCGCACTTACTCAGCCCCTGTGGGTACTAAAGCAGCTGGAGCTAGCTTTAAAGACATGTGGACGTGGCAAGATGTGGATGAGGCCTATCTTGATAAGTTGATTGACCGCTACCCTGAGCTGGTGTCGTTTATTAACGGCATTGAGCTAAGCCACAGCAAAGCGATGAAGGCGTACATAACCTATATGACGCAGCGGATGATAGAGTTGCATCGGGTGCTAAAAAGTACGGGCAGTATTTATTTACACTGCGACCCTACGGCGAGCCACTACCTGAAGCAGATGATGGATTGTGTCTTTGGCAAGAGTAACTTTAGAAACGAGATTGTGTGGTGTTACAAATCACGTCCTCAGCCAAAACGCAGTTTTGCCAAAAAACATGACGTTATCTTGTTCTACTCAAAATCAGCCGACTATTATTTTAACTGGCAAGAATCGGTACGTCCGCTATCTGAATCAACGGTGGCTAAGTATCGCTTAATGGACGATGAGGGGCGTAAATATCGCTTACAAGGACGAGGTATAACCGATAGTCCCATCCAGTCGGCAAAGGATGTTGATGTTAAGTGGGAAATTTCGCACCCAGAATGGGTAGTGCGCGACTACTTGGACACTAAAATCGGAGTTATTTTAGAAGACTGGTGGGAGATAGATATTATCAATCAGTCCTCTAAAGAGCGCACCGGCTATCCCACCCAAAAACCCCTAGCCCTGTTGCACCGCATTATCAAGGCCTCATCTCAAGAGGGCGACGTGGTGCTAGACCCTTTTTGTGGCTGTGCCACCACCTGTGTGGCCGCCCAACAACTAAACCGTAAATGGATTGGCATTGACATAGAAAAGCAAGCCGTGAAAGTGTTGATTGAACGGCTTGAAAAGATGGGTTTTTTAGACGACACTTTGAAGTTTAATGTGCAAGGGCTTGATTTTATCACCACGTCACTGGCCCCTGTGCGTACGGATCTGCCTCAAATAGCCCCTACCGACAAAACCATGAAAGAAGAGCTTTATGCCGAGCAAAAAGGACGCTGTAGAGCCTGCGATGTGGCGATGCGGATTATCGATTTTGAGGTAGACCACATTATTCCCCGTGCCAAAGGCGGTGGCGACTATTATGAAAACTATCAGTTGCTCTGTGGGTCTTGCAACAAAATAAAGGGCGACCGCCCGATGGAGTATCTGCGGGTAAAAATCGCCACCCGTGAGAAGTACCTCACCCGGGTGCAGTTTGGCGACTAGTGATAAGTTGCTATTAAAGAAGTAGAGATGCTTTTTCGATAAGAGTCCCATGTAAGGGGGGCTTGTTGCCTTTTATGGTTGATTTGTCAATAAAAATTTTTGATAAACAAAGGATATAGAGTGGGAGCATTATAACAAGCTCCTAGTAAAAGCGACGAGCCGGCTAGAGAAGTTAGCAGAAGAGTAGAGATGCCTTTTCAACAAGAACCCTAAAAGAATCGGTCGGGGACCGGCTAGAGGAAGTTGTCCACATTGTCCAGCCAACCTTCATCATGACCATGGGGGGGCATAAGCTTTTGCAATTGGGCAATGGTGGCTTTGGTCTCGGTGAGCTGAGCTTCAAGACGTTCTTCTTTTAAGACAAGTTCGCTTTCCAAGCGGCGCTCTTTAATGCTTAAATTAAGGGTGAGACCCAAGGTAATGAGGGTGGAGAAAATGCTAATGAAGGCGACAAAGATGCTGGTGTGAGCAATGTACGTGTTAAGAGCACTGATTTGCTGATCAATGTAGCTTTTTAATGAAGGCGGGGTTTCGCTAGGCAGGTGAGCGGGGGCTTGAATGATGATAGGGGTGGTTAACTGCGCCCACACAACAGCACTCATGCCCACTAGCACCACAAAAAGCAACACCCAAAAGGCCCAAAAAAATTGCCCCCGAGGGCGACTCTCATGACGTAAAAACCGTTCTACCACAAACAGGCTAAAAAATAACACCACCACCGCCACCCCAGCCTGCCACAGACTCTCCGGCATAAGCAACACCAGCACAATAACTGACACTCCCAGCAACAGCAAGGCCATCAGCATATCTTTAATAAAAGGTGAGGTCGGGGTAGGGGTCTGGCTCATTTTTTATAGCATAATCCACTGGGCATTAAACATCTTCATTGGTTCACTATACCACACAAACATAATAAAGAAAAGAACAATCGACAGGTAGAGTCATAAAATTCAATTTTGTGCTGCTTTAAGGATAACTTTTACCAAATACCTCATTCAGAAGCACCTATTTTCGTCATTTACCCCATACCCCCCCCCAGCTACTTGCGGTCAGGCAGCACTGGGTTTAAGGTTTTAGCGGAGATTAACTTAATAATAATTTAGTTAAGACTGTTTGTGAACTTTAGTGGTTGTAGAGACACCACTTTAATCAAACATAAGATGGCATGACAATTTGTCTTTTATTAAACCAAGTGAGGGTGTTTTACCTGTGTTCTTTGAGCAAGCTTATAATAAATCATACTAAGCCTGCTCGTTCAAAAACGCCATAATAGTGTCATAACCAAACGCTACCAACTCTTGCTGCTCTGCATCGCTGACGACAAGCTTCTTCTTCCAATATTTGCAAGTAAGCCGATCTTGCCAAAAATTGATCGTTTTGCCACTGGTGCGTGCCACGCCCAACACAAAATCGACCGAAGAGGCGAGAGCCGGCTCATAATGCTCGCCCAACACCGCTACCTCATCGCCTACGGATAAAATAAAGAGCTTCTTGCCGTTAAACTCAATGCCCGTTTTACAGTCTGCACCCGCATTAAGAGCGATGTCGGTTATTACAGCCCCTTTATCACTCAACTCTTTAATAAGCTTATCTTTAATGGCGATAATAGTGGTGCTTTTACCCACCCCTTGTGCCCCTTTAATAATCATTCCTTCAGGCATATCAGCCCCCTTATTAGTACTGTGTTTTTATTTACGTTATAGCAAAGTTTAGCCTGAAAATGCCGATAGAAAATCCATTTATTTAAAAGAGATGCAAATTAACCCATGTCTGCCTAATCATAAATAGTCATATCAAGAAGCACCTCTGACTCTCCTTGCTCAACACCCTCATTATTTATCCTAAATTTAATTTCGTCAAAGCCTATCCCCTTACTAAACAAAAAGTGAATTATGCTTGACAATTAATCGTTTTGTTAACATCTTTTAAAGCAGGTGGGAAACAAAAAACATCCCTAAACAACGTTATAGGGATGTTTTAAGGAAAGGTTTAACTTTCCCAGAATATCTGATTAAGAGGAGTTGAAAACAAAAAAACAGAAACACAAATTAAAAATTGAGCCCGAGACGATTCGAACGTCCGACATCCAGTTCCGCAAACTGACGCTCTATCCAGCTGAGCTACGGGCTCTTGTTTTAACCTGTCTTTATCTTAGCCTGTAGTGCTAAAAAAGTCAATCCCTTTTTAAAAAAATTAGAAAATTATTTTTTGGATCCAATGCTTTTTATTATGCGAACAAAGTTGCCCATAAAGGCTGCCACCCACTTAAAAGCAACACTTCCAAAAATAGGCCATCTATACTTTTTAGAAAGTTCAATATCATCTGGAAAGGTGATGTCTGGCACCGGCTGCATGCTCTCTGTAAAAACGGACGGGGCAAAGTCATAACCATGCAGACCACTGCCATCAAACCCAATGTTGCTTAAATAACTTTTGCGTGGCCACGCTACCACTTGGTTATTTTTATAAAGGTCATAGGTTAGGTGAATGTCCCACAGCACACTACTGGGTTTGCTTGCCACCTTATGAGACATCAAATGCCCCCAACTGTCTATCGAAGCTTTAAAGGTCTCAAGTGGCCCTTTAAAATACTTTTTTTCAGGCATATAAATGTTCAGTTTTTCCCATTTATGCCGCCACGATCCCCAGCCAAAGCAGTGAAAGGCTGAACCAAACACTATATCGTAGGGGTAGTGTTTTAGGGCTAGGGCAAAGGCTTTGTCATGCGCATAGCCTGAGATAATCGCCACGGTGGGGTGGTCTTTGTAATAATCTAGCGCTCGGTTCATGTAGGTAAGAAAGTCTGGGTGGGTCACCGCATCATCTTCCACCCCAATCCATGCCTCGTGTTGCTCACTCACCAGTTTTATCATGTGCGCTACGGCAGCTTTCACGTTGTAATTTGTTTCAAGCTCCACAACGGTTACCGATTTAAAACCTGTAACTGTTTTAAAGTAATCTCGACATGCCTTCACTAAGGGGGCGTTCGTTTCGTCCTTAGCTCCGTCTGAGCAGATGTAAAGATCGCTTTGGGCGGCTAATGTGTTGGCTTTTAGGGCTTCTAGCGAACGCTGGGTGTGGTCTAGTCGGTTATAGGTAAAAAAAATAATAGGATAGGGCATAAGTTAAGCGTTCCTTTTGGGCTTAATTAATTTTTGTTATTTTAACCTGCTTACTTTCGCTAGGCTGGTTAAAGTGATACAATTTTTTATTAGCATAACATTCTCTCCCTCTAAGGTCAACATCGTTTCTATAAATAGTTACGTTTTTTATGTAAATTTTAATACAAAATACGGTTGACAGCTTGAGATCGCTGTTTTACAATGCGTTGATATGGCAACTAAGAGAGCCTTAGAACAGGCAAGTAATCAAAGCTCGGCTAAACCCTTTATTAAGTGGGTGGGTGGTAAACGGCGGGTGCTACCAGCCTTGTTTGATCGTCTGCCTCCCCATTTCAACGCCTATTACGAGCCCTTTTTGGGCGGTGGGGCGCTGTTCTACACCCTGCAAAGCCGAGGTGTTCAGGCTCATCTTTCCGACCTTAACGCCGACCTTATTACCACCTACAAAATGGTGCAAAATAATTTACCACAGCTCATTACTGCTTTGCAGTATCATGCGGCCTGTCATAGCCCCACCTATTATTATGAGGTGCGTAGTCAACACCAGCTAACCTGCCCCATTGATGTGGCGGCACGGTTTATTTATCTGTTAAAAACTTGCTTTAATGGGTTGTATCGGGTCAACCGCAAAAATGAATTTAACACGCCCATTGGTTCGTACGTTCGCCCTAACATTGTCGATATGCCCACCCTCACCGCCGCCCACCAAGTGCTGCAAGGGGTGAGCCTTGTCTGCCAAAGTTTTAGCGCCATCAGGCCCAACGCGGGGGATTTTGTCTACTTTGACCCACCGTATCAAGGGCTTAAAAAAGACTCTTTTGTGGGCTACAGCGCCGGAGGTTTTGGGCCAGCTGAGCAAGAAGAGCTGCGTGATTTTGCCGTAAAACTGACTGCTGAAGGCGTGCATGTTATGCTCTCTAATGCCGATGTGCCGCTCATTCGCGACCTTTATGCTGACGGTTTCACCATCACCACGCTGCAAGCCCCTCGGCTTATCAACTGCCAAGCCGCCAAGCGCCAAAAAGTGGGGGAGCTGGTGATAACCAACTATTAGGCACAGCCGACCTTAATGGGGCGATGTTCAGTACGGTATTGACAAAAAAGAGTAAATGTGTTATCCATATATTAATTACCCATAAAGCTCTCATTAGAGACTGTATGAGCCTAGTATTCTTTATAGAAGGACTAGGCACTTTTTTTTATAGGAGGGCTGGGTGAGTAAAGTGGTTAAACCCCCTTTGGATAATGAAGGGAAAGTAGCAAAATTTGACAGAGATGGATTACTTCTTACTGATACAGATGAAGAAACACTTAAATCGCTCAACTATTTCTATTTCACCAGTCGCTACAAGCCGCTCTTTACTTATCTTACCAAAGAAGGTAAAGTAAAATATAAAGCAACCGCTACCTTTAAAGAGATGCACGCTCTGTCGATATTCGATCATCATCTCTCTATGTTACTATTAACCCAGATAGTGCTGATTGAAAACTATTTAAAAGCTGTGTTTGCCGAGGCTGTGGTTCACCAAAAAGAGTATGACCATCAAACATACTATGCTTTTTGGTGTTTATGCCAAAATGACCCCAGCCATGACGAGGGGTGCATTAAGCAAAAAATTGCCAAGGTGGAGTTACGAAATAAACCAATGCAACACGATGATTTAGTGAAGCACCAACAGAAATATAAAGTTACGCCCTTTTGGGTCACTGTTCAGCATTTAACGCTGACCGAGATGAGCAAACTGTACACATTTTTAGGCAAGAGTAAAGTAACCGCCATCGACTCTGCCAAGAGAGCGGAGCAATTAATGGCGATACAAAAAAATAAGGAGTTACGCTTAGCCATTGCTGCAAGGTTTTCGTGTAAACCTGATTTGTTGCAAACACGTCTTTATCAGTTGACTTTGTTACGCAATTATAGTGTCCATGGCTCATCAGTTTACAACAGAACTTTTGAACGAAAATCGATAAAGACAAAGCAGATGATGAAACATATTTATACTCTTAGTCAAGGTTCAGAGGTGTTGCAAAATGGGTATAAAAAAATGATGAGAGACTACCATATGGTTCGGGTAGAGTTGAGCCATCATCTCACCGCTATAACCATTAGTGATGTTGATAGAGCCATGGGAGATGAGATGTGACGGTTTCACCATCACCACGTTGCAAGCTCCACGGCTTATCAACTGCCAAGCAACGAGCCGTAAAAAAGTGGGGGAGCTGGTGATAACCAACTATTAGGATCGTGGGGGGCTTCTTGTGTAAACGGCACTTAATGTGTATCTTAAAGTCCATGAAGTATGAAGAGATGCTCTTTAAAATTCCCCTTGAAGAAGCCTGTTATGAAGATGATTCACAAGCGGTGGTGGGGGCTATTGGCGATATTATTAACGAGGCGATAGCCGCAGGCAACAACAAAATCATATTAAACACCAACCTAAAACTAGGTTTACCCATGGAAAATATTAATAAAATAGCTGGTCCGCTCATCGAAGCATGGGCAACTGAAGTTTTTGTCGATCTTTGCTCAAATTTAAACAACCGATATGAGCTGATTAATGTGGAATCTAAGCCTCGCCTAAACATGGCAGATGTTTTACTTCAATTTAAGAAAAATAACTCCGCAATCACCACCCATGTGGACACTAAAGCCACCGCTGAGGATATTCCAACGGCGGGCAAGGGTCCTAATATTACTTCGTTTAGCCGCATAAGAACCGCTTATGTTAATGACCCTGATTTTATGTTCATCATTCTCTCGTTAAAGCATAAAGTTTATTCCCTGCGCAATGAAGAAACTCGTCTTATGGATGGAGTTATGGAGATTGTGCGGTCTAATGCCTACGACTTAAAGTTCATTTCTGATGCGGATATTAACTATAATCCAGCTTTAGGAACTGGACAAATTCAAATAAAAGATATTCACTATGTGGCATACCAAAGCCGAACCACTTGGCAATTTTGTCAGTTGCTAGACAAGAAATATCTTAACTCTTCATGGCGAACCCTAGAAGACTGGCATCGGGAGGCATTAAAAAACCAATGGATCAAGGAATAAAACTTTTACATGGTGATTGCCTTACTTTGCTTGCATCGATACCGACAGCCTCGATAGATTTGATTGTTACCGACCCTCCCTACAATCTCTCCAAAGACTATGGCAACACTAAAGACACTTGGACACATGCTGAATATTTAGAATTTTCACGCAGGTGGCTTAGCGAAGCTAACCGTGTGTTAAAACCACATGGCACGCTCTATGTGTTTATGGGGATGCGCTTTATTTCCTATCTTTATGAAATAATGGAACAAGAGTTAGGTTTAATTTTTAACTCTTGGATAACATGGCACTACACTCAAGGCATAGGCAAGACAAAAGGCTTTAGTCCTCGACATGAAGATATTTTACTTTTTACCAAAAGCTCTAATTTTACCTTTAATTTAGATGATATTCGGATACCCCAAAAATATTATCGCAGTGTGAACAATATGCGAGGGGCTAATCCCGGCAATGTGTGGGAGTTTTCGCACATTCACTACTGCCAAGCAGGCAGGCACAACCACCCCACGCAAAAGCCCGAGGCACTTTTTGAACGCATGATAAAAGCCTCTAGCAATAAGGGCGATGTGGTGTTAGACCCGTTCTGTGGCTCAGGCACAGCTTTGCGCGTGTGCCAACAAACGGGTAGACAGGGGATCGGAATAGAAATTAATGATGATTATATAAATCTCATCAAAGAACGTTTAGCCACGCCTTTCACGGGGTTTGATAGCATAGATGAGCGGATGAAACGTGTGCCATTGGACTTAAATGATGCCAAAATGAGACAGGAATACATACAAAATCATCAGAAGTGGTTTTTGCAACACCATCCTGAAGCCTTGGCAGACTTTATGCGAAGTGTTGAACAACTTTACCCCGCACAAGCGAAACAAAACCTGCTGTTTGCCCTCTAATAAAGAATTAGAATGCCATCATAAACGCCTAACCCCCATTTACGGGGGCTAAGAAACTCGTCAATAAAGCGGGTTTAGAGTAGGGTTGCTACTCTTTTTTAGCGCGTTGGCTGTTGCTTATTTTTTGCAAAATAAACAGGTTCGCCATGGCGTGGTCTAGGTGGGTGTGCCCACTCTCAGAGTCATAAATTTCACCACTTTGAAAAGCACTAAGATGGCGCACACAGGCACTGTAGTAGCGTTTGTCGGCGTTCTCTAGTTTGTTCCAGTTGGTGTGGCTATACTTTTTAGCCCCATACATCAGCACACGGGCAAAGCCTTCCAGCTCGTTTAAATCTACCAAGCTCCAGTCCACTTTTTCCTCATCATGTTTGCACCCAGACATATCATCTTCGTTCATAGGTTATCCTCTGTAAGCACGGTTCAAATAGGCTTCGTTCATCAGCAAATTAATGGAGTCCAGCTTGTCAATCGGCACTTGGTCATACTCATTGTTATACTCAATAAAATTGGTGGCACAACGGGTGCACATGACAGAGTAACAATCAGTGATGCGGCTTTCGCCGAACTGTTTACGAATGGCGGTTGTGCCTTTTTCGTCGCCACAGGTGGCGCATTTGCTAAACAGTTCTACTATTTTATGGGGGTCTAAAAGGCTAGATAATCGGTTATACATGGGGAAGGGCATAACATATTGGCAGTTTTTCATGCCAGCCAGAATAAGGTCTAAGGTGCTATGGGGGGCGTTAGCCAGCTCAAAAAGCTCCCAAAAACAAGGGGTGTCTAAAAACTGTACTTCGTCAATAAAAACTAATGTTTTCTTGGAGAGGTCATAGTTATGGATCTCTTTAATGCTTGAGACCACGGTTGCCATATCCATAGCTTTGTGGCTAATCTCTTTTTTTCGGCTTAAAAAACCTCGGCTTTCAAGCGAGCCAGACACAATTAACTTGTGGTCGTAGCCCAAGCGTTCATACAAAACCTCTAAACTGGCGGCTGATTTGCCAGCGTACATGGTGCCCACATAATAAACTAAAATCACGCATTTTCCCCTTAAAATTGGCTAAAAAAGATATGTATAAGCATAGCATTTATGCCCTTTTTTAGTAACCCCTATCTAAGGTGATTCCATATGTATTTTTGTGCTAAATTTAAGATAATAGGGTTAAGATTCCGACTAAACGAGTGAACAGATGAGTAAGGGGTGGATAGCGGCTGACAACAGGGGTCAATAGGATGTAAAGAGCGCATTGAGTTTAATGATGTGCATAAATTGCCTGCGCATGAGGTGGATGTTGATGAGTTTACCGATGCGTATCAGTTGAAGTGGCTGGGCAAAAACTATGATGTGAAGGAAGTGCAAAAAGTTTTACTTATGTTTAAAAAGGAGTAGTGCGTCCCATCAAACAGCTAGCCCCCCTCTACAAGGGGGGTATGGGTTTCTGGGCTTAGGGAAGTTCCTTTTGGCTACTAGGAGACTCTTTCTTCTCCTTCACGCTAAATCGGTCAATCATCATACTGAAAAAATTACCGGTAAAGGCCCGCACCCATTTAAACCCTACCGCTAAAAAAACGCGCCGATGCAACGCCCGTGGGGCGTGGGCGGGTTCGCTTAGCACACATTTGGTCATCTCAGAGTTGAGTTTAAAGTCAAAGTAATGGGTGGCAAAGTCATATTTATGTAGTCCTGTGCCATCAAACCCATGGGTAGTGGCATAGTTCACACAGGGAAAAACCGCCCAGGTGTCATTCATCGCCATGCTCATGCTTAGGCGCACATCCCACAATTCACTAGCGGGGGCGGCGGCCGTTTTGGCTGCTAACGTTTGCCCCCACGAATAGTCAGCATGACGACGCAGATCATTACACTTTTCTTTCAAAAAAAGCTCACTGCCATGGGCACTAAAATCTACTAGCTTGATTTTTTTAGCCCAGCTGCCCCATCCCCATCCATAAAAAGCTTGGGTGTAGATGACCTCTTTATCATACCCATAACGCTTGGTATAACGCTTTAAAATATCTTGATA
Source organism: Spirochaetia bacterium (assembly GCA_965249825.1). Classification (GTDB taxonomy): domain Bacteria; phylum Spirochaetota; class Spirochaetia; order WRBN01; family WRBN01; genus CBDFMW01. The sequence goes on from CBDFMW010000002.1 coordinate 561,678, forward strand.
GCTGTTGGCACACACCGCCCATACGGCAGGAACATGTTCATAGAAGTTTAACGACTCATTCATATAAGTGAGAAAGTAGGGGTGCGTTGTGATGTCATCCTCTAACATAATGAAGGCTGATGATTTTTCTGATAAAAAATCAATAGCATACAGCGTTGATTTTAGAATATTTAAATTAATGTCATGCTCTATCACCGTAACCGATTTAAAACCTGTGATTATTCTCGCATAGTTGCGCACCGCCTGCACTGCTGGTGCTAGAGCCAGTGACGGGGCTGCATCAGAAAATATGTACAGATCACTTTCTGCAGCCAAATGATTAGCTTTTAGCGCTTCCACCGTGCGCTGGGTGTGTTCAAGCCGATTAAATGCTAACATTCCTATTGGGTAAGGGTTCATAAAACACCTCCTTTAGTTATTGTATGTAGAAACAATTTTCGTACTAATTCATAATATCTGTATCTTCATGAAAGATCAAGAGGATGCTCACCACTTATGGGAACAAAGCGGCTATTCCTTGTTTTCCACTACTGAATCTTTCATGAAAACAACAATTACCTCTTTATATTCATTGTGAAAAGGAATATATGGATATTATTTTATTCCAAAAGGAGCGCCTACACAGTAAATAAAAAAGATAGAAACTTAAGGCTTTTAGCCATTTAATCCATACTCCCACTCTGTCCCTTGCTAACCAACGGCTTCAACCCCTTGACTAACGCCACATAAATATCAGGCGTAAACTCCTCCGCCCGCCGGCTCTCCACCAAGCCCACCTTTGCCATCACCTCTTGCAATTGAGGGTAGGTTACATTGCACAACACACCCGTCTCAGCGGCGGCCGCCATGTTGTTGCGCAGGCTCTTTCGCCGGTGCCCAAAGGCATGTTTCAAGCAGTGGTCTAAGATGGGCAACAGGGCTTGGTCGATAGGGTTGGGCGTCAGGGTGATAATCGCCGATTCAACGTTGGGAACAGGGTAGAAGGAGCCGGGTTTTAGCACGCCGTTGAATGTGATGGTGTAAACGGCCTGTGCCCACACCGAAAGGCTAGAGTAACTTTTGGTGCTTATCTTGGCACGCAGGCGCTCGGCTAGCTCTTTTTGCACGGTAAACACGCCAAAGGCCATGGGCTGGCACAGCAACTTTTGCAAAATGCTAGCAGAGATGTTGTAGGGCAGGTTGCCCAACACTTTTAGCGTGCCTGCAGGCGTGGCAGTGTGCCAAGTTTTTAGCACGTCGCCATTTATCACTTTAAAGCGTGGCACATCAGCGTAATAGGTGGCAAGCACTTGCTGGTAGGCAGCGTCAATCTCAAACACTTTTATGGCGGCCGCTGGGCTGTTCACCAGCATCGCCGTCATTGCCCCAAGACCGGGACCAATCTCCCATATTTCATCAGTGGCAGTTATGTTTAGGGCTGCAATAAGCTTGGTGCGTGCACCTCGGTTAATGAGAAAGTTTTGCCCAAAACGCTTGCGGGCGGCGATGCCTAAACCGCTAAGGAACTGCTGAATTTCAGGGGGTGAGTCGTAATTTATCATTTCTTGCATGGTTTTTTATTATGCCACAAAAGTAACAAAGTTGCTAGCAACCCACAAACTATCAAGGTTAAAATGGGACGGGCAAAGTAGGCGTGCCCCCACGTTGCATAAAACAGGCTGCGCATCAGCACAGCACTCACCACGCCAAGCACAGGGTTTAACACAGGCAACACCAGCACTGCCAAGGCTGTGTACACAAACAGTATGTAAAGGGGAATAACCACCACACCGCTGACCACCGAAAACAAATTAACCCAACCAAATCGGGCGGCGACTAGTGGAGTGATAGCGAGCTGACTGGCTGCCGCCATGGCAAGAGTGGCGGTGATGAAGCGACCAAAGCGAGTGGGCAGGCGAAACAGACGGGTGAACGGGGCATAAAAAAAGATGATGCCAAAGACCGCCAAGGCGCTGAGTTGTAAAGACAGGCTGTAGGCAAGGTGAGGGTTGACCGCCCAAAGAGCCAACACGGCGAGGGAGAGGGTGTTTTGAGCAGGGGTGGGGCTGCGCCGTGCCTGCAAAATGAGCAAGGTAACCAAAGCCATCGCCACGGCTCGTAACAACGATGGGCTAAAGCCACTAACAAACAGATAGACGATGAAAAAGGGCATGGCAACAAGCAACGCCCGTCGGGGATGACGCAACGGTTTAGTAACCACGCTTAAAGCCGTAATTAATAACCCCAAATGAAAGCCCGACAACGCCAGCAAATGGCTCATGCCTGCTTTGTTGAACAACGCCTGCGTGGTGATGGACAAACCCGCCCTATCACCGGTTAAACTGGCAAACAACAACGGGGCGTTTGCCCCCAGCCGCTTGGTTACCCATGGTTCTAACTTCTGTAAAAATTGCGCCCGCACCGCCCATAACGGGTGGCTGTAACCTAACACCTGCCACGCCTCGCTCCGGTCGCCATCCACCAGCACAAACGGGCGTGTGGGGTTTAGTGCCTCGCGCAAAACCAGCCTCAACTGCATACCGGTGCGCAGCCGCACGGGGCTGTTGGTTAAAGTAAGGGTTAAAGGGCCGCGCGCTTGCGTGGTGGTGTCTCGGCTGCTTGCCTGCACCAGACGCACCGGCACCACGGCGTTGCCTGTGTGGTCCATGCGTCCGTCGCCTGCCACCGTAACCGTTATGCTGGTGATGGCGGCGCTTTGCCCCAACAAAATACGGCGGCTTTGCTGCACTCGCCAGTGGCTAACCGCCCCAAATGCCATGCCGATGAGCAGGCTGAGGGCTAACAGTTTTGCCCGTTTATTGAAAGTTAAAAGCAAAATAAAACCCACGCTGAAAGCATGGGCTAAGGGCTGAGTGGGGGTGAAGAAGGTGAACAGCGCCCCAAGCAGAATGACAAACGAGCCAAAGGGCAAGGGCGCTGCGGAGCTATGTTCCGACAATGATCAGTTCCTGCCAAAAGGGGGTAAGATTTCGTTGTTCTCTAAACTCTTGGTGAAATAGAGTTACAAGAAAATAACGGCGATTCTCTTTAATTGCAATTAGTTCTTGCCCTTTGTGATCTAGGATACCTATAAGCCTAAACAGATTATCAAGAACATCATTTGGGAGAGAGTCTAATTCAACTAACTCAAGAAAACAATGATTTTTCCATCGCGATAGGATCGGCTCTAGTGGTCGACCTATACTTAAAACACGATCAGTAGCTGGATTTTCTAATTCTGTTTTAATATGACTCCATCCTAAAGTAAAACTTTCATTAGCTGCATTTTGAGGGGTTAAAGAAATCGGTTTAAAACCCGGCTTTATTATTAAGGAATGATACTCGTTAGAAATTGGATACGAGTGTGTGGGACACGAAGACATTTGAATATATTGTACGGCTAGTCTTTCTTGTCTAGTGCTTGTAGCCCAATTTTTTATGATTTGTGGTTGTTCCGATGGGTCTCTTGGCAATAAATGAAGGGTAACTTCGTCATTTATTGCAGGAATTTGCTCAATATAGAGCATTTTACTTTGAACATACCAATTCTCTGGATGAGTATCGCAGTTTAGGTTACATAAATATTGCATGTTTTGATCAAAAAACCATTTTTCAAAGAAATCAGATTGAAAGCTGGCTAGTTCAGTAAGTTCAGCAGAATCCAGATTTGGATCAAATGAAATATCTCTCCATGCCTTCATGAAAAGCTCAAAATCAAATTGATTTACGATTTGCGGTGGACTAGAAATTATATTACTCATACCACCCATTATACCCCCATCACAAGCAAAATTTTAACTATTCTTCAAAGTCTTCGGCAAGGTCGTCTATATTAAACGGAAAACCCGCAGGCACAGGCACTTGTGGGTAGGTGAGCGTGGGCAACGTGGCGGGCTGGTCTATGCGGCTAATCAATTGCCAACGGGTCTCTTGCCACGCCAAAACCTGTCCTTGTTCGTCAAAAATAAGGGCTTGCAACGTGGCTTCATGCCCCTCGTGATGCGTCATGTAGGTGGCACAGCGCACCCATTGACCCTCCACCGGCAGCTCTTTAATGAGCGTGCGTTTGTGCAGGTTTTGCCAGCGGGCCTGAAGAGTCTCAAGCTGAATGAGGGGTGTGGTGTGGTGCAGCCACTGTTTGCAGGTGCTAAAAAACAACTGCTCAAAAAAACGAGGGTTCGTCTCGCCGGCTTCATTTAACACGTTTATGCCCACTTTGGCATCCAAGAAGTTTTTCATAACAGTTCCCATTTTACCATGAAATAGGCAAATAAGCTAGGGGTCGCTAGCGACCTTTTACTAGGGCTCTTGTCGATAAGGCATCTTTGCTCCTGCGGTTGACGGAATAGTGACCTAGGGAATGTTTACCGATTTTACGATTTGGTAACTAGCTCTCTCGGTACACATCCTTGCGATGGGCAACATCTAACATTAAAATAACAACTGAATCATCTTGAATACGAGTGAGCAAACGGTAGTCTCCCACCCGATAACGCCACAAGCCTTTTAGGTTACCCTTCAAGGGTTTTCCTAACTCCCTAGGATTAGAACACCCTTCAAGATTGTTTTCTATCCATGATTAAGACAGTTTTACATTGAGGTTTATCCATTTTTTCTAGGGCTTTAAAAAACTTAACACTTAATTCAACCTTTTAGATCATTAGTCAATACTAAGCAAAGCTTTAGCTTCATTCAGTGAGTAGGTGTGAGGGGTTTATTCATGCTCTTGCCACGCCTGCACGGCCTGCTGGCTGTCTTCTCTGTCTTCAATAAAAGCTAGCACGGCCTCATGCACAAAGCGAGTTGTGCTCATATTGCTTAGCCGGGCATAATGGGCAATTATTCGTTCATCCTGTTCACTTAATTGCATGGTTTTGTCCTCACTGCCCATAATTATACGTCATTCATAGCCTTGCGTCAATTATTTTCTTGCTTTTTTTATTAGGGGGGGTATAATGGTTAAGTTTGTGAAAAGCGTAAGGAGTTTTTATGAGTGATGAACAGAAGGTAGAGTTACGAACAGTGAATGAGTTGTTAGGATACAACTACTACATTCCCGCCTACCAGCGAGGTTATCGATGGGGTGCGAGTCAGGTTAAGGCGTTGCTAGATGATATTTATGATTTTGAGCCGAAGGATAAGAGCGAATTTTATTGTCTGCAACCGTTGATGGTAAAGGCTAGAGTGAATGGGGAGTATGAGGTGATTGATGGGCAGCAGCGCCTCACCACCATCGCTTTGATTTGTGGTTATTTACAACAGGCTGGGTTGATGCCAAAAACAGAGAAAGAAATAGAAATTGAGTATGAAACCCGCAAGGAGAGTGCAGCATTGCTTGCTAACACCACCGGCCTTGCTGAAGTGTTAAAAAATTGGAATGATAGTGATGACATGGATTTTTATCACATAGGGCAGGCTCATGAAGCCATTACAAAGTGGTTTCATGGTAAAAAGGATGGCTTTAATGTCGATTCATTCCTTCATAATGTGAAAGTGATTTGGTATGTGCTAGCTGAGAATGCTGATAAGCACAAGGTGTTTCAAAATGCCAATGCGGGCAAAATTCCGCTGAACAATGCTGAGCTGATTAGGGCGCAGTTTTTGCAGAGCAGTGCAAGCTTGAATAAGGATGAACGTGATAACTTGGCGGACGATTGGGACGATATGGAGTGCCAACTGAATGATGCCTCCTTTTGGTCTTTTTTAAAGCCTTCAAATGATAATCCCCCACGCATAGGCTACCTTTTTAGCTTGATGGAGTGGAAGCATGCCTCTGAAAAAGCGACTTATTGGACTTTTGCCAAGTGGCAAGGGCTGGTTGACTTTTTTGCCATTTTAAACGCATGGAATGCAGATAGAAAGTTATATAATCTTATTGGGTTCATGCGTTATAGCAATATGGACAAGGTGGATAAATCCTTGGTGGCATTGGCTAAGGCGTATAGTGCTGATAAAACCGCCTTTGATGGCTTAATAATGGCTAAAATCAAGACGCATTTTACAAAAGGAATAAATGGCAAAACGTTAGAACAATTATCATACTGGTACTATGACGAGGCTCAAGAGAAAGAGTGCAATGATCAAGCTATAATTAAAGATCTCTTACTTCTTTTTAACATACAAAGCACCCCCAAAGGCTTTGACTTTGCGGGCTATAGAGCTGAACAAGAAAAAGGCAGTTGGTCATTAGAACATGTGAATCCGCAACGTCCCAAAAGCATTAAAGAAGAAGAGCAACCAGCATGGTTAGTAGATCATAAAAAGTTTTTAAGCGCAGAGCAACTTGCCACCCTGAATGATGAGCAAGATTTTGAAGAGCTGGCTACTGATATTTTGACATATCTATCCCGAGGAGCTAACAAGCATACCCTTGGAAACCTTGCCTTGCTTGATAGCAGAGCCAATGCGGGCTTAAACAACCGGGCTTTTCCCCTTAAAAAGGATAAAATTAAGAGGTATCATGCTGGTCTCAAACACTTCATTCCCTCAGAAACCCTTAAAATATTCAGCGAGAATGAACATTGGTATAATGACGAGCAAGAGACCTACATCGAACGCATTGCCGACACGCTGGAAGATTATCTACCCCAAGGAGCTAAATAAATGAGTCATATTGAAAAGCATTCGCTATGGAGCTTGCTCAATGATAAAGAGATAGATTCTATCACCATTCCCAAAATTCAGCGCGACTATGCCCAAGGCCGCACGGATGAAACAACTAAAGAGATTCGCGATCAACTGCTAGCGGCGATGAAAAATGCCATTAACAAGACGGATGAACCTCTGGATTTAAACTTGGTGTATGGCAGTGTTAATGACAGGAAGTTTGAGCCTATCGATGGGCAACAACGCCTCACCACGCTGTGGCTGTTGCATTGGTATGTGGCACAAAAAGAAAATCGCTGGGATGATGCGGTGCAAGCGACCTTGGCGAAATTTAACTACAGCGCTCGCAAGCGTTCAGAGGCGTTTTGCCAGTGGTTGCTGCAAACGAAAAAAATGGAGTTTGCCAACGCTGACAAGCCATCAAAAATAATTAAAGAAACTGCTGGGTTTAGTAAAAACTGGGAGCATGACCCCACGGTGCAGGGCATGCTGGTGATGTTAGACGCTATTCATGAAAAGTTTAAAGAGACCGCTGATTTATGGGGTAAGTTAAAGGATACGAATAATCCGCACCTATTTTTTAACTTTATGAGTTTAGAAAATTTTGGCTTGACTGATGACCTGTACTTTAAAATGAATGCCCGGGGTAAAGCGCTGACTGATTTGGCTAAGGTTAAAAACCAGCTATTAGAGGTGCTAGAAGAGCAGACGGCTATAGGTAAAGAAGAAACCGAAAAGTTTGCCAAAAAGATGGATGGGGAGTGGCTAAAGTTCTTTTGGCAGAAGATGAAAGAGTCAAAAGGTAACAGAGCTGAAAACACAGATGCCTCTTTTTTGCGGGTGATTGAGTTTGTTATTGACCGCCAATGTGAGCAATATGGCATAGCTTTAACAATAAAGAAAGAGGAACATCCTAGACCGTTAAAAGACAAGGTTGAAGAGCTGTGGGCAAAAGATGAAAAGACGTTTATCTTTTTGGTGGATGTGATGGATAACTTAAATAGCATTACCGAGGCTTCGAGCGCTATTTTTTACAAAGAGAACTTAGATGCGGATAAAGGCGATGATGACCGAGTGGCACTGCTTATTGATGTACAGAATGATAGAAAGGATAGAACAGTTGATTTAATGGTTCACTTGATTAATCACAATGTGAATATCTCACTTAAACGCCTCATGCTGTTTTCCTTAATGAAACGAGTGGTGGAGTTACAGAAAAAGCAAATCAACCCCGTAAAATCCTTTGCCGAGTTTAAAGAATCAGACAAGCAAGAATTGTCCGACTTTTTGCGTGTGGTACGCAACTTGCATTTATGGGCCAATGATACACCACTCATAGAGACTCTGCAAAATAAAACTGATGTGTATAAGACCTTATCCGAGTTGACAGAGTCTAATAATCCGCTATTAGAAAATGAAATAACTAAGGCTAAGCTTATAATAGAAGACCCAGCATGGCGACCTGTTATCTTCGCTTTAGAAGACCATCCGCTGTTGCGTGGGGCGTTGCATAACTTTATGTTTGATGACCTTGCCACGCTTACCAAGCAAAAAGACAGTTTCTTCACTATTACATGGCTAGATCAGAAAATGACATCCAACATTATTCGCTGGTGGTTGAGTGTGGATCATAAATATCATGTGGGGGGAGTAAGATTTTTTGGTGGCTATGACAAATGGAGTGAGATTCTTACTCATTACACCAGCAAAGAAAGTCTTGAAAAGTTTTTAAAAATTGCTCATAAGGTTAATGTTTCAGCGCCTACAGCGGATGATATGTCTGAAGATCGTAGAGAGAAGAAGGATTGGGACTATTACTTTATTACCTATGGCGAAATGACCGAGACGTGGGGTCGTGACGGTCTTTATTATTGGACGAATCAATGGCAGATTGACCGCCTAAACAAGAGTACACGAGGATCATCGCATTATAACCCCTATCATTTCACCGTTGTAAATCGGATTCCATCAGAAGTATTGACGGAGGATACCTATAAAATATTAAGGAAAAATCTATGGCATAGCGACAGAAGTCAAGGGTCTGTCACTTTACCCAATAGTGTTGCTCTCTGGCTCACAGATAAAGGCTATTGGCAGGTGGATGGACACCCCAGAACAACAAGACTTGATCCAAGCCATAATCTCGACCTCATCGAAACTGCGGTTGAGTTCATCAAAGATTATCTTAAAGAACAGGGGGGCAAGAGCTAACCCATAACCAACCCCCAAGGGAGACCGCCTGCGTCTCCCTTTTTTTAATGCCGTTGCTTAAGATAGCTCTAATAAAATCCCCTTGGGGGGCTTGCTTAACATAGCCCTAATAAAAGCCGCTAGCGGCCTAATAAAACCGGCTGAGTCGGCTCATGGGGGTAACTTTAATAGCGTGGCGAGTCGACAATAAAAGAGATGGAACAACAGATCGCTCTCTACACCCGCTCGCTGCTCAGCTCCGGCTACAGCGCTCACTCGTTGAGTGCCTACGCTAACGATCTCCTCGAGTTTGCCTCCCATCTGGTAGATAGCCACGCCGACTATCTTGCCATCACGCCAAGCGATGCCAACCTGTATGTGCTAGCCTTGGCAAAAAAAGGGCTTACCCCCGCCACCATTGCTCGCAAACTCTCGGCCCTGCGGGGTTTTTATCACTATTTAGACGAACAGGAGCTTATCAGCGTCAACCCGTTTAGTGGGGTAAAAGGCCCTAAAATGCGCGAAGCCTTGCCGCATTATCTCTCCTATGCTGAGCTTGAGAACATTTTAAATGGCTGCTGTGCCGGCACCTTTGCCGGCGTGCGCGACCGTGCCATTTTTGAGGTGCTGTACAGCACAGGGTTACGCGCCCAAGAGTTGGTCAATCTTAATCTAGCCGAGAGCCTTGGGGCGGAGTTGTTGCTGGTTAAGGGCAAGGGGCAAAAAGAGCGGTTTATTTTTTTCACCCCACCAGCTCAAAAGGCGTTAGCTCATTACGCAGTGTTGCGGGCAAGCAAGGCGAAAGAGGGCGAGCAGGCGTTGTTCATAAACGACCGAGGGGGGCGCTTGACCCGCCGAGGCGTTTATTTTATCATTCAAAAATACGAAGAAAAGTTAACGCACTATAACAAACTATCGGTGCATATATTTAGGCACACTTTTGCCACCCATTTGTTAGATGAAGGGGCAAATTTGCGCATTGTGCAAGAGCTATTAGGACATTCAAGCCTGCGCACCACGCAGGTGTACACCCACGTTAGCATGGATAGGCTTAAAACCGCCTACCGTGCCGCCCACCCTCATGCTAAACAGGAGATACATCATGATTGAAATGAAGGCCACCACTATTTTAGTGGTGCGTAAAGACGGCAAGGTTGCTATGGCCGGCGACGGGCAGGTTACCGCTGGGCAAAGCGTTATTATGAAGCCCAACGCCCGCAAAATTCGTAAATTGTTTGATGGCAAAGTGCTGTGTGGCTTTGCCGGCAGCACCGCCGATGCCTTCACCCTTGAAGAACTTTTTGAAGACAAAATGAAGGAGCGTGGGCTAGACCTAACCCGAGCGGCCGTGGATGTGGCTAAAGAGTGGCGCACCGACCGCCGACTGCGCAAGCTGGATGCCATGCTGTTAGTGGCTGATGCTGAAAAAACCCTGCTCATCACCGGCGGTGGGGATGTGATTGAACCAGCCCATGGGGCGATGGCGATAGGGTCGGGGGGCAACTTTGCCTACGCCGCGGCCTTGGCGTACCTTGACGGGTCGCCTTTTAGTGCCACCGAAATTGCCCAAAAGAGTTTAGCGGTGGCGGCGGATTTGTGTGTGTTTACCAATAATAACATTGTTGTGGAGGAGTTGTTATGAGCTTAGAGTTTGAAAAATTAAGCCCTGCCGCCATTGTGGTTGAGTTAGACAAGCACATTATTGGGCAAGCTAAAGCCAAGCGTGCCGTGGCTGTGGCTCTGCGCAACCGTTACCGGCGCAAACAACTCTCTAAAGCGATGCAAGAAGAAGTTATTCCTAAAAACATCATTATGATTGGGGCGACGGGCGTGGGCAAAACCGAGATAGCTCGTCGGCTCACCAAGCTGTGTGGGGCGCCGTTCATTAAAGTGGAGGCGACCAAGTTTACCGAGGTGGGCTATGTGGGACGCGACGTGGAGAGCATGGTGCGCGACCTGATGACCAACGCTTTGGCTCTCGTGAAAACCGAGATGACCGTTGCTGTGGCAGAAGAGGCCAAGCGCCGTACGTATGACCGTTTGGTTAATCTTTTATTCGCACACTTTGAGGACCAAGCCGACGACTCAGAGGACAACACTGAAGCGTTGCCTGCGGTGCAGCTGTCGCACGAACATTTACTTTCCCAACTGAAAGAAGGACTACTGAACGACTTAAAAATTGAGATTTCGCCCTCGCCACCGCAAGGGATGCCGACGATGGAGGTGTTTCCTGTGGGTATGGGCATGAGCGGTGCTGATATGAATGCCTCGATGGACAGCATAACCTCACAAATTAGTTCGATCTTTAGCAGCCGTAAAAAGCGTTTGGTTACTGTGGCACGGGCTTTTGATCTCTTTTTAGCAGAGGAAAAAGATCGGCTTATTGACAACGACAGTGCCGTTGACTTAGCTAAAGAGCGGGTGGAGACCATGGGGGTCATTTTTATTGATGAAATTGACAAAATTGCTGGTAAGGGGGGGCAGTCCTCTAGCCCAGACATCAGCCGAGAAGGGGTGCAGCGCGACATTCTTCCCATCGTGGAAGGTAGCCTTGTGTCCACCAAATATGGCTCTATTGACACCAGTCACATCCTTTTCATCGCCGCTGGGGCTTTTAACATCGCTAAACCTAGCGACCTTATTCCTGAGCTTCAAGGGCGTTTTCCTATTAGAGTGGATCTTGAACCAATGACGGCGGAAATGTTCAAACAGATTTTAACTGGGCCGCAAAATTCGCTGATTGCCCAGTATCAAGCCATGCTAGCGACAGAACAACTCACATTGCACTTTACGGATGATGGCATACAACAGCTTGCTACCGTAGCCGCCGCTCAAAATGCCACCCGCCAAAACATTGGGGCGCGGCGGTTGCACAGCGTGTTAGAGCAAGTGCTGGAAGAGTTGAGTTTTAATGCCCCCGACTATGCAGGGCAAACCATAACTATTGATGCCAACTATGTAACCGCCCAGTGCGCCAAAGAGGTGCTGGATGAGGAGAACTTAGAACGGTATATTCTCTAATCAAAATAGATAGAGCGACGGGAGAATCACTCTTAGACTCTTATCCCGTCTGCTCTCTTAACACAAGCCCCTCATACATCGAGGGGCTTGTGCATTATGGGGCATTAATGATTATTTGCGCAATAACACATAACCCATGCGTCCCATGCCATACAGCCCCGCCAGCCAAAATAACCATCTTTGGCTCACTGGATAATAATAAATAATATTTAAATAACCATCACCCCATGGGGTGAGATTAAATAGCACTAATGCCAGCACCACACAACCCATCACCAGCAATGCAAACACCCACCAAGCAGGGTGCGTCTCCTTGTTCTGGGTAAAATGGCATAAGCCCAAATGCGTAATGAACAAAAAGGGCAATAGGAGGATGAACACCGCAAGGCTGGTTAAAAGGAGGGTAGATGTGGCGGAGTGCTGAATGAGCCAAAAATGCCCCTTACCCAGCACAATGAGGAGAGCCATGAAAGTGGCGAGTTGCCAAGCTAACTTACGCATTAAGCGTGCTTTCTTTTATCTGTGCTTACAGCACGCTCTATTTCATCAGCACTTACCGAATGCGCATTGTTTTTAAGATTAGTTAAATTGCATTCATAGTGCTTTAACAGCTCCTCATGGCTACTCTTTAGCCCCCTCGACCCCACACACAAAATACGCATAGTTATTGTTAATACACTTTTTATTGAAAGCTCTAAAAATGTTTGATCATAAATAGAAGAGCCATGCGCACAAAAATTGCGTAACATCGATAACTGATGCAACCTTTGTCCAAAGATTTGTGTAGAACCGCCACCAAACTTATTGGTTATTTTACTCTTCATAGTTTCATCCAACTCTTTGTAAATCCAGCTCACTTGTTCAAACGTTAAATAGGGAGCAATCACCCCGCCAGCGGGGCTTTTATTAGGATCTGGGGTAGATTCTCCCTCTTTGTTCCTTAGCTTTGCACATCTTTAGCCGAAAAAACCAGCCCACGCTTTTCTAAAACTTTTTGCAAGCACGCATAACATAAGGGTTTTTTAGCCACATCACCACGCTCTTCACAAGCAACACACATGAGGAGAGTTGTATCTTGCTTTGTGGACATCGGGGTTTTCCTTCCTCACTAAAAAAACGATGCCCACCAGAATTGCTTCTAGTAGGCATTTGAGCCGCCTTCTAGCATGTTTCCATACTAGAACGGTTCAGGGTTTCCCCCGAGATTGATTTGATAATAACACGAAGCTTTATTATTGTCAAGCCCTTCAGCCAGCCCTTTTTAAGGTTCATTTACTGGGGGGAGGGTTGCTCTCGTTCGGCTTTTATCTCTTTCACTAAGTCAAGTAACAACTCTTGCATGGAGGATAAGCTGTCGCCACAAATCTTTTTAATAAACTCCTCAATATCAGGGGTGCTAGCCCACGCTTCCACAGCTGCACGTGTCTCCTCTTTCGCATGGGCGGTTTGCATGACTTTAAATACTTCGAACAAGTCCTCCATCGCATATTCAGGAGGATCTTCATAGGCATCAGGATGCTGGATGAATGTCTTCCAAAATTGCTGTGCCTCTGTCACCGCATCCGTTAAATGGGCTATGCTTCCTTGGTTGCGGTAGCTTGCCAAGTAAAGCCCCGCTCGACTGATGGTGCTCTGCAAAACAAGGTACGCATCTTCGGGGAAGTGAAAGAGGCTAGAAAATTGAGCGTTCAAATAATAAGATAATGATAGGGGGAAGGGCAAAGCCTAGCGCAATAATGATCAAAGCCGCTACTGCCATAACGGTTAAGGCGGTTAGCCACTTTTTAGACCAGCCTAAAGGATGCTCATCACTCATCTTTTTTCATCGCATCAAGAAACTTAGCATGAACCTCGCTGTGCATCGCCTGCATGGCGGTGTGGTTGTGAGCCTCGGTTTTGTCCAAAATAGTCTCATGAACTTCGCTCATTTTTTCTAAATACACGGTGTGATTTGCACTAATCATCTCACGTTTTTTCGTGTCGGCTTCATAGGTCATCTTTCTAATTTCGGTCTCATTGGTAGCCTCAGCTATCTCCACCTCCGCCCTAATCTTGGTTACCGCCACATGACGCTCCACCTCTATTTTAGCCAGCTCAACTTCTTTCTCCGCATCCTTGGTGGCTTTGTGGTTCGCCACATCTGCAGTCATTTTAGTGTTTGACACCTCAGCCAACTTATTATAACACAGTTCTTTTTGGGCATCGGTTATCTCGCCTGCCCCCTCCACGTCATAATAAGCCTTAACCGCCCCATGCTCATCAGTACACACACTTAGCTCTATCTTCATTTTTGCCCCCGCTTACAACACCCTATTAAAAGGCACAAGTGCCCATATTGTGGTGGTCTCCCACCATTCTTATCGACGATTTTTAAGACCTACTTAATATGAAGGGGTAAAGACACCCTTTCACCAAAAGTCCCCATCGATCCCCTCTGCAGGAGATCACTCCACCTTCTCCACAAACGGCAGTTCTTCCAAGGCTTTAACCCGCCCACCATCCACCCCAAACGCAGAGCCCGCCTTAATGCAGGTGCCGTTACTCAGATGAAAGAAAAGCGCTTGCGCGCCGGCATGACGCAACACCTGTTCTTTCAATATTGCCACCTGCACCTCCCCAAAGTGGTCATCGTGCAGATACAGATGCACCGCCGGCAAGGGTTTCACCGGTGCAGGGGCAACGTTGTCTGGTTTAGGCTCAGCTGCCACTGCAGGCGCAACAGGCGGGGCGGTCTTACTCACTTCCTTTTTAGCAGGGGCAGGTGGGGCAGATGGTTGCGAGCTAGGGTAGGCGGTCGGTACAGAAGCATTGTCCAGCAACAGCTGAGGTTCGCCGCGTTCTAGCTCAATTTTGCCACTAAACATCAGCACGGCATCGCCATTTTCGCGCAAGAATTGTTCCAAGCTAAGCAAGCCTCGTTCGGTGGCAATTTGCGACTCTAACGCTTTACTAAAAATAACCATGGCAATGCTGGCGTTAAAGTCCTCCACCATGGCGTTCGCCATCAGCGTGCCTTTTTTAGTGGGCTTAATGGTCAAGTTTTTCAGCTGCCCCACAATGGTATACACCTTGTTTTTTTGGGCTTTGTGCGGTTCGCTTAAGTCAATCTTTTGGTGCTGCTCCCACGCCCCTCGGTAGTCATCTAGCGGATGCCCTGAGATGTAAAATCCTAAAATATCCTTTTCTTTCTGCAACAATTCAGCCGCAGTCAATTCAGGGGCTTCGTCAAATTTAAAAGGCGGAAAGGCGGTCTCGTCATCTAACCCAAACAAACCACCCCCAGATTGCCCCTCACTTTTTTTCTTTACTGCCCAGTCCACGGCTCGGTTGGCGTTTGCCAACAACACACTGCGGCTTTGTGGCCCATTAAAATAATCGAACAAGCCAGCGGAAATCAGCGTGTCTACCATGCGTTTGTTTGTGCTGTTCTGGGGTATTTTCTCTAAAAAATCAATAAAACCGTTAAAGCCCCCAACCTTAGCACGGGTCTGCAAAATCTCTCGCACCGCCGCCTCGCCCAAGCCTTTCAAGCCAAGCAACCCGTAGTAAATAGTGCCATTTTTCACCGTAAACTTCTCTTCGCTTTCATTAATGGTGGGGGGAGCAATGGCGATGCCCATGCTACGCGTTTCGCTCAAACACCTGCTAAAGCCTTTCGGCTCGCCCAAGTCATTGGTGAGGTTGGCCGCCATAAACTCAGCTGGATAGTGTGTTTTAAGATAGGCGGTTTGATACGCCAACACCGAGTAGGCCGCTGCATGGCTTTTATTAAACCCATAGCCGGCAAAGGGCAGCAAAATCTCAAAGAGTTTTTCAGCATCGCTGGCTTTGTGCCCCTTGGCAATCGCCCCTTCCACAAACAACTTCTGCTGCTCATCCATCTCTTTCTTTTTCTTCTTACTCATAGCACGGCGCAACAGGTCGGCTGCTCCAAGTGAGTAACCGGCATAAATTTGGGCTACCTGCATAACTTGTTCTTGATAAACAATAACGCCATAGGTGGGCTGCAAAATTTCTTTGAGAGAGGGGTGAAAGTAGACAATAGATCGTGGGTTGTTTTTGCCCTTAATAAATTCAGGGATATACTGCATGGGACCTGGCCGGTACAGGGCGTTCAAGGCGATCAAATCTTCCATGTTAGAGGGTTTTGCTTCACGCAGAATTTTCTGCATCCCTTCACTTTCAAACTGAAAGATAGAGTGGGTGCGTCCTTGCGTAAACAGTTTAAAGGTCGCTTTGTCGTCATCGGCAATGGCACTTAGGTCAAACGCGGGGCTGTGTTTGTGAATGAGGGCGATGGTATTGTCAATCACCGAGAGGGTTTTTAAGCCCAAAAAGTCCATTTTTACCAACCCACAGTCTTCAATCACCTTACTCTCAAAGGCAGTGTTTACCGACAGCGACTTTTGGTCTAAAATTAACGGCACATAGTCCACCACGGCGCTTTTACCAATCACCTTACCGCAGGCATGTGTACCCACGCCACGGGTTAATCCCTCCAGCCGCGCACCTACATCAAACAGCTCGGCATAAATGCCCCCACGGCCATAAATGGCCTTTAAATCTGGATTGTAGATGCGTGCCGTTTGCACATTTAGTGGCACACTCTCGCCATTTTCATCTTTTTCAGGCAACACGGTCTCATCAATCAGTTTAGTGATTTTAAGACTTTCATCAAAGCTAATGTCTAGCACCCGTGCCACATCTTTCAGCACGGCTTTAGTTGCTAGCGTGCCAAAAGTGGTAATACCCGCCACATTCTCTTGCCCATATTTTTGCGTAACATAAGCCACCACTTCGTCGCGCCGTTCATCGTTAAAGTCAATATCAAAGTCAGGCATACTCACGCGCTCGGGGTTTAAAAAACGCTCAAAAAGCAGATTATACTTCAGCGGATCCACATCGGTGATGCGTAAGGCATAAGCCACAATGCTGCCAGCCCCTGATCCACGCCCCGGTCCTACGGATATTTTTTGCCGCCTTGCCCAGTCAATAAAGTCCCAAACGATCAAGAAATAACCCGAAAAATTCATATGGTCGATCGTTTTAAGCTCAAACTCCGCACGTCCCATAATCGCTTCGCTCAATTGCGCGTAGCGTCCATTCAACCCATCCATCACCAGCTTTTTTAAATAAGCAGCAGGGCTAGTAAACTCCGCAGGTATAGCATACTCAGGTAACGAAGGACCAGGCTCTTGAATTAAAAAATCACACCGCTCGGCCAGTTTTACCGTGTTAGTCAAGGCCTCAGGCATTTCTCTAAACAGTTCATACATCTCTTGCGGGCTTCTAAAGTAGCACTGTGGGCTAGCCTTCATGCGGTTGACATCACTGCGTTTTTTCTGTGTGCCAATGCAAATAAAGATGTCGTTATCCTTTTCATCTTCAGGACGTAAATAGTGAATATCATTGGTCGCAATCAGCGGAATGCCCGTCTCAGCCGACAACCTAACCATCAGCTCACGGTTTTTGGCCTCTTCCGGCCAGCCATGGTTTTGCACCTCAAGGTAATAATTATCCTCGCCAAAGAGAGCCGCGTAGTACTGCGCCCGAATTTTAGCCTCTTCATACTTATCCGCAATTAACAGCCGTGAAATTTCGCCCCCTATGCAGGCCGAGCTAGCCATCAGCCCCTCATGATACTGCTCAAGCAGTTCATCATCAATGCGTGGTTTGTAATAAAACCCATCAAGCGATGCCTGACTAGTCAATTTAAGCAGGTTTTTATACCCTGTTTCATTTTGGCAAAATAAACACATATGAAAGTGCCGATTATCCGCATTTTTAATCAACCGCCCTTTAGGCGCAATGTACACCTCACACCCAATAATGGGTTTAATCCCCGCGGCCAAACAGGCCTTTTGAAAGTACAACGCCCCAAACATGTTGCCGTGGTCTGTAAGGGCTAAGTAAGGCATTTCATAGTGAGCCGCCATCCGGGCTAGGTCTTTCACGGGGGTCGAGCCGTCTAACAGCGAATACTCAGAGTGGTTATGCAGGTGGATAAATGGATACTTCATACTCCTCTATTATAGCCTATTTACTCCATTTTTAAAACCCCCACTGGGGGCTTTTATTAGGATCTAGTTAAGCCCCCCCCCTTCTGCTCTATATCGAACGGCTTATCACTAGTCGCCAAACTGCACCCGGGTGAGGTACTTCTCACGGGTGGCGATTTTTACCCGCAGATACTCCATCGGGCGGTCGCCCTTTATTTTGTTGCAAGACCCACAGAGCAACTGATAGTTTTCATAATAGTCGCCACCGCCTTTGGCACGGGGAATAATGTGGTCTACCTCAAAATCGATAATCCGCATCGCCACATCGCAGGCTCTACAGCGTCCTTTTTGCTCGGCATAAAGCTCTTCTTTCATGGTTTTGTCGGTAGGGGCTATTTGAGGCAGATCCGTACGCACAGGGGCCAGTGACGTGGTGATAAAATCAAGCCCTTGCACATTAAACTTCAAAGTGTCGTCTAAAAAACCCATCTTTTCAAGCCGTTCAATCAACACTTTCACGGCTTGCTCTTCTATGTCAATGCCAATCCATTTACGGTTTAGTTGTTGGGCGGCCACACAGGTGGTGGCACAGCCACAAAAAGGGTCTAGCACCACGTCGCCCTCTTGAGATGAGGCCTTGATAATGCGGTGCAACAGGGCTAGGGGTTTTTGGGTGGGATAGCCGGTGCGCTCTTTAGAGGACTGATTGATAATATCTATCTCCCACCAGTCTTCTAAAATAACTCCGATTTTAGTGTCCAAGTAGTCGCGCACTACCCATTCTGGGTGCGAAATTTCCCACTTAACATCAACATCCTTTGCCGACTGGATGGGACTATCGGTTATACCTCGTCCTTGTAAGCGATATTTACGCCCCTCATCGTCCATTAAGCGATACTTAGCCACCGTTGATTCAGATAGCGGACGTACCGATTCTTGCCAGTTAAAATAATAGTCGGCTGATTTTGAGTAGAACAAGATAACGTCATGTTTTTTGGCAAAACTGCGTTTTGGCTGAGGACGTGATTTGTAACACCACACAATCTCGTTTCTAAAGTTACTCTTGCCAAAGACACAATCCATCATCTGCTTCAGGTAGTGGCTCGCCGTAGGGTCGCAGTGTAAATAAATACTGCCCGTACTTTTTAGCACCCGATGCAACTCTATCATCCGCTGCGTCATATAGGTTATGTACGCCTTCATCGCTTTGCTGTGGCTTAGCTCAATAAAAAAGTAAAGTATTAAAACGAGAGCCTGCAAGCACTATTTTTTCGTCATCAATGCAGATACCTTGTGAAACATTCTGAAAACTTACAGAGCGTGGAGTCTTTCCCATAGCGAGTTGTGCAACCATCCCTGAGTTTGACCACGGTCTATTTTAGTAATGATAAAAGGGTAACGATTTCTTAAATGAAACTCAATAATTCTTGTCCATTCATTGACATCACGGCTCGATCTTATAACAAAAGTATGGGGTAACACCTCCACCCATCCCCCAGCCTTGTCTAAAGTGTGTTTTATTTCATAAATAAGGCTGTAGGGTACTTCGTTTAGAGAGATAAGGTATAAATTACTGTCCATGTGTTTCATCTCCTTTAAGTAAGTCTCTTTCACTGGTAATTTGGCTAGGGTCTGTGATGGGTGTTAGAACTGCGTCTGTTTTTTCATAAGAGAACTGATTATTAGAGAACTGGTTAGGATTATTAATAGCTTCGATCATCTGAGTGTATTCTTTATGTTCTTCGCTTTGTAATAAGCTAGGGTGATGTTTATGAGCATATCGAAATTCGCAGGTGAAACGAAAAAGGCAAAGGAGAGAATGCTTACGCCAACAAGCACACCACCCACAACGTTGCGATCTTTGTTAATAAAATAAAGTCCACCTATCAGTAAAACCAATATAATGAGAGTTTCTTGCCATTTTAAGCTAAGGGAAGTGAGTATATGTGTTCTGTTTTTAGTGATAGAATGCACGCCATCTCTCGATATTTTCATATTAGATTCGCCGGACATCAAACACCCCTATCATCCATAGAGATTACACCTTTTTCATCTCCCGGTCAACCCCATGGAGGGGCGATAGGGTATAAAAAAAAGAGACCCCGCAAGATCTCTTTTTTTATACTAAACTGTCACACACTTAGCTAACGTTTCAGATCAGCATAATAGTCATTCAGTTGCGCCAGCTGTGTTTCAGAAACGGTTACAGGGCTGTCTAACTGATACCACGTTGCCCGCTCACCATAGGTGGCCCAAGTAACATCATCGCTAGGCTGTGTGTAGGGAGCCTCACTTGGCAACAAGGCTGCCATATCATCAGGCGTTGCATCCACATTGTCATCAGTCAGAGCATTCAACACCCGATCAAAGGCCTCGTTATAGGCGCCTTTTATCAGTTTAATTCCCACCACAGCCAGCTCATCATCTTCACTGCGATGCACAAAGTTTAGCTGAAGAGGGTTGTTGCTCTCTTGTGTGGTTTTAGTGCTATTGTTAAAATCATAGCCAATGATCGTAAAAGATCGACTGGTGGTCTCAGGTTTTTTTTTCGCAAAAAAATGTTCACTATAGTTCATCGTCAATGGGGCATTGGCTATTTTGGCCGCCAAGCTGTCGCCCCCAGGGTCCTTCACTTCAGCATCGTTCTGCATTCGGAGAATAATCAAAAGCATCAGCACCGTAGCCACTGCCCCCCCTATAACCGCAATTTTGTGCATTTTAGTCATCATCGCTCCACACTCCTTTTATCTTACTTTAAACTAGTATAACTCAATAACGGACGATCATAAAGTGGCTGCACCTCACGGTTATTGTCATTGTAATAGCTTCTCATGGTGTTTAACTGCTCAGTCGACATCTGCACGGGGTTTGCTAACACATACCAATCCACATTTTCAGTCAAGGGGGGGGTGGTCAACGATCCACGGTAGTGGTAAAAGCTCAAATCACTTGGCAACAAAGCACCCGTATCCAGCGCGCTACTTAAAATATTTGAACTTTCCAACGCCTCAAGTATTTGTCCCATGGCCTCATTCTCATTTCCTTCCTCAAACATCACACCCACAACAGCCAACTGTCCATTTTGGGCAACATGCATAAAGTGAAGCTCAAGTGGGTAATGATTACCATCTATCGTATGCTCGCTTGGGCTGTGTAAATGAAACTGCAACAAACTAAACGGACGGTTATTAATCATAGCAGATCCGGTAATCTTCACATGAATATCATGGCCGGTATCATAAATCTTGTCAGCCATTGATGGGTAGTTCAACAAAAGAGGTGCTGCTCCCTGCATTGCTGCTGCTGAACCGCTCACAATGTTAATAGGTGACTGGGTGCGACCTGTGCTAAAATACCACTCACCTTGGTTAGCATGGCTCCAGCTAAGGTCATGATCATGATCAAGCTCCTCATTGTAATGCTGGCTACGAGCATAGGTCAATAGAGACTCTTCAGCCTGGTTGTTGGCTGTGCAACCATTGAGAGCCATTGTGAAAACAACTAAAGCCACCATTAAAATGCTTTTTTTACACATACTTTTTCCCCTTCCTTCATTCGCTTTTTTTTTCACACAAAAAATATGTCTGTGTTTTATGCTTTTGTTACTCAATGTTCGATAATGTTTATTTTGCTTCTTCTTCATGGTGCAATATCTGCCGTTCGTTGCAGGGCTGAATTTCACGCCGGTTATTAGTATAATAACGATGAAATTGTGCCAATTGCATCTCATCTAACTGCACCGTGTGTGGTAAAATATACCACTCCACATGAGCTGTGAGAGGAGGAGTCGTTAGCGACCCCATATAATGATAGTAACTTTTATTTTCAGGCAACATTTCTGCCACATCAATGCTAGCTGGATGCCCTAAATCAGTCGTACCTGCCTCAAGGCTCTCCATCATCTGGGCAAAGGCTCTATTATGTGTGCCTATCTCAAAAAAAACGCCCACCACCGCCATGCGCTGGGTTTGGGATCGATGCACAAAGTGCAACTCAAGAGGGTAGTGCTTGCCATCTATCGTGTGTTCACTAGGGGCATGAAAATGATACTGTATCAACTGAAAAGGTCGCCCATTAATGCGAGCTTTTCCATCGGTTATAACCCTAATGGTAGCTCCAGAATCAAACACTTGCGTAGCCATGGGGGCATAATCCAAATAAAGGGGTGTTGCTCCCCACATCTCTTCTATCACATGAGACCGAATATTAATGGGAGACTGTGTGTCACCTGTCTCAAAAAACCACTCTTCTTGGGCTTTGTAGTCAAACGTATCCACTTCATACTGAGGCGGGGTAAAACGTGTAGGGGCCATTCCTCTACCTCCTGTTTTAGCAAATCATATCTTTAAATTAGACTAAAGATATGATGATTATGCCTCTTTTACAAATAAAAATCTAGTCCTTTGTCCTTGTGCTTATTTACCCCATGCACACACCCCGTTGGTATCCGATCTCCGTAATCCCAAGCAGGTACTGCTTAAAATCTCAATCTATTGGTTTTTTAAAATTTTCATTATTTATAATAGTTATCCATTTTTTACTCAGTGTCCACGCCACAATAGACCCCATCCCCCATAAAACCATCACCCCAAAACTTATCATCAGCAACCTATCACTAGCCGTATTAATTAGAGTTAGAATGATAAACCCAAAAACCATCATCGATCCTACCAACCAGCTAAAAGCCACTAAAAAAATTAATAGTTTCTCTTTTACTAGATTTTTAACCATATCACCCCCAGTAAAAAAAAGTGTGCCTTCCATTTATTGAAAAGACACACTAATATTACGAATTTTTAAAAAAAAGTCTAGCCTTTGGCGGCTGTTAAAATAACTTTTACCATCGCAGCGTCCACCTTGCCATCTTCACCCACACTCCAACCTCGCTCACCCAAGCGGTTAGCCACCAGCTCTACGGCTTCCTCAGGCAACTGAGCGTCTTTTAGCGTTACAGGCATGTTGATAGACTTAAAGAAAGCCTCAGTAGCATTAATACCTGCCGCAATTTGTTCATCGGCTGTGCCTGTGGTGATGCCCCACACTTTTTGGGCAAATCGTTGCAATTTATAGGCTTTTGCCTCTTTTCGAGTGCGTAATAAGCTAGGCAACACAATCGTAAGCGTGCGGGCATGGTCAGTGTTGTAAAGAGCTGTAAGCTCATGTCCTATCACATGTGTGGCCCAGTCAGGGGTTACACCCATGGCTGTCATGCCGTTAAGTGCCATGGTGGCCGCGTGCAACACCGTGCGGCGAGCCGTTATGTCTTGCAGATTTTTCATCAATTTAGGTGCTGCATCAATCAACGCCAGCAACACACCTTCAGACCAAGCGTCCTGCAACAGGCAATCACGGTCGTCATTCAAATACTGCTCGGTAACATGCACAAACGCATCGGCAATGCCGTTGCTCGTTTGTCGAGCATCCAAGGTGAGTGTTACACTGGGTTCTAAAATTGAGAACACAGGCATCAGCAGTTGATTGTTGCCTGCTAGCTTAAGATTCATCGCTTTGTTGGTGATAACATACCCTGAGTTCATCTCGCTGCCAGTGGCGGGTAGGGTAACCACCATGCCCAATGGTAAGGCTTTGGTTTGCTGTCCAGACTTCACCACACCTTGCTCCCACAAATCCGCTCCCTCAGGGCAGCAAGTGGCAAGGGCTATTAGCTTGCTTGCGTCCATCACGCTGCCACCACCCACAGCCAGCACAAACGTGGCCTTTTCTTTGCGTGCCAGCTCAATGGCTTTAAGGGAGGTTTCGTAGTGAGGGTTGGGTTCAATGCCCCAAAACTCTACCACTTTATGAGCATGCAACGCTGCCTTAACGCGGTCATACACGCCATTAGTTTTAATGCTGCCACCTCCAGCCACCATTAGCACTACGGCATCGGCAGGAACAAGGGAGGTGAGTTGTTGGATGGTGTCATCACCAAAAATAAGCTTGGTAGGGCGGTGAAATGTGAAATCTTTCATTGTTTTAAAGCACCTTTTATTATGAGATATGGTTTGAATAGTAAAGTTCAGTATATGCCAACCATTTACGCTCGTCAAGCCCATTCATGGAGTTTAGTAAAGGCACTAGCAACCTTGCCTTTTGCCATAAAGGGTTGTATTTTTGCACTATAAATAAAAATAACAGGTGGTGTAAACATGAACAATTTGCTTGGTGAGCTAGAACTTAATAAGTTGCATAAAGAAATAGAGACGTTGATGGACAAAGACATAACCAAAGCTAAAGAGTACTTAGTTAAAGCCAAAAGCCTTAGCACATCAGTTGCCGGCAATTTTAAAAACAAATTAGATGAAGTAGAGAAACAGCTAACGGTAAAAGAAGAGGCTATGAGTAAACAGGTTTCTGTATGGGCTGATCAAGGCATTGCCCTGTTTCATGCTGGTAAAATAAAAGAGGCAGAAAAATGCTTTAATGATGCTTTTGCGGTTTTTAAAAACACCACTCATGGCAAGCTAGCAGAGCTGAAAACTCTCCTAAAAAAATAAACCTTCAGGGGTTTTATGTGGCAATCTAACCACGATCCTAATAAAACCGGCGAGACGGGCTAGTCACTTTTCATCACCTTTAAAAAGTTGGTGTGCACCTCGTTCATCTCGCCTGGCTTGCCCGTTGTGCGTTGCAACTGTTTGCTGTGGTCTAAAAACAGTTTATGCCCTTCTAATATGCTGTCATAAACTTGCTTTTCTTGCACTTCTTCGGAGTCGAGAGTCATTTTTGTTTTTATCACATCCACCAGCAGTTTGGCGTAGTTTTCTTGTTCTTCGGCGGCAACGGTTTGTTCTAGGTTAAAGTTGGCATCCATTTTGCCATTATCGTCAATGGTTACATTGAGGGCGATTTTCATAACTTACCTTCCTTTCGTTTCTTACTACACTATCGGCATGGCGGTATGAAATCTTAACTTCACTTGTGGGGCATTGTCTTGACTATAGTTCAAACATGCTGTAAGATGGTAACAGACCTTGAGACGGAATGGGGACACGCCCCCATTAATAGGCTGTTTTGTCATGCCCCAGCAACTATAATCCTAATAAAAGCGGTGAGCCGCCATTTGGGGAAAGCAAAGCCCCTAAGTGTTCCCGCACCTAGGGGCTTTTTAAAGGAGGTTGAGCATGTACTCATACCTACTGAGAGGAGCTTTACTAGTTGTGATGTTCCTCTTCTGCGTCGAAAAACTCCCCGCCTGCGGGGCTTCTGCTAGGATTATCTGCACAGGGGCATTTCTGCCCTATCGAAAACCCACCTATTTAGTGGGGCTAGCCCCAGTTTCGCCTCCATGGTTTCAAAGCAGTCCGCTTGAAACCGCATGGGTTTTCATTTACAAGTTTAACCCACTTCCGCTTAAAAGTCAAGGATGGGTGTCCTCTCGGCCAGAACTCCATTAAAAGCCCACGAGTGGGCCTTGCGTTGCTGGGGAATGGGGTTAATATGAATAAGCAAATAAATGAAGGTGGGTTAAAATATGAGTGGGTTGACGGATGATGACTGGAAGAGGATTAATGAGATTGTAGATGCTAATGACAATGCAGATGAGGAAAAAGCCACTAGTCTGTTAAAAAAGGCTTTAGAAGATTACCATAATAATGTGGATGTGTTGTATAGATTAGGTTGCCTTGCATGCAACATTAGGATGCCAGAGATTGCAAAAGAGGCTTTTGACCAAGTCCTAGCCATTGATGAGAATCATTTTGAAACATTGCACACCCTTGGTGAATTTTACCTAGAATACGAAGACGATATATTTAAGGCTAAAGAATATTTAGAGAAAGCCTTAGAAGTTGAACCCGACGATTCTAATACCCAATATGACCTAAATCAACTTGACATGAAGTTATGGAAGAAATGCCAAGAGGGATTGGTTAATGGTGAGTTAGAGCCAGCTTGTTACCTTGATATGGCTCGTAAAAGCTTACACCAAGTGGATGCGGATGAAATTGTAACCACCGCGATCACTAAGCTGTTGGCTTTGCTTAAAGTTTATCCTATAATAGATGATTATGAAACCATTCGAGTGGCACATTACACCGATGCCAAAGTAGCACTGGGTCATATTACTAAAAACACATCTCACTTATGGTTGTTTACGACAACCCACATGAACGATAGTTGGGAGGGTCTCACCTTTTATAAATACTTGGGCATAAAACCCCCTAATAACCAAGATATTCCTCTTACCCCCTTTATTGCCTGTTTCACTTTCGCCCTCAAGTTGCTCAATCAGTTTAGGCTGTATGGTAAAACCGACCACAGGGAAAGCTCGGGCATTAGCTTTGAGTTTCAAGATACCTTTTTTGCCGATAGCATGACCTATGGGGGGAAAGATAATAAAGAGCATGACTATAAACTGACTCTTTTTCGCTGTGTGTATGTGAACCCTGATAAAAAGGTGCTAGCCGGCATTGCCCAGATAGACCGCCACACCTTAGCCTGTCATAACCAACTTAAAGATGACCTATTAGTCGAATATAAGGCTAAAAATGCTGAGATAGAGAAACAGGTCGCTACTCAACTAACAATTATAAAAGATAGACTTGTGGATTTGAATAAAACTGAAATAAAAATGTTAGCCCCTTGGCTGGCGTATATCACACCACTTATCAAGCACGCTGATTACCATGAGGAACAGGAGTGTCGGCTGGTGCGTATGTTAAACCCTAACCAACTTCCAAACGACGTTGTTATAAAGACTCTCGAAAATGAGAAAAAAGAGATACGCACTTATATCGAATATGATCCGCCCATCATGAAACATGTTACAAACATTATAGTAGGGACGCACAGTCATTTAGACCTAAAAGACGTACAGGGATATGTAGAAAAGCACAGCTCTATGATTCCTGTTACCCAGCACGACTGCCCCCACAAAGGCTAAGCCCCCCCACGGGGGGATCTATTAGGACTATTTTCGTAATGGCAACTTTTCTCCATTAGCCAACCAAACACACAAAAGGGAGTCTCTTGACTCCCTTTTTACTTTATATTTAACTTAAGGAACAGAGATGCCCTCTCAACTAGAATCCTAATAAAGCCGGCTAGCCGGTTATAAGGCGTTTTTACAGCTACCACTCGTCAAATAATCATGAAGATTATCAAAACTCTGCTCAATCATGTTACGGCACGCCTCCTCAGTGTTGCTGCCAATGTGCGGCGTAATCAACACCCGAGGGTAGAGGGCTTGCAAAGCGTCAAACACCTGGTTACCGCTGGTTTTGCCGGCAAAGTTGTGGTTAAACAGGGTAGCCTCTTTCTCCAACACGTCAGTGGCTAGGGCGTGCAAATGGTTGCTTTGCAGGGCGGCCAACACGGCGGCACTGTCCATCAACTCGCCTCGAGCGGCATTTACCAAGATGCTACCTGTAGGCATTTTTTGCAAAAAGGCGGCGTTGATGAGATGATGGTTTTGGTCTTTAATGTAGGGCATGTGCAAAAACAACAGCTCGCTCTGGCTCACCACGCTGTCCATGTCGGTCATGGTGAGGGTCGCCTTGGCCTCATCGCTCACATAGGGGTCATAACCCATCAACTGGGTTACGCCCATGCCTTTTAGTAGGGTGGCGGTGGTGAGACCAATGCGTCCCACGCCCAAAATACCCACTTTAATGTGACGAATCTCTTTGCTAAAGTAAGACGGTTGCACCCGATAATCACCTGAGCTGGTGGCGGTAACCGTGGCAGCAGTGTTGCGCACCAGCATCATAGCTAGGGTGAGCGCCAACTCAGAGATAGCGTTAGGCGAGTAGCCGGGTACCCGAGCCACCACAAAGCCCATCGCCTTGGCAGCTGGCACATCAATATGATCAACCCCTACCGTGCGGGTGAGTAAATACTTCACACCCATCGCCTTCATCTGCTCTAGCTGGGGCTTTTGAGCAGGGCAGTTGCCCCGTAACAACACCGCTTCATGCCCGGCAATTTGGGCAATATTATCGGTGTTTAACAGCTCTGGAATGAGCGTAAGGGCAAAGTTTTGCTTGTTAAGGCTGTGAAAAAAAGGCTGCTCGCTTGAACGCGCCCCAAAACATATTATTTTAATTTGTGAAAAATCCATGGTGTCTCCTTGAATAAAAATAGTTTTTTAGTTGCCAAAAATGCCCATTTTTTCTACCACTGCTAGCAACACAATGATGAGTGGGATAAGAATAACAGCGGCTACCGTGGCCACAAGACTGGCGTTAGAGGCCATAACAGCTTGACGATCAAACTTGATGGCGTAGGCTACGGCTACCGTGGCCGGAGGAGCAGACATCATAATGGTGGCAACCGCCAGCATGAGAAAGCTAACAGGCACAAACATGTTAAGCACCGTTAGCGCCACAATAGAGAGTAACGGCACAAAAACAATCTTAGTAAAGCTATAAAACCATGCTGTTTTGTTGCTAGCCGCTTGGGCTAAGCTAATTTGACCCAATGTGCAACCGATAGACAACCATGCTAATGGAGAGGATAAACTGGCTAAAAACATCATGGGGCGAAAGAGCCAAAAGGCTGTTTTGTCGATGCGGGCAAAGGCCACGACACTGCCGTCTTTCAGCGTAACTTGAGGCAAAGAGTTTTGAAAAATCCAGATGAACAGCCCTAAAAAGGTGGCGATGATGATGGGGTTAAGCAGCATGGTTTTGAGGTTGGCGCGGTTCATTTTAAGACCACTAAAACTAATGTAGCCCCAGCTGTAAAGATAGATGCGGTAGGAGATGTTAAAAATGGAGGCAAAAAGCACTCCTTGCGCCCCATAAATAGCACCAATGATGGGGATGGCGAAAAAAGTGGTGCTGCCCAGCGTGGTTAAAACCACTAGGGCTTGGCGTTCGTCAGCTTTGTATTTAAAATAATACAGCTTGGTGAGAAAAATGAGCGCCCCTTGAAACACAAAGCCCCAAACCAGCATTAACATGCCTTGGCGCAAGGTTTCATGGTTAATGTCTTGCATAAAGGCATTAAAACTTAAAGCCGGTAAACCAACCGTTAAAATAACCATACTTAGGTCTTTGCCAAGGGCTGCTTTAAAGATCTCTTTTTTAGTAAGAATAAAGCCCAGTAAAATGATGAGAATAGAGCTTGATATAGCCCCCACGATGGCGTTGTTCGTAAGAATTTCTCTAAAAATGTCCATGATGCTCCTGCATTAAATAAATTGTGATAGCCATCTTATCGGTCAAACGCCGCTTAATTTTAACCATGGCTTATAGTATTTATAGAGGAATGGGCTGTTTATATAAAAATGTAAGTTATAATGAATTTAGAGCGTTTATATGAATTTTTATACCAAAAAAACGCATTATAATAGATTTAACGTTTTGAATAGCATATTTATAAAACATTTCATTGACAACTATCTTGTCTTGGTCTATGATTTAACGTATAACCACTCAATGAAACGGGTTTGGGTTTAGGAGGATGAGATGGAGGATATAAAGAATAATATTGAGGGTGATTATGATGACCGTGAACGGCTGTTGAGTTTGGCGGTGTGTTATGATGAGGCTGGATTAGGGGAGGAGGCACAAGAACTGTGGTTAAAAGTGTTGGCACTAGCCCCCTTAGTGGAGCTGGGATCTGCCAAGGCTAAAAAAAAGCTGTGAGGTTTGCTTTCGGCTGGAAGGTAATGGCTGCTTTGGGGGTGTTCATAGGACTCATGACCAGCTGTATGCGCGTGTCATCTAGTATAAGCACAGCACACACCCAAGCGGCAGTGCTTTATAGTCTTGGCTCCTTTTATGCCGGGCATGAGCTGTGGCAGCAGGCTGAAGAGTTGTGGCAACAGACGCTGGTTCTAAACCCCCAGCATTTAGAGTGCCTGAACAGTTTGGGTATTATTTATTATCACCAAGGTGGTCTGTCTGAAGCACAAGAACTTTTTGAACGTGCTGTGGCATTGGCTCCCAGTCATATTCACTCTTTGTTTAACTTGGCTTTAATTTATGATGATCAAGCCAAAAGTCAAGATGCCCAAAACCTCTATTACCGTACGCTCGCGCTGGATCCTCATCATTTGCCCGCCTTAAATAACTTAGGAGCGTTGCTGGTGCAAGCCAACAATTGGCTTGCAGCGGAGGAGTTGTTTTTGCGGGCTTTAGCTATTAAACCCCTGGATGAAGATGTGCTGCATAATCTTAAGCTCATTCGCCCTGAATGCTGATGCATAGGTTGGGATCGGTTTTTATAGCATCTTACGATGTGCGGAGTTGACCTGCCCTCGCAGAACCAAGCAAGAAATCAAAAACATTATTTTAGGCCCTGCGTAAAACTTACTTAGTCCAGAGCGTCGCCTTGATGAGGGCTTAAGCAAGCAGGTTTTAACGTCGTAACGGCTTTTGAAAAGAAAATTTTCTATCATGATGCCATTAAACAAGACTTAAGCGACAAACTAGCGAGTACAGTGGTGGAACAAATTATAGGCAATGCTGTCCCTGTTGGCTTAGCCAAAGCTCTGGGTGAGCGTGTGCTTGCTTCTTTCCAAGCAGCTTAACCCCCGGTGCAAACCAAATCTGCTTTTTGCGGATTAATGGGCTGTGTTCTTTTATATTTTTAGCGAAGGCAAAAAAGAAAAGACCAGCTCTGCATGGGGGCACAGGGTACTGGTCTTTAGTGATAAGTTTGTAAAAAAGCAAGCAGTTAGTGCACTCTGGGAGGGGTTCTCTAACCGCTTATCTTAAGTTTCGACCCCATCCTCCATAAAATAAACGGTTGCCTCGATTTTTTATGCAAAATGTTTCCTAGGGGTTAAGAGCGGAAGATGAGTTTAGCAAGAAATAAAACCGCCACACAGTAGAGGGCGATGTGGATTCGTTTGCCTTGCCCTGAGAGAATTTTAAGGATGACATAGCTTAAAATACCAAACACAATGCCGTCTGAAATACTATAAGTGAAGGGGATAAGAACAATGATGAGGAAGGCGGGTAAGGCTTCGGTAAAGTCATCAAAATTAATATGCACAATGCTTTGCGTCATAAAAAGACCCACAATAATGAGCGCAGGAGCCGTGGCAAAGGTGGGCAGGCTGCCAAATACCGGAAAGAAAAATAAGGCTAACAAAAAGAGAGCAGCTGTAACGACCGAGGCTAAGCCGGTGCGTCCCCCTTCGGCAACGCCTGTGGCACTCTCCACATAGGTGGTAACGGTGGATGCCCCCATCATAGCTCCAGCGGTGGTGCCAATAGCGTCGGCTAAAAAGGCTTGTTTAATGCGGGGCAACTTGCCGTCTTTATCCATAAAACCAGCTTTTGAGGAGGCAGCAATAAGGGAACCAATGGTGTCAAAAATATCTACCAGCAGCAATGAAAAGACCACCACCAAAAAGTTTAGCCATTGAAAGGTGGAAAAATCTATCTGCTTAAGGGCCTTAAATAGGGTGATGTGTCCAAAGGCGGGGGGGAGGTCGATGACGCCTAAAATACGTCCCTGCGGAAGGAGTGAGAAGTTGCCCAGCTCTGGGTTTACCACATAAAGACCTGTGAGTTGGGCGATGATGCCCAAGCCGTAGGTGATGAGAATGCCCCAAAATAGCGAGCCACGCACTTTTTTAATGAACAAAAAGGTGGAGAGAAGCAAGCCAAAGAGGGCGAGCAATACGGTAACGTCTTTAATGTTGCCCATGGTTACGGTGGTGGCTGGGGAGGCGACCACGAGGCCTGCGTTTTTAAAGCCAATAAAGCTGATAAAAAACCCAATGCCCACGCCCACAGCATGTTTTAAATTGTGGGGAATCACCTCAAACAACAGCTCGCGCACATTGACAAACGAGAGTAACAAAAAGACCACGCCCTCCACAAACACCGCCAGTAAGGCGATGGGCCAACCAAAATTGAGGGCGATCGTGTAAGCAAAAAAGGCGTTTAGCCCCATGCCTGGCGCCAGTGCAAAAGGGTAGTTAGCCAGCAGTGCCATGGCCAGTGTGCCCACCACCGATGCTAGCACGGTAACGGTGAAGACCGCGCCTTTGTCTAGCCCAATGTCGCCCATAATTTGAGGGTTTACCGCCAAAATGTACACCATGGTCATAAAGGTGGTAACGCCGGCAAACACCTCGGTGGTTATCGTGGTTTTGTTCTCTTTCAGCTTAAAAAATTTACGCATAATAGACCTTCTTACGATGGGATTATCTTGCTTGTTTAGCAAGAAAGAAGCGGTTATTATGACATAAAAACATTAGGGGAGTCAACCCCACTCGTGCGAGAGGAGTATCCCCCTTGCGTGTTGGGGGCTATTGCCAGCAGCACCTTTATCACGGCTGCCCCACAGTAAGTGCTCTTTTTCTTTAATCGTTCTGCAAAATATCCGGTCAACAGGGGATATCCTTTCAACTAGAAGCCTATTAAAAGGTGTTTCAACTCAGGTAAAGCAATAAGCCGTTGTAAGGGGTATTTGATGGGTGGGCTAAAGAGAAACAAAGCTTGTTGGGGGGCAACACTCATAAATATTGTGCTTTCGTAGCCGCCAATGCACAAGTGGGGGTACACCATCAGCATTATCTCAAGAGGAAAGGGCATGGCGGGCGACTTTTCAAAACCTAATGAGGTGAGCAAGGCTTGATCTTCATCTGAGATAGGAGCGGCAGGGTGTGCCTTTAAAAACAACCGATGCGTTGCCCCATAACGCTGTGCCACTAGTGACATGTGGGCTCGCCAAGTGGCAGGCCGCACATAATACCGACGCGTGGCACTCACCAAGGCGCTAATCACTATCAACGCAGGCTTTACGTGTTGTGCGTTAAAATACGGGTCAAAAAGTTCTTTTTTAAAGCCAAACATTCGCTGCACTTGGGCTTGTTGGGCATGGCTTAACGCGGCATAGTAGGTGGCTAACGGCACAGTAATGATCTTCATGGTGGCTTGCTCACCAGCCATAGCAGGCAGGTGCATAATGGAGGCGCTGTGAGCCAGCCATAAGCGCACCCTAGGGTTAAGCGCCATCAGGGCATAGTTAAAACCTGAGTCGTAGCTGCGTAACAGGGCTGGGTTTGCCAACATTTCAGCACACATCGCCCGCTCTTTGGCTATTTTTTTCACGGGGTTTTTATGTGTTAAACCTAACAAATTCAAGGTTTTTTTGATAATCTTGTTGCGGGTGCTGTCCACCTCGTCATAAACACGGTAAGACCCATTTCCATAGCGATAAAGATAGTCATCGGCACTGTAAGAGCCATCAGTAATGAGCTCGATAGTAAGCTTGTCTTGAGCCAAGCCCCCTTCGTAAATAAACTGATACCATACTGCATCTAAGTGATTATCTGTTACATACAGGGTCATAGCTGCTTCGGGGTCTTTTTGCAACAGGCTTTTCACCAGTGGCCCAAACTCACCAGCATCGGTACGGCTCACCGAGATAATCTCTGTCACATGCGACGGTAATTCATCCGTCTGTAAATGATGCCGTTCCACATCTTGCCACAAATAACTCAGCTGGGTGTGGCTTAGCATATGTATGGCGGCATACAGCGCAGGGGTGGAGGCTTTTAACGCATAAAACACGTACCGGCTCGCCGGTTTTAATAAGATCTGGTGAAGATTCTCCCGTTCAGTTCCCATGCTTCCTTGTGGGGCTAGCGAGGCTAATTCGTCAGCAACACTAAAGGTGGGTTTGTCTGAAAAATCAGAGGTAACAATGCTTTTATTATTATGTAGATTTTTCATGTCACGCTCCTGTGTTTAGCCCATAACTGTGTTAAGTTTAGCATAAAGAGGGGGGATTGACTAGGGATAGAAACTAATTCCATCGCAAAAAAAGACAAATATTTGCCCACCACATCGGCTAAAGACACGCATTTTAACTCGTTATTGGCTTTTATTAACGCCTTGTTTAAAGAGTATCTCATTGCCTCCCAGCCAGTTTACAGTATGGGAGATTTTTGACTGAGAGTAGCAACAATAAAGCAAAAAATACTCTTAATAAAAGTCTCGGGTAGAATTTTTATGATACCCAAACTTCACAGCAATTTTTTTTCTTGTATTTTGTTAGGCAACAGAGGATAGGTTTTATGGTGATATTTTGAGTGATGAGCTATCTCATAAGCCATAATAGCTTTAAGTTGTTTTCCTATTAATAAAAGTTGCGTCATTATTAGTAAATACCAGCCCCCGGTAAGACCGGTGGGGGCTAATAAAACAATCCCTCAAGAACAGAGATTCCCCCTCGAAAAGAGTCCTATGAAAGGGTCGCTGGCTACCTAGCCGGTAAAGTAGGGTTTAGGGTCTACCGCCACGCCATCTTTATGAATCTCAAAGTGCAGGTGAGGCCCAGTGCTAAGGCCTGAGTTACCCCCTAGACCAATTTTAACACCTGCCCGCACAGTCTCGCCCATGGTTACCAGCGTTTGGGAGAGGTGCCCATAAAGCGTGCGGTAGCCTTGGCTATGGTCTATAATGATGTGATAACCTAAAACATTACTGTAGCCCACATAGGAGACCACGCCTGCACGGCTAGCAAACACAGGGTCGCCATGGGCTAGGCGTAAGTCTATTCCTTTATGATGGTGTGAACTCTGATGTGTGATGGGGTCAAGGCGTAAGCCGTAGTCTGAGGTGATGATTTGAACTCCCGTAATAGGCCACATAAAAAAACCTGTTACAAACGTGAGGCGCTCGCTGGGGGTGAGCCGTGCCTGAGGATAAACCCGTACCACTGAGCGGCGAGATGAGCCTTCAAGCGTGGCAACAAAGTAGGGTGCACCACTGGCTTCAAGACGCACACGTGCCGCTTGAAAAACCAACTCTTGGTCTTCTTCATAAAGATAAAGAGCCGGTAGATTAGGTAACAAAAGTGGCTGGCTTTGGCTCAGCAACATAGGGCTAGCCAACCCGTTCAGGGAGGCGATTGCATCCACACTTATGTTAAGACGAGCTGCAATGGTGTACAACGTCTCAGTAACAACAGGCTCATAAAGATAAAAGGTGAGAGGCACTATCTCCAGCCGACCAGCTAAACGCTTATGATTTTCTGATATTTCACCAATTAACTGTTTAAAGGTTTCATCATTGCGATTGAGTGTGCTAATGGTGCGAAAGGGCTGTTGCCCGTAAACCGCCAGGCCAAGCAACCATACAATCAGGCACACACCATTTTTTATAACCATCGCTTCCTCTTCATGGTGTAGAGAATGAGGAGAGAAATGAGAAACATAGAAAAGAGAGTAATGGCGTAACCATAGCGCCAACTTAACTCAGGCATGTTCTGAAAGTTCATGCCATACACCCCAGCAATAAAGGTGAGGGGAATGAAAATGGTTGAGATAATTGTGAGCGTCTTCATCACATGGTTCATGCGTTGGTTGGCAAAGGAATGATAAAGGTTAAAAAGGTTTGCCACCCCATCACGGTGGTAGTTAAGCATTTCAAGCGTTTTTAAAGTGTGGTCGGCCACGTTATCAAAGTAGGGGGCAATATCGTCATGAATAAAGGCACTCTCGGCTTTACGCAACCGCAATGCCACGTCGTTAAGGGGCGACATCTCCTTGCGAAAAAAGGAAATGTTTTGGTTTAACACATGCAATGGCTCTAACAGCTCCTCATCGGCGTCTTGAATCAGCCGTTCTGAGAGGCTGTCCACCTCGTTGCCTAAAGCTTCTAACACCGGAAAGTAATGATCCACGATAGAATCAATAAGTGAATAGGATAAAAAATCTGCCCCAAAGCGGTACATCTTCGTGTCTGGTTTGGCAAGGCGCAACCGCACGCTGGCAAAGGCATCAAGACTGCTGTCTTGCAACGTGATGACAAAGGTTTTAGCAATAATAAAACTTATTTTACTACTGCTAAACACAGCCACATTGCCTTCTTCAAGGCTTTCTCTAAAAGCATAAATGGCAACAAACAAAAAGTTGTCGTATTCTTCCACCTTGGTGCGCAGTGAGGTGTCTTGAATGCTCTCTAACACTAAAGGATGAATGGCAAAGTGTTTGCCCAGCTTGGCTAACAACGCTCCGTCATCCGTGCTTTGCACATCCAACCAGCTCACAGACCCCGACTGCAGCATACTGTCTAAAAATGGATCAAGCTCTTGATCAGCTGCTATCTCCACAAAACTCTTTAAGCCGGACTGCGCATACTCTGTGTACATCATGCGTGCCTTGCGCGCCACCGGCGTTAAATGATTTAACAAAGCCCCCGGTGCCTTGCCCATATTGTGAGCCACCTTGCGGTTTTTCTTAATAGTAAAATGTGATTTACTGCGCCGTTTTTTCCCCATAACCACAAACCCTCCAAATCCCTCTAGCTTCTCATAATGAACATTCTGTCAATTTATATCCACAGGATACAGTAAACTGAATTTACACCCATAAACAACACATCTGTGTTTAATTTTTCGGCTTATTTCTCATTCTATATAAGTTGTATTTCTTGAAAGTTGCCAAACCGCACAAATTAAAATCGGCATCACAAGTTAAACTGATGCCAATTTATAGTCGTTCTATTACTCTAAGGGTGATCAATGCCTTCTGGACAAGAGTCCTAGCCACCAGTGGCTTTTATTAGGATCTAGTTAAGCTACTCCCATGTTTCTCATAGTTAGAAGTCACAGAGCCGAGGCGCACGGGGAAACGGAATCACATCACGGATGTTGCCCATGCCCGTTATCCAAAGCAAGAAACGCTCAAGCCCCAAACCAAAGCCTGCATGGGGCGCTGACCCATACTTACGTAGGTCAAGATACCATGCGTAGTCATCAGGGTTTAAACCGCACTCAACCATGCGGGCATGCAGCACGTCGTAGTTTTCCTCACGCTCGCTGCCACCAATAATCTCCCCAATGCCCGGCATCAAAATGTCCATACCCCGCACTGTTTTGCCGTCGTCGTTTAGCTTCATGTAAAAGCTCTTAATCTCTTTAGGATAATCGGTTACAATCAGCGGAGCTTTGTGCAACTCTTCAGTCAAATACCGTTCATGTTCGCTCTTCATATCCAAGCCCCAGCTGATGGGATACTCAAATTTATGCCCGCCTGAGATGGCTTTTTCAAGCTCAGCCACAGCTTGCGTGTAAGTGATGCGTTTAAAACTGCCAGCTAAAGCGTTGTTTAAATCAGTCAACAAACCTGGGCGTAAATGCTCGTTAAAAAATGCCAAATCTTCGGCACAGTTCTCCATTAAGTAGCTAATAAGGTGTTTCAAAAAGTGTTCGCTCACACCCACCAGCCCTTCAATGTTACAAAAAGCCATCTCAGGCTCCACCATCCAAAACTCTGCCAAATGGCGGGTGGTGTTGCTGTTCTCGGCCCTAAATGTGGGACCAAAGGTGTACACATTGCCCAATGCCATGGCATAGCTCTCCACCGCTAGCTGACCGCTCACGGTAAGGTGCGTTTTTTTGCCAAAAAAGTCACGGCTATAGTCCACGTCACCCTGCAGTTTATCTAATGGAAGAGTGGTAACTTGAAACATTTCACCAGCCCCTTCGGCATCGCTTGAGGTAATAATAGGTGTGTGAATGTAGGTAAACCCATTATTATTAAAAAATTGATGAATAGCAAAGCTGGTAGCATGACGCACCCTCATGACCGCACCTATGCTGTTAGTGCGTCCACGCAAATGGGCAATATCTCGTAAAAATTCCATAGTATGGCGCTTTTTTTGCAAAGGATAATCTTCAGGCGAGCCACCCACCACGGTGATGTTTTGGGCGTGCAACTCAAGGGCTTGCCCTTGACCGGGACTAGCCACCAACACGCCGGTAACCTCAAGGGCACAGCCCGTTGCCACATTTTTTAGGGTTTCCACCTCATTAAAGGTGCTTTTATCTACAAACACTTGCAGACTACTGAGGCAGGAACCATCATTTAAGGCGATAAAGGCATGATTCTTGGCATCACGCAACGTGCGCACCCAGCCGTGGACAGTGAGTTCTACACCCACTTCGGTCATTTTTAGAACATTCACAAGAGCATGTTTTTTCATCATAATACCTTAAATATCGACATAAAAAAGTAAAAAATCAAGGGGGACGCAGTTCAGCTAGGGCATCCGAGCATTAAGCCCTTTGATAGTATGCACATGAACTAATGGTCTGTGATAAAAATTGTAGCCATGCGCACATACATTTCACAAAATATTGCGAAACTTGGTATGCCATAATAGATTTGACATAATTTTCAATCAACAGTAAGTGATTTAAGTAAATAAAGCGCATAAATCTGCTTTTAACGTACAACCAGTTTTATACTCGTCTTCAACTTTTGGCTTAGAACTTAGAAAAGGGGCTTTATATCCATTACTTAACCGAAAATAGTTAGACTCTCGCAAAATAAGTTCGCCTTCACTTAAAATAAGAGGATCATCTATAATCAAGCAAAGAATGTTTATCATTAACTAAGGTTTTTAGTTAAATTTTACCAAAATAATAGTAATTGCCTTGACGAACATCTATTATTATCTTAATAATAGATTACAGCCCTGAGGGGTTTGTATAACTATAAAAAAAGTTGTTTGTTGACGTTAGGAGATAAGAGTATTATGAGGGAAACCTTAATAGCCCTTTTGCAAGACACGGTGAATAAGTCGCCTAATCTTTTTTACACCTTTGGGCAGACGGATAACGGCTGGCACGGCACTACTTTTTTACAAATGCAGCAAAAAGCACAGGCCTTAGCCGCCTTTTTTGTGCAGAAAGGACTGGTGCAGGCAGGTGATAAACTAGCTCTGCTGGCTCCAGGTAGCCCTGAATGGGTATTGACAGAACTTGGAGCATTGCACGCTGGGGTTATTGCGGTCCCACTATCTATGAAACTGTTACCCGAAGAACTAGCCTTTCGTATTGAGCATTCAGAGAGCGGCATGATAGCGTGTTCGGCACTGGCATTAGACCGAGTCATTGAACTCATTCAAACCACTGCACCTGACTTAAAAATTTTGTGGTTAGAGGAAGATGAAACACCTCTACTAAGTAAAGTGCGTTCAGGCTTGATTAAGCCTGAACAGGTGGTTTGTTTAACCGCTGCCGTGCAAGAAGGACTGCAGATGATGCAGGATGCCTCCATTAATGCCAACATGCAAGAGCGGTTTAGCCGTGTGCAACCCGACGATGTTGCCTCCTTAAGCTATTCATCAGGCACCACTGGCAACCCTAAGGGCGTGCTGCTCACTCACCGCAACTACGCGGTAAATGTGACCTTTGCCACACAATTTTTGCAGGTAGCCCCCGGCGCAAGAATGCTGATGATTTTGCCCATTGACCACGCTATGGGACACACCATCGGCATTTACAACTGCATTTACATGCAGTTAGAGCTCTATTTTATGGATGCACGTGGCGGCTCTCCGGCCATTATTAAAGCCTTGCCCGGTGCTATTCAATATATTAAACCAGATCTCTTTCCGGTGGTGCCAGCCTTAACCTCAAGCTTTATGAAAAAGATGTTAAGCCCGGTAAACGCAAGCCCAGCACCTGTTAAAGGGCTGTTTCACTGGGTGCTAAAGGCCACCATTCAAGCTAATGGCTCTATCTATCAGCGTGGGTCATGGTTCACGCAGGTTGCCAACTTTATACCGATTCAGCTGGGAAAACACCTGGTTTTTCCTAAAATTCGTAAAGCCTTTCCGGTAGGCATTATGCTGGGGGGCGGTGCATTAATTGATCGTCAAACGCAAGAGTTTTTCCATGCTATTGGCGTGCCACTTTACCAAGGTTATGGCATGACCGAGTCATCGCCCATGATTGCAGCCTCAGGCACTATTAAAAACACCACCAAGTTGGGCACTATAGGCCCTGTTTGCACGGGCTTAACAGGGGCGATTATGCACAGCGACGGCACGTTTGCCAAGCCAGGCGAACAAGGGGAAATTGTGATAAAGGGTCCTACGGTGATGAAGGGTTATTACAAAAATGCCGAAGCGACTGCACAGGCGTTGCGCGGTGGATGGTTGCACACCGGCGATTTAGGCACGCTCGATAAAGATGGTTTTCTTTCGGTTATTGGGCGTGAAAAAGCTCTTCTTATTAATAAAGATGGCGAAAAGTACAGCCCTGAAGCCATTGAAGAGGCCATAATGACCTCTCCCTTGGTCGATCAAGCCATGCTCTACTGCGACCACAATCCTTACACCGTGGCACTTGTGGTATTAAACCGCACGGCCTTGGCTGAGTGGGTGCGGAGCATGAAGACTAAACTGCACCTCATTAATGACAGCCCTGATGCTGTGAACACCTTGCTAGCTTTGCTGAGTGAACAGGTGTTTGCCTTTAAAAATGATGTGCAGTATAAAAAAAGTTTTCCTAAATTATGGTTGCCTGGCACCTTTCACCTTGTGCCAGACCCACTAGAGCTGAACAGCACCCTAAAAATGGTACGCCATAAAGTGGTGGAACGCTACCAAGCCCAGCTTAACTTCATGTTTAGTGCCGAAGGCTCTCACCCCACGCACAACCATAATTACTCTGTTTTAGCCTCTCTTCTTAACTCATCCAGTTAGTGCATAGCTTCTTTATTAGCCCCCAAATGTTTTGGCCATCTGGGGGCTTTGTATTTCCCTAAATGGCGGCTCACCGCTTTTGTTAGGACTACAGAGAAGGCGGTGTGCTACCTATTTATCGATAAGTAAATAGAAGTGAAAAAAATGCCTCAATAAGATGAATATAATCTTGACTCTTGTTTTTAATACAATATAATAAAGTCATCAATAAAAATGATGACGGAATAGCCAAATGAGGCTTATTATGAGTCATAGGAGATAGATGAGTATGGTGAAGGAAACACTTTTAGCCCTTCTTCAAGAGACGGTGGACAAAGTCCCCAATCGTTTTTACACCTTTCGCAAAACTGACGAAGGCTGGTTAGGTACCACTTTTTTGCAGATGCAACAACGTGCGCAGGCCCTAGCGACTTATTTTTATAAAAAGGAACTTTTAGGTGCTTTAGACAAAATGGCTATTTTGGCGGAAGGCAGCCCTGAGTGGGCGCTGGCTGAGATGGGTGCGTATCATGTTCGTGCCGTAGGAGTGCCGCTGTCTATGAAGCTGCTACAGGAAGAACTTCAGTTTAGGATTGAGCATTCTGATAGCAAATTGATAGCATGCTCCTCTCTCTCATGGGCCCGAGTGAAAGAGATGCTGGCAAAAACTACCGCCAAGCTTAAAGTGCTGTGGTTAGATGACAACGTTGAGTCCATTAAAAAAAGTATTAGTGCAGGCGAAATTACTTCAGAGCATGTTATCTTTTTACAAGAAGCACTAACTCAAGGGCAAACTATGTTAGCAGATAAAGCCATTAATACTGAGATGCAGGCGGTGTTTAACAGCGTTGACCCCGATGATTTAGCCTCTATTAGCTACTCATCGGGCACCACGGGTAGCCCTAAAGGCGTTATGCTCACCCACCGCAACTACTATGTGAACACCACTTATTCTAAAGAGTTTTATCCTGTAGTGCCGGGTTCCACTATGTTACTCATTTTGCCAGTGGATCACGCCTTTGGACACACTATTGGGCTTTATACCTGTATTTTCATGCAGATGGAGCTCTATTTTGTGGATGCTCGTGGCGGTGTGCCAGGTATTATTCGATCCATCCCTGAGAACATTCAAGAAGTGAAACCTGCCATGCTACCGGTGGTGCCAGCCCTCACAGGCAGTTTTATGAAAAAAATTGTGTCAGGCGTTGAGGCCGCCGGGCCTGTATCTAAAGTCTTGTTTCATTGGTCGCTTAATGCTACCATCAAGGTTAATGGCAACATCATTAAACGCGGGTCATTCTTCACCCAAGTGGCAAACTTTCTGCCCGTGCAGTTGGGTAAAAAGGTCATCTTCCCAAAAATTCGTAAAGCCCTGCCTGTTGGTTTAATGCTAGGTGGT
This sequence comes from Spirochaetia bacterium, assembly GCA_965249825.1. Classification (GTDB taxonomy): domain Bacteria; phylum Spirochaetota; class Spirochaetia; order WRBN01; family WRBN01; genus CBDFMW01. The sequence goes on from CBDFMW010000002.1 coordinate 603,260, forward strand.
GGCGCACTGTTTGACCGTAAAACCCAAGAGTTCTTTGAGGCTATCGGCATACCACTCTGTCAGGGTTATGGCATGACAGAGTCGGCGCCGCTTATTGCTGGTTCGGGTCTCCTTAAAAACTCTCGCAAAATTGGCTTCATTGGGCCTTTCTTTACAGGGGTGGAAGGCACCATTATGCGTAGCGACGGCACGATTGCCAACACCGGTGAAAAAGGTGAAATTGTGGTGAAAAGTCAATCGGTGATGCAAGGCTATTACAAAAATCCAGAGACTACCGCCGAAACTCTGCGTGAGGGCTGGTTGCACACCGGAGACTTAGGCATGATGGATGAAAACGGTTTTTTAGCTATTATGGGACGAGAAAAAGCCTTACTTATTAATAAGGATGGCGAGAAATTTAGCCCTGAAGAAATTGAAGAGGCCATGATGGCAGGCTCCTATGTCGATCAAGCTATGCTGTACTGCGACCACAATCCTTACGCTGTGGCGGTGGTGGTCATCAATCGTGCAGCGTTGGTCTCTATGGTTAAGAACTTAAATGACAAAGGATTGCTAGGCAGTTTGACCTCGGTTATTTCAGGTGTTAGCTCAAGTGTTAGTTCAAGTGTTAGCTCTATGCTAGACAAAGACAAAGTAAAAGTAAAAAAGAACGCCTTAGACAATGCTTTAGACTTGACCAAAATTTTAGAGCAACTCACCGAGCACGTGTTTTCCTTTAAACAAGATGCACAAAATCAAAAGAGTTTTCCTAAGCTTTGGTTGCCAAACACTTTTTATATTGTAACTGAGCCACTTGAGTTAAATAGCACCATGAAGATGATCCGCCACAAGGTGATCACTCGTTATAAAGAGGAGATTGATTACATGTACACCCCTTTAGGGTCGCAGGTGGTCAACCCTCACAACATAGAGACTTTAACCACCTTGTTAAAAGAAGAAGGTTTGCTTAAATAAGCTCTAAATCTTTAGCCTTTAATTTATTGGACACAGCAGGACCCTCAATCCGGCTGTGTCCTTCGTCTATGCGGTGTAACTGGATACGCGTGGGTATGCGTTCTTTTAGCGCCTCCACATGCGAGATGATACCGATCATTTTACCTGAGGTTTGCAACTGCATCAGCGCCTCTAGCACCACTTGCAAGGTCTCTTCATCCAGCGTGCCAAAACCCTCATCTAAAAAGAGGCTCTCCACCTGCACACGGCTGCTAGCGCTTTGGGTCAACCCCAGTGCCAACGCCAAGCTCACCACAAAGGTCTCCCCACCAGACAGCGTGCTAATGGCCCGCACTTCATTGGCTTGATAGGTGTCTATCACCACTATGGTGGGCTGCTCTATCTTTTCATCACGCTGCAAAACATAGCGGTCGTTAATGCCATCAAGGGCATCAGTGCCTTGCAAATAGCCATTGGCGGCGGCAATAATGCGGTCAAACGTGATAGCCCCGGCAAATAAATTAAACTTTTTGCCATCGGCTGAGCCAATGAGAGCGTTCATCTGCTCCCACAGGTGCAGCTCTTTTTTGCTGGTCTCTATCGCTTGGGCTAAAGATTCAAGCTCCATGCCTATCTGCTCGCGTGCCTGCAACTGAATTTTTAACCGTTCATTATTACGAGTCTCGGCGTTGTGTTGCTCCTGCACCGCCGCCCACTGGGTGGCAAAGTCCGCCAACAAGGCGGCATCAAAGTTGCCCACCAGTTCATCTTTTAGCAGGGCGTTAAGAGCGGTTTGCTCGGTTTGCTTTTGCGTGTGGTTGTCGGTAAGACGTTGCTGGGCTAGCTTCACGTTGGTGGCTAACTCGGCACTCTTTTGTTGCAGAGCTGGCAGGCTTTCACGCACCGCCTGCAGGGCTAAAAACTCTTGCTGGTTAGCAATCCCACAGCTTAAGTAAGCGGCCCGGGTTTGGGCGGTCGCCTCGGTGTGGTCGGCGGTCAATTTAGCCAAAGTTTTGGTTAGCTCATCATGACGGGTGTGGACCTCAGCCAGGCACAGCTGGGCATTGTTTGCCATTTTTTCCGTGTCAGTCACAGCTTTTTGCAATACTTCGCTTTGCTTTTTAAAGAAGGTTAATTCCTTCTCAGCGTCGGTTATGCCCGGTAAAAGATGCTCAATTTGGGCGGTCAATTGCTCCAGCGCCGTGCGTTGGGCCTTCACCTCGCCGCTCTGTTGAGTTAGCTGTTCGGTCAACTCAGCGGCTCGGTTAGTGTGCTGTTGCGCCATGCGTTGGTGGTCATCGCAAGCGGTTTTTAAGGCGTTTCGGTTCTCTTCAATCTTCCGTAACTTAGTCAGCTCTTGGTCTAACTCGGTCAAACCTTGCAAAGCTTTGGTTTGTGCCTCTTGCAACGCCAGCACCTCTGCCAACGCCTGCTCATAGTCAGCCACAATGCCAAAGTCATGGCTCAACGTATCAGTTAAACGGCTCAGCTCGGCTAACGCCTGCGTATGTTCGCTTTGGGCGCAGGTTAGTTCTTGGTGCAAAGTGGTTTGTCGGTGTTCACAGCTCAGCAAATCTAACTCATGCGAACGCAATTCAGCACTTAAGGTTTTTATCAGGCGCTCAAGCTCCTTCAAGTTGCGCGTCTGCTCATTGGCAGGCACATCAGCAAAAGGGTGTTCGGTAGCTCCGCACAACGGGCAAGGTTGCCCAGCAACTAACTCAGCCCGGTCAGCCGTGTAAAAGTGCAACCGCTGGTTGAGTTCGTAAATCTTTTGTTTGTCGGTCAGCGTAGCGGTTACCGCATCAATATCTTTTTTAAGCTTAACTTGCTCCTTTAATTCATCCGCTTGCTTGGCTTGCACATCAGCCATTTTAGCCTGAAGGGCAGGCAACGCAAAAGCCATTTCTTGGTGCTTTTTTAGCGTTTCTTTTTGTTTTTCAATCGATGCACTCTTCTCCCCGTCTAGCGTGGCTAAAATAGCGTTTTTTTCCGCATCTAAAGCGTTAATTCTCCCCTTCACTTCTTCTTCTTTTGGTAACAGAGCTATATTCATGCGTTCAGCATACTCAGCGTCGTGCATCTTCTTCTCTTGCGCCTGCGCTTGGGCTAATTGGCGTGCCAAGTCATCGTGCGTTTTGGTCAAGTCGGTCAACCGTTTTTGCTCATGCGTGCGGGCGCTCTCAAGCTTAAGTCGGGCTTGCAGCTGCGGCTCTTGCTCTTGCACATGAGCTGAAAATTCAGTAGCTACGGCCCGCTTATCACTCGCCGTCTGCAACGCTTCTTTGTGCTGTTGTGCCAGCTTTTGGCTCTGTTCGCCTATGGTTTTTAACTGGCTTTGGTGTTCTTCCGCCTCAGTTTGTGTGCGTAAAACCTCTTGCCAATGGTTAAAGGCCCCCGCTTTGGTGAGCATTTCCAACTGACTTTGTGTGGCACGCACCGGCTCATGGGCCGTTATGGCACTTTCCGCCGTGGCAAGCGCCTCTTTTAAGGGTTGCTCATCCTCAATAAGGTTCAGCAAAGTCTCTAACTGTTGCCTCTTTTGATTGGCAACCCCCACCGCTGTGGTCAGCTTAACTAACGCTTTGTCAGACTTGGCGATTTCATCGGGCAACAGGGCGCTGTTAGCTGGCAAGTTGGCGGTGAGGTCGGTCATTTTTTGGTGCAAAGCCTTGTGTTGCTCGGCTAGCACTTTGTGGTCGTTAAACACCTTTTGCGATAACTCGCTGTAGATGGCTGTGTCGGTTATGCGCGCCAACAATGCCGAACGCTCTTCAGTTTTAGCCTGCAAAAACTGGGCAAAGGACCCCTGCGCCAGCAACATGCTTTGCGTAAACTGGCTAAAGTTCATGCCCGTTAGCTCCTCAATTTTAGCCAGCACTTTGCTTTTTTGCGTCTCAATCGGCACACCCTCACCGCCTGCCTGCGTTAAACGGTTCAGCACCATCTCCTCTTTAATGTCTTTAGTGCCATCGCGCTTTTTCACCGGTTTGCAGCTCCACCTAGCGCTGTAACGCTCACCATTTAGCTTAAACACCACCTCAGCAAAGCCGGAATTCGCCTGCTTAGAGATGATCTGCGCCGCCCCCTTGCCACTGCCTCCTCGGGGCGTTTGCCCATACAGCGCCAAACAAATCCCATCTAATAGCGTGCTTTTACCGCTACCGGTCGCTCCGGCTATCACAAAAATGCCGTTGTCTTGGTAGGCAGGGTCGGTAAAGTCAATGCTCCACGCCCCACGGAGCGAGGCTAGGTTTTCAAGGTGCAGTTGTTCTATTCGCATGGGGTCTCCGTTTGGCTGTTGCCTTCATTATGGCGCTGTAAAATTTGGCTAAACAAGGCTGTAAGCGCTGTTTTTTCACTCTCATTGTGTGTGCTTTTTTCAAGCCTTAGGGCAAAAATATCGGCAGGATCCATCTCTTCTAACAACGGGCAGCCCTGAGTGGCAAGGCTTAGCCCCGTCGCTAACGGTGCATCTTTAAAAGCTTTAAGATGCACAATGTGCAAATGTGAACTACGCCCACTCACCCGCTTTTGCAATTCTCGAAGACTCTCAACTGGCGTGCCGAGCGTAAACAGCAGCTCAACGTACACCGGCTCATTTTGGGCTTCTAGCGTGGTTAAGGCCGCTTCTAACTCAGCATAGTTGCCTTTTAGGCTGATAAAAGCTTTAAAACGGGGTAAATCGCGCAGCATTATGCTGGCTGTGCGCCCTTTAAACTCAACAAGACAAAGAGACTTAGTGTCTTTTGCCTCACTAAAACTCATGGGCAAGGGTGTGCCGCTGTAGCGCCAATGGGGGCGTTTGCCAACGGTTTGCGGTTTGTGCAGATGCCCCAGAGCGAGGTAGTCTATGCCTTCAGGCAAAGTACCGGGGTCCAAATGGCTCAGCGTGCCTACCGCCGGACGCACGCCGTCTTTTTCTTGCGTTTGCCCCCCCATCATAAACATGTGCCCCACCGTAATTAGGGGTATCTCTTTATCTCCTCGCAATTTATCGGCTTGTGCCACCCAATGCTCATAATGAGCCGCCACACCGGCACGCAGCAGGGCTTCACGCTCCTCGTGGCTTTGCCCCACGCTTGCGGTGCGCACATCGCCATCGCGCAGGTAAGGTATGGCTAAAAAGATAGCAACCAGATCGCCCGCCGCATTGTGCCAAGGAATAAGCGGGTTGTCGCTTGAGTGTGCCACAATGTGAATGCGCAGCGCCGACAGCACCGGGCTATGCACATTTAAAAAGGAAGGAGAGTCGTGATTGCCTGCTGTGATGATGACAGGAATGCCTAAACGGCTAGCCCCCACTAAAAATTTAAAGTACAGTTGCTGTGCTTCAATGGAGGGGCTTGGCACATCAAACACATCCCCCGCAATAATAATGACATCGGGGCGCTCTTGTGGCAACACATCGGTCAATAGGTGATCGATAAAGCTGGCAAACTCGTGCGTGCGCCCATGAACGCCTAACTTTTTACCCAAGTGCCAGTCAGCTGAGTGTAAAATCTTCATATTAAATAATTTAGCATATAAAGAGCTACACAACAAGGGGATAAGAAGACATTTTGCAAGCCGATGCAGGTGACTTTGACTATATGGATGAAAGCCACACCTTATGGATCCAAACCAAAAGATAACCAGCCTCAGGGCTTATTTTTTGGTGGCTACCGCAACAAAAGCCTGCGTAAAGAGGGCACAGAACACCTCTCACGCGTGCATAAACAGCCCAACCGCATCTATTCTATTGAAGGCACGCACCCGCCCCCTCTTTAGTGGAACCCTTGTCAAGGGAACATCTAAGGGCGGTGAACTGAGTGAACAAGCCAGAATAGGTCGGTGGCAGGCTAAAAGAATCGGTTGATAACAGGCCAGTTGAGAGGTGGTTTTGGGGGGCGCAGGTGGCGTTGTTCTTTAAAGTCGCTCACCACGTCATAACTGTTAAGGATGGCCGGTTGTGTGATAACCGATTGCGTGAGGGGTGCGGTAAAGTGGGCATTTTGCCATGCCTGCCCGTTGTTTATAATCCAAGCCCCCAGCCACCGTTCGCTTTTAGTACCAAATTGGTCTAAGGTTATGTTAATAAGGGTGTCATAACTTTTTAAGCCGGCCAGTTGTCCACGCAGTTGGTAGCGGTTAGCCAAATAGGGCAATCCGCCCCAGCAGTCGTTCGCCTCACTGTTAAGGCGGTTGAACACCGGACCATTATGCCCAGCTATGGGCGGTTCATTAAGCAAGGCGCACTTTCGGGTGGCGTAATGAATGCCATAACACAAATACAACAAACTATGCAGTTTGGACACATTAACCGATAAACTGCGGGCGTGGGCCTTGTTGTACACATATAAAGCAAAAGCTACACTATCGGCAGGCTCTGTCGGTTTCATAAAAAAATACCCCTCTTAAAAGTTCCATCTTTAAAGTTTATGCCCCTCTCTAGCCGATAATCTACGACTAATGGGGCTTGCCTTTAAATAAAACCTTATTGGGGGGCTAAGTCAAACTTTTTCAAGCCATGGCAAGGTTATTAGCACCTCATTTTTTAACAGCGTGTTAGCCCTGTCAGCTGGCAAGACTTTTTATAGGGTTATGGTCGAAAGGGCATCTTTTTCCTCTAAAAAACGCTCTTATTAGGGTTCTTGTCGAAAGGGCAATGCTGTTCCCTCAAGACTCTTTGCGACCTACTCGCCTTTCATCACGCGTAAAAACTTGGTGTGCGTCTCACTCATATCGCCCTGCTTTTTACTCTCAGCTTGGCGTGATGCGCCCTCGGTCTGTCCGCTGGCATCGCCCTGCTGCAACTCTTTACTATGCCCCAAAAAGCTTTATGCCCTTCTAATAGATTGTTTTGTTGCACCACATGCTCCACCATATCCACTAATTAACCTACTACCGACATGGAGATATAAAAATCTTAGCTACTAACACAAGGATGAGCCTCATCTTCGTTGTGAGATGGTTGATTTGTCAATGTTTTTTATTGACAAATTCATAATTAGAGTAATGCTCTAACCAAAAAAGCAAAAATGTCCCCTCACCCAGACCCCATTAAATCCAGTCAGGAACCGGCCCCTCAATTAAAAGATGAAGTCTGCAACCAGACTCCCCCTTCGCTTATTTACTGGTTACTAAAATCAAACCACTCTTTCTTAATGAACGCTTTTTGATGGTTATGGTTTGCCATTTCGGCACCTAACCTCTTAATCAACTCACAGTTGGATATTTGGCAAACGCTTTGCCTATAAGCTCTTTTAGTTTGTCATCATCATTATAAATAAAGTTCTCTTTATCTGCCTCATAAAAACTGCTTCGGCTTAAAACCATCAAAACACTTAATAATGAAGCCACATACTCACGCCCATCTGAGTAAGACCGCGTGGTAGGATTATAATTTTCCTCATCTAACAAACTAATAAGGATATGCGAGAGTTCATGTGCTACCAGAATGCGTTTTTCCTCATCACTTAGCCCTTGATTACTCGCTATAAAAATAATATACCTATCCGCACCATAGTATTGCACAAAAGCTCTTTCATCATCTAGCTCAACATCATCGTACATAATATAAGGTATCCTTTTAATTATGCTTTCTAATCAAAGTCTCTACCGCATATTTATAGTGAGCCATAAAAGCATCCTTTAGCATAGGCTCAAAAGTCGAGTGAAAGGTTGGTATTACTTTTTTCAATAACTCAGGTCGAATGATCGAATATTCGTTCATTCCGCCGTCATGCTCATTAATCCATTCTGTTATTAAACCATGTAGCTGATCAAGCTGGCTCATGAAATAACCTCCAACTTCCATGAAGAAAACATGTTATTTCATTTTTAAGCATGGTTTCATTAAAAGCAGGTTGTTCTCCTGTGTTGGTGGCGTAATGAGTCTCTAGGACTCCAGTGGCATCGCGCAAAGCTTGAATTTTTTCTTCCACCTCCACAATGCCGTGTTTTCTGAAAAATGCGTCTATTTCTCTTTTAACTTTTGCTTTTCTTAATTCCGCAAGCTTAGTTTCTTCTAACATCTAACTCACCTCTTTCAAACCTATTCGGTTCATTCTATCACAAATTTTAATGCACTCCTATAATAATTTGAAAATATTTCTAAAAAATGTCAAGGACACCAGAGGCTTTTACTAGGACTCTATTCAGCAAGGGCATCTCTTTCTCTCTGGCAGAAGAAACAAAAATGCCCTATCGACCATAGCCCTAATAGCCCCCACGAGTGGGGCCGGCTAGCCGGTTTTACTAGGACTCTATTAAGCAAGGGCATTTCTGCCCCTGCGTTTCACGGGCCTTGGGTCTTAGCGATGTAGGCATCCACTTCGTAGAGGTAACGGGCTAACGCCACGGCCTCCTCGGTGCTGATGGAGAGCCGATCACCCTCCGTACGCCAAACTATGGCAGGGCGTACAGGGGCTGAGTAAACGGGGCGGTCTGGCTCAATTTTTAGGGTTGAACAGCTCATTAAGAGCATCGCCCACGTTGTGGCTATTAACAGACGCACTTTTTTGCCCCCTTTCATCGTCAATTTTTTTAGCCGTGGCCTCCCGTTCAAGACGGGAAGCTGTTTTTAATGCGTTGGCTTTTTGTTGCTGGCGCAAGGTTTTAAGCTCAGCGCTGCGCTTGCCCCGCATAAACCCCAGGGCTAGCACCAGCAAACCAGCGCCTGCTGAAAACCACGCTTTTAGAGGGATGTTCATTCATGATCCTCCCCTGCTTCGCGCATTTTGCTGATGTCTACCGGCAAATAAGAGGCGGCGATGAAGGTGCAAACCATGAGAATGTGGGGGATGGGGATAGCGTGCACCCACAAACTGGCGATGCCAGCGGTGAGGGCAAGCAACACGGCGATGGCCTTGGTGGCTAAACTTAAGGTGTTGGCTTTAATATTTATTTTTTTCATAAAAGATAAGAGCCTCCTTAGCTCATTTTTCCGTAGTATTGCTCGCTCACTCGTTCCATTTTGTGCAGGCTGTAGGTGGCTTCTAAGGGGTCAAAGGGGTCATAAAGTTCGCCTTTGGGGCTGTGCAGGCTAAAGTGAAAGTGTTCACTTGCCGTGCGCCACTTCACAATGACAAACTCAACTGAGGTGTGGCCACGGGTTAGCCCCCAGGCGTCTTTGCTGGTGAACAAGCGCCCCCCTAACTGGCGATAAATATCACTTTTTTTGTGCAGGCTTGCCATTTTTAGCAGGTCGTTGGGCTTTTTTACCGTGCAGTTGGCATCAATAATGCCTTGTGCACAGGCAAGCGCGTACACAGTCTCCACCTCAATAGCCGTCCAAGCGCGGTTTACCACGGCTAAATGCGATAAAAAGCAGCAGCCGTAGGTTTGAATTTTGGCGTTTAACGCCCTGTCGTTTTGTTTAATCATCATGTCCTCCTTTTTTACTTCATGATTAGTTGTTAGATCCTTTCTTTTCTGATTTGTCGCTATCGTACGAGTAGCGTTGTTCATTTTTGGCAATGATGTAGTGTTCTAGGCTCTCAATCCCTTTGCCCAGCGTGAACAGCGCTGTGATGAGAGCTGCCACCGCAAACAGCTTTTTTGAGAGATCGCCCGTGCGTAATGCGCCACGATTGAGATCATAAAGCTCTGCAATCTGCCGGCTTTGCCGTTCAACACAGCCCTGCAAATAGAGAATTTTTTGGTTTTGATCCAAACTGTTAAACAATGCATCTTCTCCTTTCTTATCCATACAACCTCCTTTTATTCAAAAAATTTTTGAAAAATTAATAAAGCCAACAGCCTTACTTTTTTAGGGCTAGTGAAGGCGCACCCATAAAACCACACTCATATTGATAGGGCGGTTTTCAGCCAGTGCCCCACTGCCAGTAGCCATGGCTGTCCCCACATCCGTAGCCACAAAAAGACTGGCACCCACGGTGGCAACCTTACCGTAAGTAACACTATGCGTATGCGATCCCCCCCCCGCCGTATAGGCTTGGGGATTTTGCGTTCCTTCTTCATCAAAAGGCAAAGCATGGCCCCCGAGAAGACGCATAAAAACCCCAGCATATTGCGGAAAAAGCTCGTGATAAGGCTGCCAAACCGTGCCTGAAAACAACTGTTCAGGACCTTTTAATCCCGCATACTGTGTGTAAGTGCCTCCCACAGGAGGGGGAAAGCTCGCCCCAGCATGCACGCTGTCTCCCAGCCCACTGTAAACAGCAATAATTGTAAAATTTTCTAACAGCTTATTAGTAAACACCTGTCCCATTCTAAAAGGGCGTTCGCTTGCAAGGTCGCCATAGTTCACACAAAACTGGTTAATATGTAGATTCTGAGTGCTGATGTCGGTCTCCATCATCGGGTGTTCCACACCCTCCTCATCTCTATAACATAGGCTCACATAGCTTTGCTCAGCATCACGCGGGCATGGCAACTCGCACAGCACAAACCCATAGCGCCCAGGTAACCCCGGCAACGCCATCACCTTGTAACTCTCGGTTAATACCACCGGATGCACCGTAAGCGAGGTGGGGTCAATCCGTGTGTCCATCGTTCTTTCTTTACTCATAATTTTTCTCCTTAAATTATTTACTAATAAACCAAACAAACCAAAAATCATTAACTTAAAAATATCTTGTCACAGCCTGCCATTCGTGCTATCGTTTATACATACAAAGACCAAAGGAGGGCTGAAAGATGATCTTAATCACAGGGGCAACTAGCCTCATGGGCTGTGCACTCATTAGAGAGCTTTACAACCAAGGGGTGCGCGACTTGCGGGTGCTTATTCATCGCAGTAACAATTTGGGCAAACTGCTGCAAGATGTGCCCTTTTCTGGCTTAAAGATTGAGTGTGTGCATGGTAGCACAACCGACCTCACCTGCCTCCAAAAGGCCTTATGCGGGGTGAGTCACGTTTACCATTTAGACAGTTTTGTCTCTATTGTCCCCAGTGCTATTGAGTATTTAAAAGCCGTTAATGAGACTGGTATTGTTAATCTTATGAATGTAGCGGTGGCATCGGGCGTGCAAAAAGTGGTCTATCTCTCCTCGGTAGAGGCTTTGGGCTTTATGCCTGGTGAAACTATCCTTTCAGAGAAGATGGGCTTTCGCCCGGACCACACCTTTATGGACTACGGTAAAAGCAAAGCCCTTGGGGCCTTAAAAGCCCTTGAGATAGCCCAGCAGACTGGCTTGTCCTTGGTTATTCTCATCGCCGGGGGCATCATTGGGCCTTATGACTACAGCCTTTCGCCCTTAGGTAAAATGGTTTTAAACATTACGCGCGGTAAAACGCCCGCTTATGTGAATGGGAGTTTACACTTGGTGGATAATCGTGACTTAGCAATTCTCTGTCTCACCGCCATGAAAAGCGCCCCCGCCTATGAAAGCTACCTCTGCAGCGGCACGCCTATCTGCATGGAACAGTTCATTCGCATGACCGCTCACCTGACAAAGCAAAAAATGCCACCAAAAATCAACAACACAGCAGCCCACATTCTGGCCTCGTTTTGTGAGTGGTATCACCGCACAACGGGTAAACCGCCACTTGTTACTCAAGCTGTGTTGCGCCTTTTACAAGCGGAGTTGCACTATGACAACAGCAAAGCCTGCCGTGAGCTGAATTGGCAAAGTAGACCCATTGAAGAGACCATTGCCGATACCGTAACATGGCTTAACATCTTTTTTCCTAACACAAAATGGTAAAGCCGTTTCACGCACGTTTTAGCAAATCATCCAGCTGCCGAGCGTTGGTCTGCAGCTGCTTGGTCAGTGCCACCAAGTGCTGATCATTACGCCCTATCTGCACGGTAACGGCACTGCTATCACCCTTTAAAATCACCTCATGCCCAGTATAAAATCCTTCATCTTGTCGCACAAAAGCGTTCACAAAGTGCACGCTGTCTAGCAGTGCCATACCAGCCACACGCACCGTTATGCCATCGTCCACCGCACAGGTGGCAAGCTTAACTTGGCGCACCACTGAACTCATCCCCACGGTTTGGGTGCGCACCTGCCCGCGCTCATTCCACTCAAAAAACAGCGTTTGCGTGTTACGCAGGCTTACCAACACCTGCTCACAGCTGGGTATAACTGCCTCTATTTTAAGAATACCGTTGCCGCTAAACTGGTAAGCAAAGCGCCCAGTCACATGCCCCGTGCGCACCTTATGAGCCTGCAAGTTTTGGCTAGGCAGGCGCTCTAAATTTTTACAACTATTGGCTAAAAGCCGTACCGGTTCATTCAGGCTCTGCACCACCTTCCATCGCCCTAAAGTTATGTTATCTTTAAACTCATTAAGGCTCAATTCCCCCACAAGCAATGGCTGCGGCATGGCAAACAGCCGGGCATAGGCCTCTGCTTGCTCGGCATTCACAAAAAAAGGCAGGTTCACCTCGGCACTTTTTATGCCATACTCCGCTTGGCTGTCTGCATCATCATAAAGAGCAATAAGGCCTAATTCTTCGCCATTTTGACGTTGGCTGAATAACTTTACTTGATTTATAATACTTGAATCTTGCACGCTTAAGCGCACGTTAAAGGCGCTTTGGTCCACCACACAGCGCTTAGTGGGCAGTTTTTTTTGGTCTATAAAGTAAAATTCAAAGCTGTCATCCACCCCATACACCACCTTGCCGCCGGCCACATTCGCCAATCCTTGTAAAATATCTAATGGTTTTTTATCAATAAAAAAGAGCGCGTCGATGATAAGCGTGTCCTCTACCTGCACTTTATCAGGGTTTATGCTAAAAAATGGAGGTTCGTCTTGGGCTAACAGCGCTGTGTGTATAAGGTTTAAATAATACAAAACTGTGTCTTTTAGCGTTTTTTTTGTAACATTGCCCGTCAGTTTTAAGCTGTTGGCTAGGCGATTAAAGACCGATGTCCCTTCAATGGTGAGAACGCCGTCTTTAAGGTTAATGCTTTGGCTAAACACCGTGCCAAGACCAAAGTTGCCTGTTCTAAATTGAACTAACATATCATTATAGGAGGGTATACTTTGGTTAAACAACACACTAAACACAGCACTTTTAAGACCTCCATCGGCGGTGTAAACGAGTCGGGCGTGCTGCATATTTTCTTGCAGGCTATGAAAGGTTTTTATCACTTCATGACTGCGGTTTAAAAAAATAATTTGAAAATAGGCAGGGTACGGCTGTCTGCCGCCTTGAATGCGCTCAAGCACAGGGGTGAAACCTGAACCAAAACGGGCAGCATCGCTCTTTCTGTAGGTAGAACGAGATGCCCTATTATTATAAATAAAACTATTTTCTGATAAAAAGTTATTCTCCATATTTACACCCTCCATCGCCGGCGCACCAGCACATTCACCACACTAATCAGCGCATCAGAGCGCACCTGAAGCACACAAGAGCCCGAAGGCAACAAAAAAGGCGCACCGCCGGTGACAAAATTTGCCACATCAATCATCTCCCCGCCTGAGCTAAGAGCTTGTATCGTATTACTTTGGCTATCTATGGTAATAAGGTAATAGTCTTTACCAAAGCCTATCATGTCTGAAAAGGAGATAACCTGCCCTGCGTCCTTTAGCCCTAGCTCAAAAAACCCATTAGGCTGATGGGCCTGCAGAGTGATGCTAAAACTGGCGGGCATCAGCGGCACTTCCACCGCAACCTCCACTCTTTTAGCGGGTTCTCTGTCAAAGTGTGGGTGAAAAGAGGCGCTATCCCAGTTGTCAAAATGCGGGGCTAACAATACCAGCTCTAAGGTAAACACCCCGCCAATTAAAAAGTTTCCAGGCGCCCACTCCATGCCTGCACGCACCACCGAGCAAGGCTGCCACCCGTCAAACTCTTTGTTTAGTCCTTTAAACTGCACAAACATTGTGAGGTCTATCAAGGCCAATACCTCATTATAATCAGTTAAATTCATGGCTAATGGATTGGTAAAGGTAAGGCTTTGCACCTCATCATGCCCCCTGCCAACTGCAGTGGAGCCGCTCTTGGTGCTGTGAACTATGAGCTGGTTGCGGCGCGACCTATCGCCTGCGTTCACGCTTACCTGCTGGTTAAATAGCTCATTAATCGACAACAGTGCCTTTTTATTGGCATCTAACAAAATAAAATCTTCAAGCATTATTAAAATTCTCCTTGGCTAATGCGCCGTCCTAATTCCTTGGCTACCGTGTCGGCAATGGCTTTAGGGTCTTGCACACCATTAATGGTTACCTGCATATTTATGACAGACGGGGTGTTATGAGCTTGAGACAGGGTGGTTTCTAAGGCGTTTAACGGGGTTATGCGTGCCCCGATGGGCAGGTCAATAAACTCTTGACCCTCTTCCCCCACGGAGATAATTCCCCCTGTGCTAAGCCGCCCCCCTGAGCGGGCTGCAGGCACAAAGGTTTGCTTTGCCACGGTGGCACTTTGGGCGCTGGCAATGCCGGTAACCACGCCTGTTTGCACCCCCGCCACAATCGGCCCGACGATGGGCCCAAGCTTGCTGGCACCTGCCCAAATACCCATGATGGCGCTGGCGAGGTTAGCCCAAATTTGCCCAATATTAAAGTTTTTTTCGCTGTCAAAAGCCTTTTTTTTAGCGGCATTAAGCCGTTTCAAGCCCTCTTCTTCACGCTCAATTTCTTCTTGGTCAAATTTTTCATTCAGGCTGGCTTGTGCCTTTAAATACTCATACTCATTCAGCAACCCCTCCTCATACTCATTTTTAAGATGGTTATTTTTATCTTCTTTACTGGCTAATCGCAAGGCTTTTTGCTCATGCAAACTCTGTTTCATAACCTTTATGGTGTGCTGGTGCTGCGCTTGCACAAGGGCATTTAGTTCTTTCATGGCGCTTGCTGTCATCTTGCTTAGCTCGCCTGCCACCTTGCCCGCGCCGTCGCTTAACATTTTTCCTTGCGTCTGCACCACACGGGTCTGCTGGTTTGCTAGCCCCTTTAATGATGTTTGATAGCCTGTGGCGGCTTTAGCGGCGCTGTCTAACTGCGTTAGCACGTCGCTTAAGTCAATGTCAAACTCCACGCTTAGCCGTTTAGAGCTTAAAGCCATGTTTATCTCCTTTTTGTTTTTTTAGTTCGGCTGCGGGTTAAGCAAGGCTTGAACCCTACTTTGTGACTGCGCCCATGCAGGTGCATTAAGTGTTTGTGCCTTGGTTTTTGGTTTTTGGTTAAGCTGTTTATGCAGGTCGTTAATGTAACGTTTGCCTGAGGCGGCACTTTGGGGGTGCTTCATAAGTTGCACCGCCATGGCTGTGTAAAAGTGTCTTATTTCTGCTACCGTTGCGCGGGTCTCGGTGGCCTTTTGACTGAGTTTAACCCAATACGATAAATCTTTTAAACCGTTGTTTAATAGGTAATTAAAATCGTAAGGACTTAGCGTGTAACCGCCTGCTATCGCCGCCTTAAAATGGCAGGCAACAGCCAAAAGGCCAGCACTTTTTTTTCAATGCGCACCGCTATCTCCTCCCTAGTGGGCAATGAAAGCAGATCTAAAATATCATCTTTTCGTTGCCAAGGGGCAAAAGGACGGCGGCTGTAATGAAACACCACCGCTAAGTTAATGATGTCATTCACCTGCTGCAATCGCTGCAACCAAAGGGGGTTATCCGCCTCTAAAGAGGCTGTAATGGTGGTTTTCCACGCCTCAACAGCATGGCTTAAAGCCTCAATTTTATCACCATCCAATGGTTTGTAAACTATCTTAATGCGGCGTAAGCTAGGCAGGTGAACCACCTCACTGCAGTTATTAACCTGTTTTTTAAAACTTTTTAAGTGATATCTAAGTTGACCCGTCATCTTCGTCCTCCTTGGCAGGGTCAGGCTCATTATTCTGCACAGATGGCAAATAAGAGACCTTGACCATGGGCAAGGGGTACGAGAGCTGCCCGTTTTGATGTGTTAGCAAGGCCGCCGCCCCATAAATATAAGGCTCTTGGTGGGCGCCAAAGTGGAGCCCTTCGCCTGTTACCTGCACCGTGCAGTTGTCGCTCATCACCCGCCCTACCGCTGGCATAAAAACGCTTTTGCCACCCTCCATCGCCATCACAAGGTAAGAAAGTTGCGCACGAGAGGCGTGAATGGGGCTTGAGTAGGCAATAAAAATGCCTTGATCGTTAAAGGTAATGATTGGAACTGCCGATTTTAAGATAAAAGGCAATCCTTGGGGGTTGTAGGTGTGAAAATCACCAAAATAGCCAAAGGCTGTGGGGCTTACTGCCTCGTCTGTGTAGGCATTAAAGCCATTGTAGCCATGCAGTTGCGTATTTTGAATAAGAAACTCAAACTCTAACGTGCGCACCTCGGTACCTGTGGCAATTTCACTACTAGTTAAGTTGGCTGAGGCTTTATAAAAGTAAATCACATCGCGCGAGTGGCCCTGTTCTGGCACAAAAATCAGCGGGGCTTGGGGTCGGCTGGCAAAGTTTTTCACCGCCATGTAACGGCCGCCTTGGGCGGTCATCTGCAGCACATCGCTCAGTTGAGCCGTGGTCATAAAACCTGGGGCACTAAATGTGCCGCTCAGCCTGTAGCTGGTGCCGGTGGTTATGGTGCTTTGGGGCGTGGTACCCAGCTCAGCACACAGCACATCCACGGTGTTTTGCTGTTTTGTCAGCTTCATACCGGCGGTGGTGCTAGAAAAATGCACCCCATTAAAGATGATCGAACCCATCACAAGGGGCTGATCAAAGACCGAATCAATACTTTCGGCGGTTAAAAAACGCTCCATTTTATTCTCCTATTGTTTGTAATACCGCTAGCACTTCTAGCTCACCTGAGCCTGTGCTGCTGCGTTTGCATACCACCCTACTCTGCACCCCACCTGAGGGCATGAAAGCTACCAGACTGTAGTGTTGGGTTTTAAAAGAGGTGTTGCCAAATAAATCAATCACTTTTTGCCCCAGAATAATCACCTGCTGCGCGTTGGGGGCATACAGCTGCAGCAAAAATTTAGCCTTTATAAATTTATCACTTTGTTTATTTTGACTTAATAGATAATGCACAGTGATAGAGGGCTCAAGGCGTTTTTCACGCACCGCCTCCACGTCCACGGCTACCTTAAGTTCGCTGCGCAAAAACTCTTGCAGAGCGTAACGAATCATACCATCTCCTTGTTTAATTGTTAGTTACAACTAAAATAGTCGCCCAAAAGATTAAGCAGGGCGCTATTGTAGTCCTCATCAATAAGCTGGTCAATCTCAGCACTCGCCGTCTCAAACCAGCCACTTTTTTGGGTGTGGTCGGCATAGCTAGCGCTAAACTCTAAGCGCCGTTCATCAAGATAAGTGACCAACCCTACGCCATCTGTACCGCCATAACGCAAGTTACCAGAGGCCATAGGGGCATGTTTTAACAAAATTTGTGCCATTTTTTCCTGCGTGTGCGCCCACAAAGCCACTTCTTGCGCTAACAGTTCATTACTCATAACTCTATGGTTATCACCTGTTTACATAAGTCATACTGCACTTGCGTAACAGTAAAGCGGTTTTTATTGATGGTTACTTTATCGCCCACAGCCATAATAATGGGGCTCATTATCTCCATACGTCGCTCCACCTCTTCGCCATTGCGTCGAGCCATTTCACCGTTAAAAATAAAAACATCACCCATTTCTTTGGGTAACAAGTTCAGCCCATGGTCATCAGATCCCACCTTTTCATAAAAAGCGTTCACTAATCGACCTAAATAACCGTTGTAGGCATAGTAGCTAGGGCCACACAGCAGGTGCTCTTGATGACGTTTTGATAGACCATAAAACTGTTTACTCTCATTATGATACACCCACAAGCCTTCCAGAGGGTGGTCGGCATAAATCAGCACTTTAGCCGGATGCAGCGTGTTCGCATCAAGGCTTTCTTGTGGTTTAGCCCTTAAAATGACCTCATACGGTGCACCTTGGCACTGAACCACGGCGCAGGCAAAAGGAAATAACTGCGCTAAAGTGCTGTTATTATGGTTCATCCTATTCACCTCATTCGATACTTTTAGGGCGTTGTCGCTCATCGCACCACCCCCATAAAAACACCACTATAAGCTGGGTAAAAGGCTCCCTTCAGCACGGCAAGGAGATCATGGGCAGCTTGGTCGCTTCCGCTCATGGTGTAGCTCATGTCAGCCAGCGACAAGCTTTTGTAGATGCCACAGGAGGCCCGCTGCTCGCCTTGATAGACCGTGGCAAGTGCCAGCAATCCGTCCATTTGGGCTGCGCTGTAGCCGTGGTTGGGGGCCAAACGCCACTTTGCCAAGCTTAGCTCTACTAAAACAGCTCTATCCATGCTCACTTGTGTGGGTCCCCCCTCATTGGTTAGCTCATACAGCAGGTTAAAGCCCATCTGTCCTAGTAGGGTGTTTACCCGCTTAAAATCACGTTCTATTAATTCTAAATTAACCATTACAGACCTCCTTATTTTTACATCTTAACTTTGTTATAAAAAAAGTTGAACCATATCTTAGTTATTTATTAATATGATTTTTGCTTCAGCAAACACATTGTCCGCCATAAACACATTGCCACCCACCCCACTCATAATGTGTGCCCTAAAGTACTGCGCCCCATCTAAGGTAGTGCTTTCGGTAATGGCGCTAAAGTGCGGCGGCAAACCAAGCAACAAGTGATGATGCTCACACGCGTGGTCGTATGCCAGCACCCGTCCATCTAACCCGCGTAAACGAGTAAAAGCAAGCCCTGTAACTTTTTGAGCGCGTTCAATGACCGATTCTCCAAAAGTTACCATACCGGCCAGACTTGAGTAAAGCTGATCATCAATCGCCACGGCGGTAACGTCAAACTCAGGGGAGGCATTTTTAACGGCATTCACAATGCTGGCTAACGCAGCCACACCTTGCTCAAAACTGCGCACATCAAGGTTGCCCAAGTGCTGCACTCCGCTTTGGGCAGGGCTAAACAACCCATTGTCGTTTTTAAGTTCGTAGGCACTGGCATCGCGCAGCAACGGTCCGGTTCCACACCCCAAAATAACGCTATCTTGAATGGCTAAGTGGGCTTTAAAAGCTTTTAAACCGCCTTTAGCTAACGTATCATCCCACAAACCCTGCTCCTGCAGGCTCACATAGTCCTGATAGGCTGGCGCAATAGCGCTTTTTAAGGTGAATAACGGGCTGTTAATCCGCTTCTTAATAAAAAAGTGACTGCTGCCACCCCCTTCGCCAAAAGCTGCAATCGGCAGCTCGCCGGCCAGATCAAAAATCTGCTGGCTATACATACTCTGCACACTTAAATGCCGTCTTAATTGCCCTTCGCTAAACAACTTAGCTGCTAAAGGAAGGTAGGAACTAGCCGCAAAAAGCTCCGCAATGGTTTGGTGAATCGCCTCAAGTTGTTCGGCTGTGTAGGTGTAATCGGCCATTTATTCATCCCCCTCTTCGCTGTTGTCTAGGTCAAAACGGGCTGCGGTAGTTTCTAGCACCACCCGTGCTACCAGCTGGTTGTCCCAGTGGCAATCCACCACAGGGCTAGACATCGCCACCGCCACCGTCGGCACGCCAGCATCGTACACCTTTTCAAAGGACCGTTTAAGATGATGATAGTACAGTTTGTCCCCGCTTTGCACGGTTTCGCCCACCACCACATCCACCTGCGATAGGCTATTGTAGCGTGCCACATTCACCATCATCGACCCATTGTCCGCATCCATACCGCTTAACAGCACCCCTTTATGCCCATCATAGTTCACCTCTCGGCCGGCCATATCTTTCACACGGGGCTCAATCGAACCTCGGTACAAACTCACAACAGCTCCAGGTCCGCCACCGTAGTGCAGCATTCCCGCCATTCTTTCATTTTCACTCATAATAAAAAACCTCACTTTTTTAGCAATTTTTAAAAAAATATATTAAAACATGCGTTTTAAAATTAATTAACTGTTTATAACCTATAAAAAATCATCCTTTTTCTACTCGCTTTTAACATGATAAAGACCTTAATTTGGTGATTTGTGTTGCCTTATTAAAGCAGAAAATTTGCCTTATCGCATAAAGTCCTAGTAAACCCTGTTCAACACCACCCTAGTAGGTGTTCCCGTTCGGGGGTTCCCACCCGGTATTGTCGCGTTTAGCTGGGTTTAGGCTGTAGCGGTAGGCTTTTTGTTTGGCACGCATCTCTTCATCCAGCATACTGTCCCAGCTGCGTCGCCCTGCGGCGGGCATGGGGGGGGGGTATGGCATCTTTATCTCTTTGTTTTCCACTTTTGCCAAATAAATTTGCAAAGCCCGCACATCACTGTCAAAGGCCTGCAGTACCAGTTCTCGCTCACGCAAGTCTTGGTTCTCTTGCCACTTCACCTGAACCCACAAGGCGCGGATAAAATTGTCTCGGTCTAGCGCCCCAAAGTTGGCTTTTGCCTCTTGACACACCATTTGGGCGGCCGACAGTTTGCCACGGGGTGGTAGCAATATGGTGGCCTGAGCCCCTAACTGCACCAGCTCTGCCAACAGTTCCTCAGCCTTCACCTCTGCCACGCCAAAGGGATGTTTTAACAAACCCTCAAATTGTCTATGCGTTTCTCTCATGCCCACCGGTAATCCATTGGGCCCACGCTGCGTATCATACTCTTCAGTATTCAGCCTCCAGCGTGCGGTTGCCTCTTCAACCACATCAAACTGCGCTTGCTCTTTGGCTCGCTTGCTGTGCAACGCAGCCATTTCGGCATCAAACCGTGCATTTTCTTCTTCATCCTCCTCCTCTACCCACTCCTCTTCGCTTTTCTCTTCATATTCATCATCACTCATTTTTTTATCTCCTTTTTACTAATGGGTATAACTCTGAACGGCAGCTAGCTGGCTTAGCTCTGTTTGCACCGCCTCGGTTATGCCCGCCAATACTTTGCTTTCTTGCTCCAACTGCACCGCCGTGCATAAAATATTTAGTGCCGCCTGTTTGTTGCTCAGCACCAACGCCTCGTTGCTTAACTGTTCGTTTTGCGTTAAGGCGAACGGATCGTTAAACTGCCAGCTATGCTCACTAATGCCCAGCTGTGCCAAAATCTCATTATACACAGGCTCTAACACCTGCCTCTGTAAAGTTTTAAGTTTTAATTTATAGCGTAAATAGCTCTCGCCCATAGCCCCATTGCCACCCAAGCCACCGCTGTTTTTGTCTTCAAACAACACGCTAAAGGGCATTCCCGCATGGGCCGCTATTTGTTCTCTAATGAGTTTCAATGCCCGCTCAGGAGCCTCCATCGATCCCTCGATGGTTTGCACCGTGCCCCCAGCCAACACTCCGATATTATTCATCGTGCTGGCATTTTTTAGCGCTTGCGCTTGGTTCAGTAACAATTGAGTTTCATGCGTGGGGTCAAACTGAGCTGTGGGCGGGTCAATCACAAACAACGTTTTGTTCGCCGTAAGCCCATAGTTGAAGATCTGATCAAGCATCTCATGCTCCATCACAATCAGCCTTGCTAAAGCCTCAGGCACCAAAGGCATCGCAAAACGCACACCCTCATGCAACGCGCCCCACACCACCTCGCCACGTTGCACGCTCACACACACCCGTGCGTCTACCACACTAGCCTGAAAAGCCGCCAACATGCTGGCATTAAAAGCCATTTCATCTAATCTGCGATTTATGGCCAGATTTTTAGGAACGACTATTCCCGCATTGATTACTTTAATAAGAGGATCAATATGCAACCGACTAGCCAAAGGATAGGTTGACAAAAGAGTGCGTTGCTGCACCCCTATATCGTCCACACGCCGATGAATCACCGCTAAATCGCTGCTAAACTTTAAGCGTCGTACCCCCCCCGCTGGGGGGGCGTACATCACTTCTTCAGTGGGCTGGCTTCCCCCTCCTTGCTTGGGGGCTAACCAGCGACGCGTTCCTTTTTTTATCTCCCGACCGATATGTCCTAACTTCATATGAACATTATACATCGTAAAGCCATGTTTTTCAATCCATAAACTAATGGAATGTAGTCATATTCTTGCTTTATAATACATAATTTCACTGTTTTGTAGTCATTTCGGCGAAAAAATAGTGAAAAAACTTTTACAAAGGTCTTAAATTAACAAAAGCCCTCAAAACACGCTTGCATGTTTCCCATGAATCCCCTGCCATTAATGTTACCGACCCTACATCATGATTATCGGCTATTTGCAACGTAACTCGATCACTTTTTGCAAAATCCTTCATCTGATCATTACTTAAACCTATCACACTCATGGTGGTAACACCAAAGCCACGCACCTCTTCATTAGAGTTGATTAACTGACCCACGGTTGCCGCATTTCCTTCACTAGCATGAAGCACGCGCCCAGTGTGTGAAAATCTAAGCACATGGCTGTCCATAGCGAACACCAGTTCTTGTGCCTGAAAGCCTTTTTCAGCAAAGGTAAAGTAATAATCTTCAGCCCCACTGTCATACACCTCTTTGCGCAGACCAAGCACACGACCCTCCACGCGCAAAATTTCTGTCCGGTAAACCGAGCCTTTCTGTATCGCACGTCGTTCTATTGTTTGTATCATCGCTTACTCTCCTGTATCACCCTTTAATATAATCATAAATCAAACAAAAAGGCAACCCCCCTAGGCGCCTAGTTGGCTCATCGCCCTATCACCTGCCTCAACTTTATCGCCAGCAAAAATTATTGCCGTTGCCGGTGCAAAAGCCGATTTGGCATAGGCTTTAAAAGCCTCTCTTTTTTCTTTACCTGCGCTGGTGATAGCAATCAACGTGGTTTGCACCTCTTTAGATTCCTCGCTTTTTATCACTTGTAAATCAGCCAGCTGGGCCTTAGCTTTTTGTGCATGATGGGTAATATCGCAAAAATTAAGCCAATGATTATCTTTGTTTAAATCTACCGTAATATCGAATTTAGCGAATTTTTTATGCGCATACCGGCTAATACCAGGGTGTTTTTGCTCAGCAATCTTCATAATCTTATCCACCAGCTGGTTTTTTTTGGGGTCTTCTTTCGTTTTATCAGCTCTCATCGGCTTGCCATAGCTTCCTAATATTGAACTAAGCATAACACCATCATCAGCCACCGCCTCTAGTGTGGCAGCGGTTGATGTGCCAGTAGTGCCTAACCAAACGCCCCCAAAGGGCGAAACCCACTGCTCCAAATCCCCATTATCGGCAAAATATTGCTCTAAACTTTGTTTGGATGTTTGGTAAAACCCATCAATGCCCTGGGCATAATCTGTGTTGAAAATGGTGTTAAGTCTTGCCCTGTTTAAAATTTGCTTAAAGTGAATATCTTTACTATATTTATAATAAGCGGCAATGCCCAAGTTAAATCGCTCTAAAGACGAAGAATAGGGGCTAAAATAGAGCGGTGTCCAATGAGCCAAACGGTTGTCATCATTAAAAAAATCTTCTAACTCTTTATCCATATTCATCACAATATCCTCTCTCTTTTCTATCGTTTGGTTTGACGATGACCAATAATAGTATCAACTTCTTTACATCTTTTTTCAAGAAAATTTAGCACATCAGGAGCTACCGCATCTTTTTTAGAAAAGCGAACTTTTTTCTCAATTTGTATTAAATTGACTTCTTTAAACTCTTTTTGCAGAGCCGGATATAACTGTTTCGGTGAATCAAATTGCTCTAAGTTAGGTGGATCTGACGGCGGTAAATGCCCATTGGTGATTAATTCATCAAATAACCAGTTTTGAGCCAAGGGGCTAAGGTGGTTGGCATGGTTTAAATCTAACGCTTCCTAGTGATCAATGTACCAACGTATTTTATTCTTATCATCCACCAACACGTTACTATAATGGCGATCTTCGTTGCCAATCATCTCATCAAAAATAGCCATAGGCAACGATGATTTATCAATATTACTCAGCACTTTAGCATCCAGCAACGGCACACTATCTACGGTTTGTGAACAAAACGCCCAGCGATCTTCATTAAGCGTGGTTATCTGACTCGCTTTTACCTGAGTGATATAAGCGTCAGGCACTTGTAAGTTTAAACGATAAGCTAACTGTGCACAAAAGGCCTCTATATGAACTTCTTTCATAGGAATTACCTTAAGATGCACGTTTATAGTGGTTTTCCCATCTTTAGGAACAACCACCGCCTGATAAACTCGGTGAGATGACTCTCCTCTTAGAGGATTATTTATGGCTTGTAATTTGGCTAGTTTAACCTCTGTCATCATATACCTATCGTAAAAGTCCTCTAATAAATTCAATCTCTACGAACTTCTTTTACTATAAACCCACACCTTGGCAAAAGTAAGCCTTCTTTTATATTTTTATATAATTTATATTAAAGATTTAGCAAAACATGCCGATACTTACCCTTTTTTAAAAATGCCCTTACTTAATAGAGTCCTAATAAAACCCCGCTGGCGGGGCCTAGTAAAACCGGCCGAGGACCGACTAATCGCGTTGAGATTTCATAAGATACATGCGCCCACGCACAAAATGCCATTTAAGTTTACCTACCAGCACTTCGGTCTCAAAGCCGTCTATCCACGTTGCACTCACCACCACTTCCTCCGCTTTAATCATCATCTCATACTGCGTCGGGTTTAACACCATGAGGGTGCTGCCCAACGGGGTGGCTAACAGCGGTCCTGCTAGCTCAATGTAAAGATCAGATAAATTTGTTTGATTCTGCACCGCCCCGTAATAAAGCCAGCTCACATCACCATCCAGCGTTATGCGCACCTTATTGGCGGCCAGTCGCACGCTGCGATGCAAGCAATACAATAGATCGCCTTGCTCTAGTTGCTGCCGCCCAATAATAAAACTGCCCTCAGGACCATTGCTCTCATAGGCCGCCACTTCGTAGCTGGTGCTATCTCCATAATATGTTACCACTATCTCAGGTCGCTCTGTCACGTTATTAAATCCTTCTTTTTTCACTCGTCGCCGTCTTCTCGTCAAACCAGCATACTGAAATGGGTTTTTGTATGTGCTAAAAAGCTTTTCTCTCTATCTCAGTGTTCGTCTTTTGTTAATGTTTTTATTTAGTTTAGTTATTTGTTTGATTTTTATTACTACAGGTTCAAGCTCAGCATCAACCCAATGACCAGCACCGTAAACACAAGTGCTATTGCCGCACCAAGAGATAAAACGGCGGTAGTAACCCACCCTGTTGCCCAAAGCCACCCTTTCTTTACCGTTTCGCTCTCACTCATTTTTTAAGTATACCCCAAAAACAGCCCTAACGCAAGGTATAATAGCCTCATAAAACAGTTTAGTCATATTAGACCTTTGACTGACAATCTTTATGAACTGTCCTTTTATCAGCCCCATGCACTTTACCACAGGAGTACTTAAAATAAACTGTGCCACCTCTAAAGCAGCAGTACGGTAGAATCTAAACTAGATCCTAATTAAAGCCCCGCTGGCAGGGTTACACCCTTAGAGCTCTAAAGCAACAGTACGGGAGAATCTAAACTAGATCCTAATTAAAGCCCCGCTGGCAGGGTTACACCCTTAGAACCCTAAAGCAACAGTACGGGAGAATCTAAACTAGATCCTAATTAAAGCCCCGCTGGCAGGGTTACACCCTTAGAACCCTAAAGCAGCAGTACGGGAGAATCTAAACTAGATCCTAATTAAAGCCCCGCTGGCGGGGTTAACGGCCTTTAAAGTTTTCAAGCTCTTGCAGCCACACACGCATTTTAGCCCATTCATCTCCTGTTAGGGTGGTAATGGTGTTAGGCACATCTTTATAGATGGTTGCATGAAAGGCAAACTCATTAGCGGTGGCTATTTGGTTAAACTGATTTTGAGTGAGACGCACCATGCCCCCTTTGCCGTTGCGCACAAAGCGCCCCTCGTGATGCGCTGCATCGCTCTGTGCAAAAATCTCTAAAGCCGCGCGGTCATAAACCCAGCGGTCTTCATCAGCCTGCAACACAAAGCGCTGCCTAAAGTTTCCTTTATACTCCATTGTGTAGTTCACCTGCCCATTGTCCCACACCCGCTTGCTCACCAAAAACGAACGGTGTGGCGCCCACTCTACCCGCATGGTGTGGCGCGTAAAACCGCCTGTGGAGGTGGAGAGCCTGGTGCTAACAATGCCCTGCGCCAGTGCGGCCTTTTGTGCGCTAACGCCTGAAACAAACCATGGCAACGCAAGCCATAAGCCCAAGTTTGCAACCCATTTTAAAGACGAATAAGCTCTATGCTGTTTCATTATTGTGTCCTCATTACCTTTAAAAGTAACATATTAGCTCCTCAATCGGCAAGGCCCCTGCCAGCTGGGGTTATAGAGCTATAGCAATAAGGGCAATTATCAATCAATGTCTCGCATAAAAGAATCAAGCGCTTTCAAGCCTAATTTATCTTTTGCCAAAGCACTTCGCACGACATCTTCTGTCTTTTTCAAATATCTTTTATCAGCCGAAGAAAGACAATTATCTTTATGGAGATCAAAGAATATCATCAGAAACCGTCTAAAGGTCTTACCGACAGTGGTTAAATCACCTTTCCTATGCACCTGCGTTTGCTCATAAAATTCACAGAACTCCTTTAAATCATCAAGGATGCGTTTCACATACGCATCCTCTTTGTTCTGTTTATACTTTAAAAAATATAAATCAGCTCTATTTGAAAAGACCTCAGGATACTCTTCTTTCAAATCAAGTGCCGATTGGTAGTGGGCTTCTGCCTTCATAAAAGCCGCAGGGTCTCCGCTCACGTTCCACTCATCTTCATAAGTATTAGCCATGCTATTATGCGCACCTGATCCGGATTATTAATTCTCCATCGCTCATTTGCTTCCGCACGATCCTCCTTCAAACCCTCTAGCTCTTCTCTCAGCTCACTACTTGTTAGAGATAAATTAATGCTTAAACCAATGCTTAACGCCGTAACCACCACCCCCACTAAGGTAACCGTAATGGCAACCAAAGCTAAGTTTAAATTAATAATGTCAGGGTATTTGCCAATAGCTGCACATTTGTACCAATAAATGACAAATCATAAAAAGGCAACGCCACAATAATGAGTGCCACCGTAAAAAACACCCAACGAAAACTTAAAAAACCGTCCTAACATCAGGGGCTGGCGTTTAATCCCTACTTCCACTTCCTGCTGTTTGGTTTTTACCTCGCTTTGTTTCGCCTGCTCTTTTATTAGCTCAAGACGCACCTGCTTATCCACTTCGGCTTTTAACTCATTTTTCAGCTCGTAAGTTATCTCAAAGTTCAGTTCATCTTTACACATACTCCGCATCTCAGTGCCTACTCATCTTTTTTCATCACATCAAGAAACTTGGCATGGGCCTCACCCAAAAACAACACATGATTCTCGCTTATAATTTTTCGCTTTGTGGTGTCGGCTTCATAGTTCAGCTTTCTAATCTCCACCTCAGAGCTCGTCTCAGCCAGCTTCACTTCCGCCTCTTTACTAGCTTTATGATTCGCCACCTGCGTCTCAGCGCTCGCCTCAGCCAGCTCCACCTCCGCCCGCAGCTTGGTTACTGAAACATGGCGCTCAATCTCTTTAGTTATCTTGTGGTTCTCCGCATCCGTGGTCATTTTAGTGGTTATCACCTCAGCCAGCTTGGTGTAGCACAGCTCTTTTTGGGCATCGGTTACTTCACTCTCCCCATCCACATCATAAAAAGCCTTAACCGCCCCCGTCTCATCAACATACACACTTAGCTCTATTTTCATCTTTGCCCCCTCCTAACACACCCCATTAAAAGGCACGCGTGCCCACTTAGCTCTATTTTCATCTTTGCCCCCCTTTTACATGTTGTAAAAATTATATCAGTCTATAAGCCATCTGTCAACGCCAGCGCTATGGTTGACTTTTAGCCATAGACAAGATGGGCTATTATAAAACCATAATGGTAATGTCTTTAACGTTTGGAGGCTTTTCAAAAGGAGGGAGAGTATGAACGCATACCTTAAAGATCATGCAGGAAGTGAACTTGATTCATTAAAACTTATGATCAATAAATATAGAAAAAAAAGCGCCTCTATTTTCACTCATTATTGAACTTTATGGGAGTGATGGCCGATAGTTATGGTGATAAAAAGTGAATGAGGTGGATGTATGATGGAGTATCGAATAGCCCGGGCGGTGCATGATGACGGCACGGTTGTGTTTGGGTTTACCGCAGGCAAGCTAGGCGGACAGCATTTGTGGGTGCGCAAAACCACCGACCCCGCAGGCACTGTGTGCTACTGGATTGACGTGGCGTTGCCTAGTGCGGGGCTGGTGCTCTACATTCATGGTGCAACCAATGAAACCCTCACCTTTTGTGCTGATGAAACACAAAAATGGCGCGATAAAGTGGGCTACTCCATAGAGATGAACGAACAGGTACGTGCCAATTTACTCACCGCCACCAGCCTCGGCATCATGATTTGTCCGTTGCCCAAAGACGAAGCCACCGTCAACCGTCTCGCCTTAGTCGCCAACGGCCATTCGCTTGTCAACTTTCAAACCGCCCTTAGGTTGCTTATGGTCTGCTAAGGGTGCTTGCACCCCTTTACCTGTGTGCCTTTGGAACAGTAAAGATGTCCCTGCGACAAGGGTTCTAATAAAAACCCCTCTAGTGGGGGCTTGTTCTATTTTTAAAATAGTGTTTTCTTTGGTTAAGGAGAAGACAACGCATGTATGAAATAAAAAAGGTAACCCTAACCCACAACGAGACAGGGTATAAACTGGATTTGGGGTCCTTGGGTGAAGAAAATAATGAGCTGTTTTTATGCAAAATTTACAAACCAGACGGGTCGCAAAGCTTTTGGTTAATGACCGATAAAATGATTACGGGAATGAGCTTAGAGGTTGCCGACCAACGATGGAACTTTGGCTCAAAGAATGTGGTTCATCACAAAATAGGCTCAGGAGTTCATTTAAATGATACACACATAGGATTGATGACTCATGCCTACAAATGGTGTGTAACCACTGCCGATGTGATAGATGAGCGTGTGTGGCGAGAGAATGGGGTTTTTGCCTGTAGGGGTGCTCAGCAGGTGCAGATGAAGCCTGCCCTGCAACGGCTGGTGCGCATAAACCCTCAGCTGGCCGCTTTGGGAGTGGTAGCCCCCTAGGTTCTTTCTTAAAAAAAACTGTGAGGCGTTGCCTTGTGGGTCATTAGTGGCTATGAAATAAAAATTATTCCTTTTTGGGGTAGCAGAGTTGGCAAAATCGGTGTAAAATGAAGGCATTATGAAAACAGAACTTGTAGCAAGCAAAAAACATCATGACTCGTATGAGTATAGTGTGCAAAGTTTAGATGGTAACCACTCTGAAATCACGGTGGGCAGTCGTAAAGTCAGCCCCCATGATCCCCTAAGGTTTTTTATCCGCTATGGTGATAACCTCATCTGGCTAGAAAACGCATCGCCGAGTGAAGGCGAACGCATTGCCTACACCTTTCACCTTGATAACCGAGAAAACCTGCTGTATCTTTCTGACATAAAGGTAAAGTGCCGGATGGCTAGCCCTTCAGCTCAGCTGAGTGTGGAGCAGTTTAACCAAGCGTTTAGGGCTTTAGGGTTAGGTTTTAGCTACAACAGCATTGCCGACCGTGTGGTGGTGGTGGATGTGGAGCTAAACCAACTGGAGTATGAAAAACTTAACGCCATCATTCAAGAAACCTTCCCCTGCTAGTCGGGGTCAGTGGTTCTCATAGCCTCCTCTTTTAATAGGAGGCTGTGTTTAGTGGTGCATCCCATTTGCTTAGAACGGCTATCGCCTAGTCTATTGACGAGCCGATGATAGCGCCCAAACAGGTGGTGAAGATAGAGCCGATAAAGATACCGAAGGCTATCATGGCAGGTGTTTTCCCCAGACTAGCACCTTCTTTAAAACAATATTCATCTAAAATGAGTGCCACAAAATACAAGAAATAAAGCACGCCTGAGATACTCATAATCCATTTCAAGAGAGTAAGACGCTTAGCTTTGCGATCATCTCTAGGGCTTATTTGCTTTTTAGTGGTGATACTAACACCTTTATTATGGGAGGTCTGTTCAGCTGCTGAATCTCTTTTTGTCCTACTCATCAAATCCTCTATGCAGTTCATAAATGCGTCGAGCAATCACCTCTTGAGAAACAACAAAGATAAGTGCCAATTGTTCAATTGTCGCCCCTCTCTCATAATAGTTCAGAAACAAGTGTTCGGGTACGAGTAAGTTAGCGGCAAAATAGTTCGCCTCCTCCTCCATTTTCTGCTCTTCGGCGGTTGCATAATGGATCAAACCTCTAAAAAGTTGCTCACCTTTTTTCATTTTATCACTCGCCTTGCCCTTATGTAACATAAAGTGACCTAGTTCATGAGCTGTGGTGAACCGCTTTTTGTTTTCAGAGTCGCTTCTATTAACGGTTATGCTTGGCTCACTAAAATTCAGCACCCCTGATTTCCCCTCAAGATCATCCTCGTAAACATCAATCCCGATCATGTCCGCTATTTCAAGCACCCACACAGCGGCATCAGTCACGCAAGCCCGCTGTATCAACTTCTCAGCCTCTAGCTTGGCGGTGTAAAAATCAGGTTTTAATATTGTTATTCCATCGCTCATTTTCTGTTTATCCCTCCTACCTTTGGTTTCATGGCGTTCGCCTTCGCTCTCACACAAACCCGATAAGGGTATGATTCATTATACACATTTACAGTTAATAATAAACCAATAATACCCCATATCGGCTAACGTAAACATTAAATTTAATCTTATCTTTTTTTTAAGCAAACTATTTTAATTTATCAATGAAAACTACTAATAAATCAAGTAGTCAGCCGCCTTTATTAGGACTTTAACCGCCAGCCACGCAGTGGCTTTTGTTAGGCTGTTTCCACAAGGGCAACTTCACCTTTTAACCGCCAGTTTTTCCACCAGCATCGCTAGAGCATCAATGCCGTCGTCATGCTCGCTTGAATTTTTGTGCCAACGGCGCACGCAAGCATGATGACACTCTTTATGCAATATAAGTAAGTGCTTAATGGGGTTTAAGTTACGCGCAATTTTGTTGGCTTTTCCTGTGCTGGTGACTATGCCATCCACCCTTAAGGGTATGCGATGCTGCGCCACATGGCGTTTCATCATATTTAAAATAATATTACCTCCGTTATTTGTTTCAATGTATACTTTTAATACCCCCAGTTCTGCCAAGCTCTCAAGCAGTTCTTGCCAAATGTCTTGAATGGCGCTAGCGTACTCAAACACTTGGGCGTAGTACTGTTCACCCTCTCTAAAACCCACCGCTAAGCCAGTGCGATCTGACTGCCCGTTGTGGGTGAAGGCGGGGTCAATAACGGCAAAACTGGTTGGGCTTAGGGCAAACTCACCCAAACGCACATCTTTAAAATAAAACTCGGCCTCGTCATTTATGTGCTTGCCTAAGTAGTTATGCCCCAACTCTCGTTCGGTATTACCAAGGGTTAAATCCTCTAGGTTGGGTCTGCCAATGGCGGCCTTTAGCTCATCACTCACGTCCTTCCACCAAAAGCGATGCACCTTCACTTTGCCACTATTTTCATGGCGTTCAAGCGCACTGTGCAGGTCGTCTTCGTGGGCATATTGCCCAATAATAAGCATGTTAGGCTGAATGTTAAACACTTTGTTATAATGACTTTGAGTTTGTTTACGCTCGGCCGCTCGCCCATCAGACTCAGCAACCGCATCATCAAAAATAACATGGTCCGCCCTGGCACCTCTGGCACCTGATCGCAACAGCACAAAACGGATGTTTGGCTGTTTTTTCAGGTTGTTCTTAAGCACCACCCGCTGGGCACTGCACACACTCAGCTGTGGTTTAATGTCAGCGGTCAAAATCTCGGCGCACTTGCTGGCGATATCTGCCAAGGTGGGGGCCGACTTGCTGGCAATTAGAAAGGTGCGTTGCCCATCGCCATAAATCAGATCATAGCACACGCTGGCAATGCTAATGATGTCGGTTTTGCCAATGCTGCGCATGGCTAACACCAGCTCTAAGCCACCATTTTCTAGCCAGTTTTTAAAAATGTCGTGCAGTTTTAGCTGTTCGCTCAGCAAGGTGTAGCCAAAATGCCTGCTAAAAAAGTCCCCAAAATTTTCTTCTTTATTTATTGAAGAAACTTCATCAAATAACCCTAACAAGGGGTCGTTGTCGACCTTAGTCATACAGGCGACCACACTCAGCGCAGGAGCCAACCAAGACAGGCCCTAAGCTGCCAGGTTGATGCTCGGCAGCGGCCATTTTTTCAAACACATCAACGCCCACTTGCCGTTCATAAACTTGGCTAATGGCAATAATTAAATCTATTCTTAAATATTCAGCATTTTTTAAACCATTCATCGTCTCCAGTTGCAAATAGCGAATCACCTCATACACAGCGGTGTCGCAGCGCAAACCAAAAATACGTTTCATGTCTTTCTGGTCTATCACAGAGGGGTAAAGCTGGCTAATAGCCACCACCGCCCCCTCCACGCCGCCAGACACAAGGGGCTTCTTGTCTTCATCCTCTGGGTTTTTCTTCTTTTTCCCATGCTTGTCAAAAATCACCTCAATCGGAATGAAGGGACGATGCAGCTGTAAATACGCCAACTGATCATTTTTCCGGTAGCGATGCACGGTAGATAAAGAAAGTTTGTTGCGTCTTGCGTAGTCAGCTACATTGGTGAAACATTGCATTTATATAAATATCTCCTTTTTTATAAATTTTTTCTCCCTCTATTTAGCTTGTCAAATAAAATCATTGATCATAAAGAAAGGGGTTTGCGAAAACTTTTTTGCGCAAAAGTAAGCCCCAAGGCGTTGTGCCTTAAGCGATCGTATGTGGCCTCACCCAGCCGTTTGGCTAGCTCAACACCTGAGTGATTACTCAGCGCCATGGTGCTCAATTTTGAATTTTTTCGTGCCTCTAGGATGCGAAACAGCACCAATTGGTCTTCATCGCAGGGCTGGTTACCAAAAAAACGTACCCCTCTCTCTATTTCGTCAATAATAAGAAAATGGCAAAAAGGATACACGCCCCCACTCTCTATCAGCTCATAGGCCTTCACATAGTGCGCCTTAAAGCCACAGCTCAGCGCCTGCATCGCCACGCCCACGGCTAGCGTGGTTTTACCCGTGCCTACGCCCCCTAAAAAAATAAGATTGTGCCCACTTGTTATGTGTTCATAAAAATTGTTTTCTTTTAAAAAAGTGCGTAAAGAATCCGGGGCTAAAGTCAGGGCCGTGCGCATAATCACTTCATCCACCCCAGTGTGCCGCACCAGCTCTTGCTGTTTGTGCGTTCGTCGTTCTTGCTCCTGTCTCATCTCGGCTTGCACGGCCGCAGTATGGCGATTTTCACTGCACACCAAACAAAAACTCATCCTAATCCAACGGCGATGCTCGGTCTCGCAACCACAAACAGGGCAAAACTGGAACAACTCTTGCACCAAAAACTGCCCTTTCGCCTCCTCAAGCCCCTCATATGGCGTAGACACGCTGTGCCTCCTGCGGGGTGTGCTGATAGGCTCCCACCATCAACGCATCAAAATGCTGCACCAGTTTTTGGGCGCTCACTATGTGCTTTAACCAAAATTTGTCATCTTGGCTAAAATTAATAGCCTGCTCAATCTCCTGCCAAGTGCGCTTCTTTTGACTATTTAATTTAGTCAGCTGGGTAGCCCACTGCCCCACCACCTGCTCTGTATTGTGGCGCACAAAGCCCTCATCATGCCGTCTATGCTGGGTTATCAGCAGGCGTGCCATGCGCCGTGAGGGATTGTTTTCGCTAAATATGTGCGTCTTAGAGTCATCTATGCCTATGGCTTTTAGCTTGCCATACTGGGCCTCTAAAAAGCCTTCTTCTATTAAAATGCGTCGCCATCGGTAGACAGTGCTGCGATGCACACCGTACTGAGCCACCAACTCAGATACGCTTAAATGGGCGCATGAGTCGCTCACAATGTGCGTCCATAACGGCAAAGCCACCCGTGCTTTTTTGCAGGCCACCAGCCTAGCCCGCACCTCATTGATAGTCATAAAAACCCCCATCAGCCTGCTTTGCTTCATAGCTTTGCCAGGCTATTTCATCCAGTTTTTCACCCACTGCTTTATCTAACTTATTTTGAACCAACAGTTTAACATTTTCACCCAGCACATCAAAATACAGCCCAATTTGGTCAAATATCTCCGCCATCGCCTCTTCATACTCCATGGGTTGAATGCTCTCTACCTCTTCACCAATAAAATTTTTCAAGGTAAAGATAAGGTCTTGTGGGTTTCTTAGGTTGGTTTCATAACACTCAAGCGATAAGTTGGCAAATGGCACATAACCGCCAAAGGTCATCACATTGTGGTAATGACGACCATCTGATAGCCGTACCAAGCGCAACAGCACCAAGCAAGCGCGCTTTATGCTGTCAAAGCCACTAGCGTCCACCCAATTATAGCTAAAAGCCAGCGGCTTATCGGTCATAAGCACCGGTTCGTTACCAGTTAAAAATACACTATTTTTATCGTTCATTTATTATACCCCTTTCGTTACTAATTCATCAATTTCTACTAACTATGTACCGTATATTACCATTCATTGATAAAGTGTGCAAGTGAAAAATGACAAAAATAAGTCAAATTCTTTAACTTTTTGACAAAATTTATCAAAAAGCACATCAATGGTAATAATTTTCCTTTGACATGAAGTTTTAAGGGTTACTATGTATAAAAGAGTTAATTTTTTTGGTAGCAGGACGATACTTAATATTATCGCAAGAGGGTATAATATATTATGGATCAAAAATCATACGAGCGCTTTGTTTTTTTAGCAAAGCATGAAAGTGTAGTTACCGGAGAACCAAGTGAAGCGTCACATCACATATTTGTGGCGATTAAAGATCATGCGCGTGCACAGCGCATCACCTTAGAGGTGCTGTGTGAGCGGGCAGGGGTGAACAAGGGCAGTTATTACACCACACGGTCGCGTCGTGGCTTTTTAAGCTATGAGCAGCTCACCGCCTTGCAGCGTCAGCTGGATGTGCTGGTGGAGGAACTGATGCCTCCTGGCTATTTTACTATGTATCCAGATGCGGTTGTGCCACCTAAGCGGTCGTTGCAAGTTATTTTGCCTACGCCATCGACCACCCGGCGCAAAGCGCATGACCTGATTGACCAGCTGGAAGAGCATGACTTGGCTGTGGTGATTGCCACCGCTCAGGCTGTGGTTTACTCATCATTAGAAACTAAAAAAAAGGCTTAAAACTTTACCGTATTGCGTTAAGATTGGCTCAGTCTTCTTTGTGAATTTTGCCTCTAGTCCGGCTCATTCATGGGAGGAGGACAAGCCATAGGCTTGATTATGTGTCTTAAAAATGAGACTAAAGCAGGAGTTTTTTAGTCTTATTTTTAAGACAATTTGTGCTTTTTTAAGCCTTTTTTGCCCCCCCTTACATATTAATAATTATAAGAGAAGAGATATAGGGGCCAGCCCCCTTATTAGGACTCTTGTTGACACGGCATCTTTGTTTCTGAAAAGTTAATTTTGTTTGTTTATCGATAAAAAGTTTTGATAAATTCATAAGCAAAGAATGCGATTTGCATTAAAGAAAAATAAGGCTTGCCAAGGGTGGGGTTATCTGCTATAATACAAGATATGGGTGTGCAGAAGAAAACACAAAGTAGCAAATGGGCTGAGTTGGTGGGTACGGTGTTTGTGCCGATCTTTGTTATTTCCCTGTTATGGGCGATATTCTGGCAGTAATAGTGGGCTTAACCATCGTTACAATCCAAAATATACCTCGAGTTCCTGATATTGACGTAAACGTAGAAGTTCCCTACCCGATGATTGGGGTGATAAGCGTGTTTGCCACCTTTATTGCCATTGGTATGACTATAAACTTGAACCTGAAAGAGCAATATTTGAAAAACGATAGGAAAGAAGCCAGAGCGGCTGTTGATGAAATTTTAGACTATCGAGATAGGGTTAGAAACCACAGCAGAGGTGTATAGACTATGAATAAAAACAAAACACTCCCATGGCAAGAATCCTGTGAACGCTATGAAAAAAAACCTACCCTAGCCCATGCTCAGCAAGCGTGGCGTGCCTGCCAACAAAGTTATGAGCATAAAGGGGCTCATTTTGATGTGCGTGGTTTTTTTCAAGCCCTCATCACTTTAGGCAAGATGAGCTTGTTGGATTTGCATTTAACCGAAGACAACGCTCAATTTTTTTTAAGTCATTATGGTCAATTTGAGAAAGATCTTGCCCATTTGAATGATTTAAATGTAGAGTTGTTTCAGCTCAACTGGAACATCAAGAAACGTTACCCTTTTAAAAAAGTAACTATAAATCAAAAGCCCGTGCAATTTGAGATGAAAGCGTTGAAGTGGGCAGACTTTTGGCAAATGCCTCTCCGTTTGTTGGCATGGGTGAGCCATGAAATAGAGAACTTAAGCTCATGCATCAACGATAAAGTGTTGCATCATAAAGAGTAAAGCGGTCTTTAAAGAGGGGATGATTTATTTCTTTGATAATGAAAGTCCGCTGGCAGCATCGGTCTTGACAAATCATTTAGATAGAAGTAATATTAAAGACATGTATGCAATAAGTTTTGACTTTAATACCAAGTGTTTAAAAGAGAATTATGGGTTACACCAGGCGGATTTTGAACTTTCGGTTACTGATCGCAAATATATGGGTGATGAGATAGTAGAAATTATCTCAGGCGATACAGGTAATGATGAAGATGAAATCGTTAAAAAAGCCTACACAGGTGCTTATTATCATATAAAACGCTATCTTGAAGGTAAACAATTTGAACGATTGCAAGGTTCTGTCTATGTCTATCGTGGCAATAAAAAGATCAGAGAGTACATGGTGTTTGATTATCTTTTAGAGTTTAGCAAAGCCAACCCATGGTTTAGCAAATGCGCTAAAGATGTGCGGATTTTTCAGATTTTAGA
Source organism: Spirochaetia bacterium (assembly GCA_965249825.1). Lineage (GTDB taxonomy): Bacteria > Spirochaetota > Spirochaetia > WRBN01 > WRBN01 > CBDFMW01. Next base: position 639,940 of record CBDFMW010000002.1, read on the forward strand.
TGATACAGACGACGATGTGCTGGAATTTATTAAAAGTAAGTTGTAGTAACTGTGTGAGCAGTTCAGGCTTCCACGATGCGTAACCGTTTATGAATGCTAAAGGCCGATAAAAGAAGTGTGGGTATAAATATAAACAATGTGTTAATAAAAATTACAATGCAGCTGGGTGTGCTGTGTTTTGGGGGTTTACTAATCTTTACTCCCCCCGTAGTAGTAGCAAGCCCCTTAGGGAGTAGCAATGCCCTTGCCATACTAGACCCTAATGAAAGCCCCGTGGGGGCCCGGATTTTTAGGAATGAGACGGGGGGTAACCGGCTGATGCTGGTGCATTGGAACGACGGTGAGGACTTTCCGTCGTTGGGCATTGGGCATTTTATTTGGTATCCGCAAGGATATGCAGGACCGTTTGACGAGACGTTTCCTGCCTTGGTGCGCTTTTATTTAGCCCAAGGCTACACCCTAACCGACCTACCCGCTTTAATGACCGCCACCGCACACGCCCCATGGGCAAGCCAGCAAAAACTTTTAGCCGCTCGCGCAGCAGGCGATGCCGATCTGTTTGCCCTTATCGCCTTTTTAGAGGCCACGATGGCGACTCAAGTGGCCTTTATTTTTACCCGGTTAGAAGCCGCCTTGCCCAAAATGATGACGGCTAGCAACCGCCCGGAGCATGTCAAGCTCCAGTTTTACCGCGTAGCAAAGAGCGAAGGGGGATTTTATGCCCTAATAGACTATGTGAACTTTAAAGGTGAAGGCACCAAGCTCTCAGAGCGTTACAACGGCACCGGTTGGGGTTTGCTGCAGGTGTTAGAAGGCATGGGAGGCGATGAACCTGGGGGCGCTGCCCTAACCGCCTTTGCCCACAGCGCCATAGCTGTGTTGTCTGCTCGCATCGCCAACTCTCCGCCTGAACGTGGCGAAGAACGCTGGCGCATCGGTTGGACAAACCGCTGCCTCACCTACCGGGGCCAGCCCCTTTTACAAAGATCGTAGTCGATAAGGCATCTCTGCTCTTTTAGGTTACGTGCCCTGTACCGGTTTTATTAGGGTGTTTTTGCGATTCTCCTATTTTGTTAATTCAGTCAGTAATAACTCTGTGGCATATTTTTAAAAAAATTCAATAAAAAGAGTGAAAGTCTATTGACACAAAATGCTAGGCATGGTATCTTAAGGTATACATCACCCATGTATATTTATCGAAGTGTCAAGTAATACTAATCTGTTACTTGGCACTTTTTTTTTGACCCAAGCCCTGCCCTCTAACTAAAATTTATGATACACTGATGGTGGGAGCAAACCATTTTTTAGGGGAAGAGTTATGTTAAGTTCGTTGTTTACCAGTGAAATATCAAGTGAATATCAAGAAAACTCTCATGCTTTGGCTCTATTGGGTGATAGTCTTGCTGTACTAAAAAAAATCCAGCCTAAAAGTGTTCACCTGATTTTTGCCGATGCCCCCTACAATATAGGAAAAGATTTTGGAAATAATAAAAACGTTTGGGAATCAGTGGCACATTATATTGAGTGGTGCAAACAATGGATAAATGAATGTATGCGTGTTCTAGTGGACAATGGCACGCTCTATCTCATGACAGCAACACATGCCTTATCTGGACGTTTTTGCAGCTGAAAATTACAACGTGCTGTGTCGTATTGTGTGGGCCTATGACAGCTCTGGGGTTCAGTCTAAAAAAATGTTTGGCTCGCTCTATGAACCTATTTTAATGATAAATAAATCAAGTAAAAGTCCGTATATTTTTAATAAAGATGATATATTGATTGAAGCAAAAACAGGGTCTCAACGCAAGCTTATTGACTATAGAAAAACGCCTCCTGCGCCCTATAACAGCGAAAAAGTTCCCGGCAATGTGTGGAGTTTTAGCCGTGTGCGCTATAAAATGGATGAGTACGAGAACCATCCCACCCAAAAACCAGAGGCTTTACTAGAACGCATCATCCGCACCTCATCAAACATAGGTGATATTGTGCTTGACCCCTTTTCAGGCAGTTACACCGCAGCGGTAGCAGTAGCACTAGGCAGAAAAGCCATAGGAATAGAGCTGAATCCAGAATATTATAAAATAGGTTTACGAAGAGTGGGCATCACCAGCCTCTACAATGATGAGCTGTTAGTAAAAGAAAAAGTAAGAAAAACTGCGGCTAAATCGAAATTGAGCAGAGAGGTCTATAATCTTGGAACAGTTTATTAAAGTTATTTTAACTGAACACTATGGAGACCGTTATAAGCAGGTTTATGATGGAAGTTGTCTCATTCAGTATCTCGATAAAAAAATGAAAGCTATTCATGGTAACTCTAAAACAAGACGCAGTTTAGCTAATATTTATGCCATCTATTCTTTAGTTCATCATTATATTCCGTTATATTATAACAATGCGGAGGCATATAAGCAATTTAAAGGATTTGATTATATGCTGTTATTCAACTTCTACCGAGGTTTGTATGGTGGTAATAAACTGCAAAACCATGCGTTGAACAGCCGCGTGAATGGTGAATTTCTTAACAAATTCCCTTATGGAAAAAATCTCATTATAATCAATAATGGTCGCTATGCGTTACACATTGATTATTTGTATGTTGACTCTCTTGATATTAGTAAAGCAGCGCAGCATATCATTATACAGCACATCACATTGCTTGAAGAAAAAGATCATGCCCTCATTGGAATTTTATCAGAACTTGGTTCGATGACTAATGATTCAGCCAAAAAATTGCAACTCACAGCGTTGATGACTGAGGATGCTGAGGCGCGGATTTTTGAAATAATTTCATACGCTGTTTTACGCAATCACTATAAAAACAACTAAACCAAAATCTCAGGTTTCAGCAGAAATAGCTGTCTATATTGAGGCTGAGTCTAGCGGTATGCAGATCATCAAGGACAGGTATAATAAAGCCATTGAGGAAATTATCACCATAAATGAGTTAAAACAATGGATGCTTGAACTTAATCCTTCCGACATCGATAGCATAATACGCGATATAGATATTTATTATAGGCTTGAAATGAATATGGATGAAGACAATGCGTAGCAACACAGAAAACGTCATCAAAACCCTACCCTACAGCTCGCATTTATGATACAATGATTAGGGGAGCAAACATTGGGGCGAGTTTGGTTTAAGTTTAAAGCAAAAATTATGCTCATTGCGGGCTTGGTGGTGGCTAGTGCCGTGCCGATGGGGGGCTTAGCTCCGGTGCCGCAAATAAAACCCACAAGTGAGCCCATGATGCGTGGCACTTGGGTGGCGACGGTGCATCAGTTGCACTTTCCACAAAACACCGCTCACGGAACCGCAGCGCTCACCGCCAAGGCTCTCAAAGAGCAGTGGCTAGGCATGTTAGCCCACAGTCAATCCCTCAAGCTGAACACTATTATCTTTCAGGTTAGCCCTTCGTTAGATGCCTTTTACCCGTCAGAGCATCGCCCATGGTCCAGCTATTTAACCAACCAACCGCAAGGCACGCCCCCTACGTGGGCGCAGGATTTTGACCTGATGGAGTGGATGATTGACGAAGCCCATAGGCATGGGCTTGAGTTTCATGCGTGGTTTAACCCCTACCGGGTGACGGCGCGCAGTACGCCTGCGGGGGCTAACAAAGAGAGCGAGCTGGCAAAGCTGGCGCCAGATAATTTTGCACGGCTTAACCCACATGCGGTGTATATGTTTGGGGGTAAACTGTATTTAGACCCCGGTTATGATGAGGTACTGGCGCACGTTGCAGCTACGGTGGCTGAGTTTATTGCGCGCTATGACGTGGATGCGGTGCATTTTGACGACTATTTTTACCCCTATGCCCTCTTTGAAAAGGGCGAAAAGATACATTTTGCTGACCAATATTTAGATAGGCGGACCTTTAGGCATAACCCTCGTGAGTTTACTTTTATAGAAGAGATTGACAGCGCTGGCAAGGCGCAGCTCTACCATCAGCAGGCAGCATTGTGGCGGGCAGATAACAACAACCGCATGGTGTTATTCGTTAAAAATGTGATTGATGGTCATAATAAACGCACCCTAAGGGCGGTGCAGTGGGGCATTAGCCCATTTGGCATATGGGAGCATCAGGAGCGTCATGTTGACGGCTCGGGCACACCTGTAGACAGCACGGCGGCTTTAAGCGACATGTTTGCCGACACCTTAAAGTGGGCGACGGAAGAGAGCATCGACTACATCATTCCGCAAATTTATTGGGGTTTTGACCAACCGGCTGCCCCCTACGCAGCCTTAGCCCACTGGTGGCAAAAGGCTCTCAGCGAGTCGCGCACGCACCTGTACATTGGGCATGGCAACTACAAAACGGGGCGGGTGTGGCACACTTACGACGAGATTGCCCGCCAACTGCGCTACAACCAGCTTTTTCCAAAAATCGCAGGGTCGGCCTTTTTTAGCTACAACGACCTGTTGCCCAGCACGCAAAGCACCCCCCATGGCACGTTGCGCAACCAAGAACTCAGCCATCTCACTGCTCTAATGAACACCCAAACGCAGGCTCCGATGCGCCCATGGCTGGATCTTCAACCCACGAGGCCCATTCAAAACCTTAAGTTCACCAACAGCACCCTCACGTTTAGTGATGATCTGACTAACGACACCCGGTTTTATCTTGTGTATGCCCGCACCATAAGCAATGAGCCTGAGCTAATTCAGATTGTTGGTCGCAACAAAAAAAGCGACCAGCAAGCCATCCCGTTGCCTGCCTCAGTCCCCTCCACCCATCAAATCGGCATCGCCATTAAAGATTTTGCTGGGGTTGAGTCTGAGATTGTGTGGGCCGCCAGCGGCTTTTAATAGGATCTAGTGGAGATTCTCCCATCACAACAGAGATGCCCTTTTGACAAGAGTCCTATTAGATTCCCCTTGGACCGATCCTTCACCGGTCTTATTAGGGCTACGTTAAGCAAGGGCATTTTTACTCCTCTTTTTTCATGGCATCAAGGAACTTCGCTGTGCCCCCCATATTAGAGCGTGTTGCTTTTTTATATATAAATGAGATAGTATGTAGGTATGTGTATACTATTTAAAAAAAGGGATAATAAAAAATGGCGATAATAAACGACACGATGGATGAAATGGGGCAGATGAAGGGGCAATTTGTGGCAGGAACGTGGGCGGATGCGCCGGTAACCGTGCATAAAATGTGGCTAAAAACTGGGCGTGAGACTTATTGGTTGCACACAGCCCACCCCGTGCAGCAATTTTTGGTGCATGGCAGCACCAGCACCGCCGCTTATAGCACAGAGCATGGCGTATCGCATGGGGCAGGCTGGCTTATGCCTTTAAGTTCCACCTTGATTAACAAACTTAAAACACAACAGGGCTTCACCCTCATCGCAGCCCAGCTTGCCAGCCCTTTTGAATGCACAGGCTCTGCCATGCAAACCTTTACCGCTGCGCTAAGCTCATTGGAAAATACCCCCTAGCACGGCAGGGTATTGACCTTTTTATATAGACATGAGATAGTAAATGCAGTGCTATATAGTATTTATAAAAAGGATGATAATAATGGCAATAATGAACAATGAAGGAACACAACCTGAGGCCAAAAAAGCCCAAGTGCGCGTGGGCGAGTGGGCAGGCACCTCGGTAACCGTGCATAAAGTGTGGCTAAAAACGGGGCGAGAGGCCTATCTGTTGCACACCAGTCAGCCTGTGTCTCAGGTGCTGGTGCATGGCAAAACCAACACCCTAACCTACAGCCTGGGCGAGGCTATGCAGCATAAAGACGGCTGGCTTGTGCCCTTAAGCCCCAACTTGATTAAAAACTTAGTTACTAAAAAGGCCTTCTCCTTGGTTAGCCCCCATCAGCCAGCACCCTTTCAATGCGAAGGTCGTGATATGCTCGCCTTCACCACCGCTTTCGCCTTTTTAAACTTGCCAACGGGGAATAATTAGCCGACTCCGCGTTATTTTTTTACGGCGCTTTCTTTCTTCTCATCTGTTTTATTTCCTGTTCACAGGCTTCCTGTGTCCAAGCGTGCTGTTGTGCTTATCCGCTTGATTTAACCTCTCTTCGCCTTGTCACATTATTTTAATTAAATTTATATTTTTTTTTAAAAAATGCTGTCATGAAGAAACATTTACCCTTTTCCTTAATAAATATCCATGCTATGCTGTTTCTATTGGTAGATATATTAAAAGGGACACACTTCATTTAAAAAGAGGTTTAGGGATGAAAAAAAGGGGATTGATTTTAGGGATACTAGGAGTGTTGCTAAGCTTGGTGGGGTGTGCGTTAAACGACCCTAACGGGCTAAGTAAAAACGAACAGCTGGTAGATGTTACACTAAAAACCGTGGTTTTAACCAAGGCGACTACCACAGTACCGGCGTATTTAACCGTAACGGTGAATGTGAAAAACAGCAGCACCAAGCCTGTGCTGGGTGTACGGTTTACCCTCAAGTCGGTCAATGTTACCATCCCTTTTGATAGCGCTATTGCCTCGTTGGCGGTGAATGCCAACCGAGACCTTGTTATTAGAACCGACACCCCGGCCGGTGGCAACACCACGGGTGACCGAGCGGAAGTCTTTTTTGCTGGGTACGGCGCTCATAAGGCGGCCCTCACCGTAAAAGGCATCACCTTTGCCTAAGGCTTGCTTGGTTTGCTAATTCAATAAAAGGAATGGTAGTTTTAATGATGTATCAAAAAGTGAAGTTAACCGCTTTGTTAGTGTTTGGGTTGGTGGGGTGTGGGTTAACAGAGCAGCCTAACTTAAGCAGCCAAGAGCAGCTGGTGCAGGTGAACATGACCAACATCACACACACAGTGGCCACGGATAGAACGGCAGCTTTTTTAATTATTAACCACACGGTGAAAAACAACGGCACAACATTGCCCGTGGGGGCGGTTATTTATGACGTAACGGCGGGGGGCGTAACCGTGCCGATGAGTGTGTTCACAGGCGCATTAGCCGCCAATGCCTCCCGAAGCTTTCAAGCTAAAACCCTGTTAGACAACGGCACAACGCTGGTTACAGAAGGGGAAGCCCAGCGGTTTATTAACGGCTATCGCCAGCGAGGGGTCGAGCTTATCTTGCGGCAGGTGCTATTTATTGGGGGCAAACGCCTCATGAATATTGATGTGGTGCTAACCCGCGTGGTGCCTTCTATGAGTGCTAACTGGCAAAGAAGCGGCAATGTCATCACAGGCTTCACCTACACACCTGCGCGCGGCACCTACACCTTTTCTTTAACCAACAACGACAGTGTGCCTTACGTGGGCGGCACTTGGGCCATCACCACCACCGGTGGCAAAAATTACACCCACACCCACACCCCTTCGATGCCAGTGCAGCCAGGGCAAAGCGTCACCGTGCAGATTGAGGTGAACCCTAACTCGGCACTTGGCACTAGCAACAACGTTGGCTCAGCAGCCTCCCATGGCATGTGGGGAGAGATGCGTAACAATGGGCAAGACATGAGCCGGATGCGCGTGGCAATAACAGGGGATGTGCTGCAGTAAAGCCAAAAAAAACTCACTCCCCCTTGTGTAAAAAGGGGTGAGTATGGCACACTTTAAGCAAGGGGTTGTTGAATGAGTTCTTACAACCAAAGGAGGTAGACTTAATGAAAATATATCTATATTTACTACTCAGCTTATCCTTGTTAGGGTTGGCGAGCTGTGATGATGCAGCGGTAGGACGGGTGGATCTTGAGCTTGAACGCACCACACCCGCCTTAAATTCCGCATGGCCGATGAGTGCAGGCGTTAATGCCGATGTGCCGGTGGTGTACACCTTTACCATAGAGAACCACAGCCCCTACACCTACAAAGGCGGCGTGATTGAAGTGCTGGTAGCCGATGTGAAGCACATTTTTGTGGATGTGCGCACAGACCACATCGCCTCAGGACAAGATGGAAGCTTCACCTTTAGCATTCCCCGTGATGACTCCCGTGGTCAAGCCCTCTGGCAAGCTATTAAAACATACGGCAGCCCCGTCATTCGCATCACCAGCTATAAAGTTTAGCCCCGCCAGCGGGGTTTTAATAGGATCGAGTTTAGATTCTCCCGCACTGCATCACCAGCTATAAAGTTTAGCCCCGCCAGCGGCCGGTCCCCGATCAGTCTTATTAGAACCCTAGGGGGTGTTTCTCTCATCACAGCAGAGATGCCCTTTTGACAAGAGTCCGATTAGATCCCCCCCTATCGAATACAGCACCATGCTCCCTATTTTGGGTGCATTGGTTTCTTTTTTTTTAAAACCTGACCCATTTATTAACAAATTTATTTATACGCTGGGTTATTTTATGAGTATCTTTACTTTATAGAGGCCACAATGATGGCTTTTATAAATGGAGGACACAAATGAAAAAGGCTCTTTTATTTATTCTAGTTTTGGTGGGGTTGGGTGCGTGCAATTTGCCCAAAGAGACCGCCGTTGAAGCCCCTAACTTGGAGGGAACAGCGGTTACGGTGTTTATGAAAAACAAGAACATAACTCAGATGGGGCAACGGCTTGAGCTAACCATTAAAGCCCGCAATCTAAGTGGCACACGATACATACGGGGGTTTAACTACAGCTTGCGCTTTGATGCTGCCCCAGGTTTTGAGTATTGGCTTAACTTTCCCATCCCTTTAAACCCCAAAGAAGAGAACAAATATGTGTACGTAATAAAAGCCACCGACAACGAAGAATCAGTCACCCTTATTAACCTGTTGCGCACCTACGGGGCACCCGACAGCATTTACATTAAAGCCGTTACCACCTCAAACACCCCTCTCGCCACACAAAATGATGAATAAGCTGGTTTTATTATTAATTAAATATCGGCATGTTTTCAAAATCGGCATGTTTTGAAAAAACTTTAATGTAAAATGACATAAAATAAGCTGGCGTATAAAAACCCCACTAGCTGGTAAGTGGTGCTGCTAAAAAGTAGAGATGCCATGCCGACAAGAGTCCTAGTAAAACCCCACTAGCTGGTAAGTGGTGCTGCTAAAAAGTAGAGATGCCATGCCGACAAGAGTCCTAGTAAAGCCCCACTAGCTGGTAAGTGGTGCTGCTAAAAAGTAGAGATGCCATGCCGACAAGAGTCCTAGTAAAGCCCCACTAGCTGGGAAGTTGTGTTGCTAAAAAGTAGAGATGCCATACCGACAAGAGTCCTAGTAAAGCCCCACTAGTGGGGTTGACAGGGAACATAACCCTTGGTATAATGCGGTAATTTTAAAAAAAGGAAATGATAATTTGAAGAAAATATTTTTGTTAGTGTTGTTAGTGATAAGTTTTGGAGCCTGTTCCTCCACTGGTAAGCAGGGACGTAAGCCTAATTTAAACGGAGAGTACATGAATCTTTCTGTGCAAAGCTTGGTGTGGACAAACGCAGGACAAACGCTTGAGTTGACGGTGTTGGCACAAAACACGCTTACAGGTTCTTCAGGCACGGTGCAACCGTTTGATTTTACCGTGGAGGTGGAAGGGTCCACCGTGATTAAGCACCCTTTAAAGTTTTCATCTGGGGTACGGCCTAAAGAGCAGCTGAGCCAAAAGTACATCATTAACTCAACTGACGGGGCGAAAGAAGCCCTCTTTCTTAACTTGTTAAAAAACCAAAACAAACCGGTTATTCTCTACATTGAAAACATCACTATTAATTTCTAGGTCACCAGTGGCTTAATGAACGCACCCACAGCTACACTCTGCCCACCACCGATGGCCCAGAAACAGCACGCTTTATGCACCTGATGCGTGAAAACAACAGCTCGGATAACTTCTACATCCCCCCCCATACCTTCTAGCCGGTTTTACTTAGGACTCTTAGCGAAAGGGCATCTTTATTTTTTTCTTCGGCAGGTTTTTATAAAACTTTAGCATTATTTTTAATAATTTAAAAATATGTTGACGGAGTGGTGAGAAAGGTGTTATAATTTATGTTGGTGGAGATGGGCTGTTGTGATAGTTTTTGATATTTTTACTGCTTACGGCATGTCTCGCTGGCAATGGTAGCCCTTTTACAAACATTAACAGGGCTAATAGCCATAGCATTTGCCTTCTTTAGGGTGTTTAATTTTATGATAGTGCGCAAAGAAAGCAAAGAAAAAATTAAGGAGATTGATGCCGCGATTGCCGAGGCTAAAAATGAAATAAAAGCATTACGAACCGACCTTGATGGGGTCCAGTCCACTCAAAAACGCATGGAAGAAAAAGCTGCCACAAAAAAGGCATCCTCGTCAGTCAATAATACTGCCACAACAACCGAAAATGAATGGAAGGAGAAACGTGATAGAAAAATTGAGTAGCGAACAACAAGCCATTATCGCACGTCATCAGTCGCCGAACGGAGCAGACTTGCGCAGTCTTGCCTCTAAGCTAGGTGTTGGCATCTATGTCTCATCTACCCTTCCTGCGATGGTGGACGGCAAAATAACTTACGATAAAACTCTGAAAAAGTATGTGATTTTTGTGAACCCCACAGATAATAACACCAATCGGCAACGGTTTACGGTGGCTCATGAGTTGGCACACTTTTTATTACACAAGGATAAAATTGACAGTGACACGGAGTATGTGGATGGCATTGCCCGAGATGGATCTTACAGTGAAATAGAACAAGAAGCCAACGAGTTGGCAGCCGATATTCTTATGCCGACAGATTTACTCAACAAGGCGCTGGATGAATTGCCTGAAAATCTGTCAAGATACAGCGTAGCCAGCCAACTGGCTGAGCAGTTTAAAGTATCACTCACCGCCATGTCCATCAGGCTTGGCATCCCCACTTAGGGGATTCTGTAGGCTTGCGCCCCCCTTTTGCCCTAACCCACCAAACGGTGGGTTATTTTTATTTAATTTACATTAAAGTTTTATCAAAACATGCCGAATGGCTTATGAGAAATAAAGGGACATCTGTTGCCCTTTGGCATCAAGTCGGCACTGTTTGTAGAAAGGGGCAACGTTGTCGGTGCAGTCTAAAATGGCTTTGTAGCACCCGGCATTTTGGGCGCAGGTGAGCAGATGCTGCACAATGGCGGTGCCGTGTTTTTGGTGGCGATGGTTGCTGTCCACCACAATGTCTTCAATGTGCGCCACTTTACCCGCCCCATGAATGAGTTTTGGTTCAACAAGCAACGTGCCTGAGGCGATGATGGTGTGCGTGCTTAACTCTTCTATCACATAGATTTGATGATGTTCGTTTAGGTTGTTCACAAAGGCGCAAAAGGTTTCGTAGTGAATTTTTTCAGGATAAACAACGGTGAGATTTTCGAGTAATCCCAAATAATTTTTATGAAAATCACCCTGTTCTAAGGGTCTAACGTGTGCAGTTGACATATACAGTACCTCTTAGGTTTTATCTTAACATAAGTTTTACAAAGTGACTAGCTGCACAGCAAGCAATGCGCTATAATAAAAGCAATAATTATGCATAAACTTGAAGATTTACTAAAGAAACCCACCAGCGAAGTTGAAGCCTTTATAAAAGGATTGAATGATAAATATGAGGCTCAAATCTCTATGAATGACGATGCTGTAACCCTCGGGGAGGCTTTTTTCTTTAAAGGCCGCCCCTACAGCATCACCAACACCATTGCCTTGGTGTGCTATAACCTAGGCAAACACTACATTCGGCATGAGGATTTAGAGAAAGGTATCCATTATTATGAAGAGGCCTATCGTCATGCCAGCGCCCCGCCCACCTTGGTGGAGCGGATTTTGATACACTATGCGCAGGTGCTAAATGGGTTACTAGAGAGCAGCTACTTCACCAGCACAGAAGACATTGAGTTAAATTATAGCATCGCACGGCAGTTTTATTGTGAGCTGTTGGTGCAACCGCAGCACGCTGAAAGTGCGCCGATGTGGCTGGCCTATGCTCAGGTGTTAGCGGGGCATTATTTTCATAACCACCAGCAGGAGACCATGCACAAAGCCTTTGAAGCCCTGAAGTATGCCCTGGATTATTACCAGCCGTTGCTGGATTTAACCAAGTTTGCCCATCCCTTTGTGCACACGCTTACTAGGCTTTATAGCGTGGCTAAAGACACACTCTATCTAACCGTTGATGAAAGTGCTTTTTTTACCCAAAACTACACCACCTTTTGTGGCTATGCGCAAGGGTTGCCTGGCATGGCAGAACAACTGAAGGCTTTGCAAGAAGGCTAGGCTCTATCAGGGCGCGGGGCGAGTCCTATGGGCAAGAGGGCCTCTGTACTTTTTGGTGTTGAGTTTGGTTTAAAAATCGTCGATAAGATAAAGTAGGAGGCCCAGCACTATGAAAATAACTTTGAATATCAACGATGAACTCACTGCCTTTTATGAGGTGGAAGGGGTTGGGGAGATAACCGATGCCCATAAAGAGCTGTGTTACAATAAGCTAGCTGAAGTGGCAACCACCAAGATGACGACAGATCGGGACATGTCTGTTGCCAAAACGGAAGCCGAAAAAGCGATTGAGCTGGCTAAAACTGAGATTGAACGTCATATAGAAGTGACTAAGTTGCGAGCAGAGGTGGAGATAGCCGAGGCTAATGCTGAGACACAGGTGGAGAATCACAAGGTGAGTAAAGAGGCGGAAGTGAAGCTATCAGAGGCGGCCGCTGAGGTGGAGATTAGAAAGATGAATTATGAAGCTGACACGGCAAAGCGCAAGATTATCAGTGAGAACCATGTTTTATTTTTGGGTGAAGTCCATGACAAGTATCTTGATGTGATGCAAAAAGGGTGCTAACGACGGTCGGATCGCCCCTTGCTAAGAGTAAGAAAGAGCGGTATAAGTGAGGGGATGAGTGGCTTCGCTAGCTCTTATCTTGGTGGTGTTAATCGGCAGTGGATTGATGATTTTCTACCAACAACAGCAAAAAGCCCCTACTCCAACGCCTGCTATTACCGTTACTCTTTCACCGCTTAGTGCGGATGAAATGGCAGAATTGGCAAAAGTGGATCAAGCGCTATTGCAGCGATTGACGCAACTGAACTCTGTAAAAAAAGCGATAGAGACGTAACTTAAAGAAATTGATAAAATATATACACACATAAAAAAAGTAGTGGTGTTTTTTACAAGAAAGTGCTAGCGTTTTTGGCAAAGCTAAGTTACAATGATAATATGAACGAATATGCGGTGGAGTTCCACAATATCACTAAGACCTTTGGCAGTCTTACCGCCAATGGCGACATCACTTGGTGCGTTAAAAAAGGCGAAGTTCATGCCCTTTTAGGCGAAAATGGGGCGGGTAAATCGACCCTCACCTCTATTCTTTTTGGGCTGATACACGCTGATTCAGGCACTATAAAAATCAATGGCGAGTTTGCCTCTATTAAAAACCCTAACGATGCGGCCGCCCACGGCATTGGCATGGTGCATCAGCACTTTAAACTGGTGCCAAGCTACACCGTGGCACAAAACATTGTGCTGGGCAACGAACCCAAAACCAAATGGGGACACATTGACCTCAAACACGCCTGCAAACGCATCAGAGACTTAAGCGAACAGTTTGGGCTGGCGGTGGACCCCATGGCGCGTATTTGTGATATTAACGTGAGCCAGCAACAACGGGTGGAAATTCTTAAAATGCTGTACCGCAACGCCGAGATTTTGGTGCTTGATGAACCCACAGCAGTTTTAACCCCTCAAGAGATTGAAGATCTATTAAAAATAATTGGAAACTTAAAAGCCCAAGGGCGCACCATTATCTTTATTACCCACAAATTAAGGGAAATAAAGGCGGTGGCCGATCGGGTCTCGGTGTTGCGTTTAGGGCGCATGTTAGGCACGCACAACGTGGCTGACTGCAGCGAGAGTGACTTAGCCACGCTGATGGTGGGGCGTACGGTGAGCTTTGGCACACCCCGCCCGCCCAAAGAGCCAGGCCCTGAGGTGTTGAGTGTGTATGAGCTGTGTGTGGCAGGGCAAAGTGGGGCTTTGGCGGTGGATCACTGCACCTTTACGGTTCATGCGGGGGAGATTGTGGGCATTGCAGGGGTAGACGGCAACGGGCAAAGTGAGCTAGCCCTCGCCTTGGCGGGGGTGGTTAAACCCACCAGTGGCAACATATCGATAGACGGGGTGGAGATAACCCATTGGAGTGTGCGGGAGCGGATTGAGCGGGGGGGCATGGGCATGAGCGCTGAGAACCGGGAGACGCAAGCCAGCGTGGGGGCCTTCACCCTCACTGAGAACTACGCCCTTAAAAGCTATCACAAAGCGCCCTTTTCACACGCAGGGTTTTTGAACCATGCAGCGATGCGCACGGTCTGTTTGCACCAGATGGAAGATTATGATGTGCGTTCATCGGCCGGGCCTGAGACCCCGATGGGGCAGCTGTCCGGAGGCAACCGCCAAAAACTGATTATAGCCCGTGAAGTGGCGTTAGCCAGCCACATATTAATTGTGTGTCAGCCCACACGGGGGCTTGATGTGGGGTCAATAGAGTACATTCATCAGCGCATTGTGAGCCAGCGCAACGAAGGCAAAGCGGTGCTGTTAATGAGCTTTGAGCTGGATGAAATTTTGAATCTGTGCGACCGCATAGCGATCATTTCGCACGGGCAGATAGTGGACATTGTGGAAGGACAAGGGGCTGACCGCAGCGCCATTGGTAAGATGATGGCGGGGGTTAAATAACCATGAAAAAACAACTTAAAAAATTTAATCATGTTGGATTATTAGAGAGTTTACTTAAGCACCCCGCTCTTATTAGCGTGGCGGTGGTGCTGGCGGGTTTTTTGGTAGGCACGCTGTTGTTGATGATGGTGGGCAAGTCGCCTGGGCAGATGTACAGCGCTATTTTAATGTCATTTAGTGGTTTTAACACACGCACGGGGGGCTTTAATCCACGGTATGTAGGTGTGTGGTTGACGATAAGTATGCCGTTAATTTTAACGGGGTTATCGATGGGGTTTGCCTTTCGCAGTGGGTTGTTCAACATTGGGGCTGAGGGTCAGTACATTATGGGATTGACGGCGGCGCAGTATTTTGCCTTTACCTTGCCGGCGATTCCGGGGGTAACGGTAATTTTGTGTGTGTTGGCTGGGGCGATGGCTGGGGCGATATGGTCTGGGATTGTGGGCTTTTTTCGGGGCAAGTATCAGGTGTCGGAGGTGGTGCTGACGATTATGTTAAACTATGTGGCGTTATTTTTTAGTCGATGGTTTAGCCGTAATTTTTTACCAGGCACCAATACTTTTAGGTCGGCTAATTTTCCATCGGAAGCGATGTTGACCAACGATTTTTTTATGCGCATCACCAACAACTCCCCGTTGCATAACGGCATCTTTTTTGTGCTTGTGGCGTTGATTTTATATCATATAATAATGGAGCGCACCACGCTGGGCTTTGCCCTGCGGGCTGGGGGTTTTAACCCCACAGCCGCCCGCTTTGCGGGCATGGCGCCGGTGCGGTCTGTGGTCATTGCCATGGCAATCTCAGGGGCATTAGCAGGGTTAGCTGGGGCGATTGTGAGCCAAGGGAACTTTGAATATGGACGCATATTACAAAACCAAGACCAGTATGGCTTTACGGGTATTGCGGTTGGTTTGGTAGCAGGTGGCTCGGCACTTGGCACCTTATTTTCAGGTTTATTATTTGGCATGTTAACGGCAGCCTCCCCGCTTATGCAGAGTCGGGGCATACCCAAAGAGATAGCGGGCATCATTAGCGGTTTGGTGGTCATTTTCATTGCCGTTAAGGGTGCAATCATCATCTATTTGGGGCAAAAAGTGGCGCGCGACAAGGCAAAAAAAAAGGCAGCGCATAAAGTATCGGGCTTTACGGCAGAAGGAGAGACAAAATGAATGGTATGTTAGTCTCAATATTAATGATTAGTGCGCCCATTTTGCTAGCGGCGTTAGGTGGTCTCATCAACGAAAAAAGCGGTATTGTGAACATTGGGCTTGAAGGCATCATGAACATGGGGGCCTTTATTGCCGCCACGATGCATGTTTTGCTAGAGCTTAGCTTGGGGCGTGGGCTGTCCCTCCCTCTTGCGCTCACCTTTGGTGCATTAGGAGGTATGGTTTTTAGTCTTATTCACGCATACATTTGCATCACTTTAAAAGGCGATCACATCATCTCTGGCACGGGGCTTAACCTGTTGGCCTCGGGGTTCACCATCTTTTTTGCCCAGCTTATTTTCAGCCAAGAGCGCACGGCGCCTTTTCAACTGGGTATGCGGGCGACGTGGTTAGGCAACTACTATCACACGGCGCTTATCGCTCTTGTTGCGGCGGCGGGTGTGTGGTATTTACTCAACCGACGGGTTATTGGCTTACGGCTTTCGGCCTGTGGCGAGCATCCGCAAGCAGCTAGCGGAGCGGGCATTAACGTGGCGGGCATGCAGTACATGGCGGTGATGGTCTCAGGGGCATTATCCGGTTTAGCTGGGGCTAGCATGGTGCTGACGCAAACCATTCAATACAACAATAATCTGGTAAACGGGGCGGGTTTTATCGCCTTAGCAGCCGTGAGTTTTGGGCGGTGGACGGTGGGAGGAGTGGCGCTTGCCTCTCTTCTGTTTGGCACATCATTAGCCATTGCCTTGTCGCCTACCACCATTTTGGGGGCATGGGCTAGCAACTTGCCACCTGAATTTTACCAGTCTATGCCCTATCTTATCACGGTGTTATCACTCATTGCTTACAGCGTGTTAAGATATAAAAAAGGTGGGAAATTGTCGTTAAGCTAGGTGTCTAATATCATAAGAGACCTCCGAGTGGGGGTCTTTTTGTTGGGGTGTTTCCTTGACTTGAAAGAGTTAGTATGATATTATTGATAACATGTATGCTATAATGCTTGACTTTGACACGGCTTGTCTTGAAAAGCATTTCTCCTCATCGCTGGAAGACGAAACTCAAGACAACATTGAGATGGATATTATTTTGGCCCATCAAACCACTGACAAGGTGAAAAAAACCTACACCAAAGCCTACTATCTTGTGAGACGTTACTTAGAGCAAAATGGTTTTGAGTGGAAGCAGGGGTCAGTTTATTTTTTCAAAGATAAAACCGTACAAGATAACCTGATTATTTTGAAAATCATCCGTAAACTCGCCAAAAAATACCCATGGTTTTTAAACTGCGCACGTGATGTGCGCATGCTGAAAATCGAAGCTGAAAATGATGTGCTAGCCTTTCTTAAAGATGACGACTAGGTCTCTCTTGAAAAATCACATGCACTCTCATTTTTACCAAATTTATATTAAAGTTTTATTAAAATATGCCGATATGGTTGTTCCTTGTAAAAAAAAGGGGGAGGTAGCCCTCCCCCTTTTCAATTAAGCATTAGCTACACTTTGTTCGCTAGACAACGAGACGCGTACTTTGTGACGTAAACGCCTGAGTTCGTCATAAAAAAAGGGGCTTGGGTTAGCTTCAAGCAACATGTTTACGCTTAATAAATAAAACTCCTTATCGTCCGCACTCAGCACGTCTGCAAAATGCACTGCGTCTTTCACCATAATAAGATAGTCTTCCATATACTGCGAAAGCGCACACATTCCATAAAGGTCGTAGCCTTCGCACAGCGTGTGATTCTCAAAAAAAGCCCTGGTGTACACCGCCGCCTGCTGTAAAAAAGCCAGTTCGGTGGTCATTTCATGCTGAATATGATTGAGAACCGCCAACGCAAACAGAGCCTCCGGCACCACACGTGGTGCTGCCAATGCTATCACCCGTTCATAACACGCCTGCGCCAGTTGCGCATAGGCTTCCGCATTCACCGGATACTGTTTGTAAAGCTCAGTGTGAGCGTTGCCCGCCAAAAAATAATAGCCGCACAACGTTGCATTCAAACTGCTGTCCTGCTGCTCTTCCAAACTATATATCATCTTCTCAATCAGCCCTACAGCCTCTAAGAATTTTTTATCATTATAAGCTAAATTAATCGCCTTATTATTCATCCTTCTCTCTCCATGATGTCATGGCTTTCATCATAACACAATCACCGTATTCGTGTCTCATCGGCAAGCCGATTGACAGTCTATAAAGTTTATCATAAAATTAATAATAAATTTCTTTATTTTGATATTTTAAAAAAGCCCCATCCGTTCGCTTATTTTGTCCATTGATGCTGACTTTCTTTTCATCTATAGTTAAAGCAAGGATGGGCATTATGGGAAAGAAACAGAAAAACAGCTCTATGAAGATTTTGTTTTTTGAGTATAATATTACTTTAGACAAACAAAGGGTTGATTTATTTCGTGATTTTTTCCCTGTATTTGATACGTGGTCTTTTGATGACAGAAAACTTCAACTCCCCAATACCGATGAAGTTCTAGTTTTAAACTCTTTTGGCAAAGACTCAGCTGTTTCGGGCGAAGAATGGTTAAAATGCAGTTTTACGAAAAGTAAAGCAAGCGACCCACCTGAAAACATAGATATGACTACAGGGGAAATTGTCCAAGCGGACATCCCTCCGCACAAGCATTTTTGCTACACCATGCACTTGATCATCCGCAAATCATCTATGGGATATTTAATTATCTGTGCTTCTCCCCAGCGTGCACCTAAAATGGCTAATTTAGAAAAATATTTAAACAAAATGGTACGCAATTATTATGATAGATTGGATGAAAACAGGGTTATGGACTGGGGTTATGGACTGGGGTTATGGACTGGCATACTCTTGTAAACCCATTTATCTGGGTACTCGTGCAGACTTGATCAAAGCCATAAAAGAATTTAAAAAAATTGACATACATGTCGCTACCGCGGGAGTTGACTACATACAAAACACGGATCAACTCTTTAGGGAAGACACCAAGCCTGTCTCTAAATTAATACATAATTTAAAAGAAAAATCAAAGAATGTGGTAGTATCATTAACTATAGATAATCGGGATAAAAGCATGATAGATCAAATAGGGCATGATATATTAGAGGCTGTGGAGTGCGGGGTTCAAATCAAAGGTCGAATCAGGGTCGGCGAAGACGGAAAGGCTCGCTTGACAGATTTTACCGAATATCTTTTAGTTCAACAACAGGATTTAAATATAGATTATGACAGCTCATTAACGGTGCAAAGAAATGCTCGCTTTACCACCCTTCTGGAAGCTTACAAAAATCATCAAGACTTAATAAAGGAGAAAATAGAAAAATGAACATACTAACAAATCCTCGCTTATTTATATGCCTCCAAAACTTTTGGCGAAATGCTATATTCCTAGCTATTCTACTGGGATCTGGATACTTTCATTACCATTTTCTTGAACCAGTGATGGATAATCAGAAACTTTACACCATACTTATTACTGTTTCGCTAACCTTCATTACCATGCTCACAGCCAGCTTAGCGATATTTCCACTTTTCAAGAATTTGAAAATGAAAGGAGCACTTATTACATATAAAGATCATATTGAGCCAACCATTATTCAGTTAAAACGCACCTTACTTTGCGCTCTTACCATTCTTGGCATTTCAATACTATTCGAGACCGTCAAGTTAGAAAAACTCAGCTTACCCTCATTGTCCATATCAATAGCACACTCGCTTTATGTGGGCATTTCGGTAGCTATGTTTTACCCCTTCCTGTTGGCTATTAAGGAAATAATACGATTCCTAGAAGCTTATCTCACAGAAAGTAATTCTCCCCCTTCAGGCCCCCCAACCAAACCCTAAGCGTACACCACCTCCACACTATGCACCACCAGATGACACGCCCGCCCGCACAACCCAGCCAATGCCCCATAGTTCGCATCGCCGGGCAACCAGTCCCAATGCCCCACAAAAGTCTCGTTAGGACCTAAGGTCCTCTGCCCGCCCAACCCAACCACCTCTTCAGGCACACGGCTAATGCCCACACGCACCTCTCTGCCCTCTTCGTCTATTAACCTTATCTCCATAGCAAATGCCACTAGGTTTTTATTAGAATTGTTTTTTAAGGAAGCATTAAAAAACACCACCGCATGAGGATCCATCATCAAAGCCGCTTCCGTAACCATCAACGGCAACTCAGTGCCTTTGG
Organism: Spirochaetia bacterium; assembly: GCA_965249825.1. GTDB lineage: Bacteria > Spirochaetota > Spirochaetia > WRBN01 > WRBN01 > CBDFMW01. The sequence continues at coordinate 659,851 of CBDFMW010000002.1, forward strand.
CAGGGGCTATCACGGTTACGCCTCTGGCAGGTTTAGCATCCTGCCTTTTGGTACTCTTGGTTTTGCTACCACCATTGGTTTTGTTGGCAAAACCAGTGCTTGCCACGCCCAAAAAAAACACACCCACTAGCAGTAAACTTATCTTTCGCATATCCCCTCATTCATAAACATTCTCCATTAAAGCCCGTAGTGAGTGGCAGCCCTGTTTGCCTTGCCAGAACCCTCTCTATCCTGTTGCCAAAACTTTGTTTAAGCGGTTCACCATCATAGCACAATCAATCATCAAAAACCGCATCTTGCCATGCACCGCTCTGTCTACAGGATTTAACTTACTATTTATATCATTTTTTACTTCAAGCAAAAAACTAATGTCTGGATATGTCAGCTTCTTCAAATCGTTCAACACATCAAAACCATCCACAAACAAGGTAAAGCACTGCTCAGGATACATGCAGTTGACCGTTTTTTGCCGGTGATAAAAAGCATACAGATAGGTTTGCAAACCGTCTAACAGCTCATCGCCCCCATGCCGCTTAACCAACTGGCTGCACACCACAACCATCACCGCAATGGCTTCAGGGCGCTGCTGTTGGGGGGTGTTTTTAGCCACCAACAGCAGCGCCCTGTAGCGCTCTTTCACCAGCTCTACTGTTGTGTTGTTAAACCACTCCACCACACTTTCAACTGCATCAGCCATCATATCAGTTCTACCCATCATCAAAGACTCTACGGCACTGTCCATAGCCCTCTGCATCACTTTTTCCGTCATATACCCTTACCCTTTTGTTCTCTCTTCTTATTCATCACACACCTTTGCCCAGCACCTTTGTGCACTCAATAAGCAAAAAATTTAGCTTGCCTCTTGCCGCCCTATCCTGTGGGTGCAACGCTTTCTGCACACTATAACTGGCTTCTAGTAAAAAACTCATATCCCCATAACTGAGTTTTTTCTGATCATTCACAGCATCAAAAGTATCAATAAACAGACTAAAACACCCCTCCGTATAGGCACAGGGCTGTTTCTTTTGTTTGTAATAAAAACTATAAGCATACATCATTGCCCCAGAGAGCGCATTAGGATGGGCATAACGTCCATAAAGATGCGCATACAACGAGGCCATGATCACAATAGCTTCAGGGCTATTGCTATGATTCAAAATCTTAAAGGCCATGTTAAGCACTCTGTATTTATCTTTAATCTCGCGCTGGCTCTGATGAAACCAGTTCAACAGGTGTTTCATACTCACCACTACTTTGTCATTTTCCCCTGCCAACAGCGCTTCTACCGCCAGCTCAAGACCACTCTGCATCTGCGCGTCTGTCATTACACTCCCTCCCCAACCAGCCATTCCCACGGCTTTTTACCTATAGGTTGTTTGCAATAAGAAACCGTCATCTCTACTTCACACATACTATTAAAAGGGTTAGCCGTACCTACTGTATATTACTACACCTACCCCGCTCCGTCAAGCGTGCAGAGCCACTAGCCGCCTAACAGCTGGCTAAAGGTTAGTTCAAGTGTCTCTCGTTCTTGCTCTTGTTCCTCGTTCATCCATCGGCGCACTTTTTCCATGTTCATGCCCCCATAACCACTTAAGTAAGCATCGCTACTGAGAATGTTACGCTGGGCTTGGCGGATAAAATAGTCATTCATGTTCACCATAAACTCTTCCAATAACGGCTCTTGTTGCACCAATTGCTGCACCGCCACCATCAGCTGCGGAGACAGCGGACCGCTGTTAGTCGTGCCTGCCTGAAGCAACAACGATGTTTCACTGCGTCTATTCTGCTGTTGTATCATCAAAGCGCCCCCCAACACCGCAATGCCCAGCATCAGCAAGGTGCTAAAACCCTGTTTTTTTAGCATCCCCCCAGCGTTGCGCCAGCCTAGCACCGCCATAAAAACCAGCACCCCCAGCATCCCCACCAATGCTATCGCTAACAGGTTGCCAGTCATCACCAGCTGTGCTAGCTTAATCACAATCTTTAGGGTAAACAGCCCCACCATCACAGCCAACACACCCAGTAACACGCGCACCTCTTTGCTCTCGGATGCCGCAACGCGCCAGTGCTCGCCCGTCGGCTTGCAATACTCTATAACACTCTTTATATTTTTTAACATCCTCATCGTCTCTCCTATTTATTTGGTGTTTCATGCCCCGTTGCCTCAATAAATAAATAAAAACACCTTACATAACATATAGTAAGGCATTTTCACTCTTTTTTCTACCGGCTAGCCGGTTTTACTAGGGCTCTTGCCGCAAAGGCATCTTTCCCCCCACGGGGCTTTATTACACCAACTAGCCGGTTTTACTAGGGCTCTTGCCGCAAAGGCATCTTTCCCCCCCACGGGGCTTTATTACACCAACTAGCCGGTTTTACTAGGGCTCTTGCCGCAAAGGCATCTTTCCCCCCCACGGGGCTTTATTACACCAACTAGCCGGTTTTACTAGGGCTCTTGCCGCAAAGGCATCTTTCCCCCCCACGGGGCTTTATTACACCAACTAGCCGGTTTTACTAGGGCTCTTGCCGCAAAGGCATCTTTCCCCCCCACGGGGCTTTATTACACCAACTAGCCGGTTTTACTAGGGCTCTTGTCGCAAAGGCATCTTTCCCCCCACGGGGCTTTATTACACCAACTAGCCGGTTTTACTAGGGCTCTTGCCGCAAAGGCATCTTTCCCCCCCACGGGGCTTTATTACACCAACTAGCCGGCGTATACCACTTGCACGCTATGAATAATCAATGTGGCGGTGTTGGTGCGTAACCGACTCAGCCCTCGGTGTGCCAAGTTCGTAGGTGCCCAAAATGTGTAGCTAACATGGTCAGTATAAGCCTCAAGCAGGGCATCTTCGTGCTGTAGTGTGGTTTGTGTCTCTTTGTTTCCTAAGTTAATCTCATCGCCAAAGGCATCTAAAAAACTCACCACCATGCGATACGCCACAATCTTTCTACCCGTCGCATTGTGCATCGCCACGCTCAGCACTACGTTGCCATCAGCACCAACCTCAATGTACGCCTCCATAGCCTCCACTGGCTGGGCTGCCGGTTGCGCTATCTTCATTTGCGCCTGCACACCAAAACTCACCAGCAGAAAAATCACACCACTTAACACAGTTTTCATTATTTTGCCCCCTAGACCACACTATCGATATGTCTTTATCACACCATCAGTTATCAGCATCACGCTTAATATCCAGCTCTAGTAACTCCATCAAAGAGTTCAGCAACGCCACACCCTCATGGTTTTTAGCTAAAGCCTTGCACACCGTCGCTTTTACACGCACAAAATACCGCTTGTCCTGCATCTCCAACACACTATTTTGGTACATTTTAGCAACCTTCACCAAAAACTCAAAAAACGGAGCTGAAAGCATGGTCATATCGCTTCCATCATACCCTTGCCATTCATGATACGTCTCATAAAACCCTTTGGCAAAAGGCACAGCTTTTCTCAGGTAATCAACATTGCCACTGGCATCATATTTCTCATTATAAAGATTTACCAAATTTAAATTAGCCTCCGGATAACCCCGTGTGCCAGTTGCCTTTTGCAACAAGGTTTCGGCTTTTTTATATAACAAGTCATTTAATCGGTTCTCTTTCCGCCACAATACTTTGTAGCTGGCCCCGCAATTGTTATAAACAAGCCCTAACACATAATTTTCTTTAGAAGTTATCGTGTTTCCTTTAGCTTCCAGCTCGTCAACAATGCCCCGATAGAGTTCAATAGCACCATTATGGTTACCGTTTTCGTTAATCTTTCTCGCAGCTTCTGCTCTTTCAGCTAGCTCTTGTGTCTTCTCTTTTGCCTCAGCACACATTATTTTTACTATCCTTAATTATACCCAAAAGAGTAGACTATTTTCACGGTTATGTCCACAAGGGGGTTTTATTTATCATCAATCAACTGCGTTGTCTCGTAGGGTGAGCTTTCACCTGCTTTTTGTGAACCTGACACTGCAGCTGCCAGCTGCACTGTTGCCTTAAATTGTGTCTTTGCCTCGTTCTCCATCACCTCAAGTTTTGTTTTAAACTCTTGCAAAAGCTTCTCGCGCTCGGCTTCAAAAGACTGAGCCTTCTCACGCAACTCCCCATCCTTTAACGAAAGATTGATAGCTAGCCCAATGCTTAGCACCGTAACCACAATGGCGATGAGTGCCAAGTTTAAATTTATCACCGTAACATAATCACTTTTTAGGGGAGAGATCTGCCTTTGCCAGATTATTAAGCAACCCTTTATTCAATTCGTCCTTCAGTGTCTGCTCTGCACCTAACCTTAATACATCTCTTTTATCTGCGCTCTCAGTCTCATTTAAATTAATAAAATGTTCATCTCTTCGCCCTCTACCCACATGCTAATACATCTTAAAACACTCTATCTAGCTCTCCTGAAAAAAGCTACTAGTTAGGAGTTCATTAAATCGAGCAACAACTCGTCAAACATCTCAATATACATCTTTTTAAGTGGGTGGTGGCTGAGCATCATGCGGATGGTTTTAATGGTGTCTGGTTGCACGCACCATTGTTGAGTCTCCGCAGGTAAAGCTTTAAGGGTTTGGGAGTGATATAAAATATCCACTATAACGCCAAAAGCCCACACCAAATCGGCACGTTCATCACCATAAATGGTGATGTTTTTTTGCACATTTAAGTAAGCTGCAGGATACAACAAATACTCTGTGTAAAAACTCATTGCGTAATTAAGGGCATAAACAGACCAGTTGCTCTTCAAGTCCTGCCGCTGTTGAAAATAAGCAAAAGCCATGTTAATTAATGACTCAAAATAGTTATATCCATGCGGCACTAGTGCCAATGCCTTCTTGTAAGCGGCTTCCATCTCGTCAAAAAAAACCTCATCAGCAGTGGTCATCCATAGCCATTGCAGCGCGCGTCCACATTGGCAATACAGCTCCTGACACCGCGCAGAACCTCCAAGATCCCTACTCTCGCATAACTCTAACGCCTGCTCATAGCACTCTAATGCCCTGGTATGCTCTTTGCCGGCATAAAAAAACCGCCCGCAGGCGATCAACTCATTAACCTCAGACTCAAGATCTCTCTCCATAGTTACACCCTCTTTAGTCTCACCTTTTACACATGATCGACCAAAAAGCAACAAACTTTACTCATCCGCCAGTGATCTGGTCCCCCACCAGTGAGGTTCTATAGGGCTACGTTGAGCAAGGGCATTTTTACTCCTCGTCTTTTTTCATCGCATCAAGGAATTTAGAATGAATCTCTTGGTGCATAGCCTGCATCGCCGTGTGGTTGTGGGCCTCGGTTTTATCCAAGATGATCTCATGCACTTCGCTCATTTTTTCTAAATATACGGTATGGTTCGCACTAATCATCTCTCGCTTTTTGGTGTCGGCTTCATAGTTCATCTTTCTAATCTCCACCTCATTGGCAGACTCAGCCATCTCCACCTCAGCTCGGATTTTAGTTACCGACACATGTCGCTCAGTGTCAACCTTGTGGTTCACCACCTCGGCTAAGCGGTTGTAACACAGCTCTTTCTCCGCAGCGGTTACCTCACTCGCCACATCCACGTCATAATGAGCCTTAACCGCCCCCGTCTCATCAACAAACACACTTAGCTCTATTTTCATTTTTGCCCCCTCGCAACACACCCCATTAAAAGGCACGCATGCCCACTTAGCTCTATTTTCATTTTGCCCCCATTTTTACACATCATAAGAATTATACCAATCTATAAGCACTCCGTCAACGTCGGCGAACCCGCTTGACTTTTAGCCATAAAAAACACACTCTTCTTACAGACCTAATCGGGTAGGAATGTCGTTGACATTTAGGGAAAGCAAAGCCCCTAAGTGTTGGATCACTTGGGGGCTTTTTTAAATTAGGGTAAGTATGAAAATTACCCTAATTAGAGGAGTCATTCTTGCAGTGGTGTTCCTCTTGATAGTCGAAAAACTCCCCGCCAGCGGGGCTTCGATTAGGGGTCTATCCGCAAAGGCATCTCTGCCCTCTCGCAAACCAGCCTATTAAGAGGGGCTAGCCCCAGTTTCTCCTCCACTGTTCTACGCTAATAGCACAGTGGGGGATTTTCATCCATCACTATAACTCATCCCCTCTCAAAAGTCAAGGGGACGCAGTCCCCCCTTTTATTCAGGATCGATTTGCTTAGCTACTCATCTTTTTCAGTAAACTATCATACCACTCTTTCTTTTTAGTCGAATTCTGATGATGATCTAAAGCCTTCATAGCATCATTGTAAGCATCTTTATAGGTTTGGTTTCTATTGCTTGCTCATATCCAGCTATCGCATAATTATAATAATCGGTCTTGCTTTTCTCCTCCTCCCACAACTTCTCGAAAGACCGAGCCTTTTTGTAATGAACTTCGGATAATTTTTCATGATCATCAATCTTAATCCAAGGCAAAGCATCTTTATAGCATCTGATGGCTGAAACGAATTCCTTCTGTTCATAAAGCTTATTCCCATTTCGATATAGATCATCCAGAGTAGTTGGTTGTGCTATAATATTTTCACCTACCCTTGCATTTAAGTCTTTATCCAACTTAGCCATCTTCTCTAGGCTCTCTTCAGCCTCTTTAATCTGCTTTCGCAAACCCTCATCTTTTATAGTCAAGTTAATGCTTAGCCCTATACTCAACGCTGTAACAATCACCCCCACCACCGTCACCACAATGGCGATTAAAGCTAGATTTAAGTTTATTTTGGCGGTGTAGCTGTCTATGGTGGCAATTTGCCCATCCATGCGTTTTTCAGCTTTACCTAGTTCCGTCTTGTCCAAGGCTTCCAATTGTTCTGAAAGATGCTGTATCCTCGCTTCTGTCGCTCGCTTCCACATCAACTCACTAGCCATCCGTATGGACTCTTTAGGAAAAGGAAAACCATTATCATAAGTAAAACTCTTATCGACAGAATATTCAACACTTGTTGTTTTCCTGTAAATATTAGCTACATTCAATAAAATACAACCAAAGCCAATTAACACAGCTATCAATAGTATAAAACTAACCCACATTATGATTGTACTAATAAAGTTCGTCTTGTCACTTTTTCCAGACACACACATTTCACCCTGCCCCCTTTTCATGACTCAATCTTACAGCCTCTACATCCCCCTGTCAACACAAACCTCATTCAAATTTTCTCTTCCCAAAAACAGAGCGGGAGCATCTCAACACGATCCCATTAACCCCCCACTGGTGGGGCCGCCGGAGGCTCCGAGTTCTGAAACTCTGAAACCTTCCAAGCCTTCTCTACTTTCTGGGCATCTGGGTGAGGTTCTGGGTGGCGTTCTGAGTTCTGGGTAAGGGGTCGACTAACTCATGTTTTGGGTGTATGATAGTAAGAATGGACAAAACGAAACCTCTCATCATTCAAAGCGATGCTACATTACTGTTAGACACTCACGATGCGCAGTTTGAAAATGCCCGCGAAGCCATCTCATGCTTTGCCGAGCTTGAAAAAAGTCCTGAGCATTTTCATCACTACAAAATGAGCGATCTCTCGATATGGAATGCCGCCGCCGTGGGGCTGTCTCTTGAGCAAATTGAAGAGTCCTTAAACCTTTACAGCCGTTATGCCCCGCCCAGCGCCGTGTTGGCCCACATAAAAGCCACTTACGAACGCTATGGAAGGCTAGAGTTGCAGCTGAATGAAGAGAATCCTAAGTTTCTCACTTTAAGTTGTTTTGACAACGCCCTGCTGTTTAGAGAGATGAGCAGCTACCCCAAACTGAAAAAATTGCTCGAGATTGACGATAGCAAACCCAACTGCTTTTTAGTAAACGCCCTAGACCGGGGTCTACTGAAGAACGAACTGATTAAACTGGGCTGGCCGGTGAAAGACCTAGCCCCCCTGGCTGAGGGCAGTGCCCTGCACCTAGAACCCCACCCCGAGTTAGCCGTGCGCGACTATCAACAAAGTGCCATGAACGCCTTTATTGGGGGCTACCGCCCAGGCAGTGGCTTTGGGGTCATCGTGTTGCCCTGTGGGGCAGGCAAAACCATTGTGGGCATTGCCACCATGCTAGAGCTGCAGTGCGAAACCCTCATTTTGGCCGCCAACATCGCCGCCGCTCGCCAGTGGATGCGCGAAATATTAGACAAAACCTCCCTCGACTCAAACCTGATTGGTGAGTATTCAGGTGAAACCAAACAGGTGCGCCCGGTAACTGTGGCAACCTACCAGATTCTTATTTGGCGTAAAAATAAAGAGGCGGAGTTTGAGCATTTTCACATTTTTAATGACCGAAAGTGGGGTCTCATTATTTATGATGAAGCCCATCTGTTGCCGGCGCCGGTGTTTCGCATCACAAGTGAGATTCAAAGTGTGCGTCGGCTGGGTTTAACCGCCACGCTGGTGCGTGAAGATGGGGCTGAGGGCGATGTGTTTAGTTTGATTGGACCCAAGCGGTATGATGTGCCGTGGAAAGAGCTGGAAGGACAAGGCTGGATAGCCCATGCCTATTGCATTGAGGTGAAGGTGGAGCTTGATGAGAGTGAGCAGGTGAACTACGCCGTAGCTAGCCCTCGGGCTAAAACCCGACTCTCAGGTGAGGCTAAAGGCAAGGTTACGCTGGCGCAACGCCTTATCATGCGGCACGAGGGGCAGTCGATTTTGGTGATTGGGCAGTATTTGAGCCAGTTAAAAACTTTGGCTGAGGCCTTGAATGCGCCGTTGATTACAGGTAAAATGGCTAATGGGCAACGCGAAGAGCTTTATAATAAATTTAGGCGTAAAGAGGTATTGGTGTTGGTGGTCTCTAAAGTGGCAAACTTTTCTATCGATTTACCCGATGCCAGCGTGGCGATTCAGGTATCTGGTAGTTTTGGAAGCCGCCAAGAAGAGGCGCAGCGGCTGGGACGCATTTTACGCCCCAAAGACCACTCTAGTTATTTTTACACTTTGGTGGCAAAGCACACCCAAGAAGAGCTGTTTGCCAGCCACAGGCAAAAATTTTTAACGGAGCAGGGGTACACCTATATGATGCAAAACGAGGCAGACTATGAATAGTAAAGCGATGACTGAGTTTGTGGATTTTATGAATCAAATGGGCGAAGCGAGCTTTTACAGCTTGGCGCGCAACTATTTGGGCAAGCTGCACTCCCCTTTTGACCGCCTAAAAATTGCTCGGATGCTGGCTGTTTTTGTGCAAAAAGAAGAGACACAGGCACGGATGCTTGAGCTGTTAGACAGCGATGATTTGCAGGTGTTGTCATCGGTATTGGTGTGTACCAGCATAGATTTAGGCGAGGAATCTACCCTTTCTCAAGAACTTAGAGGTCTTACCCCTAAACACCCTAATAAAAGCTCGCAGGCAGGGCTAACGAGCCGATCGTTAGTCGGGGTGAATGCACCCTTTAGCAAGTTAAAGACTGAAAGCAAACTGCGTAACCTGCAAGAGCGGCTGTGGCTGGTGATGAACAACCGGCATGAGTATGAAATTAACCCTTTACTAAAGGCTACTTTAGCTAGCACTCAAGCAGGCGAGGCCTATTTGTTTGGGGCGGGGGCAAGCCCGGTCACCCCTGCCCAGTTTTGGCTTACGGACCCTTTTTTATTGGCGCTGGTGTCGCTGTTACCGTTAAGCCCGTCGCAGGCGGTGCTGCGCATTCAAGAACTAACGGGCGTGGTGGGCCGGAGGCACGCCGAAGAGTTGATTGCTGGGTGCAAAAAGTTGCATCTCCTCTCGCCTTCAGGGCCGCCGGTGTTGCAGCTTAAGTCTCTTGAAAGTTTTGCTGCATTAAGCACTATTGAGCGGGTTTCTTATTTGCTCTCCGCCATGGCGGTGGGGGTGTGTGCCACCGTAAAGATGGGTGCGTTAACCCAGGCGCTTGCCCATTTTTTGGGGGCATACACAGGACGATGCACCAGTAAAACCGTGCTGGAGCGGCTGTATGGATTATACGCAGGGGAGCTGATGCCCGAAGGAGTGATGAACTTTTTAGAAGAGCAGAAGCTGTGGCAGCTGGTGGATGATGGCCTTGTGATAGCAAGCTTGCCAATGCCGGCAACCAGCGGTGCGGTGTTGACGCTTGAGCCTAACTTTCAGGTGCAGATTTTACCCGAAGCGCCCTTTATTTTAGGCGTGGCGCTCGCCATGACTTTAGAGCGTTTTGACACGTTAAGCCTGTATAACCTCACCAAAGAGAGTTTTCATGCTGCTATAAAAGTGGGCTACAGCACCGCACGGTTGGAAGAAGAACTGCGCCGTTACCAAGGCTTTGAGCTGGTAGAAAACTTCACGCAAACACTTAATCATTGGAACGACTACTTCACTGTCAGCCATCTTTATCATGGGTTCATCTTCACCATTGAAGAGCAAAAAAACCATCTATTAGCCAGCACTAAAGCATTGGATACCTTCATTGACAAAGAGATTGCTCCGTGTGTGTATTTGCTAAAAGCCAAGCCGGATGATGCCTTTTTTACCGCCTTAAGCAAACTCGGGTTGGCACACCCCATGAATCATCACAGCCCACCCACTGCGGTGTTGGTTGCCCCCATGCCCGCATTTAATGTGCCTGTGCGTTGCCCTGAGTTGCCCACTTTTGAATTAAATGGGGATAATAACTTAAAAGAGCTGGCCTCAGGCACCCAGAACCCAGAGCTTAAGTACCGCATTCAGCGCAAGATTATTTTGTTCCCTTCGCAATTGGAGCAAGAAGAGCCAAAAGTGCTTGAGGCACGAGGGATAGATTTTCAAACCAAGTTGCGCCTGATTGAACGAGCCATCGAACAAAAAAATTTGCTTGAACTATTTTTAAAGCGCCGAGATGACACCATAAAGTTGCGTTTGTTGCCGTTGTCGATTGACAAAAAAACGGACGAACGTCCCATAAAGGCCTACAATCCTTCAGTAGATAAAGTCATCACCTTTTCGGCGAACCACATAGTGCATATAAAAATGATAGAGGCGAGTCTTATTTAGAATGGAAGGAACGGCCTATTTAGCACGAAGTATGAATCGTCGTAACAGACCCGCTACCACTGAGGAGGCAAAGCCTGTTCATGCCTATCAGCGGGTGAAGGCGCTGTTAAAAAAAATGCGTTTTAGACACAAAGATGTGCGGGTGTTGCACATTGTGGGCAGTAAGGGCAAGGGGTCCACGGGGGCGATCATCGCCAGCACGCTCTACCGCATGGGGTTGTCATCATTGCTCTTCACCTCGCCGCATGTTTACCGTGTTACTGAGCGTTTTCGTATTGATGGCAAGCCCATACCCATGAGCTCATTAAACATAGCACTGAACTGGGTGCAAGCCCACGATGCGAACGAGGAGTTACACTTTTTTGAGATTATGACCGTGGTGGCCTGCTGGTTGGCACAAGAAGCGTGTGTGCCGTTTCTCATTTTAGAAGCGGGCATTGGTGGACGGCTTGATGCCACAAGGCTAGGCTTTAGCGAGGCGGTTATCATCACGCCGATTGAGCTAGAACACACCGCCATGTTAGGCGATCGGCTGTCCCTAATAGCTGCCGAGAAAGGTGCAGTGATGCGCCCTGATTGCCCGGTGTTTTGTGGACCACAGCAACCAGAAGTGGTAGAGGTGTTGCGCAAAATGGCGCTAAAAAAGCAGGCGTTGTTTCACTATTTACCGGAAGTAAGCTTAGGGTTTGCGGTCAATATCGCCTATCCCCGCTCGCAGTCGCTGTGGGTGCAGGGACTCCACCCAATTATTGCCCACATGCCAACGGCACACCCAGACCATGCGCAAAACGCTGCTTTGGCGTTGCAGGTGGTGGAGCATCTTGTGCCCCGTGCGCCGTTAGTGGTGTATAATGCGTGGAAACGGGCGGTGCGCGAGCCGTTGTTGCCGGGACGTTTTGAGACAGTGAGGCGTGAGCCCTTGTGGATTTTTGATGGCAGCCACACCCCTAACAGCGTGGCTGGGGTGGTGCGGGTTTTTTTAAAAATAATGAAGAACCAGCCGTGTGTGTTGATTTTTGGCTGTGCGGCCGACAAAGACGGGCTGACCATGAGCGAGTCGTTTGCCCCTTTTAACAAAATATTTTTCACGCCTCCTGGCCATGCGCAGCACACCATGGACAAACTGTTTGCCCAGCGATGCACGCAGTTGCCTCAGCTGGTCTATTGCCCCACCCCTAGCGGAGCCTTGGCACAGGTGGCTGGCTTGGGCTGGCCCACGCTGATTATTGGGTCGTTTTATTTGGGGGGGGAGATTGTGAGTTTTTTACAGACGGTGGGTGCAACGGACTGGGTGACGAATAAAAACAATTGATTTGAGAAGCATGGTGTGGCTTTTGCCTTGAATGCTGTGTTCATCGGCTCTGTTTTGTTCATTGTTATTGGTTTTTTTGTAAACACCAAACATAACGCCACCTCTCCTCTTGTGGCTCACACCAAAACGGTGGAAACGCTTACAACAGAGATAAAAAAGCTACAAAAATCACTAAACGAATTAGAAAATACCGAACCAAACGAAGCTATAACGGCTAAAACTGAGAAATTGGTTTCATTAACCGAAGAGCTAGCAAAAATTGAATTATGGTTAAAAGATAGTGGGGATGTTGAGGAATTTTATCGCGAGTTGCAAGGTCATTTTGACAGCCAAATGGCACGAGTGAACGAGCATAGCAATAACATAGCCCTAAACTTGGCACTGGTTGCCATTGTGATAACGGCTCTTACCATTGGTTTATCGTTGAACTTGACGCTGAAGGACAATGAGTTTCAACGTGAGCTGGAGAAGGCGGAAAGAGAAATTGAAGATAAGGAAAAAGAGACTAAGCAGACGCTGAACGGTGTTCAAGCGGATTTGGACAAGACCAAAGGCGATTTGATAAAAGCCAATGAACAGATTGGCGCTATGCTGCAAACGATTAGCGACCAAGAAGGCAGCTGTGTTTATTTATGGCAAACTGGTCATTTTAGTGATAATACTCTTTATGAACAGGCAGTTAACTATTATAGACAAGCCATCAACACATTAGGAGATAATCCTTATCCAGAGGCACAGATTAATTTATCAAAAATTCTTACGTCTTCGATTGAAGTGAGAAGACGTGTCGCTATGCGAGATTCTTATAGAGAGATAATATCATTATTACGTACGGCCTTTGCCGGATATATGTATTGGCAAGACTTTAGTCACCAAAAGGGAATGCCAAGCGTTGCCTCTTTATTTATTCAAGTATTAGAAGAGGTGTCTAGACTTCATCGCTTAAATGTATTTAATGACGGCGATACCTTTATCGCAGATTTATCCTACTTCATCGCGCAGGAATCCCTCATGGAAAAAGCTTTGATCGGAAGATATGGAGTTCATGAAGACCATGATACGCATCATGAAACGGTACATCTCCACCGACAAGTGAGAGGGTCAAGTTACCCACTGACCACTTGCTCTTTTTTTTTTCGCCCCATCTTTTTGGTGGCTTTTATATCGGCATATTTTGAAAAAACTTTAATGAAAATTGTGTAAAGACTAGCGATTTGTCAATGAAAAATATTGACAAATCAAGCATAACCCTAGTTTTCGCCCCTTCCCTTGTTGACACGCTTCACTTGATTGGTTTAAGATAAAGCTATGAACCATGACACCACCCCTGATGTGGAGAACCACCCCCAGCCAACGGCTGAAAACGGCGTTTTAAAAAAGCTGTTTTTGGGGGTTTGGTTCGCACTCATCGTTAGCGTTATCGCTTTGCCCCATGTCTATAACGGGGAGCATATCCGTCTAGTGCAGGGCGGTTTAATGACTTTCGCCGTGCTGGCAAACCTACTATTACAACGTTTGAATAAAAGAAAGAGTGGGAGAATCTAAACACGATTCTGCTAATAAAGCCCCGCTGGGGGGTTACAACGTTTAAATAAGGGAAATTGTAAAACCAACAAGTCTAGCTAGTAAAAACCGGTCTCAGGACAGGTTATTGATTTGTCAGTATTTTATATCGATAAATCAATAACCGCCCTAAAAAACCTTCTCTGCACACATATCTCAATTATTAGCTATCCCCAAACCTTTCACACATTCTGCCCAGTTTAATCCGTGGATAGATTGTTAGCACTAGGCGGTGAAATCGCTTGAGGAATGTGAATAACCGCCTCTTGGTCGGCCAAAATGGGCGGACGTAACGACACAAAACTTAAATAGAAAAAGGTCGCTGCCACTTCTCGTATAAAAAAGCGTGTTTGACGAAGCCAAGAGCTGTTTTCATACTCGCCTGAAAACGACACATCCATAAAACCCTGTCGCCAGCTAGCTAAGGCAACCCGCCCCAAATGAAAGGCCGAACTCACCACCAACACACGCTCTAACTCAAACTGCGTCATCAATATTTTGCTATATGCTAGGTTCTCCCAAGTGTTACGCGACCGATTCTCAACCAAAATAGCCGTCGGTGGCACACCCTTGCTTATTAAATATTTACGCATCACGGCTGCCTCGCTGATAGGCTCTCCCTTCCCTACTCCGCCACTCACCAAAATCAGAGGGGCATAACCCCTCCGATAAAGTAACAAAGCATGATCAAGGCGGCTTATCATCACCTTACCCGGCACCCCACGTGGCGCTGCACTGCCCAGCACAATGATAACATCGGCTGGCTGTGCCTGCGCCACAAAAGGAAAAAGCCCAACAAAACCTACCGCCACCGCTACCACCATAAACACAATGGAGGCAATAGTTTGCAATGTTCGCTTACTGCGATGCTGTATTTGGGCGGTGCGTGCCCGACTTTTGCCACGGCTAAAGGTTTTTTTTACCATAACGCCTTAAGTTTGTCTACCATGTCTAAGGCTTCCCACGGAAACATATCACGCCCAAAGTGTCCATAGGCTGCCGTAGGGGCATAAATAGGACGCTTTAAGTTCAAATGACTAATGATTTGTGCCGGTTTCAGGGGGAACATCTCCCGAATCACCTGTTCAATGCGAGCCTCATCCACTTGCGCAGTGCCAAAACTGTTCACATACACACTCAAGGGCTCAGCCATGCCAATGGCATAAGACAACTCCACTTCCAATTTGTCGGCCACACCACTGGCTACCAAGTTCTTAGCAATGTATCGCGCCATATAAGCCGCCGAACGATCCACTTTACTTGGGTCTTTGCCACTAAATGCTCCACCACCGTGCGCAGCTGCCCCGCCGTAAGTGTCCACAATGATTTTACGTCCCGTCAAGCCCACATCGCCTTGAGGACCACCCACCACAAAACGCCCCGTAGGGTTCACCAAATAGCGCGTTTTGTTGCTCAATAGGTTGGCAGGCAAGGCTTTTTTAATCACATTATCAATAAGATATGTGGTCAAATCCTGGTGAGAAATCTCCTCATCATGCTGATGGCTTAACACCACCGTGTCAATATGTGCTGGCATCCCATCTTTATATGAAACCGTAACTTGCCCTTTGCTGTCCGGGCGCAAAAACGGCGCTGCCCCACTCTTGCGCAGTTCGTCAACGGTGCGCATCATGGTGTGCGAAAAATCCAATGGAGCTGGCATAAAATTAGCCGTCTCTTTGGTGGCGTAGCCAAACATAATGCCTTGATCCCCTGCCCCCTGTTCATGGCTGGCACCAGCATCCACACCCATGGCAATGTCTGCCGATTGGGGCTTGATAACCGACAACACCGCACAGTTTTGGTAGTTAATGCCATACTCAGCCTTGTTGTAGCCAATCTCTTTCAGCACGTCGCGTACTGTCTGCACCACATCAATGTAGCAATCGGTCGTGATTTCACCACCCACCACCACCATGCCAGTGCTAGCATACACTTCACACGCCACCCGACTCTCTGAGTCTAGGCTTAAGGCCTTGTCAAGCATTGCATCAGAGATCTGATCACAAATTTTATCGGGGTGTCCACACCCCACGCTCTCACTTGTAAAAGTGTATTCGCTACGACTTTTCATTAAATTCCTTTCTCCTGTGTATATAAACGACCGATTAACTCACATCGTCAATCAAATTCTTCATAATATAATCGCGCCTGCTCGGCGTGTTTTTTCCCATATAAAAAGCTAACAGCTCTTTGTTTTGCTTCACGCTCTCGGTGGTCACTGGGGTCAAGCGAATGCGATGCCCGATAAACTGTCCAAATTCGTGTGGGCTAATTTCACCCAACCCTTTAAATCGAGTTACCAGCACCTCTTTGCCCATGGCCTTCAATGCCTCATCACGCTCCATTTCACTGTAGCAGTAGCGCACCTCTTTCTTGCTCTTCACCCTAAACAGCGGGGTCTCCAAAATAGCTATGCGGCCTGAGGTTACCAGCTCCTCAAAGTAGTTAAGAAAAAAAGTGAGCAATAGATTGCGGATGTGATAGCCGTCAAAGTCGGCATCGGTCGCCAGCACTATCTGCCCATAGCGCAACTGACTCGCATCGTTCTCAATGCCTAGTGCCATCATTAGGTTGTACAGCTCTTCGTTTTTATAAATGGAACTTTGTGGGTAGCCAAAGCTGTTCCACGGTTTGCCACGCAGTTTAAACACCGCCTGTGTGTACACATCGCGCACCGAGGTGAACGAACCACCCGCCGAGTCGCCCTCAACTAAAAAGATTTTAGACCGTTCCCCGTCTTTATCGCCAATGTGTAGTTTACAATCGGTCAGTTTGGGTATTTTTATTGAGATTCGTTTAGCCGCACTTCGCGCCTCTTTGCGCACTTCGTTCAGCTCCCGACGTAAGCGTTCATTGGCAATGATTTTATCTTTCATACTGTGCGCCACGGTGGGGTTTTTGTGCATATAGTCTTCCACCGCCACACTCACTTGTGCCACAATGCCACTCTTTATCTCAGCATTGCCCAGTTTGTTTTTGGTTTGGCTCTCAAACATGGGGTCTTTTATCTTCACCGCCACTGCCCCAGCCATGCCTTCGCGCACGTCTTGGCTACTAAATTTCTCTTTAAAAAACAGGTTCACCCCGCGCAAAATGCCTTCTTTAAAAGCCGCCAAGTGCGTGCCTCCGTCGCTAGTGAACTGCCCATTCACAAAGCTGTAAAAGTTCTCCCCATAACCACTTTGCAAGTGTGTGAACACAAACTCAAGCTCATCGGCCTTGTAGTGCACCGCATCATAGCGCACCTCATGACCAATGCGTTTGTCCAAATAGTCACGCAACCCATCTTTGCTGAAAAATTTCACCCCGTTTAACTGTAAAGTAAGCCCTGAGTTAAGGCAACTGTACACCTCCATGCGCGCACTGATGTGCAACTCTTGAAAGGCATAGGGTCCAAAAATAACCGCATCAGGCACAAACTCCACAAACACGCCGTCTTTTTCTTTGGTTACCCCTTCTTTGGTTTCGTGCAACACGCCTTGGCAAAAGGTGACCTGGACAAACTTGCCTGCGCGCATACTGCGCACCAAAAAGTGAGACGACAGGGCATTAGCTGCCTTAGTCCCCACGCCATTAAGACCCACCGAGAACTTAAACACATCATCATTGTATTTAGCCCCCGTGTTAATGGTAGAGACACACTCCACCACTTTGCCTAGCGGAATGCCCCGCCCGTAGTCGCGTACGCACACCTTGCCTAGGGCATAGTCAACCTGCACATCGATGGTTTTGCCGTTTCCCATCACATATTCATCAATTGAGTTGTCGATTATCTCTTTAAGTAACACATAAATACCATCATCAACATGATTCCCGTCGCCCAAGCGCCCAATGTACATGCCACTGCGCAAGCGAATATGCTCAAGCGGGCTTAAGCTTTGTATTTTACTTTCGTCATACACATTACGTTCATCATCATTCATAATAATCCTCATTATAGTGTGCTAATTAAATAAAGTAAAGAGCCTCATACCCCTCTTTAAGGCCTGCCCTCAAAAAACTGCACATACGCATTAACCCCCTCACTTAAAGCCTGCACAATGCGCATTTGATGGTCGCGCTGCGTTAACCGTTTTGCCTCAGCTGGGTGTGATAAAAAACCCACCTCTACTAAAATAGCAGCCATGCGAGCGTTGCGCACCACAAACCAGTTACGCTCTTTAATGCCCCGATTAGGGCTTACTGCCCCTATGTGCCGTTCAAAAGCATCCAGCGTTAGCTGCGCCCAGCGCCTGCTGCTAGAGTGATACTCGATGTTCATTAAATCATTAATCACCTTT
Source organism: Spirochaetia bacterium (assembly GCA_965249825.1). Taxonomy (GTDB): domain Bacteria; phylum Spirochaetota; class Spirochaetia; order WRBN01; family WRBN01; genus CBDFMW01. The sequence goes on from CBDFMW010000002.1 coordinate 677,940, forward strand.
TGGGCTGCACTTGAGTGTTCATCACTCCTAAACACCTCACGCTCAAAGCCTGATGGTAAGTGCCACACCTCAAAGCCTGATGCTTGCGCTGTGAGTGCTGAGTTCACATGAATGGACAGATACAAAATAGCCTCTCGCTCGCCCACACTCAGGGCGTTTGCCATCGCCACCCGTTCCTCTAATGTGGGAAAACTGTCATCGCGCCGGGTCATCAAAATCTGTTTGTCCGGGTAAAGCTTTTTCAGCCGAGCCTCAAGCTCTAGCGCCAGCGCTAAAGTGATGACTTTTTCTTTCACCTCAAGCGTGCCATGCTTTCGGGTTGCCCCCGCATCGCGCCCCCCATGCCCAGCATCAATTAAAATAATGGCCACTTTATGCCCTGTTTCATTTTTTGTAAGAGTGAAGGGTTGCCCCGTCAAATAAAGACTAATCATCTGCGCCTGCGCTGCCTGCACCAAGGGCTGCCCCTGCTCAAACCGCACAACCGCCTCTATAAAATGGTCTCCCAGCGTTATTTGTGCGTTGCGCATAGACACCTGCACCCGACGGTTCTCTTTAGTCAGCAAAGCCACCTGACGTAAAGGATGCCAATAAAACTGGGCATCGCTGGTCTGTGCCAGCTCATCTAATGCCACAAAATCAGGGTTGGCACTCAAACTTATGCCTGAAAAAATAAGCACCCCACAAAAAAAACTAAAGCGGAATATCCATAAAGGTATCATAATACCACACCGCACCCTGCAAGCCCCCACGTTCAATGGCCCGCTCAAACTGCAGCCGCCTATCCTCATCATAAGATCCTGCTGAATGCCCAGTTATCTCTTCATAATACTTTAAGATAGCCGTACGTGAAAAGCCCACAAAGTCTACCCCCCCCACAAAAGCCGAGGATCGAACCGTTTGCGAACCAAACAAAAAAGCACGCGTCGCTGCATCGCCAGGCATCAAGCGAACAAACAGCTGCCGTCTTATGGTTTCAGCCGCCTCCACCGCTTCGGCATAGGTTGCCCCCACCGCTAGCACCGTACCACACTTCTCCACGTTATTACGCGGAAACTGCACCCGATCGCCTTCATCTACTGCTAAATAGTGCCACTCATAGCCGGCTATCTCACTCACATGCTCAAACTCCGTGATGCTGCCCACCACACCAGGAATGCTTATCAAAGCCCTTTCGGCACAGTGCAAAGCCTTGGTAGGGGTTAAATGCGTGGGTCGCTCGCCTATTGCCAGCCTAATGGCCTCCTTAGTGAGATTAACCCCACTGCTAAGGGGGTAGCTGTAACCAGACATGTACCCGCCTGATAAACGGGCGGCAATCTCCCCCACCACAGGGCCAATCAACGCTCCTTCTTCACCCCATTTCATGTCGCCCTTGGCCGCCCCGTGGGTTAGCCCCAAAGCCCGTACCCCTTCTTTAAAGGTCTCAATAACCCTAGCCAGCTTAGCTGAGTCAAAGTTGCTGGGCAGGGTATGACCCATCTCAATAAAATAAGGGGGGTAAAAAATATGCCTATCAGCCACTCCTGTGATGTGAATCTCGCCATCATACACCAATGAGTCGATGCTAAACTCAGGGCCACTCACAAACTCTTCCACCAGCACCTTGCCGGTGCGGCTAAAGGGGAGAGCAACAGCCACGGCGCTTAGCAGTTCGTTGCTATTGTTCACGCGTATCACACCGCGTGCGCCCATTGAGTCGGTCGGTTTAACCACCAGTTGAAAGTTGTTCTGTCCTGAGGTAAGACCGGTCACCGCATTCATTATTGCCTCATCTTTTAGCTGTCCATCTAGCTCTATAAAGCGAGGACAAGGCACGCCTGAGGCCTGTAATGTTGCCCTCATACGGGCTTTGTCGGTGGCGTTTACCGTGGCAGCTACCTTGTGGCCTGGCACATTAAGCGCTTGTGCTAGCACCGCCACGGCGTGTGAAAAATCAGTACCGGCAGTAAACACCCCCACCACTTGGTGATGAGCTGCAAAATCACTAGCATAAGCCACTAAGGCCGTTTCATCTTTTAGGTCTATCACCGCTGAATAGGCAGCCTCACCCAGACCCATAGCCGTTTTGTTGCCATCAAAAACCAGTACATCCAGTCCTAGTTCATCCGCCGCTCTAATGGCAGGCATCTGCATCAGCGAAGCCCCTAGCACGATCAATACAGATTTACTCACCGGCTTTCTCCTCAACCTTAACCGCATACACCTCAAAGGTGTCGCCCTTCTTTATAAAAGTGTACCACCAGCGCATAAGGCGGTAGAACCGGCTCCCCACCTCAAGGTTTGTGTGTCTGCGTTGGGGATGCACCCCCGTGATGCGCATACCCACCACCTTAAACCCATAACGACCGAGCAATGTGCGCACATGCTTACGGGTAAAAATGCTGTAATGGTCGGCTGGGCTTTGCATGAAAAAACGCTCTCTATCGTAGGTGGCACTAAAGCCATCACCCAATGGCGTAGAAAAAACCAGTAAACCACCTTTTTTCAAGGTGTGGTTTAGAGCCAGTAGCGCCTCTCCCAAGTGCGGAAAGTGCTCAATCACATACCACAGCGTTACTACATCAAACTGTTTACCCCCAAACGGCGCCATTTGCGGAAAGTGCGCCACTTGAGCCTTTAGATTAAGTGTCTCTTGCACATACTTCACCGCTGCCCCGGCAGGGTCAATGCCACTCACGCTGTAGCCTAACTCAACTGCAGCCTGCATAAAGGGCCCGTAAGCGCAGCCAATGTCTAACAACTCACCCTCATTGTGCCCTTTGCGGTGCGTGGCTATCAGCTTCAATCGGCTAAAAGCCATGGCTTTAATATGCTCAAAATCCTCAAGGTACGTTTTGCCATATTGGGCGGCGTATTCATCATGAAAGTAATTTTCATCATAGCTAATCTCTTGCCGATAAAACGGCTCAAGATAAAGCAACCCACACTCACTGCAAGTGGCATAACTTTTTTGCAGACTGCGATGCACCACCTGCCCAAACACCCCTGTTTTTTTGCCACAAATAGGGCAACCCAACCCCGCCCCAGCCAGCTCACGCAAGCGTTGCTCTAAGCTGTGGGGGGCATGAATCACCGGACACGTTATCGCTGTGGGCTCAAGCTTGCCCTCCAAATAAAGCGCCACTTTTTCCTGCGCTTTGGCATTCAGTTTGCCCACACCCAGCCGTTCAAAGCCCGCTACCGCGGCCAAGTCATCATGATATTTGCTTGGGTTCAGCAGCATCACCTTTGAGCCAGCGCACGCAGCCTCAAAAGCCGTCAACCCAAAGTGGGTGAAGACTAAATCGCTGCTTTCAAACAAGGCTTGCGTATCGCAGTTCTCTAAAATATGCACCCCAGGCCACGCAAAAGTGCGTTTGAACAGCGGGCCTTTCACCACCTGCCAACGGCTCGCTGGCACCTTTAGCTCCTCTAGCATGTGCCCCACCTGCTCGGTCAACTGGGCCGAATCTTGCCCCCCAAAGCTTATCACAATCTTTTGAGGTGGATACTTAAGCTCACGGTGCACCACAGGCAACTCTAAATAGCCAGATTGGCTTTCATTGGCGGGTTTCACACCCGCTAAAACCGGTAAAATATCTATAATATAAGGAAACAAATCGCGCCCCATGCCACCTTCATCCAGCGCCACCACCGTGCCTAGCGATAGGAAAAACAACGCCTGGTGCCCCTCGGTGGATTTGTTATCCACCACAATTAAATCCCATGGCCCCTCATTTTGCGGAGCTTTGCTCATTTGGCTCTCAGCCAGTGGTGTGCCCAAGGTTTTTACTTGTTTAGCAAATTCATGCGTGGGGGTGTATAAAAACCCCTCACTGCCAAAGGTTAAGCACAACTGCAGCATCCGCCTCATGTGACCAAAGCCCCCAGTGGCGGTTAGGTTTGCCACAAACAGCACCCTTAGCGCCCCCGCACTTAACGGCATCTCTTCCTGCTCTCCCCTAGGGGATAACCCAGCTTGGTGTTTGCCCATTCAATATATTCCTCCAATTTTAGTGGCTCACCCTTATACAGGGTTCTGAACACTTCACACAGCCTGTCATAATCTTCTCGGGTATCTAGCGTGGTGCGTAAATGAGCCCCTTGCCACTGCGTGGGGGCTTTAGGCATCCACACCCTAAAAAGATCCGGACGACCATAAATAGCACTCGTAACATGTTCAGCTTCATATGCTGTGCGGGTAAATTCGTTCACCTTGTGCAAGGCACGCCGACTTATCACCTCTACCCCTGAGCCATGGGGCGTGCACCGATAACAAAAATAATCAAGGTGCTTTTCCTGCGCTAACTCTAGCGCGCTGCGTGCCAAGTCAGGACCCACAATCATATTGTCGGCCGTGGCACGAATGATGTAGGGATAGTCGTAAACCAAGCTCGCATCATAAAAACGCTTAAAGACATCCGTAGCAGCCCCCACAAACACCTTGTAGTTGGTATGAAGGGCAAACCGTTCTATGTCCTGCGCGCTGGGGGCATCAGTAAGAGCTACTTGCTCAGCCCCCACCCCCATAAAGTTCTCCATAGCCAAGGCAGCACTGGGCAATCCCGACAAAATAGGTAACAACGCCTTGCCTGGTAAACGCGTAGAACCAATGCGCATCTGCATAAAAACCACTGCTGATTTTTCGTCTAACACCTCGCTAAAAGCCTCTCTCTAACTAACTCATCGACCTCTCTTGTGCCATGCTAAAGGCTTTAAATGAAAAAAAGGTTACGATGCTAAAACCATCTCTGGGCTGCCAATCCACATAGCCTTGCGGGTAAAACCACAACAAGTTGATGGTTTGCTTTTCCATCTTGGGCATACGGTGGTCTAAAATCAGTTGCCTAAAAATACGACTCTCATCTTCTGCCTCAACCATCACGCTCATGGAAACGAGCACCTCATTGTAAAAATGCGCTCCAATGGTAACCATGCGCCCATAAAACAGCCCATCATAGGCGGCAATCTCATCAGAAGCTATCCCATCACCCTCATGGTTTTCATACCACACAAACCCTAGTGCCTTCAATTGCTTATCCGCTTGTGCCATAGAAATGCCAAACGGCACACCTTGAAAGTCATTCAAAGCCCGCTCGCTGTGTTGCGCACTGCTCACCATCGGCAAGCTAGTTACTAACATTATGCTTAATAAAAATCCCTTTAATTGCATTGTTCTTCTCCTTTTAAAAGCGTGAACCTAAAGTGGCCACTAAATAAAAACCATTATTGCTTACACTATAAAATCCACCCACAGCAAAGTCACCAAAGGTGAAATGACTAGAAAACACAGCCCCCACTGTGTGGTGTAACGTTGTTTCCTCTCGCCGAGGAAGCCAGCGCGCTTGCTCGCTAACCGCCACGCTAGTCCACTCAAGAGCCACCATAAAACGCAGTAAAAAGCTGTATTGCAGCGCCGTTTTAAACGACAACAGCATACGCCCGTCATAACTGCCTGATGGAGATCCCGGTAACGCAAAACTAGTGGGTTGTGCATCTAACACCCCTAGCCCACCAGCCTGCATAAACTGAATGAGCGGTGGATTATCACCCCAAATCGCCCCACCACCTAAACCAATGAGCCAACTCAGCTGGTTAAAAATAGGCTGCACATACACCGCACGTGCACTAAAGGAGGTGTAATTGTGCCAAGGCATGTTTCTTCCATCATCTTTAGCTACTCCAGTCTCCGCAGTCGCTTTAAACATGTAACCACTGGTAGGCATAAATGATGTGTTCAGTTGATCCATCACCCAACTGAAACGTCCCCCAAAGAAAGTTTGCCCTGCCGTAGAAGCATAAAAAGGATTATCAACTTTATAACTATGCAGATACCCTGCTGTAGCCCCTGCTTTTACATAAAATAAATTACGATAAATGTAGCCAAAACCCAGCTCCGCCTCATAAAGACCCGGCGTTTGACGGTAGCCTGTTAGCACCGTGTTAGTCTGAGGACTGCGCAACACATTGGTTCTAGGCTCACTTAGCTGCCACTCCGTGTAATACATAAAAGCTGGAGCGCTCATCGGCTGAACATCAAGCGACCCCTTAAACTCTAAGCCTTGGGCGTAGCTAAGCCGATTGTACAGCGTCGTTCGAGCTGAGGATGTTATCCACTCGTTGGTCAAGCCCAGCCCTAAACTCAATCCGCTATCCGTAGAAAACTGTCCGTAAAGCCCTAATTGATTGGGAGCAACGGGAACGATATGAAGCTTAAGCGTGTCCTCTTTAAAACTAAAGTTCACATGATTAAAACCGCCTCGATAGGTCATCCGACGTACCGCTGTTTCCATCTCAATACCCGTCATCTCAGTGGGAAACTCTATGCCCAGCAGCTCTAATGCCAATCGACCTTCATTTTCAGTCCCTCCCATCACCTGCGCCTGATTCAACACGACAGGTTCAAGTGATAGAGGGGTGATGTTGGACTCACCGGGTGGCGTTGAGGCATAGCGAGCCAGCTGATCGGCTACCGCCCGAGCCGCAGCCTCACCGATGGCGTGTAACTCGTCAAACTTGCCAAAGTCACCGGCACTGTATTCAAACATTTCAGGTTGAATAAGCACATCAGCTCGCTGCCGCTGGGCTTCATCATCTCTAAACAGGGCAAAGGCCAACCCCTGAATCAGCGACACTTTAGCATCAGGCGCTCTTTCTCTCGCCAAGGATAAGTCGACCACAATAACCACATCGGCCCCTAAATCGTAAGCCTCTTGCACCAAGATATTACCACTGACCCCCCCATCAATAAACCAATCATCATTAATTTCTACTGGTGAAAATACCGCAGGGATGGCCATACTAGCGCGAACAGCTCGTGAGAGCGAACCCTCTTTAAACACCACACGCTTGCCGGTCCTTAAGCTGGTGCCTGAGGTAACAAAGGCACGGGGGAACTGCGTGAAGTCGTCCGCCTGCCCGCTAGGCCACAACATCTCATCTAACATCAGCTCTACCGCCTGTGCCGATGAAATACCCAAAAGAGCTGCGGAATTGGTGAAATCGTCATTAAAGCTAAAACGAACCAAGGGAAACGTGGTGCGATCCCGTCGCCAAGCATTTTGCCAAGGCCTTAACTTTTTATCATCTAAAACGGAGATAACATCCACACTTTTCACCCGATCATAAAGATCCTCATGGCTGTTGCCCAAGGCATAGTATGACCCCACCAATGCCCCCATACTCACACCTGTAACAATGTCAATCTCAACGCCCATCTCTTCTAGCACCTTAATCACACCCACATGAGCATAACCCAAAGCACCACCACCACCCAGCACCAACGCCACTTTAGGCTTGGCTTGCACCGCACTGGCACATGTTAGCCCCCACAAGAGCCATAAAAACACATATTTAAACACTAACTTCACACTCCCACCTCAAATAAATATGCTCCCTTTTACTCTAGCGGGGTTTTACAACCCATTTCCCATTCAATATACTCCATTAAGTGAAATAAATAAACACATCTACACATATCGGTTTAAAACAATTTTCACTAAAACCAAACAAAAAGCCATGGACCCTATCTCCATTCTTAAGCGATTCTTGATGCTTTTCATGACTGCTTGCAAGCCTTTTCTTGACATTTTTCAAAACACCTTGCAGGGTATGAGCGGGCTAATTACTTTTTATTGCAATTAACATTAATGTGGACTTCACCCTCCACCAAGGTAAGGCATTCAATTCTTAGCTTTGGTGAAAGCTTTCTTCCGCTAACTAGTGTGCGTATCACACCAGCCATGGTAAGGAGTTTTTCCTTCATACCTCTGTTAATGCCAATAAAAAAGCCCCACAAAACTTGATTTCTCTTGCTTTGTGGGGCTTTTTTTGTATTTAGGGCAGAAGACTTAAACTAAAAAAATTACTCTAAACTTATCTACCCTTTAACGTGCGAAAACTGGTTTAGTAGTCACGCCGTGGGGGACGAGGTCGATCCTCGGCTTCCTTCACGCGTAGTTGTCGACCATCCACTTCTCTACCGTCTAAAGCAGCGATTGCTTTTAACGCTTCCTCATTACCGCTCATTTCAACAAAGGCAAAACCTCTGAAACGACCTGTATCACGATCTTTAGCCAAATGTACCGACAATACATCTCCATACTCACCAAACATTGAACGTAATGTTTCGTCTGACGTGCGGTAATTAATATTACCTACATAAACTTTGCAACCCATAACTTTAAACCCTTAAAAAAAAGAAAAGTGGCTCCTAAAAGAAGGGCCGACACTGGTTTTTAAAAAGACAAAGCACTGGTTTGCTTTAAGCTGTTAATCCCTTTTACAAGACAATAAAACTCTTAGCTAGCCAGCACTCAGGACATCTAATCATCCACCCGTGCTTAACACAATCTTAAAGGTGAATCAAAAGCATGTCAAGCTTTTTCTCTCTTTTTGTTGATAAAAAGAGGGAAAAAGCTTAAAAAAAGCTAGCTTTTCCACAAACGATGTAAATTGCACCATTCACGGGCACTCACTTCTTTACCATGAGGCACGCAAAACAGGTATTCAGGGGCATCCGTGTGAGCCAAATCCTTGGTGTAGATGGTGCCATCCACGGTTAGCTCAATAAAAGCAATATAATGAGCCTCGGTCATAGGATGAGGAACAGCCCCTACTTTCACTAAGTAACCAGTCTCCACTTTTTCAATCACAGGAATGTGCTTCTCGGTGGCAGCCTCAGTTACGCTTGCCAACTGCAAAGCCATGGGGGCATCACAACAGGTTAAAACGCCTGCGTGCGCCTCTACCACTTCCACCACATTGCCGCATTTTTCACAGCGATAAATTTCATAACGTGCTATCATAATATATTTCTCCTATCCTAAAATAACGATTTTTTTGAATGTGTATTCATACTAGCACAAATCATCACATATTGCTACTCATTTATCCTAATCCTTGGGAACAGAATAGAGGCATTGCCCCCCATTCTCGTCATCCCTTAATTCAGAGACTTTTATTATTATTTATTACTTGCACGATTGGTTTTTGTGATGTATAATGAGTCAAATAAGGGTTTCTGCCCTTAGGTCAAGCAACATATATAAAAAAGAGGGCACAGAGCCATGAGTGTGTTTAAAGCGTACGATATTCGCGGAATTTATAACAAAGATTTTAACAAAGACGATGTTTACAAAATTGGCTTTTTTTTGCCGCGCTTGCTTAATATTAAAACCATTTATGTGGGACGAGATAGCCGCCTGAGCAGTCCTGAAGTATTTAAGGCCTTTACCGATGGCATTACCGACGCTGGAACAGACGTGGTGAACCTAGGGCTTTGCACCACCCCTGCTGTTTACTTTGCTACGGCTTTTTACAATGCCGAATGCGGCGTGCAGATAACCGCTAGCCACAACCCCCAAGAGTATAATGGATTGAAAATATCCAAAGCCAAAGCCATTCCCGTGGGGGGCGAAACGGGCTTGAAAGACCTTGAAAAAATGGTTTTGACTGAAAAAATAGAAAAAGCCCCTGTGGCAGGTAAGATAACTGAAAAAGACCTTAAAAACGATTATATCACCTTTTTAAGTAAATATGTGTCTAACTTAAGTGGCATGAATGTGGGTATAGACTTTAGTAACGGCATGGCTGCCTTATACGTTCACGACCTACTAAAGGGTGCTGGGGCGCAGCTGCACTACATCAATGAGACTATTGATGGTAGTTTTCCTGGGCATGAACCTAACCCTCTAGAGCCTGAAAACTGCGAGCAGATTAAGGCACTCGTAAAAGGGCGAAAGCTGGATGTGGGCGTGATTTATGACGGTGATGCCGACCGAGCCATGTTTATTGATGAAAAAGGCGAGTTTATCCGCCCTGATGTGGTTACGGCGGTGTTGGCTGCTGCTTTAGGATTGCAGAGTGGGGATCATGTCTTGGTGGATATTCGCACCAGCCGTGCCGTGGTGGAGTATCTTGAAAACACCATGGGAGCCAATGTAACCATGTGGAAGGTGGGACACGCCTTTGCCAAGCTGAAACTAAAAGAGATTAATGCTGTGGTGGGGGGAGAATTGGCTGGGCACTACTACTTTAGAGACTTTTTTAACTGCGACTCAGGCATTTTGGCATCGTTGTTGTTTTTAACCACCTGCGCCCAGTTAAAGGCACAAGGGCGCACCATTTCGCAGCTTATTAAGTCAATTGATGTGTATGCCAACTCCCAAGAGATTAACTTTACGGTGGAGAATAAAGCCGAAGCGATTGAGGCTGCTCGTGAATACGCCAAAGCGGCTGATGACTTGCAGATAACGCTGGACTTTGACGGTTTACGCTTTGAGTACGACAGCTGGTGGTTTAACATTAGAAGCTCTAATACCGAGCCTTACCTTCGTTTGGTGATGGAAGCCCAAACTTCTGCCCTATTGGAGCAACGGTTGGCTGAAATTAAAAAAGTTTTAGCTCCGTTTGTGCAAAAATAGCCATGAACAAGCCGATAATAAAAGGGGTTGGTCTCACCAGCGAAGAAATGGATAAGTTGGATCAGTTTGAAAATTTAGATGAACTGAACGACGATATTTTTGAGGAGTCTCCGCTCTTTGACGAAGATGGCGATCTCAATGAAGATTGGGAACGCATCATTGAAGAGAGTGATGACTACGAATAGCTGGCTGACCGGCTTAAAGTCTTTTATGATATAACGAGGTTTAGGCTGTGTCATTCAACACTATTTTACTACGCTTTTTTTTAATAACCACCGTTCTCTCAGGTGCATCGGCTAGGGTTTTAGAGTCATCGATGATTGATATGTTAGCCCGAACGGTGGGTTTTATTCACTTTGCTAATCCCACGGATAGCAATCCAGCACACCACGCATACATTCACATTAGGCGCACGGCCAATGCTGGCGATATTACAGTTTGGAACTTAGCTGCCGAAGGTCTGGAACGCACCCAGGTGGCACACTTTAACTTTAACTTGTTTACAGGCGAAATGTTGTTCAGGCAAGATCATGTGGTGTTGCCCGCCCGCACCAGCTATGAAATGGGTCCTGTGCTGGTTTTGTATGAATTTGAAAACGAGTTTCAGATTATTTATTACACAAATGGGCAAGAAAATGTGTTATTAACTAGTCATGGCAATCGCCCTGTCATTCGCTCCCTTAACAATCAGTGGTTTAGTGTTTTAATTCCTGAGCTGAACCGTCAATCACAAACAATATTTTTCAACCGAGAAACACTAACGCAAACACGTCTTTTTAGCAATGTGTTGCTTGCCAATCACGATGCCTCGGTGGTGCTTTTTTCCGATGAGTTGAATGTGTTAAAATTGGCGGTGTCGCTCAATCGGCAACAAGACTGGGCCGGTGACTCAGCGGAACAAACCCCTGTAATGCCACACCCTGTAGGCAAGCTCGGCAACCCCCTAGTGATGGACGATGAATACTCCATTTTTGAGTTAGATACTGAAGAATTTGCCCAAGACCGCCCATTTGTGGATGTGATTAAGGGCATAACCCTGCAAGGCGGACACACCTTGGTCTTAGTTTTTTTAGGCTATAAAGAGACTTATCTAACCCGAGCTTTTTATTCCTTGCGCACGGGTGAACGCCTATACTTTAACTAAGACCCTGATTTGAGCCCCCGTTTAAACAACGGGGCACGGGCTTCCACTCCAGTATCAAGCGAGCTTGCTCCTTGCAAGGCATACAACTGACTGCCATAAAAAGCGATCATCTCGCCATTATCACCACACAAAGACAGCGGTAAATCGCACACGGTTACTCCACGCAATTTTTGCACACTTTTTCTCAAATGACTATTAGCGGCTACGCCCCCCCCTATCACCAGCGTTTTAATAGAAAAATCGGTCAAAGCTCGTTCTACTTTTTTAATCAACTGCCCAATGGCCGCATTTTGAAAGCTGGCGGCGATGTTGGCTGGCGTGCTAGTTTTGCCCGGTTGCAGAAACTGTTCTTTTTGATTAATAACCGCTGTTTTAATGCCACTAAAGGACATGTCATAGTGACTATTAGGACGTTTTGAAAGATTGGCACTGGGAAAACGAAAGGCCGTCGGGTCGCCTGTTTGAGCCAGCGCATCGACCGCCGGGCCGCCGGGATAGCCCATGTTGTAAAACTTTGCCACTTTGTCATAGCACTCGCCAATGGCATCATCAAGGGTTGACCCCAGCACCTCCACTTGATCGAGCGCCATAGCCCGCACAATAATGGTGTGTCCACCGGAGGCCACCACGCCAATAAAGGGGTAAGTGAGTTCAGGATGCACCATAGATGCAACGAACAAATGCGCTAAAACATGATTTACCGCAATACTGGGTTTGCCCAATGCCCAAGCGAAATTTTTGGCAAAGCCCGCTCCCACCAATAAACTGCCCACCAAACCTGGCCGATTGGTGTAGGCAACAAGATCAATTTGAGCCGGGATAAGGGAGGCTTGGCGAAAGGTTTCTTGCACACTGGGGGCAATAAGCTCGGCATGCAGACGGCTGGCGACCTCAGGTGCCACGCCTTGATAGATGCGGTGCTGTTCAATTTGGCTAGCCACCACCCGCCCTAACACTTGGTTGCCTCTTAGTAAGGCAACGGCACATTCATCACAACTGGTTTCAATCCCTAACGTTATCATGCTGGTATTATAGACGATGAAGGCGGTTTAGTAAATGGCTTTTGTTCGCTAAAAAGCGTTGACAGTGAGCTGGTTGCACCGTATAGTATTTAAAGGAATAAGCGAGGGGGGAAACTATGAAGCGCTTGTTAAGTTGTGTTGTGTTGTTGATGTGTGGGATGCCAGTGGTAGCCCAAAGTGAAGTGGACCTAGGCACATTTTGGGTGCGGTTTTCTAATCAACCCGTCTCGGAGTGGAATGTAACCCCGATAACGGTGAGTGTGATGATTGAAAACGCCAACAGTGCCCCCCTGCATGGAGCGATTAGACTTTCGTTTATGCAAAGTAGCACACGGTACGTGCTAACCCTTTTTAACTACGACCACTTTACGTTGCACAACTTAAGGACTGGGCTGGGCACCTACTTTAAGCAGGCAGCCATTGCTCGAAACGATCCGAACAATCTGTTGCCCAGCATAACGCATGTGGATGCTGTTGCCCTGTGGCTGTGGCAGGGAGATTGGTTTTATGGCAGTAAAGCCACGGTTATTGATATGACTTTTAATGCAAGTGAGGGCGATCCTGAATTGATTTTAAGCTTTGTGCCTGTGAGTGCGGCTAGGGAACGATGGGTAACCTTTGGCCCACAGGCGCTTTATTTAGACAAAGAGGCTGTAACCACCTTGCGAGCGTTACTTGCCCCTGCTAAGGTGAAAAAAGCCCTGAAAGAAGGCGAGAAACGCCGAAAAACTGGATAACGTCAACATCGCAAATAAACAAGACTTGGCACAAACACAGCCAAACACCCGTGGTGCCATAACCCTTATCCCATGGTGGCAGAAGAGAAAGAGCAAATTCGAGTGATAGATCTTCTCCTCTAATCTATATTTATCATTATCCAAAGAGACTTTTTTAAAAAACCTTTTGACACTCACGGACATATTAGGTATAATGGATTATTAAAGGGTATATAAGTGAACTTATGTTAGAAAAATTACAAGATTCTTTTGCCAACATCACCCGCACCTTTGCTGGAAAGTCGAAAATAACCGACAAAAACATTGAAGATGCCATTGAACAGATAAAAACCGCCTTACTTGAGGCTGATGTGAGCCTACGTGTGGCTCGGCGTTTCATTAACGCCACGGCTGAAGAAGCCCGTGGGGAAAAAGTGCTGAAAGCCGTTGACCCCGGTCAGCAGTTCATTAAAATTGTGTATGACAGAATGGTAACTTTACTAGGCGATGAGCGTAGTGAGTTGGTGCTTAAAGCTCCAGACACCACCAGTGTCATTCTCTTTTTGGGATTGCAAGGCTCCGGTAAAACTACCAACGCAGCTAAACTGGCTTACCTTCTTAAAAAAGAAGGCAAGCGGGTTATGCTGGTCGCCTGTGATCTAAGTCGCCCAGCTGCCGTGGAGCAGTTGCAGATTTTGGGTAAACAGATTGATGTGCCTGTGTTTACAGGCGATGAAACTGACCCCGTAAAACGAGCTAAAGTGGCGCTTGCCGAGGCAAAAAAAAATCAATATAATGTGCTGATTGTGGACACCGCTGGGCGTATGCAGGTGGACGAAGCCCTGATGGCTGAGATTAAAGCTATTAGTAATGCGGTAAAACCTGACGAGCGGTTGCTGGTGGCAGACGCCATGACTGGGCAAAATGCTGTAGAAATTGCTAAAGTTTTTAACGAACATGTCGATATTACGGGCTTCATTTTAAGTAAGTTTGACTCGGATGCTCGTGGTGGTGCTGCGTTAAGCCTTAAGAGTGTGACAGGCAAGCCGATAAAGTATGTGGGTGTGGGCGAAAAGATTGAGGCACTCGAGATTTTCTATCCAGATCGCATGGCATCGCGTATTTTGGGTATGGGCGATATTGTGTCGTTGGTTGAGAAAGCTCAGGAGCAAATAGACACTGAGACAGCGCGCAAGATGCAAGAGCGTTTGTTGTCACCCACTTTTTCGTTAGCTGACTATTTGGAGCAAATTCAAACAGTGAAAAAAATGGGAAAAGCGGGCGATTTAGCTAGGCTTTTGCCGGGTGTTTCGGCCGCTGAGATTGAAGAAAAGCTTGATGAAAAGCAGATGGTGCGTGAAGAAGCCATCATTTTGAGTATGACCATTAAAGAACGTCAAAACTTGCTTATTTTTGGACCATCGCGCAGGCGACGAGTGGCGAAAGGGGCTGGCGTGAGCGTGGTGGAAGTGAATCGGTTTATTAATCGCTTTGAGAAGCTGAAGATTCAGATGAAGAAAGTGTCTAAAAATAAAAATTTTCAAAACATGTTGTAAAAATGGGAAACCAATAGGAGAAGAGTGTGGTAAAATTACGTTTAAAAAGATTTGGGGCACCAAAGCGTCCTTATTATCGAATTGTAGCCGTTGATTCACGAAAACCTCGTGATGGAGCAACCTTGGAAGAGCTGGGGTATTATCGCCCTGTGGAAAGCGATCAATTTAAAGTGAATGAAGAGCGTGTGCGCTATTGGATTGCCAATGGAGCTCAGGCCTCAGACACTGTGCGTGATCTCTTTCGCAAGAACAAGGTTGCTTTAAAATAGAACAAACGTAGGAATATAACCGTGGAAAAAGAGTTAGTGGAACACATTGCGCGATCATTAGTAGACGATCCATCTGCGGTGAGCGTGAATGTGGTAGAAGGCGAGAAATCGACAATCTTAGAGCTGAGAGTAGCCGAAGAGGATCTGGGTAAAGTTATTGGAAAGAATGGGCGCATCGCTAAGTCGATTCGCACAGTTTTATCGGCTAGTGCCAGTCGCACCGGTCGGCGAACCACGCTTGAAATCCTTGACTAATTTGACACATTTAGCCATTGGCAAGCTTTTATCGCCCTTTGCATTGGCTGGGGGCATAAAGGTGAAAAGCTATGATACAGAGGCTAGTTACTACAAAAAGTTTGTGGGGGCAGAGCTTGTTTTACGTCGTGATGATGGGGAGCTTTGTCTTAAAGTAAGTGGTGCGTTGGTGAAAGGCGACACTCCGGTGCTTATTTTTGAGGGCTACCCTTCCCCCGAGGCCGTGGCAAAATTGACCGGCTACGAACTGTGGATTGAACGAGGGCATTTACGCCCCCTAGCAAAAGGTGAGTTTTACCTTACCGACCTGATGGGTGTGGATGTGATGTGGCAGGGGCAATCGCTAGGAAAAATAGTGAATTATTTTGAGACAGGGCAACTGGTTTTGGAGGTGGATTGTGGCGACAAGATGGTGTTAGTTCCCTTTGTGGAACACTACTTTGGCGATCCAAACTTCACCACAAGGCAGCTTGAACTGTTGAATAATGATCTCTTCTAATGAAGATAAGTGTGCTATCTCTCTTTCCTGAGCTGGTTGGCAGCTATTTTACCACTTCCATTGCTAAAAGGGCTGCTGAAAAGGGTTTAGTTGAATACGAGAATGTGAACATTCGTGACTATGCAACGAATAAGCACAAAAAGGTAGACGACCTACCCTATGGGGGCGGTGCTGGCATGGTGATGAGTGCACAGCCCATCGCTTCCGCCATTAAAGCCCATCACGAAGAAAACAGCTATGTGATTTACGCCACCCCCAGTGGCAAACCCTTTACGCAAGCTAAAGCCAAAAAGCTAGCGCAGTATGAACACCTGATATTAATAGCTGGGCGCTACGAAGGAATTGACCAGCGAGTGATTGATTTGTATGTTCAAGAGGAGATTAGCATTGGTGACTATGTGATGGCAAGTGGCGAATTGGGTTGCTTGGTGCTGGTAGATACGATTATGCGACTAATTCCCGGAGTGATTGATGCAGCGAGCTTAGCTGAGGAAAGTTTTGAAGATGGGTTGCTTGAGTATCCCCTTTACACCCGTCCTGAAGTTTTTGAAGAACAAACCGTGCCAGCGGTGCTATTGGGTGGGCATCATAAAGAGATAGCCGCTTGGCGAAAAGCAAAAAGAATGGAAAAAACTATTGCAAATCGTCCTGATTTGTTGCATAATGAAAGATAGGGTTTGCCCTAAAAACCACAAGGCGACGACTTATGAATGGGTAACTATTCCGCTGAGCGCGCATTGAGAATAACTCTGGAGGAAATTTGTGGATTTAATGAAACATGTTGAGGCTTCTCAACTAAAAGACAATGCCGAAGGTTTTCATATTGGTGACACTGTTCGGGTGCATTTTAAGATTGTTGAAGGCAAGAATGAGCGCATTCAGATTTATGAAGGAACCGTGATTGCGAAAAACAATGGTGGTATCCGTCGTACATTTACCGTTCGTAAGCTCTCCTTTGGCGTGGGTGTTGAGAAAATTTTTCCTCTGCACAGTCCTCGTTTAGAGAAGGTTGAGCTGGTGCAGCGCGGGCGTGTTCGTCGTGCTAAACTATACTACTTGCGTGATCGTGTTGGTAAAGCAACCAAAGTACGTCAGTTGGTGGCTAAAAAAGGTCTTAAGATTAAAAACTAGACCAAGTAAACTGGGCTTAAGCTTGGCTTTTGTCCAGTTTTTTTAAAAAGAGAATTAAGTGGCTACAAGTAAGCAAAAAGGTGATAAGGGTGAGGATTTAGCCTGTGAGTGGCTTAAAAAACATACTTTTGAAATAGTTGAAAGAAACTTTAAGAGTATGTATGGTGAGGTCGATATTATATGTATACAGTTACAACAGATTATTTTTGTGGAAGTAAAGCGGTGGACAACATATAAGTTTGAAGACTTAGAGTATTCTATAAATAGAAATAAACAGAGGCGTATTATTCAAACTTCATTATGTTATCTAGCAGAGCATTCAGAATACGACGATTTTACTGTTAGGTATGATGTGTTTTTTTTGGCACGGACGCTAAAGGATTCTTATTATATCGAAAATGCATTTGAAGGAAACGGAAATCCCCTATGATTCGCATTGCCAAGCCAACGGATCCTAAGAAGATTGAAGAGTTGAAAGTAAAGATAAATCAGAAGGCTTATTTGAATGTTGCTATTACAGGTATTGCTCAAATATTGACCAAAGGTTTATTACAATGGAATGGAGTAGATTTAGCAGAAGATGGATCAAAGTAATAGTGGAATAAAATCAGAATTGCGGTCATCATCCTCAAGCGCTACTCCTGAGGTGAAATCCTCTCGTCCAGCTCATCGTCGAACTAGGAATTCTCGTAATTCACGCCAGGTTGAAAAGGGCAGCTCCAAGGATGGAGAAAGCTTGCTGACTAATGGTCATTCTCGTAGCACACCCAGCTCGCAGTTAGGTCAAGGAAAGAACAGTCGTGCTAAAGACGACTCTACCCCACGATCGGGTCAAGGAAAGAACAGTCGTGCTAAAGACGACTCTACCCCACGATCGGGTCAAGGAAAGAGAAATCGTGCTAAAGACGACTCTGCTCTACGGTCTATAGATAACAAAGATGGGCGACGTGGTGAGAATAAAGGTAAAAATAAGCAAAAATCCTCCCAAGAGCGTTTTTTGGTGGGTATCGGGGCTGGGATACAGCGTCTTAAACCTAAGCCAGTGTATAAGCGAAAACAAAATCCAGATGGGTTTATTGTAGCAACACCACCGACTTACACACCAAATTGCGATATATGTAGTGAAATTATCACCGACAGCCATTCGGCGATCAGTTTGGGCACTACGGGATTGGCTAGCCATTTTGACTGCGTGGTGAACTATCTCGCCAAGCGCGAAAATTTAGGCGAGAGCGAACATATTGTTTACTTGGGTGCTGGCGAGTTTGGTGTAGCTAAAATTAAAACTGAAAAAGAACCGTTAGAAGTTCTACGACGCATAACATACGAGGATAGTAGGCATGAGAATAATGCTTGGCGACGAGAACTAGCCCTAACCCCGTCATTTGTGGTACGTGTTTTAAAAACAACTGATATGATAAAGGATGAAGAGTCGAGGGCATTCAGACAAGATAATAACAGTAAAAAATATAAAAACTAGTTAAAGGTTATTATTTTCCTGAAAAGAGTAAAAGTCGTTTTGACCAAAAACGATATGATCCATTAGAGGAATGCCAAGAAGAATACCTGCCTCACTGATTCGTTTAGTGAACAAAATATCTTCGGGGGATGGATTGGTGTTACCAGATGGGTGATTATGAGCCAAAATAATGGCTGTTGCACGATCTTTAAGGGCTAAACTAAAAATTTCACGTGGATGAATCACTAGCCCATTCACGGCACCACGAGCCACTAGATGCGTGGTGATTATTTCTTGGGCTCCATTAACACACAATAAAATAAAGTTTTCCTCTGGTCTATCGGCATAATGAAAAACACGGCGGTAAATATCAAGAGCGGTGTCGATACGGCTTACAATGGGGTATAATTTACGCCTGGCTAGTTCAAAACAGGCTTTAACAAGTATTTTGTAACGGGCTGCCAGCTCTATATTGCGCACATTTATACTATCCATGGTATCAATGTAGGTGAGAAGCTTATCACAAAGCTGATTATCACCCTCTTCATAGTAGCCACCATGAGCCACAATATTAGCAAGTTGTACATCGGTTAATGATGCTAGCCCGCTACCTTCCACCCATTTCAACAACTGATCTTCACTAAAAGACTCCTCAAAATAATCAAATTGCTTCAATGGTTAATCCTTTATCTTCCTCTATACTTGCACACAAAAAAATTGTGGATGTGCCAGCTTAAAGCCATGCTCACCCACAACAATCACAAACCTAGTCCATCTTACTAAACTGATCTTTACCTACTCCACACAGAGGGCAAACCCAATCTTCGGGTACATCAGCCCAAGAAGTTCCAGCAGGTACACCACTATCAGGGTCTCCTACCGCCGGATCATAAATATGTCCACATACATCACAAATAAACTTATCCATTATAGTCTCCTTACATCAAAAATTTCAAAAAAATCCACTAATGAGGATGATCACGCTTATCTAGCTCTTTGTCCAGTAAATACAAAGCTGCACCACGTGTGGTTTCATGAGTGATAGCGGCTAGATTGAATTTATCAATCACATTACCAAACACATCTTCCTCTTCTTCCTGCTCATCAACAAACCACTTCAAAAAGTTCACCGCACCGTCATCGCCATGCTTGCGAGCCAAAGCCGTAAGCTCTAAAATATCTTTAGTGGTAGTCTGTTCTTGCACTAAACCTTCTTCAAACACATTCAGTGCCGACTTCCAAGAGTGCTTAGGGGCAACCAAGGCTCCATAAACCACCACATTGCCACGTAACTCAGCATATTTTGCTAGCTTACTTGAATGAATTAACTCTTCCTCGGCCTGCTCATGCATCCAATGCGCCATTCCGTCTAATGACTGCTGGTGCAACCATCCACGAGCCGATTGATAGAGATAAGCGTTACTCATCTCCTTGGTTATTTGTATGCTAAAGGCCTTCGCCAATTCATCGTGCATTTTCATAATATTTTTCTCCTTATATACCCTAGATGATAACACTTTTAGAATAAGACACCTAGGTATTTTTAAGACAAAGTGAAAATTAACTCATCACTCTTAACCTATACTATCATAGATAGTGCCGTTAATGCTAGCACTTTTTTCAAAATTCGATCAAATCTTGTACTCTCTTGGCAGGTAAGCGTTTCCAAAATTAGCTCACCCACCTCTTGCATTTGCACCTCTTTTAAACCACGCGTGGTGAGTGCTGGGGTGCCTAAACGGATACCAGAAGTGAGTAATGGTGATGCCGTATCAAAGGGTACTGCATTCTTATTACACGTTATGTTCACCTTTTGCAAGAGTTCTTCTGCCTCTTTCCCGTTCATGCCAATACCTCTTAAATCAATAAGACATAGGTGATTGTCTGTTCCTCCAGTTATCACACGCAACCCACCATCACTCAGCGTCTTAGCCAAAATCTGAGCATTTTTTATCACTTGGGTTTGATAAAGGGCAAATTCAGGCCGCAACGCCTCGCCAAAGGCTACTGCCTTACCGGCAATAATGTGCATTAACGGTCCACCTTGCCCGCCAGGAAAAATAGCAGAATCTATCAACTCTCCAAAGCGCTTTGTTCGCCCACTTTTAGCCATGGTTACCCCTAAATTATTCTCACTATCCTTCCCTATAAAAATAAGCCCGCCTCGTGGTCCGCGTAAGGTTTTATGGCTGGTGGCCGTTACAAAATGTGCGTGTGGCAAGGGCGACTCATGCACTCCAGCGGCTACCAGCCCCGCAATGTGTGCCATGTCCACCAACAAGTACGCCCCTACGGCATCGGCAATGGCTCTAAAACGAGCAAAGTCAATCGCCCTTGGATAGGCTGAAGCCCCTGCAATAATCATTTTAGGATGATACTGATGGGCTAACTGTTCCACTTGAACATAGTCAATCAGTTCACTGTCCCGTTCCACCCCATAGGTTACAGCGTTGTAAATTTTTCCTGAAAAGTTTACGCTGGCTCCGTGCGTTAGGTGTCCCCCAGCGTTCAAATCCATTCCTAAAAGAGTGTCTCCAGGCTTTAGCACCGCAAAAAAAACACCCATATTAGCCTGAGACCCTGAGTGTGGCTGCACATTAATATAGTCGCACCCAAACAGTTGCTTGCCCCGTTCACGTGCCAAATTTTCAATCTTATCCACATGCTCACAGCCACCATAGTAGCGGTGTCCAGGGTAGCCCTCGGCGTATTTATTGGTTAAAATTGACCCAGTCGCCTCAAGCACCGCAGCACTGGCAAAGTTCTCGCTGGCAATCAGCTCTAGGTGTTCGTTCTGCCGCCTACGTTCATCGGCAATAAGCGTCGCTATAGGCGCATCTTTCAGGCTTAGTTCTCTCATCTTTCTCTCCTACCTTGTTGTTCAACAAGGCTTTACTTAAGATGCCAAGTGGTTCCTTCAGGTCCATCTTTCAGCACTATGCCCATTTTATCTAGTTGGTCACGCACATCATCAGCCCGCACAAAATCTCGGCTATCTCTAAATTTTTGTCGCATCTCAACCAACACTTCAATAATCGCTTGCTCTTCATGGGCACTAGGTTGCAACTCTTCTTCCTTTACAAACAAATTAAGAGCTAACACTTTTTCCATCTGTTGTAGCGCCCATAGCTTTTCATTATTGCTAGGCGTGCGGTCTTTCACCATGTTCCACACCACAGCCAAGGCCTCAGGCATGTTTAAGTCGTCATACAACGCCACCATAAACTCATCCACAAATTGCTCTGAACGCTCAGAACCTAAAGCTGGCACTTCCGACTGCCAGCTCATCGCCTTCTCTTTCAGTCGTCGTCGAGCGGTGCGTGCCCCACCCAAAGCCTCTTCAGTAAAGGCTAACTGCTTGCGATAATGGGCACTAAAACAAAAATAGCGGTAATCCATAGGGCTAAAACCCAACTCTGCCAGTCGTGCTAGCGACAAAAAATCGCCGCTTGATTTACTCATTTTAGTGTTGTCTTGGGTTAAAAACTCGCCATGAACCCAGTAATGGGCACTCACACAGCTATGAGCAGCAGCGCTTTGTGCCAACTCATTGGTATGATGAATCATCACATGATCCACGCCTCCGCAGTGAATGTCAAATTCTTTACCTAAATAATGGTGGCTCATTGCACTGCACTCAATATGCCAACCAGGGTAGCCCACGCCCCATGGGCTTTCCCACTGCATAGCTTGCCCCGCAAATTTACCATCACTAAACCACAGCACAAAGTCATTGCTGTGACGCTTTTGGGTGTCTTCATCCACCCTGTGCACCGCAGAGCGCTGCGTGTGGTAACCACGCAATTGCCCATAACTGGGGTCTTTTTGCGTATCAAAATAGATATTACCCCCGGCACTGTAGGCAAAACCTGCCTTTTCAATGGCTTGAATAAACTCTATAATATGAGGGATATGCTCTGTGGCTGCACATTCAATTGTAGGCGGTAAAATGTTAAGGCTCTGTGTGTCTTCATGAAATAACGCCGTAAAGTGCTTGGCAATAGCCCAAACATCCATACCCCGCTCACGTGCAGCTTTAATCATTTTGTCTTCGCCACCATCTCCATCACTTGTTAAATGCCCCACATCGGTGATATTCATCACATGGGTTACTTCATAGCCTGCACTCTCTAGCGTCCGCCTGAGCACATCTTCAAAAATGTAAGTGCGCAAGTTACCTATGTGTGCCCGATTATACACCGTAGGTCCACAGCAATAAAGGCTTACCCTGCCCTCTTCTTTTGAATCAAAACGTTCCTTACAACGTGTTAATGTGTTAAAAATTCTCATGATGTTTTCCATTATACCACCTCCTCATCCCTTAATCAAGTAGAGCTTAGTGCGGACAAAATAGGGCGATCCTTTGCTATTCTTTCTTTTGTATGATACTATATAATATAAGTTAATTGCATAAAAAAGCAAGGAGTTTTTAGTTTTATGCTTAAAAAATATCCCATCTTTCGGCATGTCTTGCTCATGGTTAGCCTTTTTTCCTCCTCATCATCGCTTATGGCTCAGCGGGCTCCCACAGTTGTGTTTACCGAGCAGGTCAAAATTATGGATCTTTATAATATAAGTATTTATGGCGGGCGTATCGAGCCGTACCGTTTATTTCCCCAACCTTCAGAGATTGCCGGCATTATTCGTGCAATTAGCGTTAAACCTGGCGATAGGGTGGTAGTGGGTCAGCCCCTCTACACCGTTCAGCAGGTGGTGGTAGCCCAAAATTACCAGCCCACTCTTATCCGCGCACTCAACTCAGGCACTGTGGTTCAACTTAACTCAGGCGTGGGTGAGCGTATTAATGCTGGCACTTCGGTGGTTACCATTGCCGACAACTCAGCCTACCGTGTTCGCTTCTTTGTGGGTGAACAAGACATTAACCGTATCAGATTGGGCGATGTGGTCTATCTCTCTAGTTTTTTAGACCGTTCTACAGCCTTAATAGAGGAGTGGCAAACTGAAGCACGCCGAGAAAGCACGACTGACGAACGTCGGGAGCGATTGCAACAATTAATGACAGAAGAACGTGCTGGGCAGAGCCGCTGGCAAGGACGCATAGCCTTGTTGCCTTTAGTGCCTAATTACACCACAGGCTTATTTGAGCTTGAGGCCACTTTTCAAGCCACTGCCGAGCTGCAGTTAGGCTATTTTGAGCGTATTCAGTTACGGGTCAACCCCTACCGTGGGCTGGCTGTGTCTCAAACTTACATCACCCGCCGTTTTGGGCAAGATCATGTAACCATTGTGAATGAGGAGAGCAAAATCACCTTTATCCCCGTGGTTACAGGCAACACCTATGGAGACCAAGTCTCCATTTTAGAAGGGCTTAAAGAGGGGCAACCAATTGTGGTGGGCGCAGGTGGGCGCTACCAACAGGGAGACGTGGTAACCGCTGAGCAGCGTGGCAACGCAGGGAGCGGACGCTAACCCGTTGCTAATCCCCATATTTATTAGGAGACCTTTTCATGAATATTGCTTCTTTCATTATAGGTAAACGGCGTGCCAGCATTCTTATTTTGGTGTTGCTGTTTTTTTTGGGCTTCACCCTATTACAAAACATACCCATCACTTTTTATCCTCAAACCAGTAAGGCAAGCTTTGTTGTTTATGTGCCAGCCGCAGGTTATGCGGCTGAAGACCTCTATGACGACTTTTCAACAGACATTCAAGGGTTAGTATCTCAAATTAAAGAGCTTGAAAGTAATAGAGTTTTTTACAGCTCAGGAAACATTTATGTCTTTCTTGAGTTTAACTGGGACACCGAAAACACGGCAGCTGAGTCAATCGCCAACACGTTAGCCACCAAAATTCAGGACATTTTGCCCAGCACTTTTGACGAGGTGCAGGCCTTTGCCAACACCGACGGCTCGGCAGGTTACCTAGCCATTGCCCTCTATAGCCCTACCATGACCAATGCGGAAATTTACAATGAGGCAAAAGCTCTGCTGGAAGTGCCCATTAGTAAAGTGTCAGATCTTGACTCTTTTTATATTAGTCCTGTGCGAACCTTACGGGCAGATGTTACGTTGAGTGAGCGGGCATTGATGAACCATGGGCTTACCGCAAGTGAGGTTGCCAGTGCGGTAAAAGCCAGTTACAATAGTGCCAGCATGGGCACGTTTCGTGATCGTAATACCCCCTTCACCATGCGTTCACGCAGCCCTATCAACACCATCTTTGAGATTGGTCAGCTAGGTGTGCATCAGGTAGGTGTGCAAACCATCCTTTTGCAAGATGTAGCCGAAGTGAATGTGCGCTATGCCATGCCTTCAAGCGTCTATCAAGCCAACGGCGAACCAGCTATCTTTATTTCTGCCACCCCAACCCAAGGGGGTGATACGAAGCTAATGGCAGACACCGTGCGCACCATAGTAATGAACTCTTTGCCTTCCTTTAGTGGAGAAGTGTATGCCGAGGTGTTTGTGGACCCGGCCGCCTTTATTGACACCGCTATCAACAACGTGCTGAACTCAGCCCTCATCGGGGCGATGCTGGCTATTTTGGTTACCTTAGCCTTTTTAGGTGTGCCTCAAAACACCATCATAGTGGTGATGGCTATCCCACTCTCAGTCATTTATGCCTTTATCTTTCTTTATGTCTTTAATGTTTCTATTAACCTTATTTCTTTATCAGGATTAGCTTTATCCGTAGGAATGTCGTTAGATGGTGCTATTGTGGTGATGGAAAACATCCACCGGCATCGCCTTGACAATCTCCGTCTTGGCACGGGCAAATCCCTAAAGCTCATCATCAGTGAGGCCACCAGCGAGGTTCAAAGTGCGGTTATTATGAGTGCTATCACCAGCATTTCAGTCTTTTTACCGCTTAACTTCACCGCACCGTTGGCCTCGGCGGTTTTGGGAGATTTAGCCCTTGCCATTGTGTTCACCTTGGTGTGCAGTATTGTGGTCTCGTTCACCGTTATTCCACTCTTGGCATTTTACCTGTTTAGAAAAGGACATAACAACCCTGATATTAAACCAAATAAAATTTCGACTCGGCTCATAGCCGGCTCAGGCTGGTTAATGGCACAGCTTTCAGGTGGCTATCAGCGTGCGCTTCTCTTTTTGTTGCATCGCACGTGGCTTATGGTTTCTTTTATGGCTTTTAGCCTAGGGCTCTTGGTCATTGCCGTGGTGGTCATGCTGCCACGCATTCCCTCTGAAATTATTGCCGACCCAGCCAGTGCCATCATTAATTTAGACATCACCAATAACGATCTTACCGATATTGATGACTTTTTTGAAGCCTTTGAGCCAATTGAGCAAGAGATTATTGACCTTCTTGGGTCTAACCTTAAATCGCGCTTTCTCAATGCACAGGTCTCCCGTTCTACCACTCGTGGCTCTTTACTCCTCACCCTTACTCAGGCGAAAAAGGCCACCGAGATGCTTGCTTTATTGCAAAGCGAGTTGGTTTCTGATGCCACCTGGACCTACTCCGTGAGTGCTTACAATCCGGCCAAAATGCCTATTCCATGGGCGTGGGGCATGACAGCACGTGTGAGTGGTCCCAACCGCCGTGAAGTGTTGCGCTACATGGAGCGTATTACCGAGCTAGCCCAGCAGGTGCTAGACAAAAATGGTGATCGTGCCTACGGCTGGATCAATAACACGCCAACGACTCGGCTTAACTCAGAGCTTACCTTTTTAGAACGTCGTGAGGTGTTTGCTGAGCTTTCGCCGTTGACGAAAAGCACCGTCATTAACCACGTTCGCTTATTCCTTAACGGCTCAACACCCCTAAAAATACGTACCGAAGAGGGAGAATGGGTCGATGTCCGCTTTTCCTTTCCCGCCGTAACCACGCGCGAAGTAGCCCTGAATATCTTGTTGCCCTATAAAAATAACGCCCTACCCTTAAGTCATTTTTTTGAGGTATCTGTAGCCGAAGGATTGAACCGTATTGTGGTGGAGGACGGGGTGGAAGTATTTGATGTGAATGGTGGACTCAAAGCTGGTACATCAGCTCGTGAAATTGTTACCTTTCAAAAAGACCTAGAAGCCAGTGTTAAAGAAAAAATCACCTTTGCCCCCGGCTATGGTGTTACCTTTATGGATGCACAGAAAATCATCACCGAGGCCATAGACAGCCTAAAACTTGCCCTCATTATCAGTGTGCTCCTGGTTTTTGTGGTGCTCACCATACAGTTTAACTCATTACGATTAGCCTCCATCATCCTCGTAGCCATCCCTCTAGGAGCCATCGGAGCTATCTTTTCGCTTTTCTTTGCTGGCTCAACACTCTCTATTAACTCTATGTTGGGTATCATTTTGCTAGGGGGCATCGCCATCAACAACTCTATCCTCATCGTTGATTTTTACGTAAAAGACACACACAGCAGTAGCAAGCAAGCGGCTATTATGCGGGCCTGTTTGTTGCGCTTTCCGCCCATTCTAAGCAGCACGGTTACCACTTTACTAGGCATGTTGCCCATTGCCTTAGCTATTGGCGATGGAGCTAACGTGATTCAACCCTTGGGCATTGCCGTTACAGGAGGCTTGGCTATATCTACTTTTTTCACTTTATTCATGATTCCTTCCATTTTGTTTATGGTTAAAATGCCTAAAGTTTCTGATGAATAGCCTCTAATTTTTGTTGCACATACCGGTTTAGCTCTGCCCATAAGGTCAGCGAGCTAAAGCCGTTGGTGTGTGCCTTGTGTTTAAACTGTTGTAAAGCCTGTGGGGCTAAATACAGAGCTAGCTGTGTTACATAAGAAGGGTGTTGCCATTTTTTCACCAGCATGGCTAGCCGTTCTCGCCGCTCACTCTCATTTAATGGGTGGGGATACCACTGCACAGCTTGTATTTTAATGGGTTTAAACGCTTCAAACTCCTGCTCACTTAGTTCTGCTATGCCTGGTAAAGGCACATCTGATGGTAACAATCGCTTCAACCGTCCTGGCCATTTTTGGCTCTGCACCCAGCTGGCATACAGTGGCAAGGTGGCTTGAGCATGCCACTGCAATGAGCTGTAGATGGTGGTAAGCGGGTTAAAGCGATGGCTTTGGGCTTCGTGTGTAATATCAAAAGTGTGGGGGCGAGCATGACCATGTAATGTTTTAACCGTAAAATCTTGCCCTACCAGAATCACTTCATTAGGTGTAAGTTTAAGAGCCAATACTAAGGCACTCACCGCCACTGTGCCAGCCCATGGCACCCAAACATGCGGCAAACCTTCAAGTAAATCTTGCTCAATAAAGGTGTTAAAACTTAAATAGAGCGGGCTTAACTGGTTCGTCGCCCCCATCAACACGGTTGCTAGGGGTAATGTGTTGTTAGCACGCTGTAAGTGTGCCTTTGCATAAAACCCCCCATCGATGCTCACCACCAAATCAGGATGTAAATCGTGTGTCGTTAAGCAGGTGAGGGCTGAGGACAACGCCATGAGAAAATAAGTGGCACGCTGTGCTTTAAGTAGGGGCAGGGCTTGTAACAGACTTTCACCCGATGCCACCAAAACAATCCGCTGCTGGGGGCTAAGTTGCCCCAACTGGTGCGGCATGAGAAAGTTGCGAAAGGCATTGGTCATCCAGCGTGTCCCAAACTGGGCAGTGGTGAAGGTAGAACCTTTGAGGCGCAGGATAAATTGTTCAACTTGGCTATGCAGGACCCCAGTTTGCGGCAGCACAGGTGTCCATAAAGCAATATGCACGCCCCACAACATCTCTTCGCTAATATGCTTGGCTAAAAACTGGGTAAGAGTGAGGGGTTCGCCACAAAAAAGATGGTAACGGGATGATTTAAAGTGTGCTAGCTGGTTTTTTTGCACCACAGAATCATGGCTATGAAGCGAAAGGATACAGGCTTTAGGGTAGCGTACCAACATCAATTCATCTATGTATCCTAAGCCTGAACCCACAATTATAATAATGGCAGGATCTTTGGCTGTTAGACTAAAAGTCTCTACATAGCGCTCGGCTTCTTTAATGGGGTTATAACGCGAATGCAACAAAACCCCATCAATGGAAACCGACAAAACGCCGCTTGTGCTGGGTAAAAACTCAATCACAAGCAGTTTACCAGTCTAACGAACCCAAGGATTGAGGCGCTCTAGTGCCGTTTCATCAATAATATAGAAAGCAGGCTCAAACCACTCCACTTGGGCATCTACCCCAAACACATCTGAGGCAAAATCAGCAATTTTTTGAAACAAACTTTGCTCACGCACTTTCTCTCGGCTGCTGTCGATAATCACAAACTTATGCTGATCCATTCGCACCATAAAACCGTTGGTACTTAAAGTCTCTTGAATCAAGGACATCCACTGCTCTAAAATTTCCGTTTCAGCCACATCATCCTCAGACTGTACCACGAGTTGATCAACAAGTGTTTCAACTGTTAACTCAATGGCATAAGGCTGAAAACCGTCATCGGTGTTTTTTTCAACATAGGCTACCAACTTGTTAGCTCCTTCATACTGCTGTAAAACACTCCGGGTAAGAGCAACCACACCCGCTTTTCCTTTAACCCGCTCTACCAAAATCGTTTCGGCTCTGGTCAATAAACCCATTACTTTTTCACTCCCAAATCTTGATAGAGTTTTTTGTACAATTTAAAGGCTGCACTGTCGGCAAATTCCTCGATTTTTTCTTCAGGTAAATCCTTTAAAAAATCATCAAAATAAGCCATCATGGCCCGCATTTCAGCCTGCATTGCACCATTATTCATTGACACATTTGTTGTTTTATTTTTATCCATATCCCCACCATCATTCAATATTTCTTGATCCATAAACCGTGTGTCACCATAAAAAACCGTGGCACTATCTTCTATACCTGCACCTAAGGGCTGATCAAAAGCGTCATCCACCTGTTCACAAAGTGTTTCGCTCATCTGTAACGATGTCTCAATATTCGTAAGTTTAAACTCTTCATCAATCAATCCATTCTCTATCGCAATATCCAGCACATCATCTACCAGCCCCATAGACTCAGACTTTTGCCCTGCAGGCACATCATCCAAGGCAAATGGGTCCGCTAAAATACTCTCAAGATCCCCTTCGGATAGTGAATCAAGCTCCGACTCACTCTCAAAATGCTGCAATGTAGGACCAGCCAGCGTCTCTTCATCAATCACCATCGGTTCAGACTCACTTTCGAGTGCATCAGGCATAAGAGCCTCTTCCTCAAGCACAATTGGTTCAGGCTCACTGGTGTGCGGCACATCATCCAAGGCAAATGGGTCGGCTAAAATACTCTCAAGATCCCCTTCGGATAGTGAATCAAGCTCCGACTCACTCTCAAAATGCTGCAATGTAGGACCAGCCAGCGTCTCTTCATCAATCACCATCGGCTCAGACTCATCTTCAAGCGCCTCAGGCATAAGAGCCTCTTCCACAACCACAATCGGCTCAGGCTCGCTAGTCTGCGGCATATCATCCAAGGCAAACGGGTCAGTTAAAATACTCTCAAGTTCCCCTTCCGATAGTGGATCAAGCTCTGGATCCTCTTTTGTTTCATCGTGGCTCGTGGGTTCTTCATCCACAAACTCAGCACTCGCTGTCTCATCAATCACTTCGTCAAGGTTAAGCTCTTCATCAAGCACAAACTCTGCAACTGCCACTTCATCAAGACTAAGCTCACCATTTGCCATTTCATCAGCGTCAAACTCGTGGCTCGTGGGTTCTTCATCCACAAACTCAGCACTCGCCGTCTCATCAATCACTTCGTCAAGGTTAAGCTCTTCATCAAGCACAAACTCTGCAACTGCCACTTCATTAAGACTAAGCTCACCATTTGCCATTTCATCAGCGTCAAACTCGTGGCTCGTGGGTTCTTCATCCACAAACTCAGCACTCGCCGTCTCATCAATCACTTCGTCAAGGTTAAGCTCTTCATCAAGCACAAACTCTGCAACTGCCACTTCATTAAGACTAAGCTCACCATTTGCCATTTCATCAGCGTCAAACTCGTGGCTCATGGGTTCTTCTTCCACAAACTCAGCACTCTCTGTCTCATCAATCACTTCTTCAAGGTTAAGCTCTTCATCAAGCACAAACTCTGCAACTGCCACTTCATCAAGACTAAGCTCACCATTTGCCATTTCATCAGCGTCAAACTCGTGGCTCGTGGGTTCTTCATCCACAAACTCAGCACTCGCCGTCTCATCAATCACTTCTTCAAGGTTAAGCTCTTCACTTGACTCTTCATCAGCGTCAAACTCGTGGCTCGTGGGTTCTTCATCCACAAACTCAGCACTCGCTGTCTCATCAATCACTTCTTCAAGGTTAAGCTCTTCATGAATAGTCGAATCAGCCCCTAACCCCAACACAATAGGCTCATCTGACACTGGGGGCGATAAAAGACTTGATACATTCCAATCATTTAAACCAACAGGGTTTATGTCCACATTCTGGTCGGCAAGCATCTCTTCTAACTCTACCACAGATGGTTCAGCCCCAAAAATCATGGAAGCCTTAGGCTCTAGCCGAATCGCCTCATCTATCTGCATTAAAAGATGCAGAGGCTCCTCAGCCGTCATCGAATCATTAGGAATATCTATCTCAACGTCAGCAAGGTGTTCACCCCCCATATCATTCTCTTGCTCGGCAAACGTAGGCAAATTAAAGCCAGACAAACCCACATCTTCTTGCCCATCTCCCACCCCGTGCAAAAATAAAGGAGCATAACCAGCCATCTCAGCATTATTTTCTAACGCCTTGAATTCATCGCCAAATGCCCCTCTAAAGGCCATCGGATCAGCTCGCAACGCATCTACTTTTTCACAAAGAGATTTTACTTCAGATAAAATCTGCTCTAAATAGCCTTTAATCTCTTCATTAGAACCTTGAGAACCCAAGACTTTAACGCTTAGTGAGGGTCCATCCACGCTCTCCCATTCACCATAATCTTCAAACTGAACACCTTGATCCTTTTGCATGAACATCTCTCCGTTAGCCACCTATCCTAACCGTCTTAAAGCGGTGATACTGTGCACTTGTTTACTTTTCGACACATTTAATATATAAATCAAGCAATTTACAGATCTTGACTCATCATCCCTACAATCTCTCAAAAAAGGTGGGGTCAATCTTAGGTTTAGGCTTTTCATTCACTGGGTTACTCAAATCCGCATAAAAACTCGCTAATGTATTTGGCGAAGCTATGCACTCCTCCACAATCGCATTTAGCACATAAAAACCAAGGCTCAACATGCGCTCATCATCACTTTCGCACAGTTGCCCTACCGCCACTTTATGCACACCGATCAGCCTTACCTGCTCTAGCGATGCCCAAAAACGCCGTGTGCCAAGCCCCTGCTCGCAAAAACTTTCCACGTCAGCACTCAAATTCACCCCGTTAGCCCCAGCATACTTCATAACCGCCACCAGTGCCATACGCACATAAATCATCGCCACACTAACGTTTAGAGTACTAAGCTGGCGTGCTTTACTATACAAAATAAAAGCTTCATCAGGCATTTGGCTGTGTGATGGTGGAGCCATGCCCATAATAGGAAACACAATAGCCCCTTCCCGCCACAGGCTTTCTGCCCCACAGGCATCACACTCGGCAATGTGATACGACGGATGCCGCATACGAATCATCTCCCATGTTTGCCGTGCGTACATACCGCAGTGGGGACAATGAAACCCCTCGCTATGCAACGTGGGGTTTTTGTAAAATCCATCAAGCATTGCCTACCTCCTTTTGCCTGCCAGCTCACCCTTAAGTGTAACACAGCCGGCTCATCAGTTCAACAATGCTTGTTTTAAAAAACTACTTCTTCTCTAACGCTTTAACCAATAAAGGAGCAATTTCATGAAAATCGCCCACGATGCCCAAGTCAGCCACATTAAAAATAGGGGCACTCTTGTCTTTATTGATCGCAATCATTAACTCCGAATTTTCCATACCAGCAACGTGCTGAATGGCCCCTGAAATGCCTGCAGCGATGTACAAGTCCGGACGCACAGTTTTACCTGTTTGCCCTACCATGCGCTCATGGGGCAAAATGCCCGCATCAACTAATGCACGAGAGGCTGAAATTTCGCCATTAAGCGCCTTTGCCAAGGCTTCCAAAGCTGGAATGCCCGCTGCACCCACACCACGACCACCCGAAATAAGAACTTTAGCCTCGGTGATATCAATCCTTTTAACAGCCTCAGGCACCATCTTTTTAAAGCGCACCTTAAACTTTTCAGGGTTAAAAGTTACCTTAAAGCTCTCCACCTTGGCGGCTGGATTGTTGGCTTTAGGCTGTTTAGCCATCACACCAGGACGCACGGTTGCCATTTGTGGGCGATGCTCAGGGCAAACAATCGTTGCCATCAAGTTACCACCAAAGGTAGGGCGTGTCATCCACAGCTCGCCACTCTCATTGTCAATGGTCAGCTCCGTGCAGTCAGCGGTTAAGCCTGTGTGAACCCGCCCCGACAAACGAGGAGCTAAATCACGGCCTAAAGTGGTAGCACCCACCAACAAAATGTTAGGTTTTTTGTCTCTAATGATCGCATCCATCGCCTGTGAGTAGGCTTCGGTGTCATAATGAATGAGTTCAGGAGCGTCCACAACCACAACCACATCAGCGCCATGGCTGGTTAGGTCGTCCGTTAAATGCTCAATTTTATGCCCCAAAAGCACGGCAATCACCGGCTCTTTTAACACATCAGCTAGGCGTTTTGCTTCGCCTACCAGCTCAAGCGCCACACTTTGTAAAGCCCCATCGCGCTGTTCGGCAAACACCATCACGCCTTTATATGCTTGTAAATCCATAGTTATCTCCTTAAGGCCTAAACAATAAACTTCTCATGCAATTTCGCCATAATCAGCTCAACCGCATCGCTGGCACTGGCCGGCTCCACCACTTTACCCGTCTGCTTTGCCCCTTTGGTGTAAGATTTCTTCACCTTGGTGGGCGATCCTTTCAGACCAATCGCATTTTCATCCGGCGTAATAGCATCAAAGCCCCACACCTCAACCTCACAATTAAAGCACTCTACAATGTTATTAACGTGCATATATCGAGGCTTGTTCGCCTCAGTCAATACCGTCAATAACACTGGTAAGTCCACCTCTAACTCATAGTATCCGTCTTCAATAGCGCGGTGTAAGCTAAGGGTTTTTTTACCATCAAATTCAATATGCTTCACATAAGACACCTGTGGCAAGTCAAGCATCTCAGCCACCTGTGGACCTACCTGTGCGGTGTCTCCATCAATAGCTTGGCGTCCGGCAATAATCAAGTCGCTTTGCAGTTTTTTGAGGGCAGCCACCAAGGTGGTGCTGGTGGCCAAGGTGTCGGCCCCACCAAACTTGCGGTCTGATACCAAAATGGCTCGGTCAGCTCCCATGGCGAGAGCTTCACGCAATGCCACATCCGCTTGTGGAGGTCCCATGCTTAATACGGTAATGTGTGCACCAAATTTATCTTTAAGCCGCAACGCCTCTTCAAGTCCAGCCTTATCGTCTGGGTTAATAATACTTGGCACGCCATCACGAATCAACGTGTTATGAACGGGATCAATGCGAATCTCAGCGGTGTTGGGCACCTGTTTTACTAAAACTGTTATGTTCATCTCTCTCTCCTTAACGTAGCACAGCGGCCGAAATAACCATGCGTTGCACCTCAGATGTGCCTTCGTAAATCTCGGTGATCTTGGCATCACGCATCATGCGCTCCACCGGATAATCACGAATGTAGCCATAGCCACCAAACAACTGCACGGCCTTAGTGGTTACACTCATTGCCGTCTCTGAGGCAAACAATTTAGCCATAGCCGCCTCGCCGCTATAAGGCTGCTTAGCCTGCTTTTTTATGGCAGCATGATACACTAAATGGCGTGCGGCACACACTTGTGTGTGCATATCAGCCACTTGAAACTGCGTGTTTTGAAACTGCGCAATCTGTTTACCAAACTGTTTACGTCCCTTCACGTAGTCTACTGAGGCATCTAACGCCCCAGCTGCAATGCCCAAAGCCTGCGCAGCCACACCAATACGTCCTCCATCAAGGGTCATCATAGCAATTTTAAAACCTAAGCCTTCTTTGCCTAACAAGTTTTCTTTCGGAATGCGCACATCTTCAAAAATTAAATCGCAAGTAGCACTGGCTCTAATGCCCAGTTTCTTCTCATGCTTACCAATACTAAACCCAGCACGGTCGGCCTCAATGATAAAGGCGGTGATGCCTTTAAGCCCTTTGCTCTTGTCGGTCATGGCAAAAATAACATACACATGAGCCTCACCAGCATTGGTGATGAAAACTTTAGAACCATTAATAACCCATTCATTGGTGGTTTCATCGAAACGTGCCACGGTCTGTTGCCCAGCAGCATCGGTTCCCGCTCCGCTCTCAGTCAAACCAAAAGCCCCTAACCATTCACCGGTAGCCATTTTAGGCAAAAAGCGTTGCTTTTGCTCAGGTGTGCCATGCTCAAGAATGGGGGCCATGCCCAAACTTGTGTGAGCCGACAAAATAATACCCGTCGTTCCACAGCCATGCGATAAACCCTCAACCGCCAAGGTGTACATCAGCTGATCACCACCAGCACCACCGTATTCTTTAGGCACAGTGATGCCAAAAAAACCAGCCGTGCGCATTTTTTCTACTGTCTCACGAGGAAAACGTTCGTGTTCATCAATCTCACCAGCCAATGGACGCACTTCGTTATCCACAAACGAGGTTATCATCTGCTTAAACAACTGATGTGTTTTACTTAGTTCAAAATCCATAAAGTTTCTCCTTTCTTTAGTCTTTTTTAAGAACCGTGGCTTTACCCGTCAACACTTCTGTGCCGTCTTGCTTAGTGCAGATTGTGTTCATTACCACACGGTGTTTTTCAGCCACTAGCTCAACAATCTCGCACGTAGCGGTTACAGTTTCGCCGATGTACACAGGAGCCACAAAACGTAAATCTTGGCTCATATAAATGCTACCCTCTCCAGGAAGTTTGGTGCCTAAAACGGCCGAAATAAAGCTGGCTGACAACATGCCGTGTGCCACACGTTGTTTAAACACCCCTTGTTTGGCTGCTTCTGCATCCACATGGGCGGGGTTAAAATCCATACTCAAGCCAGCAAAAGCTAAAATGTCGGCTTCGCTGATGGTACGGCTCATAGAGGCTTTCATCCCCACCTGTAACTCTGCAAATTTCATAAATGTCTCCTTTAGAAAAATATATGTAAAGTATCCTCGCTCCCTTTAAAAAGCGTTTATACTAAACCAGTCGTCAGATGAAAACCAATCATTGCTATGGTAGCAATAAGCGGTCCTACTACCGTAACCATACCGATGTCAGCATAGCTCTTGCGTGGGCTTACCGCACACACACCTAGCAATGTTACCACCGCACCACAATGTGGTAAGGTATCCAATCCACCAGCGGCTACCAACATCACACGATGAATAGCCTCAGGATTTAACCCCATTGCTAAGAATTGATCCTTAAAGGCCTCTAAAGCAATACCCGCACCACCTGAAGAGGAACCAGTAATCGCTGAAAGCATACCAGTTGAGATGGCAACCTTAAACAACCCGGGGATTTCAAGCCCAAAAATAAATTGCTTAATCACCTCAAAAGCGCCCGTCAGCTTAACGACCCCACCAAAACCAATGATGAGCGCTGTGTTAAACAATGGTAAAAGTGAGCTCTCTGCCCCGCGGCTCACTAAACTCAAAGTGGCATCAATAGTGCCAATTTGCTTGCGAAACAAAAATAAACTAAGTAAAATACCTGAAAATAACGCTATAATGAGTGGCCAGTTGTTGTTTAACCCACCAAACGGGGCAAAACGGGCCATAATACCTTCATTTCTATCAATGAACACAAAGCGCACCAACACAAAATTGAGAATAAAAATAACCAATAATGGGGCTAAAGCTACCCAAAATGATGGTAAGTTAGAGTCATCTGTGGTGGCTGTTACACTCACCACCTCGCCATAGCCTTCGCCTGTCTTTTTAGCGGCTTTTACCCGTAAACCAAGCCAAATTAAGCCAAACACCACAATAATAACCGCACCTAACACACCCAATATAGGTGCTGCAAAAATGTTAGTTCCTAATGGGTTTGTAGGCAAAGCATTAATAGACTGGGGACTGCCCGGCAAAGCTGTCATAGTGAAGGTGAAGGCCCCCAAAGCGATGGTGGCCGGAATCAAACGCTTAGGAATGTTTGCCTCAACAAACAACGCCTGTGCCAATGGAAAAATGGCAAACACCGCCACAAACAGCGAAACACCGCCATAAGTAAGCAACGCTGTGGCCAGCACCACGGCCAAAACCGCTTGTCCTTTGCCTAATTTGCGAGCAATAAACAAAGCGATAGACCTCGCTCCGCCACTTTCGCCCATAATTTTACCAAACAAAGCCCCACCCAAAAAGATGAGAAAAAAGCTCTGCACATAGCCCGCCGTGGCACTCATAAAAGGTCCAGTGAGGGCATAGAGCCACGGCATATCACCGGTCATGATAACTAAAACGGCGGTAACCAAAGGGGCTACCAGCATGATTGACAAACGTGTAAAAGATAAGGCTATTAACAGCCCCAATGCTATCACTAAAAATAAGATGTCCATTTCTTTGAGTACTCCTCTCTCGCTAGTTACTATTTATTAAAAGTTAAACCCATTTTGGCAGAACTAAAAATACGTGCATCCATTAATGCAATTTTGTCGGCCATTAATGGCTTAAACTCCATTTGCTCTAAAATGTCTTTCTCAATGTTGATACCGGGTGCCACCTCGGTGAGCGTCAGCCCTGCGGTACGCAACTCGAACACCGCACGCTCGGTGATGTAGGTTACTTTCTGCTTAAGCTCGGTTGCCCTTGCCCCTGAAAAAGTGATCTGCTCAACGGCCTTGATAAACTTTTTGTTTTTGCCCTCGTTCACAATGCGCAACCGCCCATTTTCCACCGCCACCTCAAGCGAGCCTGCGGTAAAGGTGCCACAAAACACCAGCTCCTTGGCATTTTGGGTAATGTTAATAAAACCACCGCAACCGGCAAACTTAGGCCCAAATTTAGACACATTAATATTACCGTGTTGGTCGCACTGCGCCAAACCTAAAAAGGCGTGGTCTAACCCACCACCGTCATAAAAGTCAAACATATAAGGTTGGTCGATGATGGCTTGCGGGTGAATAGCCGCCCCAAAGTTCAAGCCTCCTGCTGGTGTGCCACCCACAGCCCCAGGCTCTACCGTTGGCGTAAAGGCCTCCACTTGGTCTTCTTCTTGAAGCACTTGGGCAATCACCTCAGGCATACCAATGCCATAGTTCACCGCTACCGTGTGGGCATTAAACGTAAGGGCGGAACGACGAGCAATGATTTTCCGCTCATTTAAGGGGAACTCAGCATCTGTCGTGGTTGCCGTGGTCTCACCACTAGCCACAATGTAGTCTTTGTTGTGCTGTGTGCCGAAAGTTTGCATGTGCCACTCAGGCTTGGTGCACACCACCACCACATCCACAAACAAACCAGGAATCGCCACCATTTTAGGGTGAATAGTGCCGTTAGCCACGCGTTCGCGCACCTGCACAATCACCGTACCACCAGCATTGCGCGTAGCAATCGCTTGCGATAAACATTCAGCCGTTAAGGCTTCGTCTTCCATGCTAATGTTGCCGTGATCATCGGCATAAGTGCCACGAAGCAGCGCCACAGTTGGGGCTGGCATGGTGAACCATAAGCGCTCTTTGCCCCCCATCGTTACCCGATGAACCAAATCAACGGTAGTTCGGCTGTTCACTTTCCCACCATCAATCAGGGGGTCAACGTAAGTACCCATACCCACCTGTGTCAAATAGCCATCTAACCCAGCTCCTAACCCACGCATAAGGTGAGCAATAACCCCTTGGGGAAAGTTGTAAGCTTCAATTTTATTTTCTACCGCAAGCTTGCCCACTTTAGGCGTTAGGCCCCAGTGTCCGGCAATCATCCGCTTTAACAGACCTTCATGCGCTAAGTGATTCAAACCTCGTTCTTTGCCATCACCCTGCCCTGCTGCCAAAATAACCGTTAGCCCCTGCGGGCTTTGCTCTTTAAGAAAACGCTCTTCTAGAGCAATCAGCACCTCTTCAGGTACTGCCGTGCCAATAAATCCACCTGTGGTAACTACCGCATCATCTTTGATAAGGGCCACAGCCTCAGCAGCCTGCATAAATTTCACACGACTCATAACAGTTCTCCTCTTTTCACTTTTATATTATCATACCCGTAGTGTATTCGTATAGCTTTTTTTAACCTTAATAAAGATATTTCTTAATAAAACGTCCCAAATAAAAGCAAATATTTACAAAAGCTTTAAGTGCCACATTTTAAAGCTAAAAAAACCACCCATAAAGGGTGGTTTTATAACACGCCAGTAAACCTATTTAGTCTACTGAAGAAGACGCATAACACTCTGTGTGCTTGAGTTAGCCTGTGCTAACATAGCAATAGCAGACTGTGCCAATACCTGATTGGTGGTGAACTTAACAGTTTCATCAGCCATGTTCAAGTCGCGGATGCGGCTTTCGCTAGCCTGAATGTTCTCAGCACCAATGTCAATGCTCTTAACAGCCATTTCTAAGCGGTTCTGATAAGCACCTAAGTCAGCACGTTGCTTGTTTACCATACGCAAGGCGTTGTCCATGGTTCCAATGTTCTGATTAGCAGAATCTGGCGTGGTAATATCAATGATATTCTGGCTGCCAATTTCACGCAGACCCAAAGCAGAGGCTGTCATGGTTCCAATGAACAGCTGTGTGCGGTGATCCATGTTAGCACCAATGTGCAACCACATGCTTGCAGTTACATCGTTGCCACCGGTGTCTACGGCAAAGCGTCCGGTCAACATGTTCATACCATTAAACTGAGCATGACTTGCAATGCGATCCACTTCAGCTACCAAAGCAGAAACTTCTACCTGCATATACATCCGATCCTCATCGGTGTAAATACCATTCGATGCCTGTACTGAGAGCTCACGAACGCGTTGAATAACCTCAGTGGTTCCCTGTAAGTAACCTTCTGCAGTCTGAATCATAGAAACACCATCAGACGCATTGCGACTAGCTTGGCGCAAACCACGAATCTGTGCACGCATTTTTTCAGAAACTGCCAAACCTGAAGCATCGTCTCCAGCACGAGTGATGCGCTGTCCACTAGCCAATTTATTCATGTTACTGGTCATACTTCCATCGGCGATTTTGCTGTTACGGGCACCGTTCAATGCGCTCATGTTGTGATTAATAATCATTTTTTATTCTCTCCCTCCGTGTCTCTAAATACTCAAAGACATCCTTGTCTTTATACCTGAATATTTTTCTTCTAAGTTTTAACTATACACAATGAATCGGTTATCTAAATCAAAAAGTTTACAACTTTTACAGCCCTTTTAAACAATATATGCTATAGTAGTTTACAAACCATGTTTACTCTTATTTAAAACACTTTATTATGATTAAGGACACTCACCCATGCGCTTAATTTTATCCCTCATTTCAATCCTGCTTCTTATTGTCAGTTGCTCAGCACCTACGTCCATCCCCTCCGTGCCTAACACCCCAGACCAGATGAATGCCGTGTTAGCTAGCACCGATCTCTGGATCACCTCTGAAATTCTCTCAGCAGAAGGCGACGATATTACCGAAGCAAATCTCCCCTATCTTCAGCTTTTTCGCTACAACGCCAATGACAACACCTACCAGCTCTTTTCATTAGAAGGCACACAGCGTGGGACTAAACAACCTTTTTCTCCCACAGCACTGCCTCTCATCACCCTTAGTATTGAAGAGTTCACCTATTCCATAACAACGACTGAAGGGCAACCCATCCACTTGGTGCATCGCCCGCTGTTCGCCTCCACCGAAAACATTCCAAGTTAAGCCTCAATACCACCCAAAATGTTCTACTCTGTGCTATAATGATATTCAGTATAGTTACTATGCTTTATACTTTCACTCTATAAGGAGCACATATATTATGTTGAAGAATCTTCTGCTTATCGCTGGGGTGTTACTCTTCGCCCTTACCAGCTGTCAGGGTCCTGCCAATAGCACCTCCCCACCACCAGTATCCGCTGTGCGTGGTGCAGATATTTTAGCCAGTTATGATCGCTGGATAACCACTGAAGTGTTAACACTAACGGGAGAAGACGTTACGGCAGAAAATCTTGCCTATGTTGGTCTTTCTAACTACAACGCCCAAACGCAAACCTATGAGTTCTTTACCATCGATAACGAACCACGTGGCGACAAAGGTCTCTTTTTTATTACCGAAGAGCCTCGTATGCGGGTTCATTACTCACAAACCTTCAACTATTTTCGTCCGGTCCTCATTGTAGAGCTTACTCCTGAGGTCTTTACCTACGCAGTAGAAAACAGCGAAGGGCAAACTGTGCATGTGGTGCATCGCCCTTTTTTGAACAACTAAATGGGTTTGCCCCGCACCTAGTCATAATGGGGCTTTTAATGTATAAATAAGGGATGGATCACCTTTATATATTAGACGGCTACGGCCTTATTTATCGTTCTTATTTCGCCTTTATGGGCAAGTCTCTCTCCAATAACGAGGGCTTGCCCATTGGGGCTATTATGGGTTTTTACAAGTCGCTGTTTGCGGTTATTCGTGAGCAAAACATTGCCCACCTTGTGGTGGCGTTAGACGGACCTGGGGGAAACTTTAGAACCGAGCTGTTCGCTGAGTATAAAGCCACCCGCCAAAAAACTCCTGATGACTTGCACCCCCAAACCGCCCTCATTGAAGAGATTATGAGTGCCCTTGGTATGCACGCCATTCGCTCGTCCGGCTTTGAGGCGGATGATATTATTGCCACCCTAGCCCGAATGCGCAGTGCAGCGGGCTT
Organism: Spirochaetia bacterium; assembly: GCA_965249825.1. Taxonomy (GTDB): domain Bacteria; phylum Spirochaetota; class Spirochaetia; order WRBN01; family WRBN01; genus CBDFMW01. The sequence continues at coordinate 719,194 of CBDFMW010000002.1, forward strand.
GTGCACCACCATTCTATCGGCCGATAAAGACCTGATGCAGTTGATCGACACCCATACTCAGATGCTGCGCCCCACCAACGGCGGGGGCTGGGATTTTTATGACACCCAAAAAGTGCAAGAAAAAATGGGCGTGTTGCCCCAGCAAATTGGCGACTATCTCGCCCTGATTGGCGATAGTAGCGATAATATTCCCGGCGTGCCAGGCATTGGCCCTAAAGGAGCGGTGAAGTTGCTAACCACCTACCCCACTCTCGAAGAGATTTACAACCATTTGGGACGCATTAGCCCTGCTGGGGTGCAAAAAAAACTAGGCGAACACAAAGACAGTGCTTTGCTGAGCCAAAAACTGGTGGCGTTAGCCGATGTGCCGGATTTACCTATCAACCCCGAACTGTGCGACCTTTCTACCCTCAATTATGAACAGGGTGCGCAGCTGTTTGCCCAGCATGGTCTCACTCAGTTGGCTAACATGTGCCGTAAAAGCGGTGACATCCCCTTAACCTCCGTTACTCCCTCAATGGGGACAGAAGAGCCTTCCCTCTTTAGAAAAGAGGCAGAACCAGTGGAAGCGTTTATTACAGAGAGTAAGGAAAGTGAGCCTGTGCATTACACACTCATCACCACGCAAAAAGCTTTTGATGCGTTTATTGCCCAGCTAGCAACGCAACCCATTTTTGCCTTTGACACCGAGACCACAGGGGTGGACACCGCCACTTGTGAACTGGTGGGCATAAGTTTTAGCTGGCAGGCTCATCATGCCTTTTACATCCCCGTGTTGGCCCCCATGGGTAGTGAGGTGTTGCCTCGATCGCTCGTCATCGCCGCTCTTAAACCCCTCATGGAAAACCCTGAGGTGTTAATTGTGGGGCAGAACATAAAGTTTGACTACAAAGTGATGAAGCGTCAAGGCATTACGGTGAAGCCGGGGTTCGACACCATGCTGGCGGCGTGGTTGCTAGACAGCGACAGCCCTGTGAATATGGACTTTTTGGCGACACGCTACCTCGACCACACCACCATCTCCTTTAAAGATCTGGTTCCTAAAGGTCTCACCATTGACCAAGTGGAGCTAGACAAAGTGAGTACCTATGCCTGTGAAGATGCCGACATCACTTGGCAGCTCTATGCCCATTTACACCCTAAGCTTGAAAAAGCGGGTCTCACCACGCTGTTTAAGCAGCTAGAAATGCCTTTGGTAACCATTTTGGCGGATATGGAAGAGACAGGCATTGCCGTGGAAGCCGCTCAACTGACCCGTTTTGGGCAAGAGCTGCGCACCCAGTTGGATGAACTGATCACGGAGATTCACCAGCGTAGCGGCACGGAGTTTAATGTTCAGTCGCCCAAGCAAGTAGGCGAAGTGCTTTTTGATCTGCTCGGTTACCCCAACCCAAAAAAAGGATCGACCAACGTCGCCGTCCTCGAAGAACTCGCTGCCTTACACGGTGATGTGGGCGTGTTACCGGGGCGCATTCTCACCTACCGCACGTTGTCTAAACTCAACTCCACTTACGCCGAGGCATTATTAAAACAAATTGATGCCAGCGGGCGCATTCACACCAATTTTTTACAAACAGGCACGGCAAGCGGACGTTTGAGCAGCAGCAACCCCAACCTACAAAACATCCCTATTCGCGAGTCACTCGGGCGGCGCATTCGTGAGGCCTTTGTGAGCCGACCGAACCACCTGTTTATTAGTGCCGACTACAACCAAATTGAGTTGGTGATGCTTGCCTCATTAGCCAATGACCCCATTATGTTAGAGGTGTTTACACAAGGACGCGACCTGCACCAAGAGACCGCAGCCTTCATTTACAACTGCCCATCGGAGGCTGTAAGCCCTGATCAGCGGCGTATTGCCAAAACGATCAACTTTGGCGTGGTCTATGGCATGTCGTCCTTTCGCTTAAGCAACGAGTTAAAAATTCCTCAGGCGCAAGCAGCCGCCTACATTGAGGCTTACTTTACCCGTTACCATGGCGTGAAAGAGTTTATGAACCAAACCATTATACAAGCACAGGCAGAGCAAGGCGTTCGTACCGTGTTGAACCGGTTTCGCCCCTTGCCCCTCATTAATAGTAAAAATCACACCGAACGTTCGGGGGCTGAGCGGATGGCGGTGAACACCGTGGTGCAAGGCAGCAGCGCCGACATTGTGAAAACCGCCATGATTAGCATTCATCAAGCCTTGCAAGCGGCCGGTATGACGACTAAACTTCTCCTGCAAGTGCATGATGAGTTAATTTTAGAAGCCCCCTTGGCAGAGTGTGAACTAGCTAGTGAACTGCTGAAAAAAAGCATGTTAAACGCAGGGCTAACCATGCCCACCCCTGTGCAGCTGAAGGTGAACCTTGAAATGGGTAAGCATTGGGGAGAGTTTCATTAAAGAAAGAGCATTTCTGTATAAATTTTAAATTATTTTTAGTGCAACAATCAATTTCATGGTATAATAGTAGAGTGAGTTTAAACTCACTCTATTTTTGTTATCAAAAAGGAATCTATTATGCACGATCGTCTTGTTGCCATCATTTTAGGGGGGGGTAAAGGCACTCGGCTCTTCCCTCTCACCGAAGAACGCGCCAAACCAGCAGTGGCCTTTGGGGGTAAATACCGCCTTGTTGACATCCCTATCTCCAACTGCATCAACGCCGGAGTGCGTAAGATTTACATTCTAACCCAGTTTAACTCTGCTAGTTTGCACATTCACCTGAATGAAACCTATCAATTTGATAGCTTTAGTGGTGGTTTTGTGCAAATTTTAGCCGCTGAGCAAACCCCACGCCATGAAGGCTGGTATAATGGAACTGCTGACGCTGTGCGCAAAAACTTTGCTCATTTTCACCCTCAAGACCCTAGTGCCTACCTCATTCTCTCAGGAGACCAGCTCTATCGCATGGATGTGAACACCTTTTACAACTCACATCAAGACAGTAAAAGTGAAGTGTCTATCGCTGCTACACCTGTAAACCGTGAAACCGCTCACGACTTAGGAATTGTAAAAATTGACGAACAGGGTCGCATTATCGACTTTTTTGAAAAGCCCGGTCTCACCGCCGATATAACCGAGTGGGAGATGCCGGAAGCCTATCGTAAAAAGCATAATATTAGCGACGATAAAAAATATCTCGCCAGCATGGGCATGTATATTTTTAACCGTGGCGTACTGGAAACGTGCTTAGACAATAACAAAACCGATTTCGGCAAAGAAGTTATCCCTGAAGCCATAAAAAATCTAAAGGTAAACGCTTTCATCTACACCGGCTATTGGGAAGACATCGGTACTATCAAATCATTTTACGAAGCGAACATAAACCTTGCCTCCGCCTACCCTGATTTTGACATGTATGATGCTGCTCTTCCTCTCTACACTCGCAAGCTGAACTTGCCCCCAAGCAAGCTCAATCGCTGTGTTATAACCACTAGCCTTAGCACTGAGGGCTCGATCATTACTGGAGCTACTATTCAAAACACGATTGTGGGTGTGCGTAGCCTCATTGAAACCGAGGCTAATCTTGATGGGGTGGTGTGTTTAGGAGCAGACTTTTATGAAACGGAAGCACAAAAATCTCACAATAAACAGCACGGTGTGCCGAATATCGGTATTGGAGCTAACACCAAAATTAGGCGTGCCATTATTGATAAAAATGCCCGTATTGGTGAAAACTGCAGCATCGGTCTTAGCGAAACGCCCCAAAAAGATGGCGACTATGGAGCCTATATGGTAGTAGATGGCATCATCGTTGTGCGTAAAAATGCTCTTATCCCCAATAATAGCGTGATCTAACCCCAAAGACCATAACCACCCCTCTTGACCCTGAAGGCGGTTATGGTTTATTATTGATCAGAAATTGGTTGATTAAGATCTTATAGAAACATTAAAAGAGGAATTATTATGTCAAAAGCACATCGTGGTAAAAGTTTAGCAAGTGAATATCCTAATGGCGGACGAGGTGAATGCCCAAAGTGTCATCGCACTGGAATCAAAGTTATTTATGAAGTTATGGAAGATGATAAAAAAATGATGATTTGCAAAGAGTGCAATGCAGCCATTAAAAACAAAAAGGCCAAGGCTAGCTAACGCCTTGAACCTGTAAGTTCTAAGGCGAGTTCAACCTCTCCTAGTGAGAGTCCAAGCTCGCCCGCTATTTCCTTTTCACTCTTTCCTTCTCGCCATAACGAAGCTACCTGTTGCACTGGGGTTTTAAGTGGCATTTTTTTTTGCTTACCCATCAACTCTATCCCAAAGAGCAGATCTTCGTCGTCGGTCATCGCTAAAGTGCGTTCTTGTGGACTATTGCCCTTAAGTTGCTCGATCTCCGCCTCATGGTGTGCCTTACTGGTGGCACTCTGCACATTAATCACAGCCGATACAAGTGACTTGTGCTTACCCAGACTGCTGTAAGTAGACTTAAACTCTGGGATGACAACCGCCGAATCTGGCGTGGTTTGTTTAGCTAGCTCATTGTAAATCTGCCTAGCACTCTCAATCTTCGCATTTTCTTTTTCTAGTAAACGCAATTTTCGATCAACCTTCTCCATGACGCTGTCGGCATCACTGCGCATTTGCTCCATAATGGCTACATAACTGCCCACATTTTCATCGAGGGCTACCATGAATTTATCCATCTCTTCACGCACTTCAGGCAACTGTGAATGACTATTTTTTATTTGCTTTATTTTAATTTGTACCACAATGAGCGTGATAATTAAATTAGACAGAAAAAAACCAATAATCAAAAGCCACTGCATTTTTTACTCCTAGCCAGAAATATCAAGATTACCACCCACATTAGGATCATGATAATACTCACGGGGCTTTTTATCCACCACCCTAGCATGACCTTTAGCTGGTTGCTGAATATCACGCTTTGTTAGGTCATGTTCGTTAAGTGCTCCCATGGGTTCCTCAGGGTTTAAGCTTGCCACTAGAGAAGCCTCATAGCTTTGCCCTGCGTCCTCTTTTTCTTGCGCCTTTTTATCACGCTCAGCACGCTTCTTGTCACTTTGTATCTGTGCCACGTCAGCTTGGCGGGTTAATGCCGCCATCTGCTCCATGCCTGTTATTGACATAATATCCTACCCCCTGGTGGTTACTCCACCTTTATTCCCCCGATCTTTCTTTGGACTGTGTCCTCCTTTTGGATCAGCACTCTCAACACTCGGGGTTTCCTTTTTAACAATATCGTCGGTAATATCTTCATAATCTTTCAGTTTAATCATGCCCTGCTCTTCATAAAAGGTTTGCCCTTTACTAAACTCGCTGCTCACCTGATACGGCACATCATGAATAATGATGGTAACCCCCACGTTAATACGTGCACTAGCCGAAATTTTACCATCCACAATGCTCTGCTCTAATTGGTCTCTCAAGTTACTAATTGAAGTTGCTATCTCTTTTTGCTGAGCTTCCAAATCACTCACTTTTTGAATCATATCTTCCATGCGTTTCTTTTTGTCTACAGACAAAGGCTTAACCTTAGCACTTTGCTGCCAATTAGCCACATTGCGGCGTTGCTCATCCAAGGTCATGCGAAGCTCATCCGCATATTCAAGCTTATGTGTCAGTTCATCACGTAGATGAGGATTATATCCCACCTCAAGATGGGTGATAGTGCCTGAATTTGAGCCCATCACTACGGCATTAATCTCTTCGCACGCACGCACCATGCCACCCACAATAGCAGCTCGTTTACCCTTACACAATACTTTCCTCAAAGCCACCACATTAGAGTTCAAGATACCATCAGAAACCACCACCATATTTTGAGCTTCTACTTTACAGTTTTGAATAAAGCTAGCCCATAGGCTGTCACCAGCCTTCACAAAGCTGTTGCCGCCCCCGCCATCCTCACCATAGTTATCACCATTGATGCCCTTACCCACAAAGATGTTACCGCCAGCCGTCAGGCGACTACGACCAACCGAACCAGCCACATGAATATCACGTTGAGCCGTAATTTCGTAGCCATCTTCAACATTACCTGTTATCATAATCGATCCTAGAAAGTTGATGTGAGTCTTCACATCACCAGTTACTGTAAAGATGGTCTCAACATGCACCACCTCCCCTACTCGGACCACCTGTCCATCAGCATCAGCAACCACTTGCGTGCGATCATCAGAAATAACCACATTGGTGCCTACCTCGATATCTCGATGCTCACCATTTTTTGCGGCGATAAAACTACCCCGTACCGTACGCCCCGGTATTCCATCCGTTGGTGGCAAAATGGACGCCACAGGTTCGCCTTTTATCACATTTTGAATACTGTTAAGCGTTTTAAAATCTATCGATCCTTTGGCATTCACCTTCACACTGGTTTCAGATAAGCCAGACTCAAAAAGAAATTGCACTCGTGAATTTAATCCATCCTGAGGAGCTATCCCTTCTGCTACCGTGGTTGCCACTCGATACACAGGGTTCATCTCTAAATCACTCAGTGCATTCTCGCTGATGCCGTCAAACACACCCGCACTCTGTAAGACCGTTTTCATCTCTTCCACCGTTGGGCTTACCCCCCCCACACCTGGGGTAGATAGCGTAATAGTCGCCTTCATATCACCTTCGGCAATCGATACAGTTATTTCAGAGTTGGCATCTTCATTGTAGGAGAAGTTACTAATCACCTCCCACTGTCCATTAGCCCTATGTAAAACCTCAAGCAACAGTTCTTCTTCAATATCATCATCCACCGCACGCATTCTTTTTAGCAAAGTGTGCACCTGTGCTAATTGCACATTCGCGCCCGTGCCATGAGCAGGTAACACCTTCATTAAAACGGTGCCATCTTTGCCTAAGCGAACACCAAAGCGTCCATCCCGATTATCCTCAACCACCTCGTCAGCAGTTTCATCCAGTTCACCTTCATAGGCCTCGCCTCTCTTACGTGTTTTGGTGTATTTACGCGACGGGGATACTTGCACCTGCCACTCTTTTTTGCCTAATAAGCCCAAAGGTCCACCACTACTGCCTTTTTGTAAAATCTCATAACTCAACTTATGCACAGGAACACCCAGCTCTATGGAGGCCTGAGCTAGCACTTCGTCCAGCGTTGCTCCACGCAACTCTAAAATCTTATGCTTTTTAGCTAAAACTTGCTCTTCCCTCATAATACTTCTAAACTCATTTAAGTCTATCATTTACTTATCTTCCCCCCTAGCGTTGGTGCAACTACAAAATCCCTTTCTTAATGTGAGTTAACTTGGTACGCAAGCGCATAATCGCTTTGGTGTGCAACTGCGAGACCCGCGACTCCGTCACCTCCAGCACTTGACCTATCTCTTTAAGAGTAAGGTCCTCATAATAATAAAGCACCAAAACCCGCTTTTCCTTATCCGGAAGCTCATGAATCGCCTCCACGATAAGCCGACGTACTTCAATCTTCTCAATAATATTATCCGGTTGTAAGCTCACCGGCGACTCAATCGATTCAATTAACGAGGTTTTATCTGAGTCATCGCCCTGTTTTGAAGTTTCATTTAATGACAAAATAGAAGAACCCGACACCTTTAAAGCCAAGGTGTTGTACTCTTCTAGCGTAAGTCCGAAATGAGCAGCTATCTCTTTATTACTAGCCATGCGACCCAAACGTGCCTCTAAACGCTGCACACCTTCATCCAGTTCACGACTTTTTTGCCGCACACTGCGTGGAACCCAATCGTCTTTACGTAATTCATCGTAAATAGCTCCCCTGATACGAGTAACAGCGTAAGTTTTAAATTGCACATCTTTGGCTGGATCAAACTTGTCTACCGCATCCATCAGCCCAAACACCCCGAAGCTAGCTAAATCATCAAACTCTACAGACCCCGGCATGTTGGCCACAACCCGTCCAGCCACATATTTAACTAAAGGGGCATACTGATTGATGAAGGCCTCACGAATCTTAGGATCACGCGTTTTTTTATATTCTTGCCAGTAACCCTCTTCATTGGTCTCATTTATAACAATATCCTTCATTTTCTCCCCTCTAGTCATCATCATCATTGCTCATACTTTTTCGCACCATCTGGGCTAAAAGAGCAGGATCTTGACTCCGAAAAACCTCGGTCGCCTTGGCATTTTTATCTTCATAAGAGCTACCGGAGAAGCCAACCCCAGAAGCTTTTGCATCCAAAGATCCAAGAGGGTTATCAATCATCATATTCACATTATTACCGATATCAGCATCTTGTTTGTCTTTTTTATGAAACAGACCATGCCCAGATAACGACTCTTTCTTCTTGATCTCCGCTGATTCATTATCACCAGTGCTTTCAAGCATTAGCTCGGGTAAAAACTGCTTAATCAGTTGACTTGCCACCAATGCTAACCCAAAAACAACCCCAGCACTCACAAGCCCGCGTAATAAAATACTCCAAAAATGAAACACCCCAACACCTAGAGACCCGATCACCCCAACGAAGATCGACAGAAAAAACCCTATCATCGCTATTATTGACATCTGTCGCATTTTTAAAAAGCTCCTTGACCCCTTCGTAGTTTAAAGGAATACGCTATCACATTTTTCTATCGTAAATTTGCATTCACTTCATATTATATCAAGTTATCATAAAAAAAAAAAGCCTTTGACACAATATTTAGCTTATTGCATCAAAGGTTCTTAATAGTTTGGTCATCACCAAGCTCTAGCTGTGGGTTTTAATCAGCTGTAGATAAACTTCTTTTGGTTTAAAACCCATCTCACTTTGCACCATTTTTCCATCTTTAAACAAAATAACGCAGGGAATCCCTGTCACGTCAAAGCGTGCTGCCAGTTCTTGCTCGGTTTGCACATCCACCTTGCAAACCACAGCCTCAGCTCCCACTTCTTGCTCCACCGCATCCAAAACAGGGGCTAACATACGACACGGCCCGCACCACTCTGCCCAAAAATCTACCAAAACCAATTTATTGTCGGCAATAGTCTTATCAAAATTTGCCTGTGTTAAATGTATCATTTCTTTCTCCTTGTAATATAATGCTTGAAAAATATCATTATTTTTCTAAAGAGTCAAGGTAGCTCACTGCACTGAGTGCTGCTGTTTGCCCTTGTCCCATTGCTTTCATTAGCTGCCAAGGTCGCCCCGCACAGTCGCCAGCGGCATAAAGCCCAGGCAAATTAGTTTCCATCAACTCATTCACATTAATTGATTCATCCGTTGCTGTTATCCCCGGTACCAAATATTGAGGTCCCACGCCATTTTTTATAATAAAAATGCCGTCTATTGGTAGCTCACTGCCATCTTTAAAGTGTAGTTTTAGGGCTTTGTTTTCACCTGAAATACCACTAGCTAGCTTGTTAACCAGCTCGATATTACCTTCAGATGGGTGGGCATAGCGTTTTAGCAGTGGCACAAGGGTTACCTTCGCAGCAATGGAGGCTAGATAGCGTGCCTCGTGTAAAGCCTCTTCATTACCCGCTAAAACCGCCACATGTTTGTCTTGAAACAAAGCCCCATCGCAAGTGGCGCAATAACTTACTCCGCGCCCCAAAAAGGTGTCTTCACCCTCAAGGCCACGGTTGCGAATGAGCCCAGCAGCCATAATCACGCAAGTAGCTTCATACTGCTCATTTTTACCGGACACCGCATAATAATCACCCATGGCATACACCTGATTGACCCGATCTTCAGTAATTTGTATACCCATTTCGGCAATATGATGACCCCATGTTTTGTTGAGTTCAGGCCCTGTGATGTGAGGCAAACCTAGCACATTATCAATATATTGGCTCAGCTGTACCTGCTCGCTTAAACCTTTAGAACCCAGCAGTAAAAACTCTTTTTTGCGAATTTTTAAATTCATCGCCGCTGCTAATCCAGCAGGTCCTGTACCCACAATCACCACATCATACCGCTTCATACACGTATCTCCCTCTTAAGCATAGCACAAACTTCGGATGTTCTCTCATCATTTTAGCTGATAGGTTGCCTGAATCACTTTTCAGACTATGCACAAGCTAATAAAGAGACAGAGACGTTCGCAAAGCGTCTCTGTCTCTTTATTTTAATTACTGACTTTCATAGCCGTTTACAAAGGCAAACTTAAACCAGCTGGCACTAACCCAGCGCGTAACGCCTCACGATAAGTAGGATAGACCGTTATTTCACCAGCAATAATTCTCATTCGTAACTCATCCACACTCTTGATAATCTCAGGAGTCATAGCCACATTGCGGTGCGAAATATCAAGCCCATCATTGGCTAAGTTGTAATAAACCACCCCACCCTCAAAACCACCATTCTCAAGCAAGGTCAACACATCAAACACCGCGTTCTCTACCAATTTTATTGCACTAGTAAACACCGCACTGGTTTCGTTACCTTGAGCATCTTTATACAGTCCGTCATCGTATTGGTCTGAGTCCACACCAATCGCCCACACATTACGCCCATCAATACGATGCTCTTTAGCTTGGGCAATCACCCCACTGCCGGTGCCACCTGCGGCCGCAAACACCGCATACACACCCGTGTCAAACCACTCACGAGCCTTGGTTTTGCCAATCTCTGGCGCACCCCAGCTGCCCGCATAAAAGTCTCTAATCTCAGCACCGGGCAACACGCTCCAAACGCCCTGCGCATAACCCACATGAAAACGCTCAATCACATCGCCCTGCATGCCGCCCAAAAAGGCAAACACAGGATTGGCAATGCCGTCTTCTTTTGCACGGCTAGCCACCGCCACTCCAGCCAAAAATGCCCCTTCATGTTCACTAAACACCGCTGTGCGTAAATTAGGGATATCCTCTACCGCCGTGTCGACTAAAAAGTAGTTTTGACTAGGAAAGTTGCGTGCTGCTGTTTGGATAGGGTCAGCAAAGTTGAACCCTGTACCAATGATAAGGTCTGGCTGCTCATCACTCGCCATCGCCAAATTGTTATAAATTTGATCCATCTGAGGGGAGTGAACCGTACTGTAGCTTTTGTTAAGCCGTGTTAAGCGTGGGGGTGTTTCGTCAAAAAAGCGTAAAATCCCCCGCCATGTTGCAGCGTTGAACGACTTATCATCAATACCTGAACCATCGGTTACCAGCACCACTGTCAAGTTCGATCCATCCCAATCGCTGTGGTCTACCTTGGCCCCACCACACGCCATCAGCGCAAACACAACAGCTAAAACTAACAAACTCATCATTGTTTTTCTCATTCTCAACCCCTCCTTAAAAGTAAGTTACCTCATTTTCACTTAAAATAACTTATTTTATTATGAATACAAAATAAAATTAAAAACTACTTGTAAGAATTCCTCTAGCTTTCGCAATTTTTTCGTAAAAAGCACTGTTTTACAAAGGCAAACTTAAACCAGCTGGCACTAACCCAGCGCGTAACGCCTCACGATAAGTAGGATAGACCGTTATTTCACCAGCAATAATTCTCATTCGCAACTCATCCACACTCTTGATAATCTCAGGAGTCATAGCCACATTGCGGTGCGAAATATCAAGCCCATCATTGGCTAAGTTGTAATAAACCACCCCACCCTCAAAACCACCATTCTCAAGCAAGGTCAACACATCAAACACCGCGTTCTCTACCAATTTTATTGCACTAGTAAACACCGCACTGGTTTCGTTACCTTGAGCATCTTTATACAGTCCGTCATCGTATTGGTCTGAGTCCACACCAATCGCCCACACATTACGCCCATCAATACGATGCTCTTTAGCTTGGGCAATCACCCCACTGCCGGTGCCACCTGCGGCCGCAAACACCGCATACACACCCGTGTCAAACCACTCACGAGCCTTGGTTTTGCCAATCTCTGGCGCACCCCAGCTGCCCGCATAAAAGTCTCTAATCTCAGCACCGGGCAACACGCTCCAAACGCCCTGCGCATAACCCACATGAAAACGCTCAATCACATCAGCCTGCATGCCGCCCAAAAAGGCAAACACAGGATTGGCAATGCCATCTTCTTTTGCACGGCTAGCCACCGCCACTCCAGCCAAAAATGCCCCTTCATGCTCTTCAAACACCGCCGAACGCAAGTTCACAATGCCATCTACCGCCGTGTCGACTAAAAAGTAGTTTTGATTAGGAAAGTTGCGAGCTGCTGTTTGGATAGGGTCAGCAAAAGTGAACCCTGTGCCAATGATAAGGTCTGGCTGCTCATCACTCGCCATCGCCAAATTGTTATAAATTTGATCGGTTAAGGGTGAATGAATGGTACGATAGTTCTTATTGAGGCGCATTAGTACAGGGGGTGTTTCGTCAAAAAAGCGTAAAATCCCCCGCCAACTGGATGCATTGAATGACTTATCATCAATACCCGCCCCATCGGTTACCAGCACCACTGTCAAGTTCGATCCATCCCAATCGCTGTGATCTACCTTGGCCCCACCACACGCCACCAATGCAAAAACAGAGGCCAAAGCTAGTAGACTCATCACTATTCTTTTCATTTGTTTACACTCTCCCTAAAAGCTATTTTCATCATCCCAAGAGGCACGCGTGAGCGGATCTCCTATATAAACACCATCATTTAAAAAATCCACCTCTTTCCCTTCAATAAGAATACGAACCTCTTTCACGCTTAAGTTTTGGGTGGCCGTATAGATCACCTGCTTAAGCTGAGCTATGTAGGCATCATAACCCAAAGGGTTAAACCGAAAAGCCTCATTAAAGTCTAAATAAAGTCGGTCGCCCACCTGCTTAGCCTCTAAAAGCTGCGTGCCTGCAGGCAAAAAGCTACGTAACCCTTCACTCCCCGTATCGGTTACCTCCACCAAGCGAGTCATAGGTGCAACTAAAGCATTTTCGCCTAAAGGAATCATTACAATAACTGGCTCTAAATGCACCTCTCCTGAGGGGCTTAACCGCACCAAATAGATCTCCATTTCGCTAGGCACAGGTAAGGGGGCAGGACCACTAGCCTGCAACTGTTTGGCACGCACGCCTAAAAAGTGTTGCCCACACAAAGTTATAGCTACTAGTAATAACACTAACAGAATAACAACAGCCTGAACACTGAACCCCTGTCCTTTTTTGTTAATTTTTGCTTTGCTCATTGAGATAATTTTACGCCGCTTTCACGCCTTTGTCAAAAGAATATTTTCTTTTAATTTGCTAAAATCACCACTTTATCAAGTTGTCAATTAAAAAATGACAAATAAATGTTAAAAAGAGGAGACAAAACTTGTAAATTCCGTTATTCTTTAAATAGTGTCTTAGTGTAAACATCTGAGGTGGATCAGTTCACAATACCCCACCACAGCCTAACAATGAAAAAATTTAATTATAATAATAAGAGGTGAAGCATGAAAAAAAAATGGGTTATTCAGCTCCTAATACTGGTAGCCACGGCACAAGGATTACTCTTTGCTCAGCCATCTCAATCGGCCACGGTGATTGATGTTGCCATGGTGGAAGCCTTAGTTATATCTAATAACGTGAATTATAAAATTGCACAGATGAGTTATGCTAAGGCTAAGCGTGAAAGAAACAGCATGTGGAATGAGTTTTTGCCCACGGTAGAGGCTACTGTAGCCACAAACTCTTTTACAGACCAAGTAGGCAATGATCCATGGACAGGTACCGTGCGGCTTGATGCCACGCTTGACTTGAGTGGCTGGGTATGGATGAGTATGATTAAAACCCAGCGCGACTACGAAACGGGGGCTATTACCTACGAACTAAGACAGCAGCAGCTCATAACTGGGTCTAAAACCGCCTTTTATGCCTTACTTTTAAGTGAAGAAAGTCTCGAGTTAGCTCGTGAAAGCACTGGTGTTTCAAGGGCTGCTATGCAGCAGGCTCAGCGGAACTTTAACAGTGGTCTTGCTCAGCAATTAGATTTACTTAACGCTCAGGTTTCGTTTGAGAATCAATCAAACAGATATGAACAAGAACGCACAGCACACGAAGAAAGGGTGATGAGTTTTAAGCACCTTTTGGGTCTACCATTAGACCAGCCCATACAACTCAGTGGCTCTATTAATGTGGATACTGTTCCCTTTAATCCTGGGCGGCTCATTGCCGCTTTTAAAGGGCGTGACTTAGAGGTGTTGCAGGCCATGGCTGAAGAGGATGCGTTGGCATGGCAGGTATGGCAGTCGCATGCAAGGGCTTTTTTAAACCCTTTTGCAAGAGTGAGTTATACTTATTTTAGCCCCAGCGATGCTTCTAACGCTAGTCGTAACAACAATGTAACTTTAACACTGGGTGTAAGCATGAGTTTAGATGCCATGATCCCTTATAGCAAAAATGGATTGAACCTATGGGCTCAGCGTGATACACTGAAACAAAAAACCATGTTGACCGAAGATCAACTGGTGCAAAATGAAATCGCCATCATTAACCAAGCTAACAAGCTAAACGACATTTCCAGTCGGATGACCTCTCTGAATAATGCTGCAAGAGTGAGCCAAACGGCGCTAGACCTAACCATTACGGGGTTTCGTCAGGGTGTGCGTACCCAGCTTGAGGTGGACACAGCTATAAATAGTAGAAATGTGGCTCAGCTTAACTTGTCAAGTGCTCGTTTTGACTATTTTCAAGCATTGCAACAACTCAGTATCATCACTAATCAACCAGTGCACACGCTCTTAAGGTTTGCGCGGATGACAAGCATACAGTAATATGTGTTTGATGGATTAACATTTTTTTAGATATTTTAAAATTTAAGGAGTCATTTATATGAACACTCAAAACTCTGTTGCCCCTAACAAAAAAAAATCACTAGTGCCTCTTATTATCCTATTGGCTGGTGTTATCTTTCTGGGTTTTCTAGTTCGTGCGATTGTTAATCGTTCAGGCTCTATTATAACCAGCATTGAGCGTATTTTCCCAATAGTGGTAGAAGTGTCTACGCCTGAAACTTTGGTAGATTACTTTCGCATTAATGGAGATGTGCTAGCTGAAAATAGTGCGAACATCTTTCCGGATGTACAGAGTGGACGACTAGTACGTTACACAGTTGATTTAGGCGATCGTGTTACCAATAATCAAATTTTGGGTTGGATTGACCCTAGTACCCCAGGTACACAATTTGCACTCAACCCTATTCGTTCCACACTCAACGGTACCGTGTCATCTTTACCTATTGAATTGGGTAACCGCGTAACCTCCTCTACCGTGGTAGCACAAGTAGGTGATCTAACACGCTTGCGCATAGAGACCCACATTCCAGAACGCTTTATGACTCGCATTGAAGAGGGTTCAACTGTAGAAGTAACCTTACCGTCTTACCCTGATCGCAGCTTTGAGGCTTATGTGAATGAGTTAGCCCCAGTGGTTGATCCTGTGAGTCGCACAATTCTAACTCGCATAAATTTTCGTCAAAGCCCCCCTCAATTGCGTGCAGGTATGTTTGCTGAACTTAAGGTAAGTACTTACTATTATGAAAATGTGTTGACTGTGCCAAGCAGTGCTATTGTTCGCCGTAGTACCGATACTTTTCTCTTTGTTGCGGTTCGTGAGCGTGTGCTTCCTGTTGAACCATCCACCGCACTAGATGCCAAACTATGGGTTCAAATGGTACCCGTTACTACTGGTATAACTATCGATGGACGCACAATGATAACCAGCGGTCTATCAGCGGGGGATAAAGTTGTTATAGCAGGGCAATCCGTTTTAAGTAACGGGTCTGCGGTATTTGTGAACGAAAATGCATCCATCGGAAGCCCTATGGCGGGCAACCCTGCCGATAATGCCAGCCCTATGCAGAGCAGCTAAACAGGAGAATACAAAACTATGAGTGCGCTTAGAACCATTATTAATAAACCGGTGAGTGTTGCCGTCCTGTCGGTCATGATCATGATCCTCTCGACGTTTACCTTAACCATGTTACCACAAGAGCTTATTCCTGAGATCACGTTCCCCACTATATCGGTTATAACCCGCTATCCAGGAGCAGGCCCGCAAGAGATTGAAACGACCGTTTCAGAACCGCTAGAGCGAGTACTTGTGGGTATTTCAGGAGTTACCAAGGTAAGTAGTACGAGCCGTGAAAACCAATCGATAGTAAGCTTAAGCTTTGGCTGGGATGTTGATCTTGATGTGGCTACCAATGATATTCGTGATCAGCTAGATCGAGTGCGCAATTCTTTACCAGACGATGCAGATGCTCCCATTATTTTTAGACTTAATCTTAATCAGCTGATTCCGATTATGTATTTAAGCCTCACAGGTCCTGGGATGAGTGCGGACGATCTAAAGCCGATCGCCGAAGATGATGTTATCCCCTACCTTGAACAAGTTGATGGTGTAGCTTCGATCTCAGTGGCTGGTGGGCGTGAACGCCAAGTGCGAATTGAAGTTATTCAAAATCGCTTAGAGGCCTATAACATCACCTTGTCTCAAGTTGTTGCTGCCATTCAAGCCCAAAATGTGCAAATGGGTGCAGGGAACGTTACCCAATCTGAACGACGCGTTCTTTTACGTACCGCAGGTGAGTTCGATTCTCTTGAGCAAATCGCTAATACCGTTATAACCACTCGTACTTCTAGTTCGGGTAATCATCAAATTATTCCCATTCGATTGCGTGATATTGCCGATGTGTCTATGGGATTTGAGGATCGAGAAACCTATGCTGAAGTGAATGGATTTGAGGCTCTTTCTCTTAATGTTACCAGCCAAAGTGGGGGGAACTCAGTAGAAATTGCTCGTAATCTTACAAGAACTATTGCTGAGTTAAACAAAGAGCTGCCCGAGGGCATTGATGTTGTTGTGAACTTTGACACCTCGCGGATGACCACGAACTCAATTGGGCAGGTAGTATCGTCCGCTTCCTCTGGGTTAATTCTTATCATTATCGTTCTTTTGCTGTTTTTACGCAACATTAAGGCTGCAGCTATTGTCAGCATCACCATGCCCTTATCTATCTTAATTACCTTGATGTTTATGTACTTTTTCGACTTGTCACTTAACCTTATGAGCTTAACAGGTCTCACATTGGGTGTGGGTATGATTGTTGACTCCTCGATTGTTATCATCGAAAACATCTATCGTTATCGTGAAAAAGGGGTTAAAGCCATCACAGCAAGCTATTTAGGCACCAGTGAGATGGTAGTTGCTATTGTTGCTAGCACGCTAACCACCGTTTCAGTTTTTTTACCTCTTGTGCTGTTTCAGCGCGAACTTGAGATTATTGGTGTTTTGTTTAGCGATCTTTCATTCACCATCATCATCGCTCTTATGTCATCGGTAGTTTCCGCAATTACCATTGTGCCTGTGTTGGCTGGAAACTATTTAGCGTTAGACACCCCCACTCAAAAGCCGTTAACGGGTATAATGCTATTCATTGACAAATTTATGTCCCGTTTTTTAACATGGCTTGATAATCATTATGCCTCCGGCATTGACTGGGCTTTAAGTAATGGTAAAAAAGTTATTTTTATTACGGTTGCCTCTCTTTTTCTCTCTTTTGTCATTTTGTCTAATTTTGTAGGTAGCGAACTGATGCCTGAGATGGATTCGCAAAGCTTAAGCTTAGAGTATACCTTGCCTGTGGCCAGTGAGCTTGAACAAACCCTTGCCGTGGGGCAAAACCTTACGGCGAGAATTATGAAAGATGCCGGACACGGCATCACCTTTACCACGTTACGCGTGGGTGAAACACCACGTGGTTTAACCATGAACACGGCACAGGGAACATTAACCGTTATTTTACCGAATGAATTTAGAGAACGAACGGTTACTCTTGATCAATTACGTAACTTCTTCCGTAGTTATTATGATGATTTCCCAGGTGTAGACTTTGGGTTTAGGGCTGGTGGTCCAACCGGAGGGGGGGCAGCCGTTACTCTTAATGTCTCTGGTAATAATCAAGAGTTGCTAGAAAAGGCTGTTTATTCTCTTATGAATATCTTAGAGGATGTGCCTGAGTTATCAGAGGTATCAAGTAACCTTGAAGACGGCATCCCAGAGGCTGTTATTACTATTGATCGCGACAAAGCAAGCAGCTTTGGGTTAAATGTGCAAACCATTGCTCGTGAGCTTAACTCAAGCATTGATGGGGCACGGGCTGGAATCTTTCGAGTATCAGGCGATGAGTATGATATTCGTGCGGTTTTACGCGAACAAGATCGTCTTGCCATTACTGACTTAGATCGGATCTTTTTACTTAGTCCTTTGGACAATCGAACGCGTGTACCACTCTCTAACATGGCAGCTGTAAACTCCGCCTTGGGATCCGTGGCAATTATTCGAGAAGATCAAACTCGTCAGCTTGAGATCACCGCCAACACAATTATTCGTCCTAATGGTAGAACCATTGCCCCTAGTGATGCCTCAGCAATGGCTTGGAATGCCATAAATCAAAACTTTGTTCCAATGGAAGGTATTAACATTAGGGAAGGAGGTAATAATCAAGATTTCGCCGAATTACTACCCACACTAATGATGGTAATAGCTATTGCAATCATGTTGGTATACAGCATTATGGCTAGTCAGTTTGAAAGTCTAAAAGACCCATTCATTATTATTTTAAGTCTTATGACCTTACCTATTGGTCCTATCATCATCTACTGGATTACAGGCTCCCCTTTTTCCGCTTTTAGTATTGTGGGTATGATTATGTTAGTGGGTATCGCCGTTAACACCGGTATCATCTTAGTAGACTACACAAACCTTTTACGCCGCCGTGGAGTTCCCTTGCGCGAAGCGGTTATTCAATGTGGTCGCTTACGATTGCGTCCCATTCTTATGACCAGCCTCACCACCACTTTGGGGTTGATTCCCATGGCTATGGCTGTGGGTGATGGTACTGCCATGACTAAGCCTATTGGTTTAACGGTTATTGGTGGTATGATCTCATCCACTATCATGACACTCTTTTTAGTGCCTGTGCTCTATTTTATATTTAACCGCAAGGATGAGCTCAAGATTATTGCCAAAGAAGAAGCTCTAAAGGCTGATATCTTATCTCGTCATAATAAAACCCATCCTACTCTTGAAGGAGACGCACAGCATGAGTAACCTCGTTCGTTTAGAAATTATCGCCAATCACTCTATGCGAGATGAAATTATTGCCGACTTAAAAGCGGTCAATTGTCACAATTTTACCGAAATTCCCGTAGCCTATGGTGAGGGGCGGCAAGAACCCAAGCAAGGCGATGCAACATGGCCTGAAAGTAATTTTATCATCATTATTTATAACACAAAAGAGATTACTGATGCTGTTATTGAAAGTATCCAAGCTCTTAAAGAGATTTATCCTACTGAAGGAATAAAGATGTTCTCTATGACGAGTGCTTAAGATCTAGTTCTTTGGTTCAAAATTAACCCAGCACTTCTTACCTGTTAACGGGTTGGAGTGCTGGGTTTTTTATTGTTGACCCGAGGCAAAACGAATTTTTACTTTATCATAACCCCCTATGGAATACAATATCCTCAGCGCTATCGCTCACCTTGTGTCAACACCCGTCGTTGACCTTAAAACCTTTGCCACTAGTGCTAACCGGGCTAACAGCGTGGGCGAAGCTTTAGAAGAGTTTGTGAAGGATATGTTTGCGGGTACATTGGGCGAAACTGACGAGGCCCAACGCCTAGCCAAACTTAATGCGGTGTTTTCCTACTTAGGCAACCAGAATAATCCTCCTGATATGATTCTGAAGGGTGGTGATGCGATAGAAGTGCAAAAGATGCAGAGACAATCCACCTCTATTACCCTCAATAGCTCCTATCCCAAGGCATTGATCCTTTCGGTATAACTTTTTTAAGAATTAGAGGCATGTGGCAGATTGAAAACCCTGTAAAAGTCTTCAATTATGTTCACACCCCACCTACTGATAAAGAGTTCACCTTAATGGCACTCATCAATACAGACAAGTATCTTTCTTTTGATAGTCAAACAAGAGCCGATTTTTAAAAGATCACCCAAACCTGCCCGACATTAACCATGCTCGATGTGCAAATTAAAACACCAGACAACCCAGCTCGGCTAAATGGATCTGGGCTTTGCCAAAGCAGGGTTTGAGGTGATTTGGGCTAATGAATACGACAAATCTATCTGGCAAACCTACGAAGCCAATCATCCCACGCCCCTCATTAAAGGGGACATTCGTGCCATAGATTCCGCCGATGTGCCGCCGTGTGATGGCATTATTGGCGGACCGCCCTGCCAAAGCTGGAGCGCAGCGGGCAAGTTGCGTGGCATCACCGATGCCCGCGGGCAACTGTTTTATGAATTTATTCGCCTTTTAAAAGATAAAAACCCAAAGTTCTTTGTGGCCGAAAATGTTTCGGGTATGTTGTCGCAGTTGCACCAAGAAGCCGTGAAAAACATCATTCACCTGTTTGAAGAAGCAGGGTATCATCTTCACATAAAGCTGCTGAACGCCGCCGATTTTGGCGTGCCACAAGACCGCAAGCGGGTGTTTTATGTGGGCTTTAGAAAAGATTTAGCCGTTAATTTTGTGTGGCCCACGCTCATCGAACCCAAGCTCACCCTTAAAGATGCCATTGGCGAGTTAGCCCACACCGCCCTGCCGGCCAAAGAAAAAAACAAAAGCAACCACACCGCCTGCCTGGCGCCTAACCATGAGTATATGATGGGGGGCTTCTCCACCATGTACATGTCGCGCAACCGAGTGCGTGGATGGGATGAACAGTCCTTCAGCATTCAAGCAGGGGGTCGGCACGCCCCTATCCACCCCCAAGCGCCGCCCATGCCGTTGGTTGCTAAGGATAAACGCATTTTTGCCCCGGGGCAAGAACATCTTTATCGGCGGTTGAGTGTGCGCGAGTGTGCCCGCATCCAAACCTTTGCGGATGAGTTCACCTTTTGGTACAACAACCTTGCCGATGGCTATAAAATGATTGGCAACGCTGTGCCGGTGGAGCTAGCTTACTGCATGGCGCAGGCTATTAAACAAGCGCTCGTCTGAGTCGGACAATGGGCACAAGTGTATCGAAGATGAATAAAAATTTTCAGCTCACTCATTCACGCCTAAAACCCCCAATAAGGTTTAAAGGCGAGCAAATACAGGCTCTCCAATTCATCTGCGGACAAAGCTTGTAACTCCTCATAAACCGTATTATTTCCCATCTTTTGCACCCCAGCCACATCTTTAATGACTAAGGGTAACACGGCACAAAGCTGTCTAAACGCAGTGGTTTCACCTGTTACTTTGGCATAAAATTGATCCATCGAGACGCGTCTAATCCGATTATGAGCTATAGATTTCTGATCCAAACTCATTTTCCATGGCAAATCTTGGCTATTCTTAGCAATTACCTCCACCAAATAGCAAGTAGCTTGGTCATCTTCTAAAATTTTACCTTGCATTTTAATGTACGTTTTTTGTGCCGAAGAAGAGTTCATAGTGTTGTGTTTATTCTTCATTTCCACAAACAGATGCTCTCTCTCATTAATCAAATCAAACCCCGTAGGCGGAATGTGCCAATCAGCATTGATGTAGCGAAAAATATTCTGATGAAAGTAGCCAATCAAATTGGTATTAGACTTGTCAATTTGTCGTAAAATCTCATTATCCACTATCTCTTTTATTGTTTTTGCATAAACCAAAGAATCGAAAGTGAGCTTAATCGGATCAACCAAATTTTTATTAAAATCATCCAAATTGATATCAAAACGGTACTTATCCACCGTTGTCTTCACATGAGAAAAAAGATCTTCATCCCTTATGAATGCTAAGTTATAGCTCATTTTTGTTACCCAACCTCATGCAAAAATTGATAAAGCGACTGCCCTATCGCCTGCGCTAACGGCACGGGCACAGCGTTGCCTATCTGTTTGTACTGCTGACTTAACGAGCCGGCAAACAACCAGTCATCAGGAAATCCTTGAATGCGGGCATTTTCGCGGGGGGTGAAGGGGCGCACCTCGTCGGGGTGGCAGCGCTCGGTTTGCAGTTGGGCAGGGCTGCACAAAACGGTGAGGGCTGGCTCATGCCAAGCTAAACGCCGCGCCATGCCGGTGCGTCCACCCCCTGAGTAAAAGCTTTTGCCCATATACTCTTGGGCTATTTCGGTAGGCAAATTTTTCCAACATCCCCCCGGCGGCACCAGTGCTAAAACCGCCGCTTTTTTGGCAGAATAAGGCGGATAATCGCTCAGTGGCACATTTTCTAAAATGTCTTTTAATGTGAGTTTACGCAGGTGCGGTTCAGGAAAGTGATAGGTGGCTTGAGCGGTTAAATCGTTGCGCACCCCCACCATAACCAAGCGTTCACGCTTTTGGGCGGTGCTAAAGTCCACAGCGTTTAGCACTTTATACTGCACGGTGTAGCCCTCGCTTTTAAACACATCCAGCATGGTCTCCAAGGTCTTACCGCCATCATGGCTGAGCAAGCCACGCACATTTTCGGCTAAAAAAACTTTCGGTTTTAACTGCGACAGCGCCTGCGCAAAGCTATAAAACAACGTGCCACGGGTGTCGTTTAGCCCTAGTTTTTTACCAGCATACGAAAAGGCTTGGCAGGGATAGCCCCCTGAAAGCAGATCGATCGGCTGGTCGTTAGCCAGATAGGTTTGAATGCCTTGTGCCATCACCGCTTCCACATCCTCCTCAATAACATGCCAATAAGGACGGTTTTGGCGCAGAGTGGCTGTGGCATGTTTATCATGCTCCACTAACAGTTCATGATGAAACCCTGCTTTTTCTAATCCTAACGCCAGTCCACCAGCCCCAGCAAACAGCTCAACGGAAGTGTATTTTTTATCATTGTTTAGTGGCAATCAATCATCCTTTTTATTTTTACAAAGCTTGATTATAGCAAAAAAAACCCTCACTTGTGAAGACCATCGCCGATAATAAAGAATGAAACAAAACATCTCACTCTTTCTTTCTTTCTTTAAAATTGGGCTATTCACCTTTGGCGGGGGCATGGCGATGTTGCCGTGGCTTGAGCAAGAGCTACTAAAAAGAGAGCTAAGCCGAGAAGAAATTCTCAACTTTTTTAGCTTGGGGCAAAGTTTGCCGGGGGTGATAGCCACCAACACCGCCACCTTGGTGGGCAGGCATTTTGGGGGGTTTTGGGGGGCCTTTTGGTCCACCGTAGGCGTAGTGTTGCCTTCTTTTATGGTCATCACTCTTGTGGCATGGGGCATGGCTCCCTACCTTGAGTTAGGCACAGTACAGGGGGCACTAGCCGCCATTAGAGTGTGTGCGGCTGCGCTTATTTTATTAAGTGGCTTGCGCATTGTGGGGCAGGTGCTGTATACCAAAGAAAAAAACCATCTATCTACCATCATCTTCACTGCCATGCTTGGTATGGGTTTATTCACCACCATTAGCCCTTTTTGGCTCATTATCACAGCTTTCATGCTCGCCACACTCAACTACCTGCGCAAAAGGAAACTTATCAAATGATGCTCTATATACAACTCATTTTGCTCTTCTTATTTATTGGTCTAATCAGCTTTGGTGGGGGCTATGCTATGCTTCCGTTGCTACAATCGCTTCTTATAGGAACTTGGATAACCAGTGAACAGTTTGACACCATTTTAGCCATTAGCCAAGCCACCCCGGGGGCCTTTGCAATCAACGTCGCCACCTACATCGGGCTAATAGTCACCCCCCACCCCTTACTAGGAGCGGCACTTATCACCGCAGCTCTCAGCCTGCCAGGTTTCGCCATTGGTGTGGGCATGGGTTACCTTTTTGAAAAAAAAGGGCAACACCCTTTAATGAAAGAACTCATGAGGTTCTTACGCCCCACCACCGCTGCCCTCATCATTATGGCCGGACTTAATCTTATGAAAAAAGAACTCTGGCAAGGAGACTCTATGCTCACCCTGCCAGCACTATTACCTACTCTGCTCTTTTCCCTCTCGTTACTTATCATTGTGCGTAAATGGCTCAGTTATGTCGCCATTATCTTTGGCATGGCTGCCTTAGGGTTCGCCATCAGCTCTTTTAATGCTTAAAATATTGCAAAATATGCTCTCACCTCTTGTAATATTTTATGATTTAATGGTAAAATTGTTATATCAATAAGAAAGGATGGAGCAAAGAAGTGATGAAACTACAAGAGATGAAGTGTGGCGACAAGGCCTGTGTGATGGGCTATAATGATGAAAAAGAACACGCAGGTGATGAAACACTGGAGCGGTTATTGGTGTTAGGGCTAACTCAAGGCACGGAGATTACCCTGCACAAGATTGCCCCACTGGGCGATCCGGTGGCAATTCAAGTGCGCGGATACAGTCTCAGCCTGCGTAAACACGAGGCTGATTGCTTAATTCTTAACTCTGTTTAAAGCAGAAGCATGGCATCGCCATAGCTAAAAAATCGGTATTTCCGTTCAATCGCCTCAGCATATACCTCTTTAATCAACTCTATGTTGGCAAAAGCACTCACCAATGCCAGTAGGGTAGATTTAGGAGTATGAAAGTTCGTTATTAAGCCAGACAACACCTTAAAACTGTAGCCGGGATAAATAAAAATATCGGTTTCGCCTGTGCCAACTGGCACTTTTCCGCCATTAAACGCACTCTCAAGCACTCGGCAAGCGGTGGTGCCCACGGCAATCACAGGGCGTTTAGCCTGTAAAGCAGCATTAATTTGGGCAGCCGTCGATTCCGTTACTTCATACCATTCGCTGTGCATTTTATGCTCTAATAAATTATCTGTGCGCACAGGGGCAAAGGTGCCTAAGCCCACATGCAGGGTAACAAAAGTCTGTTCAATACCCGCTTTTTTTAGGTCATCAAGCAACTCTTGTGTGAAGTGCAAACCAGCCGTAGGAGCGGCGGCACTACCCACTTGGTTAGCATAAATCGTTTGATAACGCTCACTATCTTCAGGTGCATCTTCTCGCCGCATGTAAGGGGGTAAAGGAATCTGCCCATGCTCTTCAAGCCAGCTTTCAGTAAGCCCACTAAAACGCACTACTTTCAGCCCTTCGCCAGCATCGGAGATCAGCTCCGCTTCCACCCCAAAACCAAAGCTATACAACTGCCCAATACGTTGTTTTTTGGACTTTGCCACCAATGCAAGCCATTGATGATCATGTGACAGCGGACGGATGAGCAAAAACTCAATTTTTCGCCCTTGAGGGGTATCTCCTATCAAGCGCGACTTACGCACTCGTGAATTATTAAAAACCAGCAAAGCGTTTTTAGGTAAAAAGTCAATAAGGTTTTTAAACTCAGCATGCTGCCATGATTGGTCGTGCGTATGCACCACCAAAAGCCGATCATCGCCACGCTCTGCAGATGGCTGACTAGCGATAAGTTCAGGTGGTAGAGTAAAGTTAAACTCTTCGGTCATTAAAGGTGTTTCTGGGGTGTTGCCCCTATCAGCTTTGAAATTCATCTCATTTACTCTACATAATATGCCGACAAATAACAAGAGGTATTTATGACTCTTTTTGAACGTATATTAAACAACGAGTTGCCTGTGGTGTCCGTTTATGAAGATAAACATGTGCTAGCTTTTAACGACATAAACCCACAAGCTCCTGTGCATGTGTTGGTTATTCCTAAACAAAAAGCCACCGCACTGCATGACTTTATTGATGATACCCAAAACGCTGGGCATTTTATGCAAAGCTTGGCTAAAGTGATAGCTGAGCTAAATTTAAGCGAAGGTTATCGGGTGGTCTGCAACAGTGGTTCTGATGGGGGGCAAACGGTTCACTATCTACATGCCCATATTCTTGGGGGCAGGCAAATGAACTGGCCACCGGGTTAAATTGAATTAAATCTAAAGTAAAGCTGTGTTGATACCGAAAATAGGAGTTATGAAGATGCGTACGGTTCTCTTAATGATGATGTTGGCTATACCCTTTGCTGGGTGGGCACAAACTGTGCGTGTGCCTGAGCCACCCGAGAACATGTATGTTCACATAAAAGTTACCTCCATGCTCGTGGCAAAAGCCCCTGAAGTTTGGCAAAACTACTTTATTCTTAGCTACAAGTCCGAAAAAATGCCTCGTTTTGTGGCAGTGGCATTTGAACATGAAAACTACCAAGTGTTGCACAGTTTTTTGCGCAACGAAGCTAATGTGTTCGTTTTTTATTCAGAGCTTCCTGAAGTAGAAGAATTACGTTATCGTCTTATTGTAGACGGTGTGTGGCGTGAAGACCCCACCAATGACCTCACTTGGACGGATAATCAGGGCGTTACCCTCTCGGTTTTACCTATCCCATCTCGTGCCATCACAACATCAGGTCCCATATATCGGGGTGATGGCTTTGTGGATTTCTACCTTTCTGCCACTCCAAAAGCACAAGTTTTTCTTAGTGGTAATTTTAGTCGCTGGGATCCCTTCTTATACCCCATGAACGAGGTAAGTGCCGGAGTCTATCACCTTCGCCTACAGATTGGCACAGGACAATTTTATTACTATTTTCGTATTAATGGCGTGCGGACTTTAGACCCTGGTAACTTCTCCACCGTCACCTTTTTGGGCGAGTCAGTCTCCTCTTGGTCTACAAATATGGCTCCTGTACGTTAGCTCTCCATGAACCTCGTCCTGCTATTTCCCCATGAATTAGCTTCATGCTCTTTACCTAACCATGATGGGCGAGTGAAGCATATAACCTCTATTTTAAAGCTCGTTTGCGGGCAACAGTTTCAAGCTGGTGTGCTCGGTCAATCTTTAGGGCTTGCCACTATCCTCACCATCACTAGCTCACAGATCACCTTTGATTACCAGTCAGTCAGTTTACCCACTCCACGGTTGCCTATTCACCTGCTCATTGGGGCTACTCGGCCTCCTGTCATGCGGCGCATTTTAAAGGACATGACCACCCTTGGGGCGATGAGTATTACCATTTTACATACCCAAAATAGCGAAAAAAGTTATCTACACAGCTCGCTGTGGCAAGACGGCGCTTACAAAACACCCCTTTATGAAGGGTTAGAGCAAGCTCGCAGTGTGCTTATTCCCACAGTAGAACGCGCTTTTTCGTTGCCTGAATGGCTAAAAAAACAGCCTCTAGCCGATGCTCGTTTGGTGCTAGAGGCTAGCGCCACCTCACAATGGCACCCTATGGCAGCGGCGAATAAAAGCCTCACCCTTGCCATAGGCCCTGAGCGGGGCTTTACGATTAATGAAGTGGCTTTATTAAAGGAGGCGGGTTTTACCCCCACCTCAATGGGGGCTACCACTCTGCGCACTGAGACCAGTTGCACGGCTGCATTTGCTTTAGCGGCGGCTGCCCTGCGATTGTGGTGATGAATACCTGTTTTGTCTTCGTAATCCCGCCTGTCCACGCAGTTTGAATGTGCGGTATGACTCTATGCGCCATGCCCTATGCGGATGCCCGCGTCTAAAGTCGTAAGGAATAGTGGCGTTAGTAATCTCTTTGCACACACCATCGATCATACGAGCTTGAAACTCGAGGCTACCAAGTGGTGTGGAAAAATAGAGCAACCCTTTCGGCGTTAATAAACGCATACATAGGTTAATCAATCCGACATGGTCACGCTGAATATTAAGTGTATGTTCCATCTGCCGACTGTTACTAAAAATGGGTGGGTCGCAAACAATCATGTCATACTGTTGCCCAGCATCCACGGCATCTTGCAGCCAGCTCAACACATCGGCTCGCTCGTAACTAAACTGTGGCCCCAAAAAGCCATTGTGCAGCATGTTTTCTTTAGCCCAATCAAGATAAGTTTGCGATAGATCGACACTCACCACTTTACTAGCCCCACCGCTAGCGGCATAAGCGCTAAAAGATCCTGTGTAACAAAAAAGATTTAAGACCCGCTTGCCGTCACTCTCATCAGCTACTCGTCCACGCAATACTCGGTGGTCTAAAAATAATCCAATGTCAAGATAATCGGTCAGGTTGAGTTTAAACTCTAACCCACGCTCTTTAACCCATGTCCACTGAGTATCCCCTTCGGGTTTAATAAAACCTTCACGCCGCCCCTTCACCCGAGGTTTGTAAAATAGACGATCTTCGGCAATATTAAGAGCCTTGCGCACCACCTCTAAATAGGCAACCACCGCAAAAGTGGTCTCTTCTTGCTGGGTGAGATAAGCCGTTACCACCGCATATTTTTCGTTAAACAAATCCACCGTGAGGGGGATATTGTGTTCTCGATCAAAAATACGGTAGGCGGAGACATGCTCTAACCTGCTCCACTCACGACGAGCTAAAAAACGTTTTTTTAAACTACGGGTAAAACTTTTCAGGTGATAATCTAACTGCGACATCGACCCATCGTCGGTTTTATCCATCATTTCCTCATTATCTAGCTCCTCATCAGACATAAAAGCTCCTTGGCAACTGCCGTTTCATCCCAAGGCGTTTTGCCTTGAGGCCCAATGATTGACCCCTCATGCCCCTTGCCTAGCAACAACACCGTGTCGCCAGCTTGAGCCATTTTAAAGGCATGAACAATGGCATCACGCCGGCGCGGAATGAGAAACAAACTCTCTCCTTCTCTCTTATGCTTAACGCCTGCGGCCATATCAGTTAAAATTTTATGTTCATCTTCCAACCGAGGGTCTTCCTCGGTAAGAATGACAATGTCGGCATATTGATCAGCTAATGCCCCTTGAATAGGTCGTTTCGCCACATCACGCTCACCTCCTGAGCCAAAGAGCATAATCAGCCGCCCCTTGGTTGCATCACGCATGGATGGCAACAGTCGTTCAAAAGCACCCGGGGTATGCGCATAATCTACCACCACGGTAAAAGGTTCGCTCTGTACCACCACCATGCGCCCCACAGGACTTTTAATCTGCTCTAACAAAGGGGCAAGGATCAGCGGGTCTACCGCTAAAAGTTGTGCCACTGTGGCAAGCGATGCCAGAGCATTTTCAATATTGAACAGCCCCACCATCGGCAAAAAAATAGCACGCCGACCTGTAGCTGAGCAAACCTCCATATCAATGCCATGGCTGCGCATGGCCACATTTTCTGCCCACAGATGGTCATTTTTTTGCCCATACATCAGGCATAATGCTGACCCACAGGCCTTTTGATAGAGGGCTTTGTGTTCACTTAAACCATTCACCACGCCAAAAGCTCCGTTGCTGGCGTTGGCAGCCACTTTCACAAACAGCTGCGCTTTGTCTAGGCGGTATTGCTCCACCGTTTTATGAAACTCTAAATGCTCTAGCGTAACATTGGTAAAAACCCCCGCTTGAAAGCGTACCTCTTGCAGACGCGCCGTAGCCGGGGCTAACCCATGGCTTGTCGCCTCCACCACCGCATATTCAAGTCCGTTTTTTACCATTTCTGCCAGGGCTGCCTCAATTTGGGGCGACTCAGGCGTGCTTTGACGCATGTTATTTTCTTCTAAAGTCGCACCCGTCTTCAAGTTCACTGTCGACATCAACCCACAGGAATGCCCTGCCAATTCAAGTAACTGCATAATAAGGTAAGAAGTGGTGCTTTTACCATCCGTGCCGGTGACGCCAATCACTTTAAGCTTGTGGCTCGGATGGTCGTACAACACACCGGCGAACTGTGCCATGGCATTGCGAGTATTGGCCGTTAATAAAAATATGCCGTCATCAAGAGCCGCTGTTTTATCACTAATGAGAAAACAGCTCGTGCCCTGGCGAGCGGCCTGGGGGATGTAGTTATGCCCGTTGGTGTGCAACCCATCCAAAGCACAAAACAAGGTTGAGGCATTAGCCTCACGGCTATCAAACACAAGAGAAGTGATGCCCCACTCAGTCATTTGCTGGCGAGTGGGAAGATTGTTAGTTATATCGATGATCATAAGACCCTTACGATACCCTATTTTTCAGGTTTAGTAAAGTTAGGCACTAAGGCGGCGGCTGGAGCATCACCCCGTTGGTTAAAGCCAATCTTTCGATTCACCGAGAGCATACGTCCCGTTATGCACACCTTACAGTGTGCCGTGGTGTCTTCAATACAGGGCTTGTCATCATACAGTTGGTAGCTGGCACGGTATTTAAGCGGGGTGGCAATGGGCATGAGAATGTTAGCTCCACAGCGCACACCCTGCTCTCGCCCTTTAGGATCTAGGGCTTGCAATGCCGTGGTGCTGGCGATGTTTAGCTTGGGTAAAAGCAGACGCGTTACGGCTATCATATTCAAGCTGAGTTGAAACCGTCGTGCCACTTCTTCATGGCTGTTAAGAGCCATTTGCCCTGTAGGCGTTTCTTTTTGCACAATGTAGGGACCCATGCCAATCATATGCACACCCATCTCTTTAAAAAACAAAACATCTCGTGCTAGGTCTAGGTAGGTTTGCCCAGGTAAGCCAATCATCACCCCAGTGCCTACCTGGTAGCCCAACCGCTTAAGTGTTTGCAAACACTTGATGCGCCGTTCAAGATGATGATCTTCAGGGTGCAATTCTTGATATAGCGTCGCATTTGTGGTCTCAATGCGCAACAAGTAACGATGTGCCCCAGCAGACAACCAACGCTGATACACCTCTTCGGTTTGCTCACCGCAACACAATGTTATGCCCACTTCAGGGGCTTCCACCTTGGCACGGTGCAACACCTCTTCCACAAAATCCACAAAAGTCGCATCTTCCCGCTCCCCAGCCTGTAGGGTTACCGAGCCATAGCCGTTCTCCTGATTCCAAACCATAACCTCAAGGATTTCATCAGCACTCATCGCATAACGTTCCACCTCACTCATCGAGCGGCGAATGCCACAATAATAACAATCTTTAGCACAAATATTACTAAATTCTATAAGACCCCGAAAATGCACCACATTATCAAAGATAACTTCTTGCACCCGCTCAGCTGCATTTCGCATCACCTCGGCAACTTCGCCAGTGGTGGCTAAAAGAGCAGCTATCTCGGCTTCGCCCCACACTTGGGGATTCTGTAACAATTGTTGAGCTTGTAAACCAGTACAAGGGGTATCCATTATTGCGCTCCATGCAGAAAAGTAAGTTAAAAGTGCATCTCAGTGCCTAAATAAAGCTCATAACGCGATGTTTGAATAGGGGGTCCTCCCAGCCAATCAGTAGCGTTAAGCCCCAAACTTGCGCGTAATCTAAAGCTACTGGTAAAGGTTGGAATCCACTTGAACTCTACACCAAAACCATGCTGCACCGGAGCCCATTCGCTACCTTTAGCGTGACTGTGCATAACGCCCCCATCATAAAAGAGCGTAGCATTAATTTGGAAATATTTGGCGAGCCAATCACCCAACCACAGCTTAGTTTCAAACTCTAAGTTCCAATAAACACCTAAATCACCCTGCATCTGATTATCGCGCACACCGCGCACGGTGCCACCCCAGTCAATCACTTCATCATCCGCTAGTTCATTTTGAAAGGGGCGATAAGTAATACCCGCACGTCCTTGCAAGGCAAACTGATCAAAAAACGGCACATAACCACGAGCCTGCGCACTCAGAGCGGTGGTGTAACCGGAGCGGTTTGGGTTACTGCGGTTATCACCAAATATACCATAGGTGGATGCTCGGTAAAAGTTGATCTTGTTATCATTGGATAGACTGACTGCCATTCCTTGGCGCAACTTATTTGGGGTTTCTTTCACCGACCCCATAGATAAGCTTTGATTAAAATTGATGTTAACCCCACGCCTGCGCTCTACAACGTTACCATCAAACCGGTAATTTCCTGAGACACCAAGACTTGCTCCATAAGTAAGCCAATCAAAACCAGGCACCTCAATTATTTTGTAGCTAAAACCAGTAGAAGCCCCTGAGGTAAGAAAGTAGGGATCATTCTCCTCAATCAGGGTGGCATCACTCAGCGCAGCTCCTGTAACCACCACACTTTGAGAAAGAGAAAAAGAGATATAAAGTCTATCACGTTCTAAAAAATTCCAGCCTGAGCCAAAGCTCGTGCTGAGCCTGAATAGGGTGTCATCAAAATCATACTTCTGTGCATACATTGCCTCGGTGCTGTATGACAAGATGTACCAATGATCAGCTATATTAAAGGCAGTCGAAGACTCCAATGTGCCTTTTACCCTGTTTACATTGTCTTCATCATTGGAGTAGTCTATAGCGATCAACAAAGGACGCATAGAGCCAAAAATGTTATAATGCCGTACTCTGGCGCCCAACTTCAAACCACTGTTTGAGTCAAACTTAAAAGAGGGGAGGGGAAAGACATTAAAACCCTCTCGAGCCTTAATTAACACAGCCAACTCTGTGCGTCCCTGCTCATCTTTGGTGTTTAAACGCATAACGGTGACACTGCGTTCACCCACAAACAAGTTATTGTCTTGCAGACGATCATCCCACTCCTCTTGATAATAGTCAAGGGCAGCTTCATCGATGATAATCTGCCCCAGCTTAATCCCCAAGACTCGCATAAGGGAACGATCAGTCGTGTTCCCACCCCAAAAGCTTTGGTTTTCAATATCTATATCAATACTTCGCACCACAAAGCTATCGCCTGACTGCGCCGAAACCATTCCTGCCCCGACTAAAAGCCAGCAGAGCATCCATCTTATATCACATTTCGGCATTTATATCGCCCATACCCTTTTTACACACAGCACACAATAGCATGTCTAGCTAGAAATGTAAATCAGATCCGACATATATTTCAGAACGGGGACCAGTTAAGGGTGAACCACCAAACCAATCGGTAACATTAAATCCAAAACTTGTGCGTATGAAAATATTACGACTTACCGAAGGTTGAATTAGTAACTCCACCCCTAGCCCATGTTGCACTGGAAGCCACTTACTGCCCGTTGCATGGCTGTGCATTACGCCCCCATCATAAAACAGCACCAAATGAAGCTGAACCAACTGATCTATCCAGTTACCAAACCACAATTTGGTTTGAAATTCCGCATTCCAATAGACGCTCAGGTCTCCACGCATGTCGCTATCGCGAACTCCGCGTACTGTGTCACCCCAGTCAATCACATCTGAAGCAGTAGTTCCTAATTCATTCTGAAAGGGTCTATATTTGATACCTGATCGACCTTGCACAGAGAATTGCTCGTTGAAAGTTTTAAAACCCTTTGCCTCAGCACTTAGCAACGTGGTGTAACCCGAACGGTTAATACTAGAACGATTATCGCCGAAAATACCATAAGTCGAGGTGCGATAGCTATTTATGCTATTCTCATTCGTTAAAGTAATCAGGATACCATCCCTAAACACCATCCCCACAGGGCGTATTTCGCCAAACTGAATGACCTGATCAAACGACGTTACAAGCCCACGCCGCAAGTCGCTCACTGGCTGCTCAAAACGATAATTTACCATTAATCCCACACTTGCCCCATACGTAAGCCAATCATAACCAGGCACTTCGAGCAGTTTATAAACAAAACCACCTTTAATGCCTGAAGTAAGAAAATATGCGTCATTTTCCTCAAGTAGTGTTGCACTCGACATAGCTGCCCCTGTGACGGTTATGCCCTGCGTGGCTTTAAAATAAAGGTTCAATCGATCCTTCTGCAGTAAATCCCAGTTAGATCCAAAATCGCCCATAAAGCCGAATAAAATATCGTCAAAGTCATACTTTTGAGCATACATAGCCTCAATTTTATAGTCTAAAGTGTACCAATGATTGCCTATATCGAATGAAACGGCCGATTCAACGCTCGCAGGCACTCGGCTTACGCCATCGGCATCCCTCGTGTAGCTTATCTCAAAAACAAGGGGATGTAATGACCCCGCTAAATTAAAGTGGCGAACTCGTATTCCAACCGCCAGACCCGTGTTAGAGTCGAAGCTAATGACCGGCGACCCTAGTAAATTCCAGCCTTCAATAGCATCTATGCTGATGGTCAGCGGTGTTCGTCCCTGCTCATCCTGAGTTTCTAATCGAGAGACAATAATAGTGGCCCCACTGACAAAAACTTTTAAATCTCTAAGACGATTAGACCAAAGAAGTTCATAGCGGGTCAACTCCTCTTCGTTGATGATAATCTGACCCAAGCGTAAGCCCAATTCGCGCATCACTGCGATATCGCGCGTGCTTCCACCCCAAAAACTCTGGTTTTCGATCGTGATAGTTACGCTATCAACTACAAATTGCTCTTGCGCACTCAAAGTAGCTGCGAATATCAAAAAAATCAAAACATACAACTTTTGTCTCACGAACATTATTCCTTTTATTTTCAAATAAATATACTTACAAGCTGAACGGATTATCCCCATTAAGCTAAAAATGTTATTTCTCCGCTACACATTAGTGTTTTTCTTCACTTTTTCTTTAAGAAAACACTAAATCGGTACACTATCAGATAAAAATACGGCTGAACCCTATAAAGTGAACGTGCCCAGCGGTATTTACCCTGCACCCCATAACGGCTAATAAACCGCCCCCCGTCGTGTTGCACAAAGGAACGGTGCATTGCTAAGCATTGAGCAAAAGGGAGTAGAGCGATTTTATGGACTACCTCTAACGCTATAGCAGCCAGATGACTGCACACCACTACGGAAGTAGCGTCTCTGTGTGTTTGCAAAAAGTCATCCATCAGTACTAATGCCGTAAGCAGACCATTCAAATTTTTTTCCGTAAACGCCACCTGCGTGATGGCTCCCACTCGTTGCACACGATAAATATAGAACGGCTCAATCCCACTACCTGCACGCTGGGCTAACAGCAATGCCTTAAATGTAAAAAGTAAATCTTCGTGTAGTTGCCCGCTAGTGAAACGCAAATGATGCTGATTTAAAAACGCCCGTTGCCACACATAACACCACACTGCACTGGTGTAACACCGACGGTATAAGAGTTCTTCAAAAAGCTGTTTACCCAAGTTAGGCTCAACTAGGCACACTGACTGGCTTATAGCCGTTGAATTATCGTTTCTTTTTTGATAATAAGGGGTTACCAATACCTGAAGCCGCTGTTTTTTTGCCCGCTGCACCGCATTAACAAGGGCATGCATATGAATAGAGTCGTCGCTGTCCACAAAAACCACGAACTCCCCTTTAGCTTCATTAAGGGCACGATTACGAGCAGCCGACAACCCCGCATTAGTTTGGGTGATAACCTGCACTTCATCAGAAAATTTCTGCAAAAAACGAGCGATAATAGCGACAGAACCATCAGTGGAGCCGTCGTCTATCAAAAAAATTTCCTTACTAAAAGGGGTAACAACACACACAGAACCCAAACATTCCTCAAGATAGCCCTCCACATTATATATGGGGACAATGATACTGAGCAGGGGTACATTCATAAATCATCCTCAGTATATGGTATAATAAATATTAAAACAACAGCTAGGAATCGAGACTTCCCTCAAATACTAGTTGAGAATGTGAGGGGTAACCATTTTTTAGACATGAATCATGCACATAAATCATATAACTAATTTGACATTTTTCATCATTAATTATATGATTTTGCCATTATGCAGGCAAACAAACATCACACCATTGTCCCCTCTGTTGAAACTGAACTTACTCATAATTCACAGGGATTAGTACAGGCCGTGCCACCTATTTTTGTGACACCCCCCATCGCTCACCATGAAGAAAATTTACAACTTGGCGTACGCTTTTCGCAGCTATCGGATGCTATTAAAACCCACGAAGCACAACTGAATAGCTTTCTTCAGCCACTGTAGCCACTTCATTTATTGTGCTACTCTTGACACATTACCATGATCGTTCTACAATCGATAATAAGTTGAATCACTATATAATAAAGAGGTGCTATTTATGCAAAAACCAGGTGGTTATGGTGGGGCTTACAAAGAAGCCAAGGTGAAAACAGCCAGTCAAGGCAGGCTCATTATCATGCTCTACACGGAAGCCATAAGGCAAATTGATATGGCAATGGAGGCTTTAGCCCTTAACGAAGGGGTGAAACACTACACCGAAATCAATGCATCCCTTAACAAAGCTCAAGACATTGTGGGTGAGCTTATTGCCAGCCTAGATTTTGAAAAAGGTGGCGAAATAGCTGATAACCTTTATGGATTATACCAATTCTTTAACCGTGAGCTAGTGGAGTCAAACCTTACCAAAAGCGTAGGAAATTTAGCTGAGGTACGCAGGCTGATGGCTAGTCTTCTTGAAGCTTGGAAAACCGTGGACACCAACAATCCAGACCCCAACAG
This sequence comes from Spirochaetia bacterium, assembly GCA_965249825.1. GTDB lineage: Bacteria > Spirochaetota > Spirochaetia > WRBN01 > WRBN01 > CBDFMW01. The sequence continues at coordinate 755,058 of CBDFMW010000002.1, forward strand.
AGCCGTTAATATTGCAGGATAATCATCAGGACATCCCACTAAAGCATTTGCAACGGTGGGAAAATTCTCTTGTGCATTTACAAATGGTTCTAGAAGGCATACAGCAAGTCGGTGAGTCCACAAGTTTTGAAACCTTGTCACCCCTACTAAACAAACAGTCCCAGCTGTGTGCCACTATGCAAATGCACAATAATTGGATAGCTCTCATTGAAGAGCAAACACCTCAGCTTTCTGCTGAGTACCTCCAAAAAAAACGCAAAGTTCTTGCACTGGTGGATCAGCTGGCTGAGCAGGCGCAACACCTTGAACTTCTGTTTGTAAAACGCCAAAAAGAATTGCACCAGCTTTTGCAATATCCCTTGGTCTCAAGACGACCAGGCAGTGCCCTAAAAGTGGCCACCCTAAGTGGACGAATAGATTTAAACATTTAATATTTTATACTCCCGCTCTTGACCGTTCTTTTACTTTAAGGTATCCTGCGAGGTAATATCTTTTAAAAAAGTGTGGTACTTATGAAGAAAACTTTGTATTCTCTCCTTTTTCTTGTTATCCTCAGCTCCTGTGTTGGTGGGTCTAAAAGCCCTTTGGATAAAATAACTGCTGTTGAACTTGGGACATCAACCAACCAAGCTTTGAGTCGCTTTAAAAAGCAGGGTTTTAAACCCCTGAATCTCTCAATCGAAGAGAGCTTGGAAAGGCTAGCCTCACAGCATTATTCTAACATGTTTCAAAAAAATCCCGATCTCTTTGTAATTCATGCTTTTAGAGCAAATCTAGGTAGCGCAACACCATCAGACATCTTTGCCCTTTTCTATGCGGATCAGCTTTATACGCTTTATATTATTCAAAACCCTATTGACATGAAGGCTTATGACACCTTACTCAACAATGCCATTCAAAAATTTGGTGAAGCTGAATTCGGCACCCCTGAAAACGTTAGTGTTTGGTATCTGGATAACTCTGATAATCGTGTTTTTGGGATGCTTATTCAGGATGAAGATGCCATTATCATCCTTGCGGATGAGTCGATCCCTGAGGCTGTTGAGCAAGCTCTGTTTGATGCCTTACCCAACACGAATAGTTGGCCTTTTGTTGCAGCAGTTGGTGCTAGCGTTAATGAAGTAATGATGCTTGAAGGGCGAGCCCCTTTTGAACGGTTTTTCATCTCAGAGCAAGATGAACTCATCGGATTCTTAGCTAATTTTAATGGAGATCGTCTTATTTACTCATACATCTTCTTCGCTAATGAAGAGAATGAATCCATTGCTCGTATGCTCATGATTCACAACTTTGAAGGTGATCTTGATGCCTTAGAGGCAATGCTCACCAAACAGTTAGGCACACCATTAAAAGTAAGCCGTAAAGTGATGGATGACAACGTTCCTAACGTAAGCTCAACTTTAACTGAATGGTCTATGTCAAATGGCCATGTGGCTAAAATGTTCACTATGAGCTATCCAGCACCTCATTTCCATCTGCCAGGTGAGGCGCACAGTGATGAGGAAGAAGTAAAAATGTTACATCAGACCTATTTTGGACTTTCTGATGATAGCACGAAGCTAGAAGAGATTTTTAACTTTTAAAGCCTAACTTGTTTACTTTTTACAACACACCCAAATTACTTTTGGGTGTGTTTTTTTAAAATCTGGTAGCTGCTGCTTTCTCATCCACCCAATAATTCTATCTGTAGCTTCTCTCCTAACAGCAAACCGCACATTAGTAAACTAAAACTTAGCCTCTCTTTTGTTGTGCCTATTAATTAGTAAATAATATGCCGTAGGGATAAAAAAAAGCATCCATACCTGTTAGGAATATGAATGCTTTTTAAAAAACCGAAGAGATAAGGTCTAATTACGGTAGAAAAACCTGTTCCACACTAAAAGCACTTTCACGCCCTGGAACATTCGCATCATAAGCAGTTAAGCTAAAATAGTAACGTTTACCCGGTGTTAAACCAGTCACCAGCACAGAGTGACTTAAACCAAGCTCAAGAGGCGATCTTAACTCTCCTATAACCCCATAATAATCACCTGAATTTTCCCCAAAATAGAGTTTGTACCCTGAAACCCCAGCTAGCATCAATGGCTTCCATGAAATACGTACACTGCTTCCTTCTCGCGTAAACGTGAGTGCCCCCGGACGAGGAGGTGGCGGTAAACGCTCATAATTCATGATGATGTTCTGAAGAAGGGGTGAAGTCTGTGCCGAAGCCCCCGCAAAAAAGTCTATACGCACCTGTACAAAGCGATCAAACTTATGATTGCGCAAATCACTACCCACGGTGTATGGAATCCATGGTGCGTTAGAGTTAGCTAAGATGGTAGCATTGTTCCCAGAACGTAAAAAAATACGCAACTCAGAATAGTTTTCAGTGATACTCTGTAATGTAATGCTGTTAGGACGGTTGCCAAACAAATCAATAGGCTCAGACACATAAACGCCATGAGCCATATAATGAGCATTAGATAGGTCAGACACAAACCTAGGGGTGATACTGAAGCTATCTAAATAACCCACAAAATCACCTATCCTTAACCTTCTTTGCGTGCCACGAAAAAATAATGGGCTTACTGCGTCCCCATTTTGATGATTTTGATCATTAACATGGCGCACACCAGTTACAACATTTCCATCCAACACTTCCAGTCGATTATCTTCAGCGTTATACCGAATACTGTGCCGTGTCCATTGGTTTGGTAACATCATTTCACCATGAATTTCTAACGTTACCGGCCGCTCTTCATGGGTGAAAAAAATATTTTCAAACCGCCATATCAGTTTATCACCTTCAATATAACACACTATACTTTGGCGGATACGTTGCTCACTACGACCAATCATGGTAGCCTCGTAGGACATTACAATCTCTCCGTCACCTAATCTTGAAGGCAATAGCCAGAAATCAATCGTAAACGAGGATGATTCTGACCCGAAAAACAGAGTACTAGGACCTGGAGCAAACACAAGTGAATTATCTCCTGCAAAAGCAGCAGCTCTTTGACCCACCCGTCTACCCCTTCGTGATAAATTTAGCTGTCCGGAAACGAGCCGATAATCAAATAACTCCCACTCCCTTTCTTCATTAAAAGGCAGAAATAAGTCAGCATCTGATTCCTTAACACCTGTTAGCGTTAATATCTGATTGCGATCAGAAATCTCTTGAACACGCAAGTTACTGCTTTGTATTTTATTCCAGCCATGAATTGCATCATTCAGATGCAACTCATCAGCGTTCAAGGTAGTGGCTCCAGCCAAAAGAAGCCCATAAAAAAAATTACGATATCTCATTGTAAAATAATCGGAAGAAACAGTCTCAGCTGTGAGTCTTTTCTTTCAAAAAAAATCATTTCAATAAAGCTAGCTGCCCATTAAGATCTGCCAACTCATCAGCAGGCAGTATTCCTTTAACCCATAACAAGTTATTTATGCGTGCCACCTTCTTCTGTGATCCCATTAAGGACATCAGCTCTCCAGCCCCACTGCGCAAAATATGTACCATAGGATTGAAAGGATTCAGAGGATCAACATCCTCTATAACTCCTTTACTCCCATCAGAAAGAAGCACACCCGTGCCGATAGGGAAAACCGATAAATTATGCACAAGCAACAACAATAAACTACGATCATAAGCGTTCGCCATCGACTTAATCATATCAGACAAGCTGCTAAATCCACTCTTCGCTTTGCGAAATGAACGCTCTGATATTTGTGCATGGTAGCTGCATGCCACCCCGATAATCTTAGCAAATAAAGAAATACCCTCTCCCTTAAGACCTTGTGTGTACCCAGATCCATCGAGTCTCTCATGATGCTGTAAAACACCCATCATAACATCTTGTGACAGTCCTAAGCTCTTAAGCGCCTTAGCCCCAACAATCGTATGGCTTGAAAGTAAATATTTATCCTTATCGCTTAAAATAACATCCTCATTAGTGAGCGCTGGTGGCATAAGCAACATCCCTATTTCATGCAAAAAACAGCTGATTCCCAAATCCATAAGCCGATGAGGCACCATCTTAAGACCACGACCCATCACCAAACTCAAAACCGTTGTCTCTACAGCATGGGTAACAAAATAATCTTGTCGCAAGTTACCGAACTCTTCAAACCTTAACGCAAAACGTCTATCTGTATCTAAAATATCGAGAATACGCCGCACAATGCTACCCACCGCTCTGGTGTCTAGCACATTTTTAGCCGTATATCGAGCATAAAGCGCTGCGGTCTCTTGATAAAGCTCAGCATACACTTCGCGAGCCTTTATCGAATCTGAGTCATCCCCACTCAAAGTTTCATTATCATAAGTGGAAGTGAGCTCGTGTAAAACATCTTTAGGCACAATATGCACTTTATTAAATCCCCATTTACGCAACAGCTCAGCAACCTTTGGATTAGCCGGAATGTCGCGCATCTGCACTAAATAACCCAGTGTGGAATCAAGAAAAACCAAGTCTTTCTCTCCACCAGCTTGACAGGTTAGTTCACAGCTGTCGGTACGATCAAACGAGGTGGTTAACAGTTTACCTTTTTGCATTAAACTCTCTCGCTTTTTGTTATCCATACTCATATGCTTTGTACCTGCTCCCTTGTAAACCACGAATATTAAACCTACCTATCAAATCGGAAGAAACAGGCTTTACCCTTAACCTAAAGAGGCTGTTTCAGGGAATAAAATACGAGGTTATCTGCTCAACCCTAAAGTTTATCTGCACAGAGGCTCTAAATCGACCTCTATCCACCCCAATAATGGGCACACTTCGTAACACTAAGTCTCCTTCAATCAACCGTGGTTTCTGCCCCACCAGCCGTCTAGCCCCCGCACGCACAGCCAAACGGATCGCATCTTCCACCGCTTCGCGTCGCCCCTCACTGTTGTTTATAAGCGATCCAGTGCCCTTGCCTTGTGATAAATATCGATCAGAAAGAATCAGTAACTCTTGTCTTCTTTGCTGATCAGCAGTCAACTCATACGACAGCTCCATACGCATAAGCGAGCCTTCAACATGAATGGAATCTATACGTAGGAGAGGATCGCCATAATCGATTAGCGCCTTGGGTGTAAGAGAAAAAGACTCAGCAACTTGCATGTTACTATCACTGGGGGTGTACATGAAGGTGAATCCGTAGAGCATGCCACTAAAAATCCAGCGTGCTTCTTCTAAAATATTAACCACCCCTTCATAGGTAGGTGCATTGTCTTGCTCAAGACGATCCATTTGTTCATCGCTTAAATAACCGAATCCCGCACTCAATCCATCATATTGGCCAGGGTCTAGCACATCTAAGCTAAACCAAAATGTACCATTTATTTTAGAGGCAACCACCGACCAGCTGATAGCTGGACTCATACCCAGAAGCAACAGCACACAGACAGAATACTTAGTTAAAAACAGCCTCATACGTGTCAATCCAACCATTCATCTGGGTTTCCCCACCCTTCAGGGTCAGGTTCTTCCGCCGGGGCATCAGGCTCTGCTGTGGGGGCATTGGATTCATTCGGTATCGTACCATTTGGCGACGCCTTGGCTACCACTTTTTCTGCTTGGCGTGCCACAGCCTCAGTCTGTGCTTTTTTTAGCGCCTTATTCTTCTCTTTTTCTGCACGTTTAGCCTCTTTAGTAGCCTGTTTTATAGAAGCTTCATTCAATTTAGCGTCTATATTACCACGCATCATTACCGTAAGAACAGGTAACCAGTCCGGAAGCGACACCCCTTGTGCCATCGCCTCTTCAACCAATACCAGCTTTGCTGAAGCCTCCGAGTAGTTCTTTAGCCTAAAGTGCAACACACCCATTTCATAATTAGCCATGGCTAGCTTATCCGCCATATCACTAAAAGTAACAATAATATGCTCATAATATTTTAACGCCAATCTGTAATTTTCCACATTAGCCGCATCTTGCGCACGCTTAAAATAAAGCTCAGACTGCCATTCATCATTGGTGAGCATGGTGGTGCTGGCACACGAGACAAAAACAGTGAGGAGCACCGAGGCTATTAATAGTAATGTGGATTTTTTTATTATCACGCTCTCTTTATATCGTGAAAAATGCCTAAAAGTCAAGTTATCTGCTAAAAAAACCCTTTATTAATCCCTATACCCCCTATTTATTTGTTTCGCTTTGCTCTATAATTAAGAGCAGAATCACCATAAGACACAATCGTGAGGACGAATCAGTGGTAAACTCAACATCCCCTTCTATCCAAAAAGGTAAAAAATTTTACCCCTTCATCAAGCGTGTCTTAGACGCCCTCTTCGCCCTCTTCGTGCTGGTTGTTCTGTCTCCACTATTCATTCTTTTGGTTATCACTGTGAAACTTAGCAGTCCGCAAGGTTCTATTTTTTATGCCCATCAGCGCCTAGGAAAACAAGGTAAACCCTTTGCTTGTTGGAAATTAAGGACAATGTATCCCCATGCTGATGCCAAGCTGCAAGATTATCTCAACACCCATCCGCACCTCAAAAATGAGTTTGAAGCGACTCACAAGTTACGAAGCGATCCACGCATTATTAAGGGTGTAGGGCATTTTTTGCGTGCTACGAGTCTAGATGAGTTGCCACAGTTTTTCAATGTTTTGCTTGGGCAAATGTCTACTATAGGGCCACGCCCCATCACTGCGGATGAACTCCCCCGTTATCATCCGAATGAGGCCCTTTTTTTGTCCATGACTCCAGGAGTATCAGGGCTATGGCAAGTTTCAGGGCGCAATGATGTTTCATACGAGCAGCGGGTTAAGCTTGATCTTTCTTATATTCAAAATCAATCGTTTAAAAACGATACGATCATTTTTTTGAAAACATTTTTGGTTATCATTCATCGTAAGGGGTATTAATAAACATATGTTCGGTTCCAAGCCATCCATTCTGCTTTGCTTCGTGATTACAGCTGTTTGTAGCCTACCACTCGTGGCTCAAACACGGCTGTCGGTTGACATAAATGAGCCAATTTACACATTCATTGAAATAGCTGAAGTTAAAGGAATTTTAACTAAAGTTAGTCAGGTGAAGCCTTATACCAACCAAGATATTGTGCGAATGCTGGCTCGCATTAAAGCACGTGAATTTATGCTAACCGAGCGTGAGCGTAAAATTTTAGACTCTTTTATTCTTCAGTATCAAAGCACCTTTCAATCTGAGGGTAGTATCGGCGACCAGCTTTTACGAACAGGTAGTATTGATTTGGGTGATGCCAACAATAATATACGCTTGGGAATAAAATTTGATTTTTTGATGGGTATCAGCGTCGAAAATCCGCTCAATTATATGGGGTCTGTTCCTATCCAGCTGTATTTAAAGGGCGACCTAGCTAACAGTTTAATCTCTTATAATGTGAATGCGGGTATAACCTTTGCCAAACTGCACCGTGATCCTTATGTGCATTGGGGTGAAGTTCCTGCAATCGGCATGGGATTTTGGCAGCGGTTCTGGGGCGATGGCAACAGCGAAATTTGGAATCGTAATCAAATGGATGCTTGGGGAATGGCTTTTGAAATGCACCCCGAAGTGGCAGCCCAGTTTTGGGATGATCGTATTTTACTTCGTTGGGGTCGTCTTGAAAACCGTGAGGTAGGTTCAGGGTTAGTGATCTCTCGCGATGCAGCTGCCTTTTCGGCCTTTGAGTTTGGTGTGCGTCCTGCTCATTGGTTTAACTTTTACTTTATGGTGGGTTCGCTCTCCGGTGGTCCCAGCAGCTTAAGTGGCTATAATTCTGACACAGAGTTTCAAAACGACCGCTTGGTGCAAAACAGCAAAATGCTGAGTTACCACATTGGCGAATTTTTTCTTAGTGACTACTTCTATTTTAATATTTGGGAAAGTGTTGTGTGGGGTAAGCGATTTGAAGCAGCCTATGTTATGCCTGTTAATATCTTTCTCTTTAGCCAAAACTTGGTGGGTGATATTGACAACTACGCTATTGGGTTTGGAGGAGCAACCATTATTCCAGGTGTTCTGAAGCTCTCCGCTGATGTATTTCTTGATGAATTTCAGATCACAGGTCTGGGGTCTAACCCGCGCAATATGTTTGGAGCAAACACCGACGTGCGATTTAACATTCCCAAAGTGCCCTTCACCCAGCTCACCTTTGGCTACACGCACATCAGCCCCTACGTCTACACACACTATCCACAAAGCTACTCCTCCAATGGGCTTAATCGTGCAGGTGATCAAGTGCTTACTGACACCGGTTATAGCAACCGCGGCAAGTCGACCGGCAGCATGCTAAAACCCAATAGTGATCAATTTAGACTAGGATTAGACTCTCTTCCTATGCCGGGCTTGAGCCTCTCCTTTGGTTACTCACTCACTCGCCATGGTGGCTCATTGCCTAAACAGTATGAACTAGGTAGCGATGGAAAATATTACGATATAGGATATTTCGCAGCAAATCCAGGTGGTTCTGTGCGACAGGTGGGAACAGCGCCCGTTTGGGCGTGGGATAGAGATGGCATCACTGGTGAGCTGAATGGTTATTTAGACTATAAGGCTTTTGAAACAAATCCATGGAAACGCAACTTTTTAAAAGATGGCATTTATGACTGGACGAACTCTTTTAGTCTTGATGCTAGCTATGACTTACGTCATCTGAAAGGACGTGAGGGTAAACTACCCATTACGGTGAGTGCTGGCTACACCTTTGCTCACACCTTCTACCGATTCAATGGTCAAGAAGCTGACTTGTGGGCTACCGATCCTGCTGGACTAGAGTGGGCAAATCGCTTTTTTGGCAACACATACAAAAGTCACTTTAAAAATATTTTCACACTCAGCATCTCTATTTTCCCCGGTTAAAGTACATTTTAGTCAGAATGCCTAGCACGCCGCTCACAAGTAAACTGAGCGGCAACAAGGCGGCGGGCAAGGCGCCTAAGCGCTCGGTTTTTACCAAAATATCACTAAATTCGTACATGGCATAATAGAGAACCATCATCATAATGCCCATCAGAACTAGGGGGCGAATTTGATTGCGTAATGGGTAACGTAGCACTATGAGCGTGCAAACCAACAAGGGGAACAAGATAAAAGAAAAATAGCGCCGCCAATACTCAAGTAGAGTGAGCTGGTAGGGCCAGCCTGATTTTTTCTGATAGGCAGCAAACTCTTGTAAATCCTGTGTATTCATGCCTTTATAGCTATCGCTTTTTATCATAAACTGCTCAAGAGATGGTTCCATCCCTAAAAACATCTCGGTCATAAGCTCTAACTCGTCATTATCTCTTAGTACCCGCACATCATACAGTATCCATCCAACGTCCCTCCGCCACACCCCCCCCATGGCATCAATGTACCGTGGCGTGTTTTCCTCACTACTGGGTAAGCGCATAATACGTAACGATCGTATTTCTTGACTTATCATATCAAAATAGCCAGCCCAGAAAAGTCTGTCATCGTAAAAAAAAGCCACATCATTACTGAAGTTATGGCTACCATAGGGCAATAACACCCTCTCAAGGTTTTGCTCTTGGTGCATAGCCCACGGCACAACTTTATCTGCATAAAAAAATTGACCTATCCCTATAAAGAGTGCACTCACCCAAAGAATTCGCATGAAATAAAACATGCCCAGCCCAGCCATATAATAACCACAAAGCTGTCCTGTCAAGATGAAAATAACAAACGGATAGAGGATCGAGACAAAATAAAGTAGCGGCCATAGCTCAGGCATCATCCCTAGGCTACGCCACAACGCCCAGGAAAAAAAATCGATAATACGAAGATCATACGAAAGATAGGAGATCATTAACTGTGCCAAGCTGATGATCCACAAGAAACTCATAGCAACAACAACAATGCAAAATAAAGCCTGCAGGTGATAAGCTAAAAAATAGCGGGTGATACGTTTTATAATAGCTTCCTCTTATTAATAGCAAAATACAGTACCGTGCCGACTAGCACCATGAGTGGAATAACCAACACGCCTAGGGGTAACCGACCATGAACAACAACTACGGCTAAAAGATAATAGACAAGCCATAGCATCAAGGCGAAAAACAGCAAACCGATTATCAAAAGAACAGGTGAAGCCCGTGGGAAATAAAAATAAGCGAAAAAACCTAAAAGAGTAAACAAAGGCACACAAATAATCTGGCCCCAGCGCATACCCAGTATGAAACCGGACTTAACTAGGTCAAAATCTCTTCTTAGTTTGATTGTAATTCCATCAATAGCAAAGCGCTTCTGCATCTCCTCTTTTTCTAGTGCCACTCGTTGATGAGCTTCCCTAAAATAGTTCCAAGTGCTTACTAAGTCGGCTGTACCAGATGAAGAGGATGATTCACCTGCTCCTTTAATACTGATGAGGGGATACGATAAGGATTCAGCATCTAATCGAGTAAAATCACGCAACCGTGGATCGGATGGGATTCGTAATAGCCACGGTTGATCCATAACAAAAAAAGTTTGACCAAGCATATTTTTTTCGATGTGTGCCCATTCGGCACTGGCGATCACCATAGGAGAACTCGTTTTATCCAGTAGTATAACATCGTGTAACTGCAAATCATTAACCGAGGCCACTGCTAATAAACGCCCATTAAGCCATAAAATAGATCTATCTTTAAACTGGATAACAGGCTTTTCAAAGATTAGCTGATTAAAAGTGTATGTGAACCTATCCATCGAGTAAGGATAAAGGGTGTGTGATAAAAAAAGTGTTAAAAACATTATAGTGATCGAGTATTTAATAATTGGAGCCGCAAGATCTTTTTGTTCTAGCCCCATAAACCAAATAGCCACTAATTCCCCATTATTTTTTAGTACCACTAGCGTGAAAAAAACCCCCAACATAAGAGCAAAAGACATGGCCCAAATAAAAGCGGAAGGAATAAGCAAGAGAATAAGATGTGCAGTGTCTACAACCCCGACACCTGCTTGTAACCATTTGCTAGCAAATTCCCAAATTTGCCCTAGCAACACAAATAATACCAAAAACGCTAATGACATGCTATGAAAACGAACTAAATAACTCACTATGTAGCGTTGGGCCAGGGTGCGACCAAAAAAAAGATTATTCCACGTGTTTGCTAGCCGATGGCTAAAAAAGTGTTTCATGTAACAAAACAACACCATCACCAGCTGTGCCCACCACCACCCAATCGGCATAGCTGGCTAAAGCACTCACCCGCCACAATCCTGCATTTAGAGGGGAAAAATCTAGTCGGCGTGCAGTGCTGTTGCCCTTTCTCATGGTGAACAAGCCTCCCTCTGATTGTCCCACTAACAAAATATTTCTACTATTCAGGACAATCCCCGCAGTAAGCCATGAGTCGGATGTGGGAATTTGTGTGAGGGCAGGGGGGGAAGATGACCACTCATGAAAACCCTGCCCCGCAGTCCCCACCCATAATAAGGATGAACTGTCCAGCTGTGATGTGATAAAACGAATATGTTTTCCAGATAGTAAATTCACCTCAACAAAACCTTGCGGGCTAAGCCATAAGAGACCTGAGGCTGTTCCAATATAAAGTCTATTTTCATGGGTAAACAACGTGGTTATGGAGTTAGAACTATTGCTAGGCAGAGACTGCTCGATAAAATTCTGCCCATCAAATAGCCAAAGCCCCCCATTTTGTAACCCCACATAAAGTTTATTATTGTAGCGTAAAATCGTTTGGGCATAGCCCTGCACGCTGGGTTTAGGGATAATCGAAGTTCTCCCACTGCGTTTATTATAATGCACAACCGCATCACTACAAACCACCCACACATCAGACCTTTCCACCAAGATGGCATTCACTCGTCGTGCGGTCAATGTGGCTCTACCAGAGCGAATACTGAGTCGCTGGCCTGTAGTAAGGCTATAGCGAGTTATTCCACCCTGCCAATCACCCACCCACAAGTCATCTTCATCCACCGCTAGTGCCGAAATATTTCCATTAGCTAAACCCAAATCGAAAGCGGAAAGCTGTTTTATGCTGTACTGACGGGCAAGACGCTGATAAAGCGGAACATCATCCGAATGAATATTATCTGGCTTCACCGTGAAAAAAAGCTCCTGTGCCTGCTCTGGCTCTGTAACACCAAGTTCTTTCACCGCTAACATCAAATCCTGCATAAGGCGTTGCTCGATTACCCACCCATCCACTTCAAAAAAAGGCTCTCTCTCAGACTCCAGTTCATGGATCACTTCAACTTCCACCACCATAACAGGGGGCGGAGTTTCAACCATAGGGGGAGATTTCTTCTTACGCTGGGCATGAAGGGGCAAAAATGAGCCTACCAAAAAACTCACCACACAGCCACACAATCCTAGTCGTTGCAGAAAATGCAAAATGCTCTGCCTCATGGGGTTACTGTCCAGTCGATCCAAAACCAGAACTTCCTCGCTCTGTTGAGGATAAGGAGGTAACAGCACAAAACTCCACTTGCACCACAGGGCTAATCACCAGTTGCGCCACGCTCATACCCGGTTTAATAATCACATCATCCGCATCTAAATTAATTAACGAAACCATAATTTCGCCACGGTAGTCGCTATCGATTGTGCCGGGGCTGTTGAGAACCACCAAGCCCTGCTTGTAACTAAGACCTGAGCGTGAACGAACCTGCCCTTCATAACCCACAGGTAACTCAATAGAGACTCCAGACGGTATGAGGATGCGTTCCAAACATTTCAAAATAATCGGGTGTGCTAAAGAAGCCTTTAAATCAGCCCCAGCAGCACCCTCGGTGGCATAGAGAGGAGCACTATCTCCACAATAGTTAATTTTAACTTTGGTCACCATGCCTTGTCCTCTCTTCTATTAAAGGGCAGTCAAAGTTTCCCCTCACTGCCCTTCTTTTAAAAAACCTAGTCTAACTCACCAGCTTTACGCTTGGCATCATACTCTTTAATCATCGCATCGGTGATGTTATTGGGAGCCTTGGAATACTTTAAGAACTCCATGGTGAACTCTGCCTTACCTTGTGTCAAGGAGCGCAACACAGTTGAGTACCCAAACATCTCCGAGAGGGGAACTTCCGCCTCCACCTCACACATCACGCCTTCTTCTTTAGATCCTAAAATCACACCACGGCGCTGATTTAAAGATCCAAAGATAGATCCTTGGAACTCGGATGGGCCCTCAACCGTTACTTTCATAATCGGCTCAAGAATCTGTGGCGATGCCTTCATGTAGGCCTCACGGAACGCACCACGAGCGGCTGATTGAAAGGCCATATCCGAAGAGTCAACTGGGTGAAACTGCCCATCGTTGATCATCATCTGCACACCCACAATAGGGAAACCAATCAAACTACCCTTACTTAAGCAGGCACGGAAACCTTTATCACAACTTGGCACATACTCAGTTGGAATCGATCCACCCTTAATGCTGTTCATGAACTCATATTCACCTTCAGCCAAAGGACGCATTTCGCCGGCCACACGAGCATATTGACCAGAACCACCCGTCTGCTTGCGGTGGGTGTAGTTAAAGGCAGCAGGTTGGCTAATAGCCTCACGGTAGGCAACCTGTGGCATACCAGTTTCCACTTCTACTTTATACTCACGCTTCATACGCTCCACATACACCTCCAAGTGCAACTCACCCATTCCTTGAATAATGGTTTGATTACTTTCTGGGTCAACAAAGGTGCGGAAAGTTGGGTCTTCTTTAGTAAAGCGGTTCAAGGCCTTAGCCATGTTGTCGCTTGACTTTTTATCTTTTGGATTGATAGACAAAGAAATAACAGGAGCTGGCACATACATACTAGTCATAGAGTAGTTAATGTTGCTTGAACAGAAGGTGTCACCTGAGGCACAATCCACACCAAATAAGGCAGCAATATCGCCAGCGGGGGCTTCCGTAATATCTACCATCTCGCTACTGTGCATACGCACCAAACGACCCACTTTGAACTTTTTACGTGAGCGAGTGTTCACCAGCTCATCACCCTTCTTAATTTTTCCCTGATAAACACGAATATAAGTAACCTGTCCATACTGGGTTTCGTCCAGTTTAAAGGCCAAGGCTACGGCATTACGGGCATTTTCATTGCTCTCAAGCGTAATTTCAAGCTCTTCTTTATCCAAGTCTAACGCAACATTAGTTACATCATCCGGTGCTGGTAAATAGGCCAAAACTGCATCTAACAAAGGCTGAATAGCCTTGTTTTTGTAGGCCGAACCCATCATTACAGGCACAAACTCTCGGGCAATGGTTGCCTTGCGAATGGTACTTTGCAACAGCTCTACTGGAATTTCTTTATCTTCCATCATCAATTCCATAATGGTGTCATCAAACATACTCACCGCATCCAGCATAATCGCACGGCGTTCTTGAGCCATTTCAAGAACATTAGCCGGAATGTCTCCTACGGTCATCTCGCCTTCTTCGGTAAAGAAGTAAGCCGTCATCTTAACCAAGTCTACCACACCGTTCATCTTATCTTCAAGCCCCAAAGGAATTTGAATCATGACAGCATTCAGGTTTAACTTTTCCTGTAGTTGGTCGCGCACACGAAAGGGGTTAGCACCCACACGGTCGCACTTGTTAATAAAAGCAATACGAGGAACATTATAACGCTTCAGCTGGCGGTCTACCGTGATAGACTGCGACTGCACGCCGGCCACCGAACAAAGAACTAAAATAGCTCCGTCTAACACGCGCAAGGCTCGTTCAACTTCAATGGTGAAGTCAACGTGCCCGGGGGTGTCAATAAGGTTGATAGGATGATCCTTCCACTCAACGCTGGTGGCAGCGGAGGTAATGGTGATTCCACGTTCACGCTCAAGTTCCATGTGATCCATGGTGGCACCCACACCGTCTTTTCCACGAACTTCGTGGATGGCGTGAATCTTATCTGTGAAAAACAAAATGCGCTCAGAAAGAGTGGTTTTTCCACTGTCAATGTGTGCACTAATACCGATATTGCGTACTTTAGTAATGTCCATATCTACCTTACAAGACCTCGTTTTAGTTTAATTATACAGATTTTAATATATCCTATATCGCATTTATGTGCAAGAGGGGGACTCACCTCCCCTCAAGTCCCACCTTTCGGCTTAAAGCTAGCCTAGCACCTCGCCCAACCGTCCGGTTATCACCAAATTAGCTCGCCCATCGAGCGGTGTGGGGTTGGTGTTAATCAGCACCAGTTTATCACCTCTATAATAATCCACCAACCCAGCAGCCGGATAGACCACCAACGACGTGCCACCCACAATCAGCACATCGGCCTCACTAATGGCTTTAATCGCCCCGTTCATCACCTCGCTGTTCAGCCCCTCTTCATACAGCACCACATCCGGTTTAATGATGCCCCCGCAGCTGCAATACGGCACACCGACTGCCTCCACAATTGCCTGCACACCATAGGGTTTGTGGCACGTCATACAGAAGTTGCGATGCACCGAGCCGTGCAGCTCAAACACCTGTTGACTGCCGGCCGCTTGGTGCAAACCATCAATATTTTGGGTTACCACCGCCGTCAGTTTGCCCTCACTCTCCCAACGGGCAAGGGCTAAATGGGCGGGGTTCGGCTGGGCGGTTAAGCAAATCATTTTATCTTTATAAAAACGGTAAAACTCTTCGGTGTTTTGCATAAAAAAGGTGTGCGATAAAATCGTCTCCGGGGCAAAGCGGTATTTTTGGCTATACAGCCCGTCCACGCTTCTAAAGTCCGGAATGCCGCTCTCGGTAGAGATGCCCGCCCCGCCAAAAAACACGCAGCGTTTCGCCTCGCTCATCCACTCTTGCAACTGTTGGTTCATGGTTATTTTCTCCTTCTATTTAATGAGGGGCGCTCTTGCCCCAAACAGCACCGTGCCTAGGCGCACCCGATTGCTACCATAGTTCACGGCAAGCGGGTAGTCGCCACTCATGCCCATGCTAAGGGTGTTCATCAACCCATCGGGCAAGTAAGTTTTAAGCGACGCAAACAGCTCTTGCGTTTGTTTAAAGGCGCGCATGGTTACCTGCTCGTCGGTGGTCAAGGGGGCTATCGCCATAATGCCGTCCAGCCGTAAGTGGGGCAACTCATGCACCGCCTGCGCTAGGTGCAGCATTTGGGCAAAGGTGGTAAGCCCTTGCTTGCTCTCTTCGCCTAGGGCGTTGTACTGCAACAACACGGGCATCGGCTCACGCTCGGCACAGGCTGCGTTCAATTTTTGGGCGGTTTTAAAGCTGCTTAGGGCATCCACCCCGTCAAACAGCCCGGCCGCCATGCGGGCTTTGTTGCTTTGCAAATGCCCTATGAGGTGCAGTTTTAGCCCATAGGTTGCCTTCAGCTCTTGCCCTTCGGGCGTGTTCCATTTATCTGCGGCCTCTTGCACATAGTTCTCGCCAAACAGGCGCACGCCTGCCTGAGCGGCCCGGGCTATTTTATCTATAGTTTGGGTTTTGCAGGCAGCCATCAGCTTCACGCTCTGCCCTAGGGCTGCGGTTATTTTGTCAAACTCTGCGGTGTTCATGCTTTAATGGTAACACATAATGAGGGGGGTGTCTAATGTGTGGCGTGTTCTTGATTTATTATTGACAGCGTGTTAGAATGATAAACTATGAAAGCCGAAGCCAGACCATTTAGAGTGGTTACCAACATTCAAAACCTTGTCATTCCTTTTTTTCAGCGTGCCTATGTTTGGAAAAAAGATAATTGGGCGGCTCTGCTCGGGTCTCTTACCGAAACGAATAAAAGCAACTTTTTAGGTTCGGTTATTCTCAAGCAAGAACCAATTTTAGCTGGCAATTTGCAACGAGTGCGTGTGATTGACGGGCAGCAACGCCTTACCACTTTGAGCATTTTACTCAAAGCACTTTGTGATCTTATGCCATTGACAGATAGAGATGCCTATAAGCTGGCTATCGTCGATCTTCTTTTTTACCGAGAAACTATCAAAGTTTTGCACCCTAAAATAACCCACTCCGTGCTGGATGCTAAAGCCTACACCGACGTGCTGATGGAGGACTCATTAATCCATAACCTGCACTCCATAACCTGCACTCCATAACCTGCACTCCATAACCTGCACTCCATAACCAAAGAAAGTAGCCAGATTTTGCAGTGTTACAAATTTTTCATTGAGACACTCAGCGATACTGAAAATTATTCGTCAGCCCACATCGAAAGTTTATTTAACTACCTCAGCAATGGGCATTTTAATTTACTCATTGTGATTGATATTGATGCGACCGACTCAGAGCAAGATATTTTTAATGCCATCAACAACTCAGGCGTACGCCTCAGCATGGCAGACATTGTGAAAAATGAGCTGTTTGGTCGCTACCGAGTTTTAGCAAACCACGCTGATGACAAAGCAGTGCTAGCTCTTTATGAGCAAACATGGCTTGACACCTTTAATGCCACTGATCGACTAACCAAGTATTGGGACACCGAAACCCAGCGTGGGCGGGTGAAGCAAGACAACCTAGAAATTTTGTTGCACTTTTTCGCCACCATTCAAGGTTTTTACAGCCCAGACAAACATGCTTTAAAAGATTTAACCAAAATTTATGAAGAGAAAATTAAGGCTTTTGGAAACACCTCCGAGATAGAGGCATTTTTAAAAGAACTTTGTTCGTATGCTACATGCTACCGTGAAAACATGACCGCCTTTACTGATGGCACACCTCTTCGTTATGTGGATAATAAAAACCGATTGTTGCATTTGTTGAGCAAAACCGACATCTCCACTTGGCACGCCTTTGTGCTATACTCCCTAAAAAACTGTAGCAGCCTTGAACAAAAGGTAACCTTTAAACGGTTAGAAAACTACATTATGCGTCGCTTTATTTGTGGGTGGGACTCTAAAAATTACAATAAGGTATCTGCCGATCTCATTAAACAGATGCAAGACTCTGACATCACCCCTAAGAGTGATCCCTTTGCTGATGTGCCTAGTGATGCGGAACTGCTTAACTCTTTAAAATCGCCCTTTTTAAAAACTAAAACCAAACACGCCCGCCTCTTTTTGTTGTGGTTAGAACTGGCTCGACGTAATAATCCGAAATTTAATGCCATGGTGCTGAGCGATAACGGCACGCTAGAACACATTATGCCACAAAAATGGGAAGCTAACTGGGGCGAAAGTATAAAGGGTGATGTTATCGCCGAGCAAAAGCGTCATGATCATATTGGCTTGATTGGTAACATGACCTTACTGTCAGGCAAGCTGAATGCCGCTATCTCTAACAGCCCCTTTGCTGATAAAAAACTAGAGATGGAAAAATTTGCCGACCTCACCATCACTAAAGAGGTGCTAGCCCTTGATGACTGGGATGAACAAACTATCGCCGCACGCACCGAGGCCTTAAGTGCAGAGATTCTGAAATTGTGGCCCCTTAACTAGGGGCTGGAAACAGCACCTGCCACTCAGGCCACGCCTCTGCATATTGCCCCTCATTCGCCCCTAGCACGGCGTGAGGGGTCAACTCTTGGTCGTCGCCTAGGCGAGCGGTGGGGGGGGTGATGGGTCCTTGCCCTGTGTAGAGGGTTGTCCATTTATCAGCGTGCAGGTGGTTGCCAAGGGTGCTGTTGAGGAGAACCGCTTGGGCGTGTGGCGAGCCGGGGCGACCCAGCCACACCGTGCCGTCGCCTACCCCCGACGGGGCGGTGAAGCGGGATGAATGAATGAGAAAGCCGTGTTGATTGGCGGGCGTTTGCGGTTGTAGCATAAAACCTTCGCTCTCGCCCAGCAGGCGAGGCACAAACCGCAGTTCGCTGTGGGTTACATACAGTTGCCCTGCCCCCAGCACCACGTCCACATTGCCCTCAATGGTGCTGTGAGCGATGAGGGTGCGGGTGTTTTCTTCTAACAATACCGTGTTTTGATGGCTGGTGATGACGCTGTTCAGCAGTAAAGTTTGGTCGGCAGCCACGTGCAAAGCGACGGCAGAGAAGCCTTTATAGATGCCGTCTTTGGGTTGTTCTTGGTTAAAACTGTTTTTAAAGGTGATGCCCTCGGCGGTAAAACCTGTGGCAAAAGGCGTGAGGGTAACCGTGGCTGAGCCAACCGTGCCGAAGGTGGCGAGACTCCCATCGTTGCGGGCTGTGCCGGCGGCATCGTCGTAGTGAATGATGGTGTGTTGGGCGTTGGGCGACCACAGGCTCACCGAAGGGCGGTTGATGGTGAATTTCTCATAATAAGTGCCAGGGCTGATGACGATGAGAACCCGACCGAGGTGGTTGTGCACGCTGGCTAAAGCGGCGGTGATGGTGGGAAACGGGGCGTTCACCCCCACGGTGATGAGCTTGAGGCTCTCAATGGGGGTGGCATTAAGATACGCCAAGGTAAGCGAAGCACGCAGTTGCGCATCCCACTCTTCATGCCCGGTGCTATGCCCGTCTAACAAATGCCGTGGGGGCAATTTAACGCACCCCCCCAGCAAGCCAACCCACAACCCCACTAAAACCCACCAGCGCATCTTCATAAACACCACTTTACCATCTATTAAAAGGCATAGCAAGCGACCTTAATTTGTTTTTTATTATGTAGACATTATGAGGCAAATGATGTACCATTTTAAGATAAAAGATGAATAAAAATGTTCAATAAACTTTTAGATAAGTGATATTAACGCAAGAACTAGCCGATATAAATGCAGAATTAATCGGTTTAATAAGATAGGAGTTATCATGAGTGAATTGATCAATGTGCCTAAAACTGCTAAATCTGTGGCTATTATTGGTGGCGGAGCTTTTGGTACTGCCCTAGCTAAAGGAATGGCAGAAAAGAAATTAGATGTAACTCTGTGGTGCTATGAGCAAGAGACCGCTGATGAAATAAACCAAAAGCATACCAATCACCGTTTTTTACCTGCGGTAGGTTTACCCCAAAACCTTGTGGCTTGCTCCAACCTTATTGAGTGTGCGGAAGGCAAAGACATCATCTTGCTGGTTACCCCATCAAGTGCCTTGCTTGCCACCGCCCGCCAGCTCATTAACGTGAACAGCGTGGCTGAAGGAAAAAGCATTATTGCCTGTGCCACTAAAGGCTTTTTAACAGGGCCGGATGATGAGCCAAAACTTATATTAGATGCACTAGAAAACTATTTACCTGGATTTTACAAGGGCAATCTTGTTTATCTTTCAGGACCAAGCCACGCCGAAGAGCTGGGAGCTGGCAAAGTAACCTCTTTGGTGGCTGCCTCGCTTAACCCCAAAAACTCTATCATTGTGCGCGAAGCCTTGAAGAGCCAGACCTTACGAGTGTTCTCCAGCCTAGACGTGACCGGTGTGCAAGTGTGTGCTGCCATTAAAAATGTTATTGCCGTGGCCTTTGGGGCAATGGAAGCGTACGGTGAGAACTCTCAACTCATTGGCGACAACGCCGAAAGCTTTTTGCTGGCCGGTGGATTGAATGAAATGATGCAGCTAGCACGTGCTATGGGATCTACCCACTGGGAAACCTTTGCAGGACCTGCAGGTGTGGGCGATTTGGATGTTACCTGTCGCAGCGTTTACGGACGTAATCGGCGTTTTGGGCGTGCTATTGTAACCGACAGTATTCTCAACGACTTTACTGATTTAGACAGCCTCATTGCTGGGGTAACGGCTAAAGTGGGTTATCTACCTGAAGGTGTGTTTGCCGCTCGTTCGGCCTACAAACTGGCGCAAAAATACAACTTAAAAGTACCCATGTTTCAAACTGTGTATCGGGTGTTAAACAAAGAGTTACCGATTGAAGATGGTATTGTTTCGTTAGTTTTTAACTAGCCATGTCCACTCTCCTTTTTGGTGGGTCGTTCAATCCTCTGCACATTGGTCATTTGGCTATAGCAGAGGAGGCGTTTTATCAATTAAAACTGAAAAAAGTTGTCTTTTTGCCCTCAGCACAAACGCCGCTTAAACAAAGCCACAGCTATGCTTTCCATGACGAACACCGTCTTGCCATGTTGCAAGAGGCTCTTACCACGGTACCTTGGGCGCAAATATGCCCCTATGAGCTAGAAAACAGGGCAACCGCCCCTCACTATGCTATTGATACGGTGAGAAAGTTAAAAGAGTGGGGCTTGTTGTCGCCAGACACTTACTACATGCTGGGGGATGATTGGGTAGAGCATTTTGATAAATGGAAGAAGTGTGATGCCCTTAGCACCGAGACTCAGCTGGTTTTGGCCGCACGCCACGGTACAAGCTTTACCTACCCTCACACACAACTTAATAATCAAGTTCTTCCCATTTCTAGCAGCGATATACGTTTACGCATTAAAGAAAAACGATCTTTTCGTTTTTTAGTGCCGCAGGAGGTTTATGGCTACATCACTCAGCACAACCTTTATAAGTAATTTAGAAGATTTTATTAAAGACACCCTTAGTCCAGCACGTTATATACATTCGCAGGGTGTGGCTCAGCTAGCGGAAAAGTTAGCTAAACGATTTGATGTTGAGCATGATTTAGCTTTGGTGGCGGGATGGGGGCATGACTGCACCCGTGAATGGGAGCAGGATGAACAACGTCTACAAATGGAAAAGTGTGATCGCCTAACGGCAGAAATGGTTTCCTTTCCTATGGTGTGGCATGGCTACACCGCCGCCGGTCACCTGCAAAAAAAGCTAGGATTTTATGACAAAGAAGTAGATCTTGCCATGCAGCGGCATAGTATTGGTAACCTAATCATGAGTGATTTGGACAAAATTTTGTTTGTGTCTGACTATTTGGAGGCAAATCGACCTTACCTGACGCCTCTCCACCAAGGAATATTGCTGAACGCTTCGCTTGACACGCTTTTTACTATCAGTTTAGCTGAAAGTGTCGATTATATAAAGACTGCAGGGCAAACCGTGCATCCGACTTCATTGCAATTACTGACTAAATATAAGGAGTTTTTATGACTATTATCACGCGTAATCCGTTTCATTGCCATGGCTATATCATTAAAGGCGAACATGACAAAGTTTTGGTTGTGGATCCCGGCTCTGCCTTCAATCTTTTTCTCCCTAAGGTGCAAGCTCTTAACCCTTCTTCGGTGGTTATAACCTACACCCATGGGCATCTTGATCATATTGCCTATGGACAAGCCCTACGCAACGCCTTAGAGGCTGAAGGGATTGCTGTTACCAGTTACGCACCGCAAGCTGATAGACACTATTTTGGATCTGCGGGGCAGCAAACTTTTGAGGGGTCTATAGCCTATTTTCACCTTGAAAATCATTATCAAGGGGCAAGCGTACCCACTATTGATCATTTTTTAAAGGAAGGTGATACAATCGCCTTTGACGACTTCACTTTTATGCTCACCCCCGGTCATAGCCCTGGCTCCAGCCTATTAATAAGTGCTTCACGAGAAATAGTGTTTTCAGGTGATGTGCTCTTTGCTGATGGTGGCATGGGCAGAACTGACTTCGAAGGTGGGAGTCCTCCCGATATGCTGATGAGTATAAGTAATATTTTCGCATCTGTGTCGCCATCCTTCACTTTCTTTCCTGGTCATGGTGCTTCGTTCGTACTAGAAAGTGAGAGAAAATATCACCATGATCTTTTAAAAGATTAACCATTCGTAGACGGAGGCTTAATTTTATATAGGGGAGATGCCGAAAATAAAGTATGAAAAAACTATGTTTCCTGTTTTGCGTATTGTTTACGGCATTTTCCCTTCAGGCATTTGAGGAAGTGGGTGTGGCAAGTTGGTATGGTGGTCATTTTCATGGGCGAAAAACAGCCAATGGTGAAGTATTCAATACTAATGAAATTTCAGCAGCCCACCAACAGCTTCCTTTTGGTACGATGGTTGAGGTGATCAACCTAGACAATGGGCGTACCTTAAAAGTCCGAATCAATGATCGAGGACCTTACATTAAGGATCGCATAATTGATCTTTCTTTTGCGGCTGCTCAAGCGTTAGACATGGTTCAAAGTGGCACAGCGAATGTGCGTATTTTAGCTGATGCCAGCATGAAAGAGGCCATAAAGTATGCCGTCATACAAGTGGGAGCTTTTAAAAATGCTCACTATGCCAAAAATTTAAAAGAAAAATTAATTGAAGCGGGTTTCACACCCTACGTTACTATGACCTCCGCAGGAATCATTCGTATAGAAATAAAAAATGTGCTTAAAACGGAGGCTGATACCATGATGAGCCAGTTGAAAGTGTTAGGGGTAGAAAAACCTTTACTTAAAATTTAAACGTTGTGTTTTGGCTTTAAAATAACCATAGCGAGAGTTATAGCTATTACTCTCTCACTGCCGGCATCTTTTAAGGCTTGTGCGCTACATCCCATAGTAGAACCGGTAGTGAAAATATCATCCACCAAAATCACCTTCCTAGGTGGTTTTTTCATTACCAGCACATTGCCTTGAAGGGCTATTAAACGGTCTTTCAATCGTAAATTCTTTTGCTCTATTTCTACTTTCTTTTTTAAAATAAATCGCATTTTAAGCTTATGTCGCTCGTTCAACTGATAAGAAATCTCTTCTAGCATAGCTTGATGATGTGTGGAAGGACATGCCACTAGGCAGTAATCATTAGGTATATCCAAATTAATTATGGTTTTCATCAAAATATCAGCCCAGAAAATAGACATTTGTGATTTAGTATAAAATTTATGTGCTATAATGAGTTGCTTAATTAGCCCTTTATAATTAAAAATGGCATAATGCTGATCAAAGGCATACGACCCCTGCAAATATAAACAGGATGTGCATACTGTATTCGATAGAGTCGCTGGACGTGAACATTGTGGACACCTGATACCTGCTAGGATAAGATCATTCATCTTGCCCAGGCAGGGTGAACAAAAATGCTTTTGCTTCCAAAGAAATTGACAACAAGCAAGACATGTTCTGGGTAGCAGAAAATCGAGAATTGTCCCCCAAAAGTTTTGCCCCATTTACCACATATCTTCTAAAATAAGATCAAGCATATTGGTGAATTGATTACGCTGCCAATAAAGCAATTTAACTACAACTTCACCATCTCGCCCCAGAGCAAACTCACGGCTACCTATTTTAATACGGGCTTTACCTGCATTAGAAAGCCACATTTTAAGATTACCGTGCATGGTACGCTGAAACTGCTCGCCTTCTTGATAGTACCGTTCAACCACCTCGTTAGAGTCTAATCTATATCGAAAATAACTGTAACCCTTAAAGCTTATGACAGGAGTGATCGGCATACCGTCGCTCACACTCATTAACACCTGCCGAGTCAACCCATTGGCATCTTTAATCGGCTGTGTTGCTTGGGTAATCAACGGAGACACTTGTGTTGCCTCACTTACCAAGGCCATAGTGGCACTACCACTTGAGATCTGAAACCTTAACCGTACGGTGTCGCCTGATGATGCTTGTGAAGGCAATCCAATAACCGAAACCGAACTCAGCTGATTAGCACCCCCTTGCATTAGTGCAAACTGAATCCCCTCATCTGATAGTACAACCTGTGGGGGTTCATCAGTCTCAGCATGACGATAACTAACACTCACCTCTTTGCTATCATTGTAAATCACAGCAAAACGATGCTCCATACCCATTAAGATAAGAATAATCTCATCGCCTGACCCAAACTCTCCCTCAAAAAGACGCTCCGCAGTGCGGTAAATAATTTTTTCACGCACAATAATTGTGCTTTTAACCTTTTGGCTCCGCTGCATCTGCCAGCGAGCCACACCCCGACCAGTAAGATAAAAAAACCCTACCACCACTATAAATCCTAATGCCCATAAAGCATAGCGCCAACGGATCACCATCGACTCCTGCTTCATAAGTTGTTCCATGGGAGCTGGCTCTTCTACTAGCTTATGTTTGTTGTACAAAGCTAAGGACTTTGTAACATCTAATCCCAAAAACAAGGCATACATTTTAATAAAACCTAATAAATTCGCCTCGCTACACAGAATTTTTTCAAAATCATCCGCTTCCATAGATTCAATATAACGCTTGGATATTTTTGTTTCAGCCACTACGGTGTCCACACTTATATCCAAGCCCTCTCTTTTATTACGTAAAACTTCACCTATACTCTTCACTTTTTTCTATTCCACAAGGCCTAAAAAATTGGGATATCTTGTGATCTGTAACCCCTCTTCAGGTACAAACACAAAAACAGACGTGGGTACACCCCTGTCTAGCGTTATGTCAGTGTAGTCAAATTGCACATTTTCAAACAAACCCGTTACGCCTTCCATCCGCCTTATCAATAAACTAGTAGGATTAATCGAAACATCAAGCGTGCGAAACCCTTCGGCATTAGAGCGCCATTGAAAACGTAACTTGATAACCATTTCGTTAGACCCTCCGCCTAACGGAACAGGATCAGGCCCCACCAAGTAACTCACAGAGTAGTTATCACGTAAAATCTTTAGCCCATTGCCACCAATAGCTCCCACCGATGACATCGATTGAGCATCGCTACGGCTCAGCCTTTGCTCCATAACACTCTGAAAACTTGGTAAATAAAACTCTACTTTGTCTTCAGTAATCAACAACACTTGTCCTTTGGGGCTATCATAATCCAGACGAATGAGACCTGGGGATTTATAGGCTAAACGCCCATTATCCACTCTCTCACCTCGCCGAATGCGAATACGGGCTTGATAGTCTTCCATTTTAGCATAGCGGTCAGAAACACGCTGTAAAAACACATCGGGGGTTTCCTGGGCTGATAACCCTGCCATCGCAGTTACAAATAAGCAAATAATAGCAGTTATTCTCATTAAATGTTAGCTCCCTTGTTCCATTATAGCACATAATCTCAGCACCCGATCGCTCACCTCTTGTTGCCCCAAAAGGCGCATACTTTCAAAAAGAGGAGGCGACACCTTACTCCCAGACACAGCTACACGCAAAGGTTGTAAAACTTGGTTAATTTTCAAGCCCAGTTTATCCGCATGGTTGCGCAAGCGTTGCTCGTTAGCATCATCATCATGCCCATCTATCTCTTGTACCAACGGCACAAGTCCTTGCAAAATAGCCAACGTTTCGCTGGTACTCATTTTTTTCGGCACAGCATCATCCGCATTGTACTGCTTTGGTGCAGTGAAAATGAACCGAACCAATCCTGACACCTCATTTAACAACTGCATACGCTCTTTAATGAGGGGTATCAATTGCTTCAGTAAACCACTCTCTTTTTCGCTGAGGGTGGCACTTAATACTGCAGGCAACCGCCCGATTTCCTCGCCACTCGCCGCATTCACCTGCACGGTTTCTTTCTGCAGAAAGGGTAGCACGGCCTCAAATAGTTCATCGTCGCTCATTTTACGAATGTATTGCCCATTAAACCAATCCAGTTTTTTGTAATCAAACACCGCAGGCGATTTGTTGATGCGCTCTAGGCTGAAAAACTGGCACAATTCATCTAGGCTAAAAAATTCCCGGCTGTCGTCATAGGACCAACCTAAAAGACTGATATAATTGGTAACAGCCTGCGGCAGGTAGCCTTTAGCCACAAATTCACGCACGCTAGTAGCCCCATGGCGCTTGCTCAATTTTTGCCCATCATTACCCATAACCATAGGCAAATGGCATAACTTAGGCATATGCCAACCAAAGGCTTCATAAAGAAGCTTGTGCAATGGCGCACTAGGCACCCACTCTTGGGCACGCAACACATGCGTAATCCCCATTAAGTGATCATCAATCACATTAGCCAAATGATACGTTGGCATTCCGTCACTTTTCAATAAAATCGCATCAGGACTTACGTCTTTGGCATCTCGGGTGATGTCGCCGAGCAACTCATCATGAACAGTAATTGACCCCGTTAGTGGAGCTTTTAAACGAATAACTGGCTTAGCACCTACGGCCTGTGCCTCGGCTTTTTCGGCATCGCTTAAGTCACGACAATGGCGGTCATAGCCGGGGGCTAAACTGTTTTGCTCTTGAATTTTTCGAATGCGCTCTAAACGTCCTGAGGTACAATAGCAATAATAGGCTTTGCCCTGCTCCACCAATTGAAGTGCATACTTAGTATACAATTCACGGCGCTCGCTTTGGATGTACGGTCCGCATTCGCCCTCTTTGCCTGGACCTTCATCCCAATCAACCCCCAGCCACTTCATGGTGGCATACAAATCTTCTAATGCAAGATCAAAGGTACGTTCTTGATCGGTGTCTTCAACTCTAAGTAAAAACTGCCCCCCCTGTGAACGGGCATAAAAATAATTAAACAGGGCAGTTCTTGCCCCTCCAATATGCTGATAGCCTGTAGGCGAAGGGGCGTAGCGTACACGAACACTCATATAAAAGATTTCATCCTTTTTAAAATTAAGTCAAGAGACGTATATACATCTAAGGCATACACATTGTTCAATTATACGCGTTTACTCTCATCAACACAAGGGGGGGGAGACACACTCTTTTATGCAGGTGATTTGACAATATATCTTTTTTTGCTATACTACTTAAGGGGGGGCGTGTGTTGAGGTCTCAATAATGGCTCTATCGCACCCTTTTTGTTTTTTAAAAAAACACATCTTGTACAATGCAGGAGCTTACATACATGTCAATGGAAAATAATAACGAAGACTGGGAAGATATTGCCTTTCGCTCTACCTTCGATGCCACATATATTAGTCTTGAAAAACGCCAAGCGTTTGATGCTTCTTTTGTGCTAGAGGATTTAGAACGCCAACTCGAAGATCTTTACATCTGGGACGGTTGGGCAGCAGGTGCAGGCGACCGCGGACGTGCTGGTGATATAAATATGCAAGCAACCATTGCAGCCATTCAGTGCAAGCTCTACGAATGGAAACATGAACTATCCAATACGGATAGTAGTAAGGAAAAATAAATATGGCGGACAATGGAGCTTTAAAATCGAAAGCCGCTAAAACAGCACTAAAACCACCTAGTCTTTTTCAGGTGGTACTGTTTAATGATGACGTGACCACTCAAGAGTTTGTCGTGGCGTTGTTAATGACTGTTTTTGCCAAAAGCGAAGTAGATGCCTACACTATCATGCTCTCCATTCATGAACAAGAACGTGGAGTGGCTGGTATCTACCCTTTGGACATTGCTCTCTATCGCGTACAACAGGCAAAAGCGATGGTTAAGGTAGCTCAATTTCCGTTGCAAATAACCCACGAAAAGGTGTGATGCATGAACATAAATGAAGAACTTCAAGAGATACTAGACAAAGCATTTTCCTTTGCTAAAAGCCGCAATCATGAGCTTTTCACGCCAGAACATCTCCTTTATATCTCTTTAGATTACCCCTATCCGCGCACATTACTTGCCGATCTAGGCATCTCTGTGCATAATGTGCGCTTTGATTTGGAACACTATTTTACCACCAGCTTGCTGCTGATAAACTCGCCTACCTATATCCCCGTTCATTCGCCCCAACTGCGAACATTGTTTGAAGAAGTGTTGCGCCGTGCGACTGTGCAAAGTAAACCCCTCATCTCTATTGCTGACATATTTTCCACACTATTAGACATGGAATACACCTTTGCATCTTACTTCATTATGAAAACGGGTCTGTCTCGTCAGCAAATGCAGGTAGCCGTAGCAAACACTCAAATAAGCGATGAAAAATCGGCTCAAGCGAACTTATCCGAAGGTAAAACAGCAACGGGGACCGAGCCAAAGCCTATTCTACGCCAGTACACGGTGGATCTGACTCAAGAAGCACGGGAAGGACGGCTTGAGCCGTTGATCGGGCGTTCTGCGGAGTTAGAACGCACCATGCAGACACTCTGCCGTCGGCTTAAAAACAATCCGTTGCACATTGGTGATTCAGGCGTGGGGAAAACCGCTATTACCCATGGGTTAGCTCACCTGATTGCCCACAATAACGTGCCGTTGCCGTTGCAGGGGTTTCGTATTCTCTCGCTTGATATGGGAGCCCTCATTGCCGGTACTCGCTATCGTGGTGACTTTGAAGAACGCCTTAAACTTGTTATTAACGAGGCATCAAAAGACGGTAAAACTATTCTCTTCATCGACGAAATCCATACCATTGTGGGGGCAGGGTCTACGGGAGGCAGTGCTATGGATGCCTCTAACCTGCTTAAACCCGCCTTAGCAAGGGGCAGTTTGCGGCTTATTGGCTCTTCTACCTATGAAGAGTACAAGCGCTTTGTGGAGAAAGATCATGCTCTGACGCGGCGCTTTCAAACTATTGAAATAAAAGAACCCAGTCTTGAAGAGTCTCACCTTATTATTGAAGGGCTAGCTGAACGTTTTGCTACCTACCATAAAGTTACCTACACGCCTGAGGCGTTGCGCGCCTGTGTAGACTTAAGTGCCCGTTTCATCACCGAGCGCCAGTTGCCGGACAAAGCAGTGGATGTGATGGATGAAGCCGGAGCGTATTTACGACTGCAGCAAACCGCCACTACCGAGGAGCAATCGGTCGTGGATGAATCACTTATTGAGCGTATTGTGGCTAAAATGTCGCGCACACCGGAAAAAACGGTGAGTGAAAGTGATGTGGAGCGGATTCTCTCTCTTGAAAACCATCTTAAAGCCATGGTGTTTGGGCAAGACAGTGCGGTGCAAGCTTTGGCACAAACGGTTAAACGATCGCGTGCTGGCTTACGGAAAGCTGATAAACCGATGGGGTCTTTTTTGTTTGTGGGTCCCACAGGCGTGGGCAAAACCGAGCTAGCCAAGTCGCTGGCTGAGCAACTTGGTGCACAGCTTTTACGGTTTGATATGAGTGAGTATCAAGAAAAGCACGCTGCCGCTCGCCTCATTGGCCCGCCGCCAGGCTATGTAGGCTATGAGGAAGGGGGGTTGCTCACCGAAGCTCTACGCAAGCACCCCCATGCCATTCTGCTATTAGATGAAATAGAAAAGGCTCACCGTGACATCTTTAATGTGCTGTTGTCAGCTATGGACTACGCCACTATCACAGACAATCAAGGACGCAAGGCCGATCTACGAAACACCATAATCATTATGACGGGTAATGTGGGGGCGAGCGATTTAACTAAGTCATCCATTGGGTTTAGTGGCGAAAAGCACGACAATAGCGTGCTGATGCAAGCAGTTGAGCGCACTTTTTCTCCTGAGTTTCGCAATCGCTTAGATAAAATAATATGCTTTAACCAGTTACCAGAAAACGTAGTGGAAAAAATTGTTACTAAAGAGCTTGCTGATTTAGGCGAGTTGTTGATTGCACAAAACGTAACCCTGACTTTTAGCTCTAAAGTGTGTGCTTGGTTGGCCAAAAAAGGCTATAGCAAAGAGTATGGAGCGCGCCCATTAGCCCGTGTGGTAGAGAATGAAGTTAAAGAGCCTCTGGTGGATGCACTGCTACGTGGCGAGTTAAATGGCAAAACGGTGGCTCTGTCGGTACGAAAGGAACAGCTTATTCTGTCCTTTAAGGATTAAACCCATGGGGAGCCCCATTTTTCCTCACCTAGCCAGCTACCAAGATTTCAACTTTCCTCCCCCACGAGAGGGAGAGGATATGGTAGCCATGGGCGGAAATCTCTCACCTGGTATGTTACTCTCTGCCTATCAGCGTGGGATTTTTCCGTGGGGAAATGGTAGCGAAGATGAACCCATTTACTGGTACTCTCTAAACCCACGCTGTGTGTTAGACCCTAAAAACCTGCATGTGAGTAAAAGCACAAAGAAACATATGAAACGGAACATTTTCACCATAAAACTTGATGTCAACTTTAATGAAGTTATCACCTGTTGTGCCCACCATTACCGTCCCAAGCAAGAAGGGGGCACTTGGATCAACGGTTCCATGATTAAGGCTTATAACATTTTACACGAGCTGGGTTATGCGCACAGTGTGAGTGCTTTTGATGATAGTGGCTTTGCTGGTGGTTTTTATGGCATCAAACTTGGTTCTGTTTTTTTTGGCGAGTCGATGGTGAGTCTGCGACCTAATGCCTCAAAAATCGCCTTCATCCAATTTGTGCGTTATTTTGCCATGCAAGGGTTAAAATTAATAGATTGTCAACAATCTTCACCCCACATTTTGGCTTTGGGTGCACAGCTTATCCCACGGCAGCACTTTCAGAAGCTCATTGAGCCTCTTGTGCTGCGTGCAGAAGCTGCTGAGTGTTGGGCACATCTTCACCCTGAGATCATCAGTTGATCATGCCGAAATTCTCATTTATCTTCTTTTTCCTTTCATGCTTCCTTCTTCAGGCTCAAGATCTTCCACAAACTAGGCAACAACAGGTAGACAGCTTTCACATCTCCCTGTTGCATCTTAGCATGATTGAGCGTACTCAAGAACTTTTTGCACGGGCACATCAGGCACTCAATAATAATGATTGGGAGTTGGCTCTTCTTTTTTCACAAAAAGCTATGGAGATAGATGGCTCGAACCCACGAACCAGCCAAACGCACCAGTCTATTGTGAATTTGGCTGAGTTAAAACGCTCTGCTGGAGTTGAAGACCCTGAAGATGTAACCTTAACTCAACAACCCTCTGCCTTAGGGTGGACGCTTGATTCAACCTTGCGCGATAAAGAGCGTTACCTACTCTTATTTAATCTCTTTGTTTCTACCATTAACATATCCGCTGCGGGTGCCCCCAAGCAAACCTACGCTGGATTAAGCACTAATGCAGAAGGCTTTTTACCCTACCTAGAGCGCCAATTCGGGATGTCAGTATCAATGGGAGTCTATTTTTTAGACTTTCAAAAAGTGGATTTAATGGAAAACTTTAATCTCATGCAATATCAGGTAATGTTTATATGGCGGCACAATTGGCGAGTGCCAGCCGTGGACCTAGCCACCACCCTTGCGATAAAGGTGGGCATGCACGGGCAGCATCTCTTTGCAAAAAATGATACGTTCACCGAGTTTGATCCCCTTTTTAGCTATGTATTGCCACGTATCGAGCTGTCCCTACAGCATCCACTCTTAGCAGCTTTTTTCCCCAATACCTTCACACAAAATTTATTGATCGCAATTGCCCTCGGTATTGATTTTTTACCATGGCACAAAACCCGTGAAGCCTTTGCCTTTGATATTGGTGCTGGTATTTATTATCGCATTGGGATTTTACATTTTGGTCCCAAATATCACTTCCAGTTTCATCGATCCACCAGCACTAATCGTACTAGCACAAGCCATATCTGGTCTTTAGCCCTCAGTGCACAGTTTTAAACATTTAAAACACCAACATCCAAGTCCACTGCGAGCGTGCTTTCTTCCGTAGGGCTAAGTTGCAACGGCAGTAAGAGCAAAATAGCATATCCTTGATGGTGCTCTTGCTCGTTAGCGGTACCATAAAGTTGCTTAATCCACACCTGAACAGCTTGTGAAAAGCGTAGTGCCAAAGTATAGCATTGCTTGGAAGAAAACATCTCTAATCCTTTTACCTCGTTAAACATTCGCTCTTCACTTGGCACACCATTATTTATACTAAAGAGCGTGTCGACAGCCAAAGAAAGGTTTATTTCAATCGCGAAATAGTGATCGATAACTCCCAGCGCATCATTCTTTAAATAATACGTAACACTAACCCCCGAGGTGTGAAAACGATAATTTTTGTCTAAAGATAGCAGCGTGTCTTCAAAATGCCGTGCAGCATGGTACTGCACTTCTTTGTTCCCAGTTTTTACCTGCACGCCCTCATAAAAGGTGCTATTAAACCCGGCACATTCTACATCTTGCCATGACCCACGCCACTGTTCATAGCTAAATGTCGGTTTAAACACCAAATCATGAAAAGCCCGTGCAGCCGAGGAACAATGGTGCGTATCTAAAACATTAAGAAAGGAAAAGGTAGTGGGAATATGATCTAAAGTGAACAATACCCCACCACAATTATGCACAAAAGCGTTCATCGCTATACTATGAAACAGAGCTTCCTCCACACCATCCATGTCAAAATCAGCACGAATCAAACCAAACGAAACCACCCCTGCTTCGCGGGCAATGGCATCAGCCTCAAGGAGATAGCGGGTGGCTAAGTGGCGAGCCGAAGCCTGAAAAAGCCCACCAAACCGACTTTGCCAGTAAAATTGGTGATTTTGAGCCTTTAGTAGTGCCTGTAAAGCCTCATTTTTTCGGCTTTTATCTTTTTTTATCTGCCTTACTGCCACCGCCGTGTGCAAACTTTTGGCATGAAAAAGCTGTAATTCCACCTGATTAAACAGTTCGTTACGATAAAATGAGGTAAACGAAGGCACATTACTGATATGGGCTGCAGAAAGATAAATCCGCTTGAGCGGTTGCGCTTGCGTTTTAGGTTTAATGTGCTTGTACGGCAAGGTGAATTGAATGCCCGCTGTGTGTAAATGGTGTAATATTTTTTCCAAGTGTGTCACATTCGAGGCATTAGTAGTGAGGGCCAACACCCCATCCCCTTCACAAGCTAAGGCTAATACATTCAAGGCCTCATGCTCAGGATCGATCTCTAGATTCAGTTCATACCCAGGGAAAAGCATCAGCGTTTTGCCCATCTCTTCGGTAAGGTAAAGCTCACCAGGTGCACTCTCCCCATTGGCAATAAACAGCGCACGTGGCACAATGGTGTACTCTAAATCACCGGACTTTAAGGTGTGCGCTAGTGATGACTCCCACACGCCAAGGTGCAAATGTGCCCCACGCGGTTTTTTCCCAAAGTGCGATCGCAGGGCTAGAGCCATTTCAACCATCTGAGCAGTTCTGTCGGGAACCGCTATTAATGGTAGCAAGGCGGCGTAAAAAGCCCCCCCCAAGGGTTCGTTTTGCTTACGCAATGCCAATTGTGACAGTGCTGATAAAACCTCAGGATGATAGTCTTGTAGCCACTGCATAGTTTCACCACACATATAATGACAAAAAAGCCACTCAGGGCGAGCGTAAAGCATTCGGATGACCGATCTTATTTCATCTTCATAAAATTTGTGATGTTCTTCATGACTCATTCCCACGGGGAACTCATGGTATATTGATAAAATAACTTGTTTAAGAGACATCCGTTATCGCCTGCTTGATATCATAAAAGTGTTACAAACCACAAAATCATGAACAAAAGTGCTGCTGTGATCACCACCAAACTACGCCCTTTAAGCCCATGGGCACCACTATTGAGCAAAAATTTTTGTTGCAAGCTCACCGTAAGCGGAATAGCTAGCCCAAAGGTTAAACCTGGCATGAGGCCAAATCCTAACACATCACCAAAACCCCAGTGAGCATTCACCCCGCCATACAGACCTGCCAACCAAAAGCTATTAAGAGCCAGTGGATAGACTAAAAACGCCTCTTGTCCACCGCGATGGATGGGTTCGCCAAAAAATTTTAATAAATACCACGTTAATGCCGTGGAAACAAAAATAATAATAAAAGGGAGAAACCAATACAGTCCCGGTGAAAACAGTCGAAAAAAACCATAGGCAACAAGACTTACTATTAAAAATCCGCCAGTCATGCACCCCACAAGTATAGTGTGTCTTCGTTTATTCAACACAGCTGAGGATAAAAATTGCATACCCAAAAAATTGAACAAAAGGTAGTGCAAGACCAATAGGTACATCCCAAAAGTAGCCACATTCATCGTCATTCTTTTACCCGCCATTTCATTATGCCTTTGCCTAATAGCTCGCTGGAGATCGCTAGCAAAACAAACTGCCCTATCGGGCCACCCCACAAATCTGCTACA
This sequence comes from Spirochaetia bacterium, assembly GCA_965249825.1. Taxonomy (GTDB): domain Bacteria; phylum Spirochaetota; class Spirochaetia; order WRBN01; family WRBN01; genus CBDFMW01. Next base: position 789,483 of record CBDFMW010000002.1, read on the forward strand.
CGCTCATTAATCACCCCAAACTTCAGGGCAAAACTTACAGTCACTAGTGATAGCAACCGCATAACCAGAACAAAGAAGACCAACACTCCACCCACCCCAACCATTGCCAACCAGCCGTCTTGGCTTAATACCCGCCTATAATGAAAACACTCAAGCCTTCCAGCCAAATAAAATAAGGCAACCAACCAGCTTGTCAGTACCACCGTGCCAGCTGTCAACTGAGGAATAACCAGTTGCAACAAAAAGCTGGCAACCTGCATTAACACCACGCCAAGAAGCAAAAAAACAGCCCAATACACCATCGGGGTGTAAATCATCGTTCTTAGCCATTCAAAAAACAATGGCAACGCTAGCATACACACCAAAGCCCATGCCAGTGCAAAAACCCATAACCCAATCATTTTATTCTCAACTAAAAGAGCTTGCCCCAGCAAAATGAGCCAAAAAGTTGAGCTTTGCCAAAACGATCCGTCTTTAAAAATATGGCGCACGTTTCACCTCACTTAGCACAAATTTACTCCCATCTTGCACCATTGCCTGTAGCCGCTGCTGATTGTAAGACACAAACGCGTTGTTAGCCCCCAAAAGGGCTTCTAGTTCAGCTGAGTGCTCAACCAACTTTACATCATCAGCCTGCTCTTTTAGGGCAACCAAGTTGCCTTGCTTGTCATACTTAGCTAACCACTTCTGGGCATCTATTGCACGCTGTTCTTCAAGCGAAACAACATACATCGCTTCCTTATTTTCTTCTATTAGTAACATATAACTCACACTGGGAGAATCTTTGACCACCTGTTGCAATCGAATCTGCCCCGTCGTCATCATTAACGCCATAGGGGTAAGCCTTTTTGCTTGATAAGTCTCATTGTTGCGACCCGCAAAAAAACTTAAAAGAAAAACCAATATCATGGAACTCAGCGCAATGATAAGGTAAATAAGCCAGTGCCTGCTAAGTGAATTCATTGCGGGCCTCCTTTAATGTGGCTAGTGCTGTTGAGAATGGTTTACTCATGGTCATGCCAGTAATAAGGGGCGCCATGAGATTGGCTATCAAAAGACTCGTCATCACCGCCACCTCATGCCGCACCATCACCATCATGGCAGCAGTTACCCCCCCCATCACAGCCCCATAAAGACCTCGCCCATGCCATGTGGCAGGCATCATTGCCATATCGGTAGCCATGAAAAAAGCCACAAACACCACACTAGAAGAACCTATCTGCTCTATTAAAAACTCCATGGGGGGTATTTGCCCATGCACAACACTAATAATGAGCGCAAACGAGAATAAATAGGCTAAAGAAACCACCCATGGTAGCACACGCACTGCCAGCAACCATAAAGCCCCTAGAACGATTAGCACAAGTGACACATTGCCCAGTAAACCCACTCGCCCCCCCCACAAAACAGGCGTATCGTCAAGGACAAACTCCACCTTGAAAAAATTGACCACAGCAGAAACTACTGGGTTGTCAACATTAACAGTGAGGGTATTCTCAAATATTTCAGGCCATGCCAACCATGCGTAAGTCCGTCCTAACATTGCGGGATTAACTAAGTTGAAACCCAAACCGCCAAACAGCCACTTGCCGATGGTGATAGCCACAAACGCTATTTGCGCCGCCATTGCCATCGATAAGTGCGGGGGGAAACTTAAAGTAAGAATAAGAGCTGTTACTAAACTCGACCCATTCGGTAAGGTAAAACGCCTCACAATAGCGCTGGCGATCAGCTCCCATACTAGGCACCACAGCAAAAAATACTGCAAACTCTGCAGAGTGGCTTGCCCATACATCGCCACAATCCACCCCAACAAGGGCAATAGAGCAACAACCACACACAGCATCATACTTTGGGTGGTGTGTCGCCTAAATATATGCGGAAACATTACAGTATTGCTCATTCCAAGCGTCCTCCATCGGGCGTTTTGGGTGTGGCTGCTCTCTTTAATTGCCGTTTAGCCTCTCTAAAAGTCTGCGCTAGTGGAAGACGGGCTGGACACATATAGGAACACGCCCCACACTCAATACATTCATTCAAACCAAACTTTACCGCTAAGTCTAACTGCCCTGCCAAGATAGCATGATACATCTGCTTGGGAGGTAATGACATGGGGCAAACCTTGGCACAATCGCCACAGCCGATGCAACCCGTGCTTTGCCCTTTATGAATCTCTGCCTTGGTGAGAGCCAAAATCACACTCACCCCCTTAGTTAGGGGGGTTTGTTCATCTGCCACCGCAAAGCCCATCAAAGGTCCACCAATTAAAATAGCAGCTGGTGGACGTTTAAAGCCACCACACTCTTCAAAAATATATTTTAAAGGGCTGCCCAGGCGAACCATCAAGTTAGATGGATTCACCACCGCCCCACCAGAGACACTCACGACTCGCTCCACCAGCGGTTTATTTAGAACTACGGCCTCATAAATCGCATAGGTAGTAGCTACGTTGATAACTACATAGCCATAATCTTGAGGCAACTCTTCGGGTTTTAAACGGATATTAGCAACGCCTGCCAGTAATAACTTCTCAGAACCCTGTGGATAGGTGTCCGGCACAATGTGCAACTGGGCATCAAATCCGTGTTCACTCAAGGCCTTTAATACCGCCATCCCTACCTCGGTGCTATTTTTGTGCACAGCTAAAACAAGGGATTGTGCCCCCACAATGCGTACCACTATGGTTATTCCTTTGGCAATCTCACGCGCTTTTGCCTGCATCAGAGCATGATCAGCACAGGCGTAAGGTTCGCACTCCACTCCGTTAATAATAATTGTTTTCAGTGGTTTACCACTTTTAAGCTTAATGTGCGTAGGATAAACTCCGCCCCCCATGCCCACCACACCTTTATCGGCTATCTCACCTAAAAGCTGCTCTTTACTCCACAAGCTATAATCACGCTGAATATTTTTCCCATCCACATAAAATCTGCCCCCAGTTTTTATGTGCACAAGTGTGTTGGCTTGCCCATCAGGCATCACTGACTCTTCAATAGCAATTACATGCCCTGGTGTGCCTGCATGAATATTACTAGAGACCATGCCTGTAGCGCGCGCAATCAACATCCCAGCCTCTACTCTGTCCCCTTGTTTCACTACTACCGTGGCGGGGTTACCTTGATGCTGCTGCACACAAATGCTGCTACGCACAGGGAGAGCGGCATAGCGCAACGCCACACCAATAAGTTTATCCTTGTGCGGGGGGATCAGAATGCCTTTATACGGCTTAAATTCGCTCACAACTACTCCTCTTTACGCATCTTATCATACAGCCTCTTACCCTTATTGTCCACACGCCCCCTCATCACTTAAACATTTTAAGGCGAGCGGAACTTAAAAAGGCTAATATTAATGTAGAAATCAATAACATAATTATATACTCTGAGTGTAAAAAGCTATCATTTGATTGCACAAACACAGGAAACATTAATGGTAAAAAAAGTAAAATGCTTATGTAGGTCAGCCGTGAAGTCTGCATGGCATTACGCACATATAGCTGAGAAAACCGATGCAACTGCACCAAGCCTGTCAATACATGTGACACGGTGGCAACGTCAACACTCATTAAAAGCTCCTTGCCTTGCACTATTGAAGTAACCGCTACTTCACTTTGCTTGCAAATTTCTCTATCGTCTGATTGAACACTCACATAGACTACAGCCCCCTCATCAGCCTGCAGCTCCTTGAGCCGTTGCATACGCTGGACTGCATTCAAATCGGCATAAATGCGTAGCACCCCTATATCTCGACCTAAAGCATTAGCACTTTTTTGGCTAATTGACGTAAACAGCACCACATTCAGCCCCATAGCTTGCAGTGAAGCCAAAGCCTCCACACTATGTGGGATAATCACCTCTTTAAACACAAAAAGCCCCACAATGTAAGCATTTTTCACCAAGTAAAGACTCATCCTTCCCTCAAGCTCATACTCATCAGCTTGTTGATTTAAAAGATCTTCCACAAAGCCCAAGCTTAATAAATACCGTCGATCTGCCAATTGATACTCTTGCCCCGCATATGTGGCCTTCACACTACTGTCATCCTGTGACAAAATAGCTAACTTATCTAAAGGTAAACAACTCTCATCACACCCAGCCTGTTCATAAAAGAGCTTAAACGCTCTGTGCCCTGTAGCCTGCATCATGGTAAGAATTATTGATTGATATAGCTTAGTATTTTCTTCCTCATAGCAAAAAAAATCAGGCTGCTCTAGTTTATAATCCGTAATAATCCCTTCCTTGTTGATAACCACCGTATGAACCGATGCCAAAGTGTTTAACACTTCATCTCCTTTAAGCAACAAACCTAAATGCAAAGCTCGTCGTACACTCTCTCTACGAACCAAAGGCAAGGCTGCAATGGCCACCACGGGCAACAAAAAGGGGTAAATACGTAGGCTGATCTGTAGAGCCGCATCAAGGGTTCTATTATTAAAAAAGAACACTCCTCCTGTGGCTAAGCTTATAAAGAGAGCCAACCACATAAAGCTACATAAGGGTGCCTCTAGCTGCTCTTGCAAATGTTGCGACACCCGGTATTCACCACCAAAGCTCTCAGTTAATCGCTTTAAAAGGGTATTTTCAGAGTCTCCTGTTATCTTCATCACAAGGCGTGTGCTGCGCACATAAGAGCCAGCCCACAGCACATCACCAGGACTTTTTCGTACGGCATGATGCTGTCCGGAAAAAACATGCTCATCCACCAAGACCTCTTGGTTGCCCACTAAAACACCATCGGCACACAAAATTTGCCTAGAGGCAAAGACCACCTGATCACCCTCATTTACAGCTAAAGCCACCACCTGTCGTGGCTCACCCTGCTCACTTTCTATCCACACCTTTTGTTGCAAGCTGCGCGATAAAGCCTCCGCAAGGTGCTCTTTTGTTATCACTTTAGTTCTGCGATCAATCTGCAATAGCCAACCGGCCCCCACTAAAAAAACACCAGCCACATCAAAGCACAGCCTGTTCATCTCCATCAGCGGATCTTTTATGAAAAACCACACCAGATACAAGCTATAAATGGTAAATAGTCCAGCAGCAAGGCTGACTATGCTGCAAAAATTGGGCCGTCCACGCACAAGATTGTGTACGCCAAACAGCCATAACGGGGCAAGAAGTCCCCATATAATCGCAGTAAGACTTATCACTAGACTCAATAAGCCATACGGCTGTGGTATGGATGACACAAACCATGGTTTCCAAAACGATTGATAACTGCCTGCTGAAATATAAAGCAACACCAGTAAGGCCAGCGTAGCAGCAAAAACCCGATCGTACTCTATTAGCCCTTCATCCTCAGCCCGCACAAAAGAGACTACCTGCCCCCCAGCCTGCTTGATAGCCAGCTGCAATGCCTGCTTACTAACACGTTTCACGTTCACTCTAACTGCCAGCACCAGAGAACGACCCTCACGGTGAACCGAACCCACACCCTCTATCGCCTTTATGGCGTGGATAAGCGTGTCGCTCATCCCTTGAGCGTTAAGATTTCCTATTTTTATAAAGTATTCTGATAGCCTCATACGCCCCTTTAGGCTACGCTATTTTACAACTTTAAACAAGGGCTTTAGGCATTTGACACAATGATAAAAACCCCTTAAACTCAAATGTAATTATCATGAAGAACACATTCGCATCCATTGATGCCCTCATTTTTACCGGCGGGGCAAAACCTGACCCACATCTTTGGGAAAAATTTATTACCCCTCACCGCCTCATCATCGCTGCCGACTCAGGGCTTGAGTGCCTGTTGCAGTTGCCCCACCCCCCGCAGGCAGACTATGTGGTGGGCGATTTTGACTCGCTCTCAAATAAAGATTTGTTAAACAATTATCAGCCTGAACAAATTATCTCAAGCCCCACCTATAAAGATGAAACAGACACCGAACTGGCTCTACAACTCGCTGCCAAACTAGGGGCTAAAAACTCTCTGCTCATTGGCGGTGGCGAGGGGCGCAGTGATCACTTTCTTGCCACCTTGTGCCTGCTGACGCAGCCGTTTGCCCCAGCAGTATGGCTCACGGCTCAGGAGCTGATCATCCCCATCACCACCTCGCTCACCATTGAGGGCAACGCAGGCGATATTCTTTCCTTTTACCCCCTTAAAATGCCCTCATCCATCAGCTCAGCGGGGCTTGAGTGGTCCATTGACCGCCTTGCTGCGTTGCCTGCTGGCATGAGTTTGAGCAACAAGCTGAAAGACTCAGCCGCCACGGTGGCGTGTGCGGATGGCTGTTTGGTACTTATCAAGCCGTTTAATCCCTAGAAAAAAAACAGCTTAGTGTGCCACATTGATAGTATTCGATAGGGTAAGGAGTCATTCATGACGAGCTATGTTATATGGAACAATAAAGGTGGTGTGGGTAAAAGTTTACCCACCTTTTTGCTAGCTACTGAGTACGCCACTATGCACCCGGATAAACAGGTTGTGGTAATCGATATGTGTCCGCAAGCCAACGCCTCACAAATATTACTGGGTGGGGCTAAGAAAACTACGAGCATTTCTTAGAAGCGGATAGACAAAAAAAATCGGTTGCTGACTATCTCCTTACTCGCTTGTAAATGCCCTATAAAAAAATTGGCAATGAAAGTAATTACAAAATTCAAGTGTGCGATTTCAATAAAAATATTCCTAATAATATTCACTTAGTATCCGACAGGAGACCTAGACGCTCGTCCGACAGCTTATCAAAATGTTTATAACTGGATAAAGGATTTAAAAGAAGGTTTATGCAGTAAATGATAACACCGTTTTCTTCATCAACACCAACCCTAGCTTCTCATCTTACATAAAAATGGCTTTATTATCGGCTCAGTGCCTCATTCTGCCTGGTTTTTCTGACATTGGCTCGCTAGAAGCACCATTTATAACAAGAATGCTGCCACGGCATTTCACCATTTTGAGGCTGAAATAACTAAAAAAAATCGCCGAGCTTAAGAAGGCCTACAATAGGCGTATTTTTGCCTCATCAGGAGTTTCACTTGTGCAAAAGTTGCGTGATTTTAACTCTGTCGCTCCCCATATAAATTTACTAGGCACAATGTTGACCTCTCGTATAAGCAGGACAAAAAACCGAAATTTATTCAGAAAGCACAGGCAAGAATATATTTATACCCGACAATGTGTCTGAAATGCAACAGCAAGTGCTAAAGATTGTGGGGACTCTTTAAACACAGTCGTTCTTTATTTTATTTCTTATCCTAGGCTATCCAAAGCCATCGCACAGTTCTCTAATTCGGTCGGCACTCCCGCATTCAAACTTATGGTTTAGCTCGCTAGAAAGAGCGACTAGGCAAAAGCCTTTTTTTTCTATATTATAAGGTCTATTAAGGAGAATTAATCTATGTTTAAAAAAATGCCAGCCCTTTTTTTTGTGCTGTTTGCCCTAGGTGCCTGCACCAAAAACGCTAGCACATCTGTGGCTATTGCCGAGACCCGCGAAATGCAAAGCCTCGAGAGACCCCATCTGTCGATGATAGAAGGAGAACGTCCTGAAGTTACCGACCCTACCTCCATGAGTTTGATGACCCTTTTCAATAGCCAAAATCCAGCTGCTCGCTTGCCTGAAGAAAATGACAGCACCCTAACTTTTACAGCCCCTAATGGCGATGCGTTTCGTCTACGCAAAACCGCAATTGACGTGATTGTGAATGCTGCACCATTTTTAACTGCAGGAGCTGACCCTGAAAAGTTTAGTATGGATAAAGGTATTATGTTCAATGCCATGATGCCTACCATTTTTTTCACCAAAACCCCTATGCGCACCCTAGAACTGAGCTTTCTCCCCGTAGAGACGGTAGTGAACAACTTTGTGCGTGATGCTCCTGAGCTTATTAGTCAAACTGGTGATGATGTTACCTTGGGCAACGACCTTGTTCGTTTAGCATGGAATACCAGCACGCAGGTGTGGAGCTTGGGTGTGAATGCTAAAGTTTTAATTGACACAGGCATGGATGTGAGTCTACTTAAAGGTTATGAGTTAAAAGACGGATTCTTGATGAACACCATGCAGCCCCTTGCTTAATCGACTACCGCACAACACACAGGAGAATTCATTTATGTTTAAAAAAATTACCGCTCTTTTTTTAGTTCTGTTAGCATTCAGTGCTTGTACTAAACAAGCTACCACCAATGAAACTATGGATATTACCTCAACCAATATGGGAATTAACAATGACATCCCCATGATTGACGGAGATGCTGCGACGCTCAGCGATCCTGTCGCCGTAAGCTTGCTGGCTCTTTTCAATAGCCAAGACCCAGTAGCTCGCCTGCCTGAAGAAAACGATGGCATTTTAATCTTTACCGCCTCTAATGGCGACTCGTTTCGGGTGCGTCGTAGTACCCTTTATGTGGAAGCGAATGCTGAACCTTTTTTGGCAGCCGGAGCTAACCCTGAGAAATTTGCTATGGGCAATGGCATTCTGTACACTCCGCAATTTAGTCCTGTTATTTCCTTTAGCAGGACGGCTGCACGCACAATGGACTTAAGCTTCTCCAATGCCGAGGGAGTGGTGCATCGCTTATTTAGAACAGCACCAGAACTTCTCAGTAGCAATGGTTTCGATTTCACCTTGGGCGATGAATTTGTTCGCCTAAACTGGAATGCCAACACTCAGGAGTGGAGCTTTGGTATCAATGCCACAATACTCACCGACACAGGCTTAGATGTGAGCCTGCTAAAAGGTTACGAGTTAAAAGACGGGTTCTTGATGAACACCATGAAACCCCTTTAAAAACAGGAGAATAAAGCTATGTTAAAAAAAATCTCCTCTCTCCTTTTAGTTCTACTGGTACTAAGTGCCTGTACTAAAAAGGATAATTCCGATGGAACAGATGGAACTATGGGAATTAACAACGATATCCCCATGACTGAACGGGATTCCACCAAAATTAATGATCTAATCGCCTTGAGCTTACTCGATCTATTCAACAGTCAAGTGCCGATGCCAGAAGTTTTTAATGGCACTGTTATCTTTATGGCGCCTAATGGTGACTCTTTTCAGTTACGCCGCAGTGTTTTGACAGTTCGGTTAGCTGATGGAACGCTTTATGCCCATAATCAAAGGATGACTCGTGATTTAAGGGGCGATTCAGCCGAAGCTGAGATTCTCTATTTAGAGAACAGCCGTCCTGAGTTTTTAAGCAGCAATGGCTTTGACTTTATGCTAAGCGATGGCTTTGTTCGTTTAAACTGGAACGCCGAAACCTTAGCGTGGAACTTCAGTATAGATGCTAACATGATCACCGCCGCTGATGGTGATGTGAACGCCCTTAAGGGGTATGTTTTAAAAGACGGGTTTTGGATGAACACCATGCAACCCCTCTCTTAAAACATTTTTTTATTTTAACTTTAAAATAGTAGAAGGGGTGATAAACTCACTAAGTGGGGTAATTGCCCCTTCGCTATTGCTATAAAAGTAAACCGGCAACCCAGACTTGTTCAGCGCATTCATCCACACTGCCACTTCGTGCGGTGTGTTGTACGTCACATCAGCCTTCAGCCACACAATGCCCTGTGCTTTAAAAAAGGTCTGCACCCGCTCACTTTTCAGCACCAGCCGCTCATTCATTTCGCACGTTAAACACCATGCCGCCCCAAAGCTCACAAACACCGGCACACCTTGCTCCTGCAACTCGGCTAACCGACGGTTACTAAAAGCCTCATAGCGGTCATCGGTCACCTGCACCGCATCTACTGCTACTGGCATGGCGTAACGATTGTATCCCCACATTAAACCCAAACCGATAAGGAGCAACCCACCGAGGAGGTAGGCTTTTCTAAACCGATACAGCCGATCCGAGGTATTCACTTTGTCATAACCAAACCAAAATAGCACCAAAACAGCAGGAATCATTACAATAAACGGCCCTGAGAACTGTGAACACAACAGGCGAGAGAGCCAGATACCTAGTACAAACAACACAAAGCCGCTCACTTGAGCTATGACATGCGTAAAACGCTCGGACTTGGTGAGTATTGGTTGCACCCAGGGCAGAGCCATAAGCACAATCATGGGAGTGGCTAAACCCACGCCCAGCACTAAAAAGGCAGCTAAAATGTAGAGTGACGGTTGGGCTAAAGCAAAGGCCATAGCGGTGCTTAAAAAAGGGGCTGAACAAGCACTGGCTAGTAATACTAATACCATGCCCTGTAAAAAAGGCCCGCCTTGGCTGTGAACCTTACCAGCCCAGTGCGGCGGATTAATGGCGTAAAAACCCATCAAGTTGAGTGCCATCGAGATAAGAAGGATCATCATAAATAGCATAAAAAGCGGGCTTTGCCAATAAAGCAACAACCCAAACTGCTGACCCATGTGTTGCACCAAGATGACAATAAACGCCAAAACCAAAGAGGAGGCGATGACCCCAAAACTGTAAAAAGTGAGGTGACTACGCCTTTGGGCAGGCACAAGAGTGCTGAGGGTGCGCAGTTTGAACATTAATAACGGCAACACACAGGGCATAAGATTGAGAACCAAACCACCCAAAAACACCAAGGCTAGCCAGAGCATAGCCTGCCCAAAGGCAAAGCCTGCCGTGCTTACATGCAACGTTTCAGAGAGAGTGAATGTTTGTGGCAGGTAACACAGCCCTTCCTCATTGCATAGTTGGTGGTGTGCCACCACTGTGAGTTGCCCTGAAGCAGGAGCTTGGATGAGCTTAAATTTATGAGCAAAACGCACCTCGCCAATGAATTTATCGCCACTGGCTGTAACCTTCGGTTGCGAGAGGAGCGTAACCCCTAAATCTTGCACAGTGAAGGTCTCATCAGAGATGAGGCTTAACTTCATAAACGAACTGTCCGCCTGCATATACAATCCTTCAGGCAAGGTGTAAGTTGCATGAAGGGTGAAAGTATCGCCTTGCTTAATGTTTTGTGGCAATGTGATTTGAACCTGTTGCTCTTTGAGTTGCCCCATGGGTAGAACTTGCGCCTGTAAGATAAAAGGACCACTCAACAACCATGCATTTAACAGTAACCATGACACTTTATGCGCCATTAGTTGCCTGCCGTGGGGGGAATAAGAGCTTCGCCCTGGATAATATAACGTTCGATGAGTTCGATCATTTCTTCCTCGGTGTGTTCACCAAAGCCCACTCTAAAGGTGGCAGCACCGGAAGGCCACAAAAACAAAAACAACGGTATGGAGTCTTGCCCTGTGATGGCAAAAAGCTCAGGTTCTTCATCCACATTCACCCGGTAGAAGTCAGCATGGTCGGCAAACTGCACGGCTAGGCGGTCAAACATGGGCGATGAGTCCCGGCAGGGGGCGCACCAGTCGGCATAATAGTCAATCACCGCCGGGCGGGTGAGTTTAATCGCTACTTCATTTTGTGCATTGCTCATACCCCGGTAGTCTAGCACCTCGCTCTGAAACTCTGCCGTGGTGAGCAAGCGTACTGACAAACTGTAAAGATTAAATGCTGGGGCTTCCTGCGCCTGATCATCAGCCGGTTTTTTGTTGCACCCTAGCAGTAGGAACGCTAGACCCACACCCATTAAAGGGGCAAGCCACGCTCTCGCATTTTGTTTGTTCATGGTTGTGTCCATCCTTATGCTTTATGTTTTATTTTGTCTATTGTATGACATATTATTTATAAATACAATAAGGGCGGCCCCACTAATGGGGGCTTAACTACTGCAAAGCGTGTTCCACATCTCTTTATGCTCGTATTTTAAGGCTTCATCCTTCGCCAACGCCTCGGTATAGCAGGAGACCACATCCTCAGGATTGGCGAGCCTTAAAAAATATTTCAGCGTGCTAAACACGCCATTTACCACCACATCGCAACCGTGCTTGAGCCGTATTTGGGTAATGACCGCCTGAATTTCCGCCCCCAAGGCTGGATTAATGTCGTGGGTGCTTAGCACATAATAACGCTTCACACTGGGGTACTCTTGAATCTTTCGCAGCACTTCGATAAGCATGGCCGGGGTGATCGGCTGAGCCTTTATCTCAATGCCCTCAAACGGCGTATCATCTGCCACATTATTAACTTGCACATCACCGATGGCTTTGGTAGATTTATCCGAAGCCGTGTGCGAATTGAGCGGCATGAGAACCTTACCTTTATAACGCCCTTGGTTGCCACTAATCACACAGGCATATAAAGCATAGATAGCCAAGTTTGGCAACCTCGCTCCGCCTGATGAGCTGTATTTAGCACTGATGTGTTTTTCAAGCAAAGCGAGCAGATCGGTCAGAGTGAGGTTACTCGGTTTTATTAGCCGTATCACCTTTGCATCGCGCTGGGCTACCAGTTGACGAAAAGTATACGCTAACATATTTTCTATAACTGCCAGATCAGGGCTATTGGTGGCTTCATACACCTTTAAGAAAGCTTCCTTAACCCCTTTTCCGCTTATACTCCCAGAAAAGTTTTCATCGTAGGGCAAGGCTTGCTCTAGGCTTCGGGTCAGCCAGCCGGACTCTGCCATACAGGGGAAATCATTGGCTTTAAGAAAGGGGGTTACATACTTTGAGTCAAAGCTTCGCCCCGAATAACCGCCCACCATTTTGGATTGATGATAACGCACGTCTTGTTCAGGGTGATAAAATTTGTAGATTAAACCCGTTAAAGCCACGGTGATAACACCTTTTTGCTTTTCCGAGTTCAGCACCAACACATCAAGGCTTAACTTTACATCATCACCCAGAGTAACCTCGTCTTTGACTAAACTATCATTAAATAACTGCTGAATGTCGTACGTCATTTTGGTTTCCTTGAAGTTTAACGGGAGAATCTTGATTAGATCCTAGTAAAAGCCCCGCTGGCGGGGAGGTAAAATAGTCTTCTAACAGCCAGCCAGCCACGGTTTGCACCATCGGCACACAAACGGAGTTACCAATTTGAATGTATTGCTTAGCCTGCGATACCGGCTTTTTAAAATCATCGGGAAAACCCATCAGCCTAAAGCACTCTAAAATGGTAAGTTTACGCACCCGATTATCAGTGAGTTTAATCCAAAAGCGCCCTGAGATCTCTTGCGAGGGAATGGTGGGGTGTGTACCCTCAATAGAGTAGATACGGTTGGGCTGTTTATGCACCCGAGAAAGATGTTCTGTGCCTTCTTTAATGCCCACTTTACGCAAGCTTTTGTTACGGTAGCCACAAAAAATAAGCCCTGAGGCAGGTTGTCTTTTGGTTTGGGTCAACAAGGTGTGGCTTTCATCCATATAGTCAAAGTCACCAGCGTCGGCTTGCAAAATGTCTTTGATGCTGGTGGGTTCAAATTGTGGTTGTCTAAAGCTGAACTCAAAGCCCAACGTACCCACAATTAACCAGCGTTCACGGTTTTGGGGCACCCCAAAGGCGTTCGCATTGAGCAATTGCACGGTTACATGGTAGCCCAACTCTTTTAGCTTGGTTTGCAACATCTCAAAAACAGCCCCACCGCTAATGTGCTTGAGATGTTTTACGTTCTCTAAAATGACCATTGGAGGTTTGGAGGCTTCAATGATGTTAAAGAGAGGCGTTATCACATGACTACGTTCGTCATCCAGTCCATTTTTTTGCCCCGATATGCTAAACGGCTGACAAGGAAACCCCGCACACAACACATCGTGCCGTGGCACGGTGGCAGGGTTCACATCAAAGATGTCTTCATAAAAATGTTCATCTGGCACAGTGTGGTTGGCTTGGTACGTTTGGCGGGCAAAGGGGTCAAGCTCGCAGGCTGCCACGCACCGCCCGCCCAAAGCATGAAGGGCTTGATGAAAACCGCCAATGCCGGCGAACAGATCAACAAAAGTGAAAGACTGGTTCATTATTTTTTATTACCAAAATTAAGCCATGCTCGAGATGAATCAGCTTTTTCAATCAGTGATACAAACACGTCTTTATCCCCATCTGCGATCTGGAGGAGTACTGTTACCCTCGATATTCTATCTTGCAAAACCTTTAATCCGTGTTCCTCTGTAAGGTACTGGTGAAGCTTACCTTTTTTAGTTCCCGTCTCGTGCTGTTTTTTTTTCAGTTCAGACAAAATTAAACCATTCTCAATAGGAGCATAAATGTACTTGTTTATAAATTTCCCACAATAACTAGGTCTAGTTTTAGCAGTTGTACGCTCATTACCATAGAGCGTATCTAAAGCAGTAAAAAAAGAGTCATTAAATTCTTTTGTCCACTTTCGCGCTTCTTCAATGATGTATTGATTAACTAAAACCCTAAGGGCATCTGAATTACGTTGTGATTGATAACCGGTAGCTTCGTCAACTAAGGCAACAAGACCAATAGAGGCAAAAGCACTTAATAATATCTCGGCTTTAATGGCTAAATGATCCATTAAAGCAGGCAATTTTTGGTCACGCCTTGCACGCAAGTACAAGTCGCACAATTCTTTCAAAAGAGTAACTTTATAACCTGTTTTTTCTTGTTTTCCGTCGAGATACTTAATGGGAACTAGAGCCTCTAAAAAAGCTTCATTCATATAAGGTATAAGGGTTTTGGAGTTAAAGAAATTTGGGGCATCGGTTAGTTTATGATGGGGGTGAACTTTTGATAACTCTGTTAAAAAGTCGTCTTTTCTTTTTTGTTCAATCCCCCCTCCTTTTCGTTGAAAGGCAGAAAACACTGAAGACTGTGAGAATACCCGCGTATTTTCTTTATCATTAAGAACAGCACATTCAAGTTTACTACCAGCTAGTACCATTGAACCCAAATATTCTGCTCGTGGTAGTCCTTCTTTCTCATCAACTAGATTGCTCACCGTAATCTCCTTCCTTTCGTGTACATTTTAAGAGATTAAAATGGCTTCGTCAATACATGTTACCGACTAAGGTTCTAAGCCTTAGAGACCATAACCTAATAGACCCCTAGGGCTGTCCCCTTGACACGGGGGGAACAATGCGATAGAGTGCGAACTATGAAAGTGGGTGAACTGTTTGCCGGCATTGGCGGTATTGGGCTAGGCTTTAAGTTGGCTGATTTTCAAATTGTGTGGGCTAATGAACAAGACGCAAAAGCTGCGGTTACCTACCGTGCCAACTTTCCCAAAACCCATTTTATAGAGAGTCGTATGGAAGAGGTGGACGACGCTACGATTGCAAATCTGCAGCCGATTGATGTGCTGACTGGTGGGTTTCCCTGTCAAGCTTTTTCGGTTGCTGGCAAGCGTGAAGGCTTTGATGACGTGCGCGGCAATGTTTTTTTTGATATTTTGCGTTATTTAGACATTTTGCAACCCCCAGTGCTCTTTTTGGAAAATGTGAAAAACCTTACCAGTCATGATGGTGGCAACACTTTTAAGGTGATTAAAGAGAGATTAGAAAAGTTAGGCTATCACCTCACTTACAAAGTGCTAAACACCGCTGAGCACACCGATGTGCCACAGAACCGTGAGCGTATTTACATCATTGGCTTTAGAAATGAAGCCCATGCTAAGGCTTTTACATGGCCCGAGCCTACGCGTAACGTGCGTGGTATTAGAGAGTTGCTAGAAAAAAATGTGGATGAAGCCTATTTTTATGACAAAAGCAAGTATCACGCCCAACTAAAAGCCGAAATGACCAATAAAAACACGCTCTACCAATGGCGGCGGGTTTATGCGCGTGAAAACAAGAGCAATCTTTGCCCCACGCTGACCGCTAACATGGGGACGGGTGGACACAATGTGCCGCTGGTGCTGGATGGCGGGCGTATCCGCAAGCTAACGCCTCGGGAGTGCGCAAGGTTTCAGGGTTTTCCTGAAGAAGATGAATACACCTTACCAACCAGCTTGGGCAAGGCGGCTCTGTATAAACAGATAGGCAACTCGGTGAGCGTGCCTGTGGTGACGCTGTTGGCGAAAGAGATGATGAGGGTGATGGGGGACTAAACACTTTTATTAGGGTTGTCGTTATGGGGACATTGTTCATCCCTAAGTTATTATACTTGTCAAAACATCACATAAGGTGTATTCTGTTAAGAATGGAAGTAACGAATATAATTTTTAACTCGATTATTGGTAGTTTAGTATTACCACTGCATGGTATTAAAAAAAGCAAACCCTTTGTTCATTTTAAAAGTGGATTAAATCAATCTTTTGCTCGTGGTCGAAAGCGTCATGAAGATGAAGCTTATATCCCTTATTTAATCAAAGAACGACGGAAGTCTAAAGGTTTCTTTCCTCGGCGAGGTGAACCCTTTGAGGTACGCTTTTCGAGTGGTCAATCTTACTCTATGAAGGTCTGCCAAGCCACAGGCAAAGCGCTGATGACCGACCCCAATAAAGAGTTAGGCAGTTGGTTGTTGCGGGATGTTTTACGCATTCCTCATGGCATACCGGCCACATACGAACATTTACTAGCGGTGGGCATAACCAGTATTCGATTCGACAAATATCAAGACGGTTCTTATGAGCTGTCGCCTGTGCAAGGGGACTAGCATCCCTCCACTGTCCCATTCACTTTGATGTTGAGAGTGCTAACGGCTTCAATGCCGTGTTCATCAATCACTTTACACGCCACGGTGTACTGCCCTGGGGCAAACAGGTGCGTCTGTTCGCCAGACTTATCCAGCATATCTTTGGAGTTGGTGGTGAATTGCGCCTCTTTGTAGTCAAAATCCCACTGAAAAAACTCCACGGCTTGGGCTGTGGTGGCCTTAAAGGTGATCTGCCATTGCTCTTTATCGGTACGCTCGGTTTTAACCATCGCCAAGTCGATCGAGGGCTTTTGGGCAATCGGCACAATTTCGGCTACCGTAACCAGCTTTATCTGCAACCCTTCGTCATTTTTTAAGCGTGCTACCTCTTGCACCGCCCCCTTGCCAAAGCTAAAAGCGATCAAATATCCAGCTATATCGCTCGTTGTTTTTACTGCTTGACCTGTTTTGTAACGCCCAATGGCAGCATAAAAATTATCCACCACATTGCGCCCCACGTTGTCGCTGCGTTTTACCTGAATAGGCACATGGGCGATCTGCCCATCAATACCAAAGTCGCCCCGCTGTTTGAGGTTGGGTTCACCGCCAAACTGCTCCACAATCCACTTTTCAAAGGCAAAAGCATTGCTGGTACGTAAAAAATCATAGTCGTATTTGTGTAGTTTTACGCTAAACGGTTCTTGAATCAGATCTTTTTGGTTCAGAAGGCGTTGCTCACTCACCTTAATCGCCTGTACGGATTGATCGATACCGATCCATTTACGCCCCAGCTTATCAGCCACGGCGAGGGTGGTGCCACCGCCACAAAAGGCATCTAACACCACATCACCGGGGTTGCTGCTGGCTTTTATGATACGCTCGAGCAGGGCTTCGGGTTTTTGGGTGGGGTAGCCAATGCGTTCTTTAGCTTGAGAATTAAGGATAGAGAGTTCCCATACGTCCCTCATCGATTTTTCTCTCACAGTATCTTCGGTGTAGTTTTGCACTAGCTTACCATCTTTAACTTTAGTAAACCTTTTTGCCTTATGGCTTGAATTTGGTGAATAATTTTCAGTTAGATTGTTAAAATTATGTGTTTTGGATTTTGCATAAAAGAAAATATTGTCATGGGTTCGCTGAAAGGATGACTTTCCAGCCGTCCATCTTTGATAGCTCCAGATTATCTCATTTTTGAAATTACCACTACCAAACAGTTTATCCAGTATGCCCACCCGAATATAGGCATCAGCGTGCCAGTCGCAGTGCAAATAAAAACTGCCTGTAGGTTTCAGCACCCGGTGCAGTTGCTCCACTCGTTCATACAGCCAGCCAATGTAGTGATCCATCCCGCCAGCCCAGCGGTCTTTAAAACTGCGTATCTCGCCCTCGTCGCCCCAGATCACCTCATAATTACGGTTGCTAAAAAAGGGTGGGTCGATGTAAATTAAATCCACACTCTCACTAGGTAAACTCTTTAAAATATCTAAATTATCACCTAAAATTAACTGGTTGGTTGGTTGGTTGGTTGGTTGGTTGGTTGGTTGGTTGGTTGGTTGGTTGGTTGGTTGGTTGGTTGGTTGGTTGGTTGGTTGGTTGGTTGGTTGGTTGGTTGGTTGGTTGGTTGGTTGGTTGGTTGGTTGGTTGGTTGGTTGGTTGGTTGGTTGGTTGGTTGGTTGGTTGGTTGGTTGGTTGGTTGGTTGGTTGGTTGGTTGGTTGGTTGGTTGGTTGGTTGGTTGGTTGGTTGGTTGGTTGGTTGGTTGGTTGGTTGGTTGGTTGGTTGGTTGGTTGGTCATAGCTTAATCTTATCGTTATTATCATTTTGTGTCAAGATGCTCTGCTCATCCTAAACAAAGCGCAATAAACCCGACAAGGTCTAACACCCTTGACAGGGCATAGCATCCATTCTATAGTGTGTTATTTAGCAGGCATAATAAAGGACGGCTCATCTTGCTTAATTTTAAAAACCCTTTCAAAGGACGCATTTACTACAAACCCAGCACCGCCAGCACCATGCTGGACGCAGCCGAGGATCCCAGCCACGGGGCTATCTTTTTGACCGATGGGCAAACCCAAGGGCAAGGCCGCATCGAAGGGCGTAAATGGGACAGCGTGGCCGGTGAAGACCTCACCTTTACCCTTGTGTTGCGCACAGCCAATCTACCAACCGACCGCCCTCTTCCTTTAATTGTGGCACTGGCCTTGCAGCAAACCTTACCCCTTTTTGGCGTAAAAGCCCAAATCAAATGGCCCAATGACTTGCTATATGCTCATAAAAAACTCGCAGGCATTTTATGCCGGCAAGATGAACGCTTTAGCTATGTGGGTCTAGGACTCAATTTAAGTGCTATGTACACCGAAGAACACCCCGACCGCGTCTCAGTGAACATGATCACCGGTATAAAATATAATCGGCTTGTCGTGCTAGAAGCCTTTTTAGAGCAATTGCTCAATACCCTGTCTCAAGATGACTGGCTCTATAAATTGAATAAAGCCCTTTACAAGCCACCCAAAGCCATCACATACTTGAGTGGCGATGAACAAACCACAGGTATTGTAGTTTCTGTTCAAGCCGATGGCGCGCTGATTTTAGACACCTACAAAGGGTTAAAACCCATTTATGCAGGCGAGGCGATTCGCCGGTAAAAGCCCAGATAGGACCGCCCGTAAGTGCGCAAATCATAGCGTTCCAACCCAGCGATAGTCTCCCCCAACCTATCCTCACGAGGGTAATGAATCGTTATCGTTCCCCCCTCAGTAAGTAAATCAGCTTTATCTAACTGCTCCAGTAAGGTGGTTTTTCCCTCTAGGGGAAAGGGCGGGTCTAAGTGAATGAAATCAAACTTATCTTTACTGCGTGCCATAAACTGCTCCACACTCATTAAATAGAGCGTGAGCTTTTGGTCTGAGGCTATGCTCATGTTTTCGCGCATCACCTTGCCTTTTTGTGTGTCTTTCTCCACCAACACCACAGGGTTCGCCCCACGGCTTGCTGCTTCTAACGCAACAATGCCACTGCCGGAGAACAAATCTAAAAAGCTACAACCTTCCAATGACCCACCTGAAGCACTCGCTAAAATACCAAACATCGATTCGCGCATTCTGTCCATTGCCGGACGCAAGATGCCTGGGGGCATTTTAACTACTCGGGACCGGTATTGCCCCCCTGTGATACGCATATTATTAACCCCTTCTCTTAATTAAATGGATCATCATCGTTTTTTTTACTAATCATTCGTTGGGTGCGTTGCCCCAAGCTGCTCACATTATACACAATAACCGCTGTTATCGCCTCGGCTACCGCCAGCATGGGAGCTTGATTTTGCGTGCTTTTAAGAATTTTTTGCAGTTTTTTCTCCGTAACCGCCAACCGCTCTTCTGCTAAACGCAACTGCTCTTGAGCGAAGGCCACGTCCTCACGGTTGGTAGTGTGGTGCTGATGCAGCTTTTCATACTTTTTAACACGAATGGCATTGGCCTGGTGGGCTAACTTGCGACCCAAAAAGCGTGAAAGAAAAACCACACCCACCAGTGCAATAACAGCGGCGATTGCCACCACCCACCAAGGGCTAAAGAAAAAAATGCGCACGTACAGCGTGATGCCCAGTATTAAACCAACCACCAGCCCAATCGTCCAAGCAATGGCACGGCTCAACTTTTTTTCCGCTACTTGATCCACCAGTAAGGGCATCACCACATTACTGCCGTAGGGCGTGCTGGCTCTAGGCAGTTTAGCTAACACATGGTCGCCTGAGTATTCATACCCTTTGCTACCCTTCTTTTTAAACTTCATCCATTTAGGCATATTTCTCTCCTATTCATTGCATTTTGGCAATGTCTAAGCGAGCCTCATGCTCACCTAAACTCACCAGCACCGCATCTGGTACACTGTGCTCGGTTATATGAGTCTTCAGGCCCAAGGTTTCACTCAAAATAAACTCTTCATACTGGTGCAACAGCGTTTTTAGGTAATCATCACCGCTCAAAGTCAGCTCAATACGGTCGGTAACCTCAAAGCCCCTCTCTTTGCGCAAACTCTGAATGGCACGCACCAGGTCGCGCATTGCCCCTTCTAAAATGAGGTCATCGGTCAACGCAGCGTCTAGTGCCACCGTAATCTCACCCTCGTTCATCGCCTTTAAGTTCTCTTTTTGGTGGCGCTGCACAATCACATGCTCAAGCATCAAAGCCAACTGTTGGTGCGTTTGCCCAGCAAAAGTGATCGTCACCGTTTCGTTGTTCAAAAGTCGCACAATATCGCACATTGGCACTTGCTCAATGCAGGCAGCAGCCACCTTCATGTCGGGTCCTAAAATTTTACCCAGCACCTTAAAGTTCGCCTTCATGCTGTAGCTCACCAGCCCGTCTTCCTGCGCAAGCACCTCAAGCGCCTTAACATTCAGCTCCTCTAGTACCACAGCCTCCATCTTTTTCAGCACCGCACGCACCGCAGCGTTGCGGCTCACCACAAACACCTTTGCCAACGGCATACGGTTCTTTAAGTTATGGCTCGATCGCAGGGCATGACCCATGGTTACCACCTGCATCACCAACTCCATCTCAGCCAGCAACGTGTCGTTATTAAACACTGCATTAACGGTAGGCCAGTTGCACAAATGCACACTCTCAGGCTCGTTGGCGATGCGTAAATTGCCGTAAATGGTCTCGGTTAAAAACGGCATCAATGGCGCAGCTACTAAAGCAAAGGTGTGCAACACCGTGTATAAAGTGTTGTAAGCCATCATTTTATCGTCATCATTGTCGCTCTTCCAAAAGCGCCGCCGGCTGCGACGGATGTACCAGTTGTTCAATAGGTCTAAATAGCCGCTGAGCGTGCCAATCGCACTCGCAATATTGCCGTTGTCCATCGCTTCTTCTACCGTGGCGATGAGGCGATTGGTTTGTGCCAAAATCCACTGGTCCAACTGATGCGTAGGCAAAGTGTTTAGGATTTCACCCTGCACTTCATCAATGTTAGCGTAGGTTATATAAAAAGAGTAAGCGCTCCATAACGGCAACAGCAAGGTTTTAATCATATCCTTCACGCCGTCGTCCACAAACTTTAAGTCATCGCCCTGCGACAACTTGCTGGACTGTAAATAAAGCCGAGTAGCATCGGCCCCATACTGCCCAATAATCTCAAGCGGATTGGTGTAGTTGTTTTTGCTCTTACTCATTTTTTGCCCATCGCTGGCTAACACCAAGCCCGTGGTGAGGCACATGTTAAAGGCGGGTTTATCGAACAACGCCACCGCCAGCACCGTGAGGGTGTAGAACCAGCCTCGGGTTTGGTCTATGCCTTCCACAATAAAATCGGCCGGGAAAAATTTATCGAGTGCGTCGGCATTTTCAAACGGGTAGTGCTGCTGGGCAAAGGGCATCGCCCCAGACTCAAACCAGCAATCAAACACCTCAGCAATGCGTTTCATCTCCCCACCACAAGGGCAAGCGTAGGTAATGCCATCAATATGATGGCTGTGCAGGTCGTCCGGTGTTTGCCCACTTTTGGCGGTCAGGTCGGATCGGCTGCCCATCACCTCGGTTTTGCCACAGCTGGCGCAACGCCACACCGGCAACGGGTTGCCCCAATAGCGGTTGCGACTAATCGCCCAGTTGCGCGCCCCTGCCAGCCACTTGCCAAAACGCCCCTCTTTAATATGGTCAGGAATCCAAGTGATGGCTTCGTTCGCCTTGAGCATTTGCGGAATAATCTGTGGCACTTTAACAAACCAGCTACTAATAGCCCGGTAAATGAGCGGCGAACTGCAGCGCCAGCAATGGGGGTAGTTATGTAGATAACCCTCTTGCTTGATGAGTTTACCTTCGGCTTTTAGGCGTTTTAAAATGTCTTTGTCGCACTCTTTCACAAAACGCCCCGCGTAGTCGCTCACCTCGGCGGTGAACTGGCAGGCTTCATCAATAGGGCAAATGGTGGGCAACCCTACCCCTTTTAAGGCGTTGTAGTCGTCCTCACCAAAGCCATTGGCTAAATGCACCATGCCCGTGCCGTCGTCCGCCCCCACATACTCGGCACAATGCACAGCAAACGCCCCCTCACTCGCCAAGTGGGCAAAGTACGGCATCAGCGGTTCATAACGCAGCCCAGCCAGCTGCGCGCCTTTATACTGGGCTTCCACTTTATACAATGTTTCATCGGCAAAGTAGGCGCTTACCCGATTGGCTGCCAAAATGTACCGGTCGCCGGAGGCTAGCTCGTGCAGCTCCACATAGTCGATTTCAGGACCCACGGCTAGCCCCACGTTGCTGGGCAAGGTCCACGGGGTGGTGGTCCACGCCATAAAGTAGGTGTTTGGGCGCTCTAGCAGCGCAAAACGCACCGTGCCGGTTTGGTCGGTAACCTCTTTGTAGCCACCCATGGTTAGCTCGTGATTGCTTAACGGCGTGCTGCACCGTGGGCAATAGGGCAAAATATAGGCCCCTTCTTCAATTAAGTCTTTATCCCACAGCTGCTTAAACACCCACCAGATACTCTCCATATAATTTGGGTTCATGGTTTTGTAGTCGTTTTTAAAATCTACCCAGCGGCCCATGCGGTTGATGGTGTGCTGCCATTCGTCGGCGTAGCGCAACACAATGCTGCGGCAGGCTTCGTTAAATTTTGGCACGCCGTAGGCCTCAATGCCCATTTTGCCGGCCACGCCTAGCTCTTTTTCTACTTCATACTCCACGGGCAGTCCGTGGCAGTCCCAACCAAAGCGACGCTCCACATAAAAGCCTTGCATGGTTTTGTAGCGCGGAAAGCTGTCTTTGAGGGCGCTTTGAATAAGATGCCCGTAGTGCGGCAACCCCGTGGCAAAGGGCGGCCCGTCGTATTGAATGAACGCCTTAGCCCCTTGGCGGTTTTTTAATGACTGCGCAAAGGTCTCTTTTTCTTGCCAAAAGGCAAGCACGGCTTCTTCTAGGGCAGGAAAACTTACTTTAGGGTCTACGGGCTTGTACATATCTATTTCATTCACCTTGTTTTAATGACAGTTTGCCTTATTATAGTGAACTGTGGGGGTTTTTTCAAGAGCGGGGGAAGGGGACATCTTATTATGTATGATCAGGATAGGATCAGCCTCAGGCATCCCCTTTTTAAGTCAGCATATTCCAGCCACGGAGAAAAGGATTTGGGTTACCACTCCCATTGTCTTTACACACCACACAAGAGGGTAAATCTATTTTAGATTGTGCTGAGTATTTATTTTTACAGTTCGCACATTCGTACGTTCCAGCAGACACTTCACTGCCAATCGGTATATTTGTGTTCGCCATCATTTTCTCCAAAAGATTACTAGATTTTTCAATACACCCACATAATAGCTTAGGCTATGGCAAAAAGCAACAGGTACTAGTATTTTGTTTTGGTTGCGGAATGTAACTAAAAAGATAAAAAAATGAGGAATCTGCTTGGGCATGGGGGGTTATGAAATGTTGTACTTTGTTCGATTTTGTTCGACTTGCTTTTAACATTTAGCCTGTGCGAGTTTGTTTGGGTTTATCTGGTGTGAAGAGGGGGGGTTATGACAAGTGAGATATACCCCACTTGCCATAACCCTTGATTTTTTCTAGTTATTTTTTGCCCGGATATGGATCATCCTTGGCATCCCCTCTTCCACTTAGTATGTTCCACCCTCGGCGAAAAGGATCTGCATTATTATCTCCATTCCCCTTACACACTCCACAAGGGGGCATAGACGTATTAGATTGTGCTGAGTACGTATTGTCTTTACAATTAGCACATTCGTATGTTCCAGACGACACATCACTTCCGATCGGTACATTTTTTTTCTGCATAAATTTTCTCCCAAAAATCATTGGATTTATTAACCATACAAACATCATAGCTTATATGATTTCAAAAAACAATAGTCTTAATCATTTTATTCTTATTGTAAAATCTATAAACATGTTGCATAGTGAGTAAAATTGTATTTTAGGAGCAATACTGATCGGAGGTGAACTTTTAGAGATAAGGGATAATTTTTTAACCCCTTATCTTCTTTTTAAAGAAGGGTGGTATACTTTACAGAAAACAATTAATTTCCTTTACAGCATATTGTAAAGATGGTATTATTAAATATGAAAACAATAATGGGCGTAATCAACAACAGATTGTTCGACTACCTTAAGAAGTTCATTATAAAATTGCATACATTTGTATGGTGGAATTGTATGTAGTGGAGAGGTTAAGCATGACAGGAGGTGAGACTATGAATAAGCGACTGTATTCTTTGAACTTTATTATTTTGTTCGTTTTTTTATTAGTGTCCGAATTAAACCCCATGTCCACAGATCTAAATTCTCTCTCCACTGCATTTAATTCGCCTATACTCACAATATAAGCTAACGAATAACCCTAGCGGAGATGAAAAATGAAAATAACCTTAACCGTAGCCATGGAACACGAAGGCAAAAAAGAAACATTAGTGGATGCGTCGTACGAAGTAGACGAAAGCATTGCGGATTTAGAAAAACAGTCAACCTTTTTATTACTGAATGCTGTAACCTCTAAAATGCTCATCATGCAGGCTCACGAAACCCAAAGCATGATGTTAAAAGCCATGAAAGAGTCGATGGGAGCGATTAATTTAGGAGCTTCCCTTTATAATGAAGCCGAACGCCGCCGCGATGAAGACAAGAAGTAACCAATTTTGCCGTTTTTAGGGGTTGCCCCCTTTTACTTTTTTTAAAAAATGGTGTAGCATAGTGGGTAATAACATGAAAACTAAACAGGATCTTATCCGCAATTTTTGTATCATCGCCCATATTGACCATGGTAAAAGCACCCTAGCCGACCGTTTTATTCAAAAAACCGGCGTGGTTAGCGAACGTGATTTTAGTGCCGCTGGTGGTAAGCAAATTCTTGACAGCATGGACATTGAACGTGAACGGGGCATCACCATTAAAAGCCAAGCCGTTGCCATGCAATACACCGCCAAAGACGGCTACACCTACACGCTCAACCTAGTGGACACCCCCGGCCATGTCGATTTCACCTACGAAGTATCACGCGCCATTCAAAGCTGTGAAGGGGCGTTATTAATTGTGGATGCTAGCCAAGGTGTGGAGGCGCAAACACTTAGCAATCTTTACCTAGCTATGGAGAACGATCTAACCATCATTCCGGTGATGAACAAGATTGACCTGCAAGCCGCCGATGTGCCACGCACGCGCCTAGAGATTGAGAACGATTTGGGGTTAGATTCAGACCTTGCTGTGCCTATCTCGGCAAAAAACGGCATTGGTATCGAAGAGCTGCTTGAGTCGATCGTGGCGCATATTCCGCCACCTAAAGCCTTAAGCGATGAGCCTTTACAGGCAAACATATTTGACAGCCACTACGACCCTTACAAGGGCGTTATTATTCACATTCGGGTGTTTCAGGGCCGCATAAAAGCCGGGCAAACCGTGCAGTTTATGCACACCAAGGCCCAGTATAAGGTGGAAGCAGTGGGTATTTTCCGCATTAAGCTGGAGGAAAAACCTGACGGGCTTGAGGCCGGCGAGGTTGGCTATATCTTAGCAGGTGTTAAAAGCATTAGCGATGTGCGTGTAGGCGACACGATTACCGATGCGAACGCCCCGTGTGCACAGCCGTTATCGGGCTTTAAGCTGGTTAAACCGGTGGTGTTTTCGTCCATCTACCCTATCTCTGCCGATCAATACGAAGATTTGACCGAAGCGATGGAAAAGCTTAAGCTGAACGATGCCTCATTAGTGTACGAAAAAGATTCATCGGCTGCTTTGGGCATTGGTTTTAGGTGTGGGTTTTTGGGGTTGCTGCACTTAGAGGTGGCACAAGAGCGCATTGAGCGAGAATTTGGGCTGAATGTGGTGTTGACCAGCCCCTCGGTGCGTTACCGTCTTACCGACCGCAAGGGTGTGGTGTTTATGTTGGATAACCCAGCTAAGTTCCCTGACCCTATGCAGTTAGAGCTGACCGAAGAGCCCATGATTATTGCGACCATCATCACGCCGACGGAGTATGTGGGGTCGATTATGACCCTGTGCATGAACAAGCGCGGCGTGCAAGAAAAAATGACCTATCTGGACACCAAGCGGGTGGAGATGTGTTTCTCTATGCCTCTTGCTGAGGTGCTGTTTGACTTTTACGACAGCCTTAAGAGCATTTCGCGCGGTTATGCCAGCTTTGACTACGAAGAAAGTGGTTTTTCAGTAACTAATATTGTGAAGCTGGATATTCTTATTAACGGGGAAAGCGTGGATGCGTTGAGCCAGCTGGTGTTTAAAGGCACAGCCCGTGAGCGTGGTTTGCAGATTTGTGAACGCCTTAAAGATGAAATCCCCAAGCACCAGTTTAAGATTGCCATTCAGGCAGCAATTGGAGGCACTGTGGTGGCACGTGAGACGATTAGTGCGTTGCGTAAAGATGTTACCGCCAAGTGTTATGGTGGCGATATTACCCGTAAAAAGAAGTTGCTGGAACGGCAGAAAGAGGGTAAAAAGCGCATGAAGATGGTAGGCAATGTGGAGTTGCCACAGAGCGCCTTCTTAGCGGTGTTAAAAACTAAAGATGCCACCGACTGATAACATCTTGAATAAAAAGGAACTATAAGATATGAAAAAAATTTTATTATTAGTATTAATGGGTATGATGTCCGGATGTGCCAGCTTTTTTATGAGCGAGCCATTTTATGGGTCGGACTCATCAGGTGGTCACAACAGCGGAAGTCATCCACCATCATCGGGTAATAACAACACCAACAATTCCGGTAGCAACAGCAACCAATCTGAACGAGATAGACTGGAAAGGGAACGGTTAGAGAAGGAGCGCCTAGCACGAGAAAAGGCTGAAAAAGAACGCTTAGAGCGTGAAAGATTGGAGCGAGAACGTAATAATCAAAATAACAACTCAAGTGGTAATAACGGAAACAGTGGTAACAACTCTAATAATAACCAAAATCGTGGAAACAGTGGCAATAACAGCAACTCCGCCAACAATAGAGCTGAGAAGGAACGGTTAGAGAAGGAGCGCCTGGCACGAGAAAAGGCTGAAAAGGAGCGTTTGGAAAAAGAACGCTTAGAGCGGGAAAGACTGGAGCGAGAACGTAACCAGAACAATGGGAACAATGGGAACCGACAAAATAATCAAAACCGTGGAAACAGTGGTGGGCAGGGTAACCGAGGTTAATCATTTTCAACCTGTATAGGAAAAGTAACCTTGCTATTACTCCTCATCCTCCTTTTGTGCTATAATGAGGATGAGGAGTAATAACTAATGAATATTATCACCGATGAACAAGCACAAAACATGATGAAAACTGGCTTATTTTCTACCGAAATTACATCAAGTGCACAGGAAGTAGCAGTTATTTTAACCCAAGGTTGGTGCAGCCAGTGGCGACAAATGTTAACCTTTTTAAACGATGAGCGCTATGCCGATGTTTATCAATACACCTATGATCGTTCACCATTTTTCAACGACTTTATGAAGTTTAAAGAAGACACCTTTAACAATCATGAAGTTCCCTTTATTTTGTATTATAGAAATGGTGTTCTGACTAACCAGGGCAATTATGTGCCACAAGACATGTTTGATGAGTTGCTGTTTGGGCAACCTAATCCCTCCTAAAAAGCGAGTAATACCCCTTGTTTTCTAAATTTATTTTAATTGCCCTCCCCTTGTTTTTGTTAAATGTCATGTCGCCTGTAACCGCCAAGCCTAAAACAAAGGTACCCTCTGTAGCCAATAGCCAGCGTCTTTTTGAGCAGGCCACGAAACTTTACTATGAAGGAAAGGGAGAGGAGGCTATGGTGGTGCATGAAAATATTGTTGCCATGCACCCAGCCTTTCACCCCAGCTATCTTGAGCTTATCGCGATAAACAAAGAATTTGGCAAAATGGATGTGGCATTTCAGGTAGCCAAAGCTCTCCACAAGCAAGCCCCCTCAAATAGCGACTATCTTCATCTTTACTTTATTACGGCGGTGCAAAACCGCTCTCTTACCACAGCTAAAGAACTCCAAAACACCCTCACCGCCTCTACAGCGGAGGTTACACTCTATAAAGGACTATTAGCCTTTATTGAAGAAGATTTTGAGGCTGCCATTGTGTGTTTTGATCTCGCCCTCACCAGCGACAGCTGGCTATTTGGAGCACTCTACTTTAAGGCCTTAGCGTTACAGAAACAGGGGCAACACTCGGTAGCCATTAAAGAGTTCAACATTCTACTGCAAAAAGAACCTAATTTTATTGCAGCGCTTTATCCCCTTGCTCTCTCCTATGAAAGTAACAAGCAATATGTGTTATCACTTAATACTCTCTACAAGGCTCGTAATAACCTGCCCCGATCCACCCGCATCACCAACAAAATAGCCCAAATGGAAAAAACGCATGCGACTCTTATCAAAAGCCAACCAGTGCCTGATAAAGTTACTCAACGTACCAACGTGGTGGTACCCAAGGCAACCACTTTTTCACCTGCCACGCCGAAAAATCCCACTCTTATTCGCGTGGGATTGGTAGAAAATGTGCGTTCTGTAGCCATGAAAGCTGGCAGCGACTTCACCCTCACTAACTCAACTGGGCAAATGGTGAATGGTCTTAAAAACGCCCTTATCACCGCTGACCGGCAGGGTAACACCATTCGCATCCTTGATGTGAACAACAGAGTATTGATCAGCGATAATACCAAAATAACTCTTTCCTACACAGATCCGAGTGCAGCCACGGCTATTTTTGACATCATGAATGCGGCTGGATACTTTTTTGCAAGCACGGTTACACGATCCTATCGAGGGGTGATTGAGTTGATTCGCCCACTTAACAATGGCACAGGCATCACCGTTATCAACGAGCTAAGCTTAGAAGAATATCTCTACAGTGTGGTACCGGCAGAAATGCCGGCCAGCTGGCCAGCTGAGGCCTTAAAAGCACAAGCGGTGGCGGCTCGCACCTATGCTGTAGCCAATATGGAAATGAGAAGATTTGCTAGCCTCGGCTTTGATGTGAAAGGTTCTATCTCAAGCCAAGCCTACATCGGGCTGGGGGGTGAACATGCCGCTACCACGGCAGCTGTGGATGCCACCGCCCATCAAGTGTTGTACACCAAAAAAAAAGAGTTGCTCATCACCTATTACAGTGCCAATCATGGTGGATACTCTGAAGAAGGCACTATGGTGTGGCTGGGCGAACGGGGGTTTCATCACCAAGCTGTGCCTGATGTGCATGAAACCCAACGAAAAAACTACCTTCCCCTCCACGAGTTAGCCTTATGGTTGCGTCAACGCCCAAAAACCCACAGCAGTTGGCCCAAATATCATTCAGGCACCTCATTTCGCAGTGTGGTGTGGATTGACAACGCCGACCTAGAGGCACGGGTGGCACGGGCAACTCAAGTAGGATCGGTAAAAGCTCTTATTAGCCGCCAGAGGGGTATCTCAGGGCGAGTTGTCAATGCATCAGTGGTTGGCACCATCGCCACCACTAACATTAAAGGTGATTTTATTAGAGCACAAGCAGGTGGGTTACGCACCAACCTTTTTACTACCGAATATATTGTGGGATCCGACGGCTTACCTGAGTACTTTATCATGCACAGTGCCGGTTGGGGGCATGGCGTGGGGATGGATCAATCAGGTGCTGCAGGTATGGCTGCCGATGGCTTTAAATGGAAAGATATTCTTACGCATTACTATCCGCAAGGTATCCTTGATCGATATAAAACCCCCTAAAAACAAAGCACAGAGTGTTTGTAAGACTCTGTGCTTTGTTCCTTTAAATAACCTCTTGAATAGCTTTAACTAAATGATGTGGATCCACTGGGGGTTCAAAGCGTTTCACCTTACCCGTTTTGTCTATGAGAAACTTGGTAAAGTTCCACTTAATCTCATTACTTTCAAAATATTTTGGTGCAATTGCACTCAGCATACCATGTAACTTTTGCCCAAATGGCGTCTCTAAATTAAAACCAGTAAACGGTGCTTCCTGCTTTAAAGCCTTGTAAAGTGCATGGGCACCCTCTCCATTCACCTCAATTTTCTCCATCATAGGAAAGCTAACATTGTATTTCGTTTGGCAAAATGTCATCGCCTCTACAGCCGTACCGGGTTCTTGTTCTTTAAATTGATTGCAGGGAAAGCCCAAAATCACCAATCCTTGGTCTTTAAACTGCTGATAAAGCTCTTCCAACCCCTTAAATTGGGGGGTAAGCCCACAACCGCTAGCAGTGTTGACCACTAGTAGAGTTTTCCCGTTAAACTGGGCTAAATCAGCGGATGCCCCTAGGGCATCCTTTATGTCAAATTTATCTATCTCTATCATTTTTATCACACTCCTTACCTATGAATGATACACTATTTTACCACTTCATAATGCACTTTTTAATAATTTCTTGCCCAAATAACCCGATGTTGTGCTTTTTGTCCACAAACCGCACAGTTTTGGTAGTCAATATCAGACCCATTTAGATGAAACGGAATGTTCCGAATGGTTGCTTTAAACTCTTCTTTCATTTTTTTCTCACAGGTTAGCTCGCCACACCAGTCACTCACCGCATAGCCACCTTGCTCCTCGGTAAAGTGTGTGGTCATCGCAGCATAAGTTGTTATCTCTTTAGTGTTAGCGTTTTGCCGAATCAGTGCTGCACTCAGCATATCTTTTTGAATGTCATCAAGCAGCGTTAGCGTAGTAGAACAGAGATTGCTCCAGAGAACTGCGCTTTTCACGCCTGAGTCTCGGCGCACCAAAACCACTTGTTCTGCGGCCAAATCTTTAGCCCCTAGCTCCAAGCGCACAGGAATACCCACCATCTCCCACTCCGCAAACTTCCAGCCGGGGCTGTTAGCATCAGAGGCATCCACCAAACAACTCACACCACTAGCCTGCAACTCTTTGGCTAAACCATAGGTTTTATCCAAAATAACATCCTTGTTTATGGCCTTAAAAATGGGAATAAGTACCACTTGTGTAGCGGCCATTTTAGGTGGCAACACAAGACCTTTATCATCCGAATGAGTCATGATGAGTGCCCCAATAAGCCGTGTTGACACCCCCCAGCTACTGGCGTACACATCTTGTAACTGCCCTTCTTTGTCTTGAAACTGCACATCAAAGGCCTTCCCAAAATTTTGCCCCAAATCATGACTGGTTCCTGCCTGTAAGGCTTTATTATCCTGCATTAAGGCTTCAATGCTGTATGTATGCACAGCTCCGGGAAATTTTTCGCTCTCACTTTTAACACCAGTAATAACGGGTATCGCCATGCACCCCTCAATAAACTCCTTATACACACCAATCATGCGTTGGGCAAATAGATTTGCCTCTTCAGCAGTGGCGTGTGCGGTGTGCCCTTCTTGCCATAAAAACTCAGAGCTGCGCAAAAAAAGACGTGTGTGTTTTTCCCACCTAATAACATTAGCCCATTGATTGAGTAAAAGCGGCAAGTCTCGCCAGCTGTGTATCCACTTTTTATACATGCTCCAAATAACTGTTTCACTCGTAGGACGCAAAACGAGCGGTTCTTCTAGCTCTTTGCCACCAGCATGGGTCGCCACCAACAGCTCAGGGCTAAACCCTTCCACATGCTCAGCCTCTTTTTGTAAAAAACTCAGGGGAATCAGCATTGGAAAATAAGCATTTTGCACGCCTTCTTGCTTAAAGCGTTGGTTCAAATGTTCTTGGATTCGTTCCCATATCGCATAGCCATTAGGGCGAATAACCATACAACCTTTAACACTAGAATAATCTGCGAGTTTCGCTTCAAGGATGATATCTAAATACCATTGTGAATAGTTGTCTTGCCGTGATGTTATTTTTTCAGCCATAAATCCTCTTGTCCCCTTAAATGTATTCGGAAAATATCTTTTCTCATCCTACACATAATGCAATTTTCACACAAGTAATCTTGCGTATTTATTGCGTTTTTTGTAAAGATTGGGTATAATGAAACAAATGTTTTTAATACGCAGCTACGAAAAAGACGATCTTGAAAAACTGTTCAAGGTCATACATGCCAGTGTTCAAAGTCTCCTCGGGGGGGTCTACTCTCAAGAGCAGATCGACACTTGGATCGCCTACGATGAAAGCGACGCTGTGCGTCAAAATAGTAGCTTTACCCATAACCACACTTTGGTAGCCGAAGTTATGGGAGAACCCGTGGGCTTTGCCAGCCTCTACCCCGAACAGGGACACATCCAACGTCTCTGTGTCATGCCCCATGATGAATATGCCCCGATAGTTCAGGCACTGTTATCAGCTATGGAAACCTACGTGAAAAAATTGGATTTGCAACAAATAACCATTCAAACACCTTTGCCCACTGAAGCCTTTTTTAAAAGCCAAAACTTCACCGTTATTGAAACAGAAAATCTCCCCATCATTTCTCTTGATATTCCCATGCTCATCATGATTAAAAAACTGTAATGAGTAAAGCAGAGCTCTCCCTTAGGAAAGCTCTGGCAAAATAAACAACTCGTAACTAAACGAACGATGCTGAAACAAAGGGTTTTGTCGCTCCATAATGGTCAGCCAGTCGGTTCTTACCGTATTACGGCCCATAGCCTCATAAATTTGATAAAAATTTGCTAAGTGTAAGCGTACCTGATCCACCGCTAATTCTTTGTTGGTTTTATGCCAAATTAATAAAGGCCAATCACCAGCTGTTGCCAGCATCACCTCACGAGCAGCTTGATTAAGCACCCGTTTTTTAAGGCCTGTTGCATGGGGAAAGCGGGTCGCGAGTTCAATCATTCTCTCCACCGCCTTAAACAGATGCCGAACCAGCCAATCCGTTGAATCATCTAGCCAAATTTGTGAATACCCCTCTAAGCCCCAGCTGGAAAAGGCAGGCTCTACCACTTGTAAATTTAAAAAGTGTTGCATATACTCACTGGGATGAATCATCTCAATCGCCTCTTGAGTGTTCATCTGCCTGAACAGCTCCTCTATAAACCATGGACCCTCAAACCATCGATGCCCTAGCAACTCTAAATCGATCACGCCCAACACATGCGGCACCTTATCCATGGCTCGGCTAGCCACTTCAAATTCACCCAATCTATCCTGTATAAATGCACTCGCATGAACCCCAATCTGTGTCATCGCTTGATCAAAATCATAAACTTTAGGATTACCCTCCGTATCCGTGTCCATGGCTAAATATTTAAAACCTTCCGAATGCGATCCATCCTGCTGTAGCAGAAGGCTATTGTAAGTGTTGATGCTTATCGCATCCTGTGGCGTAGCGGCATCATACCGATAAAAATCACGATACACAGGGTGCGAAGCGTACCCCTCTTCTGCCCGCCAAAGAGCATCCGAAACCGCACGGTTACGCGGAAAAGCCACCACCCCCGAAGCAGTTTCAACTGGGGCATAAATAGCATTCAATGGAGCCGGGTTACCCTGTAAAACACTATGACCTGAGGTGATAAAGTAACTTAGCTCATGCTGTTTTAAAATCACATCTAGCCCAGGATAGTACGCACAGTAAGGAATAAAAAAACCCCTCACTTGACCATGAAACTGCTGCTTGTAATAGGACACTGATGTGCTTATTTGGGCGTTAATCGCCTGTGGAAACTGTGCATAAATGGGTAAAAACATGCTGGTGGCCCCAGTAGTGATTAGCTCAACCCAGCCCTGTTCTTCAGCCTTTGCCAAGCATCCCACAAAATCACCACCCATCATTCGGTAAAGTGCCTCATATTGTTCAAGGAGGGAAAGGTAATGCTTTGCCATAGCTTCGTAAAGCGTGCCTTTCGTTCGCTCCACCTCTTGTTCGGCTCTTTCTAATCGATGACGCACATAAAACACAAATTTCGTTTGAATAACCTCATCTTGCAACATAGTGAGAAGCATAGGTGATACACTCAAAAGCACCTTAAAGGAAATCCTATCAGATACTAATCGATAAAAAGCCGCCATCATGGGTAAGTAACTTTCAAGTATGGTCTCAAATAACCATCTTTCTTGAAACAACTCATTTGAACTGGTAAAACGCGTGAAAGGTAAATGCGCATTTAAGCAAATTGTTAAAAGACCTTTTTTATTAGTGAGGTGTATACCCATTCTATCTTTTATTCCTTTACCTGTGAATAATCCCCTAAGGTGTCAGCCTCAAGGCAAAGCTCTTGTGATTGGGGATTTAAAAAAGGCCCCATGCCTGATTTAACCGAGAAACTAATACCCGTTTCACGTAAAATCTTTTCTCTATTTCCAAAATCAATCAAAAGACGTGCTTTATAATGTGCTCCATTATGTGGCAACTGTATATATTGCTTTCCTTTAAATTCTGACAATTCAATATCAAAACTTTCCATCAGTTCATACCCTAGTGCGCTGTGCTTAAGCACAAAAATACGCAAGTACAACCCCTTGTGGGGTTGATGAGACCAGTCGCCATCGCGCATGGTTGGCACAATTTCCCAGTCCACAAAGGCCCAATTCGGGCTGTGTATCGCCATATATAAATGCGATTCGTGATAGCTCTCCATAAAAACAAAATCAAGCGGTGCCGATTTGTATAAGCGGCGCGACTCTAAAAAGGCATAACGCTGCATAACCAACTTAGTAGGCAGGCTGGCATCCTCAGTCAGGCCCAGCTCATCGCACAACTCTTCCACCAACACCGCACGGTTAAAAGCTTCCACACTCAGGATGCCATGTTCTTCAGCTAGCATAAGCAACTGCTCATCAGTTAATAAAATGAGCCTCTCTTTATTCATCAAATACTCCCTTTTTGAAAACTCAAGATAGACTTAAGTACTCTTGCTCCGTCAGCGGTCGCCACCGACCTAGAATCAAGTCTCCCAACCGCACACCACCAATACGCACACGGCACAGCTCTAAAATATCTAGCCCAAAGTGGACAAACACCCGTCGAATCTCACGGTTTTTCCCTTCAATAAGGGTGATACTCACCTCATTATCAGAAAAAAAATGAATATCCTGGGCTTGATAAAAAACACCTTCAACCATGACTCCTTTTTTAAAGGCGATCATCATTTCGTCGTCAATGTATTGGCGAGTACGTACCCAATACTCCTTTTCAATGGCACTACTAGGGTGCATCACTTTGGCTGCAAACTCCCCATCATTGGTAAAAAGCAACAAGCCTTCCGACCAGCAATCAAGTCGACCCACATTATACAAACGAAGCCCCACCTCAAAAGGAAGCAAATCCGAAGCTAAATCACGCCCTTCGGGATCGCTGGCACTGCACAAGTAACCAGGTGGTTTATTCAGTGCAATGTACCTAAATTTTGGGGAGACAATCCGTTGACCATCCACAATGATTTGGGCTGGCAGTGTTACCCTCTGTCCGCTAGAGGTGGCGAGATGCTCATTAACAAGAACTGTGTGTGTCTGTAAAAAATCTTCCACCTTTCGCCTAGCACACAAGCCAGCTTTGGCAATGAGCGAATCCATGCGAATAGTATCCTTTTGATCGTTTGTAGTCACTTAACTTACCTCAATCCCTCTTGTACTTTAGCTAAAAAAAGCAAAGATTGCAAGGGGGTCATCTGCCCAATATCAACACCCAAAAGTTGGGCTTTAAGCAGTTCATAATCACTAAAAAGTTCTTCCTGTTCACCCATTCTAGCTGTTACATCACTGGGTTTATTTTTGACTACTGCCAAGCCATTAAAATGCCTCCGAGCACGCTGTACCACATTCTTAGGCACGCCAGCCAGTGCTGCAACATGAATACCATAGCTGCCTTTGGCAGCTTCATTAACAATTTGATTAAGAAAATAAATTTTCCCATCACTCTCCACTACTTTTAGCGATTTATTACTAATAGTTGGGTGAATAACTCGTGTGAGCTCATGATAGTGAGTGGCAAATAGTGTGTGTGCCCCCACATGACACGCCAACTCTTCCATCACCGCATGAGCTATCGCTAAGCCGTCATCGCTGCCCGTACCACGCCCAACCTCATCCATAATCACCAAACTAGCCTGAGTCGCATGGTGTAAAATACGAGCTGTTTCTGTCATCTCTAGCAAAAAAGTGGATTGGCCTTTAGCCAAATTATCGCCAGACCCCACCCGACAAAACAGCCGATCAGTGAGCGCCACTTGCGCCCTGCGGGCTGGCACATAACACCCCACATGTGCCATAAACACAATCAATGCATTCATTCGCAAATAGGTGGATTTACCTGCCATATTTGGCCCTGTGATGAGTAATAGTTTAACGCCCTGTTCAAAAATAAGATCATTGGGCACAAAGTTTTGCTTTTTAAAAACACTCTCAACCACCGGATGGCGCCCCTCATTAATGTGATAGCCTGAGCCAGCCTCCCTAAGTTCAGGGCGACAGTAGTTATTGACAACAGCTAAATGCGCAAAATTCGTCATCACATCAAGCTGAGCACATTGCCTAGCCACCACTTGAAACACGGTAATATGCTCTTTAAGTTGTTCACGAAGGGCATTAAATAACAGACTTTCTAACTCAAGAACCGCAACCGTGGCACCTGCCATTTCATTGGCCAACTGCTGCAGTTCGGTAGTTACAAATCGGTCGGCATTGGTGGTGGCTTGACGTTGTAAAAACCGCTCAGGTAAACGAATAGACTGTTGCTTATTCACCTCAAAAAACCAACCAATCACACGATTTTCTTTTAAACGTAAATTAACCCCTGTGCGTTCACGCTCATCCAAAGTATACTGCGATAGACTACCCATGCCGTTGTCTGCGAGGTCACGTAACCGATCAAGCTCTGCATTATAGCCTCCTGCAATAACACCTCCCTCACTTAAGGCAATTTGTGGCTCTGCATCCAGTGCATAAGTCAAAAGCGCGACAATTTGCTGAACCTCTACTCGTTGCCCCTCATCCATTGGATAGGGCTGATCTGATCGATCCAAACACACAATCGCCTGTTCAAGCGACTGCCTAAGCGCCACTAAATCTTTCGCATGGGCTTTATCCATGGCAAGGCGACTGGTTAAGCGTTCTATATCAAAGCACTTTCCTAGCTCATGCCGCAACTCCTTCACACTTTCAGGTAAAGCAACCAGCTGCTCTACCGCATTGAGCCGAGTCTCAATAGCAACCCGATCAGACAGCGGATGGCACATGTAGGTGTACAAGAGCCTTGCTCCCATGGCTGTTTTGGTTTGATTCAATAGCGAAAATAATGTGGCCCGACGAGAGCCATCTTGGCTATTAATAAAAATTTCTAAATTACGACGCGAGGCATCATCCACATCCATCCCAGCGTTGAGCGTTAGCCGCTCCAGTCTATTGATATGCACGCCTGCGTGGCGCGTGGTTTGGCTAATATATTCAAGTAAAGCCCCTGCAGACTCAAGCCCTGAGCCATTTTCACCAAAACCAAAAGCACTCAACTGCTCCGTACCCAATGTTTGCGCCACGGCTCGCTGCGCCTTCGCCGAATCAAAAAACCAATCGTCATAACGTGTTATAATAATCGAAAAGCTTTCGATTAACTGTTTCATCTCATCATTATCACACAACACGTCTTGGAGCAAAAGCTCACGTGAAGGCCATTTACCTAACTCATTTACCAGCCACTCAGACCATGTTGTTCCCGTGTCTAACACCTTGAAATCGCCAGTCGATAGTTCCAAACAAGCAAAACTGTGGCCAGCCTGACTTTGCCCCAACGCCAACAAGTAATTAGCTTCGGTTTTTTGCAACACCACACTGCTCATGCTTGTTCCAGGTGTTATCACTTCGACCACCGCACGCACAGCCAATCCTTTACCATCTATGGGTAAACTTATTTGATCACAAATCGCTATTTTACAACCAAGCTCAACCAGTTTGTTTAAATAGGTCTCGCTAGCATGATGCGGAACGCCACACATCGCCACCCCTTGACGTTGGGTGAGAGTTATGCCTAAAACACGACTCACATACCGTGCATCCTCATCAAAAAGTTCATAAAAATCGCCCAATCTAAAAAAAAGCAAAGCATCTGAATTCTCCCCTTTAATGCTCCAGTATTGACGCATTAAAGGGGTAAGGGATGGAGTATCCATCAGTAATTCACCATCTTGGGTTGATTTTATTGCCGTGCCACAAGATAGGCTATGACATCACGGGTGATATCAATCTTGTTATTCCAATATGCTAGACCCGAGTTAGCGGATGAGAACACCATTGCGTACCCTTTCTGGTTAGCCACGGCCTCAATAGCAGCCAAAATACGGCGGGTGAGTTCAGGATCAGGTTGTAATTCACGAGCTGCCGCAGCAATACGTGGTTCATTGGTTGATTTAAACGTCCGTAATTCATTTTCTCTTTGAGTAATTCGTCTATCCAAATCTCTCAAAGAAGAGTCTGTTGCCCCATTAGCCACGGCTTCGATTCTCTGGCTCTGCAGTCCTTCAATCACCTCTTCACGTTTGCGCACCTCGCTATTGTAGGTTAATCGCATCTCTTCAAGCCGTTTCACGCTCGGATCAGACTGACTGATGGCACGATAGACTGTTTGAATGTCAACCACCGCTATTTTAGTTACCAAGTCAGCCTGGGCGAATGACATTGCTGTTACTAAAAAAAAGCTCAAAATTATTCCTATTGCTTTCATATATATGCCCTCTTTATTATGCAAATCAAATCATCATTACTCTTTAATCCCAAGAAATGACATTAACTAAGAATAGAGATCTATAGAGAACGTAATCGCTATATCTAACCCAGCACTCTTAAAGGTGGGAGCTGTGCCCGGATTCCAGTTCACTCCTGATTCAGTAAAGGTGTACCGTTTAATTAAATAAATCCCCAAAGGAAAGCTTGGTATAGCCACCCTAAAGCCAGTACCAATCGCTCCATAAAAATGATTATGCCACTGCGAAAAGTTAGCTGCACTGGATTCATCAGGCCACAGCATGATAAAATCAGCAAACGTGTCCCACCACAAAATGCTACCCACCAGCGGAAGTCTAAATTCTATCGAGTTATCCCAAAAAAGTCTACCCGTCGGGCGAGTATCGCCCCAGCCACGCCCCATCAACATACCATCTAAAGTGTACATCGCATCACGAGTATCAACCAGTCCCCAACGCCCCTGTGCTGCCGTCCAAGAGAAAGCCGTATGAAATCTTATGTTCCACTTCATAGCCCAGCCATCTGGTTTTTTAGAAAACCTAACCTCAGGAAGCGGTAAATAATAATCAAAACGCGTTTTACTTTGAATATACGTTCTGTTTCCTCCTAAAACTCCACCAGCCACATAAAAATATTGTGAGGCAACAAAGCCTGCGGTAGGAGTTCCAGGGTTATTTCTATTTTCCCACAAAGCTCTAAACCAGATACCATTGTTAAACACCCAGTTACGATAGCCATTTAACACATCCAAATCCGCTGGAATGAAATCTTGATTGTAGGTAATATAAGACCAACCCACATCCACACCACCGGTAAAACGAACCACCCCGATGGGAACTGGTAACGTGTATCCTGTAGACACACCCATCGTAATATCATGCTGGCGATAGTCCATAAGACCAATTTGACTAGAAGTAAGTTGATAGTCTCTAACCAAAACAAGATCCCTGATTTCATCATCCGTAGGAGTTCCAGGAAAGTAATCACCTCGACTATAAGTTTGTCCATTATATGTGGTGGTTTGTAAAAAGACATAGTTACCCGTTTGAGGATACGGAACACCTCCTAGTCCTTGCGTTGTGGTACCCAAGGCATACTTGTAGCCCACATTAAACCCAAGTCCCCACCTTGAATCCAACACACGTGGATTGAAAAATCCAACATCTGTGGAAATGAGGTCGGTGCTAGCTGAAAGGCTAATTTTAGCCTGATAGCCACGACCTAACCAGTTGCTGTTGGTGTAGTTCACCATCCCGGAGATCGGCAGGGTGCCACGGCTACCAGTGCTGCTCACAGCACTAAACGACAGACCAAACTGAATATTAGAAACAGAACCCTCTTCAAAGTCAAAGTTCACATCCACCAAGCCCATCGCCGAGCCAGTTGTCACATTGGGCGTTACACTGGCAAAATATCCAGTACCCATCAGATTTCTCAGTGCTTGTTCTAGTCGCAGGCTAGAATACACATCGCCAGCATCAAAAGGAATATCTCGTATTATAACATTGTCTTTAGTGCGGGTGTTGCCAGAAATTGTTAAGGACTCAATATGAGCTCGATCACGCTCAATAATGTTAATGGTAAAAAACACCTCGCGAGTTTCTTCGTCGCGCCGTTCAATAGGATCCGGGTAACTGTTAAAAATATAGCCATCGCTGCTGTATTTATCTTTTAGCCCCAAGTGGAAGGCTCGTGAAAACTGACCGAAATCCAAAGGCTCACCAACAGGTATATTGACAAAAAGTGCCGCTATCTCCTCCCTAGTAAACAACGTGTTACCATTAATAATTACACCACCAAAGTTCCAAATCTCACCAGTCTCCACGGTGTGGGTGATAATCAACCTATCCACGCCATTAGCTTCATCTGGGTTACTTTCTATTTGGGTTGATCCTGCCATTCGGGCATCTAAATAGCCCTGTGTTTGTAAAAACGCTACGGTAATGTTCCGATCGTTTTCTACTTTATCAGCCTGAAAAACACCTTTCTCTAAAAAGCGCTTAGGTTTTTGAGTTAGCACCTTGCGTAACCGTTTTTCACGCCCCGGATTCCTTTTATCTGCAAAAAACTCATCCAACCCCACAAAATCGATGCGTTCAACTATCATCACCAGACCTTCAGTCATCACAAAAGTGATACGATAATTGCCATCTTCGCTGGATTGCTGTACGGTACTCGTTACCGTGGCATTGGTAAACCCTTCTGCAATCAGTGCTGCTAATAAACGTCGCTCGCTCAAAATAACTCGAGAAGGAGAGAAAACTTGCCCTGTTTTCACCTCAACATTATCGTTAAGTTTGCCTTTAAATCGTCGACCACCTTCAAATCGTACTTCGCTCACCAGTGGGGCCTCAACGACCTGAAAAACCAAAATAACCGACCCAGGCACACTCTCTTGATCAGCGTACGGTTCAAGAGAGTTAAAAAAACCGGTACCTAAAAGTTGCCCACTCAAACTGTCAAGAAGCTCCATATTAAAAGGCGTGCCTAAATATTGGCTAAAAATACCCTGAAAGGAGCTAGCTCGGTGGTTCTGTAACCCTGAAAACTGCACATCCACAATGGTTTTACCGATGAGCCCATCGATATCCTGGGCGCCTACAAAAAATGGCATAAACAACAGGCTGATTATTAGTAAGTAAAACGATATTTTCTTCACAATCCCTCTCAGCATGGTCTCCATAAAGAGTCTGGCTAACAGTTCTAACATTACCTTAATCGCTCACGAAGATCAACCCTCAATTTAATGAAAAGATCAAAACTTAAGCTCATCTCTTTACTTATTTTTCCTTTAATCCGCCTCGCCATGTCTTTTTATGTCAACCAGATTCATTTTAGGTCCAGCAAAGCGCCCTTGCTCTTTTTTTAAAGTAAAGACCACATCTACCAAGCTTAAAAACGGGAAATGACTCATCTTTTCCGCTCCTCGCCAAAAAACACCCTGCCACTTCGTACCACCATTGTCAAATGTTAAACGTACGTGCTCCTCTTGCTTACCCATCAAGCTAAAATGCTCAAGCCTCACCCCTTCCACCATGAAAACAAAGGGCGCAAACCCCTCCCCATAGGGTTCAAAGCGTTCAACCAATGTTACCAAGCCTGCATGAAAATGCGACAACGGAATCATAGCATCATAGTGGTAACTGTCAGCCTGCTCTTCGGTCACATTAAGGGTAGCCACAAAAGACGTAAGGCCTGCTTCAAGCTGGGCGATGTTACTTTGCTCAATGGCAAAGCCTCCTGCGCATACATGCCCCCCCGCATCAATAAACAGCTCTCTAAAATGCTCAATAAAGGGGCTAACATGCCCACTCACCACACTGCGCAAACTGGCACTAGCCGTGGTGCTAACACTTTGCGGGGCCACAAGCACCACAAATACGTTGAACGTGCGGGCAAACCGCCCTGCCAAAAGCCCAGTTAAGCCACGTGGCAAATCTTTGATGCACAAATAAATCATTTTATTTTCATACATCTTAATTGATCTTTGGGCTTGTTCATACAGGTTATCCCACCACTGTTCGCTCAATGCGCGTCGCTGGGTGTTTAGCTCTTGCAACTTATCGGCATACTCTTGTTGCAACTCATCATCATACTCAAGCAAGGCCTTTAGGGCAACATCAGGTTGCCCCATGCGCCCCGCGGCATTAATAAGTGGAATGAACCGCCAGTTCAAGTCGTGTGCGGTCAAACTTTCGCCCAGCAACCCCAAGCGCCCAAGCAAACGGTGTAATGGGTGAGCCACCCCTTCATTAAGCTGGGCTAAACCCAAAGACACTAACACTCGGTTTTCATCTAGCATAGGGGAGGCATCAGCCAGCAGTCCCACCATCGCCAAGGCCATGCCCGCATTGTAGGCAGGAAACTCGCCTCGCTCAGCCAAAATGGTTACCTTGTACAGCAACACCAAGGCCTCGCTCACCTTGCCCCCACCCTGTAGCCGCAGCATCATCGATCGCTCATAAACGGCAGCTAAACTTAGGCGGCTCATGCTAGGGTATGCTACATCTAGCATGTCAACTAAATCAACAGCGTACACATCAGCCCCAAAAAAATCACTCAGCAAACGTATTTGCTCGGCTGCTTGATACATATAGAGCTGTGACCCAGCCACAAACTGCACAAACCTTTGCTTTAGAACCGCATCGTCTTTGCCATCAAATAATAAATCCAGCCGACGTGTCGCCTTAAAGTTCACCATATGGATGAGATTAACTGCCAAATGCTCGCCTTTTGTGGTTACATGAACCAAGCAGTCACATCGATCAAGCCGTCCAGACTCAGCAAACTCTAGGCAAAAAAGAGCCTTCCACACCACCACGCTAGCCGACAACCGCTTGTTAGGGTAGTTCTCATCACGTTTAGGGTTCACAAAAGCATACGCCCCCAGCTCCTCGGCTGACACCTCATGGTGATCAAACACCACCACATCTATGTAGTTAGCATGAGCCGTAGCAATCGCCTGATGGCAGGTTGACCCATTATCCACACAAATAATCAGTGTTACCTGCTGCTCTATCGCCTCCTGCACCACCGTTGCCGTCAACCCAAAGGGTTCATCCCCCATCGGCAACCGCATACTGGGGGCTAGCCCCTTGCTTCGCAAATAGCCCACCATCAAGGCCGTGCTGGTTACACCATCAGCATCACGGTCGCCTACCACCATCACCAGCTCTTGCTCTTCAATGGCGCTGCTAATTCGTTCCACCGCTGTTTCAATGTCTGGCATTAAAAAAGGATTATGTAACAGCACCTCTTTATTCTCCACCAGATACAGTAAGTCCTCGGTTTTATCCAACCCTCGTCGGGTTAAAAGCGTGGCACTAAGAGCATCTAAGCTAAAATTCTGCATCACTCCATGCACACGTTCTTTGTCAATAGCAGTAGGTTTTATCCATCTCACAGGGCTAATATTTCCTCATGAATCATCACCACGTTAGTAGGTTTTTTAGGTTGCACAGTGAAAGCTATAGGAATCATAGATAAGGCAGCCGCTAACTGAGCTTCACTTTCTGCATACACTCGGCACAAGCTTTCGCCTTTTTGTACGGCGTCGCCGGCCTTTTTAAAGAACTCAATGCCGGCTAGGGCCGCCACTTTATCGGTAGTTTTGGTGCGGCCTACGCCCAGGGCCAAGCCACTGCGCCCAATAATCCCGGCATCAATACGCCCAATAAAACCATTTTCATCAGCTACCACATCATGCCAATGAGCAGCACGGCGCTGACCAACAGAAGCTTCAAAAGCCTGCACATCGCCCCCTTGCAGGGTGATGTTGGCTAAAAATCGTTTTACAGGTTCACCACTTGCTAAAGTTTTCACCACCAAGGCTTCGCCCTCGCCCATAGTTTTAACCACACCCCCAGCCAACGCCATATAAGCGGCCTGGCGCTTCACCAGTTCCATTACGTCAGCAGGCCCTTCACCTTTTAAACAAAGATAACTCTCTTCCATTTCTAAAAAATTGCCCATCATTAAACCCAAGGGTTGGTCCATATTGGTAATAAGGGCCACCGAAGGACGCCCCAACACCTGCATGGTTTTTACCAAGCTGTTGGCTAGCGTGTGGGCAGCTTTCGGCGTGGGCATAAAAGCCCCAGAGCCATACTTCACATCAAAAACAAACGACTGTGCCCCTTCGGCAAATTTTTTGCTCAATATGCTGGCCGTAATTAAAGGCACAGACTCCACACAACTGGTAACATCACGCAGAGCATACAACAGGCGGTCGGCAGGCACAATCTCTTTGGTTTGCCCTGTCATGGCATAGCCATTCAGGCTAATAAACTGCACAAACTCTTTTTCACTCAAGGCCGTCCGGTAGCCGGGAATCGACTCTAATTTATCTAATGTTCCCCCAGTTATGCCCAAAGCACG
The DNA here is from genome assembly GCA_965249825.1 of Spirochaetia bacterium. Lineage (GTDB taxonomy): Bacteria > Spirochaetota > Spirochaetia > WRBN01 > WRBN01 > CBDFMW01. The sequence continues at coordinate 834,262 of CBDFMW010000002.1, forward strand.
CCCACTCATCATAGGAACAAATAAACCCATGGCACTAGCTAACGGAGCTAACGGCAAACTTATTTTATCACCCACGCCACCGGTGGAATGTTTATCAACCAACGGTTTGCCTGCTAAAGAGCTTAAATCAAAGCGAGAGCCACTCGCAATCATCACTTGTGTTAAGTGCGCCGTCTCATCAAACGTCATCCCATTGAGAACCACGGCCATCAACCACGCCGAGACCTGATACTCTGCCACTTCACCCTTAACATACCCATTGATAAACCACTCAAGCTCTTCGTAACTATTTTGCTCTTTATCTCTTTTTTTTGCAATAATATCAGTTGCTAGCATGACTCTATCTCTCCTTGTGTCTATCCTTTATCTTAATGCTAAAAGCGATTTTACGCAATCATTTTCATGTCAAATCACACTACTTCCACAAATCAGACCATGAACCAAAACTAATCGTGCGCGTAAAACTTAAAGAAACAGCTGGCACCAGCAGTTGATTCCAGCTATCTTGCGTGAAGGTAGGGTAAAAACCCCAATTGATTAAAAACCATGGCGTGTCGAATTGCAGCGACAACCCTATCTGTGTTACCAGCCGCTCATTCGACCCACTCATCCAGTTCAGTTGCGTATCTTGCTCCAATACCACCCCAAAACTGAACTCGATGAAAAAATTTCGCGTTATAGCAAACCCGGCGTTAATAGAGGTGCCGTCAAGTAAGTCCCAAGCACTGGTGTTCTGTGTGTTGGTAGCAAACGGATCTGACTCCAATCTATCTAAAAGAAGATTACTCACCGCACTTGTCCGTACTTCAATGGTGTCAATAAATGGGATAAACCGCACAATCTGTTCCAATTGCCGCGAGAGATATTGCCCAGCCACATCACCAATCGGTTTAACCACGCTTTTAATGGCAGCATTGGGATCATCCTCTTGGGGCAACAGCGCGTCAATGTTCTCCTGATCAGCCAAATCTTCCGTTGAAGGACGTATTATCGCACCCAGCTCTACCATGATTTCATTCTGATTAAGCGTGGGCGAACTGAAGGGAAAATCAAAACTACGATCTAAGGCTTGACTAGCAAACTCCATCGTAATGGTGTGAGTGGGACCTCCTCGCACCCTACTAGTGGTTCGCAAATCGGCGGTAAAAATAAGTAAAGGGTTAAAGCCTAGCTCTTCGTTAAAACGAATAAGTCCTCCTTCACGAATTTTAAACGGATTACTAAAGTAATTAATCTCTCCACTCGCTAGCGTTAAATCACCCACCACATACACAAAGTTGTTTCCACTTGTATCACTAGGCGTGATGTCCATCACTAAATAGAGGTTTTGCTCTGGACTCATAGTAACTTGAATAGTAGGCACACTGGAGTCTGGAATAAAAAAGGTAACAGCTCGCCCCGTACGGAAAATAAACGGCTCATCAAGTCCCTCCCCCGGAGGGCTAATCGAAACATTCAGTACTGGGCGAATGGCACGCGTGGTAGGGATTCGCCTTTTTATGGTATTACTACCCCCAAACAAAACAGGAACCGCCCCTAAATTGCCTTGTGTTTGTGGCACGGTCAAGTCTCCAGACACACGCATTTGTTTGTTTTCCCCTGAAAGGCGTATCCACCCTTGCATTGTGCCTCTAAAGCGTACCACATCATTACCTAAGTTAAACTCATACACCACACCTCTGTTGTCTGAATTATTTTTATCCTTAGGCAACATATTTAAATCCACCACATAGCTCACTCTAGGCAAGCTAAACTCGGCAGTGGCTTGCAAGCGTAAGATCATACGATTAGAAAAACGACCCGCCGGGATGTCATAAGGTCCCAAGCGGGCAAGATTATCCTCAAAAAAGAGAGTCATACCATCCAGTCTTAAGGTGTCTTGCGGAAAGTAGGACACGCGCATGGCTGCATTGTTAAACACCATCTGCCCTCTCTCGATGTGAGATCCAGGACCAATAGATAAAAACCCCTGTATAAAACCACTTTCAAAGCCTACAATCCGCTTATCCGATAGTAACAACAAAATAGGGTTAAAAATTTCTAAAGGCACACGCAGGTGATCAATATCCACCGAAAACACATCTGGATTCATGTTTAATCGTCCAGAAGTTTGTAACCCATTCACATCAAACCATCGCCAAGCTCCCACACGCTCAAGCATGTTAAAATCACCCTGTAAATCCAAGCCATCTAATCCCAGCAGCGTGAATTGGTCTCCGTACTTTTGTAAACGCAGACGCATAGCACCTAACACCTTAAGATTACTTACCATCAAGGGTTCTAGCCCTATCTGAGCACTAAAATCTGAGGTGAGCATGGTCATCCAAGAGGGTTTTCGACCTTCAGTTTCAGAGGGCAGCGTGCTTTGCGCCACAAATGAGATACCTGTGGCTACTTGCCGATTAACCCGAGCATAGCGTGATGAAAAAGAAAGCGATCCGGCTTTTACGTTAGCCAATAACATGCCACCTCTCATCAAATGCTCCCCATATTGCCCCTCCATTTGCCCCAGTTGTAGACCCTCTTCTGTGTAACGCACCTGCCCATCAAACCGCATCATAAAGTCATTAAAAAACCCACGACTCACATTAACATTGGCTATTAAATCAGGATGCTTAAGCAGGCTGGCTATGCGCATATCTAAGTTAAGATCACCTTCCAGCGTCTCAACCCCCAACCGTACCAGCGGAAATCGCCGCACATCCACACTGCCTGTGATATCATCATAATCATAAAACAAGTCTAACCCATAAATTTCACGACTGATGGGAGCTCCATCACTTTCAGCTACGCCACTAAGCATATAACCTCTGGCTGTTTTGCCATAGTTTATCCCCCCAGAGACGGTAGAAATCTCATCAGTGTAGGTAAAGCGTTGCACGGTGCCGCTTCGTTCGTTAAAAAAAGCATTACTGGTAGAAAATTGTCGGGTGTTATCACGCAACTCTAACTGAGCCAGCTGCACAGACCACGCCTCTTGCCACTGAGCCTGCAAACGCACGCTTAACTGTGGTGGGTGCACCCCAAAGCCTATAGGTAAATCTACCACAGCCACCTGTGCCTTTTTTTGCTTAAAATCAACAAGCACCTGCCCTGACGCGTTATTGATGGTGAGCAACCCTCCGCCCCATTTCCCGTCAAAGCTATACGCCTCCTTCAACCCACGTATCTGCCCATTAAATTCAGGTTCGCTGGTCATACTGCTCTCTAACCATAGTTGGGTGTACACATCACCCCAGCGCACACTCATATTCTGCACTCTCAGTTGTTGCCTATCAGCCGTAAACGAAAGGCGAACTCCGTCGTCGATGCCCCTAATCAACGCGAGTTCACTCCCTGTTACAAAAAACTGTTCGGATGCTATATCCACCCGTAGATTCCACCGCCACCACCAATCAGAAAAAGCGGTAGGAAATAACCCCGCATTACTCAATACCCGTGAAGAAAACCGATCAGTTTGACTGCTAACCCGTCCAATGCCACTAGTTGGGTTGTAAAACCCAACTAGCTCAATCACTTCAGGATTTTCACTAATTGTTGCTAATGCTAACCACAGGCTATAGCTATCTTCCATAGATAAAATCTGCCCCACCACTGCAGCTACAGGGTCTCCATTCATATCTAAACGCCCCTCTGTTATCTGTAAGACACTACCCTCTGCCTTAAAATTTAAAACCACAGCAGCCCGTTGATTCTGATGCTCACCTGCTATGAGGAGTCTCCCAGAGGGAAAATAGGTTTGCAAATCCACCGTACCATTGAACCCTGCCTGCAGTCCACCAGACTTTAGGCGTAATAGGGAAACAAAAATGGTCCACTTGTCCCCTGAAAGGTCTATCTGGACCTGAGTACTTCTCTCTTCCCCAGCCAGTTGAATGTTTCCAACCAGCCCATAATACAATACGTCTTGAGAGGGATAGTACAAAACCGAACCACGTCCATTCAACTCCTCAACCTTCATAACCCGTCGCCGATCTTCAGGGCGTGCTAAAATCTCACTTAACTGCAAACTGAGTGTGCTAAACTCAGCATACAACAATTGTTCAGATGCATTAATGCGTACAATGTAATCAAGTGAGCGGCTAGCCAAGGTGTTACGAAGTTCAAGTTGCCCATCAGCCCACACCATGCGTATGGTTTGATTTGGTAATGATAAAAACTCTTGAATAAAACTGCGCACACTTAAGGTAATATCACCACGATTCAATTGTGGCGACAACGTGCCAGCCAAAGATACGGGTAAGACCGTAACTATTTCACCCACCGTAAACTCAGGCGCACCATCCAGTTGCACAGCATAATGCTCAGCTTGAGGAATAATCGTCAATTGCCCATTACTTACTCGTACGCCACCCCAAGCCGATCGATAGTCGATGTTTACTTGCCGTAAAAAAACCTTAACACCCAAAAACGGTAAATCAAAACCCTGCTGTAAAAAGGTAAACAACTCTAAGCTTAAGGCATCCACTGTTTCTTGCAAGGTAGCACTACTGGTAGTGTGCGATTGCCCCATTACCACGTGTACGCCGTCAACTTCAATACGCCGAATCATATCAGCAGGATCACCGCCCGACAAAAAGGATCGCCAATCTAATACAATCATCACCCGATCCACTTCAACCTTTATCCGTTCACCATCAATCTGTAACCCTATCATTTGTATTCTATTGATAAAATTAGGCGCAATAGATTTGTACCTTATATTAAACCCTAAATTACCTTCGATTAACGCAATGAGCTGATTTTGTACTAACTGAGCTCGCTTAACCATAAACTTTTGCAACTCAATAGCACCCGTACCCACAGCTAACACAAAAAAAAGAAAAGCCAGCAATCTTAGCGGGAACCGCTGTCGGGCAGGTAATGCTCTTACATGGTTCATGCAGCTCTCCTTTTTGTTATGATGTGAAACGGATGGTTAAAATCCCAGTTTGTAACACTTTTGAATAAGCAGAAATATCATTGAATAAGCTGGCCTCTAGACTGGTACGTAACCGTAAATCTAACTCTAAATCACCAGATCCAGTACCATCAATGCTTACCTGCAACACCGTGCCATCAGGCATAATCGAAAGACGAAACCGAACACTTGTCGCTATAACGTTGTATCGACCTAAAGCGATAAAAGCCAAATTAGGCTCTCGAACAAATCGCCGATCACTCGCCTGTAATGAGTAAAGAGCTTGCCCAATCGCACTTTTTTCTTCAGCCGGAGCCAAAAAAGCCCATTCATCGCCCAATTCTGTTGTATTCGGGGTTACCACGGGTGGAGGGGTTACCACAGGTGGAGGGGTTACCACAGGTGGAGGGGTTACCACAGGTGGAGGGGTTACCACAGGTGGAGGGGTTACCACAGGTGGAGGGGTTACCACAGGTGGAGGGGTTACCACAGGTGGAGGGGTTACCACAGGTGGAGGGGTTACCACAGGTGGAGGGGTTACCACAGGTGGAGGGGTTACCACAGGTGGAGGGGTTACCACAGGTGGAGGGGTTACCACAGGTGGAGGGGTTACCACAGGTGGAGGGGTTACCACAGGTGGAGGGGTTACCACAGGTGGAGGGGTTACCACAGGTGGAGGGGTTACCACAGGTGGAGGGGTTACCACAGGTGGAGGGGTTACCACAGGTGGAGGGGTTACCACGGGTGGAGGGTTTACCACAGGTGGAGGGGTTACCACAGGTGGAGGGTTTACTACAGGTGGAGGGTTTACTACAGGTGGAGGGGTTACCACGGGTGGAGGGGTTGGGGAAGGAACTGGTCGGCGTGCTACAGCTTGTGGTTCGGAGGCGGGTAGAGACGAAGCAACTTCTGCAGGGCGTGCCTGTACGGGGCGTTTATTGATAGGTTGCGTAGTCGCAGGATTCCATGATTCCATGGTGATGCGGATGGATCGTTCAAGCGGTTGCTGGGGCAATAGACTCATCACAACAAACAAGACCACATGACCTACCAGCGATAGAACAAAGGCCTGCTCAAACCAATCTCGACGACCGCCACCACGCCTCACGAATTATCCACCCCCAAACTAATGCCTCGTGCACCGGCCACTTTAATACGATCCATCAGCTCCATAACACGCCCATAACTAGCTTGTTGCGACCCCAATAATAAAACCTGCTGGCTATCTTGCTCTGCCATGGCTTCTTTCAAGGCTGGAATAAAGTAATCAACCGTAACGGCAATGCCATTAATCAGATAGTCGGTACGATCGGGGAAAATAATGACCACCACGCGATCAAGCGGTTGTGCATTGTCAGCATTATTGGCTACAGGGATGTCGATGTCAAAACTTTCAACCGAGCTAAAGTTGACATTAAAAATAAAGAACAGCAAAACCAGAAACATAATGTCTAGCAAGGGCGCGATCATCAAGCCCTGTTCTACTTTTAGCCGTGTGCGCAAAGGTCTAGCCATGGGGTTACAACCTCACCCCTTTATTGGTAAGAATCTCGGCAACTAGTCGCTCAAAATGCTCTCCTCGCCGTGTGATAGTCTCAACAAAATAATGGTAAAACAATAAAGAAGGAATAGCAACAATAAGCCCAGCTGCCGTGGTAACCAGAGCCTGACTGATGCCTCCCGCTAAAACATAGGGGTTACTGGATTGCGTGCTGCTCATGACCGAGAAGGCACGAATCATGCCAGTTACCGTGCCTAAAAGACCAGCCAGTGTGGCAACATTAGCGATGGTGGCTAAATAGGACACACGTTTTTCCATTAGAGCCAAGCGATTACGAGCAATAAGTTCTAACCTTAACCGCATCTGCTCTTCTAAGGCAAAACGATTGGTGGCTGCATAGCGCAACAACGCACTCTCAGGCACACGGCTCTCACCCAGTGCCTCCAATGTGGCATCATATTTACCGGAGGTGTATAAAGCACCAGCTCGTCTAGTGAGGACTGAGTCCTCTTTGATGGAGGATAAATAAATCAGCCTATCAATAATGATGGTGAGACTAGCGATACTTAAGACCAATAAGGGGGCTAACGCCCATAAATTGCTAATGACAAAAGAAAACATGCGACACATCTCCCCTGTGGGTTAACCGATGTAACCCACAACTTTTTAAACATACCCGATATTTGAATAAAATGAAACCGCTTTACCATAGGAAAATGCGCCCTTTAGCCCTTTTCAACAAACAAAAGATGCCTCTCTTCCTCTAAGAAGGGGACAGCAAGCTCTGTGTAGAAGCTCTTAAAGCCTGCGTATCGTAACTCTTCTTGCTCATTATCGCACTCTTGTTTGCGCCCTTTATATGCCGCAAGGCGTGGAGCTTTGCTCAAGCATTGCTTGGCAAGGTCGGCACTCATCGCTGTTAAAGCTCTAAACACCACCAGATCGGCACTCATCTCCACATCTTTAAGTTCACACGCCCAAACTGTCACATTATCAAGCTTTAATAACGCCTTTACGCCCTGTAAAAAAAAGGCGCGTTTTTGCATTCGCTCTATCAAATGAAACCGTACATGGGGCAGGGCGATAGCTAAACAGACCCCAGGGAATCCCGCCCCAGAACCCACATCGATAATGGTGGTGGGGGCTAAACGCTCTATGGGCTTCATAGCCGCTAAGCTATCGAGTGTGTGCCTGATGATGAGTTGCTCATCAGTGGCGTTCACCAATCGTAATGGTTTACCAAAACGGGCCACTTGCTCATAGTGCGCCCATAACTGTTCCTGCTGTCCGGTAGTTAAAACCAAACCCAATTTATCAAGACCCTCAATTAAAAGTTCTCTTATGCCCTTGTTTGTGTTGTTCATAGAACGTTACTATACTATAAAAGTGGTTGATTTGCCATTTTTTTTTTAAAAAATTGGTGTTTGCGTGCTTGTTATTATCTTTAAACGGAGGCATACTGTTTAGTTAGAATGTAGAACAAGGACCTGCTTTTTGATTATAAAAACAGGGGCTTAGGGCATTCTTGGGGAGTGGATTTTTATATATGAAAATGAATATTATTGAGTTGCTAATGGACAAATCTAATGCCCGAGAAAAAGCTTTTGCTAAAGACCTTAATGTGAAAACTAGCCAACTCATGGGGCTTATGGCCTTCACTCTCGACAAAACCCTAGAACCTGAACGTATTGATCGTAATCTGCTTAACCAGTTGCACGTAAAAAGCAGCGAGGCAGAAGAGTTTCTTGACTCAGCTGGGGCTCTAAGCAATAAATATTGGTATCCCTTTAGGAAAAGTGTGGCTGTAGTTAAAATTTTCAGTCAAATAAACTATAAGATTATTCATATTCGAGACAGCATTCAGCGTTATCGGTTATTGCCTATTGAGGGTGATTTTGTGCAAGACACCAATAAAGCTTTAAAAATGAGCCAAGAGATGCTCTTACGGGGTTGCACCGAGAGTATGGAAGAAGGGCTTAGGTGTAAATTGGCTGTGCCAGTGGGTTCTATTCTCGATTTAAACGACACAGATATTCCGTTCACTCACACCTTGCCTAGCACCAGGGCCGTAAGGCACGACACTCAACCACGCACCACTATTGTGCATTTAGCTACGGAGTTTTTGGGGTTGTCCGAAAGTAATGAAATTTTTGAATGCCCTAAGGCTATGCAGCACAAAAACAACCTTGCCTCTTTTATTCCTAACCCTGTAAATACTGAGGCAATTAGGCAACTGCAAACACGGTTTCATAACATGCAAAGCGTTTACGACACCTACGTCTCTGGCACGGACCTCACACAGCAAGACAAAAACTTGGCGGCTTTACGAGGGCTTATCTCCTTAGTTTTTCACTTGCTCGAAATTGCCACAAACTGTGCCCACTACTACCAACGGCACTACAGCTCTGCCACAGGAACTTACCGCCCCCGTCTCACTTCATCAAAAGCAAACAGCGGTAAAGATTTCACCTCTCTTGTGTATTACTGCCTTATTTATGCGGACAAATACCGTAAAGTCGGGCGTAGTCTCTGTCATCAGATGTTACAGCAATACGCCGAAATTGGTACGATAGAGGTGGGGGTGCCCTCTTATCGGGGCTTTCATGTGCGGCCCTCAACCCTCATTGCAAAAATCGTGTTGCATTATGGCAGTAAAGTGGAGATGAAGTTAGGCGAGCAAACCTACAACGCTTCCCTCCCCCTTGAGCTTTTTAGAGCCAACGAAACTATTAACGCCATTAAGCGTTCCTCCATTTTTGAAATGCTTGAAAGTTGTGAGGTTTATCGCCGTTTTGTTGAACGCTTTGGGACCTCAGTCGATTCATTTTTCACTAACTTACCTATGCAAGAAGACGGGGTAGATGCTTCCTTGCGTACCAAAATTGGTGAGCTGGTGCCTGAACTTTTAGACTCTATGCCCTCGATCCCAGCCACTAGCCCTGAGGCCGGTCAGCTCTATGCCCAGCTTATTCGGTTGGTGGCAAAAGACATGTTGCTTGAATTACTTGAAAGCAAAACGATTATTGCCTATGAGCCGTTTTTTAGCTTTGATGACAGCGCAGATGAAAAAGGTGAAACTCTGCTAGAATTTATGAAGCGTGCCTTAACACGCTACATGGCTTTAGGGAAGATGGATTGCTCGGTAAACGTGAATGTGATTTTTGAAGGCGACACGCGTGTACTTGAAGATTTACGCACCCTAGCCCACCACGGCTATGGAGAAGATCATTTTGGGAATAATATCATGTTACCAAAAGAGTTGCGATACTTAAGATAGAGTTTTTAGCCCCATACCTCAGTGAGCCAAGCCTCAAGCCCTTGTGTATCATTGGCATCGTTAAACACAAAAAAATTGGTAGCAAGCTCTACCAGAATCGGCTCACCTTGCCATACAAAAGAGAGTGTAGGGCTGATTTGAACTATGGTAGCTAAAAAATCATCAGCTAATAATGCTGAGGATAAAAAGTTTAACCGCTGGCTCTTATCATCATAATTAAGTTCCTCTAGCTGTAAAAAGAGTTGCTGGAACTGTTGACTTACTACGGACAATGCCCTTTCAGTAGCTAGCGAGCCATACTGAGTACGAATTGTCTGAAGATTGGTGAGCTGACAACTGAGCAAAGCAAAGGGTTGCCCCAGTGATGCCAATGTTGCTATGCGGTGGTGGGGGCTAACCAGCGGTTTTTCTAACCGTTTTGCCAAGTTGTAATACGATTGCTCTGTCACTTGTTGGTTGGTTTCACTCACCCCTAGCCGTCTGGTTAAAAAGAAAACAAAGGCGATTAAAGCCACTAAAACAGTCATTTGAATCCAGATTATCTTCTGCTGTGTTCGCACGGTGGAGCGGCTCATGTTTACCTCTGTGCGTAGTTCGCCTGATTCAAAAAAAGCAGAATCGATAATAGACACCGAAGAAATGTGCCGATGGAGCAAACGCACACGAGTTTCATACATGAGTTGCAAGAGGGTGAAGGCTTGGGTAACATTGCCCTGCTCTTTATAAAGTTCAGCTAACAGCTGTTGCACATCAGCAAAAAGGTTTGTACGTTCTTCAGCAGTCAAAAAGAGGGCTGCTTTTTGGGCAAAAAACAAGGCTTCTTCAGAATTTTGGGTTCGCTGACTGCCACGCGCCTGCCAATATAGAGCCTCTCCAACTAAAAGACCCTCATCGTTCATTAACGCCTGCTCTTCAGCACGTTGCCAAAAAGTTTGAGCTTGTGCCGTCTCGTTGTTAGCCCATGCAATCGCCCCCAGTTCAAGCAATACCTGAGCAGCTGATAAGCTATCATTACTCTGTGCATAGGTCAAAGCCTCCATAGCCTTGCCTTGGGCTAAAATAAAAGCTCCACTGGCACGTAATACTTGGGAAGACTGTAAAAAAATGGCTAGCCGTTGCGCTTCGGTGAGTGGTAAGTTCAAAGCTGCATCTAAGCTGGATCTAGCCTGTGTAAATTGCTCTAGCTCTTGATAACGTATGGCTAAATTCCTTAGTGCCTGCATAGTAAGTCGAGTGTCAGCTTGTAACTCCACCACTTGCTCAAACTGGGCAATAGCCGAGGGGGCATTAGCAGCCAGAAAACCCAGTTGCAGACGACTACGAGCCTCTTCATAGCGTGGGTTAAAGCTCTTATCCAGTCCCTCTAGTGTATCGGGTGTAAACTCATTAAGCAACTCTAAGGCTCTAAAGCTATAATAAAATCGTTGAGCTACTCTATTAATGTCCAATCCCTCTGCCCTATCATTAAAAGTAACAATCTGCTTCTTAATTGAATGGTTATCCGTCCAGTCAATCAGAGACTCTTGTGCTGCGATAGAAACAACAAGACTTAATAAAATAACGTAAAGAAGTGGTTTTATAGGGTTCATACCCCCTACTATACCAAATATCGCCCAAAATAAAAATAAAAATGAAAAATAAACAAAAAAACCCTTTACAAAGGGGTGTAAAACCCTTCATTATATGAGACATGGACACTACCGATACGTTGCTGGAAACCTTTGCCCAAGAAATAGCTCGATGTACCGCCGAAGCGGAACTCTACAATATTAAAGCTGCCTTCTTAGGGAAATCCGGTAGCCTTAACTCTATATTAAAAGAAGTTAAAAACCTAAGTATAGAAGAAAAAAAGATTATTGGTGCTAAGGCTAATATCGCCAAAGAAACCGCTATCAAGCTTTTTGATGAGCGCTTAGTGGCATTGGAAGCCGTTAAAATTGGTGAGCAACTTAAAGCTAGTGCTCAAGACATTAGCCTACGAGAAGGACTGTTTGACCGCGGGGCTACCCAAGCGGCCTATCATCCTCTCACCTTGGTACGTCGTGAAGTAGAAGATTTATTCATTTCGATGGGTTTCAATCTCCTTGATGGTCCCTACATTGAGGATGAATATCATAACTTTACGGCTCTTAACATACCCGCCGATCACCCAGCACGCGATATGCAAGACACTTTTTGGTTTAGCGACATGGTGCATTGCCTGCGCACACAAACCTCTGCGGTGCAAATACGAGGAATGCAAAACACCCAGCCCCCTTTTAAATTTGTGGCTGCAGGTAAAGTTTTTCGTAATGAGAACATTGATGCAAGCCACGAAATAGCCTTTCATCAAATTGAAGGAATGGTGGTAGATAAAAACATTGGTGTTCATCACATGTTATTTTTCTTAAAAACCTTACTCTCTACGCTTTTTAAAACCAATATTGAAGTGCGTTTACGTAGCGGTTTTTTCCCCTTTGTGGAGCCGGGTTTTGAGCTAGACATTGCCTGTCAGCTCTGCGCTGGTGATGGATGTTCGGTTTGCAAACAAAGTGGTTGGATTGAGTTTTGTGGCTGTGGCATAACCCACGCTAATGTGCTTGAGGCTGGGGGCATTGATAGCTCTGTATGGAGTGGCTTTGCCTTTGGCTTAGGCTGGGATAGGCTTGCCATGATGCGTTATGGAATTGAAGATATTCGTCATATTCACTCAGGTGATTTACGCTTTAACAAGCAATTCAAGGTATTTTAACACAAATTATGCCGCGTCCTGTCTTTTGCTTTAAAGGAGCTATTGTTGCCAACAATATGCTATCACCTATCATGGCTACCATTAATGAATGGAAAGGTGATTTTAAGGTACTGGAATTTGATGTCAACACGATTGATGGAGTTGAAAACTCCTTTTTACGCCTAGAGGTGATGATCGAGCTAGGTTCTAACTTAGAGGCCTGTAGCGATGCTCTGCTATCCTTAGGAATGGTGGAAGAAGACGTGCCTGAAGCCCTCTTTAAACCCACCACAAAAGATTGTTTCGTGCCCGATAATTTTTATGCCTTAGTAGGTTGCCCTATGCAGGTGTACGTTAACGGGGAGTGGCGAGCGGTGTTGCATGCCAAAAGTAATGCGGTGGTGGTAAAGCGCGACGAAGCCGTTATTGCTAAATGCCTTTATGACATTAAAAAAGGGGATCTTGTCCTATGTGGCGACAAAGGGATTCGCCCTCTTCCTGTTCAATCCCACACTACCAGTAATCAAATCCTATCAGCCACAACTCATTCACAAAATGAGTTATTGAGCATGGCTGCAATGACTCTTTACGACTTACTCTACGAGAACAGGGCTACTCAGAAAAAAACCATATTCCTCTGCGGGTCGGGCGTGTTTCGCTCAGAATCTGGCAAGGGCGCACAAGCCTTAGCTAAGCTCGCTAGCGGTGGATTCATCAGCGGTTTAATTGCTGATAGCACAGCTGCCACATTGGATGCCGAACAAGCCATGTTTAAAACGGTGCATGGGGTGTCTACCCTCTCCGCACAGCAAGATGCTAATGATCATCGAAACTTCATGCGTACCGTCAATCGAATTTCTGGCTATGGTTCCATTGCTGGCACCATTGAAGCGGGTGCTCTCACCTCAGGACTGTTTCATGAGCTACACAAAAAAAATATTCCTTTTTGCCTGCCCCCTTGCGTGGGAGACATTGGACCTTTGCCAGATGTGATTCTTGATATGATTGAGGCACGACACCAAATGGCTGCTATGCTCGATGGAGTGGACACACTCGTGGTGCTAGCTAACCTGAATATCGCTATGGGGGCTGTGCAACTTATTCCATCCTCAGTGCATATTGTGTTTGTTAATTATAGCCAAACCGCCCGTTTGCATGTGCAAGCAGTGTGTGGAAACAAGCCATTAAACATTATTGGCGATGCTTCCCGCTTCATTATATCATTGGCTGAGCATTTAGAGTAGTCGTTGCATGATTTATCATCTAAAGCCTCCTGCAAAAATAAATCTTCACTTAGAAGTGCTCAATAAGCGTGCCGATAGGTATCACAACCTACGGTCACTAATGGTAAAGATTAACCTCTACGATGAGCTTAATGTTGAAATAACCACAAAAGGTGGCTATAGGCTTGAAGGGTTTAAGATAGCACGCCACCTTGATATTTTACACAAAAGCTATCTTTTATTTAAAAAATTATCGGGTATCTCTTTTGGTCTTAAGCTTCATCTCACCAAGCATATCCCCATACAGGCTGGGCTTGGTGGTGGCTCTGCCGATGCGGGGTTGCTCTTGGCATGTTTAAATAAACATTTTGATTATCCAATCAAGACAGGTGCTTTAATATTTGCTAGCGGAAAAGTGGGTGCTGATGTGCCATTTTTCGTGCAGCCACACCCAACGGCGATTATTGAAGGGATTGGCGACATTATTTACCCTATTAAACCAAAGCCTTACTCATGCCTTGTCATTAAGGATAATATTTCGGTCGACACCAAGCAAGCTTTTGCCCAATTGACTGAAATGCCTCGTCCTTATATTCAAACTAAAGATAAGGTGATGCAACAATGGTTAAATGAACAACCAGCTAACTGGCATTTTAAAAATCATTTTACCCCTCACAAAGGAAATTTAATTACTGATCATATCGCTTATCTTTATGCTAACGGTGCTGTGTTTGTGCAGATGACGGGTTCTGGATCGGCAATTGTGGCATTTTTTACCGATGAGGTAGCCATGCAAAGGGTTCATGACGAACTCGCTACAAGGCTACCTTTTTGTCAAATACATGAATTACTCACTGCAATGAGCGATGAATCCCCCTCCTAGTACCAAATCACCTTCATAAATAACAGCTGATTGCCCTGGCGTGATGGCTCGTTGTGGTGTGCTGAAAATCACCTCAACCCGACCATCAGCATGACTCACCACCGTAGCTGGTTGTTCTGAACTCATTGAGCGAATACGCACAGCCGCCTCCAACCGCTGGGGTATAGCTCGGCTAAAGCAGGGTTTATCTAACCAAAAACTGGTCGCATAAAGATGTTCTTCTGGACCTAGCACCACTTGGTGATTGAGTGGATCAAGACGCACCACATACAACGGGTCGTTACTACTCACTCCCAAACCTCGGCGCATACCAATGGTGTAGCGCGATAGCCCTTTACCAGTGCCTAACACCTTCCCTTCCTCATCAACCAAAGTAACAGGCAACTCTTGAGCAGGGCGTAGTTGCTCAAGCCCCAAACAGAAATCTTGGCTGTCTCCTTTGCTTTTTACACCTAGATTGAACTGCTCAGCTAGAACACGCACCTCGGGTTTCGTCATGTCGCCTAAGGGAAACCGTAAACGTGCCAACTGGGATTGGGATAGGCGGTAAAGAAAATAACTTTGATCTTTTTCTTTATAAACACCCTTTGCCATATAGTAGATACCCTCATCATCCAGCATCACCCGAGCATAATGCCCTGAGGCATAAAAACAGTTTTCAGCCAGAGTGCGATCTTCTAGCATAGCCAAAAATTTATCAAAAAATAGCCCGAATTTCATCTGTTCGTTGCATAAAACGCAAGGATTAGGTGTTTGCCCAGAGGCATAAACCTCCTGCACCTGATTAACCAAAAAATGTTGATACTCGGCCTGAATGTCGACCACTTTATGTTCAATGCCCAACAAATCGCAGACAGCTTTCGCATCGGTAATATCTTGCTCTTGCCCTGCGGGTTTGTGGTTCATGGTTATACCCGTAACCGTTACCCCCTGCTGCAACAATAAGGCTGCCACTACCGAGGAGTCTACCCCCCCAGACATGGCAACTACCGCATGAGCCTTGGCAAGAATAGTTAAATTATTTGTTATCATGGTTAGCCTCCGCTCCCAAATCCAATTTTCTTTGTAATGTCTTTCGGCTTATGCCCAAATTTTTAGCTGCTGCACTTTTGTTACCGCCAACACGTTTTACCACAAATTCAATATACTGGCACTCTAACATCATTAAACTCACATCACCGTTTATGCTAAAACCTGAGTGTGTAGCAGAATTCTGTGGATTAAGCGGTAAATGTTCTACCTGAATAACTTTAGAAGTACATAACGCCACAGCACTTTCTATGCAATTACGCAACTGACGCACATTACCAGGCCAAGGGTAAGCTTCTAAAGCTCTTAAAGCCTCGGTGCTAAGACCCTGAACGGTCTTAACCATTTGTGCGTTAAACTCTTTTAAAAAATCTTTTGCCAAGGGAATTACATCTTCTGATCGCTCACGCAATGGGGGCACAGTGATGGCTATTACATTGAGTCGATAATAAAGATCCTCTCTAAATAAACCCTTTTCCACCTGTTGCCACAAGTTTTTATTAGTGGCTGCAATAATACGCACATTCACTTGCAAGCTGCGTTCACTGCCCAAGCGCTCAAAGGTTCGTTCTTGTAACACACGCAACAATTTCACTTGCATTTTAGGACTAATATCACCGATTTCATCCAGAAATAAGTCGCTGCCTTCAGCTAGTTCAAAGCGTCCACGGCGCGATACTTTCGCATCAGTAAAGGCTCCTCGTTCATGCCCAAAAAGCTCACTTTCTAATAGGTCATCGCTTAAGGCAGCACAGTTCACTTTGATCATTGTTTTACGCGCTCGCGGTGAAAAAGCGTGTAATGCCTGGGCAACCAGCTCTTTACCTACACCACTTTCGCCTAAAATAAGCACATTAGAACGAGTGGGGGCAGCCAGTTCTATCAACTGCTGCAAACGCATCATGGCAGGAGATTGTCTGAGCAACTGAGGCATCACCGCAGGGTGATCGAACTTACTATGCGCCATTTTTAGCTCAAATTGCTCCAAGGTTAAGCGACGGGTCTCCATCACCTGGCGCATCACTCGGCAAACGTCTTCCCCGTCTATAGGTTTCATAAAAAAATGATAAGCTCCGCTACTCATGATCGAAACAGCAATAGGTACTGTGCCATGAGCTGTTAAAAAAATGACGGGTAAACGAGGATACAACTGCTTTACACGCCGTAAAAACTCATCCCCTGTCATTTTGAGTAACACATATTCTGTTATCACTGCATCAAAAACTCTCATCCCCAACAAAGCTAGGGCTTCCACCCCGTCTTTAGCACAGTGGATGATGTATCCATCCCGTTGAAACAGTTGAGATAAGCTCAATCTTATAGACTTGTCAGCATCAATAATCAACAAGGTAAACATTTTTATAAACTGTTTTCTGCCACAGTTTGCCTATGCGGAGATAGGATAACCTTTACCCCAGAAACTTGGTTAATGCACCACACTTTCAGGGCTTCAAACCACCTTAAAGAATCACAAGAAAACAATATACCGTAACGAATATCGTTTAGTTGTACCCTGTTTACTATCGTGTGTACCGCATACATTATCCCCTCCTGCACAGGAACACTAATAAAACTAAACCTCAAACGATTCTTATTCACATAGCGATGATTCAACTTATTTATTCTGCGTACAATAACAGACTCCCCTCTCAAATCGGGAAGCGGAATACCCTCTTTTACTTTACGACTGGGATGAGAGTCCAGACTAGCGCAAGCAAGCAAAAATTTCTCATAACAGAGGATCTTCTTTGTTTTGTTCAATTTAGCCAATAACACGGATAGGTACTGGATCAATGCCTTGCTCAACCTTCACACCATGAACCTGCTTAAAATACCATCCCTTAATACCTTCCAATCGACGTGAAAACATCGATGGCAGGTGCACTCGAGATTGAGCCTCGGTCAAGTTAGCGATGTAAGCTGCCACATGGGCCACATACAAATTACCTTCCGCAAGTGGCACCTCAATAAATGAGAGCCTTAAGTTACCCACATCAGCCAACTTCATAATCGAATAACGCACATTGCTTTCATTAAGTAAGCTTAAACTCACAAATTCTGTTCTCGCATCTAGTTGCCCTAAATAATCCACATTGCCAAATCGATCATCTTTTAACTTGAGGTGCACCTCCTCAAAGTGAGGTAATGACCCTGCAAATGGAGGTAAGGCATCCATTTTCGTGCGCCTTTTGGCATCCGTAAACATATGAACATTGGTAAACAGTGGCTGATTTTTATCTCGACTCAAATAGGTCGCTTGGTTCAGCGTGGTGAGATCTTGAATGCTGTTGTAAACTTCCTGGGGTGTGCGTAGGGGAAACGTTCCTTTGGGCACAAAGTATAAAAACTCAAGGCTCATATTAGCCTGCATGTCATCAATAAAATTCTGTAATTGGTTAGCCAAAGGGCCTGGTTTTATAAACTCAAGCACTGGAGACAGATTTTGCGTGCGTAATGCCCCATGTTGCTGAAGGTGGCTAGCTGCCGCTGGTTGCACCACACTAGCGAGGGTAGGTTGAGCACTCAGAATGCTCAACATGCCCAAAGAAAGAAGAAATCCTAAAAGCGCCTTTTGCATTTTTTACTCCTTGAATTGGATCTCTGTGCTAAAAAACACAAACAATCACCAAATCTAAGGCTACCACACTCCCATTTATCAAGTCAATCCTCTTATGGGGTGGTATTTGCATAAAAGAGCAATTTATGTTATTGTGTGTACAAGTAACATGGATTCCATTTTTAGCACTATTGCTACCCGATTAACCAATAACAACGAAATCAAAGCGTTGCAAGAGCGCTTTAGAGTAGTGAAACAGCCCACCAAGGTGATAGGCTTGAAACGCAGCTGGCTAGCTCTCTTTTTAGCACACATTCAGCTTAAAATTCCCCCACTCATCGTGGTGCAAAACGAAGCTGTGGCACGTGAGCTCGTGAGCGATCTCCAACTCTTTGGGCAAGCAGCCATCGCCATCGATGGGCTTAACAGTCGGCTGTATGACCCCACGCATGGGTTGGGCGAGCGTACAGCTCAATTGCAAAAAATCAGTCACTCAGGAGCCATTGTTGTGGTGCCTATCCGCACCTTATTGCTCAAAACGCCCTCCCCTTTCGATTTACAAAAAAATTGTTTTAACTTGCGTGTGTCAACAAAAATGTCTCCACCTCAGCTCTGTGCTAAGTTAGCAGAGCAGGGCTACACACGCACCTCCCGCGTGAGTATGCACGGTGAATTTGCTGTACGGGGCGAAGTGATCGACCTCTTCTCCTTTAGTGACGAACACCCCATCCGCATACAGTTTAACTTTGACACCATCGAAACGATTAAAGAGTTTAGCCTTGATGATCAGCGTAGCCTTTGTGAGTTAAAAGCCCTCACCATTGCTCCCATCAACTCTATCGCCTTAGATGAACACCACAAAGCCCACTTAGCGGCTCATGGCATTGACCAAGAACATGCACAAGCTAATTTAGGGTTGTTTTTTGGGCTTATTTATGACCAAAGTTACAGCCTGCTCGATTTTATGAACCCTGAGCGTCCCCTTATTCTGGCAGATTTTGACCATTTAGAGAGCCATGCTGAGGCCTTTGAAAAAGAGGCTACAGAACTTTATAAACAGGCGGTACGCAAGGGCGACCAAGTGCCACAACCCAAGCATGTGCTGTTTTCGTTTCAAGATCTCCTTGATTTGCGCTCTAAGCGCCTTGAGTTGGTAAACTTTTCCTCCCATTCAGACCATCCTACGGACACACTTGCCATAAAGTATGAAGAGGCACGAAGTTTTTTTGGCAACATAAACTTTTTAAAAGAAGAACTCACCACCCTACAGAAGGCTCGCTACACCATTGTTATTTTTAGTGAAAACAGCGACCAAGCCTTGCGACTAAAAACCTTATTAGGGCCGGACTTCCCCATCGAAATCATTCCCTCAGGGCTTTCAAGTGGATTTTCGTTGCCAGATGCAAAGTTTATTGCTATTACCGAGCATGAAATTTTTGGGCGCAAAAAGCGTACCATTCTGGCAAGTGCCAAAAAAGTGGAAACCGCTAGCATTGATAGCTTTATTGAGCTAACGCCCGGTGATTATGTGGTGCATGTCAACTATGGCGTGGGGCGTTTTAAAGGGATAGATCGGCTAAAAGCTGCAGGCAGCGAGCGCGACTACATTGCTCTTGAGTACCATGATAATGACATGGTATTTGTGCCCATTGAGCAAGTAAACCTTGTGCAACGCTACATTGGTTCATCCGGCGATAAACCTAAGTTAGACACCTTGGGGGGCAAGTCTTGGAGCGCTAAAAAAGCACGAGCCCGTAAAAGTGCGGAAGAGCTGTCTGGTTATCTCATTGATATTTATGCCAAACGTCAAAATGCCCAAGGATTTGCCTTTACGCATGATGATCCCTACATTAAAGAGCTTGAGATGGAGTTTGATGCCCATTTTAGCTTTCAAGAGACCGAAGATCAGCTCACCGTTATGGCAGACATTAAACGCGACATGGAAAGCACTCGCCCGATGGACCGGCTGGTGTGTGGTGATGTAGGCTATGGCAAAACCGAGCTAGCCATGCGAGCTGCCTTTAAGGCAGCCATCTCAGGCAAGCAATGCGCCGTGCTTTGCCCCACCACCATTTTAGCCGAGCAGCATTATGAAAATTTTAAACGACGTTTTGCACCATTTGACTTTGTGCGCATTACTATGCTGAGTCGCCTTGTCCCCAAGAAAGAACAAACTCAGTACTTGGAAGAGATTAACAAAGGCGTGATTGATTTGGTTATTGGCACACACCGTGTTCTAAGTAAAGATGTGCAGTTTAAAAACTTAGGATTGCTCATTATTGATGAAGAACAACGTTTTGGGGTGAAAGACAAAGAGCGCATTAAAGCCCTGAAAAACGGCATTGATGCCCTTACCCTCACTGCAACGCCTATTCCACGCACCCTGCACATGAGCTTGGTGAAGATTCGTGACCTCTCGATGATCAAAACGCCCCCCGCAAACCGCAAACCGGTGGAGACCTTTGTGCAAGAGTTTAACCCTGAGGCCATCAGTATGGCGGTTAGGCGCGAGCTTGAACGGGGTGGGCAGGTTTTTTATCTGCACAATCGAGTGGAAAGTTTACCCACAATATGCCACTACCTACAAACGTTGGTGCCTGAGGCGAGTGTGGAGTTTGCCCACGGGCAAATGGGTGCGGATGCGATGGACGAAGTGATGCACAGGTTCATTCATAAAGGTTTTAACATCTTAGTTAGCACCACCATCATCGAAAGTGGCATTGATATTCCTAATGTTAACACCATCATCATCGACCGAGCTGATATGTATGGCGTAAGCCAGCTTTATCAGTTGCGTGGACGAGTGGGACGAAGCGATCGCCTTGCCTACGCCTACCTTTTTTACCCTGATAAAACCGCTCTTAGCGAGCTAGCTATTAAACGCTTACAGATTATTTCAGACTTTACCGAGCTAGGTTCGGGCTTTAAAATTGCCCTAAAAGACATGGAAGTGCGGGGAGCTGGCAACCTCTTAGGCCCTGAACAGTCTGGTGAAATTCACGCCGTAGGCTTTGATCTGTACTTAAAACTACTTGATGAAGCGATTCGTGAAAAAAATAAAACGCCAGATAGCGAAGAGATTGTTGAACCTTACTTAGAACTAGACTACTCAGGTTTTATTCCTGACAGCTATATTGAAGAGCCTTCTCACAAAATGGAGTTTTACAAAAAAATGGCCAGCGTAGAGACTGAAACCGAGGTTCAGGGTATCTATTCAGAACTGAGCGATCGCTTCGGACCCTTACCCGAAGAGGTTTCTAGCTTGCTAAGTTTGGCTGAAATGCGTGTGTTGTGCCGTAAGTTACGTATAAAAAGCATCAAAGAACGTAATGGCTGGGCCGAGATTGAGTTTGCCAAGCTTAGTGCCTTGAACATCGACCATCTCATGAGCATGATTAAAGAAAGCCACGGCAAAATTCGCCCCAGTGCCACCAATCCGGCAGCCCTTCTCCTTGAAACAGGTAAAGTGGGTTTGCGTGAAAAATCAGAATTTATTCGAGATCGTCTCATTCGTTTATAAAAATGCTTGCATCTTGACTCTATTTATAGTATCATATCTGTATTCTGTTATTCTTGAGGCATAGCAAATACATGGACACACCCAGAGGGCAATGGTCTAACTCATTTGGTTTTATTATGGCAGCCATTGGTTGTGCCGTTGGTTTAGGTAGTATATGGCGGTTTCCCTACTTGGTAGGCGAGAGCGGTGGGGCGGCCTTTTTGCTCATTTACATCGCTGTGATGTTGCTGGTGGGCATTATTGGCTTGGCAGTAGAGATGGCGATTGGGCGTTATGGACAGGGCGATGCGGCAGCTTCGCTGGCAAAAATCAACCCCAAAACGCGCCCTATGGGATTATTGGCGGTGGTTGGGTCGTTTATCCTGCTCACAGTTTATGCCATTATTGGCGGCTGGCTCACGCTCTATCTCTTTAAATCAGCCAGCTTTCAGTTGCTCAGTCTGCCCACTAACTACTTTCAAATCGCCTCTCATTCGCTATCTTCACTTGTGTGGCAAGCCCTTTTTATGGGGATTACCGCCCTGATTGTGGCGGGTGGCATTGAAAAAAGCATCGAAGTTCATAGTAAATGGATGAACATCACATTATTTGTTCTCCTCATCATAATTGCCATTCGTGCAATAACCTTAGAGAACGCTCGTATTGGGATTGATTTTTACTTAAAGCCCAACTGGCAAACCATCGATAGAACTATTATTATCAACGCCATTGGGCAGGCTTTTTTTAGTTTAAGTTTAGGGCTTGGTAACATGATGACCTACGGCAGCTACCTAGGTCCGCGGGTGCATCTCATTCGCTCTAGTGCGGTGGTGGCTCTTAGTACCTTGGTGATTGCTTTTGTGGCTGGGTTAGCCATCATGCCTGCCGTGTTTGCTTTGGGTTTTGAACCGGCCCAAGGACCCGGTCTCATTTTTAACGTGTTGCCCGCCGTGTTTGCACGTATGCCCTTAGGTTCAGTGTTTGGCTTGGCATTTTTCATTGTGGCATTTTTTGCGGCCCTCACCAGTATGCTCGGCTTGGTGGAGACTGTTGTTGCCTACCTGATTGGTCGCTATGCTCTGCCACGCACCCTTGCCACCGTCTATGTGATATTAAGTGCTTTTATTTTTGGGGTGCCTGTGGTGCTGGCCTCAGTCTTCCCTGCTTTTTTCAAAAATATCGACCTATTTGACATCCTCATCACCGTCGTGTCCAACGTTATCGTTCCGCTAGGGGCGGTTTCTGTTTTGGTAGTTGGTGGTTGGTTGTGGAAAAACAACGGGCTGATAAACGAACTGTCTAATCAAGGCACACTGCATGTTATGTGGCAGCCCTTATTAAAATTTATGATAAAATTTATAATTCCCTTTTTAGTAGTGGTCTCGGTGGTGGGGCAGTTTTAAAAGAATCTTGCGTCTTCTACAGCGAGTATAAAAACTCCTTTAACAGTAATGCTGACAAAAAATGGGCTTATTGGAATACTCATTATGCAAACTCTGAAACATCTTGTTGTTGCCTTCAATAAAAAGCACTCCATCTAAAATAGCTATTGCCGTTGCTCCCTCAACGGGTGCTTCAAGCGTAGTAATCGCATCAGCAAACTGGGCATTTTGATGCCCACCACAATCTGTTAAAAACTTCGCTTCCCCGATGACATACTGCTGGTTAAAACGTGCTATCAAATCTAACCCCTTGTTTCGGCTATAACCAAAATGCTGGCAGGCAAAGTCTTTTAACACTTTATCACTGCCATCTAAAATTGCATTGTCTGAAGACTGTGTGAACACTTCAAGAGACAGCGGGGCAACGCCTAGCTCTTTTTTTAACAGCCAATTTCTAAACAAATTCCCCATCTGCCTGTTGGTCTCTTTGGAGTCGGTTATGTTTTGCAAAATACGCTCCCAGCCAAGGCTATACATTTCGCCTGAAATTCTATCAATAGTGGAGGGATTTAACTCAATAGCTTTAGGATACCTTTTCAAAAAAGCCACATAAGAGTCTTTAATGGGGAACAAATCAAGGGCTAAGGCTTGCTTCACCAGAGCTAAATTATCTTGCTTGGTGTAGCTCTCCTGCAACGCCTCAATCTGTGGTTCATCAATGTTCCGCCGTATATTGGCGATGAGCGGATAAACCCGATAGAGCCTATCTAAATAATTGTAGTTATTAGCCAAATTGGTGCTTTCTTGTAAAAATTTAAACATCCACCGTCCCCTTCATCACCACCAGCTCATAATCAGACTGCCACAGCTCCGCAGTGTCTTGCTTTAACCGTTTCGTAATTATTTTAATTGCTTCTTCGGATTGATCAATGCCTATCCATTGGCGAGAAAACTTTTGTGCCGAAAGGAGGGTTGTTCCTGAGCCATAAAAACAGTCCAACACCGTAGAGTCTGGATGGGATGAGTTTAATCTAAAAGGTCACTGTTCTTCTGCGTAGGGTACTGCGGGTTCTGGGGATCTTTAAAACTCCACACATCCTGCACTTTTTTACTTTCCCCAGCCTCTTTAAACACCTTCAGGCACATATTGCCCGTTTTTGAGGTCTCAATGAGACCTTGGTTATAATACTCTAACAGTTTATCCGGATGGTAGCGCCAATGCCGACCCTTAGGCGGATTTTGCCCTAAAAAAGGTCCACCCGTCGCCCCGTTTTTTGTTTCACCGGGGGCGTGCAAAGGCACCGTGGTGTAAAACCGCCCCTCTTCATCCTGCTTTTTAAAACGCTGCTCAAGCTCTGCCTCATACACATCTTCTTGCACATCATTCCAAATATAATCCGCACTCTTGCTATAAAACAAAACATGGTCTTTAATGTTGCCATAATTTTTACGTTTAAAATTTTTTGGATTACACTTTATACGGGTTATGTCTGCTCTGAAATTTTCTATGCCAAAAATTTCATCTAGCATTACTTTAAGATAATGCACACGCCCTGAGTCAATATGCAAATAGAGCGAGCCTTTTGCTGACAAAACACCATGAATCAACTGCAATCGAGGCTTCATGTACTCCGAATAAGCCGATAAAGTGAACTTATCCGAATAGGCAAGTGTCGCATCCAAGCTATGACTGATCGTGTTCGATCGATCATCTGAGATATAAAAATCAGTACCCGAGGCAAAGGGAGGGTCGATATACACTAAGTCTATACTATTAAGAGGAAGAGTTTTTAACACTTCTAGGTTATCGCCCACATAAAGCTTATTTTTATTATTAACCATACATCTCCTAACTCAAAAGAGGCTGGTTTTATTTGGTTTAAAACCAGCCTTTATCATATCATTTTAACTGCAGAACCACCATGCTATGGGCTTGCACCGTGTAGCACGAACTCTGTACTTCCGGTTGCACCCCTTTCTTAAAAAAGCCATTGCTTTCTGAGCTAGCGGTGTCTATCTTCACCAGCCACTGCTCATGGTGAGCCATAACAGGCAAATTAAACTTCACCGAGCCGGGGGTGGGATTCAGCAACATAATCACGTCAGATTCATCCTTTGTGCCCTGCGTGGTCGCCTTTTCTCCAGACAATCGTACCCCTAAAATATTACCATCTTGATGCCATTTACGGGCATGCCCATCACAACCAAACCAAATAATATCAGGCCAATTGCCTTTAGAAGGCACTTGCCCCGAAAAAAAGTCAACCCGCCCAAACAGCGCCGATTGTCGCCGTAATGCTATTAAATCTTTAGTAAAACCGTGCAGATCTTTATACTGATCTAATCGTTGCCAGTCATACCAGCTTAGCTCATTATCTTGACAATACCCATTATTGTTTCCTTGCTGTGTGCGTGCAAACTCATCGCCACCTAACACCATGGGTGTTCCCTGGGACAAAAGCAATGTTGCTAAAAAATTTTTCATCTGCCTTAATCGCAAACTATTCACCGATTCATCATCGGTTAAACCCTCAATTCCACAGTGCCAACTCAGGTTGTTGTCGCTGCCATCGGTGTTATGCTGATGATTAGCCCAGTTATTTTTATATGTATAGGTTACTAAATCATGCAAAGTGAATCCATCATGAGCCGTTACATAGTTTATACTATGATAGGGCTTTTTCCCAGCATGAGCATACAACTCTTGGCTTCCAGACAACCGTGTCGCCATAGCACCCGCCATATTACCATCATTGCGCCAGTAACGTCTGACATCATCGCGAAATCGATCATTCCACTCGGCTATGGAAACACCTGGGAACGATCCCACTTGATACCCACCACCGGCATCCCATGGCTCAGCAATCATTTTAGTATGCATCAATATTGGGTCGCTGCAAATCGCTTCAATAAGTGGGGCGTTTGACATAATATGCCCATGTTCATCACGCGTTAATATAGAGGCTAAATCAAAACGAAAGCCATCAACATGCATTTCTGAAACCCAATAACGCAGCGAATCAATGATTAAATCACGCACTACACGGTGGTTACAGTTTAAGGTGTTCCCACAGCCTGAGTAGTTCCAGTAATACCGCTTATCTTCATAAAGGGTGTAATAAATACTGTTATCGATGCCTTTAAAGCTCACCACAGGCCCCTGCTCGTTGCCCTCATGCGTGTGGTTATACACCACATCCAAAATAACCTCAATGCCCGCTTTGTGTAGCTCTCTAACCATAGTTTTAAACTCAACCACTTGATCGCCACTTTTATTCAAACTATGCGTATAGCGTGCCTTGGGAGCGAAAAAAGCCATAGTGGAGTATCCCCAATAATTTTTCATGGGTTGATTTTCGGTACCTTTATGGGCATACTCATCATCATCAAACTCATGCACAGGCAAAAGTTCTAACGACGTAATGCCTAAATCTTTTAGGTAAGGTATCATCTCAATAATACCTAAATAACTGCCTGCATTCATTTTATCTAATTTTTGAGTCAGCCCCTTCACATGGGCTTCGTATAAAATGCACTCAGCCAAAGGGTAATTAAGCGGTTGGTCACCCTGCCAATCAAACTTCCCATCAATAACAATAGCTTTAGGGCGAGCTTTAGCCGAGGTGAATGCCCACTCAAAGTTACCCGACAGTGCCTTAGCATAAGGATCAATTAGGGGAATAGTCGCATCAAAACGATGCCCAGACAACATGTTTAAGGATCCATTAATTTGATAATTGTACAATGTGCCATGCCCCACACCCGTTACAAAAATATGCCAAATATCACCTGTTCGGTTAATTTTGGGGTCTAATACGATCTGGAAAGATGGCTGGTGATCGGTCTCTTTATCATAAACAAGTAAACTTACCTGTGTGGCATTTTTACTAAATAAGGCAAAATTCGCCCCACCTTCTTTTATCGTCGCCCCCAGCTGTAGTGGTGAGCCCACCAATGTTTTTAAAGTTTCCACATAGCTCTCCTTTAAAAATAAAAGCATAAATGTCAAGCACCCATATCCAGAGATCAATCGATATGCTTCATCGTTATCCACCTATAAAATAAACACTAAAATAGACTCAATGCAATATATAGTAAAAAATTATGCTAAAAAATGAATGACTGCCTGTTTAAACTGTCTACCACGATCAAACTCATTTACAAATAATCCAAAACTTGCGCAGCCGGGTGATAAAAGTACTGAAATGTCTATATTTTTGTATTGGTTTATTTTTATATCGGTAAAAAGAGGCTCAAAGGCCGTGTATGGTCCATAAAATGGCTGATTATTTTGCTTAAAAAGCTCCATAAAGTGCACGTTTGCCGTTCCATCTAAAAGATATACCGCTTGACAAAGTGATAAAACCGCCGTCAACGATTCAAGTGAGCTCTCTTTGTAAGCCCCACCCACGATCAACACCACAGGGCGCAAACGGTGTAAAAGTATCACACTGCTCACCGTGGCATCCACAATAGTCGCGGCACTATCATTGTAAAACCACAAGCCTTCACCATGAGCTACCAACTCACAACGGTGTTCTATACCCTTAAAAGTGGCTAACCGAGGGATAGCCAGCTCTAATGGCATACCATACAGCACCGCTGCCAGTAGTGCAAAGGCCATATTGCTCGCATGGCATAACCTGCCATCAGGCAAGGCGAACTCAGTCTCCGTGCCATTAAATCGTAGGCGGAGCGTTTCTTCTGTGTAAGACACACCCGTGGGATAAACTGTAGGTAATACCCCAGCCGTGATGTATGCCCGTTGAGCTAGTCCATACTGATTAAAATACGGCGTGTACGAATCGTCCAAATTTAGTATTGCCCACTGCTCGGCTGTTTGATGCTTAAAAATTTGAGCTTTATCGTGAGCATAGGCAGCCATATCGTGCTCATAGTAGTTTTGATGATCGTTTAAAAGGTTAGTCAACAACGCTATTCGAGGGCTAAGAAGTGCTTTGTCCGTTAAATCGCCCAGTTGCCAGCTTGAAAGTTCCAAAATAATTGTCTCGTCTACCTGTAATTCATCAATAAAACTTAAAGGTGATACGGCGATATTACCCGCTAAACGCACTTTGTTATGCAAAAAATCTTGCAATAAATGATGAAGTAAGCTCACTGTGGTCGATTTACCCTTACTTCCAGTTACAGCAATGTAGGGGTTATGGGTAGCCTCTAAAAAAAGCGAAATATCGCTCTCAAGCCACTCCACATTTTGTAAATAGGCTGAACTACGTTTTACTCCAGGATTTTTAACCACCACATCAGAGCCATCAAAATCTGCCTGATCATGATGACCTAGCACATAGCGTATAGGATAACCTTTAAGAGGAGCTAGATTGTCTAGTAATTGTTCAGTACTTCGTAAGTCGGTGATGGTTAAAATAGCCCCTTGTTTGGCTAAGTAGCGTGCGGCCGCCGCCCCAGAGCCATCTTTATTAAGACCATATCCCATAATAAGTACTTTCTTCTGGTCATAGCGCCCTTTCATTCATCCTCACCCTACTCAGAAGAATCCCAACGACTCTGAGCTATCATCTGCTCTACCTGTGCTTGTCGTTGCGCCTCCGTATATCCTTGCTTGATCTGTTTAGCCAATCCTGCCGCATTCAATCCACAATGTTTTAATAAATCAGCTCGTGTCCCCACTGGAGGTGTTCCACCAGTAACACCTAAGCTGATGACTCGCGGAGCTGAGCGAAAGGCTGATACTATCGATTGAACACGCATACCCCAGCCCCCGTCTACCACCGCTTCTTCCACCGTAGCCACCAAGCTATACCCTTTAACTACTTTCTCTAAATTATCTCGATTGATAGGCGAAACAAAACGCATATTATACACATCCGCCTGCAACCCTTGGGTCGCCAGTTGTATTTGAGCCTGCAATACCTCGTCGGCCAATATGCCTAGGGTTATAATTAACACCACCGATCCTGTGCTTTTGACGAGATGAACCCCAGACCCACTCACTATAGCGTGCTTGCACACCTCAATGGCAGGTGGAGCCACCGCTTTGGCGTATCGCATAAAGACCAATTTTTTTTGACGCAGTGCCCATTTTAGCATTAACCCCAGCTCTTCACCCGTGGCAGGTGCTAAAAAAATAGTATCAGGCAGGCTCTGAAACAAAGCAATATCATAAATGCCCTGATGACTGCTCCCATCCCCAGGAACCAGCCCAGCTCTATCCATCACAATCACTGCAAACAATTGTTGTTGCACCAAGTCATGAATCACCTGATCCACCGCTCTCTGGCTAAAAGTTGAATACAAAGTGATCACCGGCTTAAGACCACTTGCTGATAAACCAGCTCCAAAGGCCACCGCATGTTGCTCTGCAATTCCCACATCAAAAAAACGTGTCGGGAAGGTTTCCGCAAACGCCTCAAGCCCAGCACCAGTCATCATAGCTGCTGTTATCGCACAAATTTTATCATCTTTCTTAGCAGCCTTAACCAAGGCTATAGAAAAAATATCTGTTAAGCTTTTAGCACTTTTTTTGCCTCGTGCCACCAACCCCGTCCCCACATTAAACGCTTCTACCCCGTGATAAAGCTTTGGATCTTCCATAGCCGGAACATAACCATAGCCCTTTTGCGTGCACACGTGCACCACTACTGGTCCTGTTGCCTGCATAGCAGCTTCAAAATGCGCCCTAAGTACTGTTATATCATGCCCATTCACAGGACCTTGATAGGAAATGCCTAAAGTTTCAAAAAAGGCTGATGCCGTCTCGGGCGTTAAAACTTGTCCCTCTAAATGTTGGTGTAAAGCTCCAACACCAGCACTTATCGACATTTGATTGTCGTTTAACACTATAATAAGAGGTTTTTGTAGCATACCGATATTGTTTAGCGCCTCAAACGCTACACCACCGCTGAGGGCAGCATCACCCACCACGCATACCACATGTGCACGCTGATCCTGTAAATCTTGCCCCATTAACAACCCCAATCCTACACTCATTGCAACGGAGGCATGACCTGAAGAGACTGTATCATGTGAGCTTTCATCACGCCTCGTGAAGCCTGAAAGCCCACCTTTTTTGCGTAACTTTACAAATCCGTCCATGCGTCCTGTTAAAATTTTATGCGTGTAGCACTGATGACCCACATCAAAAATAATCCTATCTTTAGGGCTGTTAAAAACTGTATGGAGTGCTACTGTGAGTTCTACAACCCCTAAATTACTACCTAAGTGGCCACCGGTCTGACTCACAGAGTGTAAAATAAAGGAGCGAATTTCATCACACAGCTGATTCAGTTGCTGGAGTGAATACCCTTTAAGCTGTGACAAATGGAAATTATTTTGTAAAACTTGTCGATCATTCGCCACCTTCCATTGCTCCCTCATTGATGAGTATAACAAAAAAAAATCCCTTTAACAACCATAATCCTCGCTAAAGGTAGTAAATCCGATAACTTTTACGTTCCTTAAAGCCCAAAGATTTATAGAGCGTGTCAGCAGCCTGATTCTGCTTTTTCACAAAAAGCGATATACCGCGACCATTGGCAAATACCGAGGACATCATACGCCTAAGTAAAAAATAGGCCAAATGATTGCCTCTTAGGGCTTTAAGCGTGTAAACTCCCCCCAGCTGATCATACAAAAAACCCCGAGAACTCAGTGCAGCCTTGGCAAGGGCTTTACCATCGGCAGCCAAATGAAAGGCTGTTTCTTTACCCAAACGCTTACGATACAGTTGCTCTAGCACCTTGTTAGCAACTGCATAGCGTGGACTAACAATCACTTCCTCTTGCTGATAGCCAATTTCAAGGCTTTTGAGACTTTCAAAATGCTCAGGCTGACTCATCACATAGTCAAGCCCTAATGGCCATGCTCCGCAAAGGCAAGCATTACTCAAGGCATGACAAGTCATCAAATTGTAGTCCACCTCAACTCCATCGGTTGATTGATAAACCGCACGAAAAAAATGAACCACCTCGGGTTCACCTATCAAGCAATAGGGTCGTCCCCATCGCCTAACCTGCTGGCAACATGTCAAATATTTTGCTGTATCCGTTCCATTTAAATCACTGAAAAACAGCCTATTATGACTATCAAGATAAATAACTGCCGATACAGGAGCGGTTCGATCGTCTCGATACACCAGCAGATGTTCCTTGTCTATGGTTTCGAGGTCTACGGTAAACTGTGAAGACAACATAACGTGCCGCCATTCATCGTGTCGTAAAAAATCCATCAGCAACGTCATGTCATCTTTGGAAAAACTATACCACATGATATATCAAGGTTACACGCCTATCTTAGCTTTCAGGTTATCCACATACTCCCCAGCGTAGTGGGCACAAATTGCACCATCAGAACAAGCCGTTACCACCTGTCTAAAAGGGGTATGCCTCACATCACCAGCCACATAAACCCCTGCCCATTCGGTCGCCATCTCATGGTTGGTAATCAAATGACCCGTTGTGCTGGCAGGCAACTGCGAAAACAATGCGGTTTGCGGACGTGTGCCCACAAAAATAAACACTGCATCCACGGCTTCATCCATTGTTTCGTCTTTTATGTTATTCCAAAGCTTAGCCTGTTCAACCTTTTTTTCACCCATAATTTCTTTAAGCTCGGTGTTAAAGCGCACCTCAATATTCGGATGAGCCAACACTCGCTCTTGTAGATACTTTTGAGCGGTCAAGAGATCTCTGCGGTGAATCATTATCACTTTATCGGTGAGTTTCGCTAACACAAGCGCATCTGTACAGGCGGTATCACCGCCGCCCACAACTAATATTTTTTTGTTTTTAAAAAAAGGGCCATCACAAGTGGCACAATAGCTCACTCCTCGCCCTAAAAGGCGTTCTTCTCCAGGCACATCCAACATCGCATAACGCGCACCAGTGGCAACAATAATAGCATAAGCAAAATAGCTACCAGCCTCTGTCTCCAAGCGGTATCCGTCGCCTTCACGTACCACCGATAGAACCGCCCCAAAAACAATTTTAGCTCCAAATTTGGTAGCCTGTTCTTCCATCATACGTGAAAACTCAAAACCAGTCACCTCAGGCAGTCCAGGATAATTATCTAACTCATCAATAATTAAAGCTTGACCACCTACACCCATCGCCTCAAAAATGACCGTGCTAATGCCCGCTCTTGCTCCATATTGCCCAGCCGAAAGTCCAGCAGGCCCTGCCCCAATGATGGCTAAATCGATTGTATTATTCATTCCTTGAGTATAGCTACTTTACTAAAAAAAGGCAATCAGTTACCCTCCAGCATTATACCGCATAGGCTCAATATGCTTTAACCGTTGGGTGTAAAAATGGCGCCAAGCAGGCGAGAGAAAGTCGTAACGGTCTAACTCATTTAAATCTAAAACAATCATTCCCTGTTGAGGGTGTCTAAAATTTGATAGTGGAATGGTTTCACCCATTCGCACGGCCTTAACCTTGCCTTTTTTATCCGTGGTTACCACCACTTTATAAAGCAACATGTCTCCCGTATGAGCACGCTTGGATGCAAAATCTTGTGGGCCTAAACTCCATGTTTGCCCTGAAATAAGGTTACCAGCACTGTGTATGATCAATCGCTCTTGATAATATTCCCATGGCTGCAACACATGAGGGTGCGCACCCCAAACAATATCAACCCCAATATCAACCATCTCTTTAAAAAAGCGTTGTTTATAAGGTTCAACAGTGCGCACATACTCAGCTCCCCCATGATAGGCCACAATGAGTAAATCGACCTGTGAACGAATCAGCGCCAAAGCCTCAAGAGCCTTATCCACCTGCTGTTTTTGGCTATAATTAATAATATTTAAATTATTCTGACCTATATCCTTGCCAGACTCTGCCCAATTTATGAACTGGGTGAGTGCCACAAAACCCACACGAATGCCTTGCGTCATAAAAATTTCATGAGACAT
This sequence comes from Spirochaetia bacterium, assembly GCA_965249825.1. Lineage (GTDB taxonomy): Bacteria > Spirochaetota > Spirochaetia > WRBN01 > WRBN01 > CBDFMW01. The sequence goes on from CBDFMW010000002.1 coordinate 867,115, forward strand.
CACTGCATCCACTTCTTTAAAGCCATTATACCTTATATGTGGGTAACGCTGACTTAGCGCCTGCCACGAAACTTTACTAGCGGTAACACCCTCTCGACCATGGTCGCCTGAGTGGTTGTTTGCCACACTAAAATGGGAAAATCCAGCCTCGATGGCTGCTTGTGCGTAAATGGGATGCACATTAAAGTAGGGATAACCCTGCGCCGTCACAGTGGATACAATGACACTTTCAAAGTTAGCAAAACTCATGTCAGCCTGCCGTAAGTGCTTTTCAATGTATTGATAAATATGGCTGTGATCTTTCTGTGCAATATTCACATCATGTGCCATAATATCACCAGCAAAGATAATTTTAATCTCTCCAGCACTTAGCCCTGTTGTTAAAACAATCCAAAGCCACCAGGCAATCCAACGCTGTTTCATCACCACCTACGTACTATCAAAAACCGCTAGACTCTATCATGAGTGCCTGAAAGCCACGCTGACGTAAATCGGCCGGCACCACAGGTTCTTTTAAAAAACGTGTGCGTACCTGTAACGCCACCATGTTACCACTGATACGCCCATCCAAAATAAGGAAATATGGAAAGCCTCGGCTTGCGGCCTCACGACGCACCGCATCCAGTGCCACTAGATAAGGCCAACGCCCCGCATCACCTGCAAAAGTAATAATAGTGGTGCTTTCATTATTTTTATTGTCCACCTCGTCTATCAAGCGTAAACTGTCCATCCGTTCAGTAATTTGTGGCCCTATGAGTTTGCCTTTATGTTTAGCAAGCACTTGGCTAGCTTGATAAGCCTCTGCATCACGAAGATTGTGCTGAGCCCTGACAAAGGCCGAACGCTCATCTTCATCATTATAAAGATAGCCCAACGCAAAGTAAAGCGTTTTACTACCCCCATACTCATCTGGATGAGTATGCAACTGCACATTTTGCCCTCTTATGTTAAACGCCAAGGCCCACAAAGCCGCAGCTTGGGCATTAAACGCCGTTTCTTGCTCGCTTAGCAATAAAAAATTCTCTTTGTCCATCTGTATTGCCACCTCGGCCAAGGCCCTGCGCACGCCATCCTCTCGCGAGAGGCGATGATCAGCGGGATTCACTATCACCGCATAATATCCTGGCAATAACACCACGCCCGGACTTAGTTCTTCATAACTATAATGACCCAATGGAGAACTGTCGGGCCAAACAAATGCCACCACTAGCAACCCTATTCCAAAAACAAACATAAGACGCATCACAATACTAGCCCCTTTAGATTTAATCAAACGCATTCATCATCGTCCTGTACATCAATATTAAAACCCTAACAAATAACAACTGAAGCCCGCCACCAAAGGAATGGCTATGTTATCAAAATTACCAAGAGGCAATGCCTCTACAATGGTTACAACGAGCGCTATAAAAAGTGCTATGAAAAAATGCCTTGTTACTGCCCATGTGCTAACAAAAACCGCCACAAAACAACTTGCCGAGCCAATGACTGTTTTTGTTTTTAGCAGGCTTGGCATAAGATGCCCATACAACCGCCCCATCAAGCTCGATACACCGTCCCCAAAAGACAGAGCGAAAATCGCCACGGTAGCACTCATCGGCGGAAACAGAATAAGTGCTAGCATAACCCCTAGCGCTAAGGTAACAGGACCTAGAACGGGTCCGTCCTTTTCATCTGCTCGTCTGGTAAACTGAACAATGCGCCCTAAAAAGCCACTCATGCCATATTTTAGCCAAAAAAATTCATGCATCAAGTAAACTGTAATAACGAAAACCAGTAAGATGATAGTCAACAAGCGATCGACATAGGCTAAGGGAACGGTAAATGCCCCTAGCATATGAATGATCTTCCGTGAAAACTCTTGTTTTAGTGGGATGCGACTGGTTAATGTATGCACGGTGGTTGACATCATATTTACTCTTTATGCTAGCACGCCCCCTTAAAAAAATCTACACTTTATGCTACTTTATCACATGATTCCTAGCACCCTTCTCAAAAATAACAAAAAAACATGCCGTGGGGTAAAAAATGATAAAAACAGTAGTTAAGGCTTTAGTCATCCACAAGCAAGAGATCCCCCCTGGTCATCGAATGCTGACCGTGCTGACGGTGGAACATGGATTATTGCGGGTTATGGCATTTGGTGCTGCTACCAGTACTCATGGACGCAGCGCTTTCTCGAGTCCCTATTGCCTTGCCACCTTACTGTTGGTACAGCGTAAGTCGAATGATGCCTATGAACTCGTAGACGGCTATGATGTTACGCATTTTACGGCTATTAATGGTAATCTTGCTGCCGTGGCACGGGCTGCCTTATGGAGTGAAGCAGCTCAGGCTACAGAGGCGGCTGGACATGATGATCGTTTTTTTCACCTCTATCATGTGCTTTTACAGGCTCTTGATCGTGCGTTATTACCTATAATTCAGATAGACTTTCTCTTTTACTACTATTTTTTGGTTATTAACGGCAATCTTCCTCCGCACCTCACCATTAGTAAACCCTTCAAACAGGCTCTTCAGCAAAGCCCTGGCATGGCTATGCACCACCTACACACTCACCCTGATACCCCTTTATCCCTTGTAACCATTAAACAATTTTTTATTCACAGCATTCCTGTACCGCTAAAAAGCTTGCGCCTCCTAGAGATTTATGATGATTTTTAGGTGTCTACTATTTTTTGCCACGGTTTTATCATCACCTGCAGTTTATGCACAAGAAGCATTCACCAGCACTCATGGCTTACATGTTACGGTGGTCGGGTGGTCAGCTAATGGTATGTTAGCCTATACGTTTCGCACCCAGTCCCCTTTTAAAGACCGCTATGATCACGGGTTCATTATTGTCGACCTACGCAAAGATGTGCCTCTTGTGCACATTGAGGAGAACGGACCCAAACCACTCAAACTGAGTACCAATGCCGAAAATTTAACTAAAAAATGGCTCAAACACTATGTAATCACACAGGATATGGGGCAACAGCATACCCTCCCCTTCACCCAGCGTGGTCGATTATTTAGTGTAGAACTAGAAACAACTGCTGACGGAAGCCTGATTATTGTAATGAAACAAGACAAAAAAAGAAAGACGGTGGCTAGCAACTTGCCGCAGGGGACACAGATAATGGGTGTGGTACAAAGCCCGCATGAGGAGCGTGTGGCGATTGTGTTAAGCAGCCCCTTAGGCAAAGGCTATCAAGTGCGAGTTGTGGGTGCTCACCTTAATTTAGGTTTTTCGTAAAAAAGCCTTGTAATATGTTGATAATACGATTATAATAAACCTCCCATGCAGGGGCATTACAATCCTTGCAAAAGATGGTCAAGGTCTGTCTCTGCACAGATTAACCCTGTTTTTATTTCAATATTAAGCAACAAAATAAGGAATTAATGTATGAAGATTTTAACACTTAATTGTGGCAGCTCATCGGTAAAGTATCAGGTGTACAACTGGAACACTCAATCCGTGCTGGGTGGTGGCGTGGTAGAACGAGTGGGTGAAACCCTCAGTGATATTGATCACCAGAGTACTGGTAAAGACGGACATAAAGCTAAGCGTGCTTGCCCTTCTCACAAAGAAGCTATTGCTTGGGTAATGGAAATTCTCATTGATAAAACATTTGGGTGCTTAGCCAGTATGAATGAAGTGAAAGCTGTGGGACACCGCGTGGTGCATGGGGGATCGGTCTTCACCCAGTCGGTAGCCATCACTCCTGAAGTGTTGACTCAGTTTAAAAAAGTAGAGCCACTTGCTCCTTTGCACAACCCAGCCAACATTATGGGTATTGAAGCCGCTATGAGCGTATTGCCACAGGCGGCTCATTGCGCTATTTTAGACACAGCTTGGCATCAAACAATGCCTGAGACCGCTTTTATGTATGCCTTACCACAAGAGTGGTTTGCCAAGCATCAAGTGCGCCGGTATGGCTTTCATGGCACCAGCTTTCTTTACACCTCCAAGCGAGCTGCTGTGCTATTAGGCAAAAAAGCCGAAAACACCAACCTTGTTATCTGCCACATTGGCAATGGAGCCTCAGCCTGTGCCGTTAAAAATGGTGTAAGCGTGGACACCAGTATGGGTATGACCCCCCTAGAAGGCTTGGTGATGGGTAGCAGGGCCGGTGATATGGATGCCTCAATAATTCCTTACATGATGAGAGAAGGGAATATGACCATTGACCAAGTGGACAGTGCTGTGAACAAAGCTAGTGGATTACTCGGCATCACAGGTCAGTTTACTGACCGCCGTGATGTGGAAGATGGCGTGGCAAAGGACGATGCTAAGTGCATTTTAGCCCAAAACATGGAAATTTATCGTATTAAAAAATACATTGGGGCTTATGCCGCAGTGGTGGGGCCTGAGTTAGATGCCATTGTGTTTACCGCGGGTGTGGGTGAGTTTGGATCAGATATCAGAGCTGGAGCTTTGAGTGGTCTAGAGCATTTAGGGATTAAAGTAGACTTGGCAAAAAATAAACTAGCTATGACTCGTAATGCGGAAACCTGCATTAGTAGTGATGACAGCAAAGTTAAGATTTTTGTTATTCCTACAGATGAAGAGATAGTGATGACAGAAGACACCTACGCATTAGTGCAAGGTAACTACACTTCTCACATGAAATATGATTACAACTTTGCTCGTGCAGACTATGTGAACAAAGCTCGTGCCACCGCCTTGCCGAAAGACTTGACGAAACGCCCTGGTTTGGATAAAATTTTAGCTAGACCTTTGTAGAATTTGTAGGAAAGCATATTGATTAAAATCACCGCTGTCATTGTGTTAATGGGGCGGTGATTGTCTTTTAAAAATCTTAATTTTAGCCTATCCATTGCGAGGGAGGAACAAAGAGATGATTTATATAAACAATAAATATATTGTGCTAAGTTTTCTTTTTGTTCTTTTGCCGTCATGTGCCAGCAGTAGTGCTCACAATTCACTTTTTCAAGATGAAAAAACAGGTTTAGTGATTCAAGACAATTCGTATGCACTATGGAACAGGGAAAAACAACGCCAAGGTGTGTTGCGTTTACATCGTAGGCAAGCTGAAACTGGGGGCGAACCATGGTTTTATTTTGCATTTATTAACACAGAGTGGGTAGGTCATTTTGACACGCTGGTGGTGATAGTGGATGGAGTGGAACATGTGCTGGTTGACCCTAACCCTGTTCATCAGGTGCAAACGCAAGAGGTGGTAGTTCCCACAGGAAGCGCGGGGCGGGCGGTGTCATTAGGTGTGAGCAGTGGGGGTAATGTGCGGGTGGGGGCAAGCACCACGGTTCAAAGAAGCAATGTGCGCACAACCACAACAATCGTTACTACCTACAGAGAAGAACTTAAATTGCCTGTTTCAGTTAAATTATTACACTCTATTGTAACGAGCGAGCAAACTGAGTGGATGTTACGAAGTAGTACGAAACAGACAGAAATGCCAGTTGCTCCGCTAACTAACAGACAGGGCAAGCAGATGAGGGAAAATATTACAGTGTTATTGACCGCAAGCCAATCAAGCTCTACAGGGGGGCATAGTAAAAAATGACAATCATCATAAATATGTGTAACAAAGCTGTTAATTAGCGGCTCAGGACGCATTTTTTATATCGGTTTTGGAATTTAAAGAATAAAAGGAGTTCTTAAAATGATGAATAATATCCCTTCGGATTCAGGTGCGTCAAAAGCAGGCATCAAGGCACTGATAGCATTAGTTGGCTTTATTTTATTATTAATACTGCTACAGGCTACAAGCTTTTTTGGTTTGTACAGACGGTCAATATATAATAATATGAGGTCTAAAGGTGAGGCTTCTATTGGACTGGCGACGTCCAGTGTTAAAGATCGTATCAATCAGGTGATTACTGTGGCTGATTTTACCGCTCGAAGTATTGCCATGGGGGGACCTGTAGTACAAAATGAGGAAGTAGTTGATCGAATCACAGCTTTTCTATCTATGGCTAAATCGCTTGAGCCCTCCATTGATATAGCAACGGCTTTTAGCACTGCAAAATGGGCTGATGGGGGTATTTACGTTTACCCCCATCGTCCCGCCAGTGATCTGAGGACAGAGGAAGATCTTCTTCTTGATGTTCTAAATCGCTCCGATGTGAAAACGGTAATTTCAACTAAGAAACAAGTGATTAGCGAGCCACGTATCGCTGAGGGTACAAACTTCTATGTAGCAACAATTTATGATCCTATTATTCTGCCAGAGACAGGGGAAGTAACGGGGATTGTCTTATTTAATGTGCCATTAAGAGTCTTATTCACTGCCCTCAATGACACATCCAACAACGACACATCCAACAAAATGAGTAATTCTGCATTTTTAACTATGATGAGCTCCATTGGTATGATTTTTGGTACGGACACAAATCCAGCCAATGGTAACGAATATCGTGCAGGTAGCTCGTTTTTTGATAACCACGAAGATATAGTTAACGAGCAACGGACTAACCTTCTGCGCTTAGATCGTATTGACTTTGAAATCCTTGGCTCGCAGTATTTTGTAACTGCCCCCGTGCCTGGCACAAATTGGTTAGTGATGATCTATGGCAACACATGGGACTTTTATAAAGAGTTGTTCAGTGTGGTGCTTCTAGCTGTTGTGATGGCTGCGGGGGCTCTTGTTATCTCCTACTTCGCCATTAACGCCCTCATTAACCGCCCATTTGCCATTATGCAAAAAGAATTAGAGCTGGTGGCTGCCGGTGATTTTACCCGTAACGTGGCTCTCCCCACTCGTATTCGTGAAATTACCGAATTCTCTTTCACTATAGATAAAATTGTTATGTCAATTAAAGGCATCTTAAAAGAGATGAAAGAACCTGCTCAACAGATTTTTAACTCAAGTAAAAGTGTGTCTAATTTGATGGTGCAATCTAAAAAGGGTAATGAGGATATTCAGCTGTCTATCACCCAGATCAATAAAGACATTCATCGTCAGGGTGAGTTAAAGGAGGAGACCAATCAGTTAGTCAACCACCAAGTGCAACTCGTTGCTATGATTAACCGTCTTACCGAGGAACAAGTGAACACGGTAGCTGACTCTAGTGCGGCCGTAGAAGAGATGGCAGCCAATATTAACGCCATTGAAAATAGCATGGTGCAGGTGGCAGCTGGTACAGTTCAATTGACCGCAGCGGGTGTTGAGGGTAAACGTCAGTTGACACAGACCGATAAACTGATCCGCACTATTCTTGAAAAATCACGAGCCTTGAACGAGACTAACAAAATGATTGAGGATATTGCCGAACGTACTAACCTTTTGGCTATGAATGCAGCCATTGAAGCCGCTCATGCCGGCGACCTTGGTAAGGGGTTTGCCGTCGTAGCAGGTGAGATCCGCACCTTGGCTATGAGTTCAGGCCAGCAGTTAGCAACCAGCTCAGAAAATTTAAAAGAAGTCAATGAGCTTATTAACAACATTTTTCAGTCTAGTCGGCTGGTGGATGAAAGTTTTACCGGAATGCAGGAAAGCATTGAGATTTTGAACACCCAAGCAGGGCAGGTTAAAGAGGCCATGGCTGAGCAGTCATCTGGAACAAGCCATGTGGTGCAGGCTCTCACCTCGCTTAAAAGTAGTGCCGTAGAGATGAAGGGAGCAGCGCTAGACATTGAAAAGAGCACACATGAGGTGTTAGATCACATGGGTGATTTGGTGCAGTTAGACACCTCTCTCTTCTCTCTTGCCAATCAAATCGCAATCGAAGAGAAGACCAACGGTGATGTGATTGACAAAACCGCCGCCCTCTCCCAGCAAAATGCTGAGTTTTCTCAGCGTTCTTACGAAATTATGAACAAATTTAAAATAGAAACTGATAAGAAAAAGAAAAAGTAGTTCTCTCCCCTATAAAAGACTCACTCTAACGGGTGAGCCTTTTTGTTGACTGTTGACAAGCCGATAATGAACCATGACTATTAAAGAATACAAAAAAGAGTTAAAGACGATTGAAACACAAGGTGGCGTGGAGCGATCGTACTACAGCCCGTTTGAGCGCTATGTGAAGCACCTATTGCACCAAAACCAACTGGCGGTGCAAACGGTGATTGAAGGGGGCGTGATCGAAAAGCCCTCTGTGCCTTTGGTTACCAAGAACCAGCGCAGTTTTCCGGACATTCAGCTGTTTAGTGCCGGAGGTTTACGGCTTATTGGCATGGTTGAGGCCAAAAATTTGGGCAAGGATATTGATTATCTAGTAACCAAAAACGACAAACAGGTGAGCAAATATTTAGAGAGCTGCAACAACCTGTTGCTTACCAATTTTGATCGGGTGGTGTTGGTAGGCAAAGGTGGCACAAAACCTAAAGTCATCGGCGATTTTTCGCTATTTAGCCAAACTGAAGCGGCGAATGAACTGATTGTGCAGTTTGCCCGCCAACCGGCGAGCGCCACCCTGAGCCGGTTTGATGTGTTTGTGGACAACCTAGCCTACTTTGCCAAAAACATGCAAAGCGAGCTGTTGACCGTGATAAAAGAACAAGTGGATAAGGCAGGCACACCTTTTAACAACCTCTACCACCAAGTGTTTCAAAACACGCTAAAAATTGCTGGGCAAAGCCACGCCGAGTTTGCCTACAGCCTGACCGAGAGCTACACCTTCTATCACCTATTTAACAAACAACTTAAAATAAATATAAAACTATTAGATGAAATGGTTGTGAGCTTGCTAGACAAAGCTTTGGCCCAGCCGCACAGCACACACCAGCACAGCACAGCACAGCACAGCACAGCACAGCACAGCACAGCACAGCACAGCACAGCACAGCACAGCACAGCACAGCACAGCACAGCACAGCACAGCACAGCACAGCACAGCACAGCACAGCACAGCACAGCACAGCACAGCACAGCACAGCACAGCACAGCACAGCACAGCACAGCACAGCACAGCACAGCACAGCACAGCACAGCACAGCACAGCACAGCACAGCACAGCACAGCACAGCACAGCACAGCACAGCACAGCACAGCACAGCACAGCACAGCACAGCACAGCACAGCACAGCACAGCACAGCACAGCACAGCACAGCACAGCACAGCACAGCACAGCACAGCACAGCACAGCACAGCACAGCACAGCACAGCACAGCACAGCACAGCACAGCACAGCACAGCACAGCACAGCACAGCACAGCACAGCACAGCACAGCACAGCACAGCACAGCACAGCACAGCTACTAGCGTTTATTGGGCAAGACAGCCAAGACGGTAGCAGTTTTGAGGAGTGGGTGGCAGGCAGTGGCAAAAGCGATGAAACCAGTTTATTTACCTATTTTTACGAGCATTTTCTTACCAAGTTTGCCCCCAACCGCAAAAAAGATTTAGGGGTGTTTTACACGCCGGAGCCGGTGGTAAACTTTATGGTGGGGGCGGTGAACCACATTTTACAGACCGACTTTGGCTTTAAAGCCGCAGGCAGCCAAGGGCTGGCGAACGAACAGGTGCGGCTGCTCGACTTTGCGACAGGCACGGGCACTTTTTTAATGGCGGCGCTAGAGCAAACCTTTGCCTTGGTGGGGCCGCGCACCGAGCGGCAAAAAGAGACCTTGCTGGACAGTATGCTGGCGCGTTTTGCCGGGTTTGAGCTAATGGTTACCCCGTGGGTGCTGGCTAAATATAACCTAGCCGAAAAAATTAAAGAGCTGATGGGAACAACACAACTGCGGATGGATATGAGCCATGTCTACTTGACCAACACGCTAGAGACCAGCCTGCTGACCGAGCCTTTGTTTTTTTTGCCAAATTTTTCGGACAATATTTTAAAGGCGAACGAGCTAAAAACCGCCAAAGATATTTTTGTGGTGCTGGGCAATCCCCCCTACAACGCCAGTAGTAAAAACAAAACCAAGGGCGATGAAAACCCCTTTGCCGCTTTGGAAAAATTGCTAGCCGACTACAAACCCACGGGCGAGAAAAAAACCAATATAAATGATGACTATGTGAAGTTTATGCGTTGGGCGCACCACAAAGTGGCAGAGCGTGGGCATGGTGTGGTCGCCGTCATCACTCCGCATAGCTTTATCAGCGGGGCCACCTACCGGACCATGCGCGCGCGGCTGCTAGCCGATTTTGATAAGATATATGTGCTGGACCTGCACGGCAACAGCAACACCAAGCGTCATGATAACGACCAAAATGTGTTTAATATTTTAACAGGGGTCGCTATCACGCTGTTGGTCAAGCTGCCTAGCCCCTCCCCCACCGCAACGGTCTATCACCATGAGTTGGTGGGTAAACGCGCCGACAAGTTTGCCTTTTTGCACCAAGGGTTTGCCAATATGCCGTGGCAAGAGCTGAATCCGCTAACCTTTGATGAGCAACTGGCGCAGCTGCGCTGGGGCAAAACTTTTAAAGAGCTGCGCTATTTTATGCCGGTGAAAGGCGAACAGGCGGATAAGCTGTTGACCTATGGCAACTTTTGGGGTGTGGCGGAAATTTTTGAAAACCATGGTAGCGGTATTGAAAGCCAAAACGATGGCTTTGCTATCAGCTTTACCCCAGCCGAAGCGGAACATAAAATCGCTAATCTGCTTACCTTAAGCGAGGCTGAATTTAGACTCAAATATAATAAAGAAAAAGATGGGCGCGACTGGCAGCATGGCTATGCCCAAAAAGATGCGAAAGCCCACCTAGCTAGCCCACCTTATGCCCTGATGACCTACCGCCCCTTCGACCGGCGTGTGGTGTGGAATAGCCAACAAACTAAAGGCGTGGTTGCCTACCCACGCAAAGAGATTATGCAGCACGCTACCATAGAAAATAATATATATTTAGTTTTTTCACGTTTTTCTAAAAACGGCTACTACCGCCATATTTTTGTGAGCAATGCAGTTTTAGATTGTCATCTAATTAACGATCGGAACTCTGTCGCTCCGCTGTTCGTCATTCCGCCTCTCCCCAAGCCTGTCTCTCCCAAAGAGGGGGCGGTCGACCTCATTACAACCCCCTACGACCCCTCGCCCATCCCCAACTTTACCCCAGAGTTCACCACTTTTTACCACCAGCTGCTAGCCGACTGGGGGGCCGATGTGGTAACGCCCCACACCCTGTTTGCCTACATTTATGGCGTGCTAGCCGCCCCCCTCTACCAAGCCCACTACGGCGAACTATTGGCTATCGACTACCCCCGTGTCTGGTTTACCCCCAATAAAAACCACTTTAGCGCCCTAGCGCAGGTGGGGCAGCAGCTCATTCACGCCCACACCATGAACCCAATCGCTCTATCCGCCCACCTGTACGCCACTACCGATGAAGAGCTGATTACCTTGCACAACCAACTAGCCGGTAAAAATGCCAAGGTGCCAGCTGGGGCTTTTTTTGAAAAAATAGATTTAGAAGAGGCAAAGCTCTCTTTTAAAGACGGCGAAAAGGTCTTTAGCATAGCCCTGCCCAAAAAACTTGCCACTTACAAAATAGGCAGTTATGACGTGCTTAAAACCTATCTTAGCGCCCGTAAAGAGCGCGAACTGGGGCACTATGTGGCGGATTTTATCGAAGTGATAACCGCTGTTCACTTGGCGATAGCCCTTGAGCAGCAGTTGGACACGTTGCTCACCGAGTGGGGAGTGTTGGGTTAAGCCCCTACGTCGTTGGCGGTTGCCAAGTGCATTTTTGGGTGGTGTGGGTCAGCGGATGAATAAACTCGATCGACACCGCCCAAAATGTAAACGGGCCTGTGGGCTGGGGATGATACAGCGTGTCGCCACAAATAGGCAGACCCACCGCCGCCAAGGTGGCGCGCACTTGGTGCTTAAACCCCTGCGATAGCGTGCAAAACACTTCGCACTTCCCGTCGTGGGGGGTGATGGCGATGCGTGTCTTATACACCGCACTCGCCTTAAGCGACGGCGTGTCCACAGGGCGCAGGCGCACGGTTTTGCGCCCCTTTTGCTCATACACAAACCGGCAAGCCACCTCAACCTGTCCACCCAACCACGGCGACCAACCGGGCAATTCATACCCACTCGGGGCAAAATAGGCCCCAGCCAACGGTTCGCACACGGCGACATAGCCTTTTTTTAACCGCCCAGCCTTTGCCTGCGCCACCAAATCATGAAACACCGCCGCACTTTTGGCAAACAGCAGCAGCCCCTCGGTGTCATAATCTAAACGCTGCAACAGCCCCCCCTCGCCAGCCCTATGCCCCTGCACGTTTGCCAAGTGAGGGTAACTTTGGAACAGGGCGTGGCAAAAAGAGTCATTATTGGTGCTGATAGAAACGGTGTGGCAATAGCGCGGTTTAACCACGATAAACACCGCACTGTCCTCATGAATGATGTGAAATGACATTCTTGCTCCTTGCATTTACCGCATTTTTGCCGTACTCTTAAAGGTATGAAAAAAATAAATTCTATCCTATTTTATGCCCTTTTATCGCTGTGGGCAAGCCTGCCCCTAGCAGCTATGGAAAACTACACGCCCTACTCGTTTAATAACTTAGTGAACTATCCGTTTAAGGCCTCGCCCATCACCCTCATAAAAGTGCTAGACGATACGCATGAGTTTACCACCTATCAAGCAACTTTTCAAACCATGGGCCGCACCATGAGCCTGTATGTGGGTGTGCCAAAACTGTACGCCAACACCGCACCCCACGGCGTGGTTCTCATGCTGCGTGGGCATCAAAACACCGCCGGCTACACCACCGGCAAAGGCACACAGTACCCAGCTCGTGCCTACATGCGGGCCGGCTTCATCATCGTCTCCCCCGATTTTTTTGGCTTTGCCACCTCCGACGCGCCCCCCTTCGGCGAAGTGAACAGCACCGAGTCGTACCTTATTATGCCTATTAATGCCGTTGAGTTGTTGCGGAGCTTGGAGACCCCCCAAATAAAGTTCGCCGCAGGCGTTGCCCCCCATCCCCTTTTACAGCGATCCTCCCTCGGTCCCATTAAATTATGGGGGCACTCCAACGGGGGCTTGGTGGCGTTGCACCTTCTGCAACTGACAGGGCAACCCTTCCCCACCGTGCTGTGGGCGCCGGTAACCCTCGACTTTGCCCACGCTAGTGCGTTTTATCGCAGCCGCCGGAATGCAGAAGCTGGGGCTAGAGCCTCCGCCTTTATCCAAGAGTTTCAAACCCAATACATTTTAAACGACTATGCCATGCAACATCAACTGCACCGAATAGCCCCCAACACCGCCATTGTGCTGCGCCAAGGCGATCAAGACCCCCTCGTGCCGCAGGCATGGAGTGATACATTTAACGAAACGGTGCAAGTGGAAAATCGCCGACGCGAGCAGGCAGGCATTAAACCCATTCACTTTCAATACAAACTCTATAAAGGGGCAAATCACAATTTAGAACCCTACTGGTTGCAAATATTGCCAGCTGATGTGGCATGGTGGCTAAATCACTAACCACCATACCGCATAAATTTATTTAAAGTAAGGTTTTAACAATTGACTATACTCAGGGTGGGCTTTGGCGTAGGTAATAATCGCCTCCAAATAGCCAGCTGGCTCGCCCGTGTCTACCCGTGTGCCACTAAAGGCCACACTTTCTACTTGACCCAAGGCCATCACTCGATTAAGCCCATGGGTGTGGTAAAACTCCCCTTTACCGGTAAATTTATCGGCTTCTTCTTGCAAAAGCGTAAAAAATTGGGGGGTGTAGAGGTAGCGCCCAATGCTGGCTTGGGTGGAGGGAGCGTCATGCACCGCAGGTTTTTCCACAATCGCTTCGACCTTAGTGCCATCGGCTGCAAACTTTAAAATGCCGTAGCGAGAGACCTCTTCGGGCTGGCACGCCAGTGTAGCCAATTGGCAACACCCACTTTTTTCGTAGGCTTTAATAAGCTGCCCAGCAAGGGGTTCATCCCCAAAATGCACATCATCCGGGTAGGCGACCACCACCGGTTCATCGCCAATCCATGGTTTGGCAGCCAACAGACCATGCCCTGACCCATTCATGTAGGTTTGGCGCACAAAACAAATATTCACATCATAGGGTTTGATGTGATTCAGTTTGGCGGTCGACCCCTCTTGCGTGAACAAAGTTTCTAGTTCAATTTCACGGTCAAAATAGTCTTCCATCACTTTTTTACGGCGATTGGTTACCACAATAATATCTTTAATGCCGCTGGCAATAAACTCTTCCACAATAAAAGCAATGGAGGGTTTATCGATCAGCGGCAGCATCTCTTTGGGCATGGTTTTAGTGGCGGGTAAAAAACGGGTGCCGTATCCGGCGGCTAAAATAATTCCTTTCATGATCTCTCCCCTTCTGGGTTTATTTACTTTATTACAAAGGCAGATAATGCTGCAGATTCATACCAAAAATCTCAATAACATTAAGGGAAGCTACCACATCTGCCGGATTTAAGCGGGTGTTACTAGCTAAAACCCACCCCTTCTCTGGAATAAAATACCAGTAGCCCTCGTGCGTTTGCACCACATACTTAATCTGAACCACCGTGTTAGCCTTCAGGGTTTGCATAAGCAGGCTCTTCGTGCTGGGCATAGCAAACAAGGGGTATGTCGCTACGGCATCATTGACAAGTTGGATGTAGGGTGCTGGGTTTATCTCCGAAAAATTTAAGACATTAGGCAACACAATCTCGTCAAACAGCGCAAGCCTTGCCTTTATGTAGGCACTTAAAAAGGCTGGTCTTAACGCCTGTGCCTGCAAGAGCGTTGTTTTCATGTCTACGGAGTTCATACCAAAAGAACGCTGATAGAGCATCAGAGCCTGCGCATCCGCATAATTTATTGAGAGGCAACTCCTCTCTAAATAACCCGTAATCACTTGCGAATACGTGTTACTACCTGTTGATCTGGTAAGAATGCCATAAACTGACACAAACTCCTCCTCTATGGGTTTGTTATCCACCGCCACCAAGGTTAAAGCAGGCAAATAAGAAAGGGTACGCGCACCAGCACTCGGATGACTGAACACAACTGCCTGTGAGGTGGTGATGGCAGGAACAAAACCCATGGGGGCGAGCCAATCAGCATTAACATATCCACGTTGCCCCGAAGGCTGAATAATAGCCACTTGACGTTGGTCATCAGTCACTAGGGCGGGCATATCTAAAAGATTTACGGCAGAAAACTGTGGCAAAACGGCAGCCCATTGCCAATTGCGCTGTGCAGCGGGATTATTCGCAATAGAGTAGAACGTTTCATTTGTAAGCTCTATACGATATGGGGTGGTGTCAATGAGTAAAAAAGTATGACTTTTCTGTAACGATGGCTGATTCATCACAAGGGTTACCGCCTCATTCTCATTAAGCGTCAAACTGTCATCAGATGAGGAAGTCTGCGTGCAACCCCAAAAAACAATCAGAAACAATAATATGCTTAGCACATGTCCATACTTTATCATCACCATAGCTCCTGCAAAAAGGAGTAATCAGTGGTGGGTAACTCCGTATCAAAACTTAGAACCTGAGGGGAAAGTATGATTGGCTCAGCCAAAAGCGAATAGGGAGGAATAGTCGTGGGCAACAACTCTTTTTCCTGCTGACCAATAGGGGCATTGAGCACGCCCAAATTGTCTACAGCCAAAAGGCTTGCCCCAACGAAAAGCACCAGTAATAATAAATAAAATGGTTTGACCTGCATCATATTATCCTCATACTACCATTTAACGTAAGTGGGTAGCAAGGACTTTATTTGATTTTTTTGTGCAAAACGTTATTGACACAAATGTGTGTGTGTGCTATCTTGTTTTTATCAAGCATCTGGGTCGCTAGCTCAGTTGGTAGAGCAACGCCCTTTTAAGGCGTGGGTCGAAGGTTCGAGCCCTTCGCGACTCATTTATAAATTTCACAACCTGTTTGTGAATATCTTTTCTATAACTTAAAAACCGTCTTTTATGGTAATAACTCTTATTGCCTTAAGAGGCGGTTTTTATGATTTTAAAGCTATCATACGGAAAATAATCATGACCAAAACATATTTTATTGAAACTTACGGTTGCCCGATGAATCGAGCTGAATCTTCAGCTTTGGCTCAATCATTAGATAATATTGGCTACACGCTGGTAGACAATGCAGACTTAGCCAGCTGGGTGATTATTAATACCTGTAGTGTGCGACAAACCGCTGAAGAACGGGTATGGGGTCGCTTAGGCTTCTATAAAGCCATGAAAATTGCTCGCCCAGAACTGAAAGTAGCCGTTATGGGTTGCATGGCGGTGAATGTGCGAGAAAAGCTGTTGGGTGCGCCTTTTTATGTGGATCAAGTGGTAGGGCACAGTGATCGGGACGGATTCATTCAATTACTGAACGGTGAAATGCGTGATGAGCCAAGCTTTTCTTTTTTTACACACCATGCCAGCGATGATGGGGTTCATGCCATGGTGCCCATCATGCACGGGTGTAATCATTTTTGTAGCTTTTGTATCATTCCCTATTTACGTGGACGAGAAATTGGACGCAACCCAGATGAAATTATTACCGAATTAAAAAGGCATGTAGCAGCGGGCATCAAAGAAATCACTCTTTTAGGCCAAACAGTGAATGGCTACCGCTTTGAAGACATAGATTTTTCAGCTCTCATCAGACGCATAACCGCCGAGGTAGCAGGTAATGTGTGGTTTCGCTTTACTAGTAGCCACCCAAAATACTTCACCGTTGATCTTATCACAGCTCTCAAGGCTGATAAGCGGTTTTGCCCTCACCTCCATTTAGCCGTGCAGCACGGCACCGATAATATGTTAAATGCTATGAAACGCCAACATAGTGTGGAGCAGTTTCGTACAATAATTAAAGAGGCACGGGCGCTCTGGCCGGAAATGTCTCTGATTACCGACCTGATGGTGGGCTTCCCCGGTGAAACGGAGGAAGATTTTACCGAACTTATGAGCTTTGTAGAAGACATCCGGTTTGACGATGCCTTCATGTATCAGTATAATGATAGAGAGGGAACAGCTTCTTTTAAAATGAATGACAAAATAAATGAAGACACTAAGCTAGCGAGACTGACCCATCTTATTGCTGCACAACGTGCTATCAGCCATGCTATTTTGCGCGAACAAGTAGGCAATAAAACGCGTGCTTTGCTTATTAGCCCTGCCAAAAGAGGTGAAAATGGGTTTTTAGGTCGTACTTTGCGCAGTGAAAGCGTGGTTGTTACAGGGTTACATCTGTCAGTTGGCGATTTTGTAGATATTATTTTGGATGACGTGAAAGGGCAAACATTGATTGGTGTCATTACCGATTAACACTTGAAGGAGAGTGAAAAGATGGCTAAACTTATTTTATATATTATAGGATTAGGACTTGTGGTACTGTTCATTATGATGAATGCCAGCCAACGAGTGGAGCTTAACCTCATCTTTACCACATTGCGAGACGCTCCTTTGGGGCTGGTTTGTTTACTTACCTTCGCTGTGGGCGTGGCGACTACTCTTCCCTTTGTGTGGCTAGACACTATTCGTTTGCGTAAAAAACACTCTCAAGAGATTAAACGACTCAATCTCTACCTTGATGCCACTAAAGCGGAACTAAAGGCAGCACATAGAATTTTAAAAGAAACGCCTGTGGTAACGAATGATGACAAAGAAAGTGCCCGACTAGAAAGAAAAGCCGAAGAAGCTCGATTAAAAGCCGAACAAAAGGAGCAAAAAAAGTTGCAGGCTAAACAGAAGCGGCAATCGGCTTCCACAGAACATGAAGAACTATAAAAATTGCATTTTCTTTATTGTAACTCTTGAAAAGAGCCGATATAATAGTCATATATGGCCCAGACAATTGTTTTTGCAAATCAAAAAGGTGGCGTAGGCAAAACAACCAGCACCGTAAACCTTGGTGCTTGCTTTGCAGAACGTGGCAAGCGTACCTTACTCGTAGACTTTGACCCTCAAGGTAACCTATCAAGTGCCTTGGGTGTTTTTAAACCCACGCTTGGGATGTACCAAGTGATTACTGGGGTGGCGACCATGAGTCAAGTTATTTGCCAGACGGAGCAAAAGTTACTCGATGTAGCACCCAGCAATGTGGATCTATCAGCGGCCTCTCTTGAGTTAGCCGAACTGGATCATAGAGAGTTTTATCTAAAAAAAGCTCTCAGTTCCATTAAGGATGATTACGATTTTATTCTTATCGACTGCCCCCCTAGTCTTGACCTACTGACTATTAATGGGGTGGTAGCAGCCGAGTGGATTATAATTCCTGTACAATGTGAGTTTTTTGCTGCCCAAGGATTTTTTAACCTGTTGTTCACAACTATTGCCAGTTTACAGAAAAATCTTAACCCATCACTTAAAGTGCTAGGAGTGGTTTTTACTATGTATGACGCACGGACAAAGCTGGGGCAAGAGGTTATTCAGATGATTGTGAGTCGGGTAAACAATCCCTCTCTCTTCTTTAAAACAGTTATTCCACGCAACATAAAGCTCGCAGAGGCTCCGAGCCACGGACAGCCCATTACGCTCTATGCCAGCACAAGCTCAGGTGCTCATCGCTATCGTGCTCTTGCTAATGAGGCTCTTGATCGTGTCTAAAAACCGTTTAGGAGGAGGTGCCGCCTCGCTATTAGGTGGGTTTCCTCTAATTGACTCAGGCACACCCGATGTTCCAATTCAATTAGCTATTGATAGCATTAAGCCAAATCCTCATCAGCCACGCAAGCACTTTGATGAAGAAGGTCTGAAGGGGTTGACCCAGTCGATTGTCAACAATGGGGTGATTCAGCCAATTATTGTGGTGAAAGAAGGGATTCAGTATGTTTTGGTGGCAGGTGAAAGACGTTTAAGGGCCGCCAAGCAGGCGGGTTTGCCCATGATTCCGGTGCTTGTTCGAGAGTTTACGCCCCTGCAGCAGGCAGAAATCGCCTTACTTGAAAATATTCAACGCGAAGATTTACGTCCTATTGAAGCGGCAAAAGCCTATCAGCAGCTCCTTGAATTACGCTCTTACTCTCATGATGATCTGGCGATTCGTTTGGGAGTTAGCCGTAGCACAGTTACGAACACTTTAAGGTTATTAAAGCTAAATGACGCTATGCAAGTAGCTGTGGATTTAGGCACAATGAGTGCAGGTCATGCCCGTGCCTTGTTAGCCATAGATAATGAAGAAGCACGACAAGAGCTATTTGATCGCATCTGTACTGAAGGGTTCTCAGTTAGGCAAGCGGAACAGTGGCGTTCTGGAACTTCCACCAAAGAACCCAATCAAAACAAGAAGCCTCGCAGTGAACCACCAAAAGTAATCACCCAACGAACTACCACGCTAGCGGAAACGCTGGGGGTAAAAGTCTTAATCAAAGGGGATGCCCAAAAAGGCACTTTGGCACTGCACTATGATTCAGCCGAAAAGCTGCATAAACTCCTCTCCTTATTGGAGAGTAATAATGTTAATAAAAAGGATGGTCTTACGTAATGGCTTACACGACCGAAGAAAGAGCTGTATATGATAAATTTTGTCATCTTATCTACGATAATAGTGGAATAACCTTTAATGAAGTGAACTTTTCTATTTTAGAAAGCAGGCTAACAGAGCGGTGTCGCTTGCACAATGGGATAAGTTTAGATGAATATTACAAAAAAGTAAGCCATAATGAGACCGAACTAAAGCTATTTTTGGATGCCATTACGACCAACCTCACGCGTTTTTTTAGAAATCATACGCAGTATGAAACATTGCAGCATTATGTGATTCCTGCGTTAGTAGATTTTAAGTGCCGTACAGGGCAGACAAAGCACATAAAACTATGGAGTGCGGGTTGTTCCACCGGTGAAGAAGCCTACACCAATGCAATGTGCTTACAAGAGTGGTTGCCTGCGGACTTTACCTTTGAAGTGGTGGCTACCGATCTTAGTATGCGTACTTTGGCGGTGGCAAACGATGGCTACTACAGTGCTGACCGTATAGTGGACATTCCGGCTAATTTATTAGCAAAATACTTTACTAAGTTGCCTACTGGTTATCGAAGGAACACTTTTCTTAAAGAAAAGATAACATTTACCTATCATAACCTTAACGGGGCACCGCATGGAAGTGGGTATGATATTGTGTTTTGCCGTAATGTGCTGATCTACTTTGACGATGTAGTTAAAAATCGCGTAGTAAATAATTTTTATAATGTCATGAATAATTTTTCATTTTTATTTTTAGGGCACTCCGAAAGTTTATTTGGAATGGACACCCCTCTTGAGTTCATTCGAACTCAGTGGGGTTCCCTTTATGGCAAAAACAAAAAATAATAACCCATCACAAGTGAGAGTGTAACAATGCCTAATCCTACTGATCTTCCCTTTCCTGTACGCCCAAGGGTAACCATTTTAACCAAACCACTAGGCACCAAAGACTGGCCTATTTACCCTGTGAAGCAGGCTACCGTATTGCTAGATGTGGTGTGTATTGGTATCTCAACTGGGGGTCCTGCAGCACTTTTTTCAATGTTTCCCCAAATAGATGAAAATTTTCCTCTGCCCATTCTCATTGTGCAACATATTCCAAACTCCTTCACACAAGATTTTATAAACAGCTTAGCTAAAGTCTCCCCCATTCCCGTTAAAAAAGCCGAAGAGGGCGATGTGATCAAGGCTGGGGTGGTTCTCGTGGCTCCGGGCGATAGGCACATGACCGTGATCCGTCGGGGGGCACACCGAGTCATCAAACTACTAGACAGCGAAGCGGTTGGAGGACATAAACCCAGTGTAGATGTTCTCTTTGCTAGTGTAGCTCAGTATTATAGGGAACGAACCCTGGCTGTACTCATGACCGGAATGGGTAAAGATGGAGCCCGCCAAATGGGTGAGCTGTATAATCTTGGAGCTCTAACTATTGCCCAGGACAGTGCCAGTTGTGTGGTTTATGGTATGCCGAAAATGGCCATTGAATGTGGTTATGTGCACCATGTTGTGGCTCTTAGTAAAATGGCCATAACATTGAATCATTTCGCCCAGCGATACAGTGGAAACACAGGCAAAAGATAGTTAAATAAAGTTAGGCTATTCAATTTAATGACTTGCTATGCCGAACTTCTAAGTAGAATGAAGCGTTTGTCATGGATCATAATTGTTAGTCAAATCTTGACTAGTGTTTTTGCACAAAACACCACCCACACTATACTGCGGGGGGAGACTCTTTACTCTGTGGCACGGCAATATTCGGTAACCCTTGATTCATTAGTTAAAGCTAACAATCTTAGTGATCCTAGTAGTGTCCAGGTTGGGACTATTCTGTTCATTCCTCAGAAGCAAGAACCTTCTTTGCCTCTTGCGGTAGGCTATCACACCGTGATGACTGGTGAGACCTACTTTGGCATTGCCAAAAAATATAATTTATCAGTTGAGCATTTACTGGCAATGAACCAGCGTACCAGTAGCACTGTATTGCGGGTGAACGAACAACTCACCGTGGTTGTTCTACCTTCTTCCACTGATCCGCCTGCCCCTCCATTGGCTTCTGATCCACCGATCGCTATTAATCCCCCCGCTGTGGGGGGAGGATCATCTTCTACCATTACTCAAGAATCAGTGATTTTTACCCCTAGTACCATGCAATGGCCTATTCGTGGGGAGATGCGTGTGCACACGGGAAAGCAAGGTGGCGTGCAGATACACGCCACGGGCGAAGAGCGCGTAAAAGCTGTAGCCTCCGGTGTGGTGGTTTTTGTGGGATCCTTTCGCGAGCTGGGAAATCTTGTGTTGGTTGAGAGGGTGGGGGGGTATCTCTATATATATGGGGGCTTAAATATGGTGCTGGTTAAACAAGGCGATAGTATAACGCCAGGCACCCCTTTAGGGATGCTTTTCGGCAATGGAATCCCCTTGGTGTTTTCCGTATTTAAAGACTCTAACGTAATAAACCCACAAACAGCACCTCGCGATTAAAAATACTTGCAATTTTAAACTGAAAATCCTATTGACATCTCTTGTTTTTCATGTTATATTTTGCTAAGTGTCCTTGTGATATCTACCAGGAAGGTTTTAACCTCCTTTTTTCCTTCCTGGTTTCTTTTTCCTCATCTTCATAAAAGACTCATAATACTCCAAATTTTTCTTTTATTCTTCTTCGTAGTTGCCGATATAACTATTGATGAATATGAAAAAGATATATCCTATGCTGGCTCTTGTTATGCTTGTTGCCTCTTGTAAGGCACAAACTGTGCACTCTCACCCTCGTAATGATCAAGAGAGATTATATTTTACCCAAAAATTGCGCACTGTGTCGCTCTCAGCTGAGAAAAAGCTTTCTCTTTCCGATACTGAAATGAAACGATTAGCCACTGCGGGAATGGGCTTACCCTACTATTTTTCCTATCATCTGCAACATGCTGGTAATCTTGATCAAGCTCTTGAGGTGGTTCTTTTACATTTAACCCCAACAGATCCTTGGCGGGAGTATGCTGCCTTAAGAGCGGTGCAGCTTCATCAAGAAGGGGCTAAAACTGACGAAAACATCTATGGGATTTTAGGTAAGATTCGGAAAAAAGACACATCATTTAGTCCAAGTATTCTTTATGCTGAGGCCTCATTCGCCTTTGAAAATGGTGATATGACCGCTGTTTTTAATCTTCTAAACCCCATCACTACCGTGGAAACGTTGCCACCAGCAGTTATGAGGCAGCGTGATGCGTATCTTAGCGTGGCACAAGCAGCGCTGGAATTACCCAACTGGCAAACACAGTTGGATCGATTTTTTATGGGGAGACGAGCAGATGAGGCCACTCTATTTGTTTTTGAAAATTTAAAAAAATTACCAAATCACACATCCTTCACTAACTGGGTGATGTACGAACACATTTATTTTATGTTTCGTGGTATAGAGCCTACAAGACGGTTCATCGAGTTGAGTGGAATGCTAGATGCTAATCTGTTTGCACAGTGGTCAGAACTCATTCCTAGTTTTCCGCGTGTTTATGCTAATTTAGCAGGCACGATGGAGCAAAGGGATTTAGCCATCAGAGTTATCAATAATGCTTTAAGCGTAGAGCCACTTAGCCAGCAGACACGATACACGCTAAGTCTCGCCGAAGGAGTGATTCAGCGTCGCATCGGACGACTAGCAGAAGCGGAACTCTCATTTGCCTTGGCGCACCGCCATGCGATGGGGGGGGATAACCAAGATGAATCCTTATGGTATTGGTTTGATACGGTGTATCGTCAAGATCCTGAACGTTTTTTTGGCAATCTCAAAAAAACTGCATTTGAATTTTATCAGCCCGCCTATTTTGATGATATTTTGGCACGCATCTTAACGGACATGGTAGGACAAAAGAAGTTTCATCATATTTTAGTCACATACGAAACCTTGGTAAATCCTCACGGATCATTAGCTATGCGTGCACAGTATGCGTGGGTTCTTCTCGCCGCTCTAAATGATGCACGTCTGCCAGAAGTGATAAATCCAAATCTTTTTCGGGCATCGTTAGTGCAGGCTGCTACAGAAGATCCCTTCAGTTATGCAGCCTTCATGACGGCAGCGTCGCTGAATGAACGCCCTGCTGCCTTGGATAATATTCCTCTGAGTTCTAACTTTAGCCTCGGCTCAACTCGCGATGATGGTGCTATTCTGTCAATTGATCGTTCTCATATCCCCTTTATGGAGTTTGCAGCCTTTGCCGCTGCAGAGGATCTCATTAATGTGGATCTCTACCTTCTAGGCTTCATTTATTACAATCTGCCCTATGATGCCATAACACACACAGTACAAAGGAGAACCTCGGTCAGCGGAGACGCGCTACGCCTCCTAGCACGAGGACTTAACGATCAAGGTCGCTATCTTGAGGGCATTCGCATGATGATGCGGGCACGACGTAATGCCGTGTTTAAGCCTGATTTAGTGGATTTTAAGGTACTTTATCCACGAGCCTTTGAGACAGAAATTCACCAAGCCGCCACAGACATTGGTATGAGTGTCCATATCTATTATGGGCTTATCCGTAATGAATCAGGTTTTACGCCAGATATTGTTTCACGCGTGAATGCTACTGGGCTGACTCAAATTATGCCAGCCACAGCAACTGAGTGGGCTAAGCGCTTGCGCATGACCGATGTGGATCTCACTAATCCTACTCATAATTTATATATAAGTTCATCTTATATACGTTGGATGCAGGGTCGCTTAGACACAATGCACAGTGTGTTGGCTGGCTATAATGGGGGTCCTAATCGCGTGCGTCGCTGGCGCGAAACATGGCAAGACCTTTCGGATGAACTGTTTATTGAGGCAATCCCCTATGCTGAAACTCGCAATTATGTTAAGGATATTTTGGTGGCTGCCGTGGTCTACGGTTTCATTTACGACAATGAAGAACCCATTGTCGTAATAAGCGAAATATTCCCTAGCTTTAAACGCTAAAGTGGCAATAGAACTCAATTCAGAACAAATAAAGGCTATTACCTGCCTCAGCCCGCACCTCTTGGTGTTAGCTGGGGCGGGTTCCGGCAAAACAGCGGTTTTAACTCGGCGCATCGGCTTTTTTATTGAAACCCTCTCCCTTCATCCTCAAAATATCCTAGCTCTCACCTTTACTAATAAAGCAGCCAGTGAGATGCGAGAGCGTGCTATTCAGCTCTGTCCCCAAGCAGTATGGTCTAATCTATCCACTTTTCATAGCTTTGGAGCAAAATTTTTGCGTCGCTATGCCCATCAAATGGATTTATCACCTACCTTTAGTATTTATGATGATGATGAAAGCTTAAGTATTCTTAAGAATCTCTACCCAAAAGAACCTCTCAATCAACTAAAAACGTGGCGTAATGCCATTAGTCGGCTTAAGGATCAAGCGATTACTTCGGATACTATGGGGGATCACCCCGTGGATGTTGATCGATTAAGCATTGTCTATAAGGCCTATCAACAGAGCTTGAGAGAGAATCAGGCCATAGACTTTAGTGATCTCATTCTCAAGCCCCTTCTATTTTTGCGAGAAAATCCAATGGCTTTAACGTATACCTACCAGGCTATTTTGGTTGATGAATATCAAGACACCAATGTGGCACAAGCCATGTTGTTGCATGAGTTAGCCAAAAAGGCAGATTTTGTAACGGTGGTGGGAGATGAGGATCAGTCTATTTATCGGTTTAGAGGGGCTGAACCTATCAATATTATTGAGTTTCCTCGTGTTTATACTCCTTGTGAAGTGATTAAATTAGAGCAAAATTACCGCTCATCCGGTCATATTTTAGCCTGTGCTAATGCGGTTATTGCCCAAAACAAGGGACGACTAGGTAAGACTTTATTCACTAAAGATGAGTTGGGCATTAAACCGGTAGTGCATCACTTTTTAAATGCGGAGAATGAAGTCCACTTTTGTGTAGAGCAGGCTAAAATCTGTGATAGTCTAAACGACCTAGCCATTCTCTACCGCACCAATGCCCAAAGTCGACTGCTTGAGACTGGGCTCTTACAAGCGAACATCTCTTATAGGCTGATCGGGGCTATTCGCTTTTATGAGCGAGAAGAGATCAAACTAGCCCTCTGTCTGCTGTCTTTATTGCTAAACCCCCATGATGAAGTGGCCTTCAAAAAAGCGATCAAAACACCCAGCCGTGGCGTGGGCGAAAAAAGCCTCGCTAAACTGATGTTGGTGCGTCAAGAGAAAAAAATATCGCTGATTGAAGCCTGTGAACAGCAAACCATTGCTGGTAAAACGGGTAAATACCTCAAAGAGTTTGCGGATAATTGGCATAAAATGCACACGCTGATAACTAAACATACCCTAGAGGTATGCTTGAGCGAGCTATGCCAGCAGTATGGTCTTAACATATACTACCAAGAGCGTGATCGACTGGAAGGCACAGAACGGCTCACCCATTTAGCAGAGTTAGCAAGTATGATCTCTATTTACCCTTCAGGGTTGGCAGGCTTGTCACAATTTATTGAGAATATGAGCTTGAAAAACAGCCATGCAGAGGATACCAAAGATGAAAAGGTAACATTAATCACCATCCATAACACTAAAGGGCTTGAGTACCCTACCGTTATTATAACTGGCATGGAAGAGCAACTGTTCCCCCGCATTGATGAGCTGGACTTAGACAAAGAAGACCAGCTGGAAGAAGAGCGACGCTTGTGCTATGTCGCCATAACACGAGCCAGAACAAAGTTACACTTAAGTTACTGCTATAAACGCCTTCTCTATGGTAAAACACATCAAAACCACCCTAGTCGCTTTCTTTATGAGTTGCCTCCCGGCCACTTTGAGGAGCAAGCCCACGGGCTAAATAGGACTACTGTTCCATCACAAGCAGCACCGTTAGGCAACTTTTCAGTGAACAGCTTGGTACGTCATGCGGATTATGGCATAGGAAAAATACTAAGCAGTCAGCATGCGAACACTCACCTTGTGCTAGAGGTAATGTTTCAAAACAGTAAAAAACCCATTAAAATTATACCTGCTTTCATTCACTTAGAGCGGATTCATCCTAATGAGTTGGAGTAAAGCCCCTTTCCTTGAATCTATTAAATTTACCTACTCTGAGTCAATTCAAGCTTTATGAGTGCTAGAATATATTGTAACTCGCTGTTATCAGGCATGGCTTCGGCAAGTGGTTCAATATCAGCCAAGGCTCGCGTAAAATCACCCATTCGGTAGTAAGTAGCACCACGAGCAAGTAGAGCTTGAGCATTAATGGGAGTCAGACGCAAAGATTCTGAAAGATCAACAACCGCAGCCTTGTCGTTGTTCATTTTCATGTGAATAATACTTCGCTGATAGTAAAAGGAACTGGCATTGGGGATTAGTAAAATAGCCTTTGAAATATCCGCCAAAGCAGCAGGATAATCTTCCATTGCCATACTGAGGGCTGACCGTGTACGCCATGCCTGCACATTATCAGGCTCATACTTCAAAACCATACTCAAGTCATCATGAGCCAACTTGGGCTTGTTGGTGCTGGTAAAAATGGACCCACGGGCAAAGTAGGCAGCAACAAACCGTGAGTTTAGCTTAATAGCCGCATTCAGATCATCAAATGCAGGATCAAACTGATTAAGACCATTGAAGGCCGCCCCACGCTCATAAAGAAGATTTGCTAACTCCTCTTTATTTTTCGTAACCTGAATTTGAGCGGTCAGTGTCGCAATCATCTCCTCTAAATACAGCTCTTCGGCCGAAGGAGCAGCTGACAATAAAGAAAACGCCGTGGCGATGGATAAAAACAAGAGCAGAAACTTGATGGGTGTTTTTATATTCATAAGTAATCATAAAATGATTTACAGGCTGTGTCAACTATTTTTAAAAGCAGGTTAAGGAAACCTTTCTTGTTATTAATTTTAGAAGATTATGATAAAATGATTGCTTTAAAAGACCTATTGACCTATAATTAGTGTAAATGATTTTGCCTAACAATTCAGGCTCTACGAGCTTTCTATGATCAATGTACTGAAAAAGCACGACGACACAAGATTAAATGGAGATAAATTATGGTTTTAAAAAAACTACCTACGGCTCAACCTGCCTTTCTAAATGAATATCGTGAGAGGCTGTTTTTTAAAGATGAGTGGCCAAATCTCATCCAAATGTTTGCTATCAGTGCCGATCGTTTTCCGACGCGATCCTGTTTTATGATTTTTGATGATAATAACCCCGTTGCCTTTACCTACCAGGAAAGCTATCAAGCTATTGTGCGTACCGCAAAAATTATTCAAGCGACTGGGGTGGCAGAAGGTGACACAGTAGCTTTAGTTGGGCTAAACAGCCCCGAATGGATGATTGCCTACCTTGCTATTTTATACGCAGGAGCCGTGGTGGTGCCACTAGATGTGAACGCCCCATTGATGAAAAATGTGTTGCTCTGCGACCGTGCCAGTGTAAAATTGCTGTTTGCCGATGATGATCTCATCAAAAAAGGCATGGGGATCAAAACGGGAGAGACCAACATCAGCTTAACCAAAGATTCATCACGATACATATTAGATCTGATCAAACCGCTGACTGATGAACCTCCACTCATTCCCGAACCAATTAGCTCTGACGCTCTAGCTGCGATTATGTTCACATCGGGAACCACTGGTAATGAAAAGGGTGTAAAGTTAAGCCATACCAACCTTGTGGCTGACGCCTTTTGTACCCAGATGCACATTTCTGTAAGTGAGAAAGATGTTTTCTATGCCATTCTCCCGATCCACCATGCTTACTGCATGCAGGCCTCTGTTATAATTGCCTTAACTCAAGGGGCGGGAATTGTTTTCGCTAAAACTGTGGTGGTGGCACAAATGATGAAGGATCTATCTTATAATAAAATAACCATATTGCCTGGTATTCCACTTCTTTTTAACAAGCTTCTTCAGGGTATAATGAAGAATTTACGCTCAAAAAGTGCTTTGGTGTATGGTTTGGTACGTACCATGATGATCTTGAATGGCGTGTTTATCAGCTTATTTAAATGGAACATGGGACCGATGCTCTTTGGATTTATTCTTAAAAAAGCCTATCTTACCAATGTTCGAGCCTTTATTTCAGGTGGTGGGCCTATTTCGCCCACTGTTGTGCAACATTATCTAGAGCTAGGATTACCCTTAGTTCAGGGCTATGGACTAACTGAAACAGCACCCATCGTTACGCTCAACCCCTCTTGGCGAAACAGAGTAAAGTCTATTGGGTTACCTGTAGCATTAACCACCATAGAAATATTAAATCCAGATCAATCTGGCATTGGTGAAATTGTGGTCAAAGGTCCCATGGTTTTCGAGGGGTATTACAAAAACCCTGAAGCCACCGCTGCGGTGTTCACTCCTGATGGGTTTTTTAAAACGGGGGATTTAGGTTACAAAGATCGTGATAACTATGTGTATATTACAGGTCGAGCCAAAAATATTATTGTAACCGAGGGGGGTAAAAATGTGTCCCCTGAAGAGGTGGAAGATACCTTTGAAGCTTTTAGCGAGATTGAACAAATTTTAGTGAGAGGGTACATGGTTAATGAGGAGTTGAAAATCGAAGGGATTGAGGCGGTCATCTACCTTAACCCTGAGTTCACCGCCAATTGGAGTGAGGAACAACGTAGCACAGAACTCATCAGCATAATTCGAGAGGGCAATAAGCAGCTCAGTCCCTATCAAAGAGTAATGCGTGTACGAATGGTGAGCGAACCGATAGAGGTAACAAGCACCAAAAAATTACGGAGACACACTGTCTCACCTACGGTGGGTACGATAATCTTGTGATCAAAATTGATATGTTAATATTTAATTTTTTTAAAGGAGTGTCAGATGACTATTAATAAGGAAGAATGGCTTATTGCTATTCAAAACCGTATTGGTGTGGACTATTTTAAAACCATACCTGAAGCCTCGATTGAAGAGTTGCACTATGTCTTCAGTCGGGAAGCTTTAGGATTACTGAAAAATAATTGGACCGCCACACGCCAAACTTGGGAGACTAAAAAAGTTAAAATGGCCTATTATTTCTCAGCTGAGTTTTTAATGGGTCGATGGCTAAGCAATGCTCTCATCAATCTTGGTGTTTATGATCAAGCCACAGCGGCAGCTGAGCACATGGGTATAAACATCAATCAATTAGAAGACGCTGAGGCCGACGCCGGATTGGGAAATGGCGGTCTTGGGCGTTTAGCTGCCTGCTTCTTAGATAGTTTAGCCACTGGTGATTATCCAGCCATGGGCTATGGCATTCGCTATCGCTATGGGATGTTTGAGCAAAAAATTATTAATGGGGCACAAACAGAACAGCCAGACAATTGGTTACGGCATGGTGATGTTGCCTCTATCAAACGTCCAGATGAAGCTGTGAATGTGCATTTTTGGGGTCGTGTTTCTATCGTTAAAGATGAAAAGGGTCATAACCATTTTGTGCAAAGTGATTATGAAACAGTACGTGCGGTCCCTTACGATCTGCCAGTCCCGGGGTTTGGCACCAAAACGGTTGTTACCTTACGCCTGTGGCAAGCAGAAAGCCCAGATGGCTTTGATTTAGAACTTTTCCAAGCTGGAGAGTACACGCGAGCTATTGAACGTCAAAATAAAGCAGAAGACATTAGTCGGGTGCTTTACCCTAATGACATCGGCATTAATGGTAAACAACTACGTTTACGCCAACAATATTTCTTTGTTTCCGCAGGTGTGCAAGATCTCTTACGTCGCTTTAAGCACCTTCATGGCAACGATTTTTCGAAGCTGCCTGATGCCGTGGCTTTACAACTTAATGACACGCACCCAGTCATCGCTATCCCTGAATTGATGCGTATTTTGATGGATGAAGAAAATTTAGACTGGGAAACAGCCTGGGGAATCACGATTCGCACTTGTGCCTACACTAACCACACATTGCTAGCTGAAGCCCTAGAAAAGTGGCCTATTGAAGTGTTCGCTCCCCTCCTTCCTCGTCATTATCAAATAATTGAGGAGATTAATCGTCGTTTCCAGCAGTATTTACACCAAGTTTATCCTAATGACTGGCAAAAATGTAAAGAGATGGAAATCATCAGTGATGGTATGATTAAAATGGCATGGTTAGCTATTGTCGGTTCGCATTCTGTGAATGGGGTTGCCCAGTTGCACACCGATCTTTTGATCAATAAAGAACTAAAAAACTGGAGTACGCTCTTTACTGATAAATTCAACAACAAAACCAATGGTGTTACTCAGCGTCGATGGTTGCTTAAGGCTAACCCTAAGCTAGCGGCCTTCATCACCAAGCATATTGGCGATCAATGGGTTACGGATCTCATGCAGTTGAAAAAATTAGAGCCACTTGTGAACGATCAGAGTGCATTGGATGAGCTGATGCAGATTAAAAAATCAGCTAAAAAAACCCTAATCAATTACATAAGTGAACATAACAATGTGAATGTGCTAGAAGATTCGATTTTTGATGTGCAGGTAAAGCGACTACATGAGTATAAGCGTCAACTTTTAGATGCTCTGTATATCGTTTATCTCTACCAAAAAATAAAAGAAAATCCTAACTTTGATATGTATCCTCGCACCTTTATTTTTGGTGCAAAAGCAGCCTCAGGCTATCAACAAGCCAAGCTCATCATTCGTTTTATAAATGCCATTGCTGATGTCATCAACCGTGATCCTGTAGTGAATGCCAAAATGAAAGTGATTTTTTTAGAAAATTACCGAGTGAGTTTGGCAGAAAAAATCTTCCCAGCAGCTGATGTTTCCGAACAAATTTCTACCGCTGGGTACGAGGCTTCTGGTACTGGTAACATGAAGTTCATGATGAACGGGGCTATCACGCTAGGCACCTTAGATGGTGCAAATGTGGAAATTGCCGAGATTGTGGGGAATGAGAATGCCGTTATCTTTGGCCTAACTGCACAAGAAGTAAGTGATATGAAGGGGAACTACAGCCCTCAAAATGTTGTAGCGCGTGACACTGAGCTGGCAAAAGTTCTGACCGCCTTCCATGATCCTATTTTTACCTCTATAGACCCTCATTTATTTCAACCATTGTATGATGGATTGATGTATGGTATTCATGGCGATGCACCAGACAAATATTTTGTGCTCAAAGATTTTAGAGCGTATGTTGATGCTCAAAAACGCATCGATACACTTTACCGCGATAAAAATCATTGGGCTAAAATATCTCTCATCAACATTGCTAGTTCAGGAAAATTCTCATCAGACAGAACTATTAAAGAGTATGCTGATGATATTTGGAACATTAAACCATGTCCTATCCCTTAGAGGCGTAAAGAGTCTACTACCATAATAAAAAAGCAACAAATGAAATCATTTGTTGCTTTTTTATTATGGTCTTAAAGGGTAAATAACTACTCCTTTTTGGTATACTGCTGTAACATCTGCACTAAATAATATACTTTTTTGTAGGTATCAGCCAAGAAGCGGCTAAAGGGCTGCCGATCAGTACTCTTCTCAATCTCCTTCCAATTGATGATCACCTCGCTTTTCACTTGTAATTTATAATCATCAATATAAATTTTAAGATAGCGTCCTAAGGTCATATAATGGTTGGCGATTACAGCAACTAAGTCATGTGCATCGTCATTAATCTCACCTAATAAACCCGTTAACGTGTTCCTAGCAAATTTATCCGTCTCTGATGAACGCATAAGTGTGCGTACTCGCATCATTACGCTAGATTCATCTGCTAAAGTTTCATCAAATGCCAAGATATTCTCGGTACTAGATAAAAGCGACTGAAAGGCATCAGAAAAATCTTTATAATGGATGTTTTGAGACCATTTCCCCTTCAATATCAACAAATCCACAATGTTTTTAATATCTTTGGTCAAATACTCATGATTAAAAACCACCACGGTGTTAAGCATATCGCAATACTCAAAACCCGGCAAAGCTTTATCAAGAAACACCTGATTTCGATCAGCGCTATAATAGCGCAAATAACTACTTAACTCGGTGGTGTTAAATATCTCAACAAGAATTTTGGTTGAGGCTTTATTTCGTTCAGCTGACTCAATTATGGTAATCTGCCGATCAAGCTGCTTGCGCATATTAGCCACATAAGGCTTCACGATATCGGTTACACTCATCTGCACCCGTACTTCATAATACGGATCTTCCTTAACCAACCTAATAATCTGCTCAAGTAACTCACTATTCACCATCTCTTTAGTGGCCTGTAATGTTTTAGCCCACAAGTTAGCTGGTATAACATCACTGTTTCGATAGGCCGCTAGAACCTTGAAGACATTATCCCACTCATTGTAACCAATAACCGCAGTAGCTTCATATAGAAATTCATCCAGCATTTCAACAATTTGAGATACCTGCGTAGGTCTAAAGTTGGGGCGATAGTCTGGTCGATGCTCAGGCATATCGGGGTCACAACTTCTTAAAATCGCATAATAGTCAAACATCACAAACTCGCTAAACAGTAAAACATAGGAATATAAAATGTTGATTTGCATAGACACGGCACTAGCTGAAAGAACATTAAGAACCTCATTCACATCAGCTTTCAATTGCTCCTGAATGGCCTTCATATTATTTTTTTCACGTTGCAATCTTTCCAGCTCTTCAGGTTGTAAACGAGTTATCGATTTCTTAAGATCATCCGTTAAAAACGACTCAATAGCAATCGCTTTCAACTGATCCGACTTCATCACATTTTGCAAAAGAAGTGCTGTGGGAGCAACAACCGTGTAAATATCAAAAAAAAACTTAGCTAATCCTGGTTGCGCTTGAAGAGTAGACACCTTGAAATAGCGAGGTTTTTTCTTCAAGATATTCTCAATATTTTTCAAAAGCTTTTGTTTGTCACGCTCGGGATCGGCTCTATCAGGAAAGAACATATCGAGAATCGTTGCTATAAAACTTTTTTTTGTATCTGCCATTTTTCACCACTTTTTTACATATAATTAAATTAATTTGCTTTTTAAAAACTTCTTAAAAACTTCTTAAAAAGCACTCAAAACAAGCACTACTCTATCAATATCGGCAGGTTAACCAATAACCCACACACATTTAAGCACAGGCATTGCGTGTTTACCGTGGATAAATAGAAACCAGATCCTCGCCTTCTACCTCTTTCAATTGAACCTTCACATAATCCCCATCACCCACTTTTAGATCCAATCCGACAAACTCAGGTAGCACGGGCAATTCTCGTCCCGTTCTTTTGATGAGTGTAAGCATCGAAATCTTCGAGGGGCGGCCATGCTCAAAGATTGCATCAAGGGCTGCTCGCACTGTGCGACCTGTATAGAAAACATCATCGACCAGAATAACATGCTTACCATCAATGTCAAAATCAATATGTGCCGCCTTTACGAGCGGGCTATCGTGATTTTTCCCAAGGTCGTCTCTATAAAAATTAACATTAAGCACACCTAAGGGAATATCCTGTGAAAAAGTATTATCCCGCTTAAGCTTGATATGCAAGAGTGATCTTAATCGTTCAGCGATTTTATCACCTCGACTTTGAATGCCGATAAATACCAAGTTTTGCACTGATGGAACATGCAGGTACAGATCGATCGCCATTCGCTCAACCACTGTTTTCACTTCATTACTATCCAATATGACTCTCATTTTTACGGCTCCACTGTTGGTATTATTTTGCAAAATTATTCATCGATGATGCTAGAGGCTGTTTATGGCATAGACCTACGATATATTACGTGTTCATTTTACTCTATGTCAATGATTCCGTCAAGTCTTCTTCCTAAAGTGTGCGATTTAATTAAATTTTAGTGAGCTAGACTAAATTATATGTTATACTAACGAAATATAAAAACATAGTCTGTCGTTGACAGCGATCATAAAATTATTTTTCCGACATATAAGTTATCAAGTAAGGACAGGATGATGAATACCGAAAATAAAGCTAGTAACGCACAAGATCCTGCGAAGGATAATGACCATGAAAAGGTTGTTTTTAGCATCACAGGAATGACCTGCACCGCCTGTAGCTCTGCCATCACACGCACCCTTCAGCACACAGCTGGGGTAGAATCGGTTATGGTCAATTTTGTCTCAGGTAAAGCCATTGTTCACTACAATGGACAAATCATCACCCCTACAAAGCTGCAGGAATCCATTAAAAAACTTGGTTACAAAGCCCGTACTTCACTCGAAATGGATGCAAATCAGCTAAAAAAGCAGTATCGGCAGGAAAAAAGCGAGCTTACCATCAGTCTAGTCGCTGGGACATTGCTATTCATGGTCTCCATGTTGCCCATGCTCTTCCCTTCGCTTTTTTTTACTAACACCCCTTGGCAGAGGCAGGTTTTACTTCAGTTCCTCCTACTGCTTCCCATTTTAGTGGCGGGTCGTCAAATCTTTACTAAAGGAACCGTAAACCTCTTTCGTTTATCTCCTAATATGGACTCCCTCATATCTTTAAGTTCTACTGCTGCACTTATTTATAGCCTTCTTAATGTTTATTTTTTATGGCAGGTTGCCCCAGATCATCTGCATCATAGTGAACATCACTGGTACTTTGAAACGGTGGGTGTCATCATAGCTCTTGTGAAGCTGGGTAAACACATGGAGACGATGAGTAAAAATCGGGCAAACCAATCGTTGGATCAACTGTTGCAAATGGCACCCACTACTGCCCTTCTGCAAACAGGTGAAGATACTCTGGAAATTCCGCTGGAACAAGTGAAAATCGGCGACACCTTGATGGTGAAAGCTGGTATGCTGCTGGGAGTAGATGCGGTCATTATTAGTGGAGAAGGTTCACTCGACGAGGCTCTTCTTACAGGCGAAAGCCTGCCGATATATAAGGAGGCTGGGGCTCATGTTATTGCTGGCTCACTCAATACCGCTGGGGTGTTTTTATGTCGGGTTACAAAAACTGGAGGACAAACCACCCTTTCTAAACTCACTCGTCTGATTGAAGAAGCACAACTCACCAAGGCTCCAATTTCGCGCTTAGCCGACAAAATATCAGGCATCTTTGTGCCCATTGTTATGCTCATCGCTGTTCTTTCTGCCGTTGCATGGGGTTTTGGCACAGGCGATGTCAACTTTGCTTTTAATATTTTTATGGCAGTGCTGGTAGTGGCCTGCCCTTGCGCACTGGGTTTAGCGACGCCCACAGCCATCGTTGTGGCGATTAATCGGGCTGCTTCCATGGGTATTCTCATTAAAAATGGTGCAGCCCTAGAAAGTGCAGGCAAAACCAAGAGCGTGGTTTTTGATAAAACAGGGACACTTACCGAGGGTAAACCAACTCTGCATCAGCTAGTTATTGAAAAAAACCAGTCTCTCGATCAGGAGCACTTTCTGCAACTTATTGCTAGTGTGGAGCGTCTCAGTGAACACCCTCTAGCCCGTGCCATTGTGCAAGCAGCGAAAGAAAAAAACCTTAAACTCTTACCAGTTACACAATTTAAATCAAGCCTAGGCGAAGGAATCAGCGCCGTTGTTAATGACCTTCATGTTAGCATAGGCTACGGCTTAGCCCACCAAGCTAAGCAAGTGAGTAGTAGTACCCAAGAACAGATTAAAACATTCGCCAAGGCGGGGCAGATGGGCATTCCGGTGCTTATTAATAATCAATATGCCGGCCTTGCCATTTTGGCTGATATTCTCAAACAGTCTAGTAAAGAGGCGATTGAGCAACTTAAAAATTTGGATGTGCGTGCTGTTATGCTAACGGGGGATCATGCCGCCAGTGCTGCCAATATGGCAGGGCAACTGGGCATTGAAAATGTGCTAGCCAACACCAAGCCCTATGAAAAGGCCACCTATGTGCAACAATTACAGCAACGCTATGGCACGCTGATGATGGTGGGAGATGGCATTAATGATGCGGCAGCTCTCAGTTATGCTGATGTGGGCATAGCCGTGGGTAGTGCCGTAGATGTATCCATAGAAGTGGCTGACATGGTGCTAATGCACGATGACATGAGGCTGATTGCCACCACCATTAAGCTCAGCCGTGCCACCCTGCGCATTATAAAACAAAATCTTTTCTGGGCTTTTATCTATAATGGATTGGGTGTGCCTGTCGCCGCGGGGCTTTTATACCTGTTTGGCGGACCACTTTTTAACCCTATGTTGGCTGCCTTTTTTATGGCATTCTCAAGTGTTTCTGTCATAAGCAATGCTCTTAGACTCAAAAAAATGAAGATATAAAATTCAGTAAAATAAAAAAACACCCTCTTTATGGCTTGAAAATAAAAAAAAATAAAAAAAATCTAGCTAAATCAATTGCATAAAGTTTAAATCTATGGTAATATAAGAATATGCTTTATACTGAAAAAGGGGGTGTTATTTAATATGGATATTACTGATATTCGTGTGCGCAATGTGGACATGGAAGGGAAGCTAAAAGCTTATGTTACTGTAACTTTTGATGATGCTTTTGTGGTTCATAACGTAAAAGTTATTAAAGGGGAAGAAGGCGTTTTTATTGCTATGCCATCAAGAAAAACAAAGCGTGGTGAATACAAAGACGTGGCTCATCCCATAAATACTGAGTTTAGGGGCCACTTGCAAGAGATGATAATTTGTGAGTATAATAAGCACAAGGATGATGAACCTCTCATAGAGAATCTTGATTAGGGTTTATCATTCAAACGTTTGGGCGTCGGCAAGCGGTAAGCCAACTGGTTTTGATCCAGTCATTCGGAGGTTCGAATCCTTCCGCCCAAGTTTTTTAAAATTAAGTTGTCTTTTTTTATAGAGAGGCTTCAACTACAGGCAGGTATATAAAAATGAGTAGAAATTTAGCCCTTGAGGCTCTCCCACGGGATGATCGTGGAAAAAATGCTATCGGTCGTCTGCGCCGTGCTGGTAACCTTCCGGCTGTTCTCTACACCGAAGGTGAAAAGGAAAGCGAAGCTATTATGATTAACCAAAAAGAGTTTTTGAATGTTTTCAAACATGTGAACATCAAGGGAACTTTGGTTTCACTTACTTTGAATGGAAAGAAAATGACCACCCTCGTTTGTGATTATCAATTTGATCCTGTGCGTGATGTTGTGCTTCATGCTGACTTTTACCAAATCTTACCAGATTCTGAAGGCAGTGCAGTAGTGAAACGTACTGTGCCTTTGGTGTTCTCTGGTGTGCCTGTGGGTGTGCGTGAGGGTGGTGTTATTAACCAACAGGTTAAAACTATCGACATTGAGTGCATGAAGCGTTTTGTTCCTACCTCGGTTAAAGTGGATATGACCCCATTAAAAATTGGTGATACTGTTGCTGTTTCGGGTGTTAAAACCATGGAGAACATTACCTACACCAGCAAGCCTGACTTGGTGCTTGTGAGCTTAGACTCAGCCCCTGTTGTGGTGGCAAGCGAAGATGATGAATAGATAGTATGGAATTATCTGCCCCTTATCTTTTGGTAGGGCTTGGTAATCCTGGTGTTCAATACGGTAAGAGTCGGCATAACGCCGGCTTTTGTTGTATTGATGCCCTTACCCAGTTGCACACGCCGGAGACTACCGAACAAAAAACCCACTACATTTTATACAAGCTACGCATTACCGGCGTGGTCTACTACTTGGTTAAACCTCTCACCTACATGAATTTATCAGGGCAATGTTTGTCGGCGGTGTTTAGAAAAACAGGGCTGGGGTTGGCGAACATGGTGGTGATCTGTGATGATCTTGACCTGCCCTTGGGGTGCTTGCGCCTGAAACTGCAAGGTGGGGCTGGTGGGCAAAAGGGGATGCGTAGCGTGATGGATCGGATGGAAACCGATGCCATCCCTCGTTTGCAAATTGGCATTGGGCGGCCGACACGGGGTGAAGACATTGCTAGCTATGTGTTGAATCGCTTTGACTCTGATGAAGAGCCTGTTTTTTTAGCCAGCTGTGTGGTAGCAGCTCAACACTTAAGCACTTTACACACCCTCCCCTTGGCAGAACTGCAAAAGCGCATCAACACCCGTGACTGAGCCACTTCTTGCTGTTGTGCAGAGCTTAAACCTCCCCACCAGCGGGTGTCTTTATGTGGCGGTGTCTGGTGGTAGCGACAGCATGGCTTTAGCAGCTTTGATGGGTGAACTTAAACACCGCCTGCCCCAAAAGATAATTTTGGCTCACTTTGTGCATGGTTTACGTTCATCCCATGAAAGTGAGCAAGATAAAAAGGTTATCGTTCAGCTTGCCCAGCGTTATCAGTTGCCCTTAATTTTTGGGCATCCTTCCCCACCCCTTATTGCCACCGCCAACATTGAGCAAGTGGCACGCACGGCACGCCGACGTTTTCTCACCAATCTATGCACCAATACTGACGACCGTATTATGTTAGCACATCATTGGGACGACAATATCGAGACAATTTATATGCGCCTGTTGCAACACAGCCCAGTGGCGGGTTTGCAGGGCATTGCCCCCCAGCAAGGGCTGTTTGTTCGTCCCCTGCTCACTTTTTATAAAAGTGAACTGACACAATTTTTGATGGCCCACAAAGTGGCATGGCATGAGGACAGCACGAATGAATCGGCGCTCTATTTACGCAACCGCACCCGCCGTGTGCTGACACAATTGACTGAGATTGAACCTGCCTTGCCCCAAGCTCTATGGCACTTGGCCCGCCACATTGCCGAGAGCGAGCAAAGCCACGAGACCCTCTTAGCCTCGCTCTACCCCTTAGAGAGCTTTGATGAGGAGACGCACTCGCTCACCTTTCCTTACGACACGTTTTGCACTTTGCCCCCCTATTTGCGCCACAAACTGATTTATCGGTGGTTTAACCGGCTTATGCAGGGCATAGCCCCGCCGGACTTTCGGCTGCCCAGCCGCTTTGTGAGCAGCATAACCCTAGGCAAACAAGGACCAGTGTTGTTGCGTGGGCATGGGGTTATCATTCGCCGTAAAAAAAATATGATGGTGATTGAGCGGGAGGGGGGATAGAAACCTCTTACCTTGACTACAATGCCCCTTACGCCTACAATATGACTATTAATTATATTTAAGGGGCGGTGTGGCAAATGGCGAATAATGGGGCAGAAGAGAAAGCGTGGAACACCGTATTTTTAGACAACGCACGAAAGTGGCTATACATAATAGTGCTAGTTGTGGGGATTGTTTTCGGTTTGATTTATGCACAACTTTTTATACCCACGAATCCTGAGTTGACTCAGGAAGTTAAAGCAATTGGTGAACGTATGGCTGATATTCAGAAAAAAATGGAACAACCGAATGTCGCTGAGATATTGGAGCCGTATGAGTCGGTAGAGACAACTTTAAGCCTTTCACAACGAGCGGCACAACAAGAATTACTGAAGGAATGGCACGATGCCAAGCGCGACTGGGAAGCGCTAAAACCGCTGACATCACGCACGTATCGGATCTCTATTCATGAGGTGTTTAGCCAGCAACGTGCTGATTTGAACCTGTATGTGGGTGGGGTGGTGGCGATTATTGGGGTGATAGCCATTGTGGCGACGTTGCTGAGTGTGGGCATGACCTTGAGCCTGAGTCGCCAGAGCGATGCAGCCGAAAAGGCGGTTGAAACCCTGCGCGAACAAAACACCAAAAAAATGACAGAAGAGATGCATAAGTTCACCGCCGATTTGAAGGAAAAGTATGAATCCATTTTAACCTTTGACGATAAACTTGCCACAATAAGAGAGACCGAAACGGCTCTAACCTCTTTATTTGATAAAATGAACGCCGAAATTGCCGCCTTTAATAATCAAAAGAAAGAGATAGAAACCTTTTTGGCCCAGTTGCCGAGTGAAGAGAGCTACAAGCAACTGGTGGGCGATGTGGAGGAGCTGAAGGGGCAGGCGTTACAGGTGGATGTAGAGAAACTTAAAAAATTCTCTACACAATATGGTTCTGACTCTCAGCCTCATGTGGCGCCTAGCACTATAAATGATCCAAAAGTCATAGCTCTTATTCTCCGCCATTTGCTCTATATTTTAACAGACAAGCCTAAATAATGCTTTAGCGTAGCACTAGTCCCCTATTTTATAAACTTTTAATTGACGGCGTGGGGTGGGTGGGGATAATGGGTGAAGATAGGAGAATGTGATGATGAATGAAGAAAACGGAAATGGCGAAAAATCTATCTTTGATTTTGTGCCAAATGACAGCATATCGGATGAAACCTTCCGCAAAATACATGAATACGAAGCTATTGCTGCGAGTAGTGGCAACACAGGGTATAAACCCATCCAGGGCATACTGGATAACATTCTAATACATGATTACGCTGGTTTCACTACATATTCACCCAATAATCTAGGCATTGTCGCCAATATCGCAAGCTTAATCAATCCTCAGACAAGTATAACAAAGATCGAATCCGCTTTGTATACCCTCTATCGAGAGAACTCAAAAGTATATTTGGAGAATAAAAAATTTGCTCCTTGTGAAATATCCCCCAATCCTGCCATTCAGCAGGATAGAGAGAGAGGCGAATATAGAGAGGCAAACGAATATTTTGTCGCAAATTGTAATATTATAGATTATATCAATAACATTAGCTCTAAAAAAGATCAAATTAATAAAGATTGTGAATCCTTACGAAGAATGAAAATAGAAGAAAAAAATATAACCTTAAAATCGGAGGTGCGTAGGATTGACAGTGATCTATATACTCTTAAACTATACGCATAGATGAACTAAACGAATCAACAAAAGAAGTAAAACAAAAAAAACAATCGAGTTAAGTCATGGGTCTAACGAGCATACATCCTTTGGGCCGTGTGCCGTGGAATACGATAAAACCTTAAAAACATTCAGCCTTACTGGTTCACCAAATTTAATACATTATATTTACAGCGTTGAATATGATATAAATCATAATAAGGACTGGAACATAGGAACATTGCCTACATTAGAGGCTTTTTGGATTTTCTGTAAATCCATCCAATCCAATCATTTTAATTATTTTTTCATTTTGGGTATAAAACATATCGATCACAATATTAAACTATTTCCCATGGCAACAGTAGGATTTCTCCATACTTATACAGATCGACTGCTCAACTCGTTATATAAATTGTATGGGTTGGATGAAAATGATGAAAAAAATGCACCAACTTGTTCGGAGTGCGGAAGAAAACAGTTTTCACCTTTGGCTACGATCTGGACCAGACTCGTGTCGTTTTATGAAAGTTGCGTACAATATAAACACCAAGTTCCTTTTAATTATACAGATTTAAAAGTGATCACAACCTTAAATAATTACAGAAATAATTATTCACCATTTCATGCTACTAGTATCCTAACTTATTCAAGCGATCTGTATGTTCTGGCTAATGATCTATTCCCTTTGATTAAAAAATTAGCCACCCACCATAATGCCCTAGTCGATGAGAAAGATGGAAAATACGAAGACCTTCCCAAACTCCGCCGAGTTACACCAGACGACATGAAGTAACTCCCCCTACCCTTGCCTAGCCGCCCCATTCAGGCTATACTAACCACTCTACTCCATTCATTGATATAAGAGGTTTTACTGTGGCACTTTTTCTGCTTCGTCCGGGCGAGCTTATGCTCAAAAAAGGTTCGCGTCCGCTGTTTGAGCGTAAACTACGCACCAATCTTAAAAATCGGCTTGCCGACCATCTGCAAAAGTTTGAAAACAAACACGGGCGCTACTATCTCACCGTGGGTGATGACTCCATCGCTCGTACCCAGCAAGTGCTAGCCACCACCTTTGGTTTGGCGGCCTACCACCAAGCCCTCACCGCTCCTGTTTCACAAAGTGCAATTGAGCAAGTCGCCCTCACCGCCGTAGCGGAGCTGGCAGCACTGCCAGCCCTCGCAACCTTTAAGGTAGAGGTGCGGCGCAGCAACAAATCCTTCCCCATGAGCAGTTACGATATAGCCGCCCATTTGGGGCATCTCATCCTCACCGCCCATCCGCACTTAAGCGTTACGATGAACAGCCCCTCCTTCACACTTTATGTAGAGATACGTGAAAGAGCCTATCTCTACAGCGAGGTGAGTTCCTATGCTCGGGGGGCTGGTGGCTTGCCTTCCGCTACGGCTGGGCGCGGGTTGCTATTATTATCCGGTGGCATAGACAGCCCTGTGGCGGGTTGGTTGATGGCGAAGCGCGGGCTTACCCTCATTGCGGCACACTTTCATACACCGCCTTACACCAGCCCAGCGGCCCTGCAAAAGGTGCATGACCTAGCCCAAAAGCTAGCCCCATGGAACGGGGGACGCATTGTGTTGCACACCGTCAACTTTACCCCGTTGCAACTAGCAATTAATGCTATTGTGCCACCATCCTTTGTTACCATCATCAGCCGCATCTGTATGACACGTATTGCTCATTTACTGGGTGTAGCCGAACATGCCCCTGTCCTTATTACAGGCGAGGCCTTGGCGCAAGTGGCAAGCCAAACTCTCGAAAGTTTAATCTGCACCGATGCTATGGCACAAACCTTAGTGTTACGCCCTTGTGTAGGCATGGATAAACAGCAGATTATTCGTATTGCTCGGCAAATTGAAACCTTCGCTATTTCTAACCTACCAGGTGATGACTGCTGTTCGTTATTCGCCCCCACATCGCCAAAAATTCATCCCTTATTAGGAGAAGTTCAGGCATTATTCGAAGCTGGTAATTTTGAAACACTCATTCAAGAGGCTGTAGCCTCATCCGATCGCTCTGTAAAAGAAGAAGCCTCCACTCTTTAATAAGGGAGGCTTCTTTACGTTAAACCTAAAAATATCTCTTATTTTAAAGTAATGATGCTCTGGTCATAAAAAGCTGGAGCTTCATAACCTAACAAGTTAAGACAAGTAGCCGCTGCAGAAGTGATACCTAAACCCGTTTTAAGGTTTAAGTCATACTCACCTTGGTAAGAAGGGTCATGAATTACAAACGGCACAGGGTTAATAGAATGGCTCGTCTTCATTTTAGGCACTTTACAAGCGTCCAAATCCACACTGCCATCTTTCTTGTGTTCATACATCTCATCGGCGTTACCATGATCAGCTGTAAGAATCAAAATTCCACCCACTTTGTCAATAGCTTCACGCAAACGCTTGATATTCAAGTCCATTGCTTCAATGCTGCACACAGCGGCCTGATAGCTACCGGTGTGCCCCACCATATCGCCATTAGGGAAATTAATCATGATAAACTTGTGCTTACCTTCTTCAATAACCTTTAACACAGCGTCGGTAATCTCAGCACACTTCATAGCTGGGCGTTGCTCAAACGGCACTTTATCCCCAGGAATTTCAAGATAGGTTTGGAGTGATTCATCAAACTTTCCACTCTTGTTACCGTTAAAGAAATAAGTAACATGCCCAAATTTTTGGGTTTCGCTAATGTTAAACTGAGATATTTTTTCGCAACATAAATGCTCAGCCAAGGTGCAGTCGATGGCTGGC
Organism: Spirochaetia bacterium; assembly: GCA_965249825.1. Lineage (GTDB taxonomy): Bacteria > Spirochaetota > Spirochaetia > WRBN01 > WRBN01 > CBDFMW01. The sequence goes on from CBDFMW010000002.1 coordinate 910,724, forward strand.
GGAGTAACAAGATAGTGGGCAGGAATGTGCATATCACCATCATACTCCATCATGCCGGCGTACAACACTTTAGGCACACGCACACGGTCAAAGTGTTTAAATTCTTCACCCTGCTCAAAGGCTGCCGTGATTTCAAGAGCACGGTCGCCACGGTAGTTAAACAATACGACCGCATCGCCATCTTCAATAGTTCCCACGGGTTTGCCATTTTCAGCAATCACAAATGGTGGCAAATCTTGGTCAAGCGCCGAAGTTTCTTGGCGCAAGGTGGTAATCGCTTCGTTGGCACTAGCAAACTGACGACCTTTGCCCAACACATGGGTGTGCCATCCGGCCTCTACCATCGGCCAATCGGCGTTGTAGCGATCCATGGTTATCTTCATACGTCCACCACCACTGGCGATTTTAGCATCAAAGGTAGCATCGGAAAGTTCGGCTAACAAGGCGACAAAGGGATCAAAAAACTCTAAGGCACTGGTTGGTGCAACATCGCGACCATCTAATAAGGCATGAACACGCACTTTTTTAATGCCATCTTTTTTGGCTTGTTTTACCATCGCCTCTAAATGCTCAAGCTTGCTGTGGATACCACCAGTAGACAAAAGCCCTAAAAAATGTAATGTGCCTTGGGTATGCATAAGTTTTTTCCATGTTTCACCTGAAAACATCGCACCCGTGGCTAACGATGCCCCAACAAGTTTAGAGCCTTGAGCGAAGATACGACCCGCACCAAACGCATTATGACCCACTTCGCTGTTGCCCATGTCTTCGTCACTCGGCAAACCTACAGCCTCTCCATGGGCTTTAAGCTGAACGTGAGGTGAGCAACTCACCAAAGAGTCGAAAGTCTCGGTAACCGCATTAGCAAAGGCATCGCCTTCCTTGTACTTGCCATAACCCACACCATCCATAACCACAAACACCAGCGGACCTTTGCGTCCTTTCCAGTTAGCTAACTTTTTCAAAGATTCAACTTTATTCATTAGGTTACTCCCTATTTTTAATACTTAGTGTATTTTCTCTTCCATCATATCGTTTTAATGCTCTTTTGCCTAGCTATGGCGTGGTCGGCAACACTCTTCAAATATGATGCCACTATCACAAGGGCATAAGTCCAAATCATCATAAATGAGTTGTGTCGTAAAATTGACATAAACAATGTCCGCATTGAAATAAGCCCATGGAAAATCGATAGCTGTGCTCAAGAAAAGCACCAATTTTTGCCCCTTACTCGCTGTTTTTCGTGCTTTTATATCTATATAATGATGCTTGATGAGATCAAAAATCATCTGCTTTTCGGGCAAGCCAGAAAAAGATTCCCTCCCCTGAAAATACCTAGAGAGTTGTAGCGCTAAAAAAACAAAAGCATCGACCGATAAGCCCCACTCTAAGCGTAAAGCTGATTGTTGAGCAATGCTCCACACATCCTCTAGCACATTTAGCACATTTGCCTGCCTCAGCACAAAGCCAAACAAGCTAAGACTGTGCCATTGCTGCTTATGGCTCATATCCGTTGACGACACCAGCAGCTTGGTCACCAAGCTCTCTGTTGTGGGTAAATAAGCCTCATTTAGCATAGCCATTCCTCACACCTCTTAATCATAAATATAAATCATTCAAGTAAAATCGTCAAACATTTTCGAATATTTGGTAATCTTTTGTCCCATGTCAAGCTAAAGAAGGAGCCGGTCGATAAATTGAGTATGAAAAAGAAATCACCCTTTATTGCCCTTGTTCTTATGCTCTTGCTTACCCCTGTCTCCGCTCAGGATCGCTTAGTCGCCCGGCGAACTCTTTTTTCAGGATCTATGGTGTTACAATCTAACCAGCAACAGCAGGCTGCTTGGCATCGTGTGGCTCTTTTCAAAACACCACAAGAGCTCAGTGTATCACTTGAAACCCCACAGAAATGGCGTTTACGTATATTTTATTCTGTGGCTAATACTTCTCCCTCATTTTCCATTCAAGCTCGTGTCTCACTTGATAACACCCAAAAGCCAGTTTTCTCGCTCGGGTGGGATAACGGACAAAAAGGAAGCCGTGAAGCCTTTAGTAACTGGCTAGAACCCGGCACTTTACCTCGAAATACAGAAATTCCGCTAGACCTTTATCTTGCACGAGAAACTGGAAGTAGCCAAGCTCAAGTAACCATCCACACTATTCAGTTAGAAGTATGGCAGGATAACCCAGTAGCAGACTCACGGCAAGCAAATATCACTTCGCCTGTTTTTAGAGCAACTAACCCACCTATAAACACGCCAAAGCCACAGCTTGAAAACCCAACTGAAGTAGCTATGCAGGTAGGCTTAAGCTTTTTACAAGCAGCTATGAAAGGTGATAAGGGGCAAATGCAACAGCATCTTTCAAATCGTCCTGTAAACATGAGTACACTCACTCCTGCCACACCACGCGACTTGCACACCATTACTTTGCCAGACGGCATGTCTTTTACTGATTATCTAAAAAATTATGAACCTGTGCTTATCAAATACGCAGAAGTGGCTGGCTTGTTCGATGACTGGGAAAAGTATGTGGTGCACAACTGGCAAATCTCTGAAAAAAGTTATATCTTTATGGGCAACCAAACCCGTGCCATCGGTATTGATTTTTTGTCTAATGAACCCTTGGTTCTTATTTTAGAAGAAGAAAATGGTGTTATGGTGGTTAAAGGTATTCTTTAAACCTTACATAAATGCTAAACTAGAAATAAAAAAGGGATTCACTTGAATCCCTTTTTTATTTACAATAGAGAGCTATTGTACTTTTTTAGCGAAGACCTTTGATGTAACAAGAAGAAAAGAACCGACTAAGACTGTAACCCCAACAGCCAAGGCTAGCCATTGATTGAGCGTTACCCCGGCCACAATAATACCCACAAGTGCCGCACCTGTGGCTAGTAAAGCGTAAGGTAGCTGTGTAGACACATGCTCAATAGGATGACAACCCGCCCCTGCACTTGACAATATAGTGGTGCTAGATATAGGGCTCGCATGATCGCCAAAGACAGCTCCTGAAAGTACAGCTCCTACAGTGATCGAAGTGATGGTTATTACCGCCTCAATGTCTAAACCTTGTAAATGAGCTAACGATATCGCCACTGGTAATGCAAGCGGAATCATTATGGCGAAAGTTCCCCAGCTGGTGCCTGTTGAAAAAGCAATACCACTGGACAATATGTAAAGCCCGATGGGCAACAGCCATAACGGCATGTTCATTTGCCTTAAAATAATATCAAAATAAATAGGGAGTCCCAACCCCCCACCTGATAGTGGCTCTCGGATAATCGAACCAATACTCCATGCTAGAGCTAAGATAACCAGTGCTGTAGTCATCGATTTAATACCATCGATGAGCGCATCGCCAGCCAAACTTAAAGTGAGAATTCTACGCATCAGTAAATAAGCATACGTAAGAACGAGCGTAATTATAACACCAAACAAAAGCGCAATAGAGGCATCAGCGTTGCTAAAGGCTTGTGCCAAAGTCATCGCTTCACCTTCATTAGCAATGTAGGCTGTGTAAGGAAAGGAGATGATACAAACAGCCACCAGCACACCAATGGGAATCAGCATATCATACCACTTAGCACCCTTAGCCTGGGCGAAAATCTCCATTTCTTGTGCAGCGTCGCCATAAGGCGAACTTCCTACTCCATCGTCAGCCATAGCCCGTGCCTCACTGTCACGCATGGGCCCAAAATCGCGTCCAGATGAGGCAACCAGTAAAACAAGTATGAGTGCTAAGATAGCATAAAGATTACTTGGAATCATGCGGATAAAAAAGGACATTTCATCTATGCCCAGAGTCTCAAAGCCTGATGACTGCCTGATTTGAGAAATAATAGTCACCACCCAGCTCGATATGGGTGCTAAAACAACCAAAGGAGCAGCGGTTGAGTCTAAAACGTAAGCTAGTTTGGCACGAGAAACTCCATTCTTATCAGTAAGCGGACGCATGACTGGGCCAATGGCCATAATATTAAAAAAATCATCTATGAAAATAATAAGACTAAATAAGATAGTATACATTTGAGCACTACGCTTACTTTTTATAAACTGCGTTGCCCATGCCCCAAAGGCATGCACGGCACCTGAACGACTAAGCAAACCTACCAGCCCACCCAAAAGGGCACAAAACAAAACCACCCTAACGTTCCACTCATCGGCCATGTTATTAGCCAAAATATCGCTCACAAGGGCAAAGCTGTGTATTGGGTTGCCTCCTGAAACAATCAGCGCCCCTGTGATAACCCCTGTGAAAAGTGAAAATATCACATCTTTAGTTATGAGTGCTAAAATTATCGCCAAAAGCGGCGGTAAAATGCCCAATAGTCCTACACTATCCATAAATCATCTCCTTCATTACGATAAAAACACGACTTTGCGGCTTTTCTGGTTCCAATTCCATCCTTTCTACCCCTCATCTATGTGAAAAAAACCTAAACAATAACTATACATTATATGCTTAAAACATGCAATAACATCATGATATACAAAGATTATGTATGGATGTTAGGTTACAGATTTGTAGTGATTACGCCGATAAACTCAACATTATATCAGACAATTACCAAGTAAGGGGAACGGATATTATGAGTGCGGCTCAAGAAGAGGAAAAACAATTTAAAGTAAGCTACTTTACCAAACAAACATTGGGCTGCCCGATCTGTAATGCTACCGTCAAGAAGGAAGAATTGCTCTCAGGGGCTGGGAGATTAATTGCGGGCAATTTAACCGATGAGCTTCATCGTACCTATGAGCCAACAAAAAAATATGGATTACTGTATCCCTTAGTCTATGCGCTTCCTGTCTGTCCAAGATGCCATTTTAGTGGCTTTACGAGTGAGTGGCAACCCGCCCCAAAGCTAAAAGCAGGTGTGAATGCTAGACAATCATTAGCCAGTAATCACCGCTTACTGAAAGCGATCCTTCCAGAAATGGATTTTGATCGACCAAGAACCTTAATTGAAGGCATTGGCTCTTATGTGCTGGCTCTGTTTGCCTACGACCTTTTTGGCTCTGAAGTAATACCTGTCTTCAAGCAAGCCTTGTGCTCATTACGAGGTGCTTGGTTATGCAATGATATGGATCTTATACAACCCAACAAAGGCTACCGTGATTTAGCGGCTATTCTCTATCGCAAGGCTTCGTATTATTATCGTTTGGCTTGTGAGCTTGAAGAAAGTGATGGGCAAAGCTTCACGAAACTGAGCTTTTTAGGACCCGATCAAGACAATAATTTTGACTTCGATGGTGTTCTATATCTTGCTGGTCTGCTTGAATTTAAATATGGCCCTCGTGGCGTTAAAGAGAAAAGAAAACTTAGTCTTGAAGCTTCACGAACCACTATAAGTCAAGTGGTGGGGGCAGGAAAAGCTAGTAAAAATAAACCTAAAGATATTTTAGATCTATCACGAGACCTCTATTCCAAAATCAAAGAAGAGCTAGCCGCCCTTGAAAATGAGGAATAATGCGTCATATTCGGCTCATATTAACGTACGATGGCTCTCTTTTTTATGGGTGGCAAAAACAACCTAACAAGAGAAGTATTGAAAGCGTCATAGAAAAGGCTTTGCACAAGCTGGGAGGGTATGTGGCTCCCCTATTGGTAGCAGGAAGAACGGACGCTGGAGTTCATGCTACAGGGCAGGTTTGTTCTTTTTGCACTAATAACCCATCCATCCCTAGCCATAAGTTCAAGGAAGCTTTGAATCAGCATTTACCCCGTGATGTTCGGATCTTAGTCAGTAAGGAAGTAGCTTTAGACTTTAACCCACGCCGTCATGCCATTCAGCGAACTTATCGATATAGATTACATTTTCAATCAGTGGGCGTGGTCTATGACAAAAACAGAACGATCACTACAAAAGCTCTGAATATGAAAAAAATGAATAATCTTGCTACTTTATTTGTAGGTGTCCACGATTTTTCGGCCTTTTGTAGTACCAAAGATCAAAATCATCAGAAAGTGAGAGAAATATATAGTGCCCACTGGCTGGCAGAGCAGGAGACTATGGTCTTTTATATTAGCGGCAATGCTTTTCTTATGAATATGGTACGTCGCATTGTAGGGACAATTATATCCCTTCACCATGAAGAGGAAGCAGCTCATCTTCACATCAAGGAAGCCCTTGCAACGGGCAATAAAAAACATGTTGGATACACAGCACCGGCATGCGGTCTAAGCTTAATCGAAGTTACATACAAAAAACCCACCAACGCCGACGAAGAGCATGATCCATCTTGAAATACTAAGTTCAAGTGGGTCATCTCACTCATTCTTTCGTATTGTCAATTAAATTCCACTGACACGGCTAAATGAAGATCTCGAAAACCCAAGGATTTATTCTTGTGCAAGAGGATAAACTCTTCTATCGAACGCAGTAGGCTAATTATTACTCTTTTAACGTACGGTCAAGAAGCCCATTAATCTGAAGGAATGTCTTATCGGTATCCATCCTATCAATTTCTTTTAAAAAAGATAAACGCTCCTCTAACCTACTATTAGCATCAGCCAAAAAGATACCCGCCATAATAGCTAATGAGAGGGGATCTCCCAAACCAAGTTCAGTACGCACCTCAGAAACAGTATCTTGAAGTTTGGCTTCAAGATGCTTTATATAGGATAAATCCTCTTCAGTGCACACTGTTACCGAAGTACCTAGTATATTGATTGTGTAGAGACCACCACTCATTATGTGCTAGTAGATATCTAAATTCGCATCAGCCTCACCAGAGGATGATTGATGTGAAGCTTCAGAAGAATGATGCTCATGCTCTACATTATCGCCATTCTTTGGCTGCTGCTCATTTTCCACAAGTTTTTCACTTCCCTCATCATCATGCTCCACCTCACTAAGGAGATCAATGGCATGCATAATACCACGTTCAACCATTTGTTGAGCACCCTCTAGAGCTCCAGCTTTAGTGCTAGAAGCCTCAAGCCTTTCCCTTAAAGCTGTTACTTCAACCTCTAATTGATGTCGGTCTTTTTGTAAACGAGCATTTTCTGCCCTTAATGCCTCAATAAGACGTACAGCCTTTTTAACTTTATCATCGAGCTGTTCTACCTGTTCTAATGTTATCATAGCTACCTTTTCCGCTTTGCACTTAAAATATTTTCAAAACAATTAAGCTAGTGCTTTTTTTGCTTGCTCAATCACAGCCTTAAACGCCATTGGATCTTCGATAGCCATATTAGACAATGCTTTACGGTTAATCACCACCCCAGCCTTGTTCAAACCATCAATAAACCGTGAATAACTCAAATTCTCGCTACGTGAGGCAGCAGAAATCCGTGCAATCCAGAGCGAACGGAACGTTCTCTTTTTGTTACGGCGATCACGGTAGGCGTACATACCAGACTTCATAACCTGAGTTTTGGCTACTCTGTGCAACTTACTCCGCGAACCCCAATAACCTTTGGCTAGTTTTAAAATTTTATTACGTCTGTTTTTTCTTTTTGCACCATCTATAGCTCTTGGCATATCTTTCTCCCTTAAAAATCAATCATTTTCTCTTATTTTAAAATCATCTATCAAACCTAGAAGACCTTTTAATATGGCATTAAAATGCGAATCTTCTTCATTGCATTGCCAGATAAAACAGCCATCTTTCTTAGCTTTCGCTTACGAGAAGATGATTTCTTTGTCAAGATATGGTTCATTCCTTGTGGTTTAAACTTCACCTTATTGCCAGAACCCGTAATATTGTATCGACTGGCAGCCGATTTCCGAGTCTTCACCTTATGCTTCTTCACTTTACTAGCCACTTTTCCACCCCTTCACACTTTGTTATTTTTTCATCTTAGGCGACAATGACATTGACATAGATCGCCCTTCCATAAGAGGGGGCTTCTCCAAAATATAGGAGCCTTCCCCCAATAGCTCTAAAACCTCTTGCAAAACACGTGCACCCAACTCAGTATGAGCAAACTCACGACCACGAAACCGTACCGATACCTTAACCTTATCACCCTCTGATAAAAACTGCTTAATATGCTTTGTCTTAAAGTCCATATCATGAGTATCTATCTTCGGCTGCATACGCACTTCTTTAAGTCTTACCTGCTTTTGGTGCTTCTTAGTCTCACGGCTTTTCTTTTCTTGCTCAAAGCGATACTTACCATAATTAAGCAAGCGACAAACTGGTGGCTCTGCCTTAGGTGCAATCTCCACCAAATCCAGATCTAATTCCTTCGCACGTTGCAATGCCCACTTAGTCTCAACAACACCAGCTGGATCGCCATTTTCATCCACTAATCGTATGTTTAGAACCCTAATCTGTTCATTTATACGTAAATCTTTTCCGATCAAGTTGCCTCCTCAAGCACTTACCACCCTTAAAAAACACCTCTTAAAATTTCTTAGAAATCACGTACGATTATACCTTCTTTCATCAACTAAGTAAAGTGCCTTTGCGTTCTTTTATTCAAAGAAACATGCTATTCTCTATCTATTCCCATGTCCATTTGCCATTTTCCATACTCCACAAGCCCATGTTTGAGGTTAAAGCAAAAAGAACACCATTACGAAAAACAAATCGTTCCACCGAAGCTTCAGTCATTTTACTGGCACGATAGGTATTCACATCATTCACACTCGTCAAGGGTTCTCGTATGGCATAATTACCACCTGAATCCAAGAACAACTCCCTATATCCACTCGTGATACCTATTAACACCAGCGTTTCTGATACAGCACCCCGCCGCACAATAAATCCCTCATTTACTACACTTCGAGCCGCACTCACCGCCAAGGGGTTCGGGTTGTCAAAATTATCTCCACTCGTAATTCCAACAGATACTGGAATGTTTGAGTTAGTATCCGACCCCGCAATCAACCAGCCACGATAGGTTGCTCTCGGGTTAAGCCATACACTAGGATTAACTGGTGCCACAGATGAATTAAAAACCGCTACCGTTGACACGATATGACTGCCTATCATTCCGAGGTAACGCCCCGGATAAGGTTGACCATTCGAATCAAAGCTATCCGACTGAGTCTGCGAAATCTCAGTATTGGTAACCTTATCAAAAAACACCATAGGACGCTCGGGACTAGCTGGGTTACTCAACACTCCAGTAACAAGATCAATGTCATAGACATTATCAAACATTCCTATTTTGCCTTTCACTACATCGATAGAATAGGCTCTCCTTCCACCCAAATTTATCTGTCGCCACGTTACTTGATTACGTGAGCGGGTATAAAGCCATCCACCCATGATAGCGTAAAGATTAGTTGCCGTAGCATCAGCATCAAAAACCATCGCATTTTTAGTCAAATTGTGCTGGGGGGTGTTTCCTTCAGCTACTTGTACCCAGAATATCGGATCTTGACAGCCAAACAAAAGAAAAACCGTACTCAATACACCTAAAACATATGTTTTCCCCATTTTTCACTTCGCTTACAATCGGTAACGAGCCGACACAGCGACCTCCATCTTTGTTCCTACACGGCTTTTTGATAAATCATCCCAGACCACCTGTGGAATAATCCAATATAAAACATCCAATCCCACAGACCATTTATTCGTAATATTATAATAAGCACCAGCATGGGGTTTCAAAATAAAATTAATAGCCGTTAGCTCCCGGTATCTCGAGAAAATAATCCCCACCTCAACGCCCACGGGGAAATCGAATAGCCAAGCATGAAACTCCCAGTCTAAGCGAGCTGTTATCGGAACGTCAAAAACCAGCACCCCCGTAGAACCTCTAGCTCCCGCAAAAGCCACAGTTGCTCCGAGCTTAAGATTATTACCAAGGTAGTAATCAAAACCTAAATGCAATCCAAAACCTGTACTTAAAGGCAACCAGTTCCAACTAGTGAATTGAAAGGTGTGCGTATATAACGGGAAAATGGGAGCCAGTCCAAAGCGAATAGCCATATCACCCTTAAAATAAATATCGCCGGTCGTACTCACCTCGCTATCTTGTGCCCACAGAGGAGACACAAACAATAGCATGAAAAAAATAACGCGTACCCCTTTCATTTTCCCCCCTTAGTCAAAGCATGTAGAAAAAGTCTAAATCATTTAACAGATAATATCAAGCCACCTATTCAGCGATTTTTGCAGAGCCCGCCTATAAACTGTAAAAATAATATGAAAATGTATTGACCATTAAGCCTAAGCGTGCTATATTGTGCAATAAGGGGCTTATCAATTTAATGTTTTGCCCCTGTGGGCTTCCCTGTGCGGAGGCCTTTTTCTATACCTTGAAAACTAACGGACACTACAAGAAATGGATCAAACGCTAATAAATAACGAAATTCATGCGCTAGTAACGGCCTTGGGCTATAGCGTGGTTGAGTTACAACTCAACCCTCTGAGAGGGGGATATAAAGTACTGCTTTACATATATAAGGAGGGAGGGATAGGGAGTGCCGACTGTGATTTAGTCTCTACCACTCTTGCCCCGAGGATGCAAGTTTTGTCTGAGGGGCAGCGCTTATCCATCGAAGTATCCACACCTGGGATTGATCGTGTTTTTAGATCACGCTCTGAATATCTTGTATTTAGTGGATTATCTGTAAGGGTTGTCGGTCACAATGGGAGAATAACCATGGGTTGCCTAAATAATGTTACAGATGATTCTTTTTCAGTGGGAGAGACTATGATTTCCTATGATGATGTGGCCAAGTGTGCTCTCACCTACACCCCAGTTTAAAGATTAAGGAGATATAAACGAGTACTATGGGATCCTATATAGCCGATGCGGTGCGTCAACTGCAAGCCGAAAAAAATATTAGCGAAGAGCTAGTTATCAAGACTATCGAAGAAACTATGCTAGCTGCCTATAAAAGGCACTTCGCCTCGGCTTCAAATGCCGTTATCAAGTTCTCTGATGATCTACAATACGTTTATCTTTATGCAAAAAAAACTATTGTTGAAGATGATGACTGGGATAACCCCTACGAACAGATTGAAATTAGTGAAGCAAAAGCACTGAATGAAAATGCGGAGATTGGCGATGAGATTCTGATTGAAGTAGATCCTAAAACCTTCGGAAGGGTTGATATTCAAACAGCCAAACAGCGAACCCGACAGGATTTACGCGAAATTCAAAAAGACACTTTATACAGTGAGTATAAGGATAAAGTTGGTGAAATTATTATTGGATACCACCAACGAGATCACCGTGGCTCGATGTACATTGACCTAGGTAAAACAGAGGGTATTTTACCTAAACGTTTCCAGTCACCACGCGAAAGTTATCAAGTAGGTGATAAAGTTAAGGCTCTTATCCGTGAGGTGAAACGCAGTCCTACGGGTCTTGCTATCATCCTTAGTCGCACGCACGCTGAATTTGTTAAACGCATTTTAGAGCTTGAAATTCCAGAAATCTATGACGGAACTGTTGAGATTTATAAAATTGTGCGGGAACCCGGCTATCGAACCAAACTTGCGGTATACAGTTTGCGTCCAGATATTGACCCAGTAGGTGCCTGTGTAGGTGCACGTGGACAACGGATTCAAAATGTCGTTCGTGAACTTGAGGGTGAGAAAATTGATGTTCTTCTTTACGAGGAAGATGTAACGGAATTCATTCGCAATGCCTTAGCACCTGCTAAAGTGCTAGCCGTTTATGTTATGGATCCGCAGGGGCGTAAAGCCTTAGCGGTGTTAGCTGAAGATCAGCTTAGCTTAGCTATTGGTAAAAATGGCTTAAATGTGCGCTTGGCCAACCGTTTGGTAGACTGGAACATTGATGTAAAAACTGAGGCTCAGGTGTCAGATATGGATTTAGATCTGCAGAATCATTATATGCCTGAAGGTCTATTCCATGATGAACAAAACGATCAGTTTGCCCTCCAAAATATCGAGAATATGGATGATCGCCTTATTGAAATGTTGCGTGCCAATGGGGTAGAGTTCTCTGACACACTTTTTGCCCTACGCACTGAGGAATTATCCTCTTTTTCAGGCATGACGAGTGATGACCTTGCAATTATTGAAAAAATAATTAATGAGAATAATAGTAACGAAATAACAAGCGAAAGTCATAGCACCAATTCAGAAGAGGCACAGGCCACTGAGGAAGTAGTGCTGGAGGGTGTTAATGATGGTGAAGATGAACTTTATGAGTGTCCAGAATGTGGGGGGAATATCTCTATTGAGATGACTGAATGCCCTACCTGTGGTGTGGGCTTAAGCTTTGAGGAAGAAGAAGCGTGAATGTAGACGATGTGATTAAAATAATGTAGTATATACTAACTGATACCGCACGTTCTTGACGGTGCGGGTGCAAGATGAGGATTAAAAGAGGAAGCATGACCAGCGAAAGCGACGATAACGAGAAGAAAACACCCGTTACTTTAATTAAAAAAAGTAATATAAAAAAAGAAGTAGCCACACCAACAGCCACACCAACAGTGGCTAAAGAGGGCGACACGGATCTGAAGCGTCCTAAAAAGGTAGTGGTGGTGAAAAAAGCCAAAAAAGATGAGGGAGTAACCACTGGTGCTACCGAAGTAAACCCTGTGTCGGCATCTTCGGCAGGGGATTCTAACTTAAGCACAGATGTGGCTCAAACAGCTGCCTCCAAGGTAGTCATCTCTCCTTCAGCACAAAGCCTACCTCAGCGTCGTGTTTATTCACGAGCAGGTAACCTAGCTGGTGGGGCATCGGCAACCTCAGGCAACAACTCTGCTGGTGGCCGAACTCAATATGGGCAAAGTCAACATGGTGGCCGTTCTAGTAATGACAGATCGGGATCTGGCACCTCATACGAAGGAAGAACACCTGATGCATCGCGCAACTCAGGCGATAGCGTAGGTGGCTCTCGTCCCTCAGCTTCGTTGGATGGATCAAGAAGCTATGGTAATCGACCGAGCTATAACGCAGACTCCTCTCGCCCACAGGGCGGTGGCTACCAGGGTGGCGCTCCTCGCACTGGCGGTTATCAGGGCGGACAGGGCGGTGGCTATCAAGGTGGTGCTCCTCGCACTGGCGGTTATCAGGGCGGACAGGGCGGTGGCTACCAGGGTGGCGCTCCTCGCACTGGCGGTTATCAGGGCGGACAGGGCGGTGGCTATCAGGGTGGCGCTCCTCGCACTGGCGGTTATCAGGGCGGACAGGGCGGTGGCTATCAGGGTGGCGCTCCTCGCACTGGCGGTTATCAGGGCGGACAGGGCGGTGGCTATCAGGGTGGCGCTCCTCGCACTGGCGGTTATCAGGGCGGACAGGGCGGTGGCTATCAGGGTGGCGCTCCTCGCACTGGCGGTTATCAGGGCGGACAGGGCGGTGGCTATCAGGGTGGCGCTCCTCGCACTGGCGGTTATCAGGGCGGACAGGGCGGTGGCTATCAGGGTGGCGCTCCTCGCACTGGCGGTTATCAGGGCGGACAGGGCGGTGGCTATCAGGGTGGCGCTCCTCGCACTGGCGGTTATCAGGGCGGACAAACCACAGCCCCATCTCCATCCGATTTAGGTCGAACAGGACAGGTTAAAAAGAACTTTAAGGGTAAAAAAAATTACACACCAACGCGTCAACAAATTGATGCAGAAAAAGCTTTTCACCAAAAACGAAAATTACACCTCAGCACTCAAGCTGTGCCTAGCACCATCTCTATTATGGGCAACATCACTGTAGCCGATTTAGCAAAGAAGATGAATCTTAAGGCTTCCGAACTCATTGGGAAACTAATGGGAATGGGTGTGATGGTTACAATTAACCAACAAATCGACAGTGATACAGCCACTATTTTGGCATCAGAATACCGCTGTGAAGTGAAAGTTGTTTCGTTATACGATGAAACGGTGCTTGAAATGCGTGCGGATGCTCCTGAAGAGTTGCTCCCTCGCACCCCTATTGTAACCATTATGGGACACGTTGACCATGGAAAAACTAAAACATTAGATGCCATTAGGCGTTCTAATGTGGCACAAGGCGAGGCTGGGGCCATTACCCAGCACATTGGAGCTTACGCTGTTACCACCGCTGGTGGTAAACGCATAACCTTTTTGGACACGCCCGGTCATGAGGCCTTTAGTGCCATGCGAGCGCGTGGTGCCTCGGTAACTGATATTGTGGTATTGGTGGTTTCTGGGACGGAAGGTTTAATGGCTCAAACCAAAGAAGCTATCAATCAAGCACAAGAAGCTGGTGCGCCGATTATTGTGGCGGTTAATAAAATGGACTTACCAGATGCCAGCTTAGAGCGAGTGCAGCAACAGCTTTCCGATTACAACCTTGTAGCCGAAAATTGGGGTGGTACAACGATGTTTGTGCCTATTTCAGCATTGAGAGGCGATGGTATTGATGCGCTATTGGAAGCGATCTTATTGCAAGCTGAAATCATGGAATTAACCACTAACCCTAACCGTGCTGCCGAAGGCTCAGTTATTGAGGCTCGTATCGATCCCGGTAGAGGTATCGCTGCCACCATTCTTCTTAGCCGAGGAACGTTACGTGTGGGTGATCCTTTCCTTGCCGGTATTTACTCTGGTAAAGTGCGTGCGATGTACGATGACTTAGGTCATCGCATTCAAGAGGCTTTGCCTGCACAGCCTGTAGAAATTACAGGATTTTCAGAAGGAGCTCCTCGGGCTGGAGATCCGTTCCAAGTTACTAAAGACGAGGCTGAAGCCCGTCAAGTGGCTATGAAGCGCCAAGAGTTACACAAGCAAGAAGAAGCTAAAAATGTTAAAAAGGTCACACTATCGAACTTGTATGACACCATTAGTGAGAGTAATCTTAAAGAGTTACGCTTGATTATTAAGGGAGACGTACAAGGCTCAGTAGAGGCATTAAAGCAAGCCTTAGAGAAGCTTTCTAACTCTGAAATCCGATTAGTGGTACTAACCGCAGCAGCTGGTGCGATTGTTGAACAAGATGTCAAAACCGCCACCACGGCTGGGGCTATCATCATTGGTTTCCATGTGCGTCCTACAGCCAAGGCACAATTGCTCGCTGAGCAAGAAAAAGTGGAAATCCGTAAGTACAATCTTATTTACGAAGTGGTAGAAGATATCACTATGGCTATGGAAGGATTGTTATCACCTGAACTTCGTGAGGAAGTTATGGGTCAGGCAGAGGTTCGCAAGGTCTTCTCCTCCTCTAAGATTGGTAATATTGCAGGATGTATGATCATCAGTGGTCATGTAACGCGAAAGGCACGAATTCACATTTTACGTGACTCTGTAGTTATTGGTGACTGCCAGATTTTGGGCTTGAAGCGTGAAAAAGATGATGTTAAGGAAGTGAAAGAAGGTTATGAATGTGGTTTAACGCTAGAAGGCTACTCAGACATCAAGATGGGAGATATTCTTGAAGCGTATGAAGTTAAAGAGATAAAAAGGACTCTTATTCGTAAAAAATAGCTTTTAGGCTCAAAAAAAGGCAACTCGTTATGAGTTGCCTTTTTTTATCTCGCTATAAATAGAATGGGAAACCAGTCATTCACCTCATGAAGCACATCTGGAATCACCCCTAATGGCTCACGCATGGTCAACTCAGCTGCAATGAACCGACGACCATCCGCCCATGTTACTCCACTTTCTTGGTTATCACCAGGCACTTGAACTGCAGTGATAGCATGGGCACGTTGTTGTGTGAGCAGTAAAAGAGCATCTATATCAAAATGATTCAACAAAATGATATAAGCTAAGCTCATTGAGTCGCAATCTCCCACTCTTTCTAAAGCACCTGTGATAGGTGCAATCAAATCACTAATCAGCTCAGGCGTGCGTAAATACATAAAATCTTGACTAAAAACAAGTAGCTCTTCAGCAGCCTTGCGTGGTGTGGTACTGATTAAAGGTTGAATAGCTGAGACCAAAGGGGCAAAGTGTTGATAATTATCGCGATGAATCATCCTATAATAGCGCATCCAAGCTCTAAAACTTTCATCATTTTTTTCATGATAGGTTGCCATTATTACAGCTTCTCTCTCGATCACATCCTGAGCTAACTCATGTAAGGCGGAATTAAAGCTGAGGGAAATAAATCTGTTATTAAAATTTAGTTGATAAGTTTTTATTACTGGATCTGTAATAGCTATGGCATAGCTAGACACCAGCCCAGATTGAAAGCGACTCGGAGAACCTATGCCGAAGCTATCTATCGCTGACATAATCCATGGAAGTAGCGTATCATAATTATCTTGAAGGGTGCTACCAAAAACCCAATAGTCCACCTGCTCTCCCTGCACCCATGCTATATTACCGGAATAATCAACGCCATCTATCGTGAGAGTGAATAAGCCCAGCAAAGCTCGTTGGCCTTGGTAGTTAAATTCTTCGTAGTCAGTTACCTCTGCATCCGGTAAAAATTGATGTACCTCCCTATGCAGTGTTGTAAATGTTATGTTTCCCATAGTGGCGTTGGGGGTAACCATCACGCCAAAAATAAGCGACCTTTCGTTATTTTGAAACAACTGCATATCATGATCTTGGGGTGCCACCCTGTACCATCCAGCGGGGACATCCAACTGATAATGATGCACAGGATGCACAAAAATCTGAGACCAAGCCGGACTCATCACTAAAAAAACAAGGGTTGTCATTATCGCTATCTTCATTGTAAATCTCCTTTTCTTACTTCCCTGATTATCGGCACAAGAATGCGCTGATACTTTTAAGTGAAAATAATATTACCTTATTTGCATTTATTTATGGGTAAATGGATAAAAACATGTTATAATGATAACTTATGAATACCATACTAGAAAATAAATTAAATGACTACTTAAAAAACGAACTTCATCCAGATTTTCAAGCCTCAGCCCAAGCCCTTAAAACCACAGATGATGACACCTTAAATGAGCATATAGGACAAGAGTTGACCTTTGGCACGGCCGGACTACGTGGACTCTTAGGTCCTGGTTTTAACCGTATCAATCCCTTCATTATTCGCCGTGCCAGCATGGCTCTAGCTGAATATGTGCTTAGCCAACCAATAGAGCCACCTGTAGCAGTGGTGAGTTACGACAGCCGCCGATATAGCCGAGAGTTAGCGCTGGATGCCTCTTTGGTTTTTACCGCTTGTGGCATAAGGACTCATCTCTTTAGCCAACCCACTCCTGTACCCCTACTGAGCTACAGTATTCGTAAAATGCAGGCTCAATTTGGCATAATGATTACCGCTAGCCACAACCCTAAAGAGTATAATGGTTACAAAGTGTATTGGGCTGATGGCGGGCAAATTGTGTCACCGCATGACACCCACATTGAAGCAGCTATTCAAAAAATCACCTCTATCACCTCGATGCCCGAGGCTGAAGCCATTGCTAAAAATTTGCTCACTCATTTAGATGAGACGTTATTGAATGACTATGTTACCACCATCCGAAAACTATTTTTACGAACAGCTCTCACCCAAGAAGCCCGCTTCAAGGTTGCCTACTCTCCTCTTCATGGGGCAGGCTTACCCTCGGTAAAAGCATTAATGGAAGCACAGGGGTTCACATTACTTACCCCCCCCGAACAAGCCCTGCCTAATGGCGATTTTCCTAGCATCCCTAGCCCGAACCCTGAAGATCCACGCACATTGGAGCTAGCGACCGCTCTTGCCAAACAGGAAGGGGCAAGTTTAGTACTAGCCACCGATCCAGATGCCGACCGTGTGGGTGTCGCCGTCTTGCACCAAGGAGATTACCATGTTTTAAATGGAAATGAAATAGGGGTTCTCCTACTGGACTATCTCTGCCTGACAGCAAAAGAGTTCAACTGTTTGCCCGCCCAAGGCGTGTTCATAAACTCTATTGTTACCAGCCATTTACAAAATAAAATTGCCCAGTATTATGGATTACACTCCATGCGCGTTCTCACCGGTTTTAAAAATATTTCGGATGCCATGACCGCGTCAGAGGACAAAGGACAACAGTTTGTGTTTGGGTGTGAAGAAAGTTTTGGTTATCTCTGTCACCCGTATGCTAGGGATAAAGACGCTGTGTCAGCCTGTCTACTTTTGGGCGAAGCTGCCGTTTATTACGCCAGTACTAAGCGCACATTGCTTGATCGGCTCCATGAGCTTTACTTGCAGTTTGGGTTTTATGCGGAAAAACAGCTTAGTTTCACCTTTTCGGGGTTGGCAGGCGTAGCTACCATGAAAAAATTTATGCACTATTTACGCACAAACTCTTTAACATGGGGAGAGCTTTCTTCACAACGATTACTCGACCACAGCTCTCAACAAGTTATTAATGGTTCAACCACAACCACCGACAGTTCGCTCTTAAAAACAGACATGCTGGTGGTTGAGCTAACCGATGGTACAACCATCAGCGTACGCCCTAGTGGTACAGAACCAAAAATAAAGTTTTACATTATGGCGAAAAATAGCGATAATGGAGCTCTGCAGAAACTGGTAGCTCAACTATCCATAGCCATTAACTCTGTGGCAACTGAGTTTAACAGTTAAAAAAAGTTATGTTAAAAGCCTCAAGCTCTCTAATGGTTTAAGTTTGAGGCTTTTTCTTGCTGACAGCCCTGCTGCTAACCACGCAAAAAGCCATGCACTCATCATCACGTTCAGAGTGTCTGCCCACACCACCTTAACGGGTAAATCTTTAAAATAAAAACTGCCGCTATTAAACAAAAATTTCTGAGCAAAACCCTCTCCCACAAGAAAAATAGTGTTAATGTTATAACTTATCAGTACGCCTAATCCTAACCCGATTAGACTGCCCAGCACTCCTATCGCTAAACCCTGTAGTGAAAACAACCATAGCATCTGTCGTGGATTCAGCCCTTGCGTACGTAGAATCGCCAGCTCTTGCTGCTTAGAAATAATGTAACGAACCCGCCCTTGATAAATATTGATGGCTGTTACCACAAAAATAAGGCTAAGTAAAAATTGCATCATGTTTTTTTCAAGCTTAAGCACACCAAAAAAGGCTCGATTGTAGCTGCGCCAACTAGCACTATCCACACTCTTTTGTGCTGCAGCCACTAAAAATGCCCCATCGCGCCATCTGTTTTTAAGCTTAACCATGTACGAAATCTCTTTTTCTTGCGATGCTATGGTAAGGATTTGATCAATTGAAATGTATGCCCATGAGCTATCATAGTCAAAATAGCCACTAGTGAACACATCAACTACCTTAAAGGCTACTTCACTGGGTGCCAGTGTGCCTATCGGTAAACTTAACAGCCAAATGTTATCTCCAGCTTGCACCTGTAGTTTACTAGCTAGACGTGAACCCAAAACAATCTCCCCTTCATTTTGTGGCAGAGTGTTGCTCTTGAGGTGGGTAGCCTGAGCAAATCCTGAATCTCGCTCTAAAATTTCAGGTTGTACCGCCTGTACAGTCAGCCCACGGTAGCCCACCATCTCACTACGAATCATCGTAGTGGTCTCAAGCCAAGGCTCAACAGAAACCACATCGCTTATGCTACGCCAGTCGGCTAGCTCCCCATCAGTGAGCCAACCACGACTATACACTTGGGCGTGCCCCCCACCCATCTCTAAAATAGTGTTTATGTAGCCCATTTGTAAACCGTTCATCACCGCCATGGTAACAGTGAGTGCCATCACCCCCAAAGCAATGCCCATGATAGACAATTGCGTGCCAGCGCGATGCCTTGCGACCCTTTTTGTCCAAAAATAGCGCCATGACAGCCAGATAATAATCTTTGTTTTTTTTAGCATCAACCAATCACCTCTTCAGTCAAAAGCTGATGGCCCTGATAAACCTGCCGTAACACGGCATACCCTGCCACATAATAAATTTCAATACGTCGACCCTCAAGAGTGTAAAATTGCTCTAAAAACAGCGTACCATAGCGATAGATTCTACGCCTTACAAGCTCCCCTTTTTTATTATAAAAATCTTCCTCTTGCAAGGCTAAAGTACCATCTGCCACAAAAGCTCTTGTGAGTTTATTATCCGAAAAGGAAAAGGGAGTTGTAGTACGGCGAAAAATGACGGGGCCAGCGGTACCCTGCCATACCCACAAGCCTTGCCCCCTAAACTGCAACCATTTATCAACTGATATTCGCATCCAAAGAGAACCATCTTCACGATAAAGATAGTACCATTCATGTAAAACTTTGCCCTCGGCTGAAAGCTGTTGCAGGCGTGTGACCTGCTGTTGTGCGTCAGTGTGCTGAATGAACCACTCAATGGGCTCATTGTTATTCCACAGCACTTGTTGCCTACGATGTTTGCTTTCCTCGGTTATTTCAAGCACAAACCCTTCCTTCGAAAGCTCAGAAAGAGGCTCACCCTGCCAACGCAGTGCATTAGAGGCGAAATAACTCTGGGCTATAAGAGTTTTGCTTGTGCTAACAACTCCAATCACTATTAAAAATAGCCAACAATAACGCACTTTTAGGGGGCAAGCAATTGCTGTAAAAATTGAGCAGGATCAAAGGGTTCTAGCTGATGACTCTGCTCGCCTGTACCCACAAAATAGATCGGTAAACCAAAAGCTTTCCCAATAGCCACCACCACGCCACCCTTAGCTGTGCCTTCAAACTTGGTTAAAATGATACCTGAAAGATTTAGGGCTTCATTAAAAACCTCAGCTTGGCGCAACCCATTTTGCCCCGTGTTGGCATCAATAATGAGCAAACGTTTATAGTTTTCAGGTGCAATGCGAGCCTGTATGGTTTTGTCAATTTTCCGTAGTTCATGTAACAGTTCACTTTTATTGTGCATACGCCCTGCCGTGTCCACCAATATAAGTTCATCCTTGTTAGCCAAGGCTGTGGTTATAGTGTCATGCACCACGGCACTGGCATCACCACCGGACTGACTGGTGACTACTCTAAATCCGATTTTATGCCCATGTAGTGCCAGTTGCTGGCTGGCTGCAGCCCGAAATGTGTCACCAGCGGCTGCAACAATCTTTTTAACACCTAAATTTTTAAAATGGGCGGCAACCTTTGCTATACTAGTGGTTTTACCCACCCCATTCACCCCTAAAAAAAGCCAAAGATTAGGCCCACCACCAAGTGTGAGTTCAAGTGAAGCATTTTTGAGATACGGACTAAGCACCACTCCTAGCTGGCTTAGAAGATCATCAGCATCTTTAGGCTTTTTTTTACGCATTTGCTGGGCTAGTTGCACCGCTAGTTGCGGACCTAAATCAGCTTCAATGAGGGTATCTTCTAGATCATCAAAAAAGCTATCATCCAATCCTTTTTTAAATAATGCACGAATCTTATCACCAAGTTTTGCCATGTTATCATAATAAGGTAAACACCCCTCTATGACAAGAGGCTCAACAGGGTTTAAGTAAGGGTTCTTCTCATTTTTCTTTAAAATATGCCGACACTTTATAAGTTATGACATACCCCATCGAGATTATCTATGAAATAGAACCATTTTTTGACATAAGTATGTTCAAAGCATACACCCAAGCTGCGGCTAATGCGTGCCTCATGCCCCAGGAGCGTGAAGTCTCGCTCCTTATTACCAATGATGAGCATATCCACCAGCTCAATTTACAGTTTAGAGGTAAAGATAGTGCCACCGATGTGCTAAGCTTTGTATGGGATGAAGGAGAATCTTTTCCGTTGCCTGAAGGGGAAGCGACAAAGCCTCAACCTTTAGGTGATATAATAATTTCACTTGAAACCTTGCAAGAGAATGTAAAATACTTTAAAGTATCGCTTGAGGAGGAGCTAAAACGAGTGGTAATTCACGGATTTTTACACCTCATGGGTCAAGATCATCTCACCAATGATGTAAATGAGCCGATGTTAAAAGAACAAGAAAAAATCTTGGAGGAATTGCAGGACTTACGGCTACAGTTGCCAACGAGTCAATAAATATGAAACTTTTTCACCGTATAAAAAGGAACAAACTCTCAAATAAGGAGTTTGAAGAACTCTCATCCGAGCCTCTAAGTAGCGAAGAGCGTGCCATGATTAAGGGTGTCATTTCTCTTGAGGAGACCTGTGTAGCAGAAGCAATGGTGCCTCGTATTGATGCCATTTTCATTAATGCCAATACGCAAATGGCTGGGCTACTCACCATTATTAGTGAAACCGGCTTCTCTCGCTACCCCGTTTATGAAGAAAAAGTGGATAACGTGGTAGGGATTCTTTATGTGAAAGATCTTTTGCAACCGCTTTTGTTGCAACAAGATAATATTAGTATCAAGGAAATGTGCCGTATACCATTTTTTGTACCCGACAGTAAGAAATTAGACAGCCTTTTACGTGAGTTTAAAAAGAAACATGTGCATATTGCCGTGGCAGTAGATGAGTATGGTGGCGTGAGTGGTATTTTGTGTCTTGAAGATATTATTGAGCTGATCGTAGGTGATATTCAAGATGAATATGACAATGAAGCAGAAGAGTTACAAATTGTAGACTCTCGCACCTATTTATGCGACGCACGTATGCACATTGATGAACTAAATGAACAGCTAAAGCTAAAGTTGCCCCAGCAAAACTTTGATACGCTGGGTGGTTTTGTTTACAATCTTTTTGGTAAAATCCCCTCCTTACTGGAGGAGGTTATCTATGAAGATACCCTATTTGTGGTGCACGAACTAGATGAGCAAAAAATAAAAATTGTGAAAATTGTGAAAAAAGAGGTCTAATTATGATTAAAAAAGGGCTGTTGCCCCTTGTTACACTCCTTTTTGGCATGTTATCCCCCCTTGCATTATCAGCACAGGCTGGGCAACAACAGGCACGTGCTTTGTTTGAACAGGGGCAAACAGCTCTTAACATGCAAGATTTTTACACCGCAACGGTCTATCTAAAAGAAGCGATAGCTATTAACCCCAACTACTCAGATGCACTTTTTGCCATGGCTGAGGTTTACTATTTTTTAGAGGCCTACCGTGAGGCGCTCACGTTACTTGATGAAGTGGATCGACTAGGTAGTTCAGTGCGAGCGCGTACCCTACGTGGGCGCACCTTGGCTGTTTTGGGTCAAGTAACCGAAGCTGAAGTGATCTTCCGTGTTGTTTTACAGAGTGAACCTAATAATATTGATGCCTTATTTGGTATGGCTGAGGTGCTACTCTTGCAGGGTCAGCATGACCGAGCCATTCGACAAATTGAGGACTTACTCCGCCTTTATCCTGATAATAGACGTGGTTTATTAAGTTTAGCCCTCATCTTCGATAACATGAAAGAGTTTGTGCGTGCTCAAAACTATATGGATCAAGCTGTTTACTACTATCCACATGACCCACTTGTCCGATTTAATGCGGGCTTACACTTTGAGCAACGAGAAATGTGGTCAAGAGCCTTGGAACATTATCAAGCTACCTACGCTATAAACCCTCTGTATAACGGTTTGGCGGAGCGACGTGCCGCCGTCTTACTCGGTACAGGGCAATATACCCAAACGATCGCGATTCTTGAGGAGCTCATTAGGGGGCGTGGTCGAACGAATCCTGAGGTGTGGAGCATCTTAGCCTCAACATTCACACAGATGGGTGACTTAAACTTGGCCTTTACCACTCATCAGGAAGTGTTACGATTGCAACCGTATGATGAGCTCAATCGCCTGAGTGCCGAAGATTTTGTGTTAAACTCTTTTCCCATTGGCTCGAATGAACGGGCAGAGTTGAGTCGTTTTCGCTATCAAGAGGGTATGAAGTTTCAACGAGCATTACAAAATGTTCGCGCTCACCATAATTTCAGACGAGCCTTGTTATTAAATCCCTACGATCCTTCATTACGCTTTGCCTTTGGTCAATTAATGAACGAAATGGGTTCTCCAATCTTTTATTTAGAGCAGTTACGTCTGCTGAAAAGTGAGGGAACAGCAAGCCAACTCATGCTCGATATTTTAGCTCGTGAAGAGCGGCGCGTTACTCCGAATCCGGCAGTTGCGTTTGGTATGCCCAACGGACCATTAGGGCTCCCAATCAAAGTAATGGTTACTCGCTTACCTCGCCAGTCTCAGGTAGAGCGCTTTGGTTCTGATGGGCTTTTTCAGCGTACTTTTACGGAAGATATTCAGCGTTTTACCCGCTTTGAAACGATTGATGTGGGTGTGAGCGATAGCGTGAGTGAAGCTTGGCGCACGGCACGCACCTCGAACATGGATTTCTTTGTTATCATTAAGTTTGTGGAAAACAATCGCCAGCTTTTCATGGAAAGTAGCCTCTATTTGGCCTCAACAGGTGCACTTATTCAAACCAACAGTGTACGCCGTGCAGGTATTAACCGCATTAGTGATGCCATTATCGCTCTCACGGACGGGCTACACAATCTGATCCCCGTGCGAGCATCCCTTGTGCGGCGTGATGGGCAACGAGCTCTGATCTCAGCCGGTCATCTCAATGGGGTTTCAGTGGGCGATGTGTTTGTGGTGGTACACTCTAGTAATAATCGTTTTGTGGCCTTTAAGCCCTATTTTGAAATTATTGGCTTAAACAATTTGGGTCAATTAACTATTGACCAAGTGGGTGATTATGCCTCACGTGGGGAGTTGGTCAGCCGCGTTCGTCCTGATATCATGGCTGCAGAGGATACCGTGTTGCTCATTCGTGACATTGCGTATATGCCACAGGCTGCACAGCCATTATTGGGTGTATCTAATGGATTTTTCTTGGTTCATTGACATTGAAGCAAAGAGTCGATATTATTGAGACAAGATAAACAATTTAATTACCTTGAGAAGGGGGAATCTCTTATGAAAGTAGCGATTAACGGTTTTGGTCGCATTGGACGTTTAGTTTTTCAGGCGCTTGTGGCTCAGAAGCTATTGGGCAAAGGTGCAGGTCAGGTTGATGTGGTAGCTGTTGTGGATATGTCCACCGACGCTGACTACTTCATCTATCAGTTAAAGTATGACTCAACACAGGGTCGTATGGACGGTGTTTTTTCATCTAAGAAAAGCGATGCTAGTCTAAAGAATAATGATATCATCGTTATCAATGGTCATGAGGTACAGTGTATTCAAGCTCCAAACAAGGATGCAGGATTGAAGTCATTACCTTGGGGCAAATTGGGTGTTGAATATGTTATTGAAAGCACTGGTATCTTCACCGATATGGCTTCAGCCAATGGTCACATTGAAGCTGGTGCTAAAAAAGTTATAATCTCTGCCCCTGGCAAAGATGGTGTTAAAACTTTGGTTATGGGTGTTAATCACGAAGAATACAATGCCAAAGAGCATCATGTTGTGTCCAACGCAAGCTGCACCACAAACTGCTTGGCTCCTATTGTGCATGTGTTGCTTAAGGAAAAAATCGGTATTGAAACAGGTTTGATGACCACCATTCATAGCTACACCGCAACGCAGAAAACCGTTGATGGACCTAGCATGAAAGACTGGCGTGGTGGACGGGCTGCTGCTGTGAATATTATTCCTAGCAGCACCGGTGCTGCTAAAGCTGTAGGTGAGGTTTTGCCTGTAACCAAAGGTAAATTAACTGGTATGTCTTTTCGGGTTCCTACCCCAACGGTTTCAGTTGTTGACCTAACCTTCCGTGCTGAAAGCGACACTTCGATCCAAAAAATTGATGAGTTAATGCGTGCGGCTAGTGAAACCTATTTAAAGGGTTTCCTTGGTTACACCAACGAGGAGCTAGTATCATCTGACTTTATTCATGACAGTCGCTCAAGTATTTATGATAGCTTGGCAACTTTACAAAACAACTTACCAAACGAGAAACGATTCTTTAAGATTGTTTCTTGGTATGATAACGAGTGGGGTTATTCTAACCGCGTTGTAGACTTGCTACAGTTTATGTCAAGTAAGGGCTAAAAAACGCCTTTCTGCCTAGATAAAAAAACACCTCACTTTGCTTTTTAGCATTAAGTGAGGTGTTTTTTTAGGTACGAGCTTAAAGATCTTTTTCTTGAACGGTTTTACGCTTATCATTACGGGCACTAGCGATTGCTTCATCACAAAGCTGCCGTACACGCTCAGACAACACATCAATCACTTTAGCTGAGCATTTCATACCATCGCTATTCGCCTGAATGTATTTCTTCACCTTTGAAGCCACTACTAATACTTCCTTATTCTCTTCGTCCATCCCTTATTCTCCTTTCCTCTCATTAGGCTGCTATGCAACCTTTCAGTTCAATGTACAACCTTTACGGCTCTTTTACCATATCATGCCTAAGCTAAAACAACAACTCCCATTGACCATAAAATTTTACTTTAATACTCGTATAGTGCTATAAAAATTCTGTTAATTAGAGTATACTTGACGTAAGAGGAGATTTATCTTCTCTTAAATATAAACAAATTAGGAGCTAGGAAATGAGTATGACTAGTTATACCGAACTGGGCTTAGTAAACACTAAGGATCTTTTTGCTAAAGCTTTTGCTGGCAAGTATGCAATCCCTGCCTACAACTTTAACAACATGGAGCAACTGCAATCTATCGTGCAGGCTTGTGTTGAAACCAAAAGCCCTGTTATTCTGCAGGTCTCGTCAGGTGCTCGTAAATATGCTAACGCCACCCTATTACGCTATATGGCTAAGGGTGCTACTGAGTACGCTAAAGAATTGGGTATGAATATCCCCATTGTTTTACATTTAGATCATGGTGATAGCTTTGAAACATGTAAATCTTGTATTGATGCTGGCTTCTCCAGTGTTATGATTGATGGTAGCCACCTTCCCTATGAAGAAAATATCGCCTTAACCAAAAAAGTATGCGACTATGCTCACGGTCTTCCCCACTATGTCACTGTTGAAGGTGAATTAGGGATTTTGGCTGGTATTGAAGATGACGTGGTAGCCGAGCACCACACCTACACTGAACCACACCAAGTTGAAGATTTCGTTAAAAGAACCGGTGTAGATAGCTTAGCAATTTCTATCGGAACCAGCCATGGTGCTAACAAATTTAAGCCAGAACAATGCACACGCAATGCGGAAGGCGTTTTGGTGCCTCCTCCGTTGCGTTTTGATATCCTGGAAGCCATTGAAAAGCTCTTGCCGGGCTTCCCCATCGTTCTTCATGGTTCATCCAGCGTGCCTATGGAATATGTGCACATGATTGAAAAATTTGGTGGCAAAGTACCTGATGCGGTGGGTATTCCTGAACAGCAGTTGCGCGATGCAGCTAAATCAGCTGTTTGCAAAATCAATATCGATTCAGACGGTCGTCTTGCCATGACTGCCATGATTCGCAAAGTTTTCGCAGAAAGCCCAAGTGAATTTGACCCTCGTAAATATTTGGGCCCTGCTCGTGATGAGTTGAAAAAACTCTACATGCATAAGAACATCAACGTGTTAGGCTCAGCTAACAAAGCTTAATCATTTGATTTTCAAACCAAAAGCCCCTCCTATTATCAATAAGAGGGGCTTTCTCTTTAAGACTCCAAAATCGCCTTTATCCGTCGCACACCACGGCTACTAGACTGTTCTTTAACAATTTTAAAGCGTCCTAAAATGCCTGTGCTTTCCACATGCGGACCACCGCACACTTCCACTGAAAAATCTCCCATACGATAAACCTTAACCTGTTCATCATATTTGCCCTCAAACATCGCCTGTGCACCGATTTCCTTTGCTTCCTTTAAGTTCATCATCTCCATAGTGATGGGGAGGTTTGCTGTTATCTGCTCATTCACCAAATTTTCTACCGCTGCTATCTGCTCAGATGATAGCTTTTCAGCCCAGCTAAAGTCAAAACGCAAACGATCAGGGGTGATGTTACTGCCCTCTTGATGCACACCATCGCCCAAAACTCGACGTAAAGCCTCATTGAGTAAGTGCGTGGCGGTATGATAACCTCTACTCTTATCACTGTCGTCAGCCAAACCCCCTTTAAACACCTTTTCAGAGCCCTGCTTGCTCAACTCTTGGTGCTTAGCAAAGGCTGCATCAAACTCTTCTTGGTTTACCGATAATCCATGTTCGCCAGCCAGCTCTTGAGTCAGCTCTAGAGGAAAACCATAAGTGTCATAAAGCTTAAAAGCTAATCGCCCACTCAAGGCTGTTTGCTGGTTTTTCTCAAGGTGCGGTAACAGCTTTTCAAACTCTTTCTCACCCTGTACCAAAGTTTTACTGAATAACTCTTCTTCTAGGCGCAGTTCTTCGAGCAAAAAATCTACTTTTTTACGCATTTCAGGATAACTATCATGATAAATATCCAAAACAATTAAAGCCATAGCTCCTAAAAAAGGTTTATTAATGTTAAGTTTACGCCCAAAACGCACGGCTCGTCGAATAAGACGGCGTAGAATATACCCCTGACCCACATTACTGGGTTTAATCAGCTTATCATCAGCTAAAAGCATGGTGGCGGTTTTCACATGGTCACAAATAATACGAAAGGCTTTAGTTGTTTCACCCTCTTCTCCGGTATAAACAAGCCCTGCCAGAGCTTCAAGATGAACTAAAAGTGGTTGAAACAGATGGGTTTCATACACATTATTTTTACCCAAAAGCAGGCATAATGTGCGCTCAACACCCATGCCAGTGTCAATATTCTGTTTAGCAAGGGGACGATAACTACCGTCTTCTTGCTTGTCATACTGCATAAAAACATCATTCCAAAATTCGATGTATTTACCACAGCCACAGCCAGGGCGACATTCTACTCCACAGGAGGGGCGAAGTGTGTCTAAGAACATTTCACTGTCTGGCCCGCAAGGACCCGTTTTTCCAGCTGGTCCCCACCAGTTGTCTTCACGCCCTAAAAAGTGAATATGTGCGGGTAAAATACCTAGGGCTAGCCATGTGTTGGCAGCCTCTTCATCGCAGGTAATAGCTTCGTCTCCAGAAAAAACCGTCACATGTAAACGATCGAGGGAAATTTTTAAGTGTGCAGTGATAAGCTCATAACTCATTTTGATCATCTCTGTTTTGAAATAATCACCCAAGCTCCAGTTACCTAGCATCTCAAAAAAGGTGAGGTGATGGGCATCGCCAACACTTTCAATATCACCAGTCCGAATGCACTTCTGAACATTCACCAGTCGAGTACCAGCAGGGTGCACCTCACCTAGTAAGTAGGGAACAAGAGGATGCATTCCCGCAGTGGTGAATAAAACTGTGGGGTCATTTTCAGGAACAACCGACCGTCCTGAGATCTCAACGTGATTGTGGGCAATAAAAAAATCAATAAATGCTCTACGCAAGTTGTGTGCTGTCATAATAGGTCATTATAGACTTAGCTACGGGCTTTATCAAGTGTCATGAAAATAGAAGTCGCTAATCCATACTAACTAAAATCAAAAAAACTTACCAATCATCACGCCCTCTATCTGTTCTTTTTCCACTAAACCAAAAGATCGACTATCATTAATCAGTATCCTGTTGTCTCCAGCCACAAAATAAGTATTAGGGGGCAATACCTGTTCTTTTCTGTATCCTGCCAAAAATCCATAGGCAGGCCATTCTGTTAATGTCCTGTCCATAAACGTTTCATACACCTTTATGGACGATTCAAACTCGCTGATGAAAAATCGTTCTCCCGCCGGGCGCACCATTATAATGTGATTGTCTATCTTAATAGTGTCACCTGGCAGTGCAATAACTCTTTTGATTAGCTTATTGGTTAGCCCATGTTTAGCACGATTATTCTTTAGTCGATAAAAATTGCCACTCACTAAGCGCAGAAAAGGATTCATCATATTTCCCCACAAAGGTGGTTCCTCCGCACTAAGATTAACGAGCACCACGTCCCCCCGTTTAACGGTAGCTAGATGAGGGAATTTCACAAGTCCCTCATTGAAACCAAATTTTTTTATAAAGACACGCTTGTTGGTGCGTAAATAGGGTTGCATGCCATCATTAGGCATAGCATAAATGGCTAAAACATAGTTTTGAAACCCCACAAAAAGCCAGAAAATAGCGAGGAAAATCCCCCCGTAGGTAAGAAATCTCTTTATAATGAGTTGTGTGTGCTGATAGGAACGTCTACTTTTCGTCATCGTATTTCTACTCCACTATGCCAAAGCGATTTTGTGGCCATAAGGGTAAAAATCGCCACAGTGCTCTACCCAGAACGGCTTGTTGTTTTATTACTCCAAAAAAGCGTCCATCAAGTGAGTTGTCTCGATTATCACCCAGCGGCAACACATAGCCATAAGGAACATATATGCCATAATATTGACGATAGTATGCTGATACATCACTCATACGATGAGGATTAAGCATTAACCTCGCCATACTTTTGGTGGTTTGATTCGTAACCTCTACCCGATGTTGACTATAATCATAGCTTAAATACAGCTCATCAAACTGAGCTAAATGAGGCGGTGGGGCTAATCCTGCTCGCCTATATACTGAAAGCTCACTCAATAGTGCCATCAGTTGTGCTAACCCATCATTGTTATTCACCTGACGAAATGGGGCATATCCCAAACCACTTTTATTAATAAAATCAGCTTCAGCCATCCACTCTGATTGCCCCTGGAGTTTAATCTCTAAATTACCGTCTAAAAAGCGAATACGATCGCCATCAAATCCCACCGCCCTCTTAATAAGCAGATCAACTTCAGGTTCACCCCACTCGTTGGTATTAATATTTATGCGGGTAAAGCTAAAGGTGTAAAGCAACCGATGAACCACCTCAAACAAAGTGCCACGGGAGTTATATTCAGGATTTTCAAACACAATCACATCGGCACGACGCACCGACTCAATAGCTTGGAAACGTGGAGCACCTGGCAAAACGGGAGGTCCATAAAAAAATTTATCCACAAAAATGCGATCATTAATAAGCAACGTCGGAATCATGGAACCCGATGGAATAACATAGGCCTGAATGAGGTATTGGTTAATAAAAAACACCCAAACTATTGCCCCTAAAAGGGTTATAAATGTATCTAGGAACCAGCCCCTTACCTTGGCTTTTTTACGTTGCATATAGCGTTTACGCTTGCGCTGAGAAAGAAACCTCTCAGTTACGGTTACTAAAAAAGTGCCTAAAGGATCGGATTGGGGGGTGTTATCTGCCATGCCTCTATAATATCATAAGTGAATAACAAATAGCAAGCTTAAGCGGTTTGCCCTACGGCACAAACCGCTTTACATGACTAGCATAAAAAGATATTATGAGATATAATGGCACAAACAAACAAACAAACAAACAAACAAACAAACAAACAAACAAACAAACAAACAAACAAACAAACAAACAAACAAACAAACAAACATCACTCACGATGAAATAAAAGATCTTATTTCTATTTTAGGTTACTCTTCTCTTACCAATGATGAGTGGCGTAAAACCTACTCAGGCGATTACATCATTACCATAAATTTTGAAGATGAAAAAATCAAGTATCCACAACCACTCACTTTGGGCGATGAAACCACCTCTAATTTTTCTAGTAGTGAAAATTTTGTGGTGCTAGAGTGTGTGGATCGGTTACTCTCTAAAGGCTATCCTGCAGCCTCCTTAACCCTTGAAAAAAAGTGGTCTCTTGGGCGAGACCACAAGGGCAAACTAGATATTTTAGTTTCTGAACCCTCAGGTCAATCATACCTCATGATTGAGTGTAAAACATGGGGCAATGAGTTTACTAAAGAAAAGAAAAAAATGTTCAAAGATGGGGGTCAGTTGTTCTCTTATTTTAAGCAAGACACTCATGCCCAGTATCTTTGTCTCTACACCTCGTGCCTATCTAGCTCAAAAATTGACTACCAAAGCGATATTATTAAAATTGAAGAAGAGTTTAGGCAGCTTGGAACGGTTGAAGAGATGGTAGACCGTTGGAACAAGGAATTTAACTCCTTTGGTGTTTTTGAAGAGGGTGTGAACCCTTACAATGTGCAACTTAAAGCGTTGACTAGAAAAGAACTTAAAGAGTTAAAGCAAGAAGACAGTGGGCGTATTTACAATCAATTTTTAGAAATTATTCGCCACAATGTGGTCTCAGATAAAGCCAATGCTTTTAATAAGATTTTTAATTTATTTTTATGCAAAGTGTTAGATGAAGATAGAAATGCTGACGATGAATTATTTTTTCAATGGATAGAAGGAAAAGACACTTTTGAGAGTCTTCTCGATCGCCTCAACAAGCTCTATAAGGAGGGTATGAAGGAGTATCTTAACAAAGAGATAACCGACTATAGCGATGATGACCTTAAAAATTATCAAAGTGATAGCAAAGTGTATGATATGCTGAAAGAGTTGCGTTTATACAAAAACCAAGAGTTTGCCTTTACTGAGGTCTTTAATGAAGAGTCATTTAAAGAAAATGCTCAAATTGTTAAAGAGGTGGTGCAACTGTTGCAGCGCTATCAGATACGCTATACCCACAAGCAACAATTTTTGGGTGATTTTTTTGAGCTGTTGCTCAACACAGGTTTTAAGCAAGAGAGTGGGCAATTTTTCACCCCCGTGCCTCTGGTGCGTTTTCTGCTAGAGAGTCTGCCCCTTAAAGAGCTGATGCTAAACAAAATAAAGAACAAGGATAATAACTTTATTCCCTATACCATAGACTTTGCCTGCGGCAGTGGACATTTTTTAACCGAGGCGATGGATGTTATTCAAAAACATCTCAACCAGTTAGACGCAAGCTCACTATCTCCCTCACAACAAAAGAAATTAGCCCACCATAAAGGCGGTGATTATGAGTGGGCTAAAGAGTTTATGTATGGCATTGAACGTGATTATCGGTTGGTTAAAACCACCAAGCTCTCGTGCTTTTTACACGGCGATGGCGAGGCACAAATTATTCACGCATCGGGGCTTGAGCCGTTTAATCAAGGTAGCTACATCAACAAATTAGCCACCAAAAAGGGGCAGGACAATGAAGAGTTTGATCTGTTAATTGCCAACCCACCCTATTCAGTAGCTGGGTTTAAAAGTGTGATGCAAAACACAGAAGAGCAAGAGGCTTTTAGTTTGTTTAATAGCATAACCGATAAAAGCGGTCATATTGAAGTGTTGTTTATTGAGCGGATGAAACAGCTGGTGAAACCCTTAGGCTATGCAGTGATTATTTTACCGGATAGCCTTTTAACCAATGATGGGGATTATGAAAAGGCTCGCAAAATGATGCTGGAGCATTTTCACCTTAAAACCGTGGTGCAGTTAGGTAGTGGGGCCTTTGCCGCCACAGGAACTAAAACCGCTACTTTATTTTTACAAAAACGCCCCAAGCCCGTGGTTTTAAACACTAGAGAGGACTATGTGGCAATGAGCCAAGACGCTCTGCTGTGGGTGAATAGTGGCGACAATAAAGCGGTATTGCAGGAATTTTTAGGTTATAAATTTAGTAACAGACGTGGGCAAGAAGGTATGCACCTTGTGGGTGAGGGTAAGCTGTTTGATAAAGGTAACCCTCACAACCCTGCTAAGGCGAATAGCTATATTTTTAAGGCGATGCTGGATGAGCCTGTGGGCGATATAGCCGATGAACTGAAAGAGCATATTACGCTGACCACTTTAGATGCGTGCCTTGACTTTGAAGCTGAAAAGTTTAGCAATAGTTTAAAGCTTCGTAAAAAAAAAGCCTTACTAATTAGTAATTATCCTCTCATGCCATTAAGTGCTGAAGTAGTGAGTATTACTAAGGGAAAAGCTATCACCAAAGCACAGGTGGGCCAAGGAAAAATACCAGTAATTGCGGGGGGTAAAAGCCCCGCATATTACCACAACCAGCACAACTATGAAGGAGAAGTTACCACCATTAGTGCCTCTGGTCAAGCAGGGTATGTTTCCTATCATCACACCCCTATTTGGGCTTCAGATTGTCTTGTGTTGCAAACCACCCCTGTAATGCACCCTAAATACCTCTTCTTTTGTCTTAAAACTATGCAAGGTGAGATATATAAACTGCAACAAGGCATAGCCCAACCCCATGTGTATGCTAAAAACATTGAAAAGTTATCTGTTCCCTTGCCTGCTACGGAAAAACAAGAAGGAATCGTTATGCTAATGCAGCAACAAGAAACGATTATTGAGCAGGCGAAAGCTACGATTAAGGAAGCGAAGAAAGCAATGGCGAGTGTTGATTTTAGTAGCTATCCTTTGGTGGGCTTATCAGATTTAACAAAATTTAAGTTAATTATTGGTAAACGTCTGGTTAGGGTTAATTTAACTCAAAAAAAAGAAGGATCTATCCCTGCCTTTAGTGCTAATGTGTTTAAGCCTTTTGGGTACACTAACAAGCACTTAAAAGGATTTACGGACTTTTCTATATCCTCTGTTTTATGGGGTATTGATGGCGACTGGATGGTAAATTATCTACCACCAAATATGGAATTTTTCCCAACGGATCACTGCGGTGTTTTGCGAACAGTAGATTCCACCATAGATTTACGCTATGCTAAAGTTGCTATAGAAACAGCTGGCATACAAGCAGGTTTTTGTAGAACGTATAGAGCCTCCCTAGACAATATGATGAAACTTCGGATTCCCTTACCTTTCAGTGAGAAACAAAAAGAACTAGGTGATTTGCTAGAACATCAAGAAAATATCATAACCCAAGCTGAGCTTGAAATTCAAGAAGCCCAAGCTGATCAAGAACGTATCATGGCTACTGTTTTCACTCTTACCCAAGGCTAGCGTAAGCTAGCCTATTGTGCTATTGTAATGTTTATGGAAAATACACCCCCTCTCTCTTGGCTCAATCGCATCTCGATTGTTCTCTGTCGCCCCGAGGGGCAGGCAAACATTGGCAGCGTGTGCCGAGCTATGAAAACCATGGGCATTACCCACCTAAAACTGGTGAACCCTAGCCCTGAAAACCTTGTAGACATTAAAACTTGGAGTTTATCGGCCTTTGATCTTTATGAACAGGCGCAACACTTCACCAGCCTTGATGATGCCATTAAAGGTGCAGTTCTTGTGGCAGGCACCAGCCGGCGCATTGGCAAAAACCGCAAGTTCTATGCCCTGAACCCCGACGAACTAGCAGCCAAAGCCGCCACCTATGCCGATGGCGAGATTGCTATTGTTTTTGGCAACGAAAAAAATGGTCTCAACGATGAAGAACTCAAACTTTGTCATCTTTTGGTCAGCATTCCCTCATCTCCCGACTTCGCCAGCCTCAACCTCGCTCAATCGGTGCAAATTATCGCCTATGAACTCTTTCAAGCCCAAACTAAGCCCACTATTTTTGCCCCCATTGGGGCAGAACAGGTTACCCAGCTCGTAACGGGCATCACCGATCACCTAGAGGCATTAGAGTTTTTTAAAATATCGCAAGAACACGGGTACACCCACGTTCATAGTTTTCTCATCAATGTGCTAGGACGCACGGGGCTTAATGAAGCGGAAGCTGCTTTTTTTGCCGAGATGTTTAGCCGACTGCACCACATAAAACAATCATCTCACCAGCCTGATGATGATCTTCCTCCTGTTATTTAAAAAAATATAGATTAAAAGATAAGGAAATTGTATGAAGATTGATACAAACTGTGCTGTTATTTTTGACTACGTTATCACCGATCAAAACGGTGATGTTTTAGAGTCTGGAAAAGAGGATCCACTTTGTGGCTACATTCATGGCACACACACCGCCCTGCCGGGCGTTGAGTCAGTGCTTCAAGGGCAAAGTGCGGGATTTAGCACTATCATAAAGCTAGAGCCAGATCAGGCCTTTGGACAACACAACCCCGATCTCATTATCAGTGTTCCTATTACTGATTTTGAAGGAGAAAGCCTGCACCTTGGTATGGAGTTTCTAATGGATGAAGAGTCAATGGATGGTAACGATCTAGACCCTATGACATGGCGAATTACATCTCTAACCGATGACACAGTTACCTTAGATGCCAACCACCTTTATGCTGGGCTAACACTCTCTTTTGACATCACTGTAAAAGAAGTCCGAGTAGCCTCAGATGAAGAGATTGAACTCGGACAGATTCTAGACGTTGAAGACGATGTTACTGATAACGAAGAAGAATGACACTGATCGATAAAAAAACCTCATTATTTCTAATGAGGTTTTTTTATCTCCTTCTGCTGGACTCGAACCAGCGACCCAAGGATTAACAGTCCTTTGCTCTACCAACTGAGCTAAGAAGGAATAGATTTACTATATCCAACAACAATATAGCAACCAAACAAAAAAATGTCAACCCTCTTTTAGCTTATTGTACACTAAAATCACCGATACCTCGCTCTTTATTGATTTTATGTTGCAAAATGTGCTACTCTAGTAGCATAAAGTAAGAGCGGAGATCTAGGTCTCCACTACTCAATTAAATCGAGATAAGAGGATTGATCATGTTCACACTATCACCAGAAGAGCACCAACTCATGCAGAGTTTGCCTCTCATAAAGCGTGCCCGTGGTGGCTATCTCTATACCCCAAAAGGGGAACGATTTTATGACCTATTTATGAACCATGGCACTTATCTCTCAGGGCATCACCCCGCGGGGCTAGCCTTAGCCTTTAAAAACCCCTTAGAACAAGGTTTGTCTATGCCTTACCCTAATGTATGGCAAGACCGCCTCTTTAAACTTATTTTAAAAATTATCCACTTGGCACAGAGTGTGAGCTATTATGATGAAATTACGCCCTTTCTGCAGGCTTTATCTCAGCCTCACATTGCCGAACCATGGGATATCAGTGAAACAGCCTCTATTGGCTATCTGCGGCCTCATTGCCCCATTCCCACACATTGGCACTATGGAGTGATGGCTATTGCTCCTTCTTTAGGCGGTGGAGCAATTATCATTAATCTATCTGATGAAAAATTACCACCATCGCACATTATGCCTGCCTATTTGGCTCGCGCTGTGTTGCGCAGCCTAAAGGCCTTTACCCAGCCAGCTCCCTGTGTTAATTCAATTAATTTAAACGGTAGGAATTTTACTATAACTCAAAACTACATACGCTACATTGGGCTTAAAGAAAACTACCCTGCCCTTCATCACACAGCATTGCATCGAAATATTTGGCTAGCCCCCACTGCCAACCACACGGGGCTTTTTTTGCCCCATCTTTTCAGTGAAAAGCAACAAGAACTGATTATTTCTTTTCTTTCTTCTTAGTGCCTTACCACAACTTAATCCTATTACGCCCTGCATGTTTTGCATCATAAAGGGCGTTATCAGCACGATTAATACAATCTTTCAGCGTTCCTGTTCTACAACTTGTAACCCCAAGACTGATGGTAACAGCGAAACAGTTATCTTTTTTTTCATTAGCAAATGGATACGCTTTTATAGTTTCTTTAATATTCACAGCCCATTTTACCACATTTGGCACCGATTCATGATAAATAAACACAATAAACTCTTCACCACCAAAGCGGGCAAAAATGTGTTTTATCTCTACTAAAGATAAGTTGCATAGCCTGGCAACCTCTTGTAACGTATTATCTCCAACTAAATGTCCATGGGTATCATTAATCTGTTTAAAATGGTCTATATCTATCATAATGATATGCCCTTCTCTCCATGCCCCACTCGGGTCATCCTCCACTAACTGCTGTAATCTTTTCATGAAATACATACGATTATGTACTTTTGTTAGTGCATCTGTCCTCGATATAGCTTCTAACTCATGGGTCTGCCGTTCAATAGCCACCGCCATTTGGTTTATATTCATTGCTATAACACCGATAACATCATTTCTTACCACATGCGAACGTCTACTTAGTTGGCCTGATTCAATTGCCTTCATGGTGTGTACCACATCTTCCACATCAGAAAATACCACATGGTGCATGGTGATCCATGACAAAGCCAAGGCAATAACCCCACATCCAACCATGCCTAAAATTAAAATCCACCCCATTGAATGTAAAACATCAGCCATGGTGAGCATCGGCTTATACACAGAAAATATAAGAAGAGAATCCCCCCCCTGCCAAAACGGTTCTTCTTGAACCAAATGCCTTTTATCAAAATTAATTGCTGCATTTGCATTTTCGATGAATAATCCCCCATTATCGAGAGGCTTTTTATCATGTCCAATGGTTACCAGTCGTGTACGGTGTGTGGAATCACGATAATCCACTGTATAATTAAATAAAATTTTGCTGCCGTAATCCCCACTGTTCAAGCTATAATTATTTGTGATAAAAGCGTCTAATATGGCTATCGGATTAAGAATCATCACTATAAAAAAGAGTAAATCATTGCTATCATTAAAATACGATGACATAATAGATATTTCCTGATTCATAATGTCCTCTTCTTCTGTAATCAGCACTCCCCACTCTGTTTTGGATTCAATCCATGTAAAAAGAGGATTGGGGAGACTCACTCGATCCCCTATATAAGCCGAGGAAGCTATGACCATTCCTCGCTCATCAGCTAGATACACGTTATCAATAAACTGTTCTTGTTCGGTGATGTTTTTTAAATCGTTATCTAAATTATCATTTGTGGTATCAATGGCCGATAATACCTGCCCATAGGCTTTTTCAACAGTATAACTAAATTGTCTTCCAAAGCTACGCACCATTCCCACTTGCTGTGCCAAAGCTATTTCATCCCTACTGTGCATAAGACTATGAATGTAAAAAACCATGCCTCCTATCATTATGACAACCGGCAAAAAAGCCGTTAGGCTCACCCACAACATCTTTCTTCTTAATGATATTTTTATCAAAAATTTATCAATATTCATCTCTTTATCCCCATTTTCACCCTATGCCCTCCTTCAATAAACCGCTTTTGAGGCTAAAAGACAAATAAAGATTAACTATTTCAATGATTTAATTAGTCGGATATGATCAAATTT
This sequence comes from Spirochaetia bacterium, assembly GCA_965249825.1. Classification (GTDB taxonomy): domain Bacteria; phylum Spirochaetota; class Spirochaetia; order WRBN01; family WRBN01; genus CBDFMW01. The sequence goes on from CBDFMW010000002.1 coordinate 949,216, forward strand.
ATGGCAAAAAAAGAAGCTAACTTTGACTTGTGTATTTACGATCTTCTGACAGATGCGTGCATCAAAGCTGATGCACAAGGCAGTAGCATTGTTGAAATAAACAATGCCTTAAAATCAGTATCAAAAAAGCAAACAAATGGGGTAGGCTTTCCTGAATATGTGGCTCTGGTGAAAGATTTTGTGCTGGTGATGGAGAACAAACAAGACCGTAGCGGCCTATGTCTCTGTGATGAGGCAGACAAAATTGCGCTAACGCCTGCTGCCACCCAAAAATATGCGGTGAATGGGGCTTTGTTCTACGCCCAAAAAATTATTGCTCAAACCTCGTTTAAAAAGGTGTTTGCCTTTGGCAATGCTGGCAATAGTAAGCACCATATCATCAAACCCCTCTTTGTGAATGAAAATGGTGCGATGGAGTTGCCTGAAGTGGCGACTTTTGAAAACTTTTCAGAAAGAAACATTGATGAGTATTACAAACGAATGGTTCTAGGCGAAGTTCCACCGGAGGACATGGAACTTGAAGATATTTTAAAAAAAGCCAAAGCCCTGCACGAATATTTACGCAACTATGGCAGCTTGGGTGAAGATGAAAAACCCCTTGTGGTCTCGGCCATTTTACTCGCCTTAAGAGAGCAAGATCATGGCTTTAGTCTTGACAACTTGACAGGTGATGAAATAAAGACGGATGGCGAAAAACTCTACACCGCCCTTTCAGACAATTTGCACCGTGCCAAGGTTTCGCCCGCAGTGAAATTAAACAGCGTTTTAAACCAATTTACTTTGATAAAAGACAGACCAAAACTGAACCGTTTAGACATGAATTTAGGTAACCATAGCGACGGTGTGAATAAACTGGGCAAAACCCCTTTAAAATTTTTTGCTGAGTACATCAACCAGAATATTTTTAAAGCTCTTATTTCCAACTCACCTGAGGACTATTTGGGGCGTTTTTATGGGGAGTTTGTCTCGTACTCCGGCGGAGATGGGCAGGCATTGGGCGTGGTACTAACCCCACGCCACATAACAGAACTATTTTGTGAACTGGTAGAGTTAAAGCCCACCGATATTATATTTGACCCATGTTGTGGCACGGGTGGCTTTTTAATATCAGGAATGCACAAAATGCTGAATGCTGCCACCACAGAACATCAAAAAAAACACATTAAAAAAGAACAAATTTATGGCATAGAGGTGCGTGAAGATATGTTTTCTATCGCCACCACGAATATGATTTTACGAGGGGATGGGCAGAGCAACCTAGAATGTAATGACTTTTTGCAAATGAACCCCAGTAACCTACAGCTAAAAGGCTTATCTGTGGGGTTTATGAATCCGCCTTATTCGCAGGCTAAAGGTAAAGACACCGCTCATTTATCGGAGCTGTGTTTTATTCGACATTTGCTAGCCAGCCTGCCCGAAGGGGGCCGGGCTGCGGTGATTGTGCCTGTTTCTGCCATGATTGGTAAAACGAAAGAAGATAAAGCCATTAAAAAAGAGATTTTAAAAAAGCACACCCTAAAGGGTGTGATAAGCCTGAATAAAAACACCTTTTATGGCGTGGGCACCGTACCGTGCATAGCGGTTTTTACCACAGGTGAAGCCCACTCAGCGGATAAACTAGTGAAATTTATAAACTTTGAAGATGATGGTTTTGTGGTGAAAAAGCATTTAGGCTTGGTAGAAACGGAGCGTGCCAAAGACAGAGGGGCTTATATTCTTGACTGTTGGCGTGATAAAATAACCGAAGTGCCATCAAAATTCATGGTGAAAACCACTATTGAAGAAAGCGATGAATGGTTGCACTCTTTTTACTATTACAACGATGAGATACCATCTGAAGAAGATTTCATGAAAAGTATTGCTGACTATTTAACTTTTGAGTTTAGCATGATAGCCCAAGGTCGAGGTTATTTGTTTGAGCCCAAAGAGGATGGTGAGTAAGATGCTAAACTTAAAAGACCGAGAGTGGTGTGGATTCCGTATAAAAGATGTTTTCGAACTGCAGGCTGGTAAAGGTAAAGGACTTAATCATTTAAGCGAATGCACCGATGGAATGAGTTATATTGGTGCGACCAGTAGAAATAATGGGGTCATAACATTTGTTAAAAGAGACGAGTCCCTTATTCAAAGCGGAAACTGCATTGTCTTTATCAGAAATGGCGAAGGGTCTATGGGCTTGTCTCTTTATAAGTCTGAGTCTTTCATCGCAACATCCGACATAACAGCTGGTTACAACCAATATCTTAATCGATTTAATGGTCTTTTTATCAGCACCATCGCTGACCAAGTGAGGGGAAAATACAACTTTAATTATAAAAGAAGTGATACTCGCCTATCAAAAGAGTTGCTGCAACTTCCGATCACTAGTGGTGGTTCTCCCGATTGGCAATTTATGGAAGAGTACATAAAAGAAAGGCAACTCTTACTTACGCAAAAACATTTTTTGTATCTTACCAAGGAACTGCCGTTTAAAGAAATTGTGCCACTAAAGGAAAAAGAGTGGAAGGAGTTTCACTTAAATACCATATTCACCACCATCACCCGAGGTAAACGACTAAAAACAGCAGATCATATTACTGGTAATATGCCCTATGTTTCATCAACAGCCTCAAATAACGGTGTGGATAGCTTTATTGGTAACTCCCATGATGTGCGAATGTTGTCCCATTGCCTCTCTATTGCCAATAGTGGGAGCGTTGGCAAAACTTTCTATCATGCTTATCCTTTTGTCGCAAGCGACCATGCTACGGGGTTAAAAAATGATTATTTTAATCGTTTTATTTATCTCTTCCTCTCCACCATCCTCTCCCGATTAGAAGAGAAATACAGTTTTAACAGAGAAATCAACGGAACTAGAATCAACAAAGAGATTATTTTGTTGCCTGTGGATGAAAATGCAAACCCCGACTGGGCGTATATGGAGCAACACTCTAAAAACATTTTGCACCTCAAAACACAAGAATATTTAAAGTATACCCAAGGCTATCTGAGCTAATTTTAGTAGTAAAAAAAAGGGGGGGGGCATAGCCCCTCTTCTCTTATCCCGTATCCTTGATAAGTTTTATGCTACATTATACACTAAAGCTAAATATTATGAAATTTTCTAGGAAGCCTTTACCCATGAGCGAAACAACAAGCGTTCGTCTTCTGGTTGGCACATTGCTGTTTGTAGCTTGTAGCCAACCGCCCACCCACACATCTGAAAAACCCTACAAGTATCCGATTTTATTCGTGTATAAACGATGGATAACATAGCGGTGAACTGGACATTGCCCGTTATCAGTGGCACGCCACAAGCCGAAGCATTCTCTCTTTCTTTACAAGAATTAGGCAATGATGCCTTGCAGAACCTCTGTGAAAAAGGGAACAAAGGGGAGTATTGGCTCGCTTACATCGTACACAATGATTCCAAGACTCACACCATAAGCTTTCTTGTAAATAGTTATATGTTCTTAGGTGGTGCCCACGGCATTGGCACCAGCCATGCTTATGTTTTAAGCAACAAAACCGCATCAGCTGTGTAGTTCAGCGATCTGTACACTGACGAAGCAATTGTGTTTATTAAAGAAACCATCAAGTAAGAAATTCAGGAAGACCTTCTGCTCGGTTAGGATACAACGAGGTACTTTGCCGAAACAGTTGCCTCATTTAATAAAGCCGTGTGGTTTTTAGACAATGGCCAACCTTGTGGTGCAGTTTCCGCTCTAGGAGCTGGCTCCTCATTCATCGGGCATGCCTTCCTTCACTATTCCGCTGAGTTCATTAAGCGGTTTTAAACGTTTTTAAAACTGTTGAAATCTTCTTACGATGCTGTAAACAATTTAAATTGGTGGAGGGACTGTCCCCCCCTCTACCCTTACCTACCAATGTTTAAGCAAAAACGGATTGTACGAGGTAGAAAGTGTAGCCGATGTAACAGCTAAGCAATAGAGCACCTTTTATACGCCCAATAACACGCTTTTTACCTATTTTTAAAGCCATAAAAAATACAAGAAAGGTTAATGCCATCATCATGGTAAAGTCTCGTGATAGCACCTCAGGTGCAATAGGGATCGGATTTATGACCCCAGCAATGCCGACAACGACTAACGTGTTGAACATATTAGATCCTATAATATTACCAATCACAAGATCATACTGTTTCTTACGCGCTGCAATAATGGAGGAGGCTAATTCGGGCAGCGATGTGCCCACAGCTACTATAGTAAGCCCGATGATAAGGTCGCTAACGCCTAAGCTTTTGGCAATATACACAGCACCCCATACCAACAGGCGTGAACTGGCAATTAACAACCCTAACCCAACAATAAGCCAAAATAAGGCTTTCATTAAGGGCATGTCTTCTTCACTCGGTGAATCATCTTCTTGACTATGCCGATTGCGCCGTGCCTGCCACACGCTAAATGTCATAAAGAGCATAAAAATAGATAAAAGAATCCATGAGTCAAAGCGAGAAATCTCATAATCGCTGAGAATAAACCCCGTTAAAGCGGTAACTCCGAGCAGCATAGGTAACTCTTTATGCACCACCTGCTTAGGAACCAGTAACGGGCTGATGAGGGCTGTAATGCCCAAAATAAGCGAGGCATTGCTGATATTTGAGCCATAAGCATTGCCAATAGCAATACCAGGGTTGCCCTGCATGGTAGCTAGTAGCGATACCACAATTTCAGGTGCTGATGTACCTAGCCCTACAATAACAATGCCTATCAACAATGGAGGCATCCCAAAATATGTGGCAGTGGATGCCGCTCCGCTCACAAAACGATCGGCACTCCATACCAATAGAACTAAACCCATAACTATAGCACAAAATGCCAATAACATGAAAACCTCCTATAAGCTCTGTCTAATCCAACTTCCTCTATCATCGGCTAACCATACTCAGATGTGATATACGTAGCGATATTTTTGAGAGGCTAGCAGAGGGTATGGGTTGCAATTATTCAATTAATTATATATAATAAGGTGTGCAAACAGCAAACAGCAAACAGCAAACAGCAAACAGCAAACAGCAAACAGCAAACAGCAAACAGCAAACAGCAAACAGCAAACAGCAAACAGCAAACAGCAAACAGCAAACAGCAAACAATATCTTAAAGATTTAAAACAAACCGCAGCTGACGGGGGCGTAGAGCGTTCACATTATCCAGCACTTGTAAAATATCTTGAGGCTATTATTAAAGAGTCGGGGTTGAATTGTCGGGTTCTGAGCGAAGGAAAGGATCAGTATAATAAATTTCCTGATATACAGATAATTGACAATGACTCTGACACAATAATCGGTATTATAGAGGCTAAAAAATATCAAGCCGATATTGACTTCTTGCTGATTAATAATGAACAGATAGAAAACTACTTGCGTTTAACCAATAATGTGTTGGTTACCAATTTTGAACGGTTTGTATTGCTAGATAAAAAAACGGTGCTGGCTGATAGCTCCATTATTCATAATGAGGAAGAGACCCTTACCCTCTTAAAACAATTTCTTACTGTAGCACCCACCTGTGTTCGCACGCCTGAAGAACTTATTAAACATATCGCAAACTATGCTAAAATAATGCGCTTGCATCTCGAGGCTATCTTAAGAGAAGAAACTAGAAAGGGAGAGCATGCAGACGAAGACGATAAAGGCGAGTTTTATCTGCTCTTTACCCAAACTTTTCAAGAGCAAATGAACTTGAAAGAGTGGACTGAGGCACAGTGTGCAAACAGCCTTACCGAGATGGTGGTGTTTTACACCATCTTTAATGACAAGCTGGGCTCTAACATACCGTTGCTGGAAGAGTTTGTGTCTCGCTTCTTCACCATTATTAAAGATGATCACTATAAACAGTTGCAAAGCATAACCCTTAAAATTCAACACTTGGTGAGTAATTCTGCCCCTGAATTATTTGATAAATGGATAAATGCCAAGTATTTAGATGATGAAAAAAACCTCTTTACCTATTTTTATGAAGATTTTTTAACCGCCTATGACCCTGACGCTCGGAAAGCTATGGGGGCGTATTACACAGCCCTGCCCATAGTTAGGTTTATCATTAAAGCGGTGAACCACATTTTAGAGCATGACTTTGCCTTTAACACTAATGGACAACAAGGGCTGGCTCACCCTGATGTTAAACTACTAGACTTTGCCACAGGCACCGGCACGTTTTTAATGGAGGCCTTTACCGAGACGCTCGCTTTAATGCCTGATGACATGGCGATGAAACAAGCGTTGGTCTCTTCACTTCTTGCGCGTTTTTATGGGTTTGAGCTGCAGGTTACCCCATGGGTGCTAGCTAAATTTAATCTCTTTTCGCTACTAAACGGTTTTCTTACTGCAGAGCAGAGTGTTCCTAACATCTATCTTACCGATACTCTGCAAGGCTTTGATGCCCAGCGAAAAATGGGAGGGTGGACTGCGTTGTTTAACAATAGCCAAGCTGCCCGCAAGCTAAAGCAAGCCTCTGATATTTTTGTGATTGTGGGTAACCCACCCTATAATAGTGACAGTAAAAACACCCCCGAAGAGATGACTAAAGAAGAGAAAAAACGCAAAGAGTATGTGGATTCACGCCCCAAGTGGCATGAACAGTTTGCCAAGTATAAACCCGAAAATGAGCAGAATGCAAAACCTATCAATAACGACTATATCTTTTTTTTAAGCTTTGCCCATCAAAAAATAGTGGTAAATGGTCAGGGCGTGGTGGGCGTTATTGTACCCCGATCCTTTATTAATGCACCCATTTTTAGAGCCATGCGTCAAGAACTGATGAAAGATTTTGATAAGATCTACATTGTCGATCTACACGGCGACAGCAACAAAGGGCTGACTGCAGGTGATGAACCTGTATTTGACATTAAAACAGGTGTTTGCACCTGTTTGTTGATTAAGTTACCCTCCTCTCACTCGGTAGAACCCAAACCTGAGGCACAAGTTTATTTTAGCGAGATGGAAGGAGCAAGGCAGACAAAGTTTGATTGGCTAAACCAAGGCTTTGCTAATGTGCAATGGCTTAAGCTAGACCCTGTGGCTTTTGATGAGCAGCTAGCCGCCACCCGTTGGGGCGGTAGCCGCTTTAATAACTTGAGATACCTCGTGCCAGCCAAAGATGGCACAGCTCATCAGATGATCGTTTATGGTAACTTTTGGGGATTGACCGAGATTCTTAAAGTTTTTAATAGTGGGATAACAACGGGGCATGATGATCTGGCAGTAAGCCTCAATAAAGACATGGCGATGATAAAAATATCTGATTTGTTAAACTTAGCAGAAGCTGAATTTAGATCCAAGTATCCAAAAAAGAGAAAGCCCATTATCGATAAGCGAGACTGGCGGTATGATAAAGCCAAAGAAGATGCCACACATCACGCTCATGGAAATCCCTATAGCACTCTGATGTATCGCCCTTTTGACCGACGCATTATATGGGATAGTAAGCAAAATATAGGTGTAGTAACCTACTCGCGTGATGATGTTATGAAACACATGGATATGGACCATAATATGGCTATAACTTTCCCACGCACCGTAGATAAACCACCTTTTAGGCATGTTTTTGTTGCAGACATTAGGATTGATAAACACACAATTGGGGCTCAAAGTTACCTCGCTCCGCTCTATCTGCTCAACAACCACATACCCCTGAAAAAGAAGGGGATGCAAAACAATCTCATTGCCGAAGATGAGCTACCGCTACTACAGGGGGAGGATGAACATAAAGTGGTGAACTTTACAGCTACTTTTAACAAAGAGTGTTATCTGAAACTTCATACCCAGTGGGGCGATGTGATGACCCCTGAGAGTTGTTTTGCCTACATCTATGGCGTGTTGGCTGCCCCTGTCTATCAACAAAAGTATGATTATTTGCTAGCCATTGACTTTCCACGGGTCTGGTTCACCGCCGACAAAGCTCTCTTTACCGACGTAGCCGAAGAAGGGCAAAAGTTAATTAACTTTCACACCATGAAGAATGAAGCCCTCACCGCTTACCTTTATGAGCCTGCTGCTAAAGATCTTTTACCATTGCGTAATCAATTGCAAGCCATAGCCCCTGAGGCTTATGCCAGTATAGATAAGACAGGAAAAATGACCTTCACCCAGTCGGAGCAATCCTCCATACATATTGTTTTGCCAAGTGAGCTGTTAGCCTACACTATTGGTTCTCATGGTGTGGTGAGTAAATATTTAGGCTATCGCACGAATGAGACATTTGGCTCATTCAAAGAAGACTTTTTGCAGGTCATCACCGCTATTCATGCCTCTCTACAAGCCGAACACAGTTTGAACGCATTGTTAAAAGGCAAACTCCCCTAAACTCAGGCCCTTGTCATAAAGCACCGCCTGCGATAAAATGCTTATCTAATGAACCACAATGTGCTTAACTATACCTACGATGAATTGATTACCCTTTTTGCCTCGCAGTGGAACAAGGGTGAATTTCACGCCAAAGCCCTTTTTAGTCAGCTGTACAAAACAGGATCGGCACAAGTGTCATTGCACACAGACTATGCTAAGGCACAAGCCCTTGCCCACAAGGTGGAACAACTCTTGCCCTACACCCCTATGCAACCCAGCGTGGTGGATAGCGATGGGGATAACATTAAGTTTAAGTTACAGTTTTCAGACGGTGGATTTGCCGAAAGTGTAGTCATTGCCATGAAAAATTACAAAACGCTCTGTGTTTCTAGCCAAGTGGGATGCAAGCGAGGGTGTAACTTTTGCCTAACTGGGCAAATGGGTTTAATACGCAACCTCACCACCGCCGAAATAGTGGAGCAGTATATGTGCGCCCGCTTTGTGCTGGGCGAAACCCAAATTGAAAACATTGTGTTTATGGGGATGGGCGAACCGTTGGACAATTTTGATGCAGTGGTAAAAGCCATCGATATTTTTGCCGACCAACACGGTATACGTATTAGTCCCACCTTCATCACCCTCTCCACTGTAGGTGATGTGGACAACATCAAACGCTTTGGCGAACTCATCGTCATGGATCAAGCTCGTGAAGCTGTTCGTACAGCTGGAATCGCCGCCCCTACCGCCTTTCGCAACCTAAAATTTGCGGTGAGCCTACACGCTACCAATGACACCACCCGCAACAATATTATGCCTACAAACCGTAAGTGGAACATGGCTAGCCTTAAACAAGCGCTTATCGATCTACCCATAAAGCGTAAAGACCACGACCTGTTTATTGAATACACACTCATCCCCACTGTTAATGACAACGCCTCCGAGCTTGCCACCTACCTTTCTGGGTTACCATGCGTCATCAATCTTATCGCCTACAATCCTGTACCCAATCTCACATACCCATCGCCCACAATGGCTCAAATGGAAAAGTTTAAAATCGAGCTTGAAGCTTTAGGCTTGGTGGTTCGCCTACGTAAAAGTAAAGGTGAAAGTATTTTAGCGGCCTGTGGTCAGCTCGGTGTTCTAAACTCTAACTAAAGAATTGCTATTTAACTCATATATAACAGACATTAAGCCGATAAGGAAACATAATAATTTTCCATCTTGAAGGAGATGTCTACTATAATGCAACTAACAAATAATGTGGTGATTCTCGCCCTGTTGGGCGGAATTTTTACTTGGCTTTGTACCGCCTTGGGTGCATCCTTTATTTTCTTTTTCAAAACCATCAACCGAAAAGTGCTAGACTCTATGCTGGGGTTTACCGCTGGCGTGATGATCGCTGCCAGTTTTTGGTCTCTTTTACTCCCCGCCATCAGCCTGAGCGAAACCCTTGGCTATATCCCTTGGTTATGGCCTGTGATTGGCTTTTTAAGTGGTGGTATTTTTTTACGTTTTAGCGACATATTCCTCCCCCATTTACACCCCTTCATGAACCCAGGCAATAAATTGGAAGGGCCACCCACCCAACTAGGAAACAACATGCTAATGGTATTTGCTGTTACTTTACACAATATTCCCGAGGGGCTTGCGATTGGCGTTGCCTTTGGAGCCACCGCTATCTATCCTGAGGTAACTATAGCAGGGGCGATAGCACTTGCGGTGGGTATTGGTATTCAAAATATACCTGAAGGTTTTGCAGTCGCCATGCCGCTGCTGGGCGAAAACATGAGCCGACGACGTGCCTTCTTTTGGGGGCAAGCCTCCGGTTTGGTAGAAATTGCATCATCCGTATTGGGCGTACTCTTAGTAACACACATTCAAACTCTTCTCCCTTTTGCCTTAGCCTTTGCAGCTGGGGCCATGATTTTTGTGGTAGTGGAAGAAGTCATACCCCAAAGCCAAAGTGCTGGGAATAATGACCGTGCAACGGCAGGAGCAATGATTGGATTCGCCGTCATGATGTTACTAGACGTTGCTCTAGGCTAACTTCGTTCCCCCACCCCATACGCCACGCTGATCGCACAGGCTAAAGCATCACCAGCGTGGTTTGGAGTGGGTATCTCCGTCAAACCCAAAAGAATCTTCACCATCATTTGCACAGTGGCTTTACCAGCACTACCATTGCCGGTTACTGCTTGCTTAATCACATTCGGCGTGATAGTAATAATCGGCACAGAAACTTGCGCTAAAGACAATAGAATCACCCCACGAGCATGAGCTACAGCCATGGCTGAACTTACATTTTTGCTAAAAAATAAATCTTCGCACCCAGCGTGTGTGGGGTTATGCTTAGTGATTAATTGGGTGAAAAAACTATAAATTACATGCACCCTATCAGCTAAATGAAGGGTGGATGGGGTGGATACACACCCATGATCTATATATTTTAACCTATTGTTTTCATACTGAATAACACCCCACCCTGTATCACTCAGGCCGGGGTCAATACCTAAAATAACCACTAGTTATCAAGATCCATGTCGTCTGGAATGTCTAAATTACTTGAAACCGTCTGCACGTCATCATCGTCTTCTAGTTTTTCAATAAGGCTTAATACTTTAAGGGTTTTTTCTTTATCTAAGGTAACCCGTTGCTCACTTACCATACTGATACTCGCATTTTCAGTAGCAATACTGTTAGCATTAAGCGCAGTTAGTAAGGCTTCAAAAGAGCTAGGCTCAACACTAATCTCTATGATGTCGTCATGTACCACCAGGTCATCTGCGCCATTATCGATGGCTAGCTCCTCAAGAGCTTCCACATCAACATTTTCTTTTTGCACCAAAATTGTACCCATGTGCTTAAACTGATAACTAACCGCACCTGTGGCAGCTAGCTGACCACCGGCTTTGGTTAAAATACTCTTCACATTGGCCGCGGTGCGATTTTTATTGTCTGTTAATGTTTCGATGATCAGCCCCACGCCCCCTGACGCATACCCTTCATAAACTAACTCGATATAGTCCGCACCGCCAGTTTCCCCAGCACCTTTTTTAATAGCTTTCTCAATATTATCTTTGGGCATATTAGCCGCACGGGCTTTAATGATAACTGAACGTAACTTAGCATTCATCTCAGGGTCTGAACCCGTTTTTGCGGCAATTACAATTTCTTTAATCAGTTTGGTGAATATTTTTCCACGCTTGGCATCGGCAGCACCTTTTTTGTGCTTAATTGTACTCCATTTACTATGTCCGGACATGAGCCTTCTGCTCTCCTTTGTGTTCACTAAATTTAACCGCTTGGATTAGGCTAAGTGTAACACAAATAAGCAAGATAGGCAATGAGATGACCCAAGCTATAACAAATCTACATCCGACGCACAAAATTAAGCAAAATATTAATACCTATGATAATAACCAAAAGAGGCCATGCGACCGAAAGAAAGGCAATAAATAAAAATATAATAACGCTAACCATCAATAAAGCGAACAGCGGATTAACCCGTCTTACATTATGGTGAGAATTATTGCTTGAGCGATAGGTGTAAAATTGTTGCTGTGAAGAGTTTCTATATGGTTGCCGATCAAAATCGTTTATGTTCATTAGCAGTTGCTGGTCATAATTCGCCCTCTTTTCAGGATCCTTTAATGTAGCATAGGCATTAGACAATAATTTCATTTTTTCTGTTGCAACCTGTTGCTCCACAGGCGGTAGATTACTTACCCGATCGGGATGATACTGAAGTGCTAATTTTTTGTACGAAGATCGTATCTCCTCCGCAGTTGCTGTTCGTGAAGACTCTAAAATCTGATAATAATTTAGAGAGGATCCTTGCATATTCTTAATTGTAGCCGATTCGCACAAAAAAAGCAATCCCATAAAAAAAACACTTCAAACCACTTAGGTTTGAAGTGTTTTTAAAAAAATCCATATTTAAAATCTTTTTAGTTAACTTGTCCTGGCTCTGAAGGTACTCTGTTGTTTACAGGAATAGCACCATAGGCTGGGAAAGATGTACCACGACTGGTATCCATCAAGCGAGTTTGAATAAACTCAAAAACCTGACGTTCACCTAAACGACGCATTTCTACTTCCATTCGTGCAAGTTCCCGATCACGAATGATGTGCCATACACCTTCATCATCAATATCTACAGGCACATCATCACGCACAGCTTTGTCATAAACAACAACAATGTCTTTGATATAAGCCACAAAATCACCACCATCATTCATACCATTACGGCTAAAGCGGATACCATTCAATTTAACAAAAGGAACAGTGTGTGGATAGATAGGCATCACACGACGATTGCGTTGGCGAACCTCAAAAGCGTAAGAAGGATTAGTCCATGACAGCGTCTTCCAACCGTCATAGTCAAGGCTTCCTAATGGAAGTTCTTCCACCTTACCACCAATTCTCTCAAGTAACACACTCACAGTGTGAGGAAAGTTTAAGCCACGGATATTCATCTCAATTACCTTGAGAGTACCTACGTTTTGTACAAGACCCTTGTTTAAAAAGCGATTCTCAGCAAAACTATTGGTCTGACCATCTGTCTGCTCTCCTTCTGGCATCTCAATAGCCGGAATAGGGAACGGAGGTTTCACCAAAGCATTTGCATTATTGGCATGGCGTGGAAAATGGATGCGAACACCCATAACTGGCTCACCCAAGAAAGCTGACTGCACGGTACGTGCAGTCGTTAAACGATCGGCCACCACTGTGCGAGCTGATCCATTCAGTTCAACAACCCAGTTCTCTATAGCCAAAGAGGTAACCATTAAGGCCTTCTCTTCATCGGTAAATGCAGTACCGGCCTGCGCACTGTAATCAATAACGGTGGCAGAGTTCTGCCCATCTTGATCCGCTGTCAATTCACTGAAGTTAATCAGTACAGACTCTTCAGCATAAGCTAAACTGGCACAAAACAGCAAAGCAACACCGCTTAACGCAAAAATTCGCTTCATTCTATATGCTCCTTATCTTTTTTATTTTAATTACTAGCACAGCACGACGGGCATCAACTAATAATTTATTTCATTTTAATAATGATGAGCTAGCTCATCTCTAAACCATTAACAGTAATCACAAAATTCCCAATCCGTGGAAAGTTAAATTCCAAAGCCCTTATAAAAAGAGCCAGATCATTTGAAAAATTTGCCTCACGATTTCCTATAAATTTGTCGCCATCCATGCTTAATGACACATAAGTAATATCATTAACATCGATAACACTATTAACCCTAACCCCAGACACAAATAAAGGACGCTGATAGGCTTCTCCCGTAGGCATAACCATTGCTTTCGCAAACATCAAAACATCATCCTGCCATCGCTTTTGTACTTTTATACCTAGCGGAGCACCATACACTTTGTGCTCAATATCATTATGAACAAAAAGCACACGTCTCTTTTTTTTATCGGATGAAAAACTTAAAAAAATTACACTGGTAGCTAAAAACAGCACCGAGATTATTATGAATACAATCATTAGCCCCAATTTTTTGTTCTCTATATTTTTCATTCTTACTCTACTATAGCAATTTCATCGTACGTCTGTCTAGCGGTTAAGAGCTTAAACTTGGTATATTATACCCCGCAATCACACGTTTTTGCCCAGAAAGATCACAAAAATACTCAATTTCATTAAAGTGTCCCTCTTTTAAGGCCTCACCAATAGCTTGCATTTGCTCAGGGGCGGCTTCTAAAAAAATCGCGTCGCAGTATTCAGATGCTTGACTAATCAGCTTCCGAATCAACTGCAACCCATCTTCTCCGCCTCCGTCTAAGGCAAGGGCTGGTTCATGCCAATTTTCATCCTCAATTCGTACATGCGTCTCTTTAGGTGTCAGATAGGGTAAGTTCGCCACAATCACATCACAAAAGGAGGATTGATCATCAAGTAAAGACCTCAAAACAAACGACACAGGACAATTTAATTGTGCCTGTAAGCGGTCATGATTTATACTAAAAATCTGCTCCGCCACATCACTTACATCACTTGCTGTCACTTGTTGTAGAGCCAATTCACAGGCCAAGGTCAGGGCTAACGCACCCGTACCAGTACCCACATCATGTAAAGTTTTTATTGTATTCCGCTCGGCATAGCCAAGTACCGCCTCAATAAGTACTTCACTATCTGGGCGTGGAACTAACACCCCAAAGTCTACATAAAAGGCACGTCCATAAAACTCTTTATGATTAAGTAGGTATGCCACCGTGATGCCCGCCATACGCTGTCGCATGAATGACCTAAACTGTGCCAGCTGTAAATCAGTTAGTAGAGTGGTGGGTTGCATAGCTAGTAACTTACCACGGCTACACGCTAAAACATGAGCCAGGAGTAACTGAACATCTAACAAAGGGGTGCTAGAATAATTTTTCAACTCAGCTGAACCGTCATACAGCAAATTACCTAGTGCGTGCGTAGTCATAAAAGGGGGGTTCTCTCTTTGTTTTTTGCTAAAAAAAGCCCATACATAGGGTATGGGCTTTTTTAAAATGAGCCGCAAAGGGATCGAACCTTTGACCAACAGATTAAGAGTCTGTCGCTCTACCATCTGAGCTAGCGGCCCTTAAAATTTTTTAAACATACGCCCGACAGGATTCGAACCTGCGACCTACAGATTCGAAGTCTGTCACTCTATCCAGCTGAGTTACGGGCGCATAGATTTGGGTAAGCGACGGGACTTGAACCCGCGACAACCAGAATCACAATCTGGGGCTCTACCAACTGAACTACGCTTACCATGTAGGTTAGATAATACTCTTTGTTTTTGTTTTTGTCAAGAGCTCTTGGCTCATTACCTGATATTATAGAGGGCTTATGCCTTGCAAAAAAAGTTATTATTCGCCACAATACTAGGTATTATGGATAAAATGACTGTTGAACTTTCACCCATGCCCCAGAGCTCCAATTTTTTACAAAGTCCCTTTTGGCTAGATTTTAAAAAGCGCTTTGGCTGGCAAGGTTTTAGCTTTGAAGTGCGCTACCTTGATCACGTTATTCCGCTTATGATTATGAGCCGCTCTATCAAGTCGCTCATCACCCTTGCATATTGCCCTCACCCTGCTTTTCATACCATACCAAATGAAGATCTGCCCGCATTTTTAAAGGAACTAAGTAAAAAATTGAAGCAATTTTTCCCAAAATCCCTCTGCATTAGGTGGGATCTCTCCCTTCCCTCAAGTCCTGAAGTGCAACAGGCTTTGACCACCATTCTTACGCCTTCACCGCTGTCTATTCAACCACCGGATACGGTTATTCTCAATCTAAGCCTTACACTTGACCATCTTTTAGCTAATATGCACAAAAAAACTCGCTACAACATTCAGCTGGCTGAACGTAAAGAGGTTAGCATTGTGCGAGCTGGTGTGGATGAGTTGCCTAAATGGTACCGCATGTATGAAGCCACCGCACAGCGCGACGGCATAACCATTCATAGTTTGGAATACTATCAAATTCTTTTTGCCCAGTCTCACATGAGTCACCAGCATCCTCAAGCTCGCCTTTACCTTGCCTACCACGAGGACGATCTTTTAGCCGGCATTATTACCCTCTTTTATAATGACACAGCTACCTATCTGTATGGAGCCAGTGCTAACATGAAACGCAACTTTATGGCGCCATACGCCCTGCAGTGGCGCGCCATTCAAGAGGCTCAAGATGCCGGCTGCATTTATTATGATCTCTTTGGTATTCCACCAACTGATGACCTTACCCATCCTATGCACGGCTTGTATCAGTTTAAAACGGGCTTTGGTGGGGTCATTCACCATGGGCTAGGAGCATGGGACTACCCTCTTAACCCACTGCTCTTCCTTCTTTATCAATGGGCTGAAAAACAGCGACTGAAAAAGCTGTTAAAAAGAAAGGCTCATAAAAAGAGATTCAGGCTCCTTCCGCCGCCTCAGGTCCGGATTCAAGCCAAGCATAAACACCACAAGGTGATTGTGTAAGGATAAACTTTGTGTTACTCTATATATAGATGTATTATTAAATAAGGAGTATATTATGAAACGAGTCTTTACATTCATCACCCTTATGGTTTTTGCCGGAATGCAGCTCAGTGCATCAACCACTATAATCAATCAGCTGCCCACTGCTGATAAAGATGCGGCTAAACTTGTAAAAGATGTGGCGATAAAAATTTGGAGTGAAGAGCAGGTGAATCGTTGGATGGAGCAAGTGGGTTCTGATGCTCGTGCCGATTTGATGGCAGGAAAAACACCGGTGTTTTTAGATGCGGTGCAAACTTTTCACATGGGGAGTGCCATGGGAAGCAAGCAGGTAGTAAGTGCTAACTTTAGGGCATTAATTAATCTTTTTAGCTATGCCCAACGTAACAATGGCACTGTTGCCATAAATGTGTTTCTCTCACAGTATCTTAGTGCGCGCGATGCGCAGATTGTGGCTGAGAAGTTGCCTGAGTTTATGGGCGGCCTTGAGGTTACTTTGGCAAAAAATAACCGCAAAAAGTAAAAAAAGTGTCCTCATTGCTCTTGACAAAGAGGAGCGATGCTGATATAGTTTCATTAACACCAAGTGTTATGGAGCTGTAGCGAAGCTGGTTATCGCACCTGCCTGTCACGCAGGGGACCGCGGGTTCGAATCCCGTCAGCTCCGTAAATTAATTATAAAAACCCCTGTTACTTTAACAGGGGTTTTTATTGCCCATGGGTGTGTTTAATAGGAAATGGTGTGAGATGACAAGACAGAACTATGTGGAGCGCATTGCTCCCTTTCTAGTCAATCAAAAATTCACGAATCTCACTTTAAAAGCTGATTTTGATTGATAAAAGCTGATTTTGATTGATAAAAGCTGATTTTGATTGATAAGCTTTCTCCTGAATTTTTTTCTATTACTGTTTTCCATAGAGGAGCGTGGTGTAAAAAAACATGACTTTATCTAACTTTAGATTGGTCGATATGAATGGTTTTATAAATGAGTCCCCTCCATTCCATCCCTAGCCGAGTAACAATGCATTCTGGACACCTTCCACACCTTCATCCACGGCTTGCCTCATGAAATTTAACTCCATAAGCAGCCGTATAACTCTTATCGCAGTCTTGTACTCACCTTTTCCAATAAGTAGTTTTAGCTACTATGGCAGAAGTTACCTCCATTACACCCCCTGTCGATCAAAAAGGTATGGCTATCCGCCACAACTCACCATGCCGGTCAAACTTTGGGCTAGTGCACGCCTTCAACTTTAGGCTTTAAATCAAGTGCAGTTTTCTAATTGGGAATTAAACCTGTTTTGTGAACAATTTGTAGACAATCAGAGTGGTGGGCTACTAGACAAAACAGCCAAGGTGCATAATAACTTTATTTGCAAATTTGTGTTTAATGATGGACCTATTGAAAATATTTATCTCCTTGACAAAAGAACTATAGCCAACAAAAATATTCCGCCTTTGTTGATAAATTTAGAGGCATTGGGAAAGAAATATAAAGTAAACTATTTTAACCTGTTATGGTAACAGGCTATGTTATTGCCTATCGTTTTGTCATACTAGCTAACCAATCGCTTATTGCCGTTTTTTTTTCTGTGGTAAAGCCCTTATACACTTCTGCCTGTAGCCAAGCTAGCGATTTGTTTTTAAGGTAGCTGCGCATGACATCCTCAGCGTCCGTCATCACCACTTTTATAAGACAAGGACAGCTTGCTGCGGGGGCATTCGTTTCTGCAAAAATATTATTTTGGCGCACTTCAGCACACTGAAACAGATAGGCTGCTCCCTCAACCGCCTCTACCACATCCCAAAAGCTAATGGCATCAGCTGGCTTAGCCAGTTCATACCCTCCATTTACGCCAGACACTGAGCGCACAATGCCCGCCTTGCGTAACTTAGTGAAAATTTTAGAGAGATAACTCTCAGAAAGCTTGTTCAACTCAGCTAACTCCTTAATAGCTACTGTAGATCCTGTTTTAGCTCCAACCATATATATTAACGAATGAAAAGCGTATTCAACGCCTATGCTCATCTGCATTTGTTTATTTCTCCTAATCAAGATAACCTACATCCATGATAGCATAAATACCGCTCCGTTGCACCTTGACAAAAAAAGCAAAGAACTGTAATCTTGAAAACATCTATTATGGATAATAGTTATCTATAATATAGGCTAAGGAGTACAAACGATGATTACTGATGTTTTTAAAGAGGTTTTAACCCATGATGGTGTGGTATCGATGACCACTTGGTCGGCTGATGATGTGCATGTTTCTAACACATGGAACAGTTATGTGGAAGTGAGTGGGGAGGATAAACTGCTTATTCCGGCAGCATGGTTGTTTACCACCGAGAAAAATATCAAGGCGAACAATCAAATCATTGTTACGCTGGGTAGCCCTCAGGTACAGGGTAAAGTGGGTATGGGTACAGGTTTTGTGGTGAAAGGCACGGCGCGTTTTATTGCCGAAGGCCCTATTTTTGATGCCATGAAGGAGAAGTACTCCTTCACCAGCCGTGTGCTAGAAGTTACTGTCGCCTCGTGCCGCCAAACCATTTAGAGAGTTAGACACTACCCAGAGAGTTCCTCTCTGGGGTTTTTACAATTGCTTACTGCCCAGACGAAATAAAAACTCCGCCACATGTAAATATTCTATGTCCAGCTTATCACATACCTCAGGGATTTTTATTTTATTTAACTTTTGGCTTGGTGTCTTTGAGCGTCTCTCATCACTCACAACGTAGACGGTGTAGTCACTCTGTGTTTCTTGTTGCCATAAAGCAAAAGCCATAAGAGGAGGATCTGCTGTTTTCTTAAATTCCTCCGTCTCGTTGTCACTAAACACTTCTCTTGAAAATGATTTATATGATTCCATTACTGGATTTAGATGTCTAAGGTAAATTCGTCCTTTATGATGCTCTATCTCTTGAATGAATTTTTTCAAATCATCATCTTGCTTCATAATTTCATTCACCACAGGTTTAATCAAGATCGTGGAAACGGCCTTAAAATGTGCTGATGAAGAACTCATTCTCCCAAGTATCCGTATACACATTATAAAGGCTTATGAACAAACTGGTATCTAAGACATACGCTCTCATCGACTCTTCCTCTCATAAAACTCCGATACCTTCATCTGTAACAACCGAGAAGCCTCGGTGAGCGAGAGTGCTTCATTATCAATACCCAGTTTCACTTGCATTATCACTCGCTTACCAAAATCTGATTTTTTAATCAC
Organism: Spirochaetia bacterium; assembly: GCA_965249825.1. Classification (GTDB taxonomy): domain Bacteria; phylum Spirochaetota; class Spirochaetia; order WRBN01; family WRBN01; genus CBDFMW01. The sequence goes on from CBDFMW010000002.1 coordinate 968,702, forward strand.
ATTAGGATTTGGGCCACCTTTATTTGATTTCTGTTTTTCAGAGCTCTTCTGCCAATCGGTAGTATTTTTATTCCAAAAAAACTCGTATGTCTCTTTTGCTGTTTTACCTAACCGATACGCCCTATAAGCCACCATCACCTCGCTCACACAATGCGCATCAGCAAGAACACTTACTGTTTCCTTGTCAATGACATTATACTTTGTCAATAAAGCTGTAGGAACAAAAAACTCGGCCGCTACCGTGTTACAAAATTTTTCCACTTTGTTTTCACTTTTCGCAAAGGAATCATTATTAGAAATGCCTGACTGCCCCAGATAGAGATGTGCCAACTCATGAATAAGCGTGAACAACTGACTCGCCTGTGAATCCGTTTTATTCACCATTATAAGGGGTGCAACGGGGTCGCAGAGAGCCATACCACGCAACTCATTCGCAGAAGTGCGTGTATGATAGGTACTCAAGTCGTTCTTTAAGATGACAAACACACCCTTATCTTCAATTTTCTGGCGTAAAGTCTTGAAAAACTCTTTTTTACTTGGACGCTCCAAAGGATACAACTCGTCTCGTAATTGCTGTGCCAAGATGATAGGATCACTCTCAAGAGCCACAGACCCTATAAAGGAAAGATCAGGCTGTTCATCATTAGCTATAACCAACTCGGCTAATGTCTCTTGCAAGGCTAATATGTGCCGTTTATAGGCTAAAAAAACAGGCGAGTCTACCTCATGGGTGGCTCTAAAATCAATCACTTTATTGGTGGGCTGGGGTAAAGTAGGCATAAAAAGCGCAATAAATGGATAATGGTAGACCTTATCCATCAGTTTTTCTACCTGATTAAGGGTAGGGTCGGCTTTTCCTTCCTCCCACTCCCTCACCCGAGTGGCGAGGTCTTTGGTTTTAGAGGGAAAGTGTGAAGCCGCCAAACTGTTAAGCTGATGATAGGACAAATTAAGCCGTTCCCTCACCTCTCGTAAGCGAGAGGGAGCAACACCCACAGTACTTAAAAAAACCTTTTCACTTTCCTCATCAGCCATTAAACTTACTCTATTCTTTTCCTTAATTTCTTTAAATATCGCCAAGATAACGCATAAAGTGTAACACTGCTACAGGTTTTTAAACCGCCCAAAGACCGAACTCGCAGCTTTCGCTTGGTCCTCTTCGGTCTCCTCATGCGCCTCGGTTTGAATCAGTGTCTTAGGAATCTCGATGAGAAAACTACTGGGCGTGCAGATCACCGTCTCTTTCATAGAACGGCGACGCTGGCACACAGTTAAAAAAAGTTTCTCCCGCGCACGGGTCAGCGCCACATAAAACAACCGTCGTTCCTCTTGAATGTTATCGGCGTTCTCTTCCAAGCTACGGGCCGAAGGGATCACACCCTCCTCTACCCCAGCGATGAAGGCGATGTTGAACTCAAGCCCTTTGGCGGCATGAATGGTCATCAGGTTCACCTGCCCACCGGGCTGCACCTCATCACTCTCGCGCCCAGCCAGAGCAATGCGTGCCAAGTAGGTGGACAGATTGGGGTTCTCGTTATCGGGGTTGTTCTCCCAACGATCAAACCAGCTAATAAACTTGAGGATGTTATCGTAACGCCACTTGGCGACTTTATCGTTGTTGCTAAACTCACGAATCAACCCCTCCCAATAATCAATCGCCTCAAGCAAATCTTTCGCCTGCATGGCAAGATTTTTACCTTTTTTAAATTGTTCATGAAAGCGATCCATCGTCTGCACAAACTCTTGCAAGCCCGCCACCGTGCTGGCCTTAAAAGGCACAGAAGGGGCATTCAGCAATTTTTTAATGGTGCGGTACAGCCCCATTTGGCGGCTGTCGGAGTGTTCGCGCAGCGTGGCAAGCGTTTGCTTGCCTATCCCACGGCGAGGCGTGTTGATGATGCGAATAAGACTGATGTCGTCTTCCAAGTTGTCGGCAAGGCGCAAATAGGCAATCATGTCTTTAATCTCTTTACGATCAAAAAAACTTTTGCCCCCTGATCGTTTGTATGGAATGCTTTGACGCAGCAGCGCCTCTTCGATACCATCTAGCAGGGCGTTGGTGCGGCTCAGCACGCCAAAGTCGTCAAACTTGCGGTCCTCGCTCATGCGTAAGGTGTTGATGGTGGTGCAGATAAACTCCGCTTCGGCTTGGTCATCCTCCAAAAAGCGCACCTGCACAGCGTCTTCATCGCTCTGTTTTTCGGTCCACAGAGCTTTTTCTTTACGGTCGCTATTATTGGCAATCACGGCGTTGGCTGCCTCTAAAATGACCCCCGTGCTACGGTAGTTACGTTCTAGTTTAATTTCAATACGCTCAGGAAAGTCACTCTCAAAGCTTTGAATGTTTTGATAATTGGCCCCGCGCCAGCTGTAGATCGATTGATCATCATCGCCCACCACGCATAAATTCCGCGTGCCCAGCCCCAATAAACGCACAAGGCTGTATTGCAGCATACTGGTGTCCTGAAACTCATCTACCATTATATAACGGTAGCGATTTTGATAGTGGGCTAAAACTTCTGGATGTTCTTCCAATAATTGAAGCGGTTTTACTAACAAGTCATCAAAGTCAAAGGCATTTTTTAGGTGCAAAAACTCTTCGTACTCTTTATAAAGTGTTGGATAAAAGTCCGGCAACCCCTGCCATGTGCCGGTGCGCGACTTGACCTGCCCAAAGGCACGCTCGATGGCGGGTAGGTCTTCGGGTGCCAGCTCGATGCCTAGTTCGTAGGCAGCTTCTTTAATCACTTCACGCCGGTCGGCGGTGTCGTATATTGTAAAGTTGGGACGAAACCCGATATCGGCGCAGCGTTCGCGCAGAATTTTTACGCCGAAGGCATGAAAGGTGGAGACGGTTAGGTTGGTGAGTTTTTTGCCGGTTATTTTTTTAATGCGCTCGCCCATTTCGTCGGCGGCTTTGTTGGTAAAGGTGAGGGCTAGGATGTGGCTTTGGGTGATGCCGTTCTCAAGCATGTGGGCAATGCGGGCGGTGATAACACCGGTTTTGCCCGACCCTGCCCCGGCGATGATCAACAACGGGCCTTGTAACGTGGTGGCAGCTTTGTACTGCTCCGGATTTAAACGGTTTAAACTCATAGGTGGTTTATTTTAGCACAAAAGAGCCAACATAAAAAGAACTCTGAGCCACTTTGTGGGTTGAAATGGGGGCTTGTTTGGGGTAAGATGGGGTTAAGTAAAGCGAGGGATAAAATGGCAAAGTTAAAGATAGAACAATACATAAAGCAAGCAACCGGTAATCGAGACAAAGAAACCGTATCAACAGAGTTTGCAACCCTTTTTGCTAGCGAGTTAGATAATTTTAAAAAACAGTTAAACCAGCTAGAGGCAACGGGAGATGGAAGCAATGAAAGCCAAATACGTTCCTATGTAACCAACTTTTTAGAAAAACTCTATCAGCTGGAAAGTGGTCGTTTGTTTGTAGAAAAAGATCGCATAGACTTAGCTATTTTGAGTGAACCCGGCAGTAAGGATATAGAAATTCTTATTGAAACAAAATCCTTAAGCTCATCTGAAATGCCCACACCTAAAAAATTAGAGGTAAAAGGGCTTTATCAAATCATGCTTTACTACCTTGAGTATGATAGAGACCCCACTACTAATGATACCTTAAAACATCTCATCATTACCAATGGTTATGAGTGGTTGGTGTTTGACAACCGCACCTTTTACCATGCCCTTAAAGAAAATAAACCTTTACAAAAAAAATTTAAAGAGTGGAAAATCGGCAAAACAGGCGGTGGCAACAAAAACTATTTTTATGAACACATTGCCCCAGTCCTCACCAACCCAGACGAACTGGATTTTTGCTATTTTAATCTAAATGAACCGTATGTCAATCATGCTAAAACACTAGCACTCTTATTTAGCCCACAAGTGTTTTTTAAAAAGGAAAGCTACATTAATGCCAACGCCCTAAACACCAAGTTTTACTTTGAGTTGCTCTACATTATGGGGGTGAAAGAAGCCACCAAAAAAGCTATAGAAAAAGAAAGCCAAGGGGTAGCTACTGATGCTGAAAAAGAAAGCAATGAGCTAGTTTTTATTGTGGATGCCCATATTCAAAATTCGTTGCTGGACTTAACCAAAAAAGAGGTTACCGATAACTTTGAACGATTTAAAGAGGATAACAAACGTCCTATTAGTGAATTTGGGGCAAGTAAAGAAGAACAAATTTTTAGTATCAGTTTTGAGCTGGTGATGACGTGGATCAACCGTTTGCTCTTTTTAAAACTGCTTGAAGGTCGGCTCATCTCTTTTTTTTATGATGAACAAAATGACAACGTGGCGAACAAACATAAACTGCTGGAGCTAGACGAGAAGAACACCCAAATTTTTAGAAAGTTCGCCGAGCTTTTTTTTAAAGTGTTTAATGTGGACTATGACCAGCGTGACTCTGCGCTGGAGACCAAAATGCGGCTGATGCCCTACTTAAACAGCAGTTTGTTTGAGCCGACTCCGCTAGAACAGCATGTGAGCATTAAAGACTTAAACGATAGCCCGCTGATGAAGCTGAAACCCAAAGGGCATGATTCCGCCCCTGCCACCGTGCTGTGGGGCAAAAAAGAAAACACAAAACTCACCCACTTACGTCCATCCGTGTATTTGCTCCGGTTTTTGGCAGCTTACGACTTTAGCACCAAGGGCGATGGTAGCGCCATTAGCTACAAAGAAAGTGTGATTAACGCCAGCGTGCTGGGTAACATTTTTGAAAAACTGAACGGCTATAAAGACGGATCTTTTTATACGCCTAGCTACATAACTAGCTACATTTGCAAGCACACCATTGAGCAAGCCGTAGTGGCAAAAGTGAACGCCTTACCTTTTATAAAAAACAAAGTTACTAGCTACGCTGATGTGCGTGCAAGATTTAGAGAGTGGACTGGGGATCATGATACTGCTCGCTTAACCGCAATTAGGACGGCTATTAAAGAGATTACGGTGATTGACCCTGCCGTGGGATCGGGGCATTTTTTAGTATCGGCGCTAAATGAAATTATGCGTATTTGGTTTGAGTTTAAGCTGTTACCCATCACTTGGGAATACTACACGGTAAAGGTGGAGGCTGACGAGCTGATGGTACGATCGCATACAATGGATCGGCACACCGGTATTCGTAAACGTTTCACCTACGATCCTTTGCGTGATGATGACAACTCGCTAGGTGTGCAAAAAGAGTTGTTTGCGGCCAAGCAAGCCATTATTGAAAACAACCTGTTTGGCGTGGATATTAACCCCAAAAGCGTGGCGATTTGTCGCCTGCGGCTGTGGATTGAGCTGCTCAAAAGCACTTATTATGTGCATTATGCCGCAGCTGATGATGCCTACAGCACGTTGCAAGTGTTGCCTAATATTGACATTAACATTAAAGAAGGCAACAGCTTGGTGAGTGCTTTGCCCCTGCGTGATGACAAAAAGTTGAACAAAAATGAGCTAGCACAAGTGCGCCGCTATGCTAAAGTGGTAGCCGCCTATAAACACGCCACGGTGGATAAAAAAGAGGTGATCGCCGAGCTGAAAAACGCCCATGATGAGCTGCAGACAAGCTTGCGAAAACAGCTTGACCTTGCCTTTAAAGCCGGTGAAGACTTGGCAAAAAAAGCTAAAGAAGATGCCAAGCTGCTGGCTAAACATGATGACACCTTTGAGTGGCGGATGGAATTTCCTGAAGCGTTAGACAAAGAGGGGAAATTTTTAGGCTTTGACGCTGTGGTGGGCAACCCACCGTACATTCAGTTGCAAAGCATGGCTAAACCGGTTAAAGAAATTCTGAGCGCCATGAACTACTTCACCTACACCAGCCGGGGCGATATTTATGCGTTGTTTTATGAATTGGGCTTTAAGTTGCTAAAACCGGAGGCGGGGGTGCTGGGGTTCATCACCAGCAACAAGTGGATGCGTACTGAGTATGGCGTGACGCTGCGAGAATTTTTAACCCGCAACACCCACCCTCTGCAGCTCATCGACTTTAACGATGCCCAGCTGTTTCACCGGGCCGCTGTGATGGTGAACATTTTGATAGGGGTGAACTACCCCACCACCATTAAAGCCCTAGGCTGCGACCTGAGCGGCTTGAAACCCAAACGTGATGAAGAGATTGACCTACCGGCGGTGATGGAGCAGTATGGACTGAAACGCTTGTATCCCCATGCGAACAATTTTTTGATTATGGCCCCGGCACAAGCCGAGCTGAAGGCGCAGGTGGAGAGCCTTGGCACGCCGCTGGAGGAGTGGGGCTTGACCATTGTGCGTGGAATTTTAACTGGACTAAATGAGGCGTTTTACATTGACGATGCCACCCGTGCTGCCCTGATTGCCGAAGACCCCAAGAGTGCCGAACTGATTGTGCCTCAGTTGCGGGGGCGCGACCTGACCGCTTACACCAGCAAACCTAATGCGTGGCTGATAAACACCCACAACGGCGTGATCAGTGCAGGCATTGCCCCTGTGGATGTGCAAGCCTACCCCGCCATTAAAAAGCATTTGGACAACTGGTTGCCGAAACTTGCCAAACGCACCGATAAAGGAAGCACGCCGTATAACCTGCGCCACTGCGCTTATTTGGCGAACTTTGCCCAGCCCAAACTCATCTACCCCAACATGAGTAAGTTTATGCCCTTTTGTTATGATGAAAGCGGTGTGTTTGTAAACCAAAAAGGGTTCATTGTTACCCAACCTGATGGGGGGGGCGAGGTGTTAAAATATCTTACTGGCTTAATGAACAGTCATTTGTGGTTTTATATGTGGGAGTTTTACTTTCCTAAACTGATGGGCGACACCTTTGAGCCGAGCAAAATTTACATGGAGAAAATACCGGTTCTTAAACCCACGCCCGAACAGCAGGCGCAAGTGGTGGGCTTGGTGGACCGCATTATTGCCGCCAAGGCAGCCGAGGGCAACTATTACAATATGGTGGAGGAGCTGAATGATGTGGTGTTTAACCTGTATGGGTTGACCGCCGAGCAGCGGTTTATGGTGCGCAACAGCGTGTCGCATCCGGAGTTTGGCTTGCAGGGTTAAAATCAGCCCCCTGTTTGTTTTGTGGGGGGGGTTGTTTGGGGTAAGATGGGGGGGTAAGATATTGATTATTTATAATGTGGGTGGGGAGGGGTTGAGATGGATGAGGGTAAAGGGTGATTGCTTTTTTGTGGGGGGTGGGGTATACTAACTGCGTAACCTTGCCCGCTCTAGGAGAAAACGATGAATAACACTCAACGGGTGAACAACTACGACTTGCCTGAGGGCAACCCCTTGTTGGCGGTGTTGAGCGAGGCGGTATCTAACAGTTTGCACTCTATTTTTTTGTCGGAGCAAACAAAGGGCATAATAACGATTGATCTTGAACCTAGTAATTCGCCTCATTCGGGTGGCTTATGGTCTGATGGTACTCCAATGTTTGATAATGACTCACCCTTGGATGAACACGATCAAGCATACCTCATGAGCGGTTTCACCATCGCCGACAATGGGCAGGGTTTAACCAATGATAACTTTAATGCCTTTCAAAACTGGGATACGTCAGGTGCCAGAAAAAAAGAAAAATATGCGTGTAAAGGCATTGGTCGTATTCTTTACCTCAAATTGTTCAATAAAGTATGTGTTACCAGTGGCTATAAAGATGGCGAAGTGCAAAAATGCCGTAAATTTAACTTAACTCAAGAAGGGGCGGAAGCTGAAATTTCAGAACCATCTGAGAGTTATGAACTAGGTGCGACGCTTATATGTAGTCAGCCTACCGCTAACATGACGGATCAGAATGAGCCGGTATCGTTAAGTGAGATTAAAGAGTATTTGTGTGATCATTTCTTAGTAACCTTTATCCATGCCTCTAACGACTTGCAAATGGAAAGTGTATTAATAACTATTAATCTCAAGAATCAGGAAACTGTTATTGATGTGATGTCTTATATTACTACAGAAGCACCTATGAAAAAGGATAGCTTTAAATACAAAATAAGTAACGAAGAGCATAATATTGAACTTTATCATGTAGAGAGAAAGATGAGACCTAAGCGAAAACACGCAGCTCATCGTATTATCTATTGTGCTGGAATGAGAGAGTTAGAGAACCATCCCTTAGAAAATTTCACAAAAAAGGCCTACACTCTTAATGACGAGACCCATGAAATTTTTTATACGACCTATGTTATGGCTTCAGTGCTAAATGATAAAAGCAACACTAATCGTACGGCTTTTCAACCTTTCACGGCGAAAGAAGCCCTTAAAAAGCAAGTAAGTGCTAAAGTATTAAAGTATTTAGGCAACCAAGTTACTTTACTTAAAGAACGGCAAAAAAAAGCGATTAGTGAACTCTTGCAAACACATAAAGTGTACGATTATTTAGAAGATATGCTTAAAAAAGCCACCGAGGGCAATTATGACTTGGGTGAAGACGAATTACAAAGCCTACTCTATCAGTTACACGCCCAAGAACGCACCACACGTCGAGCCAACGCCCTAGACAAGCTGAAAGAGCTAAAAGAAAGCGATGCCCCCAATATGGCGATTTTTGCTGATGTAGAAGTAGCCGGCATGGTAGAATTAGCTGAATATATGCACGACAGACGAGAGATGATAAGCTACTTTAAGCGACTGATGGGCTATGCCATGCAAAAAACAAGCTTTTACGAGTTGCCTCTTCATAATATTTTTGCACCTAAGCAAGGTCGCGGTAACGAAGGAAGGCGCTATCTGTATGATGAACACAACCTGTGGATGATTGACGAGCGTTTTACTGGTTATAAACAGGTCTTTAGCGATGTTAAAATGAAAAAAATCGTAGAAAAAGTCTTTCCTGAAGCGAACAAGGATGTGCCTTATGGACAAAGAGAACCTGATGCTTTTTTACTTTTCAATGCTCCTATGGGAGAAAAATACAATGTGGTGGCGATTGAGTTTAAAGGTTTAGGCTTGGATCATCAGCAAAATTATGTGGGTATAACTCAGTTAAGCGAGCGCCGAAAAAGTTTATCCGACCTAAAGGAACATATCAATGAGGTGTGGTACTATCTTATTACTGATCTTGATGAGGAAATGATAACAACATTGCTGGGTGATGATTATCAAAGCCTCTATTCGAGTGATAAAGGAGTCTATTACCGTTATTATAAAAATATAGACACCTATTTTTATGTCATCTCTTACGCCTCATTACTTAGCGACGCTGAAATGCGGCACAAAATTTTCTTTGACTTACTCCCCACAAAAAAGTAAAACCACCCTGTTTGTAGGGGAGCATCATCTTTTACCCCCACTTTCCCCTTGCCTTCTGCCCCTAATGGTTTTACCTTGATGATAGCACAACTATTTGTGCGGTATATCTTTTCACTTTAAGGAGTTAAAATCATGAACCATCAAGCCAAAACAGGCGAATCCTGCCCCCACACGGGGTTTTATCGGTGTGGCGAAAACCACAGCGTTGCCATGGCAGCCGGACACGTCATGCCTCACTGCCGGCAATGCACCCCCACCGCCGCCGTGAACTGGACGCTGCACGACAAAGACCATGTCCCCCATCAAGCCGCCCACAAACCCACCCACTCATAACCTTATCCCCCATCCTTTTTTAAATGATTAGCCAAACACAGCTCTTTTATGTAGGGGTTGTGTTTCTTTTTTTTATAAAAACCCCAAAAAATAGTGTAAAAAAAGGATAGACCCTCTTGACGTTTTTTTGGGTGTGTGGTAAAGTAATTTCAGTAAGCAATTACGGTTTTTGGGAGTATAGCTCAGCTGGGAGAGCGCTACCCTTACAAGGTAGATGTCCTAGGTTCGATCCCTAGTGCTCCTAAAGTTTAAAAGAGTAACAATAGTTACTCTTTTTTTTTATGCCCTGTGGTGTGCAGGGTTTATTTTTGGGGCTGTTTAGTTACATTGTTTAAAGTAGCTAAAGTTTCCTGCATATCCTGTTCCACCTGCGATGGCAGGCTGTTTTGCCTTTCTTGATATTTAATATACTCTTGCTGGGCTTTTTGGTCGGCACTCTGTTTGCTCATGCGTCCAGCATGGCGTAAAAGATCCGAGCCTGTCATGGTGATAAAGTCATCTAGCTTGGTTATCCAATCTTTCATGGTCATTTTAATTTGCTTCATGGCTTGAAACTCCGCAAAATCCAAATACATCGTAACCAACCGGTTCAATAGCTGCAGCTCTTCAGGGCTTAAGTAATTTTTTGCCACACTAATGTCTTGCTTGGTCATTTTTTCGCCTTTAAATGAGGTAAGCCCCATGTGGGGGCTTTGAGCGTTGGCTCGTTCGTAGATAATCTCCACCGCGGTATGGTGGTGGGCTGCCCAGTGCATTTTGTTTTGTACTATTTTAAAAAACTCTACCGACTCTTGTGCCGTTTTATCATAGTCGATACTCGTAGCATAAATACGCAAAACAGCTAAATAGAACAGCTTTTCCGAAGAACGGATCTCTCGTATCTCAGCGAGTAACTCATCAAAGTAGGTGGTGGTGCCTAAATTTTTCAGTTTTTCCTTATCTAGGGCATAGCCCTTTATGAGATAATTTTTTAAAATAGTCGTGGCCCATTGCCTAAACTGCACCGCACGAGGCGAATTGATGCGGTAGCCAAGAGCGATGATCATCTCAAGGCTGTAGTAGCTGATGGAGCGAGAGACTTGCCGTTCGCCTTCCTGTTGAACTGTTGCTATTTTTGCAACAGTTCGTTTTTCTTCCAGCTCCCCTTCCGTCAATATATTCTTTATGTGTTTTGATACTACTGTTTTATCGGTGGCAAAAAGGGTGGCTAAGTTTTTTTGTGAAAGCCATACGCTTTCGTCTTGCACCACCACATCCACCTTTACGCTGTCATCACTGGTTTTATAAATTAACAAATCACCTTTTGAGGCATCCTCACCCATTTCTCTCTCCGTCTTACTAAAAAACAAGAATAGCCCATCATTCTCAATTTGACAAGAGAAAGGCGTGCCTTACACCCCCTAGGCATTATTAGCAAAATAGAGTAAATTTACAGATAATATGAATAGTGTTCGTTTACAAAAACTAGAAAGTGCCATCACGCAGCACATCATGCTGATGATTCACAAAGGGGCTATTAAAGACCCACGGGTGCAGCCAGACATCAGCATTACCCGTGTGCAGCTGGCAAAAGATGTGAGCTTGGTAAAAGTGTACATTTCCGGCTACCGCCCCAAAAAAGAGTTGCAAAAAACCTGCGATGGGTTGAATAGTGCCTCAGGCATCATTCGCCGAGGGTTGGGCGAAGCCATGCAGACCCGCAATACCCCAAAACCCATTTTCTTTTTAGATGAAAGCCTAAAAGAAGAGTTTTATTTAGCCCAACGCATTATGCAGGCTAACCGAGAGGCAGGCATTGCCCCTATTGATGTGAACACCGTGTTCCCTCTTGATGGTGAAGACGACCCTGCCCCCACGGAGACCGACGATGAGTAACCCCCCCAAGCAGCTCGGCTCACACGGCATCATTTTGCTAAATAAACCGGCTGGCGTAACCAGCTTTAAAGCTCTTAACCCCCTAAAACAACACTTTAAAGGACAAAAACTAGGGCATAGTGGCACGCTAGATCAGTTTGCCACAGGGCTGTGTGTGGTACTGGTGGGGTCTATGACCAAACTGAACCCCTACTTTACCCATTTGGATAAAATATACCATGCTGAGATAACCTTTGGCACGCAAACCACCACCCTAGACCCTGAAGGCGAGGTAGAAAGCCACGGACCGTTACCTACCCTCGCCTCTATTAAGGCAGCTCTGCGTCAATTCGTGGGGGGCTACAACCAAGCACCCCCCAGCTACTCAGCTATTCATATTGATGGCAAACGAGCCTATGAACGGGTGCGTTCTGGTGAGACTGTAACTATGGTAAAACGCCCTGTGCAGCTGTATGAAGTGAAACTGGGCGACTTCACCGGTGATGCGAGTGCCGTGCAAACATTGAACATCACCCTAACCTGTGGCAGTGGCTTTTATGTGCGGTCCTTTGCTCGCGACTTGGCAGAAGCCGCTGGCAGCTGTGCGTTTTTAAGCACCCTCAACCGCAGCGCCATTGGGCGGTATACCCCGCATGGGGCAGCATGGCTCTACACACTAGAGGCCGCGGTAGCCAGCGAAAATTTTAACCGCCACAAGCATCTCATTGCTCCGTACGAAGCTGTGGCGACCCTAGATGGCGTGGTGCGGCTTGCCGTGAGCGAAGAGATTGCTGGGGCAGTACGTCACGGCAAGCCCTTTCAACGCAACTGGCTAACTAATGTAAAATGGCGCGAGGATGCAACGTATTTGTTGTTTAATGAGGAACAGTTACTGCTTGCCAGCGTGGTGTGCGATAATGGCAAATGGGGTTATGGCTTTGTGGTAGCTAGTGCCTAATGGATGTGTATGAGTGGGATGATGCCTGTTGTTTACATGATGTGGTAGATTTAGCACTTGGCACATTTGACGCTATTCACTGGGGGCACCAAAAACTATTAAAAACACGTCCCACTCGCCCATTGTGGGTGTTGTATTTTAGACGTGTCCCCTCCATGCTGAAAAATTCACCAAAGATGTTACGCAGTGAGAAGCAAAGGCTAGATATTTTAGCCAGACTGGGTGTTAATGGTGCTTTATGTCTTGACTTTTCGCCCAAATTTGCTAAAATGAAATCAGAGACTTTTTTGTCAGAACTCACAAAGCGCCTCACTCTTGATACGTTAGTGGTAGGTGAAGATTTCACCTTTGGAAGTGACCGTAAAAATGCTCTAGATCTGAAAAGAATGGCTGCAGTCCATGAAATAAAGGTAGAGGTGTACTCTTTTGTAACCGATAGTTATGGTGAGAAGTGGTCGTCTTCTTATCTGTGCAGTGCCATTACGCAAGGCGATTTTGTCGCTGTTATGTTGGCGACAGGAAGACCATATGCTTTAGACTTGCGATTTTTGTCTAGGCAAAAATATGATGCATACTATGTTTATAACTTACAGACAAGTGAACAAGTGTTGCCGCCAGTTGGAGAGTATGTTTTGACCAGTGGAAAAAAGGTGGTGATAGAAAACCCCTATAAACTTGTGAGTAAAGATCCGTTGGATCAAGCAATATTTAACTACACTTAAGCTACGGCTGTCTTATTAGCTTCGCAAGACAGTATGAGTTTGAGCGGAACAAAAACAACAAAATCCCAAAAAGGGTCAGAACACTGTTCTGAAGGTTGCACTTTAAGCAAGTGAACCGCGAAGGAGAGAAAGGAATGCCGTTAGAAAAAACGCAGAAAGCCGAAATTATTCAAAAATATGGTCGTGATGCTTCGGACACCGGTAGCACACGCGTGCAGATTGCGTTACTTACCGTGCGTATTAAGGAACTTACCGAGCATTTTAAAATTCACACCAAAGATCATGCTGGTCGCCGTGGTCTCTTAAAGTTGGTAGGTCAGCGTCGGTCATTACTCAGTTATCTCAAGAAGAATGATCTGGAAGCCTATCGGGTGTTGATTACCGATCTAGGAATCCGCAAATAAAGATTAGTGCTTAGCGCTGACACTCTAAAAAAACTGTGAAGGAAAACGATTGATATGACATTAACACGTGAACAAAAAGAACATATGGCTACCACCTATGGCAGTGGTAAGGCTCAAAAAAATCATTTAGACGGAGGCTTGGCTGTGCAGATTGCAGGCATTAGCGAGCGCATTAAGCTTTTGAAGGAAAAAGATAACCGCACCGCCACCCATCAATTGATGAAACTCAAAAAAACACGCCATGGGTTGATTCAAACCTATAGAAAATTAGACAAAGAAGCTGCTGAGGCTCTCTTGACTAAGTTAGAACTTTAACCAAAAAGGCACGCTTGCTTAACGTAGTAGCGTGCCTTTTTTAATATCTACTGACAGACGGCCAGTAGATGCTTTGATAGATTTTTTTGATGTAGAAAAAGGTCTAGTTTTATGCAAGAAAGAGGATATAGCAATGGAAAGTAGTAGATTTAGAATTGGTGAGCATGATCTTATTTTAGAAACAGGTAAAATGGCTCGTCAAGCCAATGGTGCTGTTTTTGCCCAATACGCTGGTGTTTCAGTGTTAGCAACAGCTTGTTGCTCCAGTGAAGCAGGCGAACCGATGGATTATGTGCCTGTCAGTGTTGAATACAATGAGAAATATTATGCTGCTGGTAAAATTCCAGGTGGGTTTTTAAAGCGTGAAGCCCGCCCTAAAGATAAAGAAATCTTGGTGAGTCGTCTAATTGATCGCCCGATGCGTCCTCTTTTTTATAAAGAATTTGGACGTGAGATCCAAGTTATCCCTACTGTGGTGTCGGCGGACCAAATACACACCCCAGACATTATTGGTATGATTGCTGCCTTTGCGGCCGTTATGATTTCTGATATTCCATTTAATGGTCCTCTAGCGGCTGTGCGTATTGCGTATATGGGCGAAGAATATATCATTAACCCAACCTTTGAACAACTTGCTAAGTCAACGATGGACATTGTAGTTGGTGCATCGCATGAAGGTATTTGTATGGTGGAAGGTGGAGCCAACGAAGTTAGTGAAGAGATAATGTTAGGGGCTATCGCCAAGGCAGAAATCTTTTTAAAAGAACTTATGGAGTTTTTGGTTATTTTTACGCTACAAGCTGGAAAAGCAAAGTTACCATTACCACCTGCAAAACCTATTTTGACCGACCGATCCGCTATTTTGGCTCTTGCCAAAAAGGGTTTTGCTACAGCTTGTTTTGTTAAAGGAAAAATGCAGCGCCAAGATGCGATTAATCAGATTCACACCGAGGTGATGGCTCAGTTTGCTCCTGATGGCACTGACGTTGCGATTATTGAAGAGATTAAATGGTTACTTGAAGAAGGTGAGCGTGACGTGGTGCGTAACAGCATTATCAACAACGGCGTGCGTACTGATGGACGAGCCACCTCTCAAATTCGTGATATTACCTGTGAAGTGGGCTTGTTACCCCGTCCTCATGGTTCAGCTTTGTTCACCCGTGGTGAAACTCAAAGCTTGGGTATAGCAACATTAGGTAGTGCCTTTGACGAGCAAATTATGGATAACATTGATGGCGACAGTCGATCAAGCTTCATGTTGCACTATAACTTTCCTCCTTTCAGTGTGGGTGAAACAGGTCGTTTATCCACTGGTCGGCGTGAAATTGGGCATGGACACTTGGCCCAACGAGCGTTAGAGCCTATCTTACCTGCCAAAGATAAATTCCCCTACACTGTTCGCGTGGTGTCGGAAATTTTAGAGTCTAACGGGTCTAGTAGTCAAGCCACAATTTGTTCAGGAACAATGGCTTTACTTCACGCAGGTGTACCTATCAAAGCCTCTGTAGCTGGAATTGCTATGGGACTGATCAAAGAGGGCGATAATTTTGCCGTGTTGAGTGACATCCTTGGTGAGGAAGATCACTTGGGTGATATGGACTTTAAAGTAGCTGGTAGTCATAAGGGAATAACCGCCTTTCAGATGGACATCAAGTGTTCAGGAATCACTGTAGAAATTATGCGCCAGGCTTTAGAACAAGCCCATGATGGACGTATTCATATTCTTAATATTATGGATAAATGCATCACGGAGCCTCAAGGCTTAAGTGAGTTTGCCCCATGCATCGAGACAATTAAGATTGATGTGGACAAAATTGGAGCCTTGATTGGTCCTGGTGGTAAAAACATTAAAGCTATTGCTGAAAACAGTGGTGCTAAAATTAATATTGAAGATAATGGAACTGTTACTATATCAGCACGCAACAAAGCTCAATCAGCTGTAGCTCGTGACAGTATTTTGGGGATGATTTCCGACCCAGAACCTGGAACGCTTTACACTGGCACAGTGAAGCGCATAATGGACTTTGGTGCCTTTATTGAGATTCTTCCGGGGAAAGAGGGTTTATGCCACATATCTAAACTCAGTGCACAACGTGTGGACAAAGTGGAAGATATTTTGAAAGAAGGGCAAATTGTTCAAGTTAAGCTCGTGGAAGTTGACCGAATGGGTCGACTCAATTTGAGCATGATCGACTTGTAAGCAAAAAATGGGTGAGTTTATGAAAAGAAATAAACTCACCCACTAGCTTGTTTTTTAATTATCTTTTTTTCAACAAGGAGAAAGCTATGAAGCGACGTATATTATGGTTAGCTTTAGTTGGATTTATTTTAGGATTAGGAGCCTGTGGTAGTGCCCCTAAAACTGATGATGATGGGGTAGCGAAAGCTCGAGCTGAGGCGGAACTTGCCGAGTTGATTCGACAACAAGAAGAAATAAGAGCTCAGTATGGAAGGGGGGGGAACTAAGTTATGAAAAGAAATAAGCTCCTATATTTATGGGTGTTTTTTGTGATGACAGTTGCTTCCCTCTCAGCACAAGATTTGGAAAGCAATCAATACTTCCAGCGAAGTATGGAGTTGCGTAGACTTTCTCAAGAGGCTTTGACTAATGGCGATTATGAGGCGGCGTATAACTATGCTCGTGAGGGCATTATTGAGCTGGACAAATATCGTAGTAATAATGCAATCCTCTTGGCGGAAGCACGGGCTCGTGATGCACGTCAGCGAGGGTTACACACCAAAGATCCGGACAAATTTGCGGAGATTTTGGCGTTGATTGAAACAGCCAAAACCAAATTTCGGCTACTTGACTATGAAGGCAGTATAGAGGAGAGTACACGTGCTCTAGAGCTATTAGATGAACTATTTGGTGGTGACAACAGCGTGGATCGCTACACTGTTGTACCTGGAGATTCGCTATGGCGAATTGCAGGAAGACCACAAATTTACAATGATAATTTCGCTTGGCCACGCATTTATATGGCTAACAAAAGTCGATTTCGAGATCCAAACAATCCAGATCTTATTTTCCCAGATCAGATTTTTGCGATTCCGCGCTAAGCCTTATTTTAGCTGTTGTTTACAAGGAGTTTTCTTTAAAGGAAAGCTCCTTTCTATCTCAAGACAGCAGGATAAATAGAAAGATCTTTATTGCATAATTTGTTTTTTTAAGGTATCATGTTTTCATGCGTGGAATAATATTAATAATCGATGATCGTGATTTCCCTGAATGTGAAGGAGATCTTATAACCTTGGGGTTGAATGAGGGTTTTAGTGAGTGTGCCATTGCATACGCCCGAAACATTGATGAGGCCTACTCCATCTTCTTTGAAACATTACCAATGCTCATCATAGCTAGTGCGACCTTAGAGGGTGGTGCAGAAAATATTCAAATGCTTAAAACAGAAGAAATGTACCGTCATATCCCAGTTCTTTTACTGGCTAAAGAGCACAATCGCTATTATTTTAAGCAACTTTATCGAGCCGGTGCAGACGCTGTACTGACTTACGATGAAGTGGAAAGAGGCCATTTACAAGTACGTTCTCGCCCACTTATTTCCACCTCCGCTCTTTTCCAATTAAAAATCATGCACAGTAGTGAATTACAAGAGAAAGCGTTATTAGATTTTATATTGCTTGATCTCATCAAACAGTATGTGCCACGCACAATATGGGAAGTGGCCTTAGACTGTGCTGAACAGCAAAAGATGGAGATTAAAGAAGAATCTTTAGAGCTCACCTGTGCCTTTGGGGATGTCAAAGGATTTACGACCATCTCTCAAACCATGTCGCCTCGGGAGGTTATTGCTTTTTTGAATGTGGCATATGAAATTGTAACCCGTAACGTATACGAAAATGGTGGAGACATCGATAAATTTATTGGTGATGCCTTTTTTGCTGTCTTTAAATCACCAACCGATGCGATAAAAGCTATTTCTAAGTTGCAACGAGAGTTAGTAGAGGCTAGTAATGTGCGCGTCGCTAACGGTGAAGTACCAGTTATGTTTCGCATCTCTATTCATACTGGGCCTGTTATTCGTGGAAACGTAGGTGGAAATAAAAGATATGACAACACCCTGATTGGTGATACCGTAAACACTGCAAGTCGACTGGAGCATGAAGCACCTGTCGGGGGCTTGCTAGTAAGCCAAAGTACAGCCGAACGGGCAGGCTTGAATGTACCACAAAGTGAAATGCAAGTATTTGCCTTACGGGGAAGAAATACTGATATTTATGCTTTTTCTTATTTTGATTTAGTAGAACGTGGTATTATTGAGGATAAATGGGCTTAATGGATAATACGGTTAATAATAAACTAGTTGAGGCTAGTAATATCATTCAAGATTTACGGCAAGAAATCGGCAAACGCCTTGTTGGTCAACAAACCCTTGTGAGTGGTTTGTTGACCGGATTGGTGACTGGGGGACATGTTTTGGTGGAAGGTGCCCCCGGATTGGCTAAAACCCTTGCGGTAAACACTTTGTGTGAGGTGTCAGGACTGGATTTTAAAAGAATTCAATTTACGCCAGATCTGCTGCCAGCCGACATTGTGGGAACAATGGTCTATAATCAATCAACGGGGGGGTTCACCACCAAAAAGGGACCTATTTTCGCGAATCTTATTTTGGCAGATGAGATTAACCGAGCCCCGGCGAAGGTACAAAGTGCTTTATTAGAGGCTATGGCCGAACGGCAAGTTACACTTGGTGATGAAACTCATAAGTTACCTGATCCATTTTTTGTCCTAGCCACACAGAATCCAATTGAACAGGAAGGGGCTTACCGTCTACCAGAGGCACAGCTGGATCGTTTTTTAGTGAAGGTGCAAATTCAATACCCCACGCCTCAAGAAGAGCTGACAATTTTACAAAGAATGGGTGTGGATCGTGGTTTACCCACCCAAAAAATTCTAATGCGGAGTGATGTTATTGCACTACGAGAAGCATGTAACCTTATTCGAGTCGATGAGTCAATTGAGAAGTACATAGTAAGTTTAATTGTGGCCTCTCGTAGTACTGCCGAAAGCCTGCATTTTACCAAGCATATTGAATATGGAGCTAGTCCTCGAGCCACATTAGCACTTTATAGAGTCGCCAAAGCTAGGGCACTGTTTGCGGGGCGTGATTTTGTACTGCCTGAAGATGTGAAAGAAAGTGCCTATGAGGTAATGCGCCATCGTATTATTCTTAGCTATGATGCCGAGGCGGAAGAATTGAGTGCTGATGATGTGATTTCTGAAATTTTAGCTGTCGTAGCGGTTCCTTAACACACCGAGTTATGGATATTAATACACGTTTAAAAAGATTAAAGATTCAAAGTGAAAAATTGGTAGACACCTTTTTTTCAGGTGACTATTCAAGCCTTTTTAAAGGGCCTGGACTTGAGTTTTATGAAACACGCCCTTATGTAGCCGGTGATGATGTTCGTTTTATCGATTGGCACGTTACTGGTCGCCTCAACGCCCCCTATTGTAAAGTCTTTAAGGAAGAACGTGAACTTATTCTCACCCTAGTGTTGGATGTTTCAGCGAGTATGTATGGTGAATTTAGCACAGCTAAGAGTCGTATGGCAGAAGAGATTTTTTCCTTGCTGAGTTTTGCGGCCATTAGTAATGGTGATCGAGTGGGTTGTCTTGCCTTTAGCGAAATGATTGAGTACCAGTCGCCTGCCAAGCGTGGCAATCGACATATTTTAAGTCAAATTAAAAACATATTAAGTATTAAGCCGCAAATGCTAGGGTCAGACATTGCCTATGCCTTGCGAACGGTGGGTGAAGTAATGAAGCGCCGTGGAATTTGTGTGATTATTAGTGATTTTAAGGCGGAAAATTACTGGCGCGAGCTATCAATGCTCGCACGACGACATGACGTGGTTGCTATTCGTATAGAAAGCGACAGCGACAATTTTTTACCAGCTAAAGGCTATTTGTCGTTAGTAGATCCGGAGGAAGGAGAATCGCTCTCTTTTATGCCTATTGGCAAGCATTTCAAGCATGAATATGCAGGCTTTTGGGAGTCAACCCGTGCAACATGGCGTAAAAACTGTGGTAAACGTGGCGTTGACACTCTCATTATCAATACCAATGATGATGCACAGAAAAAACTTTTAGCTTTTTTCCGTAGACGTGGGGGTCATTAAACATGTTTCGGTGTCTCTTCGGATACATAATCTGGCTTCATATTCTGAGTATGCTCTCTGCTCAAGTGGTTCAACAACCCCAAGATTTACGTTTTATTCCTTCCCGTTTTTATGTGGGAGACGAAGTGTTATTACGTTTTAATCTCACTGTATCCGTAAACGACGAACTAACCATAGAAGCCTATCCACGCAGTGAAAAACTGGTGATTGATAATATTATACTAACACGAGACGATAAAACTGTTTTAGTAAGTGTTAAATTTAGATCTTTTGTACTGGGTTCACAATCATTAGATCTGCAAATAGGCTCAATACAAGTACAAGGAATTCCCATTCATGTTAGCTCGCTATTGGATGAGGGATTTACCGGAACTTTAGCTCCCTATAGGCCACAACTCCTAGAGAATACCCCACTACTTCTTATTTCCTTTGTGTTACTCATCTTTTTAGTGCCTCCGGGTCTCTATTTTGGCTATCAGTACATACGCTACCTAAAGAAGGAGGCAGAGCGTCGTCGCTATTCGCCTTATCGGTTGTTCATAAAGGAAATATTCAAGCTGCAAAAAACAGGGCAGGTGCTAACTGATCAGATGTATTATACTCAGTTACTTCATCTTTTTCGTAATTATCTAGCAACGATGACGGGGGTAAGGGCTTTCACATCCACCACATCAAGTGAGCTTAAACACTTGGTTAGCGAGTGCTTGAACGAGGATTACACAGTACAAATTATCGACTGCTTCTTGCGTAGCGACTCAATCCGCTTTGGAGGACGCTTAGCCGAACCACAAGAGCGCGAGCGCGACATGGCTATTTTAAGCCACATTGCTAAGTTATTATTAAAACAGGGTGGTGATAATGCCCCTACTTGATAGTCCTCTTTGGCTCCTACTTCTCATTATTCTTCCTTTTATCGCCTATCTCACACATTTTAGGGTACAAAGGGGGGGACGAGTATTATTGAGTTTTAAACTGTGGCAGCAAAAGGGCTACACCATTGGCTCACCCTTTTGGCGCTTTCTCTCAGGCATCAGTTATTTCTTTTTCTGGGCAACAGCCTTGTTACTTATTTTGGCATTAGCCAATCCTGGAATAGCTCAGCGCGAAAATATCTACCTTAATCAGGGCACTGCGGTGATGATAGTACTCGATGTCTCGCCATCTATGGCGGCACGCGATTTTAATAACGATGCCCGATTCACCATCGCACGCCGTGCGATTAGCCGATTTATACAAAACCGAGACAATAACCCTGTAGGACTGGTTACATTTGGCAAAGAGGCAGCTATTCGTATTCCCCTTTCCACTAATTATCCATTTTTTATCGACACTTTAGAACGTGTGCAATTGCTAGAGTTGGGTGATGGGACAAACATCGGGATGGGATTAGCCTTGGCAGCTATGCACTTACATGACTCCGCTGCTCCTCGTAAAAGTATAATTTTGATCACTGATGGCGATGATAATAGTAATGAATTTCATCCAGACAACGCAATCGAATTGCTGCAAAACCTGGATATTCCTGTCTTTGTTGTCGGCATTGGTAGTAATCAAACCCATAAAATAAGCATTCAGCACCCAGTTACAGGGGTGACACTCTCCGGAACAGTCAGTGAGTCATACAATGAAGTCTTACTAACAAACATTGCACAAAAAACAAATGGCGAATTTCTAAAAGCCGACACGGAACTGGTGTTTGATAATCTTTTTCATATTATTGATAGCCGTGATGTTAAAGAAAGTCGGATCAAATTGAATGTTACCGTACGTTCATCACGTTTTGATCTTTTAAACTGGGCTATTTATTGCTTTTTTACCTTTGGTTTTATTCGCTTCATTCTGCTAAAGGAGGTGTTTTAGCTATGCTAAATCCACGTGCCTTATGGGTTCTTTTATTCTTAATTCCCCTAGTTATCCTCTCTCTCTATCGATATAAAGTTGGGTGGCGTACATATTTAGCACTCAGTGGCGACCCCAGTCAGCACCCATGGTTTTTGGCAAGACATCTCAGTAAGAGTTTGGCTTTAAGCGGGGCGTTTACTTGTTTAGTTCTTGCACAGGCTGATATTCACTCAGGGCAAACGACAACACGACACAGCTCTAGTGGCTTAGATATCGCCATCATCATGGATATATCCTATAGCATGCTGGCCGATGATGTAGAGCCAACACGACTGGATGTAGCTAAAAATATTTTGCAAGAAGTGCTATTTGGGCTAGAAGGATTAAATTTTGGGGTGGTTGTATTCAAAGGGGCGGCTCTCACCGCCATTCCGCTTACTGCAGACACTGGGTTGGTGGATCAATTTATCCAAGGTGTCAAAAGTTCATGGCTCTCTGAGCCGGGGACGAACATGGCTGACGCCATTCAACAGAGTATCGCTCTCTTCTCGGCTGATAGCGATCGAAAGAAAGTAGCTATTCTTATCTCAGATGGTGAAGTTTTAACAGGGGATGTTCGTGCTAGCTTACGTCAAGCCTTTCATGAAAATGTTACCATCTTTACAGTAGGCGTAGGCACACCTGAAGGTGCTCACCTCCGCACTGAGGCAGGCGAGTTACGCTACACCAAGCACGGTGCACCTCTCATAAGCACGCGAGAAGAAGGACCTTTACAAACCATCGCACAGGTAACAGGAGGTCTCTATTTTAGTGCTGATACAACTAATATTAGCCATCAGCTCATTAGCGTGCTAAAACAGTTTGAAACCTCGGAATACCGTCTTGAGAAACGACCTCGGTCACTTTTTTCTCTATTTATTTTTTTAGGATTATTATTGTTACTTTCTTGGCAAATTATAAGGAGTCTATCATGGAACACACTGTTTGGCGCGCATCGCTCACTCTAGTTCTCCTTCTCTTTTTAACAGGATGTGGACAAACAAAACCAATGTTTCATGTGGCGATGGGCAATTACCGCTATGAACAGGGGCGGTATCATGAAGCTGTAGCTCAATATATTGCCGCCCTACGCTATGAATACCAAGAAGAAACTATCTATTATAACTTAGGAGCAGTTTACAGTGCTTTGGGTGAAGCGTACCCTGCTTTACAGATGTGGGACTACTCAATGGAAAGCCAAAACTTAGGCTTGCGCAGTCGTTCTTTTTACAACCGAGGGGTTATTTTTCAGCAGCTTGGTCAGTATGATGAGGCCATTGCATCCTATCGTGAAGCTCTTTTATTAAATCCTCAAAATTTTCTTGCCAAAGCAAATATTGAAGTATCACAAATTAGTCGACAGGAAATGCGAGACAATCAATCATCAGTTGCTAATGAAAAGTCGATTGATGATGCCACCGGGCGTGTATTAGATTATCTCAAACGTAGAAAAGCTATATTTATTGGTGTACAAAAGGAAGAGAGAGCATGGATAGACGAAAAAGATCGTTAATTGGCTTATGCTTTTGGCTCATAGCGTTCCCTTTATTGGCTCAAAATACAGGGTTGGCAGAGTCATCTAGTGAACTGATTCGGGCGAGTGATGCTACCGTGTTACTAGACTCACCATACATCAATTTAGGTTCACAATTTAACTTTACAATAGTTTTTCCCCTCCGCTTTAACGCTCGGTCGGTTTTCACACCCTTGGGTGTTTTTCCGCCAGTCGGCTTGAGCGTGGTAGAAGGTCCTCGAGTGCGAATAGTAAGTGCTAATCCAGACACCAACACTATTTCTCAGGTTGCTTATAGCTATGTACTAAAAGCAACGCAAGTGGGCACATGGGAGATGCCTCCCTTTCAATTAGAAAATGGTAACGAAATCAGTCAAAGCCAAAATTTGGCGGTGCAGGTACAAGAAATGGTGCAACATCGTTCCGATTTATCACCGGAATTGATGTGGAGCTATCAGCTAGATCAAGTGTATGTTGGGCAATCGTTTTTACTGGAACTCAATATGATGTTCATGACTGAAGAGGTGTTGCCACGACTCGAAGAATATCCACGGATAAATGGTGCTTTGGTAGAAAATGTGCGTATCACGCGTTCGATATCATCTCAATTATTAGATGATGACTCATTGTATAATATTCCCGTAGCAAGTTGGATGATAACACCCGAACAAGCTGGGGTTATACGGCTACCCTCTGTGTCCGTTAGCATAGGTGATAAAAAATTTAAAAGCCAAACCAGTGAGATCATCGTCAAAAGCAACCCATATGGGAACGGGGATTTTCCCGTAGGGCGCTTCAAACTTTCAAGCCACTTGGATGAAAACAACATTCAGGCAAAAGACAGTGTTAATTTAACCATTAGATTGGAAGGAGTGGGTAATTTTAATACATTTAACATACCAGAGCCGATGTTTGGATTACTTGAAGTTGTCAATCGGCAGGAACGTCGGAATATTATTGCCACCAGTCGCGGTTATGAAGGCATTGTGGAGCTGGTTTTTAAATTGAACGCCCCTCATGAGGGGCGCTTTCGAATCACTTTGCCAGCCATCAACAGCTGGAATCCCTTCCTTGAACAAGCTGTGCTTATTCCAACGAGTAGCCACCTGCTTTATGTGGAAGCTTTACCTCAATCAATTATTTACCTTCCGTTCATTGAGCAGGAAGAGTTGCGCTTTTCACCAAACTCTTCCATACTTAGGCAGATGCTCATTTTTTCACCCCTCTTTTTGGTACTAGCTTTTGCCCTTTGGTATCATCGATCACAGCAAACAAAATCGCTCTCTTTTTTCAATATTTTCTTACCATTGCTTATGCTCTTCTATCCTAATCATCTTGATGCACCTCTTATTCATGAGGCCTATGCTGCTATAGAAGATCAACAATGGGAGCAGGCAAAAGAGTTATTCACCCAAAGTGAGCGAGAGTTTCCGCACTTTAGTGCAATTTTAGCCTACAATCAGGCTGCCGCAAGCCAGCGAATAGGTAATGTAGGCGAAGCTATTTATCATCTGCACCGAGCTCGCCAGCTCGATCCTTTCAATGACCGTTACATTAAGGCGATTTATCTTCTTACCGAAAACTCCTACTATAACAAACCTAGCCCCTTACGTCTGCTCCAAGTAATATGGTTCATCGGGGCATGGGTATGCTCCGCCTGCATTTTTATGTTTGGTAAACAGAGACGCTTATATCACCTACTAGGTGGTTTTGCGGTACTTTTTTGTCTCCTTACCATAGGAGGCTGGCTCTATCAACTACGGCCCACAGTTGCCATCGCCATCACAAAAACAGAGACGGAGCTCTCACGTATTCCAGACCCTATTGCAGGGAAAACGGCTCCGATTCCTGAGGGAACAGTCTTTTTTATTAAGGAACGTTGGCGCGATTATCTATTTATCAGCTCTAAAGAAGGATCAGAAGGCTGGCTAGAAAGTGATTTTCTGTACATTGTAGAGTAGTCTATGAAAAACAAAATCCCTTTATTACCATTAGATATGAATGCTTTACTAGATCGTTATCCGCCCGACGGACAGCGAACACCATCTGTAAAGGAAAGGCCCACGCCCCCACAAAAAAAGCCAAACAAATTGGTCTCTGTGGCTGTGTCCAAAACATCCAAGGTAGACTTTGCCTCTATGATTGATCTTTACCCTATTGAGCCAAAAAAAGAGGCTGTAGATTTGAATATTGCCCGTAACCAGCCTCGCAACAATTTAAGGGTGGAGCGTGAACTGGATTTACACGGAGACACACTAAAAGAAGCCGAATATGCTGTCGAAATTTTTTTAAACCGCTGTTACCATGAGCGCGTGCGCTGTGTGCGTGTTATTCATGGTAAAGGGAAACACTCAAAAACTGGCACAGCCGTGCTAAAGCATCATTTGCAATCGACCCTAGATCGACATCCGCTAGTACTAAAAACCACTGGAGCTGGGTTTCATGATGGGCAAGGCGGTGCCACCATCGTTATTTTAAAAACCAATTACCATTAAGCCTTGATTCTGTTTAAAGAATCTATTAAAATAGATGTTACCTCATAAAAACTGATATGTGATACACTTGCACTATAGGTAAGAAACCAATAGTAGAAATAAGACAACTCGTTAATAATCGATGGTTTACGCTCTACAAGGAACAAAAATTATGCGTTTTTTTGACACTCATGCCCATATTGGGCTAATGGCTTGTGATGAGATTGAAAGACTTATTATTATTAAAAAAGCTCAACACCATGGAGTTGAGGCAATAATGAGTGTGTGCAACAATATTTCAGCGTTCGATGCTATTTATAAACAATTGGTTCACAATAAAAGCGTCTATTTTGCGGTGGGTATGTCTCCTACTGAAGTGGAACACCAAGAAAGTGGGTGGGAAGAAACCCTAGTCAACCGATTAAAACTGCCTAAAGTGATCGCTATCGGTGAAACAGGTCTAGATTATCTAAAAAAAACAGGAAGTCGTGCAGCCCAAATTGAACTGTTGATTAAGCAACTAACCTTAGCAGATAAGTATAATCTTCCGATTATTATCCATAATCGTGATGGTGATGAGGATTTATTAGATATTTTACAATCACACATGCCACGTTGCGGAGGCGTGTCACACTGCTTTAGCAGTGACTATGCCCTGGCCTACAGAGCCACACAACTATTTGATAATCTTTATCTCTCTTTTGCAGGTAATTTAACATGGAAAACATCTAGGGAATTACACGAAGTCGCCGTACGAATTCCTATTGAACGTATGCTCGTAGAAAGCGAATCTCCTTTTATGAAGCCCGCGATCTATCGAGACAAACGCACACAGCCTCATTATATTCATGCTACTGTGGAGTATTTGGCGGCCTTGCGTGGGCAACCTGATGAAATAATTGCCGAAATTCTCTTTAAAAATGCTTGTCACTTGTTTAACCTCTCTCTATAATAGGAGGCTATGTCATTATACAAACCACTAGAAATAGGACCAATCACCGCATCGGGTAATCTTTATTTAGCACCGATGGCAGGATATACCGATAAGGCTTTTAGAAAAATCTGTGCAGAGCAAGAAGCCAGCTTTGCCTTTACCGAAATGGCGAGTGCCGAAGCTCTCTGGCGAAGTGATGCTCCCCGTACCATAGAAATAATGGAACCCTACCCTGAGGAAAAGATTTTAGCCATTCAAATATTTGCAGGTAACCTAGAGGCTATAGAAAAAGCTTTTCCCAAGGTGTTAGCGATGAATCCACAAATTATCGATTTGAACGTAGGGTGCCCTGCCACTAAAGTAAATAAGTCTGGGGGAGGATCAGCTTTAATGCGAGTGCCTGAAGAACTGTACCATATGCTTAAGTTTATGCGGGATCACACACCAGCTACAAGTGCGGTTACCGTAAAATTTCGCAGTGGTTGGAGCTCTGAGGAGCTAAATTATTTAGAAATCGCCGAGTTAGCTCTCAAGGCTGGGGTGAACATGATGGGTATGCACCCACGCACACGCACCCAAGGCTACACAGGTAAGGCAGATTGGTCTTTGCTGTCTAATCTGAAAAAAACCTTTCCAGAAGCTACGGTATGTGGTTCGGGTGATTTAAGTTCACCTGAAAGCATTAAAGAAATGTTTGAAGAGACTGGGGTCGATGGTGCCATGATGGCAAGAGGAGCCATGGGCAATCCCTTTATTTTCAAGCAAACCAAAGAGTTCTTAAGTAAGGGTGATTACACACCGACATCTCTAACAGAACGAATGCAGGTAGCCTTAACACACTACAATTTATGTGCAAGTCTCTACACTGAACGCTATGCCCTAAACGAAATGAAAAAACAGATCTCTTCGTACGCTAAAGGCTATTCAGGTACTGCGGAGTTTAGAAGGTCTGCCGTGCTTGTTCAATCATCTCAAGAGTTAAGAGACCTCTTTGAGCAATTTTTTGCCCAACAACAGACTTAACGTTGTCTGAAGGATTTTATATATGCCTAGCTCATTCATTGAGGACACTCTCCCAGAGATGCTCGCCCTCATTTTAGATAATATTGTAGCTTTTCTCTTTCTTGTTCTTGCCTATGTGTTGGCATTTGCTTTTCGTAAAAGACTAAAGAGCAACACCAAACTCACCTCAGGACCTATTTTAAGCAGCATGATTAAATATGCCATACCGCTTATTTTAGGATCATTTTTTTCTATGTTTTACACAGTGGTTGATACCATTGTGGTAGGACGTTTTTTAGGGGTTACCGCCCTAGCCGCTGTGGGCGGATCTGGTATGATCATCTGGTTTGCCATCTCCTTTTTCTTTGGTATGGGTATGGCGGTCAACACCATCGTGTCTCAATACTTTGGGGCAGATCGAATGGATGATGTGAAAAAAGCTGTGGATGCCAGCATGTTTGTCTCATTTATAAGTGGTTTAACGGTAGGCATTTTCGGCATTTTTATGGCTAAACCCATTCTGGAGTTATTACAAACCCCCGCCGATGTGTTACCTGAAGCCATTATTTATACACGCATTTTTATGGGAGGAATTGTGCTTTTTGCTCTTTATGACACCTCTCGTAGCATTTTACAAAGCTCCGGCGACACCGTGACACCCTTCACATTACTCTTAATCTCATCGTTGATTAATATCATTTTAGACATCGTTTTTGTAAAGATGTTTCATTGGGGCATTGCTGGCGTGGCCTATGCCTCCATAATTGCTCAAGCAACCGCTCTTATTGGTATTATGATACATTTACACTCAAGCCAGCACAGTGCCATTACCTTTAAGGTGGGTAAATTAAAATTAGATAAAGTCATGATTTGGCTTTTTATAAAAACAGGCACACCCGCAGGCTTACAGCAAACCATTGCTAGCCTTGGCTTTATGATACAAACTAGCCTAATAAATGGCTTTGGTACTTCGGCTACCGCAGCCTATGCAGCTATTGCCCGAGCCGATGGGTTACTGATGTTGCCAGCTAATGGCTTAAATGGCACAATTAGCACCTTTGTGGGGCAAAACTTGGGGGCAAACAACAAACAACGTGCCGTGGCTGGCTTAAAAAAAGGTACATTGCTGAGTGTTGTGAGCACAGCTATCATTGTCTCGCTCGCCATCGTCTTTCGAGAGAATCTGATGCTTATTTTCATCAAACCAGAAGAGACCGAGGCCATTGCCATCGGTATGAATTTCGTAAAAATTGTAATGATTTCCTATCCTCTCATGGCTTTAACTTTTGCTTTTTTTGGGGCTATGCGGGCTTCAGGCGACATGACAGCCCCTCTGATTATCTCAGTGATTGGGTTATGGGGCGTACGCCTCCCTCTAGCCTACTGGTTATCAAGTGGGAGCATGGGGCTAAACGGAGTTTGGGTGGCAGCCGCAGCTCAATGGAGCGTAATGGGAGTGATCAGCGTGATCTACTTTTTTTGGCATAAACCTCTAGATCGGAAATTTATAAAAAATTAACTACACCTAATGCGAATCACTTGCCATAGTAAGTTTTTTCCGCTATGCTTAGGAGTGATAAACGCTAGAGAAACAAGGAGATAATGATGAGAAAACAATTGATTGCAGGTAACTGGAAGATGAACAAAAGCCCAAGCGAGGCTAAGGTTCTGCTGAGTGAAATTATTCCATTGGTCAAAGATGCAAAAGTATCCGTAATGGTAGCACCCTCCTCTGTTTGCTTGCCCGTTGCCGTTGAAATGACTAAAGGGACCAATGTGTTGGTGGCAGCTCAAAACATGGGAGCTGAGGAATCAGGGGCTTTTACGGGCGAAACAAGCATTCTTATGCTTAAAGATCTAGGCGTGAACGCAGTGATTTTAGGGCACAGCGAACGACGTCAGTATTTTAATGAAAACGATCAGCTTATCAATAAAAAAGTTAAGTTGGCTATTGCTCACAACTTTACCGTATTGTTGTGCATAGGTGAAACTTTGGAAGAACGCGAAGCTGGGCATTACTTTGCCGTGGTAGACCAGCAGCTAACAAAAGGATTATCTGGAATTAGCAAAGAACAAATGGCTCATGTGGTGATCGCCTACGAGCCGGTATGGGCTATTGGCACAGGTAAAACCGCAAGTGGTGAGCAGGCCGAAGAGGTTCATGCACACATTCGCCAAACGCTAAGCAGTCTTCACGATCAAGCTACGGCGGATAAAGTTATTATTCAGTACGGTGGTAGCGTTAATCCTGCCAATGTGGTTGAGCTAATGACCAAGCCCAATATCGATGGGGCTCTGGTGGGTGGTGCCAGCTTGAAAGCCGACTCCTTTACTGCACTTACAAACTATAAATAGGAAGAGAAGAGATATATGACCCTTATTGCCAATTTTATGCTCATTGTTTTTTTAATCTGTGCTGTGTTGCTCGTTCTTCTCGTCTTGGTTCAAGACGACCAAGGGGAAGGAATGGGAGGACTATTTTCTAGTGGATCATCTCAAGGGTTTCGTACGCGGTCTGGTAATTTATTGCAAAATATGACAACAGGGGTCTCCATTTTCTTTTTTGTGAGTGCCGTGGGATTCGCCCTGTTAACCAAGCCTATCGACCCTTTAGGTAACATTGAATTTGATAGCCAACCACAAAATGGATTGCTCAATGAAGTTGAAACAGCAGTTAATTCGGAAGACATTGCTGGCACAAATGAGGAGAGCCGTCTGTCTCCACAAACTGGAGAATAAAAAAAGGAGTCCTTATTATGAAAATAAAACTGTGGTCAACAATCATCCTTTGGGTCGCAAGTATTTCCTCGTTGTCGGCTCAATCACTGTCGAATAATCTTGTTGTGATTAATTACGAAGGGGCTGTGTCCATTTCTGAGCAACAGTATTCCAAAGATTTGCGTGTTGCTCAGCTACGTAGTGGTCGGAAGTTAACAGGCGAAGAGCGGCAACAATTGCTAGACGGGTTAATTGGAAGAACCTTGGTTCAACATGTGGCCTCTAAGTCTGGCATTAGGGTTACCGATACGGAAGTAACTAATCAATTGCGATCAATGTGGCAAAACAATTCTATCTCATTGGATCAGATGAAAGAACAGTATTTAGCCTCACCCCTAGCAGAGTTGCAGGGATGGGATGATTTCTTGCAAGCTTTTAGGCAACAGATAATCATGACTCGTTATTTCCAGGCTAACATCACCACCACACCACCAACACGGGCTGAGGTGGAAAAAGCTTTTAATGATAATCGAGAGATCTATCGAGTCCCAACCTTAGTACGTGTTTCCCATATCTTTTTCGCAGTCACGGATTCAAGTGATGCTTCAGCGGTAAAAGTTGCGAACGCTAAGGCTCAAGATGTTTTGCGCCAAATTAATGCCGGAGCTATCACATTTGAACAAGCTGTGCGTATGCACACTGATGACACGCAATCCGCTAATCGATTGGGTGATTTAGGAGAAATGCATGATGCTCCTCAGTTTAGGACCGTAGTGGGCGATGACTTTGTGAACCGTGCTTTAGCTATGCGTCCAGGGCAGATTTCTCCTGTTATTACAGGTCCTAGTGGGTTGCATATCATCAGGATTACAGATCGCACTGAATCACGGCAATTAAATCTTAACGATCCCCTTCCTGATAACCCTCAGAGAAGGGTAAGTGATTTTATTTCCGAAGAAATGGAGCTGATGCAGTTTCAACAAAAGGTGATGGATTTGATTGAAGAGCTGAAAAATCGTGCAACGATTACAATAAATCAAGGTAATTGGGCTAACTGGTTGAGTGGAAAAAAAGATGCCTAGGGTGTCAACCCCACTTTGGAAATTGTTATTAACAAAAATTGAAAATAATACGGCTTAATCTACAATAAGCCGTATTTGTGTCACCTCTGTGTAAAAAGTGATTGAGGGATCACGCATAGTGGACGAAAATAAAGATACCCCTCGGTAAAAAGGACAGTACGAATGCGAGATGCTTTAGCCAAATTGATGTTTTTTTTAGCCACGCTGGTTTTTTTACTTTTGGTATGGCTTTTTTTCTTTGCTTTTTTACGGGCAGACAATTTAGAGCGACTTTTACCTCAAGTTGATACAGCCATCTTACAGTCTGATTTAAGGCAAGCACGTGGACGTTTACGAAATATAAAGCGTTATGGATTATCCTCGCATGATCGAATGAGAGTACTGTATCGTGCATGGCAAGTAAGTTTACTTTCAGACAGCCTAACTCTTGTTCAAAAAGAAGCTTATGGAGCGGTGAAGGCTTTTCCTGATCATGAGCCGTTTTGGGCTTTCTATATTTATAGCCTGTTGCAAAACAAGGAATATGACAAAGCTAGTCGCCTTGCACGAGAGCACTTGCACTCCACAGAATTTACGCCTATTCGTCATCAATCTATTTTAAGTGCCTTAAATGCACATGCAGATGATCCTTTACTGGCAGCACATAGGCATTTACTAACCAGTACCTCACCTGAATATTTTGAGGAGATGGGCAGAGAACTTCAAAGTCCTATCTTGTTCTATAATGCTGCTATCCTATGGATGATGCAAGGAAATATAGAACGTGCTAAAGCTTTAACACCATGGTTTAGCTCTCCTCAAGTGCCAGTTCTTCATCAGGCCGTTATGGCTTACGATTTACAGAACTATTCACTAGCCTTGCAGTTATTAACCAAAGATACTTTATTTCCAGATAGGATTGACGGAGTGAATCCTGAACAAGATATGGCTATTCAATCGTTAATCTTCTTACGGTCTCTCTTTCTTGGTGATCTCTATTTAGAGATGAACCGCCAAAATCTTGCTTTAGAATTCTATCGGCAAGCGATTTCTTTAACTCCTGAAGCCTCTTGGCGTGCTTGGCTAAATACCGTTCTTTTATTTAAAGCGATAGAGCCTAGTGTGGATGTACAACCCATGTTACGAGATGCATTGCTTCTTTTCCCTGAGCAAAGCGAACTTATTGTAGCTTTTAATGAACATGAACCCGATGCTATGCAAGCGGATGCTAATCTTCGTGAATTTATCGATGCTCATCCTCTTGATGTAGTCGTTTACCTTTATTGGTTAAACTCATTTGGTATTAAAAGTCAAGTTGCTGAGTCATCAACTCGTCTATGGAATCTCTTTAATTCAAATAGTGAATCAGCTCAGCTGACTAAATACATGATATGGTTCTTTTTAGGACAAAATAATTTTGATGATGCAATACTTGTTCTTAAGCGTTTCAAGGGCTCTGATAGGCAATGGTTGTCAAGCTATGAAGCTCTAATTCATGCTCTAAAAGGGGATAGTGAAGTAGCACTTAGCATATTCGCAAAGACTACTTTATCATGGGAAAATAATTTCAATAAAGCGCTTATTGAAATACAGCTTGGACAAAATGAGAGTGCCTTACAACATCTTCTCTCAGCGATTACGATTTATCGAGGATTGAGTGCAAAAGAACATGATGATCAAATCTTTGCTCACATGTATTCCCTATTGGGACGGGTGAATATGATGCTTGGGAGGCATCAACAAGCACGTAGTGCTGCTGAGGAAGCCTTGAGTTTTGATGAAGGAAATACGGCAGCTCGCCAAATATTACATAAGCTCTCTATTTAATAGGATTAAGGATAACTATGATTAAACTAAAAACAAAACGTGAAATAATGGGCATAAAAGCTAGTTGTTCTTTACTAGCTGAAGCTTTCGCAGAAATACAATCCTTCATGGTGGCCGGCAATAACGGAGTTGAGCTAAACAAATGGGCTGAAGATTTTGCTAAAAAAAACAAAGCAAAGCCGTCATTCCGTGTTTATGCAGGTTTTCCCACAGCTCTGTGTATCTCAGTTAATGATGCAGTAATTCATGGGATTCCCACAGCTCGCCCCTTTGAAGAGGGTGATCTCATTGGAGTGGATTTTGGCTTAGAACTCAACGGATTCTATAGCGATCGTGCTGTAACGTTTGGAATAGGTGATTTACCATTGCGTAGCCAGACTCTGCTAAATGATACGAAGGCCAGTTTATACATTGGGATTAATGCTGTGCATGTGGGGGGAAGAATCCAAGACATAGGTAAAGCTATATCTGAATATCTTAAACCCAAAGGCTATGGTATTATTTCAGACTATTGTGGACATGGGGTGGGATTATCAGTGCATGAAGATCCCCAAATTTCTCATGACTACCCTAGCCTTGGACCTAATCCACGCATTAAAGTGGGAATGGTTTTAGCTATTGAACCGATGGTAAGTCTGGGTTCACCTGAGGTGTCTACTGATGATGCTGATGGCTGGACGGTATACATGAAAGATCACTCTTTAAGTGCACATTTTGAACACACTATTGCAGTAACTGATAATGGGATTGAAGTTCTAACAGAAGACCTATAAAAAACCACTCAACGAAAGAGGCTAAATTTCACGCCCCTGACGTGGATTACCTCTATTACTCATAAA
This sequence comes from Spirochaetia bacterium, assembly GCA_965249825.1. GTDB lineage: Bacteria > Spirochaetota > Spirochaetia > WRBN01 > WRBN01 > CBDFMW01. The sequence goes on from CBDFMW010000002.1 coordinate 1,002,906, forward strand.
GCCAAATAGACTACCACAAAGTCCACCTAGCATATGCGATGCATAAGATATATTACTTTCATACTGTGTCCTAGATAATTCCATCCAAACATAAAGACCCGCCACCAAAAAGAAGGTAAGCGGTATTTCTCCTCTACGTACATTTGTAAAAGAGGTCAGGAGAATCATCATAAAAACCACGCCACTTGCCCCGATTAAAGTAGTGGAAAAGAAAAAAACATTAATAAACCCATTTAACAATGCCGTAATAAAAATCATAAAAAATAATGAAGCGGATCCATAGCGCTCCTCAAGAGCAGGACCTAACAGTAATATGTACATTAAATTATTCGTGAGATGGGGTAAATGAGCATGCCCAAAAACATAAGTAAACAGCCTAACATAGGCTGCATAATCAGTAAAATCAAAAGTCTCTTTACTCTCAGCGGTAAAAAGATTAATAACAAGATTTGGCACAAGATGATTGTCTGCCATCAAGACAAGTAGGGCGAAAAAAGAAAAAGTAAGCGTTATGGGTGCATTGTAACTTAATCTCAAAACTACTTCCCGTCAAAAGATACATCCCCTAGGAGAATCGAACTCCTATTGGCTGGATGAAAACCAGCTGTCCTAACCGTTAGACGAAGGGGACAATGTTTAACCTAAAAGAAGGATACCACGCAAACCAAAAAATGTCAAGCATTTTCAAAAAATATTCTTAAAACTTCCAACCAAAAAAAGAACCTACAATGATTCCAATTAGTGCACCCACTAAAACCTGATTCCCAGTATGACCTAAGTTTGTTTTAAATGTTTCAGGCTTAAAGCCGTGATTCAAAAACTCCTGAAGATCGTCTTTTATGGTGTTTAAATACATAGCCTGCACACCAGCCGCACGCCTAACACCTTTAGCATCATACATAACAATAACAGACATTACAAAAGATATCGCAAATTGATAACTAGGCAACCCAAAGCGCCACCCTAGCACCGTAGTAAGGGCACAAATAGTTGATGAATGAGAGCTAGGCATACCACCAGAGCTGGTTGCCCCAGCCCAACGCATTTTACCAGTTCGCACAAACTCAAAAAGGGGCTTTAGTGTTTGAGCTAAAAACCATGCACACCATGGGGCTACAAGAAAAACATACTCCCTAATGAACTCCACTAAACAACTCCCAACAGAAGGATGATTTATTCTACATGTTTGATTAATAAACAGAACACACCCAAAAAAGCCAACTGTGGGATTCGAACCCACCACCTGCAGATTACAAGTCAGCCGCTCTACCAAATGAGCTAAGTCGGCTTAGCTTAACAAAAGATGGGGAGTGTAGGATTCGAACCTACGAAGTCGTCGACAGCAGATTTACAGTCTGATCCCTTTGGCCGCTCGGGAAACTCCCCAAATAGTTTAAATATCAAAAAATAATAACTAAAACAATAATACAGCCAAATTATTTAAATGTCAACCCCCCGCATGTGCTTAAAAGTAGACTTATGCCTCTTGCTTACCCTTTTGAATCAAAAAATCAATAAAAAAATCTAATCCAATGTATTAAAATGATCATAATTACTGGATATTGCGTCAAGCACCAACCAGTAGGATTAATAATGCTATATAAAAAAACACCCTAAGTTACCATTTATTCTTGCACCTTATCTGTATCAATGCTATACTTTAAAAGTTAAAATTTATATTCATCCATACCCTATTTCAATAGAGCACATGCAGGAGTCGATGCAAATGGCGATCACGGAACACAAGCTTCCTAACCATGGAATAAGAGCATTTTTTTTACTTATTGGATTTGTAACAGTGCTTATAGCTCTGCAGTCCCTCACGTTTTCCTTCATTTATAAAGCGTCCATTGAAGCACGACTGAACGCTCGTGCATATAATGTAAGCAATGAGACCGCCATCACTCTATCGCGCTGGCTACGCTCGACCAAGCTCTCTACCAATACTTTGGCTCGAAATATTGGGATTGTGGGGACTGAAGATCAGGGCAAAGTACGCGACATGATTAATGCCCTCTTGCGTCTAGATCCAAACCTTGTAACTTCTTCCTTTGTTAGTGCTCTTACAGCAGCTGAAGGAGGTATTTACATTCATAATGATGCCAGTGTTATGATTGAACCTTTCATGATTGACCGCGGACACACACTACCCTTCTTTAAGGAGGCAGTGCAACAAAAGCAAACCTTTATCACAGAGCCTTACATCGACAATTTCACCAAATTACCAGTGATCAGCGTAATGGTTCCTGTTATTGATTGGCTTGAAGAAGTATTGGGTGTTCTTGTGATTGATATTAACTTTAGCTCCATAATTGATGTGGTGAATGACAGCAGCGGTCTCATAACACCGTCTTCTTTTAAGTTACTCACTGATATAAATGGCAATTTGTTAAGTGACACTAAAGATCAACGCCGTGGTTTGACCTACAAGGCTGGGCAAGATTTTAAAACTATCATCAACTCTCCGCCTAAGTTGCTCACGCCCTACGTTCAACAGCGGATCTTGAACATGGATCCTGCCTTCTTTGTTTTAGGTCCAATATATGTTGTATCGCAAGCTATTGAGGGAACCAACTGGAAGATTATTATCTTTGGCGACTCAATGGATGTCTTTATGGCTCTCTGGAAAGTTGTATTTTTAGGGATCGCCTATATTGCATGCTCGGCTGCTCTAGTAGCTTGGGCAGCTCGCAAGTTGCTTGATGAACCATTTAATGCCCTTACCAAATCTATTGAACAAGTAAGTAATGGCGATTTCACTGGGATTATTGTAATGAACACCACCATGCGTGAAATCAGTAACATCTCCTTCCTTATCCAAGAATTTGTACGGAATCTGAGTAATATTATAGGCGAGGTAAAGGCACAGGCAACCAATATTGCTCAAAGTAGCTATGGGGTAGTGGGCTTCATGGAGGAAACTCACAAAGACATTAACGCAATTCAGGTTACCGTAAGCGAGATTACAGCAGAGATTCATCAGCAGAGCGAGCAAAAAAAAGAAACCGGTGTATTGGTGACCAACAGTGCCAAACGCATTGAGCAAATTAACGAATTCACCCGTCAGCAGTCAGTTGCCATCGCCTCATCCTCCGCGGCGGTAGAAGAAATGGCGGCTAATATGCGATCGATTGATGATAGCATGACCGAAATGTCGACGCGTGCCTCCTCTCTCGCCAAGGCGGGTGATGAAGGTCAACAACAGTTGAACAAAACAGACAAACTCATCCGTTCTATCCTTGAAAAATCTAAAGCGTTGCACGAAACGAACAAGGTTATTGAAGACATCGCAGCTCGTACTAATCTACTTGCTATGAATGCTGCCATTGAGGCTGCTCATGCCGGCGATGCTGGCAAAGGATTTGCTGTGGTGGCAGGTGAAATTAGGACTCTTGCACAAAATTCTGGCACACAGCTATCCATTAGCTCTGAAAACTTAAAGCAGGTGAGTGATCTGATCACTTCCATTTTTGAGGCGAGTCGTCTTATGGATGACAGCTTTGCCGGTGTACAGGAAGGGATTGAAAATCTTAACCATCAAACCATGCAAGTTAAAGAGGCCATTTATGAACAAAGCAAGGGATCTGAAGAGGTTGTAACCGCTCTCAATACTCTCAACACAAGTGCGTTAGAAATGAGAAAAGAGGCCAGTGCTGTTAAATCTATGACCATCCATATTGTCGATAACATGGAACAATTGTTATCTAGCGACCAAGATTTGATTAAGCTATCAGACAAAATAAAATCCGAGGAGGATAATGAACTTAAATTGATCAATAAAACTCTTGCGAGTTCTAAAGACAATCACGAATCAGCCAACTCTCTTGTTGAGCTTATGCAACCCTTTAAACTGTTTAGCAACCAAAAGAAAAAGAAGTAAACTCCTCTTTCCTCCTTCTAAAATAAGAGCCATGCGTTCAGCCTCATGGTTTTTATTTTTGATGCTGTGGGCAACAGTATCACATCCTAAAGAAATTCTAAAAATAATGATTGAAACGACCCAGCAGTATCCTCTCCAAGTAAAGGTTTTGAGGACCGGACTTCTGTTGTCGTTTCAGTCGGCATCTTAAGCCCCATGAGTGACGATAGTACAGGTCAAGTCATCGGTATAGTGGGTCTGGATATTGATTTCAACTGAATAGCCAAGACGGTGGGATAGGATCACACAGCCGAAATATTCCCTTGTTGCGTACCCTATTCCGTCCGGTAAAATAAAGATCTCCAGCCTTAGTAAAGCACGAATGCTTTTTTGTTCTCTTTTTACCTAATTAGCAGTAAAAGCCCCCCTGTCAGCTACCCCATTGCTAAAAAAATTAATATGAACTATATTATACTCTAGCTCTTCTAAATTGATATTTAAACTTGACTCGCAAAGGAATTATGAAAATTATGGATAAAATCAACGAGAATAAAGGATTTAATACAGTCTCTCTTTTGATAGGCTTTATTATCTTTATTATTTGTATACAAGCGGCAGGGTTTTCCTTCTTATTTCACCAGTCAATAATGAACCGGTTGGAGTCTAGGGCTCTTAGTGCCGTATCTTCATCCGCTACGAACATCTCAGAGTGGGCACACTCTATTGTTTCATCCAGTGAGTCTGTGGCTGGCAATATTGCCGTGGTACTAGAAGCGAATATTCCTAACTCAGAAACAATAATTCAAGAGATGATGCACCGACTGGTTGCGAATAATCATAGTGTAACCGAAGCTATCTTCGTGAGCAGTTTTAGTGTTGCCGAAGGGGGCGTTTATATTGATGCCGATTTTGACGCCATACCCTCCGAAGGGGCTGTCGATCGCCTGCTTGAGGATGATGAGTTCAGAGAGGTTATTAGAACAAGAAAATCGCTAATAGGAGAGCCTTACCCCGACTATTACACACAAGCAATGGTAATAAGCATCTTAAGCCCAGTTATTAATAATAATACGGGTCAAGTCATCGGCACGCTCGCTATCGATGTTGACTTTGATGGGATTAATAAAATGCTGGAAGCTACTACCGGCGTGGCTATAAGTAAAACGGCCTTTAAAGTGTTGCTTGATCACGACGGAGTCATTGTTGCGGATGCGGTAAATGAAAACACCGGAGCTAACTACACAAGTGGGGATCTCTTTATAAAAACCTATGCTAATCCTGCAATGACCCCTGCTCTGAATAAACAAATCCTCTCCCCAGAGCCAACTTTAATCAAGATCGGTCAAGACTATGTTGTGAGTGCCGCAGTTGACAATACGCCTTGGTCTGTGGTTATTTATGGACGTATTGATGATTTCTTAATTGAAATGTGGACGGTGCTAGTGCAATCTTTGCTTATGGCTGCTTTTGCAGTTATCTTGGCCATTTTTGCAATTAATCACGTTATCAAAAAACCTTTTAATGCCTTAACTCATTCGCTAAGTCTGGTACAAGTCGGTGATTTTACTAAATCAATTCTGATTAGCAATGCAACAAGGGACATCACAAATATTGCCTATAATCTTGACCAGTTTGTGGCTAATCTTAGTAGTATTCTTGAGAAAGTTAAAAATGAATCTGAAAAGATTGATATAAACGACTCCTTAATTTCCAAATTCATGAAAGAAATCGGACTTACCATTCATAAGGCTCAACAAAATGTTGAAAAAATCATTGAAACCATTAATGTTCAAAATCAATTAAAAATAGCTACTAGTGAAATGATTCATGCAAAGTCACTTAAAATTGATCATATTAATGAGTTGACAGACGAGCAGGCTAAAGGTTTAGCAGCATCGTCTGTAGCTGTGGAGCAAATGGCGGCTAATATGCGTTCAATAGATGATAATATGATTCAAGCCTCGAAAGATGCAGATGAGCTGGCTAAAGCGGGGGACGAGGGTAAAAAACAGCTGAATCATACAGATAAGCTTATCAGAGCTATTCTTGAAAAATCTAAAGCCCTTAACGAAACCAATAAGGTGATTGAGGATATTGCTGAGCGCACTAACCTCCTCGCCATGAACGCTGCGATTGAAGCAGCTCATGCTGGCGATGCAGGGCGAGGATTTGCTGTTGTGGCCGGTGAAATTAGGTTGCTAGCACAAAACTCTAGCTCTCAGCTGGCTGTTAGCTCTGAGAATTTAAAAGAAGTGAGTGAGCTTATTTCTAGTATAGTGAAATCAAGTCAATTGATGGATAAAAGCTTTGCTGGTATTCAAACTGGTATTGAAAAGCTTAATAGCCAAACTAGTGCCGTTAAAGAAGCTGTTTATGAGCAAAGCAAAGGATCGGAGAATATTGTCAATGCCCTGTCTGGGGTTAAACAAAGCTCACAAGAGGTACATGAAGAGGTTGTAGTCATCAAACGTGCTACTGCAAATGTCGTTGCCAATGTGAAGACGCTCTTAGATCTTGATGATGAAATCATGACTTTGGCTAAGGTTATTTTAGAAGATGAGATGCAGAGTGTTATAGTAGTTAATGATACCATTAAAGTGGTCTCTAGCAGTAATCTTGCGACCAAGGATATGGCTCATATTGTTAGTCAATTCAAAACAAGATCAGGTATTAAACAAAAAAAACGCTAACAATCTAGGTTTAAAAAGAGAATCCCCTTGTGTTATGAAAGGGGATTCTTTATGTCTACCGCACAGCACACCTGTGCCTTCCATAAAAGAGCCGTATTATAATAGACATAGCACATTTGTGTACACATCATTTTCTCATTCTTTTATGTATGCTGATTAGAGAAAAGTAAAGCCAAGCTCTCCTAAAAATGGTAAGCAATGTTAGTTAGTGGTATAAAAAAGGCAAGGTTTATTCCTTGCCTTTTTTATACCACTAGAAATGCTATTAGTACGAACTACCAGTTATCAGTTGGGTCATCCGTAGCACGCCCTGTGGTTACGGCAAACACATCAACAAGGGCTCGTAAATCATCTAAGTATACAAAGAACGTTCCACTGGTTTCTACCAAGTTGTTACGCACAATGAATCCGTCAATAATCATACCAGCGCGGTCTGGATAGTGTGTGTCGGTTTGTACAATGTTTTCTGGGATGGATACACTCATCTGCTTCCAACCTGAGAAATCTAACGTACCCATGCTCAATACACGACGATTACCATTAAAATCACGCACCACTAATTGAAGCTCATGTGCCGCATTACGCCCTGCAACCCAAACACTCACAACCTTGGTAACTCCTTCAACATAAAAAGGACGTACTGGCTTTATGGTGAATTGCGAGCGTGAACGACGTACAAAATTAATTCTGGCACCCAGTACGCGATTAGCTGTTTCAGCATCGTTTTCATCGCCTTCTAAAGGCACACGGTCTGATGGACCACCTTCAAAGCTGCGTAAAGTGATACGCCCATCATCACTGTTCATGCGCGCTTGCCAATAACTTGGATCACTCATAGTACTTACCTGAATTTCTTGTAACTTCTGGAAGTCAGCGGTAGATGTGTCATTGCCAGGTTGTCCAGCATCTGTACGGGTTTCTTGAGGATCCCATACACGCTCAAGTACTGACTGTTCTGTGAGGTTTGATCCATCAAAACCTGTCATAAAACGACGCTGACTAATGGATGTAAAACCGTGCATGTACAAAAAGAAATTATCAGCCTGCTCAGACTGATTAATCTCAACTACAAACTTTACCAATCGTAATGTACGACGCAACGGAAAGGTACGATTACCTTGATTGATGTTTGAGGGCATCACAACTGAAAGGTTACGCCATCCCATAAACTGTAGGCTTCCCATATCCAAACGATGCTGTGTGCCATCTGCGTCTTCAATGATGGCAACCAAATGTTGGTTAAAGTTACTTCCCCAAACCCAAACCCCTAATGCCTTCACTTCATCAGCCAAAGGAAGGGGATCGGGGGTAGAACCATCACGAGTAGGAATAATTTCAATCGAATTACGCCCCCTGCGTGTAAAGGACCCATTAATGGCAAATGACTGGAGCTCATCTGTATTTGCTGGAGCATCTCCATACTTGCCACTAGGCCAAACATTGGCCACCGTTGTGCGTGGGAAACCTTCAGTGGCATTGCCCACACCATTTACAGTCCACTGAATACCTTCATTGGCGCCATCAATATAGATACCATCACCGTTAAATGAGTCAACAACATTGGTGTCTAACGAAATCAGTGGGGACGATCCTTGAGCCCATAACCCAAAGGGTAACAGTGTCAAAATCAGAACTAAGCCTCTTTTCATATAGCCTCTCCTATTCTTTTTATAGCGATATAAAACTAAATACCTTATTTCACATTATACACTTGATAACGACTTTATGTCAAATCAAATTATTCTCTTTGAAATTCTAATTATCAAAGCTACATCCTATTATCTAATACTCTAATACTCTAATAACTGCTTTTCACAATATACCATGCTCCCTCGTGCATAATTTATTAAATAATGCTATTATAGGATAACTAAAAACTATTAAAGAGGGTATAGAACAATGATCTGCAATATATATGAAGAAAATAATAATGGTGAGAATATTCACACCATGCTCAATGCCTATTTAGAGATGCGGGGACTAACCGCAACCGTAAACCGCTTTCAGAAAGGTGAAAATGCTACTGAATTCACCAGAGCTCACATCGATGAGACCCCTGCTCTCATTATTGATGAGGAACTGGTAATAGCTGGGGAAAAATTAGATGATACCTCAATTGTCAAGCGCATCTACGTGGCTATCGAAAATGAAACGCTAGAATCCGATGGGGGAAGCGGTTGTGGTAGTTGTGGAAGTAGCAAGTCTAACGGTGGTGGCTGTGGCAGTACCACAGGTATTTGTGATAGCTTTACTGAAGTAGAGGAAGAAACCTGTGCCTGTGGCGGTAATTGTACCTGTGGTAAAAAAGAGTTAGAAATAGCTACAGAGAATGCCTCCGTTAGCGGTGGCTGTGGCAGCACCTGCACCTGTGGAAAATCTTAATTGAATCAATCTTAGCTTAAGCACCCAAGATTATGTTGGGTGCTTGTTTTAAAGCCAGCCTAAAAGCACCACCAGCTCCACCCCTATCACCATAGCCAAACCCACAATGCCAATAGCCGCACTAGCTGCAGCTCCCTGTTGCACCCCCAGCTCTATGGCCTTACTTGTCCCTAGAACATGTGATGCGGCTCCAAGTGAGTAACCCTGTGCGATTGATGACTCAATTTTTAGAACTTTAAAAATAAAGGCTCCGCTCAAAGCCCCCACCAAGCCCGCTAAAATGATGCCCACCACAGCAAGCTCACTAATGGCTCCAATGCGCTCGCTTAGGGTTAACCCAATAGGCGTGGTAACCGACTTAGGTATAAGTGCTAAATAAATGGTTCTATCTAAGCCCAAAATCCAGCTGAAAAATTTGGTGGTTACAATCGCACTTATCACCGAGACCACCGTACCCACAACCAAAGGCCCACTATATTTTTTGAGCAAGGGCCACCCATTATAAACTGAAAAGCCCAGAGCAATAGTGAGCGGTGCTAAAAAAAAGGTTATATAATGTCCACCCACTTTGTAGGCAGTTAGCGTAAGGGGTGTATAACTTACAATCAATATTAATGTGATGCCTGCAAGAACAGTTGGATTAATAAGGGGTAATTTATTAGCCAGTTGGTTAATTTTAACATAAAACATATAGAGACCTATAGTAAAAAAGACCGAAACCACTGGCTCATTTAAAAGTAGCACAAATTTATCACTCATTATTTATCTCCTGTAACACTTTTTGTTCCTTTTTTTGTTGCCAGCTAACAAAAACTTGGATACTCCATGCTGTCATCCCAATTGTGATAATGGTACTTCCGACTATAGCTACAATAAACTTCCATGCTACAGGTTGCAGTACATCCATGTATGTTAATATATTCACCAAAAGAGGCACAAAAAACAATCCTGACAACCCTATAAGGCTGTTGGCTGCTATAGAGACACTCTCTACTTTAATAATTTTGGTAAGCAGGGCTAAAAATAAAAAAAATAAGCCTAATATTAATCCCGGAACTGGTACCACAAGTGCCACAACATGTCCTAGTACCACGAACAGGAGCAAAATAAAAAATTGTTTTAAAAACTCCATTATACTCTCCTATCCGTTTAAGAATAGGTTACCTAGGCTAACACGTCAAGCTATTAGCCTATTTTAACTAAAAAAAATAGCCTCCCAAACAGGAGGCCACAAACAAAGTTATTGAAATAAACGATTAGGCCTTAACCACTTTACCAGCCTTTAGGCACTTGGCACACACACGCACCTGCTCTTTTTTACCGTCCATCAATGCACGCACCTTAAAAATGTTGGGCTTAAATGTACGTAAGGTTCTACGCACAACATGCTCACCATTTCCACCCTGTTTTTTACTTTTACCCTTACGAGGCACTATGTTGCCTGTTATAGTGGCTTTGCCACAAAAATCGCACTGTCTTGACATCGATTATCCCCACATTATTTTATTATCAAAAATATCCCTATAATAAGTATAGCAAAAAGCTCACTTCATGTAAAGACCTCAAGCTCTTAAAAAAACGAATATGTTTAGCCGATAGGGGCATCTAAATAAACCGTTGTTTTTAGTGGCATACCATCGGCACATTGCAGCTTTAAATCACCGCAATAAATGATGCCACCAATCGTCTTCAACTCAAAGGCATGAAAATCATCCGTTTTAATGTTGGTTTTCGCTGGTACATCTACCATCCCATCAGGCAGCACACGTGTGCCATGTGGGGCATCCACAAAGATTACTTCACAGGAATCATCAGGAGCTTCAGCTGCAATCAGCATACCTCTGCTCTCCTCACCCCTAAACTTAGTTTTTTTAAGGTTAGCCACAATCACCACATTTCTGCCTAGCAATTGCTCTGGGGTGTAGTAAGGCACAATAGATGAAACAATCTGACGTTCTTCCTCCCCGATTCGTACCTGTAAAATATATAACTTGTCAGCTTCGCTATGCTTTACTACTTTAAACACATGAGCCACGCGTAAATCCACTATCTCTGAAAAGCTTTTAGGAACACTCTCTAATGATGGAACTTCGGTCATTTTTCTCTCCTCTTGGTTGCCGCCAAACTGCAGGCGCAACTGTTCAATTTTCGCTTCCTCTAGCTGGCTGAATAAAATTTTCACGTCATTCAGCTTATCTAGCCCCTCCGTTTGCCCTAAATGGATCCAGTTCAAATCACCATTCAGCATCAGGCTTAGCTTGTGGGCGGTGTTAGGCATAAATGGCAACATCAGGCGAGCCACATCTAATACTAAATAGGCCAAATTAAAAATAGTATTGGCAGCCGCAGCAGGGTTACTGTTGCGAGTGCGCCATGGCTCGCTTGCTTGAAACGTTTTATTACCCAAATCCGTCAAGGACAACAAAGCTTTTAATCCATCCCGCAGTTCAGATTTCTCTAAGTGATCGATAACCGATTGTTCACGAGTTTGGATCTCAGCCCATAGCACCTCATCGCGTTGCCCCTGTGGTACTTTGCCATCATAAAATTTATCACAAAACGCAAGGGTACGGTTCACAAAGTTACCCAAGTTACCTATTAACTCGCTATTAATGACCTCTTTAAAAATCTTCCAACTAAACAACGTGTCATGCTTTTCAGGACGCATATAGATAAGATAAAAACGCCACATGTCCACATCAATGCCGGTGCTTATGCAGTCATTGCCAAACACACCCACTCCATGGGTTTTACTAAACTTACCAGTTTCATAATTAAGATACTCAGTAGAACTCATGCGGTGCAACATGGTCCAAGGCATTTTTGAACCCAACTGCGTGGCGGGAAACACCAAGGTGTGAAACGGCACATTGTCTTTGCCAATGAATTGAATCAGCTCCACATTTTGCGGGTTCTGCCACCATTCCTGCCATGTTTGGGGCAAATATTCAGCGGTTAAGGAGACATACCCAATCGGAGCATCAAACCACACATAAAACACTTTGTCTTCAAAACCCACTTTAGGCACAGGAATACCCCATTTCAAGTCTCGTGTAATACACCGCTCTAGTAAGCCTTCTTTGATCCATCCCCGTGTCATAGCGTAGGCGTTAGTTGCCCAGCGGGCTTTGGCATCAGTGCGTTGCATCCATGCTTCTAACTGTGGCACAAGGGCTGGTAAATTAATGTATAAATTCTTGGTGGCTTTAATGATGGGCTCACTGTGGCACACTTCGCATTGAGGATTCAGTAAGTCAGTAGGCTCTAGCATTTTTCCGCAGTTTTCACATTGATCGCCTCGTGCTGCCGTATGTGCACAATGAGGGCATTGACCTAGCACAAAACGGTCTGCCAAAAAGCGACTGCACTGCTCACAAAAAAGCTGTTGTTCATCACGTTCGGTTACAAAACCCGCTTGGTCTAGCTCCAAAAATATATCTTGCACCATTTTGTTGTGCACAGGGGTACTGGTACGTCCAAAAAAGTCAAATTGAATGTGAAACCAATTATAAATGGTGCTGTGCTGTAAATGATATCGATCACACAGAACTTGGGGAGTTACCCCTTCTTTTAAGGCTCGAGTTTCGGTAGCCGTGCCATATTCATCAGTGCCACACACATACAAGGTTTCGTAGCCAGCAGAGCGGCAATAACGGGCAAACACATCAGCCGACAGCACTTGGATAAGATTACCTAAGTGGGGTATATTATTCACATACGGCAGGGCTGCCGTGATCAATCGCTTTTTCATTCATTCATTATAGCCTATAACTAGGTAATAAAACAAGATCTATTCTTCCTATCTTATTACCTAATTAAACCCTTTGATGATGATTAGCTTACATTAAAAGTAATCATCATACCACTTGCCATATGAAAGAGATTGTGGCAATGGAAAAGCCACTTACCTGCTGCATCCACCTCAAACTCAATCTCCATGGTGTCCATAGGATCTAAGTTAAAGGTGTGCTTTACCAAGTGATTTTTTTGACTGACCACCTTAAAAAAATGACCGTGCAAGTGCATGGGATGGGGCATCATGGTCATGTTATGCAAGCGAATACGCACTTTATCACCAACCTTCAGATTCAGTTGGTCCAGTTGTGTCCGTCTATCCATAATAGCCCAATTATAACTGTCATGATCGCCCCTGAGCGTCCATCTAAAGTTGTGCGTAGGCTGGCGATTGTCGAACTGAACGAACGAAACCTCTTGGCTCACTAAAGAGTTATAAGGCTGCTCTAGGCTGTAGTCGCTGTAACGGTATGATGGCAAAGCAACTCGTTCACCTGTGCCCACCAACGCCACTGAGTAATGCCCTTCCTCGCCCAAGAAAAATGCCACCAACTCATAGGATTTTCCCACCGTTACCGGAAGTAAAACATCGTAAGTTTCGCCCATGGCAATGCGTAAATGCTTCAACTTCACAGGGGCAGTGGGTAAACCATCGCTGCCTATCACCTCAATATCACCACCGCTATACACAAGGTTTAAAAAACCATCAACGTAAGTGTTCACCAATCGTAACCGCATTTTGCCATCCACCACTGGGGCATCCAATGTTAGCTCATCTCGTTTGCCATTAATGAGATGATAGGCGTATGTTACATCCGAAAAGTGCGCCTTACCCATCATATTATGATTCATGTGGCTGTGGTTCATGCCACCCATCACTCCATTATTCTCCATGCTATGGTTGTGCATAACACCATTACTGGATGGGTTTAGCCGTGCTAACACATCCTCAGGATTCTCGTCCAGTTCACCGGCAAATAGCACCATCTCACGGCTGTCCGCACTCTGGTTTGGTGCGGTGAGAATAATGCCGCCATAAACGCCCTGCGCTTCTTCTAACCCATGAGCATGGTACCAATAGCTGCCGTGCTGCACCACCGGAAAGCGATAGGTGAAGCTTGTGCCAGCCGCAATAGCAGGACCTGTTACGTCAGCCACACCGTCTTGGTCATTTGGCACAAGCAACCCATGCCAGTGCATAATCATCGGCGCATCAGAGGCGTTGCGCACTGTTATTTCAAGGTCATCACCATACCCAGCCATTAGCACCGGTCCTGGGGTCATCTCATTAATGAGGTACTGCCGCACGGGCTTGCCCTTCACCATCGCCTCAATCGGGCGAACGGTCAGTTCATACTTCACCACTTTGCCCGTACTTGCTACTGCGGCTTTCACGCCTGTCTTGCTGTTGCCACAGGCAGCTAACACGACCATCATAACCATTAAAAAACCTGTTTTCACTCGCATGGAACCCTTCCTCTATAATTAAGTTATATTATCATATTTATAATAATGTGTGAAGCAACCCATAACACGGTTTCTTATTAATAAATAAATTGATCTTTATTCTATTATGCGTTATAATGGCATGTGTAGTCATACAACTTTAATAAAAAAATGGAGTGCCATTATTTGATGACTGATGAAGCCTTGGCGCAAGCCATCATTGACCAATTAGGGGTGCACAATATTGTGCGACTTACCCACTGTGCCACGCGCCTACGCGTTCAATTGCGGGCCTCGGCTGTGCGACAGCAGGCAGTATTGAATGAAATACCAGAAATCTTAGGTTTGGTGAGTGAAGACAACCGCCTGCAGATAGTGGTGGGTGGGAGGGCTGCCACCCTTCACACCGCATTAGAGCAACTGTTGTCAGGTGCTCCACCGGATGTAACCACACAAGCTGGTCATATTTTAGGGCGAATCGAACTTTACATAACCGACACTTTCCAGCCGTTGTTTCCTGTGTTAGCCCCCGTGGGGTTACTTTTAGGGCTTTTTCTTTGGTTACAACGTCTCGCCTTACCTCCGTTCGTTCAGTCATTTTTACCCTTGGCTTTAGGAATGAGCGAGTTGCCCTTTACGTTGTTGCCCGCTTTTATCACGGTCTCCGCTGCACGAGTGCTGGGGTTGCGTCCCTTTGTGAGTGGGGTTATTGTGGCCACACTGTTGCACCCCACTCTTATGGGCAGTGCCAATGCTCAATTTTCACTACCATGGTATCAAGCCATGCCCACGGATTATTTAGCCTCTATCACTCCTTGGCTGATAATGGCAGCGGTTGCCCGTCAGTTAGAAAAATTGTTAGACCGCACTATTGAAACGACGCTCGCTATTGTGCTTACACCGCTTATTCTTATTTCAATCATGATTCCCTTAACCTTCACGATTATTGGACCTATCGGTTGGCACATCGATCAAGGGCTGGTTAGACTGTTAGACACATCTCTAAATGCTCTCCCTATTCTCACAGGGGCAGTCCTTGGGGCTTCATGGTTGCATTTCATTAGGGCTGGGCAACACTGGTTGCTCATTCCCTTTATGTATTTACAATATTTACACAGTGGCTTTACCACGCTTGCCCCTATAATATGGGCTTCGACCTATGCCCAACTCGGTGTATCCATAGCCATGCTGTGGCATAACCGTCGTCAAGAGTCATGGCAAGGCATCCAATCGCCTTTACGCTTAGCCTTGCTCACTGGCATCACCGAGCCTATTCTTTACCGCTTCATCACCCCCTCGCCTATCGCCTATCGCAATGCCCAAGTGATAGGGGGCATAGGAGGAGCGATAAGTGCCTATTTTCACTTTAAAGCCCCACCGAGCATTATTGCGGGGGTGTTTAGTTTACCCGGAGTGGCTATTAATCAATCACCTGTAATGGTGCTATGGTTCATTATCGGCACACTCACCACTGCCACCTTAAGTACCTTACTATCTTTACTTATGCGACCTAAGCTTAAACAAAAAAAGAGTTTTATTTAATAAAAATATCAATAAGGAGTCTATTGTATGAAAAACCCTATTTTTCCCCCATCATTTTTATTTGGTGGTGCTATGGCTGCTAATCAGGTAGAAGGGGCTTACAACCTCTATGGGAAAGGTCTCTCCACCGCTGATGTGCTTACCGAAGGTATTCTCAAGCCCCCACATGATCCCATCTCCCCTGAACTGCACTACCCCTATCATGAGGGCATCGATTTTTATCATCAGTTCAAAGAGGACATTGCCCTGTTTGCCGAGATGGGTTTTACCTGTCTGCGCACCTCGATTGCTTGGAGCCGCATCTTTCCTAATGGCGATAATGAAACCCCTAATGAAAGTGGCCTGCAATTTTATGATGATATGTTTGATGAAATGCGTAAACATAATATGGAACCTCTCATCACTTTAGCTCACTACGAAACCCCCCTCGCCTTGGCTCATAAATACGGTGGCTGGCGTGATCGGCGTTTAGTTGGTTTTTTTGAACGTTATGCCCAAACCGTGTTTAACCGCTACAAAAACAAAGTGAAATACTGGCTTACCTTTAATGAAATAAACTTCATTCTTCATGTTCCCTTCACTGGCGGGGCGCTCACTTTTAAGGAAGGTGAAAATGAGAAGGCTATCGAATATCAAGCTATGCACCATCAATTTGTGGCTAGTGCCCTAGCGGTTAAAGCCTGTCATGAAATCATTCCCCATGCCCAAATTGGCTGTATGATTGCCTGCCCTGCCGTCTACCCAGCCTCCCCGCACCCTGAAGATGTGCTATTGGCTCAAAAATATGGGCGTGAAGTGCTCACCTTTAGTGATGTGCAGGTACGTGGCTTTTACCCTTCATGGTTTGGACGTATGTTGCTGAATGAAAACATTCAAATAAAAGTAGAGCCTGAAGACAAAGCGATTATGCAGGCTAATACGGTAGACTTTGTGGGCTTTAGCTACTATTCGTCGCAAACCGTCTCGCATAAAAAAGATGAAAACAAGCATGATGACCCAATCATTGCCGACAGTGTTCCCAATCCTTTTTTACAAAGCACCGAATGGGGCTGGCAAATTGACCCAAAAGGTCTTACCCACACGCTTTACACTCTTTATGAACGCTATCATAAACCTCTTTTTATTGTGGAAAATGGTCTAGGAGCAGTGGACAAAGTTCATGCTGATGGCACAATCAATGACACCTACCGTATCGATTACCTCAAAAATCATCTCATCGAAGTAGCACAAGCTATTGATGCTGGGGTGAATGTGCTAGGTTACACGAGCTGGGGTTGTATTGACTTAGTAAGTGCTGGCACTGGCCAAATGAGTAAGCGCTATGGTTACGTCTATGTGGATCGTGATAACCATGGAAAAGGCTCGCTAAAGCGCTTGCGAAAAGCCAGTTTTTACTGGTATCAAAAGGTTATTACCACGCGGGGAGCTTGGTTGTACACCTAAAATACATGGCTTCTTCTTTATAGAATGCAATATTATAGAAAATAAAATATTGCATTCTCCTCATAGATACGGTATAATTGAGTAAATTCTATGACTAGGAGTCATCACTATTCACGCACTATTTACTCTTCCTCAGCTTAAAAAACCAGAGTGCATCGACTCTGTGGTTCGCTATATCTCAGGTAGCTTTAAGCCCTTACTCCCTTCGCTGATCGGTGCTGGTATTATACGTAGTTTTGCCGTTATGATTGAAACGATGCAGTGGCTAGATCCCGAAGGGGCTGAATTACGACTGCTATGGGCCTTGGGCAATGCCCCCTTTTACTTTATGCCAATACTTTTAGCCTACGGAGCTGCCACCACTTTGGGGGCAACGCCTTTTTTAGCGGTAACCTTAGTAGCACCTCTTATCACGCCAGACTTTACTAGCCTGATGAACATTTCAGAAACTTTACCCTTTTTCGATCTACCCTTTCATCCATTAGATTATGGCAGTACCGTTGTACCCACATTCATTATTGTGGCTATTTTTGCCCCAACTGAACGTTTTTTTAAGCGAATTATTCACCAAAGTCTTAGCCCTGTGTTAAGTCCCTTACTTTGTTTACTCACCTTAGGACCATTACTATTTTTGGTGGTGGGTCCTGTAGGTAATTATCTCAGTAACAGCACCGGTGTGATTATTGCTTGGCTTATTAGCCATCATCCGCTCATAGCAGGTACGTTTCTTGGTGGTAGCTGGGTTATCCTTGTTACCATGGGTTTACATTGGGGAGTCATTATTCCCCTAACCTTCATTCAGATGATTCACTATGGCTATGCCACCTTACCTCCCATCATTTACTGCTCAACCTATGCGCAAATTGGTGTTTCTATTGGTGTGTTATTACGTTCCAACAGCCCACGCTATCGCAAGCTCATGACCCCCAGCATTGCTGTTGCCATTCTCACCGGAGTGACTGACCCCTTGATGCAAGGTATTATTTTACGCAACAAGCAAGCTGTATTACCCGTCATCATGGTTATGGGGGGAATTGCGGGGGCGCTAACCGCCCACTTTTATGTGCAGGCCATGCCGGTGGGTACTGGGGGCTTGTTCAGCATCCCAGGGCTATTTTTTAATAGCCCAAAAAAACTTACTGCCTTTATCACGTTAAACCTATTCACACTTATTGGCAGTGCGTTACTGGTTATGAGACGGCGTTACGATTAATAAAGATACCGCCATTTTACTTGTTTTTATGGCTCAATTTTGCTACACTCAAAAACACAATTAGGACACAAGGATGACATAATGCAAAAGCGGCGAAATATCGGAATAATGGCGCATGTGGATGCGGGGAAAACGACCACCAGCGAGCGGATACTTTTTTACACAGGTAAAAGCCGTCGCATTGGCGAAGTAGACAGCGGTATGGCACAGATGGACTGGATGGAGCAAGAGCAGCAGCGAGGCATTACCATTCAAAGTGCTGCCACCACTTGTTTTTGGCACGATGTGCAGATCAATCTCATCGACACCCCAGGACACATTGACTTTACCGCTGAGGTTGAGCGAAGCTTACGCGTGCTAGACGGAGCTATTGCCGTGTTTTGTGCTGTGGGCGGGGTGCAACCACAAACGGAAACTGTGTGGCGACAGGCCAACAAATATCAAGTTCCTCGACTAGCCTTTATCAATAAAATGGATAGAGTGGGTGCTAATTTTGCTCAAGTTATTGCACAAATTGAGCAAAAGCTGCAAACCACCCCCATCGCTCTTCAATACCCTGTGGGAGCCGAAGATAAGTTTAGTGGCGTTATTGACCTCATCACACAAGAATACCTCACCTTTACCGAAGAGAGCCAAGGCTCTGTGGTTGAACGCAACACCATACCTAAGGCACTACAAGAGAGCGCCTTAACCGCTCGCAATGCAATGATCGATGCTCTCTCGGCCTACAGCGAGGAGATGACCGATCTGTTGCTCGAAGAGCAACCTGTTCCCACAGACCTCATCATTAGCACATTACGTAGTGCCACCATCAGCCAACAAATAACCCCCGTTTTAACCGGTAGCTCGCTCAAAAACAAAGGCGTTCAGCCCTTGCTTGATGCTGTCATCGCCTATCTTCCCAGCCCTGAAGAACTAGCCCCCATCAATGCCATTCACCAAGGTCGCAAGTCAGAACCCATCGCCCTGCAACGTGGTGAAGATGGCCCTCTGTCTGCTCTTGTGTTTAAAATTCAGCAAGACAAAGAAAGTGGGGCATTGTGTTATGTTCGTGTCTATTCAGGAGTCATGCGTACGGGTACTATGCTTTACAATGTGGGAAAAGAGAAAAAAGAGCGTATTGGCAAGCTGTTTCGTATGCACGCACGCACGCCGGAGCAAATTCAAGAACTGCGTGCTGGAGATGTTGGTGTAGTACAGGGGCTTAAACTTGCCCAAACGGGCGACTCACTCGCCGACAGCGCTATGCCTATTCTCCTTGAATCCATCGATTTTCCCGATCCTGTGGTTTCGATCGCTATTGAACCAAAAACCATGAGTGATATGGATCGCCTACGCGAAGTACTGGGTCTGCTCCAGCGCGAAGACCCCACCTTTACCACCCAAGATAATAAAGAAACTGGGCAACTGATTATTAGTGGTATGGGAGAGTTACATCTGGATGTGATTGTAACTCGTGCAGCCAAAGAGTTTAATGCCCAGTTTAACACCGGTAAACCTCAAATTAGCTACCGTGAAAGTATTGAAGGGGAAGCGCAGCACATATACTCATTTAACAAACCCATTGCCGGTAAAGATGTCGTTGTGGTGATAACCTTGCAGGCAAAACCTGCGGGTCGGGGACAGGGCAACAGTTTCACTTGTGAAGTTATTAGCAAGCAAGTGCCTGAAACTTACCTGCAAGCTATTGAGCATGGTGTGCGCAGTGCGTGGGCGAGTGGCATCACGATGGGCTACCCAGCTGTGGACATCGCCATCACTCTCCTTGCCGTTGAGTTTGATGAGCTAACCGCCCACCCTTTTGCCTTTGAGGCTGCTGGTGCCATGGGCTTTGATGCCGTGTGCCATAAAGCTGGCCCCATCATTTTAGAACCCATGATGAATCTGGATGTGCTTGTGCCCAACGACTATGTGGGGGATGTGATTAGCAAGCTTAGCACCCGTGGGGGTATTGTGCATGGTATGGAGAACCAAAACAATGTGCAACAAGTAAAAGCCACCGCCCCATTGCGCCACATGTTTGGTTACAGCAATGAACTGCGTAGCCAAACCCAAGGGCGTGGTTCGTTTTCTATGGCCTTTTCACACTATGAAAAGAAAGGAATATAACACCCTACCTTCTATCAAATAAAAAAACCTGCAGAAATACAGGTTTTTTGTATCTATGAATAGCAGTAAAAACTCTTACTTTTTGTCTTTCATAAAATTACGTAAAAACTTACTCATGCCACTACCTTCTTTATAATCCAAATTTTCAAGGCGTGCCACAATCTGCATCACACACTCAGACGGGCGGGAATTGGGATCTAAAATCATGAAGGGTAACTGACGACGAACCGCTTGGCTCACAATCGGATCATCGTACACATAACCTAAATAATCTAACTTCAAGTTGAGAAACTGTCCAGCAATGCTTATCACCCGTTGTTGAACTTTTTTAGCCTCAGTAATGCTCTGTGCTCGATTCACAATGAGCTTAAGGCTCATATCTTGACTATCAATTTCAGTACTCATAATTTTAATGAGACCATAAGCATCGGTAATAGCCGTAGGCTCCGGCGTAATAACAATAATCACATCATCCGCTGCTTCGATAAAGCTGAGTACATTGCCTGAAACCCCAGCCGATGTATCAATAATAATAACATCAGCATAACTGAGTTCTTGTAATTCATCGATAAAGGCACGACGCTCCTCTTTTTCTAAATTAGCTATTTTTGAAAAACCAGAAGCCCCAGCCACAATTTGAATGCCGTAGTTGGTATCAAGAATGATCTCTCTCATAGTTTTTTGCTTGCGCACAACGTGATATAAATTATATTTAGGAATAACACCCATTACCACATTCACATTAGCCAAACCCAAGTCGGCATCCAGCACAATCACTTTCTTTTTTAGCTTAGCATAGGCAATGGCTAAATTGATAGACATATTGGTTTTACCAACACCACCTTTACCGGAGGCTACGGTAATAATACGCGTTTTTTTATCCTTAGTGGTGGGACGCATTTCCTTCATCAACTCTCTCAGTCCCTCTGCTTGATCTGCCATATCTTCCTCTATCTCTCACTCTCTTCAGCTTTTTTAATCAATCGGTCAAGCACTTCATCTGAAAAACCCATCAGGCGCTCCCACACATGGACAACATTGGCTTGCTTAATGTTAGCCGGTAAAACCTCTTGCCCAATAGTCATATACGCAATTGGTACCCGCTTTTCAATAATGGGTGTTAACACAGACCCAATTTTACGAGTTTCATCCATTTTGGTAATGATAACCGATTTATACCCAAAAATATCGAATCTATTCAAAATCTCCCTAATATCACTCTCTTTCGTAGTGGCGCTTATCGCTAAATGAATATCAGCACTGCGTGTTACTTCCAATATTTTTTGCACCTCAGCCAGCTTGATGCTATCGCGTGGGCTGTTTCCTGTGGTGTCAATAAAAATATAGTCAGCATCTCGTGCATTATGCAAACCCTCTCGCAGCTCTTCAGCATCATAAATGGTGATAGGTTCTACCCCCAGTATTTCACCGTAGGCGCCTAGCTGCTCCTTAGCCCCCACCCGATAAATATCCATATTAAACAAACGCATATCAATGGGTACTGATCTTGAGCCAAATCGAGTGAGTGCCAATGTGGCCATTTTTATGAGACTGGTGGTTTTACCGACACCCGTAGGTCCAACCATCACCACCACGCGAGAGCCAGAACGAGGCAACTCCCTGGCAAAAGAAAGCTTATTTCCTATTTCCTGTAAAACTGTCTCCTCTACAAGATCAGCATCATCTAACTCCCCAATGCTAAAATCTCGTTTAATGTCTCCTATCAAACTATCGGCAAAGGCAGGTGAAAAATCGTTATCGCTTACCAAAATTGTCCGTATTTGATCAAGAACAGGGTGAGTTAGCTCTTTACTTTTGCCATCAACGCGGGATACACCTTGTTCCACATGCTTTTCTAAGGCATCCATTTTCGATAAAAGTGTAGTCATCACCTTAGACAGATCCGCCTCACGCTTCACCTGTTCACTCAATCGTGTCGCTTCACGCAACTCATCAGCTTTACGCTCAATAACCTTCCGCCTGTTCACCACTGGTTCTTCAGATGAAATGTACGCCTCAACCTGCACGACCTGCCGCCCACCAATGCCGAGAATGCCCCCTTCCACTTTATGTCTGTGGGTCATGGATAAGACGCGTGATCCATACTTTCTCTTGATTTTCGCTATCGCTTCATCAAGAGTGTCGGCTGTTTCAATGACACTTGTTGTCCCCATATTCCACCTTTACACTTATGCTATATTAATTTAGCCTAATTTCCCCAAGTTTCTCAAGTTGCACATCACTGGCAACCTCTAAAATTGATAGCACAGCCAAATTCGGCGCTTCCCGCACGCAACTGCTCTTAACCAAAGCCCGAGCACTCTCACTACACAAAATAACTGGATAATAACCCTCTGCCTGCACAATATTGATCGCCGAGATTAATACACTCAACCACTGCCGATGCAGTTCCACATTCATAGCCGCAATAGGTCCCATTGAGGTCTCTTGGCGTGAATCAATGATGGACTGCTCAAGGCTTGGTTCAATGGTCAGCACACGTAAAACACGGTCTTCATCCATATATTGCAATGTGATCTGCCGACCCAAAGCCTGCCTGCACTTCTCCACCAGCATACTCACTTCCTTGGTTATAGAGCCATAGTCACCCATCGTCTCTAAAATCGATACAATATTGCGAATCGACACCTGCTCTCTCAATAAGGCTTGCAGAACCTTCTGAACCTCGCCCACCGAGAAGTACTTGTTCACCTCATCCACCACCGCAATGTAGTCACGTTTAAGCTCATCCAACATTCGCTTAGTATCTTGTCTACCCAACAACTCAAAGGCATGAACCTTAATAATCTCCGTAAGATGTGTAGCAACAATACTCGGGCTATCAACTACAGTGTACCCATATCGCTCAGCTTTGTCGCGTTCCTCATCTGTGATCCACAAGGCAGGTAAGTTAAAGGTAGGGTCTACCGTAGGGTCTCCCAAAATACGCTCTCGATCGCCACCTGGATTGATAGCCAAATATTGATCAAGCCGTAAATGACCGCGCCCTACTTCCACCCCTTTGATTTTAAGACAATATTCACCGGGATCGAGCCTCATATTGTCCACAATACGAATAGGTGCTGCCACCAAACCGAGATCAAGAGCAGCCTCACGACGAATGCGCGTGATACGCTCAAGCAACTCAGCTCCTTGCTCTTTATCTACTAATGGGATAAGCCCATAACCCAACTCTAGACTCAGTGTATCTAATGGAACAACAGGGGCAATCTCAGGATTTTTACGCTCAAGCTCCACTTTCGCATCTTCATTTTCATCCACTTTTTTCTGAATAAACTCACGTCTACTAAGAACATAGGCTAAAAATAAAGTTGCCGTTGCCAACAGCATCATCACAGCCGTGGGAAAGCCGGGGAAAAATGCCATCATGAGCAAAACTGCACCCACAATCCAAAAAACCTGAGAATCCCGACTAAACTGGGCGCGTGCCTCAGCACCAAAACTCTCTTGACCCACACTGCGCGTTACTAGCAAGCCTGTGGAAATCGACACTAATAAAGCAGGCAACTGCGACACCAAGCCATCGCCCACGGTGAGCCGAGTATAGGACAAAAAGGCAGACTGAAAAGGTTCTCCGCGTATAGAAACCCCAATGATTAAACCACCTATTATGTTGACAATCGTTGTGAGGATACCGGCCTTAACACTGCCACTCACAAACTTGGTCGAACCGTCCATAGCTCCATAGAAGTCCATAGTCTTCTGTAGATTGTCTTTTTTGGCTGCCATTTCTTCTTCGGTAATCGCCCCATTATTAAACTCACTCTCAATCGACATCTGCTTCATCTGCATACTATCCAACGCAAAGCGAGCCGCAACCTCTGAAACGCGCGTAGCACCCTTAGTAATAACCATCACCTGCACCGCAATAATAATGATAAAAACAACGAAGCCTACCACAATCCCTTCGGCAGACGCTCCTTTACCCCCTACTACAAAGCTGGCAAAAGCATTAATCAGCTTGCCATCAAATTTTGGACCCATGCTCAAAATAAGTCGGGTTGAACTAATATTGAGAGCCAAGCCAAACACCGAGGTAATCAGTAGCAAGGTAGGGAAAACTGAAAACTGTACAGGCTCTTTAACATACAAGCTTACTAAAATAATCAGTAATGCCATCATTAAGTTCAGAGACAGCATGAAATCGAGCATAAACCCCGGTAAGGGCACAATGAGCATGAGAACAACACCCACCACACCAAAGCCGATCACTAAATTGGTAATGTTGCCACCTAAAGAGTTTTTTAGCACTCCTCGTAAATTGTACTGTATTGATGCCATATCCAAGCTTCCTCATCATTTTTCACTTATTACGGTTCGCTGTTGCGCCCCTAATAAGTTCAGTGCCTCCGCAGAGCGGTGGAAAAGATCTCATATTTTTAACAGGAAAACATCTTGTCTAATCTTTACTTAAACCAAAAGTCTCATATTAAACGAGAGTTCCCCTAATTTTCGGTCATTTTAAACATTTCATTAGATGTTTAGCGCTACTTTGCCGAGTAGCCCTATGATAGCACAAAACCCTAGCTATGCGCTAAGGTTTTTGCAAAAAAAAACACATTCTTTTTAAAAAAACTATAAAATTTCATCACCCACACAGTGCGCGCGTAACATGTTGGTAGACCCACCAACATTGGGTGTACCTCCTGTGATGATAACAAGGTCACCATCCGATACATATCCATTCTCTTTAGCCATCGTGATAGCAGATACAATCATGTCTTTAAAATCGGTAGTAGGCTGACGTAAGAAACCAGTGGCTCCCCACATCAGTGCTGTTTGGCGTAGCACACCATCAGTCAATGCCTCCACAATGATAGGACATCCTGGGCGCCAGCGTGAAATAGCAGCTGCGGTATAGCCGGTCTGAGTCATAACCAAAATAGCTTTTGCCCCTAAAGTGGCAGCCACATCACAAGCAGCACGAGCAATGGCTGGACCTACTTCATCAAATTTAATGCCCAGTGGCGCATCGCTATAGAACAGTTTCCAATAATCCATACTCTCTTCGGCGGTAACGGCAATGCGAGCCATCATGGCAACTGCTTCCACGGGATACTTACCAGCGGCACTTTCACCAGACAACATAACAGCTGACACACCCTGCATAACCGCATACGACACATCACTTACCTCAGCACGCGTAGGGCGAGGATTAACAATCATCGAATCTAACATCTGGGTGGCAGTAATAACAAATTTACCGGCTTTTCGGCACTGTTCAGTCATGCTCTTTTGAGCTAATGGTACTTTCTCAAGTGGAATTTCAACACCCAAGTCACCACGAGCCACCATCACACCATCAACAACGCTGAGGATCTCTTCAAAGTTATCAATACCTTCATGATTTTCAATCTTGGCAATAATACGAACGTCTGGAGCCCCATAACTCTTTAATAAGGAGCGTAACTCAAGCACATCCTGTGCAGAACGGGTAAAACTTGCAGCAATGAAATCCACTTGGTTATCAGCACCAAACTTAACATCGCCCAAATCTTTGTCAGCCAAAAAAGGCATCGGAATAGAAATTCCCGGCACGTTCATGTTCTTGCGATCACCAATCATACCACCATTCTCGATACGGCACACAATCTGCCCCTCAGAAAGCTTCACTTCAGTTACACGAAAGGAGAGTAATCCATCACTCGCTAAGATATTATCCCCGATATTCACATAGTGTGGCAAATCCTTAAAGCTTACCGAACAATTATGTGCATCACCCATAATCTCTTTAGTGTGCAAGGTGAACGTGTCGCCTGAGATGATTTCTACCTTCTGATCATAACGACCAGTGCGAATCTCAGGACCTTTGGTATCTAGCATGATCGCTATGTTCATTTTCTCTTCGGCTGCTAAAGCACGAATCGTTTTAATGCGTGCGGCATGCTCATCATAAGAGCCATGAGAAAAATTCAACCGTGCCACATTCATTCCAGCACGCATCATGCGTCTTAGAATCTCAGGACTCTCGCTAGCTGGACCAATGGTCGCAATGATTTTTGTTCTCTTTGTCATTTTTAATACCTCATCTAATTTATACAGTTAAATAGCTCGATCTTTAATTTTCATCTTATCCAAATAATACAAAGAGTACAATCGCCTTACCCCTACTTTATGCATATATCAGTAAAAAAAAGTCGTAAATCAACGTAATATTATTCGGACAATGATCAAAAAGCCATTTTGAGGTACTATCAAAATGTTGGGGCTTGATTAGCCTTAGAATATTTTGTACTATGTTGACTGAGAATGACGACGTTTCACATTAAAAAGAATAATTCCCCCCCATTTACGTTTAGGCTGAGTAAAATTTTGCCTTTTGATTCCTTACGTGTAGGCTCTATATTTACCATAGGTTTACTTTGTGTTATAATGGTTGTCATCTCCACAATGATGTCCTTTCGGCGTGTAAGTCTGTCTATCAGAGCCTATAAAGAAATGGTTACCGTTGCTCTGCAATTTGGGGCGAATAGTTTGGTGCAGTGGGTAGAGTCCTCTGCAGATCTTGGTTTGTCTGTTGCCACACATGCCTCCATTATTGCCTTTTTAGAGGATCCAAATAATGAGTTAAAAGCTCAAGCGGCGGCATTGTTTATAACAAATGTCATCCCGATTTCCCACTCTATCTCTAGCATCGCATTAGCGTTACCAGAAAACCCTGATCTCCTGAGAATTTCTGAATCATCCATTCAAGCTCCGCATTTACCCGTGTTTCCTGCTAGCTCCAAAATCGAGGTGAGTGACTATTATCAAGCTATTTTTCAAAATAATTATCCATACTTTATCGGAAGGGTAGAACATCATCCCGTCGCATCTCTCCCTTTAGCTCATGCCATTCATAACGCTCAAGGCGAAGTTATTGGAATGGTGGTCCTGTTCTTAAACCTGCAAAGCATCAATCAGATGATAGATCGTATGCACACAGGGCGATCAGGATCAACTTTTTTTATTGATGACCAGAGTAACCTTCTCTCACCACCTAGACTTATGCCCTCTCAATACGAGCCGGTATCTCCTATCATCACGCGTGTCTTGGCGGCAACTCCTGATCTCCTTCACATTATAACCAGCGGGGGGCATGATGTTCTTGTTATGAGCCATATTATTGCCGATTTTGCACCCGCACGCTACCCACTCTATGCGGTCTATACCCAACGCCTTGATGAGGTGCTAAACCCTGTAGTTCTTGATTTTGTGGGGCGAGATTTGCTTACAATGTTTATGTTTATGGTTATGAGTGCGCTAGCCTTGAGTATCCTTCATCATTATGAAAAGGCTGTACACGAAGTAGAGAAGTTCACATTAGAAACTAAGCATACTAATCTTAGAAGACTAAGTATAATAGATGGCTTAACGGGTCTTTATAATCGCACATTTTTTCGTGAAGAGCGTACTAGGATTGATAAACAACCTGCCGATATCGGTCTTTTAATCATCGATGTGGATGGCTTAAAATTGATTAATGATGCCTTTGGGCATGAAGAAGGGGATAAAATCATTCGCTTAGCTGCTAAAACCATCAAGGGAAGCCTTCCAAAAGAATCGGTAACCCGTATTGGTGGCGATGAATTCGCAATCTTTATCGAAAACTGCCCACTTGATCGCATTCTCAAAATTCGTGAAAAGCTTATTGAAAATGTCGCTATGGTTGGGCAAATTAGAACCGATCTGCTTTTGCCATTAAATTTATCCATAGGAATTGCTAGCCTTAAGGGTCCAAATGTCAGCAACATGTTATTCCGAGAGGCTGATATCACCTTATACACGCACAAATCGTCCAATGCCACCAATGTACGCAAGCGTGCGCTTGATCGACTGCTTAGGCACTTGAGAATCATTGAGCCAAATGCCCATCTTTGGGAGAACGACATGGAGACACTCTGTATCAAAGTTGCCAGCAACTTTGATAAAACTCTTTATAGCGAAAACGATTTAAAAAAACTGATTCATTACCATAATATTGGGTTAATATCAAGAGAATTAGGTCAGTCTCCTGATAAATATGCTCAAACAGGCTACCGTATCGCTATGTTCTTGCCTGAAATTTCAAACATTGCCGGTTTAATTCTCAAACACCGCGAGGCTTATGATGGACGTGGAAATCTTGGACTGTGCGAGGACAATATACCTTTGGAATGCCGTATTTTCAATCCAATTCTCATGCTAGTACAAAATTATTTTTATTCACACAATCTTGAAACAGCGATTAATGAGATTGAATCTTTAAGTGGTTCTGTCTTTGATCCTGCCATCATAAATCACCTTGTTCCTCTTGCTCGAGATTTTTATACGATGCAAAAGGACCCGTTATAATCGCAACTCCTAGGTTTACAGAGAACATATAGCGATAGAAGTACTGCTGCTTGAATTCAGTTAGAACAAAATTTTCCTCACTATAAGTCCCTATAAGCTCATGTTCCTTACTATACACGATAAGTTGAACAGAGGCATCGTTGGCAGAGGCATTCATGATTTTTACTACTTCTATTATCTGCATATGTCTTACATGGATATTTATTACCGTTTCTCGTCCATGTCGCTGCGGTAAACGAACTTCATAATATCCTATTAAATCGCGCCAATCGGCGGTGATGGCCCAACTTATTGTACTATTGCTAACTTTATTTTGAAAATATAAATTATCCACGAGCCAAATTAATCCTGTTGTGTTATTTCGCATCTCCACTGGTCCTACAAACATTTCAGAGGGGTCATTAACTTCTAAATGAAATGTTAAGTGAGCCTGTACCCGGTCGTGATCAGGGTGGATAACTATATTCCATTGCGAATAATGAGCTAACACATACGGTGATGCTACAACATCACAGCTACACAATGCTAAAAACCCTAGCAAGCCTATGAGCGTTGGCCATTTCAATAATACATTTGACATATTGCTTAGTATAAGGGTATTATTAATGTTATACAATATCCAAATTAAGAGGTGGAAAATGCCAAAAATTTGTTTGCATCGTGGTAAAATTTACACAGGTGTCGCCATCGTCGATAATGGATCGGTTATCATAAATGATGGTCTTATTGAGGATGTCGTGAGCGAACACCGTTTGCTCTCAAAGTCTTTACCACATGACACTATCTTTGTCGAGCTAAATGGACGTTCTGTGGCGCCAGGTTTTATTGATACGCACATCCATGGCTTTGAGGGGTTTGACACAGCAAATGGAACCACTGAAGATTTTTTAGGTATTTCTAAAGGGTTACCTAAAATTGGAGTTACCAGTTTTTGCCCCACCCTTTACCCCCAAGAAAGCCATGAAATGTTACAAACGATTAAATCTGCACGCCATAGTATGGGGAGAGAGGTAGGAGCTAGAATAAATGGGTTGCATCTTGAAGGACCTTTTTTGAGTTGTCAAAAATTAGGGGTACAACGACCAGAGACGCTTAAACCAGTGGATTTAGACTTTATGAAGGAGATGCATAAAGCTGCCAGCGGGGGCATCAGCATAATGACTGTGGCTCCAGAACTCACTAACATGCGTGACCTTGCTCTCTATTGTGCCAGTAAAGACATTATTCTCTCAGCAGGGCACACGGATGCTGCCTATGAAAATATGATGGAAGGGATTCAAGCCGGTATCTTACACTGCACACACATGTTTAATGCTATGCGCCAGCTGCACCACCGCGATCCAGGGTGTGTAGGAGCAATTCTCATCCACGCGGATCTCTCATGTGAAGTGATTGCCGATGGCTTTCATGTTCATCCCGCACTGATAAAACTACTCCTAAGAAATAAACCTGAGAGTAAAATTATTCTCGTAACCGATGCGCTCGGACCCACTGGGCAAGAAGGAGACGGACCCTTTTATGCTAATCACGAGGAAGTTTTTTTGAGTGATGATGGTGTCTGGCGCCGAGCCAAAGATCACGTCATCGCTGGAAGTGCTCTCACGCTCGATCGTGCCGTATTCAACATGAGTCAGTGGGGAGCTAGTAAAGAAGGTGCGTTGCGTATGGCTTCTAGCAATGCAGCGTTACTATTACACAAAGAAAAAGAGACTGGATATTTATTACCAGATAAAATAGCCGACGTGATTGTCTTTGATGATTCAACTATCACAATTCATCAAACATACGTTCAAGGAGTTCTTAAATATCAACGTTAGCAAAAAAAAAGCCTGCATTATCTCATGCAGGCTTTTTTCGAAAATGACAATTACTTAGAGTAAAACTCAACAACCATCTGCTCATTACCAAAAGATGGGATATCAGCACGCACTGGGTCTCTTTCAACCTTAGCTTTTAATGAATCCACATCCATCGCTAACCAGCTAGGAGTAGCCCCCTGCATAGAGGATAAACTATGCTTAGCCATGCTCTTACTGCGTTCGCTACAAGGCTTTACCTCCATAATATCACCCATTTTCACACGAAAACTAGCAATATTTACACGACGACCGTTCACATAAATGTGACCATGAGATACAAACTGACGAGCAGCAGATCGTGTCAATGCTAAGCCTAATCGGTAAACAACATTATCTAAACGTTTTTCAAGGAGAATCATTAAGTTATCACCAGTCAATCCACTAACTTTTTTTGCATCCAAAAAGGTGTTGTAAAACTGCTTTTCACTAATTCCATATGAAAACCGAATCTTCTGCTTTTCAAGCAGCTGCTTTGCGAATTCACTTGGTTTACCCCGAACCTTTCTACCACGTTCCAAGCCTGGACCCTGTGGCTTCTTTTTGAGTAATCTATCATATTTACTGTTTCCGTAAATATTGACACCTAAACGGCGGACAATTTTACCACGTGCGGTGGAATTTTTTGCCATCACTCCCCTCCTAAAATTTTATATTGATATATACTACCACACAAAGCCCTGCGTGTCTACTCATCTTTCGATGCACGACAGCCCTTACAATGTGTACCTTTGGCTCTCGTGCATCCACACGAAGTTTGCTCTAAAACCGCCTCTTTTTGAGTCATTCTCGCATTTTCATCGCTACCAACCCACTGACCAGTTTTAGGGTTTTTACTAAAAAGATGTGCATCCACAGAACGTAACGCCCCCTCAATGCTTTGTAAAATTATTTTATGATTAATGACATTAACATCATACACATGCCATGTTTCACCTTCATAGATGATACGATCCCGTACAGCAGGCATGGTGGTTTTCTCTGTAACATAATAATCATGCTCATAACCCAAACAGCATAACAAACGACCACACCCACCTGAGATTTTAGTTGAATTCGCCGAAAGACCCTGATCCTTCACCATCTTAATAGAAACAGCTTTAGGTTGCTCGCCCAAGCTATGACAGCAGTACGGTCTGCCACAAACGGCTAACCCCCCCAAAGAACGCGTCTCATCGCGCACACCAATTTGACGTAACTCGATTCGCATATGGAAATCAGAGATAAGATCTTTAACTAAGTCTCTGAAATCAACCCGCTGATCAGCGGTAAAAAATAACAATAACTTGTTATCCTCCATTAAAACATGAGCTGATATGAGTTTCATCTCTAGGCCACGCAGTGCTATAGTTTTTTTACTTGCCTCATATAAGAAATCAGCACGCTCACTATTAGCCCGGTGTTTAACAAGCTCTTCAGCCGTGGCTTTGTGTAAAATCTCTGCCATGTCGACCGTTTGGGTTGCAACTGTTGGCGACAACACTCGAACAATATCAACCCCATACTTCATCCTCGCAACCACTTCTTGTTGTGCCTTTAGCACCTCATCATTATTAAAGAAAGCAACCTCAACATCCTGCGTGTACGGGATTTTAATTAGAAAAAAATTAACCGTCTTGATATAATTCCCCTTTTCCTGACTCATTACAATAAGTACAAACTACCACATATAATCGATAATTAATCCTCGAATCTCATCAACCCGCTCAAGAATGAACAAAACATCACGCTGCTCACCCAAGACAGCCCGAGCTAAACGGTCTAAATTGTCATCAATAACACGAATAAGATTATATTCCTTCTGAATCATTGTCTGACGATCGATTCGACCCTTCACCCGATCAGCACCATAAGCACGCTTAACAATCACTTCAACAAAGTTTTTAACAGCCTGTTTATATTCAGACAAACAACTCAGTGTAATATCTTTTTTAAGCTTATCACCCAATACGAAAACATTATCTAAGGCTTTTTCTAAATGAACATCATCCAAAGGCACCCGCCCTGTAGATTGAGCCAACTTTTCGGCTGACTCTTCCAGCAAAGTAGAGAATCTGTCCTTTTGTAAAATTTTACTGTCTCGCTTTTTTTCTACTAGATCAGGAGAAACAAACGCCCCTAAAAAATCACCCAGTGCCGAAATCTTAGCCATAACTAAGACTCTTCATCCGTAGATTTCCAATCAACTTTAAACTGTATACTCTTCTGTGGATGACCTAACTCTTCATTCGCCACAACCACATCACACGATCCATGAAAAATAACTCCTTCCTCAATGGATAACAAAGGAGTCTTAAGTGTTCCAATAACAATCGCTGTAGATAAAAGTGTGATGCGTTCCTTGGCAACAATATCGCCCATAACAGCCCCACCTACCACCACTACTCGAGAACTTATTGAGCTTTTTACTCGTCCTGTCTTTCCTACTAGCACCCGATCCGCATTCCAAACCGCACCAGAAAAATCACCATCAATACGCAATAATCCCGTAAGATCTATCTCACCACTAAATCTTGCACCTTCGCCAATAATTGAGTTAACAAAATCTTCTCGCCCAGCCATCACTAATTCCTATTCCTGATAAACCGTGCATAACCTGGATTGGCGATCGATAAATACCTCATCGGATCCTCAATCTCAGTACCCAGCATAACCTCAAAATGAACATGAGACCCAGTGGACCGCCCAGTAGATCCCATTAATCCAATCTGTTGCCCCTGTACAACTTGTTGCCCCTTTTGAACATTTATTCTTTGTAAATGCCCATACCGCGTATGAAATCCGTAGCCATGACGTACAACAACGTAGTTCCCATAACCTCTTGGATCATACTCTGTCTTAATGACCACTCCATTAGCCGCAGCCAAAATCGGCGTATCCCTCGTATAGGCAATATCAACACCAGTATGGTGTTGCCATCCACCTGTAAAGGGATCCCTACTTGGACCAAATAATTGTGTCACATAGCCTCGATTGCCCAAAACCGGCCATGCAGTAGGTATTTCGGATAAAAATCTTTTTTGAGCCTCAACAGTGTGCCCGAACACTGTCATCTGTGGAACCAACTCCTCAAGCACAGCAATCAACTGCGTGATCTTCCCTATATCCTCCCGCTCTCCCTCGCGTGGAGTACCCCCAGCAGTCATAATAACATCTTGAAAGTCACCAGGCTTTACTTCAAAATCAAAAACCGTCGACTCGGTATCTGTGGATAAATTCAAATCTTTCATAACTGACGTAGCAACCTGAGTTATATCAACCAACTGATCCAGATAACTAGACATAACCCCTGATTCATCATTAAGCGCCGTAATCTGCCCTTTTAAAATTTGTTCAATACTCGCACCAGTTGCACTTTTTGCTGAAAATGAAACAACAGCAACCACTAATATCATTAAAAAAAGAGCTAGAATCCAAAGAGACAACAAAGAAATACGAAAGGACATAACCTTCGCCTCACTGTGTGGTGCGACCATTACAGTTAACGGCTGGCGACTTTCATACCAAAAGCGACTTACGAGACCTTGTGCTTTACCCGAGGTTCTACTGCCACGCAAAGACTGACGATTCTTTCTTTTCATACTTTTACTTATCCTGATACATCAAAGGAAAACCTATAGGGTTTGTCCATTCTAATTTATTTATTTTGTGGTGTCAAGAGATACCCTGCGATCCACTTGCCTTTACGCCATGCTGATACCAATAATTGCCTTTAAAAAAATCTTCTCGCATGTTCAACTCATCAAACCGTCCACTTCGTGCTGTTAACAGGCGATGAGCACGACTCAAACTAGTCATGAACCCATCCTCATCACCCAGCCCCCGCTTCACTAGAGCTATATAAACTACATATAAATACCCGAATGGATCTTGTGCTGAGGTTGTCTCCAGTGCAAATAATTGTGGGATTGCACTCCTTTTCCCTTCTTCTAGACACTCCAAAAACAGCAACATCCCCATGAGTAGCTGACTTAGAATATTATATCCCAAAAGACCCTCAAGCCGTCCTTCTATCAACATAAAACCATCCCGCCAATTCTCCAGTTCACTTAGCATATAATATGGCAACACTGGCAAAGCCACTCCTTGGCGTACTATGGTCAGTGCCTCTACGGACTTACCTTGAAAGTACAGCGATTCTGCATAAAAGTAACAACTCTCACGCCCTGAATAACGCGTAAATAAGACTTGTGCCTCCGCATGACACCCCATATAAGCAAGTAAACGCCCTCGCCACAGCTCACAAACGGCTAATGTTTGCATCTTATCATAATTCTGAGCGACATACCGCATTTCATCTAATGTAGCCAAAGCTAGTGTATACCGCCCCAGCTCAAACTCTAGTCGCATCCTCAAAAAGTAGAAAAAAAGCCATTTTTCACGGCTACCTATCTCATCCGCCCGCTTAATCCCCATATACACTGCACGCGAAGCAGCAGACCAATTACCATAGGCAAAATAACTTAAAGCCTCTACCTCTAAAGCAATTAAGTAGTCATACCCAAAATCTAGTTGCTTACAGATCCGTTGGGCGATTTCACAAAAATCTAAAGATTGTCGGAATTTACCTTGCAAAAATAAAGAGTATGCCAGCTCTATATTGGCCAAAGCCTCCCCATAATGATCACTAATGGTTTGAAACGAAAAAACTAGATTTTTGATATCCCGAAAGCTCTGTTCTCCCTGCCCCAAGGCATTGGTATAGCGACACTTTTGCAGTAAATAGAAATTAATATAGGCATTATCAGTGGCGTCGATATAAGGCAAATCATCTTGATCAAAAAACGCCTCCATGCTCATACCATACCTAGTGTCAAGCATTTTTTTCCGAATATGAGCCGTGTATAGAATGGTTTTCAAACGCTCACGCTCTTGACTAGACAGCATAGTACTGGCAAAATAGCGCTGTGCTACGAGTAGACCTGCCCCTTGATAACGTCGATTAATAGCAGAACTCAAGCATCGCTGTAATATCAAAAAACCTTGGCTGACGTAACCACACCGCTCTAATAATCTATAAAGATGCCATGTATTAAGATTATATCCTTGCACATAAAGCTCGTACAGACTCAATGCCACCGCACGTTCTACAACCAGCGTATCAGCTCCCAAAACTCCTCTTACCCAAGTGTCCATTACAGGATAAGTAAGATGGGGATACTTTACATCATCAACGAGCTGAAGATCCAAAAACACATGCAGTCTCTGATGCGCGGAGAGCTTTTCATGTTCACTGGCCGGAAACAAGGCCATGAACTGTTTCATTTCTATCATGCCATCACAGATGCCGATCAGTAAAAAAACCTTTAATGAAAAAGTATCCAGCGTCTTAACCACCCATTCTAAGACAGGCTCTAGTTGCACTTCTCCATTATATGTCACATTGGTGCTACCTTCATGCCATGTTTTTATTATATGGGCGTATGGGTTAAAAGATCTACTGGTTATCAAAAGACTTTCTAGATCCTCCTTAATCACTAAAGGCCTCTGATCATTGTCATAAATTTGAGTCTTCCCCATAGTTGGGTTGGACACCGCAGATGAGATAACCACAATCATCATCTCTTCCGCCTCTGCACTTGTGATCAGTTCGCCTATTAGCAAACGACTAGACTCAGTAAATAAGGCTTCGTCCTCGATAATCACGCATGGAGGATAACCCTGCTTTAGGCATATAGCCTTATATGCCTTTAAATAAAAGCGAAGAAGAAAAAGATAATCATAAAAGAGACTGTCAGGATCTAAAAATGGACCATCAAACCCATGTATTCGGCCTATTAAGCCACGCAACCTAGCCCATAGAATCTCTTCATCTGCACTCAAGTAGGTTTCTATTCTCTCTACCACATGAGGACTAAGACTTCTTCTAAAGGGTTCCGAAAAGTCATATTCCTTCGTGGTAGGGGAAACCCACATAAACCGAAACCCATCCAATAGAACATATTTCTTTAAAAATTGTTGTATCGTAAACCTTTTACCCGTGCCAACCATACCACACACGTATAGGGTTTCGCTTTTATTCTCTCTGCTCACTCGTTCAGCCATCGTAGCCAAAATATCATAAAGAGCCTCATTAAATAGATACTCATGCTGCATAATGCGGATGGTGTCGCGCCGTGGTTTAACCTTCCCGACGATGGCTAATTCTCCATGCACCTGTATCTCAAGCCAAGAGGAAAAGCTAGATACACAGTAGGTGGGAATCCAAATCCGATTATCAACATCCGTCAAATAGATGTATCGTAGTAGATCAGCTTGCTGGAAATCATCGTCTACGGCCAAGATGATAGCCGATCCATAGAAAAGCCGTTGTTGCTCCAAGAGGTCGTTGTGCAATGCAAACGCAACCTGAATAGCCACATGCATAGACTCCGTGTAATCTGATGGTAAACGCAACTCATATGGATGTCCATTTAAAAAAATGGCTCCATATTGCTCGGCTACCCTTGCAATTATTGATTCTATGACTAATAATCGCTGGGGAGCCATACGCTTGATCTGCTTTTGCCCATGGATGTTTACAAGGATTCGGTACATTAACAACCAACCTTTAGGCTCACTTAGCTAACCCGTTCAATCGACACAATCGTATTGCGTACACTATTGAGTGCTAAACGCACGATAAGTACTTCATCCTGAGCCATCAGCTTAACCTTTACCACAGAAAAATCTCCACTCTTTTTCGCCAGCCCAATTCTCAATCTAGAAACAGTTTCAGGTAAGCCTAACTCAGCAATCATAGACTTCAGTTTTCTTTCATTGTCGGCATACAAAGTTAATCCTTCGCTGTCTTTTATTAAAATTATAGATATAAAATCTTCTATAAATCTTGATAAGTCATCGTTGCCTTTCAAAAGGGGACCAATCTCATCATCAATGGCCACGGCTGAGTGCATAAGTACTTGTGCCGTTACCTCAAGTAACTCACGATCGTATGACCCCACCCCTTGTGCTGTTATGGGGTGGATAACACCCATAAAAAACCAGATTACGTGTAAAAAAAGATGCCCTAAAAAACCAGGGCCTATGATGACTAGAACCTGTTTACCCCTCGCCATATCATATAGGGGCAACTCCCTTCTTAAAACCAAAAACGAACACCCGTCTCAGCCCCCAAGCCCCCACCAACACGCGCCTTCAAATCCGCAGTAGAAAGGCGTATATCCGCTCCCACACTTGGCGCAAAAGCTAGCCAAATGTCAACATGTTTTCCTATTATAAACCGCATTCCTAGCGGGAGTCTTAATCCTAAACCCATACCACTTGCATCACCTTTCTTAGACGGCGAAAACTCAAAATACATATAAGGACCAAAACCCCCATAAAGCTCAAACCACTTCGCAGGCTTAAAACTCATGTAATTCCAATTAGCATCGCCAGATATGCGTAAATGGTCAGGCCATATACCGACACGCAAGGCTAAATCCCATTTTACTGCATCATTAGAACCAATACCCATACTCAAACCAAACTCATTGACGAAAGAACCACCAAAGAGATTCCAATCACGACTACCCGCAGCATAAACAAACCCCAATCCAAAGCCAGACACCTGACTTAACCCAGACGCCATAAAAAGCGACAGAAGTATTATTTTCTTCATAACCAAGACATCTCCTTTCTGTTCTAGCACAAATCTACTCTATAAAACAAAAACAGTATACCCTTTTTTTGTAAAAAAAAACTAGTCGTAAATCGTGTTTACCCCCGTTAGGTTCTGGGTTTCGTTGAATGTCTGCCCCAATCGTGGGAACAAATGCAACCAAAATATTAACCCTATGCTCAATGGCAACCACATGCCTGAGTGAACATAGTTCACCGAAAATGCTGTATTCCCCTATATGATAATGCACAGCATAGGTATACTTGCCATAAGTCAGATAAAGTTCAACACCCCAAGTGGGTATAAAACCCATACCCTCAAACAATGTAACGCCGTGACTTAGCCCCCTCGCTACCATATGACACACTTAATAAACACCACCAAGCAAGCTAGACACCCACTCTTTCTCCAGCTCCCCATCACCATTCTTACTATGATCTCTCAAATAAAACAAAATCAATTGGACGTTGCAACATAAATAGCAACGTCCAATTGATTTCCTAAAATAGACTCAATAGTTAAACCAAAATGCTAGCTACTAAAACCAGAAGCGAATACCAATTTCTCCCCCAAGACCACCTCCAAGTCCGAAGCTGCCATTGTTTCCAATACCAATATCAATACCAATGGATGGCACAAAAGCCAACCAAATATCAACGCGATCAAAAACAATAAAACGAACCCCTAATGGTAGACGCCCACCAAAGTCAATATAGAGTGTGTTGTTATTGTTGCCACTCCCACTATACCAACCGAGTCCTGCATAGGGACCTACGGCTACATAAAGCTGAAACCAATTCACAACCGAATAATTGATAATATGCCAGTCAGCATCCACAGCCACTCGAAAAAAAGAGACGCTGTTAGATGAACGAAAAGCCAAGCGAATTGCCAAATCCCAAGAAATATCTTGAACGTCACCAAATCCCAAGCTCAATCCCACGTTTCCGCCATTGCGAGAGTTACCACCCCATCCGCTTGCACCACCACCACCCACAATACCCACACCAATGGCACTAGCACTAGACAAGCCAGCCAGGGATAACGCACAAATCAATAAAATTTTCTTCATAAAAAGACTCCTTCTTCTCCCATAATAATCTCTAAAAGGGCTACGCCCTTTATTATTTTCTTCTCGAAAAACTTCATGCACACTAAGTATCTCACATTATTTCAAAAATATCCATTCTTAAAACCAGATGCGAATACCAAATTCGCCACCCACACCACCACCAAAGCCCACCGCTGTCCCAGAATTGCTAAATGTCATATCCAATCCAAGTGATGGTACAACAGCTAACCAAATATCAAATGTGCTTGCAATAATAAAGCGCATACCTAATGGCACTCGAGCACCAATATCCACATTCGTATTACCTACATTAGGGTGAGTATAAAAACCAGCCTTCACATACGGACCTACGCCAGCATAAAGCTGAAACCATTTCACAATATTAAAACGCGCCACATGCCAATCCGCATCCACGGCTAAACGCATATAAAAATTATCATTTTTCCCTTGAAACCACATGCGAATGGCAAGCTCCCATGACACCCGTTCTGCACTGCCAAAACCTAAACTCAAACCCAGCGAGTTATGATAACCTCTATAGTTCCAACTGCTCGGCGATCCTCCATACACCACTCCTATACCCAGAGCGTTTGCACTAGCCATTCCAACTAATGTGAACAAACAAATCAATGCAATCTTTTTCATAATCTATCTCCTTAGTCTAAAACAGAAAGATACATAATATTCTTGCTCAGTGATACAAATGTTAAACCATTAGAAGGCACGCGCTATACTCTTGATTTATCGTCCTAACAGGCTTAGAGAGTAAGATCTTTTAAATGATCCTTATCTTTTAGAAAGCTCACAATTTGCTCCATCTTCATGTCTGGGCGATCTTCTCCTCCACGAACCTTCACACTCGCTGTGCCAGCCTCAGCATCACGTCCCCCCACAATAAGGGTATAAGGGATGCGTAACTCGTTGGCTTTTTTGATTTTAGCATTCATACGTTCATCACTTAAATCGGCCTCAGCCCGTAAGCCCGCCTGCCGTAATGTTTGTGTCACCTGCTGTGCATAGTAATAAAACTTGGGGCTAACTGCCACCACTTTAACCTGCACGGGCGATAGCCACAGCGGAAATGCTCCGCCGTAATGCTCGATCAGAACCCCAAAAAAGCGCTCAATAGAACCTAATAATGCCCTGTGCACCATGTAAGGACGCTGTTGCGTGCCA
This sequence comes from Spirochaetia bacterium, assembly GCA_965249825.1. Lineage (GTDB taxonomy): Bacteria > Spirochaetota > Spirochaetia > WRBN01 > WRBN01 > CBDFMW01. Next base: position 1,043,426 of record CBDFMW010000002.1, read on the forward strand.
TCAGAGTCTATAAACACCATGTTAAACCGTTCGGGCAGGTTAAAGTCCACCTGAATGGTAGATAACTGCCACTCCCGATTCATACTGTCTTTCACTTTTAAATCGATTTTGGGTCCATAAAAAGCCCCACCACCTTCATCAATACCATACGCAAGCCCAGCCTGCTCTAAAGCACGCTTTAATGCCTCAGTGGCTGCATCCCAACGACTCTTTTCACCCACGCTTTTTTCCGCAGGGCGAGTGCTTAAAAAGGGTTTAATCTCCGTAAAGCCAAAGGTACGCAACATTTGCAAACTAAACTCTAGCACCCTCACAATTTCATCATCTAGCTGAGCGGGGGTACAAATAATATGTGCATCATCTTGCGTAAAGCCTCGCACACGCATCATACCGTGTAAAGCCCCTGCTCGTTCATAGCGATAAACTGTGCCAAGCTCAGCCCAACGACAAGGCAACTGGCGATAACTCTTTTTATCATTATTATAGATCATCACATGAAAAGGACAGTTCATCGGTTTGACATAGTAGGCTTGACCGTCCACATCCATGGGGGCATACATACCCTCAGCATAAAAATCCAAATGCCCTGAAGTTTCCCACAACCAAGATTTACCCACATGTGGGGTGAAAATCAATTCATAGCCTTGTTCATAATGAATCTTCCGCCAATAATCTTCAATAGCCACCCGAATGCGTGCACCCATAGGATGCCAATATGCCAACCCAGCCCCAGCCTCTTCATGAAAGCTAAAAAGATCTTGATCTTTGCCAATACGGCGATGATCACGCTTTTCCATTAGTTCAAGCAGAACAATGTGGTCGTTTAACTCTGTTTCAGTCGCAAACGCTGTACCATAAATACGTTGCAACTGGGGGCGTTTTTCATCGCCACGCCAATAGGCTCCAGCCACACTCATCAGTTTAATAGCTGATGGGTTCATTTCAGCGGTAGACCCCACATGTGGTCCTCGACACAAATCCACAAACTCACCCAACGTGTAAGTACTTAAGGTTTGATCTTGATCAATATCGGCTAAAATTTCTTGTTTGAATATTTGGTCGGCAAAAAGCGCCTTCGCTTCATCTCGGCTAATTTCTCTACGCACAAAGGGTAAGTTTTGAGCAATAATAGCACGCATCTCTTCTTCAATGGCACTAAAGTCTTCATTATTAAACTTATGCTTGCTCTGCACATCATAATAGAACCCATCGCTAATGGAAGGTCCAATAGCAAGCTGCACATCCGGATAAAGTTTAGTTAAGGCATAGGCCATAACATGAGCCACGCTGTGGCGTAATACTGTATAATCTGAATCACTCATCTTTGCCGCTCCTATGCCTTTGTTGTGTTGCGGTTTAACTTTCACCAACAGCACAATCTCTATTTTTGATTTATATGGAACTAATCACGGTAGGGTAACCTGCTTCGGTTACGGCAGCCACAATCTGATCACTCACATTATCATTCATCTGCACGTGAAGTGTGCCTTTTTTAAGCTCTACCTTAACTTTGGTAACCCCAGTAACCGCTTGAGCAGCACTTTCCACATGATGCACACAGTTCTTACAATTCATGCCCGTTACGATAAACTCTTGTGTCATTTATTCTCTCCTTATATAAACCTTCATTCTAGCAAAATATACCATAAAAAGCAAATTTTATGCTAGACATGATCACCTCATCACTTTAAACTAGCCCTAATGCACAACCTGTCCACAACTGTCATACCTTTGGTTCGCTTTTCCTTCCCTATTTTTATGCGTGGCCTTCTCTTGCTGTGGCTTATTCTTAGTATTAACTTCGTTTTTTTGCGTCTCATGTCGGGTTCTCCTCTTGAGGGCGACCCTCCGCTTACTGAGAGCATGGCCGCTCAAAAGGTCATCCAACTGGGATTAGACCGCCCCATCATCACCCAATATCTTATCTTTATGCAAGCTGTAGGTCGGGGTAACTGGGGCAACAGTTTGGTCTATACTACCCGTCCCATCACCACCATTATTGCAGAGGCTTGGCCTCGTACGCTTTTTTTGGGCTTTTCAAGCTTCCTCCTTGCTCTCTGCTTAGGCACTGGGCTGGCTCTCCTCACTCATCAACGCACAATGGTGGGGCAAAAATTAAGCTGGTTTTTCATTTTCGTGATAAACAGCTTGCCTTCCTTAGCTATCGGCCCGCTTTTTGTGTGGTTTTTTAGCTTCAAACTAGGCTGGTTGCCTTCCATGGGTTGGCTAAAAGAAAGCACAACCACACTTATTTTACCTCTTCTCACGCTAAGCCTACCCTTTGCTGGCACTTCAGCACGTTTGCTAGCTAAGCAGCTGTCCACCATAAAAACTGCCCCCTTTACCCAAAACATGCACTCCTTAGGTCTTACCAGCTGGTCTTGTCAAATCAAGCAGCTGGGCCCATCATTATTGTTGCCCATCGTTCATATCAGTGCATTGGTGCTTAGCCAGTTACTCATGGGGTCTATTGTGGTTGAAAAAATGTTTCATATTCCCGGAATGGGTATGATTTTTCTTGATGCGATTAAAAGCCGAGACTACCCCCTCGTGCAGGCTCTCATCACGTTATACACCATACTCCTCATCCTCATTAACGGGCTAGCATACGCTCTCATTCAGCAATTAGACCCGCGGTTGATAAAGGAGTGAGTCTAATGCACTTCTTCCCATCTCTTCGCCTCTTGCTCACCAGCCTTCGTTATGCGTTATGGCTCTTGTTTATTACGAAGTTGCTCATCATCATGGTATTTCCTTGGTTGCCCTTGCCTTCGCCCACCGCACAAAACGTCACCAATCGCTATCAAGAGGCTAGCTTCTCTCTCACCCATGGCTCACTTCTTGGCACAGACCAATTAGGTCGTGATCTTTTAGCTCGCACGCTCAGTGGTGCTAAAACCTCTCTTATTCTCGCCTTAAGTGCCATGCTCTCAAGCCTTCTTCTTGCCCTCACCTTGGGCATGTTAGGGGGACATTACTTGCCTGCCTGCAAAAATTTCATGCTAGCTGTAGGCACGGGGTTGCAAACCACACCCTCAATGCTGCTGGCCTCGATCTTGCTTCTTATTCTGCCTCGCTCCACGCACGCCCTCTTCTTCACTTTAGTTTTTTCTAACATGTTTATCATGCTACGCCTAGTCTTACAGCAAATTGACTCTATCTCAGTTACTCCATTCTTCATTCTTAGCCAAAGTTTGGGGGCTAGCCCCCATCACACTGCCACCTATCATCTGCTTCCTGCCATTATGCCATGGCTACTCATCTTTGGGGTGGGTCGTTTGCCCCTTTATATCATGCAAGAGGCTACCTTAAGCTTTTTGGGGTTAGGTCTTCATGCCCCAAAACTCAGTTGGGGTACACTCATTAACGATGGTCTCTATTATATTCATAGCCACCCGATCTTACTTTTTGCACCCCTGCTCTCTATGATTTTTTGTTTAATTATGCTACAATGGTGGCTAGCTCGCCTGACAGAGAAAACCAATTTATGAGGACTTGTATGCCCCCTCTCCTCCAAGTGAATCACCTCACCATTGCCTTACTTTTTGCACCCCTGCTCTCTATGATTTTTTGTTTAATTATGCTACAATGGTGGCTAGCTCGCCTGACAGAGAAAACCAATTTATGAGGACTTGTATGCCCCCTCTCCTCCAAGTGAATCACCTCACCATTGCCTTTCCCTCTCCACCCAAAACTGTGGTTAATGATCTCCATTTTACCCTGAACGCCCAAGATTCGCTTGGCATTGTGGGCGAGTCCGGCTCGGGTAAAACCCTCTCTATGTTGAGCTTTCTTAAACTTTTACCCCCCACCGCCAGCGCTTCTGGTGAGGCATGGTTTAACGGTCAAAACCTCCTAGCCTTATCATCCAAAGAAATGCAAAAAATAAGAGGCAAAGCCATCGCTTTTGTGTTTCAAGATGCCCGTGCCGCCTTGAATCCATTTTTAAAGATAAAAACCCAGCTCACTGAAGTGTTACGCTTGCATCAACAGCTCACCCCTGTCCAAGCTCGACAAGAAGCTCAGGCTCTACTTGTTGCAGTGGAAATAGAAAACCCTGAACGGGCGCTTAATCTTTATGCCCATCAATGTTCAGGAGGCATGTGCCAACGCATTCTTATTGCCCTGTGTTTAGCCTGTAAACCGCAGTTGTTGATTGCCGATGAACCGACTAGTGCATTGGATGTGATTGCTCAACGCCAGCTCATCACCCTCATTCAAAAAGTGATGCGTCAATTCGCCATGACTCTCATTATTATTTCACACGACTTTGGTGTGATAGCCGAACTCTGCACCTCTGTGATGGTTTTGCATAATGGCACGTTGGTCGAACAAGGCCCCACTAAAGAAATTCTTACCTGCCCACAGCACCCCTACACAAGGCAACTTATCGATGCCATTCCCACGGAGTAATTATGCCTGAAACCCCATTATTGACTATTAAAAACCTAAAATGCTACCTCAAAAACCCCTCTCAAAAAACCATCACCCATGCCGTAGATGATGTTAGTTTCACCGTTACCACAGGGCAAAGTTTGGGCATTGTGGGCGCTTCGGGTTCAGGCAAATCTACCCTCATTAAAGCCATTGCCATGCTCACCCCGCCCACTTCGGGCGAAATATGGCTGGGCAATCACCCTCTTCATCGCCTTAGCCCTGCCCAGTTGCGTCCGTTGCGTTCTCAGTTTCAGCTCATCTTTCAAGATCCCTTTGCGGCTCTGAACCCACGCTTCACCATCAATCAATGTATTGCCGAACCCCTCATCATTCATCGTAAAAGTGCAATCGGTAGCTTAAGTTCTAGCGAAATTGCCGAGCAGGTAGCGCAGTTGCTAGGGCAAGTGGAGCTTGGGGAAAGTGTGGGGCTGTTACGCCCTCACCAGCTTTCAGGGGGCATGTGCCAACGAGTCAACATTGCCCGAGCATTGGCCTTAAAACCGAGCCTCATTTTAGCCGATGAAGCGGTGAGTGCCCTTGATATGAGCGTGCAAAAACAGATTATGGATCTCTTTAAAGAGCTAGCCACCACGTACGGTCTCACCTATCTTTTTATTAGCCACAACCTATCGGTGGTACGCTCGCTGTGCAGCCAAGTGGCTGTGATGCAAAACGGCAAAATAGTGGAGCTAGCACCCACCGAACAGCTCTTTGCCAGCCCCCAGCACCCCTACACCAAACTGCTGTTAGATTCCGAGTTAAAACCCTTTGATTATTTTGTTGATTGATACATTAAGTGAAACTCTTCCGCACCTATTTCTACCACTTTTTGCAGCTCAAAGCCATACTCGGTATACAAGGGAGCCCAATACGCTCGGGCTAGCAATAACATACCCTCACAGTTGTTTCTTAGCGTTTCTTCTTTGGCAAAGTTGAGCATAACTTTGGCTAGCCCTTTACCCCGATAACTCGGCGTAACCCCTAAGGTGTCTAAGTAATGGGTTGCCGTATCCAAAAAGGGGGTCAGCCACCCCATATCGCCCACCAAAGCATGATTGGCTGCTTCGCTTAAATTCACCCCTATCGCAGGCAACGCTTTTTCAAGGTTGCCATAAAGCATAGCCCCGCTACCACTTGACCGGTAGTTTCATCTATCAGCACATGATAGCGACTGTGATGAATAGGAGTAGGCTGAGAATAAACAAAAAGCTCCCCCAACAAGCGCACATTCTCCGCATCATCTTGCGTGTTCATTAAGGCATATGAGTACTCTTTGTATGCCGATAAAATAAATACAGCTGCTTGCTCCCTATCCTCTAGGCGTGCTTTTTTCACCACAAAACTCATATATTTCTCCTCTATTCCTACTACTTATAATCTCTATTATGGTCAAAAAGCTAGTCATAACACCTCTTTGTATGTTATAATTATTCACATTATGGCAAAGTTTAAACACCCTACATTTCTTTGGTTTGATATTGAAACCACCGGTATTCACACCCATACTGATCGCATCGTCAGCTTTGCCTGCCAACGCACCTCGCTTGATTTTATCCCCATTGAACAACCCTGCCTCATTTATGCCAAACCCACCCCTGATCATCTGCCACACCCAGCTGCTGTATTGACGCACCGCCTTACCCCGCAATTTTTGTGGCAAGAGGGGCTAAGCCCTTCCCTATTTGCCAAACGCATTTACCAAGAGTTTAATGAAAGCAACACCATCGCTATTGGCTACAACTCCATCCGTTTTGATGATGAGTTTATTCGGCATCTTTTTTATAGAAATTTTTACCCCAGTTATAAACACACCGCCCATCGATGGGATCTCTTTGATGTCATTCTTACCATGAAAGCGATCCGCCCTGCAGGGTTGGCATGGGCCAGCAACAACAGCTTGAAAGCTCTTTGCACAGCTAATGGCATTGATGCCTCCTGTGCCCACACCGCAGCTGGTGATGCGCTTTTGGCTCAGGCTCTTGCCCAAAAAGCAGCTGTAGCGCAACCCAAACTATGGAATTTTTTACTAGCCCAACGCTCCAAAAATGCTCTTAAGCCCTACACTCAAACTGCAAACCCTAGCCCCTTTCTTCATGTTAGCCGACACTTTACGCATCCTTCCAAAGGTCATAGCTGTATGCCCGTGCTGCCGATCATCCCCGATCCATACAATGCCAATAAAATATGGGTGGTGAATTTAGTTCTTGCGCCTGAAGAGTTGCTCACTCTCTCTAGCGATGAACTCTACACCAGGCTTTTTGTCAAATCAGCCCGCACACAACCCGTAGGCATTAAAGGCTTTCACCTCACCCGCACCCCCATTGCCTTGCCGTGGGGCAGTCTGCAAGCCCCCGAATGGGAGGCACTCGCCCTGAGCAAAAAACAATCAGAACACCATGCCAAACAATGGTTGCAGCATAAAGATGAATTTAAAGAAAAATTACAGCAAGCTCTTGCCCGTAAAAAAGCAGACCATCTTGAAGCTCCGACCTCAGATGTGGATGATGCCCTCTATCATGGAAAATTTTTAGAATATGAGGATCAAGCTATCTGCCAACGGATAGCCCACACCCTAAGTTATGAAAAATTAAAGGCCTTCAAGCCATGCTTTACTGATGAACGCTTGCCCAAGTTATTCGGGCGTTATATGCAACACAACCACCCACAAGAAGCCACACCTGAACGGAAAGCCCAATGGTACCGTTATTGCCTAAAACAGCTCACCACCCCCAGTCACCCGCACAGACTTACTTTTGAACAATTTTATGATGAGCTAGCCACACTGGAACTAGAAACTCAGGTGAGTACACAGGAACAAGCTTTGTTGAGTGATCTGCGGCGCTTTGCTCAACAATTGCAAAAGCGACTGGAATCAGCCCTGTAGGCAAAAAATTAACTTTTAACCCACTTAAGCTGCGCTTTATTATAGAATTCGTCGAGGTTTTTAGCATCAACATTCATCAGTGCCAACTGCAACTGGCTCTTAAGGGCAGTGATAGTCTGCTCCAGCGTGGCATACTCATCGCCCTCTAGCCCCCCATGTTGCAATACCTCGTGCAATAAGTGATGGGCATCATTCACCACAGCAAAACGCGCCCCAGCCGCTAACACTTTCACCACATCGGCAAGGCAATGAAAAGCCCCTTTAGCTACAATTGGGTAGCCCGACTGTGCACATTGAGCAATAGTAGTAACCACTCCCGTGCCAAAGCCATTCTGTACATTGTCTAAAGCCACCTGCCAAAAATCTACTCGATAGGCTCCAAGTTTGTTGAGTTCATCTACAAAGCGATCAATACTTTCTACACTAAAAAAGTCGCCCACACTCAGCACCGCATCAGGGGCTAACATACGAAAGGCCACCACCTGTTCTAGTACGGCTTGTTGAGCACCATGGGACACTTCCAAACAAAAATAGCGATATTTAGCCATTAAAAAGGGTTGAATACGTTCAAGTTCCGCCTCACCCAAGCCAAAGGTGATGGTGAAAACAGGATGTTCGATATCAGTTAAACGTAGATTAAATAGATCATCTTGCAACTCGCTGTGAGAAACAGGAGGCAAATGCACCCCCATGCCATTATCTCGGAGTAATTTGATACTGCTTTTTTGCAAAGGAGATAACTGGAATAAGCACGGTAATATGAGCTGTGCACCTTGCTTTTGCAAAGGAACATCAGGCATGATTAAAGCCGTGGTGAAGCGGGGTTCTATTAAAACATTTTTCAAACCCAGTTGAACAGTAGACTGTGCAAGATCCATCATAAATTATTACCCTCAGGTTATTTCTGTATAGGCATATATTAAAAGGTTTATCCAAAAAAAGCAAGTAACAAACCCCCTTCCATAAATGCTCTATTTTCATTATCCTAAACCCATTGTTATGAAGGTTTTCCCTTAAAACAGTGTTATGCTAAGCAGAAGGAAGAAAATATGGCAAAAGAAAAGAAAGTAAACCCCCATACCCTAGCCAACCGGCATGGAGCTAGTATGGACAAACTGATAAGCCTGTGCAAACGTCGGGGCTTTATTTACCAAGGTTCTGAAATTTATGGGGGTCTCAATGGGGCTTGGGACTACGGTCCAATGGGTGTTGAGCTAAAAAATAACATTCAAAAAGCTTGGTGGCATGCCATGACTCGTAAACATGCTAACATTGTGGGTCTTGATGCAGCCATTCTGATGCACCCTCGTGTGTGGGAGGCCTCAGGTCATGTGGGGCATTTTAGCGACCCAATGGTGGATTGTAAAGGCTGTAAAAATCGCTTTCGTGCCGACAAAATTGACCCCGTGTGTTTAGAACAACTCAAATGCCCGCAGTGCGATGGGGAACTCACCTCTCCTCGTGACTTTAACTTGATGTTTAAAACCCACCAAGGACCGGTGCAAGAAGGTGATGAGGGTTTGGTATATCTACGCCCTGAAACCGCCCAAGGTATTTTTGTGAATTTTAAAAATGTAGTAGACACCTCCCGTATGTTTATTCCCTTTGGTATTGCCCAAGTGGGTAAAGCATTTCGCAACGAAATAACCACAAAAAACTTTATCTTTCGCACCTGTGAATTTGAGCAGATGGAAATGCAATTTTTCGTTAAGCCGGGCACCGACCTTGAATGGTTAGAAACGTGGAAAAAAAACCGCTTTGATTATTATGTAAATAATTTGGGCATTCAGCCGGATAACTTGCGTTTTCATCAGCATGGCGCTACCGAGCTGGCCCACTATGCTGCAGATGCCTACGATATTGAGTATCAATACCCCTTTGGCTGGGAAGAACTAGAAGGACTGCATGACCGTACCGATTTTGACTTGCAGCAGCACCAAGAGTTCAGTGGTAAGGCTTTGCACTATCAAGACCCCATCACAAATGAAAAATACATTCCCTACGTTATCGAAACCAGTGCTGGGCTGACTCGTTCGGTACTCATTACTTTGATGGATGCTTATGAAGAACAAAACATCGCCACCGATGGTAGTGATGACATTCGTACCGTATTACACTTTCACCCTAACATTGCCCCTGTGATGGCTGGTATTTTCCCATTAATGAAAAAAGATGGTATGGATGTGTTGGCGCAGGAACTTACCGAAGAGCTAAGTGAAGTGTTTAATGTGCAGTATGACCATGCCGGTAATATTGGGCGGCGCTACCGCCGTATGGATGAAATTGGCACACCGTACTGCATCACGGTGGATCATCAAACAAAAGACGATGGCAGCGTAACCTTGCGCTTTAGAGACAGTATGGAGCAAGTGCGTGTGCAACGGGCTGATTTGGTGACTCGCATTTTGAGCGAGAATCGTGCTTACAAAAGAATTGTTAATTAGTCAAATAAAAAAGAGACCTGAAAAGGTCTCTTTTTTTGTGTTCACTTGTTGTAAAACTTAGTGGGTAAACCCTACCAAAAAAGCTTAAGATGATCTAAAGCGCGGTGGCGAATGTCTTGACTGAAGCCATTTTCACCTTGGCTCATGCGAATAAGCACATCAACGGTTTGCATGTCTGGGTTATCAGCTCCCACCATGGTGGCAATAGTACGAAGATAATCGTCTGCCACACTGTTGTCGTTGGTGCGTGCCATGTTACGCAGCATAGCATCATTAATAGATCTAATAGCTAACATACCATCGCCTGGACCTAATTTCTCTAAGGCTACAAAGCTGGCAGATAACACAGAAGGATGCGTTTCCATATCAAGATTAAGAATGACTGCTTGGCGAGCCTCGTCATTCATGCTGGTGCTATCACCCAACACGGTAATAGCCATCGCTCTAATGTCTGAGGAGTCGAGGCGAGCGGAATCTCTAAAGATAGTTCCTGTGCCAGCTAGAAAACCTAAAGCACGAATAGAATCGCCATCAACAGCGATCTCTCCGCGCTTAAAGGCATGTAATAGAGTAATTTTTAAATCACGATCATGGGTTCGTGCTTGATTCATAAGCACATCTTCTTTGCTATACTGGGCATAAGAAGCTGATGCCACCATCAAGACGAGTAAAGCCATTAAAGTTATCTTCTTCATGATATCTCCTTTATTAATATACAAACGGATGAATTACCCTGTAAGTTTACAATCTATAAGCAAAAATGTCAAAGCCTTTGATTAGACTATAGACTAAAAATAGTTGGCAAAAGAAGGAAAGTGCATTATCCATGGCTTTTACACGACACTCTCAAGCATTTTTTAATTTCATCCTCAACACTCTAAAACAACCTATACTTCTTATCTATACTTAATTTATCCTCTTTATGTACCACCGAATTGGTAATTATGTCAATTTGCCCTGACTCCTGAATTTGCGTGGTTTTCTTTATATCTGCTAACAGATCATCTAATTCATAAGTTGAGGCTAGCACAAAGCCATCTAAGCCCATATAGCTATTCACGTCTTTGCGTCGTGCTACTATTTCCCCTTCACTAAGCGACAGCAGATAGGCTTTAGCATTTCTATGCACAAATTTGAGGGCAGTTGCCTCTAAGTCGGCTTGTTTCCAGCGTTCTCGTAACGACACTTTGGCACTGAGTGCAATGGGCTTATGCCGATTGTAAATCAGAATGTCAAAAATAACATTGGGCACAAACGCCATTTGAGCTTGTGTATAAATGGGTTCTATACCCTGCGTTATAAGAGAAATTGCCAATAATTCTTCAAAAATCTTTCCATTCACGGCATTGTTGTTATCATGATGCTCTTTATAAAATTGGTAATAATTTTTAACCAACTCCGAAGCACTCATATTGAGCGATAGTGGATGTTGTTCAAATAGCTGTGCTACTATTTCTACCGATGAAACCGTATTATTACCCATAATTGTTCACTTCTCTCAAACATTTTTTAATTGCATCGCCAATCGCCTGCACCACCGGCACCGCCACGCTGTTGCCCAACTGCCGGTACATCTGCGTACGCGAAACAGGAAACTCAAACGAATCAGGAAAGCCCTGCAGGCGTTTGCACTCCAAAGCCGAAAGCAAGCGCAAGCCCGTCTCCCCTCCTTTCACAAAGGTACCGGTAAGGCGCTGAATTTTATGATAGCTGGCGACCAAAGTTTTTACCTGCACCTTTGAGGTTTTATCCACCACTTGTGGTTTTCCATCGGGGGTTTTGAACAAATAGCTTTGTTGTAAATGGGCTGAAATACTGTAGCCCGTTGCATTTTCTTCCAAATAATCACCAATAAAAACCGGCTCCATTTGCGCCACAGGAAAGTGAAAATCGGTACGCAAAGAGGTGAAAAAACCCACAATGTAGAGGCGTTTGCGCACTTGGGGCAAGCCAAAGTCTGCTGCATTTAGCACGGCATGATGAACGGTGTAACCAAGATCTTGCAACGTCTCTAGCACCACTTTAAAAGTTGCACCCTGTTGAATAGTTTGCAAGCCCGGCACGTTTTCTAGCAAAAAAGCCTGTGGTCGTTTGGCTTCTAAAATGCGGGCAATGTCAAAAAAAAGCGTGCCTTGCGTGGCATGGTTAAAGCCCAAGCGCTGCCCTATGTTGCTAAAAGGCTGACAGGGAAAGCCCGCTAATAGCAAGTTGTGATCGGGAATATCGGTGGCTTCAATTTGGGTAATATCGCCATGGGGCTGTTCGCCGTAGTTGGCATGGTACGTTTTTTGGGCGTGGGTGTCCCACTCAGATGAAAAAACACAGCGGCTATGCTCATCGCTAATAGCACGTCTCATGCCCCCAATGCCGGCAAAAAGATCGATAAAAGTGAGCTCTGTGGCGTGGTGTGTCATAGCCTTTTAATGTAGGGCGCAAGGGGACGGTCTGTCAAGTGAGAGCCTGTAGACAGAGAGAGGGCAATGTGCTAAGTTAGATGTTCATAAATCTGCCATTGCCAAGGATATACCTATGAGTAAAGCGATATTCCCGGGGTCATTTGACCCACCCACCTCAGGGCATTTAAACCTCATTAGCCGAACCGCCCGTCTGTTTGATGAGTTGCATGTGGTGATTGCCGTAAACCCCAACAAAAATTTTCTTTTTTCTGAGACCGAGCGCCTTGAGATGATGGGCGAGCTGTGTGCCGACCATGCCAACATTAAAGTGGTAGCGTGGAACGATTTTATGGTGGAGTATGCCCGTCAGCAAAATATTCGCATCATCATTCGGGGGGTGCGTCCCCTCTCCGACTTTGCTCTAGAGTTTGAGCAAGCCCTGTATAATCACGAACTAAACAGCGAAGTAGAAACGCTATTTATGCCCAGTGCTGGGCGCTACTCCATTTTGCGTTCATCGGCTCTTAAAGAGATCGCTAGCCTTGGGGGCGATATTAGCACCATGGCTCCGGCTTTGGTTACCGCCCGTATGAGGGAAAAATTTCCCCCTAAAAAATGATATTTTGAGCTAAACCCCTTGACCTTTATGAGGTGATCGGGTAAGATTTTTTTACAGTGCCGGGATGGTGGAATTGGTAGACACAGGAGACTTAAAATCTCCCGACCTTAACAGTCGTACGGGTTCAAGTCCCGTTCCCGGTACTTTCCTTTTAAACAAAACAAATAATACCCCTAACATTGCTAAAATAAAAGCGGAGTCTTTAATGACTGATTTTTATGCCCAGCTCAAAAAAACCTCTACCGAAGAAGACGTAAAGCACGCTTATATTCAGTTTTTAGAACTGGAAGAAAAAGTGGCTTTAGGACAAGTAGACATTGCCGTGAACACACCCCAAGGGCAACCGCTGATGTGGTTTGAGGCTAAACACCACCCCACCAGTTTTTATGTTATGTTTACCCAGCTGTTGCACTATGTGAACGACGCTCGGCAAAAGGGCGAGCCTGTGCCGGCCTTTTTAACGGTGATGGACAACGAGAAAGCCGCTATTTTGGAAGTGGCTCGGGTGCAGAGTTTTATTAACACCCAGCTGGCAGGGTTGGCATGGGGCAAAAGTGCCAGCGATGTGCGTTATGCTGCGGTGGAGGTGATCGCCCCGGCTATTGCTCCGCATGTGGTGCCGTTTTATATGGAGCATTATGCAGTGGCCTTTGCCGAGCAGATTAAATCGGCTCTGTTGGCGCGTAAACTGCACCGCACCATTATCAACCGCTACAACTTACGCCGGGTGTTTAACAACTGGGTAACCGCTATTGGGCAAGAGATTAAAGGGGCGTTGCCCGAACAGTATAGCCTGTTTTTTTATGCGGACATTATGCACGATGGCATTGAGACGGTAGCCGAAAAGTTGCCTGCCGAGCTGATCATGAAGCCCTCTCGCACGCAGGAAGGGGGCGAACCCACCTTTATTTTATATGATAAACGCTATGCTGTTACCAATTTGCGCAGCTATCATGAATTTTGGCAGGTGTATGAAAAGCCTCCGCTAGAGAGCGAACGTTATGATCTGTTAGAGCGGCGTGATAGTCTGATTCCGCTGGATGAGCGAGCCTTACGGGGCGATTTTTACACCCCATTGAAAGTGGTGGGGCTGGCGTACGACACCTTGGCGACTCACTTGGGCGAAAATTGGCAAGAGGAGTATGTGGTGTGGGACATGTGCAGCGGCGTGGGCAACCTTGGCACACAGCACAGCTATGGCGATAATCTTTATTTGTCTACGTTAAATGAAGATGACCTTGCCATTATGCGCACCAACCGCAACGCCCCACGGGCCACCAGCTTTCAGTATGACTACTTGAATGACGACATTGCCGAGGATGGCAGCATAGACTACACCATTACCAACAAAGTGCCGGAGAGTTTGCAACGCATTATTGCCGAAGGCACGAGAAAGGTGCTGGTGCTGATTAACCCCCCTTACGGGGAGGCAGGGAGTGCTCAAGGTAAAAAAAGCAAAGCGGAAATATCCCATACTAAAGTCAAAAATCGTTTAATGAAGCAGGAGTGGGGGGCAAGCACTAACGAACTATTTGCCCAAATTGTGGCGCGCATTCTCACCGAGCTACCGGGTGCCACGCTGGCGATGTTTAGCAAAACTAAATACATCAATGCCCCTAACTTTGAAAAGTTTAGAACCCACTTTAGCCCAGCCTATCTGGGGGGCTTTGTGGTGCATAGCGCCTCTTTTGATGGCTTGAAGGGTGATTTTCCCATTGGCTTTTTAATTTGGGATTTAGCCCAAAAAGAACCTATCAACGAGGTAACCTGTGCGGCGTATGACAAAAACGCCGAATCTATGGGGTTGAAAACTTTTATCAATACGCCGAATAAGCTCCTACTCAATAAATGGGTTAAGCGTCATCTTGGCAACCCCAAGCTACCTGTAGTTCCTCTTAGTAACACTATTACCGTTTACACGGGAACAAAAGCTTTAGCCAAGTGGCATCAAGGGGCTATTGGTTACCTTAAAGTAAACTCAAATGATACTTATCATGCTAGCCGTGAAACCTATCTTTTATCCTCCACCGCTGGGCATGGGCATGGGTTTTATGTTACCCCAACCAACCTCGCCCAAGCCGCAACGGTGTTTGCGGTGCGTCAGCTTACTCGCCACACATGGCTAAACGATCGTGATCAGTTTCTTGCCCCTACTGTTCCCCTCACCCCGGAGTTTGAGTTGGACTGCCTCATTTACATGCTCTTTCATGGCATGAACCTAAGCGCTGGGGCGGATGGGTTGCTCTACAACAACCAAGAGTGGAGCTTGACCAATCATTTTATCCCCTTCACCGAGGATCAGCTCAATGTGCCTGCAGGGCAGCGTTTTGAGAGCCGATTTATGCTTGACTATCTTAAAGGCAAGGTGCTATCATCAGAGGCGCAAGCAGTGCTGGATACCACGCTGATTGTGTGGCGCAGTTATTTTTCTCTTGCTCTCAGCCGCACCACTACCGAAGAGTTTAAACTCGGGCGTGCTGATGTGGGGTGGTATCAAGTGCGCAGTGCTTTAGAAAAAGAGATGGGCAAAAATTCGACCAAGCACCACGTTCATGCTTACGCTGCCTTGGCGGCCAAGTTGCGACCGCAGATTTATGACTTTGGATTTTTACCCACATAACGGAGTACACGATGAACATTACGATTATGACTTTAGGCTCGCGCGGTGATGTGCAACCTTTTGTTGCCCTAGCCCAAGAACTGCTAGCCCATGGTCATCACCCCACAATCTGCACGGGGGAGTGTTTCAAATCTTTTATTGAAAGTTACGGCATCACCTTTGCCCCAGTCAGCCTCGATCTCATGGCGGTGCTAAACACCCCCCAAGGGGCAGCCATGATGAACGGCGGTTGGCGGGCCTTGCCCAAAACCTTAGGCTACCTAAAAAAAGTCATCAACCCCGCCTTTAGAGCCAGTCTTGATAACTTTTGGCAAGCGGCACAGGGTGCAAATCTCATCATCTACCACCCCAAAGTAACCGCCGCTGTCGACATGGCTGCCGCTCTGGGCATTTCCTGTCTCTCTATTTCCCCCGTCCCCATCATCTATCCCATCTCGGAGTTTCCCAACCTTGCCCTTGCCCCCACCGCCAACTGGGGTTCTTTTTTAAACAAACTCTCCTACAAAATTATGGAAAAAGCGGACCTTGCTAATATGTCTGCCATTAACGACTTTAGACAAAAAACCTTGCACCTGCCCAATCGCAAAGCCGGACTCTTCGCCTACAAAAACGGCAACTCCCTCATCCCCATCCTCTACCCAATCAGTCCAGCTCTGTTTGCCGAGGTGAAAAGCTGGCAAAACCATGTCTTCATCCCCGGATTTTTCTTTTTGCCTCCACTTGCCAAAGAGTTAGCTCCCGACCTCCTCGCCTTTATTAACGAAGGTACGCCACCCATCGTCATCTCATTCAGCAGTATGCCCCTCAAAAACCCTGATGATTTTGCTCACAAGCTCATCATGGCTCTCACCGCTACAGGCAACCGTGCCATCATTCTAAGCGGAGTGAGCGGGTTAAAGTTGCCCACGCATTCCGACATATTCATCACCCCTCAAGCCCCCCACGCTCTGCTCTTTCCCCAGGCCAAAGGCATCGTGCATCACGGTGGGGCAGGCACTACCGCTATGGCTCTCTGCTCGGGTGTACCGCAGCTCATTATTCCCTTTGCCATGGATCAACCCTTTTGGGCGCACCGATTGCACCAGCAAGGCTACGCCCTTGCCCCACTAAAAGAACGCAGCCTAACCAGTGATGACTTGGCAGATGCTCTTAAAGAAATGGACAACCCCAACCACATAGCCAAAGCCCAAGAAATTAAAGAAATTATTTTAAAAGAAAATGGTGTGCAAAAAGCAGTGGCTTATATTGAAAACTTATTCCACAAGTAACCGCATAAACTGTGGACAAAATAAAACCCTAAGTGAAAACTTAGGGTTTTTTATGAAGTGAAAAAGGTAGCGCGCCCAGCGAGTCTCGAACTCCCAACCTATTGCTTAGAAGGCAATTGCTCTATCCAATTGAGCTATGAGCGCTATTAAAGATCAATTATAGCACACATCTTTTTTTTATTCAAGGGTTGGTTTTCACTCTTGCACAAAAACCCAAATTAGACTAAATTAATTCTATCGGTATCTAATAAAAAGGCGGGTGAACCATGGATGATAAATTATTAAGAATTACAATTAATAATCATGATGCAGTGGATCTCAATGTTTTAGCGAACAGTCTTAATGCGTTTGCTCAGCTTTATGACAGTTGTTTACTGAAAAGCGATATAACCTCCTTCAAAAAAGAAGAACGTAAACTTCTTGTGAAAGATGTGAGACAAGGAAGTATCATCATTGATATAGTAGGAGCTATAGCTCCCTTAGATGTAGCAACTTCACTTAACACGATTATAGTATTTGGTGAATTTTTAAAAAATATGGCTAACTTCTTTGCCAAAAAAGAGGATAAGCTTTATGATTTTTCTAAACGAGACTCTGAAAATTTTATAACAGCCCTAGAGCCCATTGCACAAGATTCAAATGGTGGGATGAACATTAGTATTGTAAATATAGGAGATGGCTCAGTCTATGCTCCTGTTCTCTTTACCGACACCATGGACAGTAACGCTCGACAAAATATTGCTAGAGATTACCGACAATCACTACAAACCCAAGACAGTTCTATCGATTTTTATGAAAAACTATTAAAACTGGTGATCACTGATAAAAATACCATCAAGGGTATTATAATTGATTTTCAAGCCAAAGAAAGAAAACTGTTACTGAATGCTCAAATGCAACAGCAAATACTCAAAGATCAAGAAAAACCATTCTCAGTCTATTACCTAGTCAATGGGAAAATCATGAAAGACGGGGACAAGATAATAGCCTACAAAATTGATGAAATTCAAGACACCATCGAAGATGATTAACCATCGATGATGTCTTGAACTACTCTATTTCTTAACCCCCTCTAAACAAGCCCCCACAAAGCCGGCAAACAAAGGATGAGCCTGAAAGGGTTTGCTCTTAAACTCCGGATGAAACTGCCCGCCTAAAAACCACCGATGGCTAGGCAACTCCATAATCTCGACCAAACCAAGCTCTTGGTTTTCGCCGGAAAACACCATGCCAGCCTCATTAAAGGCATGGCGGTAGCTATTGCTAAACTCATACCGATGGCGATGACGCTCATGAATGATGCTAGTACCGTAGCATTTTTCCGCCAAGCTATTAGGAGCTAAGTGCGCCTCAAAACTGCCTAGGCGCATAGTGCCACCTAAACGGCTATGCGTTTTTTGCTCTTCCATCAAGCTAATCACATTTTCCTGCCCATCCACCGCAAATTCACTAGAGTTAGCCTGCTCAAGGTTTAAAGCACCGCGGGCAAACTCAATAGCCATCACCTGCATACCCAAACAGATACCAAAAAACGGCATATCATGCTCACGGGCATATTTAATGGCTAAAATCATGCCTTCAATGCCTCGCTCACCAAATCCACCGGGAACTAACAGCCCATCAGCATGGGTTAAGGCAGTCCAAGCCTGTGTGTCCCGTTGTTCTAAAGACTCTGCATCAATCAGTAAAAGTTCAATTTTTACTGTGTGGGCAATGCCGGCATGAGTTAAAGCCTCATAAACAGACTTATATGCATCTTTATGTGCCACATATTTACCCACAAAGGCGATTTTCACACTCTTAGAGGTTTCTTTTAATGTTTTTGCTACTTTATCCCATGCGTCAAGGTTAGGGGTAGTAGTCGATATGTTTAATGCCTTTAACACCGCTTTAGCTAGCCCCTGCTCACCAAAAATGCCAGGCATTTCATACACAGAATGGGGAGCATTGTATGCAGAGATAACAGCACTTTCATCCACATCGCAAAACAGCGCAATTTTGGCCCGTACCTCGTCTTTAATGGGGACGAGGCTACGACACACAATCACTTGCGGGTGGATACCAGCCTTCATTAACTCTTTAACCGAGTGCTGGGTAGGTTTGCTTTTTACTTCATCGGCCGAGGCTAAATAAGGTGCCAAGGTGAGGTGAACATAAACCACATTGTCACGCCCTTCTTCGCGCGCCATCTGACGAATAGCCTCTAAGAAAGGCACACTTTCAATGTCACCTACCGTGCCACCTACTTCTACAATATGAATATCCGATTTATTTTGTTCAGCACAAATACGAATGCGATGCTTAATTTCATCAGTAATATGCGGAATGATTTGCACTGTTTTACCCAAGTAATCACCACGGCGCTCTTTTTCTAGCACCGACATGTAAACTTGTCCTGTAGTCATGGAGTTGACCCGATGCACCACCTGCTGTGTGAAACGCTCGTAATTACCCAAATCCAGATCTGCTTCAGCTCCATCTTCGGTTACATACACCTCA
The DNA here is from genome assembly GCA_965249825.1 of Spirochaetia bacterium. Classification (GTDB taxonomy): domain Bacteria; phylum Spirochaetota; class Spirochaetia; order WRBN01; family WRBN01; genus CBDFMW01. The sequence continues at coordinate 1,062,593 of CBDFMW010000002.1, forward strand.
CCATGTTCATAGGGACTCATCGTGCCTGGATCGATGTTTAAATAGGGATCAACCTTTTGCAACGAGACCTTAAGCCCTCTAGCCTCAAGTAACGCCCCTAAACTGCTTACGCACACACCTTTGCCTAAGCTACTGGCTACGCCCCCAGTCACAAATACAAATTTAGCCATCCTTATTACCTCTCCCACGCATCACTTAAATAGACAGCTTATTATAGCGTGTAAGCCTCCGTATAAGCAAGCACTCACAACTCTAACTAGGAGTTTTTACATACAGCTTACGGTTAATAGCTTTAAATCCCGCTTTGCTATAAAAGCTATGCCCTGCTTTTGTCCATAGCATAACATTGGTTCTTTTCAAAAGCGGATGCTCTGTAAACATAGTAAAAAGGTTCAAGGCTATGCCTCGATGACGATACTCCGAAGCAATCACCACATCACGAATGATACTCACCGAGCCATAATCGCTAACCACACGGGCAAAAGCCACCAGTAAATGACGATCAAACACCGAGATGGCATAAGAGTTCTTAACGGACTCTTCTAATAAAAATTGACTACGACCATTAAGTAATTTATGCTCATCAAGCAGTTCATACAAACTTTCCATTGACGTTTTTTCATCAGTGTATAATAACCCATCTTTTATCTCTTCCATAGCCATTGAGTCTCCTTATCTAAATATTTTATACCATTCTACATTCCTTGTCGGCATTTATCCCCTCTTTATTTAAAGATGCTTCCAAACACGTTTATGCTTATCATAACTTTAATAATACCTCTTCCACCTCGCTAATCAACCACTCAGGAGCGCTAGCCCCAGCTGTTAGCCCTATCACCTGCCATTGGCGTACTGCATCTACTGGGATGTCCTCGCTATCAGCCACCAAGTAACTAGCTAATCCTAACTTTTGGGCTGTATCAAATAACCCTTTAGTGTTAGCACTGTTCTTATCTCCTACAATCACCATGGCTTGCACCTGCTCAGCCAGCTTCATTATCGCATCCTGTCTATCTTGTGTAGCAGGGCAAATAGACTTACCCTTCTCTAATAACGTGAATTTTTGGGCTAAAACAGCTTTAATTTCATCATATAGCGCTGGTCGTAATGTTGTTTGCGCTATAATCGCCACCGTATCATCCACCAGTTCTAATGCTTCGGCATCCTCCACCGAACTCACCACTACTGTTGTTTCAGCAAAACCCCTTAAAGCCTTAATTTCAGCATGATCCGGTTTACCCGCAATAATCACAGTAAGGCTAGAGTCATCAGAAGCAGCAACAGAACGCTGGTTTTTCACCACAAGCGGGCAAGTTGCGTCTATGAGGTGTAAGCCCATTTCTTTGAGTTCTTGATGACGCACTGGATGTACGCCATGTGCTCTAATCAGCACAGTACTTCCCTTTTGTGGAGTGGCATCTTCAGGTAGTATTACCATGCCTAATGCCGTTAAGCGCTCTATCTCTTTTGCATTGTGAATAACAGGACCCAAGGCATAGAGCGTTTTCCCCTCATTCATCGCCGCTTGTGCCAAGTTCACTGCTCGCTCCACACCCATACAATATCCCATTATCTCTGCCCGTATCACCTTTAGCATACTTTTTCTCCTGCATTCACCTTGGTGTCTCATAAATAAAGACAAAAAACGCCTTTACGCTAACCAAAAAATTTGATACCTTATCATAACCTAGTTTGTAAAATAAGGGAAGGTTTAAAAAGTCACGTGTCCACTAAAAACTCTATTGGTGAAATTTTCACCCCCCCCGAATGGGCAGCCTTTGCTGCCAAAAAAACGGCTCTTACACAGCAATGGCTAAATGGAGCAACCATTTTAGACCCTTTCATGGGTCAAGGAGCCCTACTTAAAGCCCTCATTGATGAAGCCCTTAACCTAGGTTACACCCCCGAACAACTTCCCCTACATAACTTATTTGGATTTGAATTGCAGCAGCGTAATGTTGATCAGTTTTTAATAACAATGGCAGAACAGGCCATCCCAGTTCCTAGGCATAACTTCTTGGTGACCGACACACTTTTTCATATCAACCCCTCAGGCTGGCAGCCCGACATCATCTTTACCAACCCACCATGGATTAACTTTGGCAAACTCGATCTTGAGTATCAAAAAAGGTTAAAACCGCTTTTTATGGCATACAACTTAGTTGAGTCCTCCCAAGTGTTGCTCGGTGCTAGTCGGGTTGATTTCAGTGCTCTCTGCCTTGCCCACGCTCTCACTATCTGGACACCACATCGAACTCTTGCCCTTGCCTTCATCCCCCTTTCCTTGATCACCTCACAAGCCCACCAGCCTTTCCGTCGCTTCACTTGGCATAGTTCTATTACAGTAACCCCTCAATGGTTCTATCACCTCAGCTCACAAAAGGTATTCCCCATCGCTTGCGATTATGGGCTACTCTGTTTACATGTTAACCAAAATCTCACTACCAACAGAATAACCCCAGCCCCTAAAAGTTTTCATCTTTACAAATGGATTAAATCTAGTCAATCCTGGCTCAAAACCCACTTTATACCAGAACAAACGCCTCATCATCTCACAAAATTGGTTTTGCCTGCTCACCAAAAACCACGCCAAGGAGTAAACACAGGGGGGGCTAATAGCAGTTATATTTTTGATACATACCACCCCCAAGAAGACAGCGAATATGTAGCCGTAAGCAACAAATATGTGCGAGCCTTACTCCCTCGTAAATGGTTGGCACCACTTCTCACCAGCCTCAATCTACGCCACCCCAACAGCCCTATTACCAAGTGGATTTTTATCCCCTACGATACTAAAACGGGCTTGCCTCTCTCAGTTGAAGAGTTACAGGCCTATCCTTCCGCATGGTTATATCTCCTCTCACAAAAAGAAAAACTCAGCCAACGAAAGGGGGTGATGTTGCAAAAATATAGCAGAAATGATGTTTTTTATGCCTTACTAGGCATTAGCACCTACAGCTTTACGGCTTACAAAGTGGTGTGGTCTGCAATGGGTGTGAAAAAGTTCACCCCTCGTATTGTTCTGGGTCATCACCAAGCTAATCAGGCGGTTCATGCCTACATTCCAGCCCACTCTCTGCAAGAGGCCGAGCTCATCTTGGCTTTCTTACAGAGTGATGAGATTCAGGAATTCTTCAAAAATATCGAAATATCCGGTACCAAAAGTTTCGCCCAGCCTCATCGCGTAAAAGAGTTCCTCAGTTTTACTGATGCAGCCTTACCAATCCGCCAGTCGTTCTAACCGATGAAAGAGATCACTAATTTGCTCTTTCACTTCCAAAGTGGTGTCATGTGGCCACACATCAGCTAACATCTCTAGGGCTGCCGCCGTGTCTCTAATAAAGGTGTTAAACTTGAGCGTGGGTCTTAACCAAAAATGCCCTTCATCATCACAATTCAGGCTCAAAAAACCCATAAAACGTGGCTCTTTACGTCCTTTTTTACTCAAACAGAGTTTACTTAACAAACCCACTTGGCTTAACAACTCATGAATCTGATCTGGGTCAACCGCATCATAATTTTGTTGTTTGGGCCAGGTAAAGACCAAATCCTGTGGCATTTTGTAACTTAACGCTACTTTTAACGCCAACCGAGGCGACACTTTACTCAACACCACCACACCATCGTAAGTGAGGTCGACCGTCATTTTTTTAGAGGGAGACCCTTTGTACACCGAGTCTACCGACTGATCATAATACTCCCCTAACTCTTCCCAGCGTACCACCGCATGAGCGTGTTTTTTACCCTGTGCCGGTGTCATAGTAAAAATTTTACTTCCCACCACAAAATCATTAGCCGAACCTTTGCTCTCATCTCGCAAAACGGCTCGTCGATCACGCCGATTGTTCAGCATTGGCTCGGCTCTCAGGGCATGTTCAGGTTCGCTATGCAGTTGCTTCCACAACACAGGGTTCGCCTGTTGGATCCACTCTTTTTTAAGAGGAGACACCGTACGAGCATACATGCGTGTGGTCTTCACAATTTCACCCGCCACGATAAACGCAGCTTTTTTCTTAAACATCGCCGAACCGGGGTGAATCATGATGCGATCCGCTGTCACACTTCGGTATTGGTCGTTGCTCATTTGTAGGCACACAAACTGGGCTAACCCTGCCACACAGCAAGTTAAGTAATCGGCAGTGCTGCCACCAGACTCTAGCAAACCACCCAGCTTGTGTGCTATTTCTTCTAGCTGGCGTTCCACATTCACAATTTCATCTAGCGTGCGTTTGTCCATGTAATATCTACGGGCAAAGGCTTCTTTGTCCTCGCTCGCCATGTAGGCATTAAACAGCATGAGATAACTCACAAAGTCGCCCTGTTCATGCCTAAAGGTGTGCTGGGCTTGGCGTGCCTCAAGCTCTTGCCCTAACGGAAAGAGATACGGATTATTGGTGCTTAAAAACGCACTGGCAATACAGCTTTCTACCAAAACCGACGGATGGTTACGCATAGCCTCAATGATGATACGAGCATGGCGTGGCAACAAGGGAAACTGTAAAATCATGCGTCCGATGTTGGTTAGCTCAGCATTTTCATCCAATGCCCCCAACAACTGCAAGGTCTCAATGCCCGAGGCCACACCTGAACGGGCGGGTTTGTCTAAAAAGTCAAAGCCCATGTAGTCTTTCACACCCACGCCCGCCATGCGCAACACCACCTCAGAGAGGTCAGTACGAAAGATCTCTTGCGTGCTAAAGGCTGGGCGGCTCGCGTAGTCTTCTTTCGCATACAGTCGATAACACATACCCGGCTGGGTGCGTCCAGCTCGCCCCTTACGTTGGTCGGCGGCGGCCTGACTAATGCCTGTCTCAATGAGACTGTTGGTGTAGGTGCGTTGGTTGTAAATGTTTTCTTTTTGCAAGCCTGAATCGATCACGCTAGTTACCCCATCAATAGTGATTGAGGTCTCAGCAATGTTGGTGGCGATAACCACTTTTAGCTTGCCAAAGGGGGGTTTGTGAAACACCCTTTCTTGCTCTTCTTTACCCAACATGCCATACAGCGGCACCAGCCACAGTTTTTTTGCCACTTGCGACTGTGCTAACGCCTGCATACACAGTTTGATGATCCGCTCACCGGGCAAAAATATCAGCATGTCGCCAGGTCGGCGCTCTTGCAACACAATGGTCTCGACCCGTGAGACGATTTTTGCTAGCAAGCTCTCTTCTTGATCGTCAGCCGGAGGGTCATAAATGACCGTAACAGGATAGGTTTGCGTGTCGATGGAGACTACCGGAGCGTTGTTAAAGTAGCTTGAGAATATTTTAGTGTTAATAGTTGCCGAGGAGATAATCACTTTAAAGTCTGGGCGTTGTTGCACCACTTGCTTAAGCAAGCCTAAAATAAAGTCGATGTTCAAGCTGCGTTCATGGGCTTCATCCACCATAATAACGCTGTAGCCCTGTAACAGGGGATCGGTCTTCATCTCTTGCAACAAAATACCGTCGGTCATAATTTTTAAGCGGGTGGAGGGACTGGTTTTGTCCTCAAACCGCATTTTATAACCTATTTTTTCACCCACCACGCTCTTCATTTGCTTAGCGATAAACTCACACACACCCAAGGTGGCAATGCGTCGTGGCTGGGTTACGCCCACCACACCCTGCTCGGTGTAGCCTGCTTCTTGCAGAATGATGGGCAACTGGGTGGTCTTACCGCTACCGGTAGGGCTTTCTACGATGATCACTTGATGTGACCTTAATGCCTCTAAAATGGCATCACGATGCTGATAAACAGCCAACTGATGTGCTTTCATATATTAGGCTAGTATACGCTCTTTTTTTGTAAAAGTATAGCACCCCGTTAAAGCTTCCTGTGTGTACAGCTATTTATATAAATAGGAAATAAAAGAGAGTTGAAAAAATAAAAATAGACACCGACTCTTCCCTTAAGGGTAGTCTGTGTCTATTTTCAATTCGGCAGAATATTTAAACTATTTTTCTTCTTTTTTAAGATTTTCCATTTCTTTTAGCCACCGTAACACAGAGACATAATCATCATTGCTTCCATTACTAGCACGAAAACAAAGAAGTTTTGAAAACATAGCTTCCGCTTGATCATATTCACGATGATTTCGATAAGAATGACCTAGAAACTCTAAACTTTCTGCATGTTCACCATTGGACTCAAGGGCTTTCAAGCATAATTTCATTCCTTTTTCACTATCACCGTAATGCATGTCGTAGTAATAGCCCCAAATATAACAAACATCTGCTTTAGCATTAGGTGCAGAAGTCCCGTCAATACTTTTTCTACAAAAATCATTAACAGCTTCTTTACTCATTTCTTTAATAATTTCGGTATTCCCAACCATGTTCCACAAATGATTTTCGATACTACCTATCTTGCTTAACTTTTCAAAAACATCAGTCAGCCCTTTTTGCCATGCTTCCTCATAATTCATAATACCCTCCTAAGAAATTTATATGTAATATATATTTCATACGAAAACTATAAAATATTGACTTCATTCCCGCTCCTAGGTCTTCTCAATCTTTAATATTACTAGGACTGGTATTATCTCAAAGTAAAATATCATGTGCATATTAAATAATGGCAATAGACTAAGTAATTACAAAACAGCAACCCTAACTTTAATCATCTTATCCGTATCCTTCCAATATAACCAGTTTATTCAACGACGACGAACTCTACAAATCAAACCTTTATTACCCAATTAAGCATATAGACAATTAAACAAAGGATATGCTATTTTTAAGATAAAAACATTCAGCTTTAACAAGCACAGGGGAATCAAAGCATGGACATATTAGTGATAGGCGGGGCTGGCTACATTGGCTCGCATGTGGTGGCGGCGTTGCTAGAGGCAGGGCATGATGTAGAAGTTTATGACAACCTAAGCACAGGGCAGACCATCAACTACGTTCCCCAAGCTACCAACATAGAAGGCGATATTCTGAACTACCCCCTGCTGGTGCAGCGCATGAAAAACAAACAAGCCGTTATTCATTTGGCGGCTTTTAAAGCCGTGGGCGAGTCGATGATCAACCCCTGTAAATACAGCACCAACAACATCACCGGCACGCTGAACATCATAAACGCTATGGTGGAGACGGGCGTGCACTATATGGTGTTCTCGAGCAGTGCCGCCATTTTTGCCGAGCCTGAGACCCCTCTTATTGACGAAGAGTCTCCTAAAAACCCAGCTAGCTACTACGGCTTTACCAAGCTAGAGATTGAACGCTTTTTAGGCTGGTATGACCAACTAAAAGGCCTTAAAAGTGCGTCCTTGCGCTACTTTAATGCCGCAGGATACGACCCTGACCTTAAAGTAAAGGGGCTAGAACGCAACCCAGCCAATCTTATTCCTCTCATTATGGAGAGTGCCTTTGGTCTGCGCCCTGAGCTTACCATTTTTGGCAACGACTACCCCACCCCAGATGGCACCTGTGTGCGCGACTACATTCATGTGAATGACCTAGCCCGCGCCCACCTGATCGCCCTTGAGTATATTGTAAAAAACAACATAAGCCTGCAGCTTAACCTTGGCACAGGCAAGGGGTTAAGCGTGCAAGAGGTCTATGAAGGCGCGTGCCGTGTGCATGGCAGCACCATACCCATGCGTGTGGTAGACCGCCGGCCCGGCGATGCCGCTCAGTTGGTAGCTAACCCGAGCCGTGCGGAAAAGTTATTAGGCTGGAAGGCGACGCAGAGTGATTTGGATACTTTACTATCTAGCACTTACAAAGCCTATCAACACGATTTAAAGCGCTAATTAAAGGAACTGTTTTGTATGAACTATGAAGAACTGATCAATCGGCTGATTGCCACCCGTGAAGACCACGAAAAACGCCAACTGGCGAACGAAAGCTCGATTCGTCCGGCTTTTCATAGCTTTATACAAAGCGTGTTTGCCCTTGATAAAAAACACCAAGGCTACAAACTGACCATTGAAGAAAAAGAAAGCACCACCGAAGACCGACGCATTTTTTATGATGCCACAGTGCAAAAAAATGGTTTTCGCTTGGGCGTGATTGAAAACAAAGACGCTAAAGATGACTTGCAAACCGAGCTTGCCAGCAAAGCGGCGAGCCATTATGACTTAACCAATGCGATTTTTGAAAATGGTTATGAAATTTGGCTCATTCGTGATGGGCAAGTGATTGATAAGGTGGTCTACTTTGCGAGTGGCAACCCCACTAACAAAAAATATTATGCAGCCACCATAGATTTAGTCGCCTTTAGTGCGTTGATTGAGACTTTTTTAACGAACACCAGCGAGCAAGAACAAATCTATGATGAAGCCCTGCACAAGTTTGAAGAAAAAGTGCCGTACTGGGCCAGCGTGGTTAAAAAACGCATCGATACCGAACTTAAAAAAAATTCTACCTTTAAAGAGCAATTTTATGGCTACTATGAGCAGCTGAAGATCGCCATTAGTGAAGATCTGTCGTTAGATGATGTGAAAGAGGTGTTGACGCAGCATATCCTCACCATTGACCTTTTTGAGGAGATTGTGGGGAGCAACACCTTTAGGCGTAAAAACGCCATTGCTAAAATTATGGACCAGCTTGTCGATGCCCTAGACCCTGTGTTGGCACGCAACATTAGCCAAGAGGTACGCGCCTCGTACAAACCGCTGAATAGAGCGATTGATGATGTGGGCGGCGATGTGAGCCACAAGGTGGATGTGCTGAAGAGTTTTTACCAACACTTTTACCACTCGTACAACACCGACGACAAAGACAAACTAGGCATTGTCTACACCCCGACGGAGATCATCAACTTTATGGTGCATGCCTCGAACATCTTGTTGAAAGAATTTTTTGGCAAACGCATTTTTGATAAAGATGTGAATATTTTGGACCCCTGCACCGGCACGGGCAGCTTTATTGTTATGATTATGCAGTACATCTATAATAGTGGAGGCAAAGCCAACCTGACCCATAAATTTGCCGAAGAACTGCTGGCTAGTGAGCTGAGTATTCTCGCCTATTATGTGGCGGTGGTGCATATTGAGCTGATGTATGAAGAGCTAACAGGTGAGTTTGCCTTTTTTAAAAACATCACCTACGCCGACACCTTGGCTAACAAACATGCTGCACAAAGCTATGATGAAAAGCGTGAGCTGCACCGTAGCCTGTTTGATGACAACACCGAACAAGTGAGGAAGCAAAATAGTAAAACCATTCAGTTGATTATTGGCAACCCGCCCTACCGTGCCAGTCAAAAAAGCGGCAACGAAAACAAACAGAGCAATGCCTACCGCTATGTGGATGGACGCATTAAAAGCACCTATGTGGCAAACAATAACAAACAAGTGGCCTCAAGTGTAATTGACTTGTATGATATGTACACACGTTTTATCCGCTGGGCGAGCGACCGCATTAAAGTGAGCGAAAAAGACAGTGAGGGTATGGTGGCCTTTATCACCAACCGCAGTTATATTGATGCCTTAAGTTTTAATGGTTTTAGGGCTAGCGTAGCCAAAGAGTTTAGCCACATTTATATTGTGGACTTGGGCGGTGATGTGCGCAAGGGCGACAAAAGCGGTAATGTGTTTGGCATTAAAACAGGGGTCGCCATCGTTTTTTTTATTAAAAGCAAAAAAAGATTTGGCGGTAGAGGGATCTATTACTGCAACCCTTTTAATGAAAAAAGAACCGCTGAATATAAACTTGCGTGGTTGATGAACCGCAGAGAGGACAATATTTTGGATTGCACAGCGATAAGCTGGGAGATTATTACCCCCAATGAAAAGGCCTATTGGTTAGAGCAAAGCGATTTGTTTGACGACTTAATTGCTTTGGGCGACAAAGGAAATAAAACAAAGCCACAAAACACCCTCTCTCTCTTTTATCTTTTTAGCTTAGGCATTTCCACCAATCGTGCTGATTGGCTGTATGATATAAACCACGAACGCCTAGCCAAAAAAGTGGCTTACTTTATTAATGAATATAGGACGTTTTTCAATGAAAGTAGAAATGGTAATCTAACTAAAGAAGACCTTAAAGTGCACCTACCTCGCCACATTCAATGGTCAGATGGCTTAAAACAAAATGTGCTGATGGACAGCAAGCCCGTAACTTTTGATGCAACCAAAGTAGTAGAGAGCCTCTATCGTCCTTTCACAAAAAAGGACTTTTATTATGAAGCTACAGTAATTGAACGTACCTATCAAATGCCAAAAATATTTCCCACAGGCAAGCAAGGTGAAAACCTGATGATTTGCGTGTTAGCCCCTACGCAGCGCATAGAATTTTGTGCTTTAATATCCAACACCCTCATTGATCTCAATTTTTTTCGAGATCCGTCGCAATGCTTCCCCCTCTACCGCTACACCCAAGCTGGCGAAAAAGTCAGCAACATAAACCCCACTTATAAAGCCCAGTTTGAAACGGCGGGCCCCCTTACCGATGAAGAGATGTTTGCCTACATCTACGCCATGCTGCACCATCGGCTCTACCGCACCACCTACGAAATTGACCTAAAGCAAAACCTGCCCAGTGTGCCGGTTAGCCCCAAGGTGAAAGGGTATGTGGCGTTGGGGCAACAGCTGATGCAGTTGCATGTGCACTATGAAACCGCAAAACCCTACCCCTGCCAACGGGTGGAGTTGATCGCCCCCCACCCTGTAATCAAGTTGAAAAGCGACCCTGACACAGGCACTATCATCATCGACAGTCAAACCACTTTAACAGATATTCCGCAAGAGGCATGGGACTATAAGCTGGGTAACAAAAGCGCTATCGACTGGGTACTAGAGGGCTACAGTGAGAAGAAAAATGTGTACACCAACCTCAAAAACGGGGCGATTGCCGACCCAAATTCGGCACTGTACACCGAGTATGGCTACGCCCTTTACAACTTTGCCGAGCATAAAGAAGAGCTGATTGACCTGGTGAGCCGAGTGATAATGGTGAGTTTACGTACCCAAGAGCTGGTTAAGAGTATTTCTTGCTTGCCCCTAGCCCCACCAAAATAGAGAAAAGCAACAAAATGGGCGATTAACTTGCATATCCTTGCATTTTCATTTATCCTTTAAAGAAGGGTTGTGTGCATTTGCCGTGGCCCAATCACTTTTGGATTAGGAAGTTGCTTGTATGAATATTAAAATGTTGGCCTTAGATTTAGACGGAACGGTTATCTCGCACGATGAGATCATCACCCCTGAGGTAAAAGCCGCCATTGCCGCGGCCAAGGCAGCCGGCATTAAAATTGCCATTGCCACCGGGCGCAACTTTAATATTATGAAGGAGTTCATCCTCGAGCTGAATCTCACAGACAGCTACCACGTTGTGTGCAACGGAGCAGCCATTATGAAGTATGACGGCACATGTCTAGAAAAGCACTTGATCGAAGATAGTTTGGCTCACAGTGTGGCACAAAAACTGGTTGACCTTAAAATACCCTTTGCGATGTTTGATGAAATGGACTCTTACTGCGAAGCCAAAGACCTACACCTTGAGGCCTATGACCACTGCACAGTAGTACCCAACTGGGACAATATGGGTCCCACCTGTAAGTTTGTGGCAGGGCCTGCCGACGTAACGGTCATTCACGAAGCCCTCGATCATCTCCCCCTTTCCCTTGCCTACTCCATCTACCAAGGCGTTTCCTACTCGGAAATTTGGCCTCCAAACCTGCACAAAGGCACAGCTATTGAGACCATCGCCAAGTCCTACGGCATTGACATCTCTGAAGTGTTAGCCATTGGCGATAGTGGCAATGACATTGCCATGCTAAAATATGTGGGCTTTGGCGTAGCCATGGGCGACGCTGGCGAGGCGGTGAAGCAAGCTGCCAAGGCCGTAACCGCCACACAGGCGGATAATGGGGTGGCAGTAGCCATTAACCAATATGTGTTAAAAAAATAGGGGAAAGAACTATGGCTATAAAATTGATTGCATTAGATATTGACGGAACCATTATTGAACACAACGGTGGGTCTTTGTTGCCCAATGTGCGCGAAGCCGTGGATGCAGCTCGCGCCTCCGGCGTGCGCGTGATGATCGCCACGGGGCGCTGGTATAATCACATGACTGAGTATCTCACCGCCATTGGGGCTAATCCCAAAGAGTGGCACGCCTCCGTCAACGGGGCAGTGGTGGTGAACAGTATGGGGCAGACAATTTGGCAAACTGCTCTTGATGAAGTAGCCTTTTCTTCCTTTGTGGATAAACTCATCACTTTAAAACTGCCTTATGTTGTTGGCACATCGCACGATGCTTATAGGGATGCCCACGCCCTGAAAGTGAATGAATTTGAGTGGTGTGCCACCGACAGTAAAATGAATCTGAACCCGCAACTCACCAACTTTCCACAGCCCATTAAAGTCATGACTCGAGCAGCCTCGCTTGAACAGCTGGCTCACCTTGTTAAACTGGTAGAACAGTTCAACTTTAGCTACGCTGCCGACCCCAACTACAACTCCATTGAGATATGGCCTGCGGGCGTTCATAAGGGAACAGCCATTAAATACGTTGCTGACTCTTACGGCATTGCCATGAGTGAGGTGATGGGTGTTGGCGACAGCGACAACGACATTGGCATGTTTACCGACGTGGGTTTAAGTGTTGCCGTTGGCAATGGCTCTGAAAAAGCCAAAGCCACTGCTATGGAGCTGGCCCCTGCCTTTGATGAAGGTGGTGTTGTGTGGGCTATTAATAAATTTGTACTTAAATCCTAAACCAATCGCTTAATCCAAGTGTAGAGCTGATCTCGGGTCAGCTCTATCCACAAGGGTCGCCCATGCGGGCAAAATGGTTCAGGTCGAGCAAAAGCTTGGGTTATCAAAGTTTTTGCTGCCTCATCGTCAAGGTAATCACCCTCTTTAACTGCTGCACGGCAAGACATTGTAGCATACAAGGCTCGATGCCAGCCGTTCCCTAAATTTTCTAAATAAGCCTGCCAAAAATCCATACCTAACCCATCGGGGGCAGATAAAATGTGCACCTCATTCTCCTCTGCTAGCTCTAGCACCACACCCATTTCGGTCAACTCTTTGCGTGAGGCAACTAGAAGAGCATGTTCATCCGAATTTAAATAAAGGATCATAGGGGTGAGCAACCGCTGGCTGATAGGTGGTCGAGCACACAGTTCATCGAACAAAACACGCTCATGTGCGGCATGCTGATCGATGAGAAATAAACTATGATTTTGTGTTACTAATAAAAAAACACCAAACACTTGACCCATAAAGTGCCAAGGGGCTTGCGCCTGTGAAATTATTATGGGGGAAGATTGTTGTTGCACTGGGGGGGGCTGTTGTACGGAGAAAACTGTAGCCTTCGCAGCAGGTGCAGTGCTGAGCCCTCTGAATGACGAGACTTTGAAGGTCTGGTGACTTGTACTTCTACTAACGAGAGTATTCGGTGTTTCTACTCTATTTGTGGGTTCATCCATAAATTCAGGCTGAGCTAATGGGCGAAACACGTGGCTATTTTGCAAAGAAGTGCTGTCGCTGATAAGCTTGGGGCGTAAAGTAGTGGTTATAGCTTTATGAATGATCGGCATATTACGAAATTTAGCTTCACGCTTGGCTGGATGCACATTAAAATCGACCAAATCTGCCCTAAGCTGCAAAAAAATAAAACCCACCGGAAACTGACCACCGGGTAAAATAGCATCATAAGCCTGAATAAGGGCTTGAATGGGGGCATACTCCATAATCCGTCGCCCGTTCACATAAAGCTGCAGATAGCGTTTATCATTACGATAATGGTGATTTTGGGAACTTACAATTTGCAAATGAAGCCCGTCTTCCTCCATCGTTTGGGAACTAAAGGAAACCACAGGAGCAGCTCCTAGCTCTTTGCCAAAAATTTGTATAGCTCGCTGTGCCTGCGTACAAGGCAAAAAATGATGCTTAAGCTTACCATCGGCACTAAATTTAAAGTCAATATGCGGAAAGGCTAGTGCTTTTTCCAAAAAAACAGTGAGGCACTCGCGCCCTTCAGAGGTCGAACTCTTCAAAAATCGCTTACGAGCTGGCAAGTTGTGAAAAATTTCGTACACCTTCACGGTTGTGCCTGTAGCACTCGCCGCCGGTTCTATGCTTGCCAGCTGGCTATGAGCAGCAGTTAAACGATGACCCAGTCCCATTTCCGTTTTTGAGAGAATTTCTAAATAGCTACAGGTTGCTAAACTGGCTAAGGCTTCGCCCCTGAAACCCAAGGTGTAGCTTGAATCTAAATCCTCCACACAGCGAATTTTACTAGTAGCATGGGGCAAAATACAACGTTCTAAATCATCACGCTCCATGCCTTCGCCATCATCAATAATAGTAAGCGACTGAATGCCACCAGCTTCAATAATCAAGTGAATCTTGGTGGAACCAGCATCAATAGCGTTGTCCATAAGTTCGCGTAAGGCAGCAGCTGGGCGTTCAATAACTTCACCAGCAGCGATGCGTCTTGCCTGATCTTCGGGGAGTACTTTAATCTTCACCCTTCACATTATATCTTTTTTATGCGAGATAGCCTAGTTATTGGCTAGTAAAAATCAACTTTATGTGTTATAGTAGAATGATAAAATTATGACAATGGAAGCTTTTATACTAGGGACTGGAGGCATGATGCCCCTACCCAACCGACATTTAACCTCGATGCTTTTGCGCCGTGATGGCGAGTTATTTTTGTTTGACTGTGGCGAAGGCACACAGGTTTCACTCAAACGGCTGAACTTGCGATGGAAAAGCATCAGTGTCATTTTTATTACTCATACTCATGCAGACCATGTAACGGGGTTGCCTGGGATGCTAATGCTCTCAAGCCAAGTGGATCGTAGTGAACCGCTGTATGTGATTGGGCCGCCTCGAATTAAGGAGTATATTGAAAGTACACTTAGTTCATTAGAGATTTATATTAACTATCAAATTATTATAAAAGAAATTGATCCCTCCGCTAGACAAGTGGTTTATCAGGGTGATGGCTTTAAGGTAAAAAGTTTTCCTCTAAAGCACAGCCGTGTTTGCGTAGGCTACAGTTTAGAAGAAGATGATCGGCCCGGTGCATTTTTCCCCGACAAAGCTTTAGCTTTAGGCTTGCCATCCGGCCCACTCTGGGGTAAACTACAAAAAGGTCAAAGTGTAGCTCTTGATGATAAAATCATTAACCCTGCTGATGTAATGGGCAAAGAGCGGCGTGGTCGTAAGGTTTCATTTGTTACCGATACGATGTACACTGAATGGATTGCACAGGATGTTTATGATAGTGATGTTCTTATATGTGAAGGCATGTTTACCGATGAATTTCAAGATAGCGCAACTGAAAAGCGCCATTTAACCGCTAGGCAGAGTGGGATTATCGCTAGAAACGCGGCAGTACTCAAGGTGGGTCTTATTCATTATAGCCCACGCTACACGGATCGACAGCTGAGTTTCTTATTAGAGGAAGCGCAAGAGGAGTTTGAAAACACCTTTTTGTGTCGAGATAGAATGCTAATTGAAGTACCATTTAGAGATTAGAAGGAGTGAAATAAAAAATGAGAAAAAGTCTATTTGGTGGGGTGATGCTCTTACTGATCTTGGTGGTGCCCCTGATAGTAGCACAAGATTGGGTAGAAGAAGAAATTTATGAAGAGGTGGAGACCCCCCTCTATATAGAAAAAATGCTTTTACCCGGGCGTGGGGCTAGAATGGTTAAAGTGGCCTTTAGGGACTCACATAATGACATGAAGCGGGCTCGTTTATCACATTTATTCAACTACGATAAAGAAGAAAGGCGTGTGAACTGGGTTTTTTATGAGCTGTGGGCTACTGATACTAAGCCTTTTAACGCTACTGGTGATATAACTAAATTCGCCGATGACCAACGGCGGTCATGGCCATTGTTCTTATTTCATCCAGATCATCCCTTTGATTTTTACTCTTATGAAAACAATTTTGGTTTTCTCCCCGGTCAATTACTTCCAGCTTTACACCGCATTGATCGGATAGAAGACAAGCGTGAAACTTATCGTACAATTAATATTATTCCTGTGCATCGTGAGTTACTACATCGTCACTGGCTATCCAGTGAAGAGGCTGTTACAGAAATTGTGAACAGGCGGTCGGATCAAGGGTTTTATGTACTAGCGGGGGTGCTATATGATCCTGATGGTTTACGAGCTGGTGATCGACAAGAAGGAGTAGCCATTCCGTCGGTGCTATACCGTATTGTCTGGGATGCGAATGGAGATATCATCTATGCAATGGCGTTCAGTAATGATGAGAATCAACGTGTGGTAGCAGCCAATGAGAACGAATTACGAGTGTTGGTTAGAAAATATATCGTAAGTGGTCGATAAGATTAAGTGATCGCTGGATTAATCCCTCAGCGGTCATCATTATAGTCGCTGGGGACTGGATCAAAATCTATGATAAGTAGTAGAATGAAGATACCAGCTAAACATGCGAGTATGGCATGGAAAGTATCATTGATAATGGTCTTTTGTGTTTCTTTTGAACAAATTGAAGGGATATATAAGGAAAAAATAGGATGAGTGACTATTTTGATGGCGATAATGAAGAACTCTTAAAAGATTTCTATTTAGAAGCAGAACAACAGGTAGAAAAATTAGAACAAAATGTTTTGGCTATGGAGGATGATCCTTCAGACAAAGAAGCCATTGATGAGATCTTTCGTGCGGCACATACTCTCAAGGGTGGTGCAGCCACAGTGCATATGCAGGAATTGGCAGAGTTTACCCATGCGGTGGAAGATTTGCTAGATGCAATCCGCAACAACGAGGTGATTGCAACCAGCCCGATTGTTGATGCTATTTTGCAAAGCTTGGATGTGATTAAGGCAATGCTTGAAGAGCGGAAAAACGGGAATATCTATGCAGAAGATGTTAGTCTTCTTAAAGTAACACTGCATGATATGGCTAAACCAGCGGGTGCAAAACCTGTTAAAGTACCTGTCATTAAGGCATCTGTAATGGCGCAGGCTAGTGAGGCATTGCAGTCGACTGGGGGGGAGATGAGGATGAACTCAGCTCCATCAAATGAGATGAGCGACGCTGATATCGCTGAGATGCAAGAATTGGAAAATGGAGATGACGGATGCGTGCATCGGGTGCGCATCACATTTGATGAAAACAACCCAATGAATTCAGTGGGTGGTATTCAAATTTTTGCGGTATTGAAGCGGTGCGGACAAGTATTGCGAACATGCCCCGACTTTGAAAGCCTGTATGAGGATAATTTTTTCCCCGTTGTTGATTATTATGTCCTATCAACTCTTTCGGCTGCGGAAATTAGTCGAAAATCGCAGTTAACCGATGTAACACTTGGGTCTATAGCTGTTTTGATAAGCGACTTGCAGCATATTATTCAAGCTAGTGAAGTGTCTAACGAGACAAATGTGCAGGTAGCAACACTTTCTGCCTTAGTAGAAGAAGCAGATGCAGTAACGCCTGTAGCGGCAGGAGCCAAAAGTGAGGGTGTTGCCAAAAAAGGATCGGGTAAAAAGGCTGAACAATCACAGATTATTCGCGTCGACAGTAAACGGATTGATACCCTTCTTAATTTGGTTTCAGAAATCGTTATTACAAAGGGAACATTTAATCAGATTTCAGGACAGTTCAACAGTGTAATGAATAGTTTTTATTCATCACGGAGCCAATTCTCGGTATCGGTAAAAAGTTTTGCCGAAACGTTGCATGAACAAATTGAACGTGCCATGCGTGGGGAACTTACCTTGGCTGAAGTACGTAAATACGTTATGGTTCATCTAATGGAAATGAACACCCACTTTGATGGAGTTGAGACCGATTTAAAGGCCTCGTTGGCTAAATTTCGTACAATAACCACCGATTTAGCTCGAACAACCGGTGAACTTCATAATGCGGTTTTGAAGATACGTATGGTTCCTGTAGATCAAGTTTTCCAGCGCTTTCCACGCTTGGTTCGCGATTTAGCCAAGACACTGGACAAAAGTGTGCGTCTTGAAATCATTGGTGGCGAAACGGAGATGGATAAAATTGTTACCGAAGAGCTTTTTGATCCTCTGATGCACTGTGTTCGCAACAGCATGGATCATGGGTTGGAACAACCAGCGGCACGAAGAGAATCTGGCAAAAATGAGCAAGGCTTGCTTACTTTGCGTGCTAGTAACCAAGGAAATATGGTTGTTATTCAAATCTCCGACGATGGGAAAGGCATTGATGTTGAGGCGATTAAGGCAAAGGCGTTGGAACGTGGGTTGATTACCGCCGGCAAAACGATGAGTACGCAAGACACCTTGAATCTCATTATGGAGCCTGGGTTTTCAACAGCCAAGCAGATCACCGACCTATCGGGTCGTGGCGTTGGTCTTGATGTTGTGCGAAAATCAATCGAGAAACTTAATGGTGAAATCAACATTTGGAGTGAATGGGGAAAAGGTAGCACGTTTACCATTAAATTACCTCTCACTCTTGCTATTATTCAGGGTTTGATGGTTGCCGTAGGAGAAAGTGTATTTGTTATTCCAATCACTGCAGTTTTAGAAAGTTTCCGTGTGAAAACCGAAGAGATTATGCTCTTAGACGGGCATGAAGTATTTAATGTCCGTGAGGACGTGGTTTCAATCTTACAGCTATCCAAGCTCTTCCAACTCTCTTCAAATCCTATAACCGCAGAACATAGTTTTATCGTTGTTGTAGGTAGCGAAGATAAGAAAATTGGCTTGATGGTGGATGCCCTGATTGGTGAAGAGGATGTTGTTATTAAACCCTTGCGGGACAAATACACCGCTACCCCTGGCGTGGCTGGTGCCACAATCTTAGGAGATGGCTCAGTGAGCCTTATTGTGGATGTGAGTCAACTTTTAACCTTGGGTTTGCAGCAGGAATTAGATAATCGTGAAGTGGGCGTTGCAATACCACATGAGGAAGGAGTTTAAAATGGCTGAGATTCAAAAAGAGGCAAGGGCGGTTGACTGGGCTCATGACGAAAGTTCTATTATCGATTTTAAAGTCGTAACGTTCACTCTTTCTGGTAAAGATTATGGCGTAAACATTATGAATATTCGGGAAATATCTAAAGGGGGACGCTTTACCGTGGTTCCCAATGCCCCGAAATTTGTGCGCGGTGTGTACAATTTGCGCGGAGAAATTATCCCTGTGGTAGATTTACGAGCTTTTTTTGGATTGCCTATTCCTGAGCGTGCCGCCGTTGAAAGTATTCTTATTTGCAGATTGCAAGAGAGCACCTTGGGATTGGTCGTAGACTCCATTGAAAAAGTAGTAGGAATCAACCATAAAGCCATACAGCCAGCTCATCCCATGTTTGCTGATGTCAATATTAGCTACATTTATGGCATTGTTGAGCGGGACGATCGTCTGTATGTTATTTTAGATATTCACCGTATTTTCGGCATTGAGCGTGAGATGCAAGAACTTCTGAAAGAGCAAGGAGGAGAGGAAGTCGTAGCACAGGCAGCTCCAGTAGCACAGGCAGCTCCAGTAGCACAGGCAGCTCCAGTAGCACAGGTAGCTCCAGTAGCACAGGCAGCTCCAGTAGAAGAGGATAGTGCACCCCCTTTTTTATTTAGCGAAGATCCTGCCTTTAAACCAACGGGAAATCCTTTTTTAGATGCGTTAAATGCTTTGCCTCAGCCCACAATGACACGGATGGAAGAGCCAGATATCGCAAGCTTAATAAATGAAGTAAATATTGCCCGTGGAATTTCTACAGTACAAGGCTTGTCTGAACTCACTGAAAGTTTGCGTGCACATGCTTGGTTTGAGGTTTCATCGATTAATGAGATCTGGATGGGAAATCATCTAAAAGATCATTCTGTTCCAGAGACAGCTGAAGAAGCTGACACCTTTTTGGAATCGTTTCTCTCAAAAAATACAGAAACTTTATGGACAGATACTCAAATTAAAGCATTTTTACAGTTGGTTGAACCAAAATCTAAAGGGATTTTTCATGTATGGAATCCAGGTTGTGGTAAAGGGTATGAATCTTACTCTATACTTGGAGCAATTTTAAGTTCAGGAATAAGTCAAAATCCTAAAATTTATGCACAAGATATTGACCTTGTGGCTATTTCATCTGCACCACAGCTTGAAATGGATGCCCAAAAACTACCTGAGGGTTTCTCAGAATTTGTAATTTCAGGTAGTCATGGTTTACAATTTAAAAATGAATTTAAAAATCTTATTGTTTTTGAATTCCATGATATTCAACACAATAATAATTTCCCTGGGTTGGATTTAATTGTTGCAAGAGATGTTTTATCCTATCTTAGTGCCGAAAATCTTGAGAATTTTATTGAAGATCTGAACAGTTACGTCAGAGATGGCGTTATAATAATCATTGGGGACAACGAAACACTTAATGACGAAGCTTGGGAGTTGATTCCCAATGAGGAATTTACCGCTTATCGTAAAGTGGGCGTTCAGAACTAGAAAAAGGAGTTTTTATGCGGGTCGACTATATCAACCCCTTCGTGGAATCAGCATTTTCTATCATCCACGAAGTATTAAATTGTGAAGTGAAGCGTGGGCAGATCTACCTAAAAGGAACCACGCAGTCAATTATGGGTGTGGCCACAATTGTTGGTCTTGCGGGAGCCGTAGAGGGAAGAATTCTCATTGACATGGAGCGACCAACCGCTTTAGCGGTGGTATCAGCCATGAATTTTGAAGAAATCACTGAAATGGATGAACTTGCTCAAGCAACACTTAATGAGTTAGCTAACATGGTCACAGGTCATGCTGTAACTAGACTGCACGAGATGGGGTTTCGTTTTGACCTCACGCCACCAGCTGTTATTATGGGCGAAAATCTGCAGATACATGATGCGGGCATCGAGGCTCTTGTTGTGCCTATCATGACACCTTTTGGAAAAATTGAAATTAATGTAGCTATCAAGGAGAGAAGATAATGATGAAAGGTTCCGGGGATATCCCAGGCATTGCCAGTAAAGTACCTGAAGGTATTCGTCTTGATGGCTCGCCCTATCGTGTAATGGTTGTAGATGACTCAATTTTTATTGCCAAGCAAATTGGTCAAATTCTTACTAGTGAAGGATTTGAGGTTATTGCCACAGCCGGTGATGGGGAAGAGGCTGTTAAAAAATATAAAGAGCTACAAGCTCGTATCGATCTTGTAACCATGGATATAACTATGCCTAAAATGGATGGGGTTACTGCTTTAGAAAAAATTATTGAATTTGATCCAGATGCTAAAGTGGTTATGATATCCGCCCTTGGTCGTCAAGACTTAGTGAAAAAATCTCTCATGCTGGGTGCTAAAAACTACATCGTGAAGCCTTTAGATCGCAAAAAAGTGCTGGAGCGTGTCGTTAGTGTCGTTAAAACCCCTCAGTAGAATATTTATGAATAAAATCATGGGAATCATGTATCTTTTGCTAAGAAGGTGCATGACTAATGATTGATTCACCCTTGCATGTGGGTTTTGTTGCCCTTATTGGACGGCCAAGTACGGGTAAAAGTGCTCTTATGAATCGTCTTACGGGACAACCGACCTCTATCGTATCGGCATTGCCACAAACCACACGTCAGCGTATTCGAGGTATTGTGACCGAAGAGGATGGTCAAATCATTTTTACTGACACCCCAGGTATTCATGAGAGTGAACGTAAATTTAATCATTATATGCTTGAACAGGCTGCCAAGGCCATTCAAGAAGCTGATGTTGTTTTGTACCTTCTTGATATCTCGCGTAAACCCGGTTTAGAAGAAAAACTTATTGCAGATATTGTAAAAAAATGCAATAAACCTTTTGTTCTCGGGTTAAATAAAGTGGACAAAAAAACAAAGCATATTCAAGAGTATGCTTTGTTTTTTCAAATGCTTTTTCCAGAACATACGGCGTTCCCTATCTCAGCTCAAACGGGGGATGGTTTATCAGCGTTAAAAATGGCTCTATTCAATCTTTTACCATTAGGCCCAAAACTTTATGCTGATGATATGTACACTGATCAAGAACCAGCCTTTCGTATCTCTGAAATTATCAGAAAATATGCAATGACCTCTGTAAAAGAAGAAATTCCACATTCAATCTATGTGGATGTGGCTGATTTAGAGATGAAAGGCAGTAAACTCTGGGCTCGTGTATTTATTATGGTGGAGCGTGAAAGCCAAAAGGGTATGCTGGTAGGGAAAGGTGGCTTAACCATTAGAAAAATTCGGATTAATTCCCTCAAGGAGCTTTCCACTATTTTCCCCTACAAAGTATTACTAGAATTACAGGTGAAAGTGGACAAAGAATGGCGACATAATGACCACCGTCTGAAAAAAATATTACCATAATCTATTCAAAAGCCGTTTTAGAGTGTTCTAAAACGGCTTTATTGTGTACTGTTATTTCTTCTCTAATAGAAGTGTTTTTGTCGGAAAGTCACAGACCTCAGCAGGACCATAATACTGGATAGCACCAGGGAAGATATAACTATTTTCCACAGCCCACTCATCACGATGTTTCTTAAAGTAAACGAATGGAACACCATCCAATTCCACTAAAGCCTTTTTAATAACAGGCTTTAGATGCCCATGACGCTTTTCCATGTTCATCATTAGAGTTAGGGGTAATCCAACAGCAGTCCACTGCGCTGCTGGCAAGTGTAAGTTGCGTAAGCTACTGATGTAGCCAGTCAATCCATTCGCTATCAACAGAAAGGCTGTGTAACCTAATCCATAGCAGTAATCGGCGTCAAAGTTACTTGGAAAAGCACAGCGTCCTTCATAACCAAAGAAATGCCCTAAGAAAGTGAATTTACCTACATAATGACCTTCTTCTGCCTGTCTCACTAGATGAGTATACACCATTTCTCCCAGTAATTTTTCCGTTTCAATGAGCGAAACCTGCACATTACCGTGGGGATCACGATCCATAATCAGCTGGGCTTGAATGGTTGATGGTAAACTTTCATAAACCTGTGATGAAACAGGTGTTAGTATTTTCAGTAACCAATCCAAACGGGCTTGCGTAGTAGAATAAGAAGAAAACTCTTGTGCACGCACGCTTAACAGATCATTGAGCTCGTCAATCAGTACTTTAATTTCAGGAATAAACTCTATTAACCCTTCGGGAATCAGAACGATACCGTAATTCATCCCCTTCTTGGCTCTATCCTCCACACTTCTAGCAATAGTTGTCACTACCTGTGCCAGCGTCATCTTTTTAGCCTCAATTTCCTCGCTAATAAGACAAACATTTGGCTGCGTTTGTAAAGCACATTCTAGCGCAATGTGACTAGCCGAACGCCCCATAAGCTTAATGAAATGCCAATACTTACGTGCCGAATTGGCATCGCGGGCAATGTTTCCAATTAATTCAGAATAAGTTTTACAAGCCGTATCAAAACCGAAACTGGTTTCAATAAAGGCATTCTTTAAATCGCCATCAATAGTTTTAGGACATCCAATCACCTGAACACCAGCATTTTTAGAGAGGAAATACTCAGCCAAAACTGCAGCATTTGTGTTACTGTCATCACCACCCACAACAACTAATGCCTGTAAATTTAAGGCTCTGCAGTTAGCTAAAGCCACATCAAACTGTGCCTCACTCTCAAGCTTCGTGCGCCCTGATTGAATCATATCGAACCCACCGGTGTTACGATACTCAGCCAGCAACTCAGCTGTTATCTCTTTGGTTTGCCCCTCTAATAGGCCAGAAGGTCCACCCAAAAAA
The DNA here is from genome assembly GCA_965249825.1 of Spirochaetia bacterium. Lineage (GTDB taxonomy): Bacteria > Spirochaetota > Spirochaetia > WRBN01 > WRBN01 > CBDFMW01. The sequence goes on from CBDFMW010000002.1 coordinate 1,086,189, forward strand.
CCAAACAAGCGACTTTGCCCATTAGCTTTCTTTAAGCCATCAAACAAGCCCGCAATAACATTGTGCCCACCGGGTGCCTGCCCGCCCGACAAAATAACGCCCACGTTAAGGGTTTTACCTACATTCGCACTGGCTGAACCACGAGCAAAAGAGACTACCGGTTTCCCATACCCAGCAGGAAAAAGTTGTGCAATCTGTTCATGATCCGCATAACTGGTGGTTGCCTCTCCATTAACCAAACATATTTGATCCATCGCCCCTTGCAATTCTTGTGGAAGTTTAGGCACATAGTTGTATCGATCTCGCTGCAGATTTGATATTGTATTCATTCTTTTACTCCTTAAACTAATTCTATAAACATTCATAAAATTTAGCACGATAATGATGCCAAATATGCTCCATTTTCACACACACATCCTGGTAGATAACAGTTAATTCGTCGGTAAAATCACTGTGAAATCGGGATCTTTCTCGCTCTGCTATCTCCACAAATTTCATCATGAAATTACGTCGGGTTGCCTGAGAAAGCTCTCCAGTAAAAACTTCTAAAATAGGAATATGCGTACGAGCAATGTCCCCTAAAACATGACCAAAATCTCTTAAAGCTTGCTCTTCCCAAGCGTAATTGGGATTAACTACAAAGAATGGCTTCACCGCTTGCTCTATCTCGCGTTGAAAATTTCGTCTTACTCTAGCAGCCCGACCGCCAATACCTAACAGGTGTCGTTCCAACTCCATGAAACGTCCAATGAAACGTTCAGCTCCCTCACGCTCTGCCACCTCCATAGCTTGAGTAATATGAGCCTGCCACTCGGTGAGAAGTTGCTCTACTTTAGTCCACTTATGTGAAGGCAATCGTAAAAAAGGCAAGCCCGTGGGGCGATTCAAAAGACTACGTAAGTCAAGTTCTAAAATCTCCAACGGGCTATCAAAAAAAGCAAAAAAAGGGAAAATAGTTAAACCGAAATCTCGACGAAACCCCCGCTCGTTACTCAAAAAAAGTCTATCAATAGCCTCAATCTGGCGTTCGCAAATCGACAGCTCCTGCATTTGTGGCAAATCTTCGTCGTCAAATAGTTCATTTTCAAACCCGAACTCTAAATATCGCTCTTTGTTCATCGTCTTTCACCTACATGCCCTAAAAGTTTAACTCAACCCACACTACAAAAATGCTTCCCCTGGGCGCATAAGTAACAGCAGCCCCTTACGTTCTCGTTCTCGCAAGTCATCAAGAAACACTCGAGTGGCCCGCTCTACGTCGCGCTTAAGCATAGGCCCTAGATATTTCTCTTCTTGCAAAACAGCATCCGCACGACGCTTAGTTAAGGCACTTAAAAAGCACTTACGCAACTCTGGTGTTTTTCCTTTTAGTAAAATTGCCAGCTCATTATCCGATTTTAACCGTAAAATTTCATTCAAATCTCGCGGGTTGATTAAAAACAATATATCAATGGTTACCATTTGTCGCTCAATCATCTCAGCGGTAGCAGGCTCCACCTCAGCTAACTCAGTAATCAGTCGCTTCTCATCGCTCGCATCCATGTGGCGTAAAATCTCAGCTAACGCCTGCGTACCATCCAGCTCCTCGGCCACTTCCTGTGTGTCTTGCTTGCGCAGCCGTTCACGTAACACCTGATCCATTCGGATAATAACCTCGTTATTCACCGTACGCATCGTTGCAATACGACGAATCAGATCGCCCTGCTCATAGACCGGTACATTTTCTAAAACTTGTTTCGCCACCTGTGGTTTAATGCGTGGCAAAATAACGGACAATGTTTCAATAGGTTCATTTTTTAACAATGCGATAATTTGCTCAATGGGGGTATCTGCTAAAAAATCAAAGGGCTTAGGCTCTTCGGCACCTGTAGCACTACGCAAAATGCGTTCGCTCTCTTCATCGCCAAAGGCAACCTTTAAAAAGCCTCTTGCCACATCCACGCCACCCTGATAGCCACCAAGCTGACCTAATGATCCTAAAGTTTGCGTGGCATCCTTAGCATTTAGTGTTTTAAGTACGCTTATTTCATGAATGACCGACTCTATTTCCTTGGCAGACATGTGCTTCAGTGCCTCAGCGGCAGCCTCTTGCCCCATCATTAGCAACAGCTCGGCTGAACGCCTAGCCCCACTTTTTATAGGCTTCGCATCCTCTTTACTCATAAAGTCTTGAACTTTGATTTTACTAGCTACAGGGGATACATCCAGCGTTACAGCAGGGGAGGTCTCTTTTTTCATTGTTTTTTTATAGGCATCCAAACCGGATTTACTCAATCGCATAAGTTCTATAAGATTAGCCGTTTATTCAACAATAATCAAGTCAAACAGCAACATCTCTCCTCAACTTATCCAAAGAAACAGCCCAGTGGTGGGCATAACCCACCAACAGAGCTTTAAACTTTATTATCTACACCAGTACATCAATGCGATCACTAATTTCGTCTCGTAACAAATTTTCAATTACCAAGCGAGTTGCCCCCGTAGCACTAGGGCAACCAATACAGGCTCCAGCATAGTTTAACCGTAGTTGCACTCGTCCATTCTCCGCCGAGAGATCACCCACGCTTGCAGCCCCACCATCGCCAGCCAGCATAGGTGAAATAACATTCTGGAAATACTCTTCAAGCAGTTTACCCTTTTGAAAGAGCGACATGTTATCAAAATCTTTAGGGGCTTCGTTCGCAGCGGTAGCGGCCGGCTGTGCCTCACGTGCCATCTCTAAGCGAGTTTCCTCTAAAATATCCACCAAGTAGAATGTTTTCTCTTCATGCCCACCAGGCTTAACGCAACTCTTACAAAAACCTCCAGCCTTGGTATACTGCGTAACCTGCTCGACCGTCGTCAAGTTATTAATGCGAATGGCATCTTTTATGTCTCCCAAGCGCACGCGAGCACATTCACATACCATCTGATGGTCTTCAAAAGTGTCCCTATCCACCCCATGATAAATGGCGGCGGCTTCTTTTATTGCATCATAAGCCATTACACTGCAGTGCATTTTTTGTGGTGGCACAGCAGGAGTTTCGGGGTTATCGCGCAGATTAAACTCTACCTCTATGTTATTAATAGTTAGAGCTTCGGTCACGGTGCGACCGAGGCACAGTTCTACCATCATGTCACTAGCACTAATAGCCGTTCCACAACCAAAGCTTTTAAACTTCGCTGCCAAAATTTTTTCATCAGGTCCCACAATCCAAAACAAACGCACCGAATCACCACAGCTCACAGCACCATAATCAGCCACTACCAGCTTTCCACCTAATTTCTTGGCATCGTCCTCGGTTAGTTCACCTCTGTGCAAAGGATTATTCATCCTATCTGATACTTTTTTACTGTAGTTGTCCCATAAGGATCCACCAATCAAATCACTCTTGGCCATAATTGGCCTCCTTTATATAGCTGAGAATAATAACCTTTCTTACCGGTGTTCTTCTCGATTATTTTAACGATAATGTTATCTTCACCTGCTATTATAGCAAGAAAATACCATAAGTTCGAGTATATAATGCTATATTTATGGAAAATTGTGAAAAATATCTTAAACAAACCGACGAACTCACAAAAAGGCATTTTAAGTATTAAATACTATCTACCAAGGCGATAGCTGTAAGCGATGCTTATGCTAAAAGGTTTACTCACCCCTATGAACGCACCATCGCTCATATAAGTTTGTAGCTGGGGTCTAAACATCCACGTGGTACGACCCTCTAAATTGATCATCCCTCGCGTGCCTACTAAAAAATCTGCTCCAACTCCAGCAGTAACGCCTATATTAAAGGGGTTTTGTGCAATAACGGTGGGCATATTATCTTTATCAAACACACTGTTACCAGGGGTAACAACACCATGTGATACAGCAGTATAGTGAGTGGTTACTTCGCTGATACGCCAGCTCATAGCAGGACCAGCCAAAATAGTAAGCGCTATCAAGGGGGTGGGTCGAGCAAAGGTAGCCTTGGCTATAAGGTTTAAATCCAACGATGTCCAGCTATAGCGTAAATCACCTTCAAGTGGATTTTTATCAATGCGAGCCAGTTCTCCTGCCTTGATGCGTGACGTGCCAGCTGACGAACTGCCCACCCACTGTGAATAATTACCCTTGTAGGTCATACCATTATTTAATCCTAGTCCTAGTTCGGTTACCACGGCGATCCATGAATTAAAATGCAGTTGGTAAATCAGCCCCAGCTGCGTGGACAGCTGAAACCCTTGGCTAACAGAAACATCCTCAACTCTATGCAAGATCCATTTAGGAGTTATAATGTTAATAGCTCGATTAAATTCAATTTGCATACCATCCGAAAAAGTGCCTACATTTTTGCCTGTGCCCACCATGTAGCCCAACTCAGCCTTAACTCCTAAGTAATGCTCAATGGCAAACAGCACCCTAGTGCCACCTAACAACCCCCAACACACACACAGAATACATACTATTTTTTTCATAAGCGTACTTCTATTTTTATTTACTCCCTTGTTTTGATTGTAAAGGTTACCCCTTATGCTAAATTGCGTGTGTTCTAAAAAATCTTAGGCTCGCTATCTCTAAATGTCTCTGATTTGTAAATGTATCACGATTCACCCTATTTGTAAAGAAAAAAATACTGCAAACAGAAACAAAATTCAATAATATTTACGCAATTGTTATTGTTAAAAGAAACATAGTGTGTTAATATTTTTCTCGTGTTGTGTTGAAATGTCTGCTTTATTTCTGTTGTTTCCATTTATTTAATCAGGAGTGAATCAGTGAAATCGTGTTCTATATTTTTGTTTCTCTGGATTCTGCTAGCATTACCTCTAGTAGCTATTACAGGTGAGTTAAGCTTTAACTATCAGCAATCTCTTTACGGGGGCTATGGGGCTAACTTTTGGCAGTCTTCGGGCTTAGCTCGCTATTTTAACTCTTTTACCTTACCACGCGAAGAAGACAACTACTTGGGATCGCGCCAAGCGATGATGGCACAGCCCACCTTTAATGTGGGTCTTGAGGGGGCGTTGCTTATCCCTATGACCACCACTAAAAACGCACATTGGCACTTTGTGGCTAGCTACGCCCTTAAATATGACCAATCGCACTATGACCTGCCCTACCTAAATAATGTAAATAATGTGGATGGCGGCGGGGGCAAACCACCTATTGTCCCAGGGCCTATTTTCCCTGATTCACCTATTGCTCGCGTGGTGGATCTGCACCGCTACTCTTACCATGCTTTGGTCAATCAAGTCAATGCTGGTATAAGAGTTACCAACAAAAAGCACCCTGTGTATGGGCAATTCACCCTAGGAGGATTGCTATACACCCCTTTTAATGCCATCTATCAGCGCAGCGATATTGGTGTCCCTGAAATGCCAGCAGGGCACTGGAGCGTCTCAGGTACTAGTAATCAGCGTATTCCGCTATATAATATTCAAAGCCTCATTGCCTCTGAGTATGACTTTAATCTCTCAGGTAGTAGCGAAATTATGCTGGTGATGGAAGCACGCCTTGGCTACAAATTTGTTTACACTGGGGTACAACTTGCCACAAACGGGCGTGTAACCTCCGTTGGCTTGCAAGTGGGCTTCACCCTAGCCCCATGGGGAGGCAGCTCTCATGGCTAAGTGTCGATGGTTAACCTCGCTCCTCATTATTTTATCATGCTTACCGTTAAGAGCCTCTGAAGGGACAGATCTATTTAATGTATTGGCACAAGGTACCATGAACAAGTGGGAAACCCATATCGGCGTGGGTGTTAACTTTGGCATAATGGGTCTGCCCAGTCAAATCGCTAACAATCTTGCTCTTAAAGAGGAGTATCTGCATACGGTAAGTGAGCCATTAGGTCTACCTTTTGGAATCAACTTTTTCACTGGCTTTGGTTACAAGGTAACACAAACAAGTAGTATAGGACTTGAGTTTGGCACAGGCATTCACATGGATGGTGGCAATGCACGCGTCTTACTAGGCGACACTATTGAGGATGGAAATCGTATTCCTGGTTATGTGTATGACCTCTTTTTTGGTAATTATCCTGATGAGAGAAGCGGTGGATCTAACCCTTGGGATCCAGGTCCTGTGTTCAACACTGGTCTTCAGGCTTTGCCCTCCACTTATCAATGGTTGTCTACCGTCAACACCATGAAAGGTTTTTACTTAGATCCTAAGGTGCGCATTTACTACCGCTATAGTAGGCCTCGCTGGCATCTTCAAACAGGTATCGGTATGGGTTTAATCATTCCCTTTAACTACTTTGCCTACCCCAGTAAGGATCCTCTGGATTATCAAAAAGGTGGCTCATCTTTTGACTTACCATGGGAACTCTCTCAGATGTATCTACTACCTGTGCGTGTGCCGTTTCCTTTGGTGTTGCGCGATGGCACAAGCATGATGAAGGCCTTTCAACCCGTGGCAGATTTTCATCTACGTGCCACCCTTTACCACGTTCATCTAGAGGTAGGCTACTCTACCAACTTTGTGCATGTGCATCATCTCAAATTAGCATTGGGCATCAACCTCTCCTAAAAAAAGAGGTGATGCTTACCACTTGCGTGGTTAAGTAAAAAGAAAACCCTCTCGACTTGAGAGGGCTTTCTTTTTGCTGATAGGAATTAACCCTTAAGGCATTCTAAAGCTGTAGGCTAAATTAATGCTAAAGGGGCGAGCAGTCCACACCGGATTGCCATCGCTAGAGTGAGTGGTTAGCTGTGGAATAAAACCCCAATTTGTGCGCCCTTCAATAGTGATAAGCCCAGGTCCTACGGCTATCTGCGTGCCTAAACCCGCCACAATGCCCACATTCACCGCAACGGTGCTGTTAGCTATGCTCTTCGTGTCTTCAGCAAACGGTGCACCCTGAGGGTGCAATGGAGCAGTGAAAACCTCTCTTATGCCACCAAGCTGCATACTTACTGTAGGCCCTACTAATAAATTAACCCGCACCATTTTGCTAGGGCGAGCGATAGTAAACAACCCAATAAGGTTTAAATCGAGCGAGGTCCAGCTGTAGCGCATTGTCCCATCAAGCCCAGGCTTGTCAATGCGTGCCACATCTGTGGGAAGTAATATTTTTCCCCCATACTCATCAACAGCATCGGGGTTATAGTTACCATTGTAGGTTAAACCATTATTAACGCCCACGCCAAACTCTGCCACCAAGGCAAACCAAGACACAAACTGCGCTTGGTAGACCAGCCCCATTTGAGCGGCAAGCTGAAAGGATTGACCTACCGCCACAGGGCTGTATATATAGTTCCAAGAGGATAATCTCGCATAATCTTTAAAACTGCCTACCCCTTTACCAAAGCCCATAGTGTGTCCTAGCTCCACCCGTGGCCCTAAAAAACTCTCAAAAGCCATCAAGGGGCTAAATGCTGCAAGACTAAAAATTACTGTTATTATATATTTTTTCATGAGTTAATACCCCTTTTTGCCTAATGCAAAGCTATAATTTAGCCCTAAGCTAAGTGGCTTGGCAAATTTAACCAGCGGGCTTACAAGTGGTGCTGAGAGATAGGTTTCAAATAAGGGCCTAAAGTACCACGTAGTGCGCACATCAAAACCCAGCTGCCCTGGACCCATGGCTATTTGTGCCCCAACACCTGTGGTTATGCCCATAGTGAAGCGATTTTGAGGAGAAAACTTATTTTCAAATGCCTCATTGGAGGGAGCATTCCTCTGCATAAAGTCTGGGGAAAAAGTTTCTTTAACACTGCCTAAAATAACACTGGCTGCAGGGCCTACCATAAAGTTTACTGCTATGTTAGGAGTGGGTCGCACCAGCGTAAATTGCATGAGCAGGTTTAAATCTAGGCTCGTGTAGTTATACTTCATTTGCCCTGTGAGTGGCACATAGTTAGGCGCACCCAAAATATAATCAGGATTGTAGTTACCGGTGTAGGTGATGCCGTTGCCAAAGGAAAAGCTTATCTCAGGCACCAGAGCAAACCAAGGGGTTAAGCTAGCCTGATAAAACAGCCCCACGCTGCCACCAAAACGAATGGATTGGTTAACACTGCGCACCGCTGTTACCCCGATACCCACATTACTGCTTGGCCCACTTCTAAACTCACCGGTAAAGCTATAGGTACCCACGCCCCCATAACCCTGCATAATAAAACCATCAGCACGCATGCCAAGATAATGATCTACAGCTAACAGTGAGGGTAGCGCACCCAGCATGACCGCACAGACCAAGAGCAACTTTACTATTTTTTTCATAAGCATATCTCTATTTTATTTACTCCTTCCTTAAGTATTCAGGGTGCTTCCCCTAATGTGTCTTTAACCGTGTGTGCCATGGTGTTTATACTGTTCATCCTAATCTCTTATTCTATACCATCTATCAACCAGTGTAAAGGCATTTGTATCTTTATATAACAACAAAATAATGTTTTTTTTTCTTTTTCGTTATTGCACAAAGAGACAATAACTGTTATTATCTTACAGTGCTTGTGTGATCATAACTGTTTTATCCCTGTTTTAAAATATTCGATATCAGGAGTAAACAAGTGAAACCATATTTTGTTTTATTTTTTCTCTGGGTTATGTTTAGCGGTCGGCTATTTGCTGTTTCAGGTGAGCTAAATTTAAGCTATCAACAGATGTTTGGTGGCTATGGCTCGTCATTTTTTGAAACTTCATCGTTAGCACGCTACTTTAACTCATTTTTTTTGGATGATGAAGGTAACTACACAGGTTCGGGCTCAGCCAAGCTGAAGCAGCCCAGCTTTAATGTGGGGCTAGAAGGCGTGTTGCTGGTGCCGATAGCACAAACTAACAAGGTCTCTTGGCACTTTGTGAGCAGTTATGCCGTAAAATACGATCACAGTAGGTACAGCTTACCCCTCATTGCCCGCTCTGGTGCAGCCGGAAAACCAACAGATGATAACCTGTTCGGCAACGAAACCTATATGTATAATGCGATTACTAATCAGGCCAATGCTGGGGTTAGGGTTACGGGGATTAACAACGGCGTGTATGGGCAGTTCACCTTAGGGGGGTTACTTTACACGCCTTTTAATGCTGTTTACACCCGCATTGATACAAATCAGGCTAACCGACCTGCGGGCAGGTGGAGCGTTTCAGGCAACCAAACTGGGTGGATTCCTGGATATCTTGCGGACACAGGTTTAGCAGATAAATATGAGTTCAATCTTAGAGGAAGTAGCGAAATATTGATGGTGCTAGAGGCACGCGTGGGCTACAAATTTGTGTATGCTGGTTTCAGTTATGCCACCAATGTGCGCGTCAACACCTTTGGTGTTCAGCTCGGTTTCACATTAGCTCCATGGGGAGGATCCACTCATGAATAAACACTTTATCTTATCCTTAATCCTAGCCTCTTGTGTTTTTGCCCCAGTGCAGGCGCAAAGTGATGATAACCTGTTTGATTTGCTAGCTCAATCACGCGAAGATCAATGGGAAACACACATTGGCTTTGGGCTTAACTTTGGCTTTTTAGGCTTGCCAAGTCAAGTAGCCAATGCCCTAGCCGTAAAAGAGGGCTATCTCACTGCTGTAACCGAAGCAAAAGGCTTACCCATGGGTATGAATATTTTTACGGGATTTGGGTATAAAGTCACTCCATCCACCAGCATGGGGCTAGAGTTTGGTGCCGGCATACACATGGATGGGGGTAAAGCCCGCGTGCAATTAGGCGATACATTAGCAGACCCTAACTCTATCCCAGGGTATGTGTATGATCTTATTTTTGGTAATGCCCCATCATTTTTTATACCTCCCGCCCTTGGCTCTACTCCAGCCATGTACCAGTGGCTATCTACCATGAACACTATGAAAGGTTTTTACTTAGACCCCAAAGTGCGCATTTACTACCGTTACACACAGCCTAAATGGCATATACAAACAGGTGTGGGGGCAGGGCTTATCATTCCTTTTGGCTACTATGCCTATCCTAGTAAAGACCCTCACGACTATAAAAAATTTGGTGCAACTAGCCCTATTTCGTGGCCAATGTCTCAGATTTATCTCATGCCGGTGCGCATACCGTTCCCTCTCATGCTGCGCGATGGCACCAGCATGATGAAAGCTTTTCAGCCTGTAGCCGATTTTCATGTGCGCACAGCTTACAAGCTCGGGTATCTGGAACTTGGTTATTCTACCAACTTTATGTATGTTCACCACATGAAACTGGCCATTGGTGTCAACTTCATTTAATATTCGGGATTTAACCTATAAAAAAAGGAACTCAAGCTTGAGTTCCTTTTTTTATGCCTTAAGGTGATCTTTAAAAAATTGCTGATATTGCTGCCAAAAGGCTATCAATTCATATTGCAAGCCTGCAAAAAATTGTTGCTCCAGCTGGGCTGCACCTAGCCCTATGTAGCGGTAGTGCCAGCTTTCATAGTCATAGCCTGTTTGTTCTTCATGCCCTTGGGGAAAGGATAAACTAAAGCCATATTTATAGGCATTGTTAGCTAGCCAAAGCTGCGCTTTAGTTCCTGTAAAGCTGCTATTAATAGGACTAAAATCCAATGTGGTGCCCAACTGATGTTGGCTGGTGCCTGCCTTCGCCGAGAGACGATCAGCCTGCTCTTGCCCCAGTTGATTAACCCAGCCAGTGTACACAATTTGCTGACGTTGATAACTACGGTAGGTGCTGCCAATCACCAAACGCACACCATCGTTCTGGCTGGCTTGGTGCATTTTCTGCAACGCTTGCACAGTCTCTTGCCGTAATTCATGCCCCGCACGGCTCACAATCGGCCATTTAAGAGTATCTAAAGCAATCAGGTCGTTAGGAATAAACGCAGCCGATAGATGGTGCGTTTTGTCCACTCGAACGAGAAGGTCTGAGTCTTGTTGTAAAATAGTCGCTATCAATGTTAAAAAAAACTCTTCATCGCTGGCTATTTTATGTGCTAACCCTTCACTTTGCTGGGCAATGAAACTGCTCCACTGCCCACGATTCAAAGTAAAGTTATTGTGTACCAGTACCGCATCAAGCGATTTTTGGCTGCTAATCGGTGCGCAAGCCATAAGCATAAAGGCAAAGCTATAAAGCCATCTATTTGGGGGTTTCATAGGTTGATAATAAGTCTAATGGCTCAACAATAGCAACCCCTAAATGCTCGAGGTAGGTTCGAGCTTTGGCAAAGCCATCGGTCAATCGCTCAGGGCTATGAGCATCCGATGAGATAACCGCTTTAGCCCCCGCTGCGGCCACTTCCTCCCAAAGAATAGTACTAATAGCCCAACCGACTGAACCCTGCGGGGCGGTGTTGAACTCAAGCGGTTTCCCAAGTTCAGCCGCACACTGCGCCACTTCGCGCCATGCAGAGCGCATGTGAATCTCGTTGCGTGCCATATAGGAGCTGCGAATAACCCTGTCTGGATGCCCAATAAACAAATAGGTGGGGTTAGACAATGCCCATAAAAGCGTTTGCATATACACATGAAGCCCTTGTGCGTTTTCAATCTGACGTAAACCAATGGTATGCCCATCCACCTCAAGGCAGTGAATAGAGCCAATCACATAGTCTAAGGGGGCAAGGGGCAGAACTTCACGTTTAAAAAATTCATGATACGAAGGAAAGGCATCAGCCTCTAAGCCCAAATAAACGGGAATGGGGCTACGGTTTTTGAGTTCCATAACTTCGGCTACATAATCAGGATACCGTTGCATATTCATTTGATAGTGATCATTAGGACGATAAGGAGCGGCAACAGGGGCATGATCTGAAAATCCGATGCTCTGCACCCCTTGGGCAATAGCTGTATCAAGATAGTTTTGTGCACTACCCGTGGCATGGTGACAATAAGGAAGGTGAAGGTGAAAACTTTGCATATACTATATATATCGGTTAAAATAGCACTTTTGCCGATATATTACTTGACTTTTAGAACGAAATAAGGCGAAAATAAGAAGTATGAAAATTGTTGTGAATGGGCGCTTTTTGTGTGCCAAGGCCACGGGGGTGCAAAGGTTTGCCTTTGAAATTTCACGCCATTTAAAACGAATGGATCCGAGTATAGAGATTTTGTGCCCTCACAATATTGTGCAAACAGAGTGGGCAGAGGAGCTTGATGCGAAGATAATCGGCTCATTAAAAGGTCATGCTTGGGAGCAAATTTCTCTAGCAAGGCATTTAAAGCAACAAAAATCTAACCCTATACTTTTTAGCCCTGCCAACACAGGACCCATGGGCTACACCCACCAATTTCTTGTGATGCACGATTTAGCCTATATTGTTAGCCCCAAAGCCTACAGTTGGCGTTTTCGCCTTTGGTATCGATTTTTAACTCGTCATCTTACAAAACGAGTGCCTATGATAGCCACCGTAAGCGACTTTACGCGGAAAGAAATCATCTCATACTTTCCCTGTGTGAAAGAAAAAATCCATGTGGTCTACAATGGACTTTCAAACTTTCCACAAGACATCAAACCATCGAGTAACAACCCCTATTTCCTGGTGGTTGGCTCGCTCTACCCTCGCAAGAACATTCCTTTCATCATCAATGCCTTCAGTCAGTTACCTTCTGATAATCGACCACGCCTTAAACTGGTGGGGTCAACCTCGCGCAGCTTTAAGCGTGAACACTATACTAATCTGCCAGATGATATTGAGTTAATAGGTCATGCTAACGATTATCAACTCGCTTCGCTTTACGCCAATGCCTCGGCTTTACTGTTCCCTAGTTTATATGAGAGCTTTGGCTTGCCCCCAGTAGAAGCTATGAGCTTTGGCACGCCTTGCTTAGTATCTGATATTCCTGTGTTGCACGAAATTCTCAATGATGCAGCTATCTATCTAGATCCTCAAAGTACCAATGCATGGATTGATGCAATGCAAACCATTATTATCGATGACGAACTACGCGAAGAGTTAAAAGAAAAAGGGCTAAGTCAAAGCCAAAAGTTCAATTGGGAACGGAGTGCCTTGCAGGTGTACAATCAGCTAAAACTATGCTAAACTTCTCTGCATGAAAGTTGCAATCATTCACTATTGGCTTATTTCCATGCGAGGTGGCGAAAAAGTATTAGAAGCCCTCTGTGAGTTATACCCAGAGGCTGACATATACACCCATGTTTATGACCCTGATGCTATGAGTGAAACCATCAAAAAGCATACGATTCACACAACCTTCATTAACAAGCTTCCCTTTGCTAAACGGTTTTACCAAAAATATTTATCACTCATGCCTGCAGCACTCGAAGCCTTGGACCTGAGTAACTATGATCTCATCATTAGTAGTGAAAGTGGTCCAGCCAAAGGTATTTTATGTTCAGCGCAAACACCGCACCTATGCTACTGCCATACCCCGATGCGCTATCTTTGGGACTACTATCATCACTATCTTGCAACCAGCAAAGGCATCACTCGCTTTTTTTTTAAACGCCTTGCCCCATTCCTTCGTCAATGGGATTTGATGAGTTCCTATCGAGTAGATCATTTCATTGCCAATAGTCATAACGTTGCCCAGCGCATCAAACGAATCTATGGGCGCGAAAGCACGGTGATTTACCCCCCCGTAGATGTGGGAAAGTTTGATCCGCACCAGCCCCGTGGTGATTTTTATCTCGTGTTAGGGCAAATCACAGCCTACAAGCGGGTGGATCTAGCAATTAGTCTCTTTAGTAAAAGTGGTAAGCCCCTCATTATTGCCGGCGGAGGAGATCGACTCACAGGTTTACCTGACAACATCATCGTAAAAGGTTCGGTAACCCCTGAGGAGGGCAAAACACTCTTACAAACAGCTAAAGCTCTTATTTTTCCCGGTGAAGAAGATTTTGGAATTGTACCAGTTGAGGCTATTGCCGCCGGCACTCCTGTGCTAGCCTATGGCAAAGGTGGGGCACTAGAGACCGTACAAGATGGGGTGAGCGGGCTGTTCTTTCATGAACAAACAGTGGAAGATCTAGAAAAATGTGTGGAGAAATTTGAAAAAAGTGCCCACTTGTTTAATGTGGACACCATGCACGAAAGCATTATGCGGTTTGATAAAAGTTGTTTTTTAGATCAAATAAAAGCCTACATTCAAGAAAAATCATAAGACTGAGTCAGCATCCTGCGTTTGGGCTATAAACCCCTTGCCCACAATATAAAACTCAAATGATTCTTTACGTACCGCCTTGGGTCGCATAATTTTAACACTGGTAAAGTAACTCTTTGCAAGGGTTATTAACTCTTGCTCATCGCCACCAGCAAACATCTTAGTAATAAATCCACCACCGGGTTGCAATAGTAGACGTGCCATCTCAAGAGATCGGGCTGCCAAATGGTAGCTACGCCCACAATCTACCAGCCTATCGCCAGTGGTCGATGGAGCAGCATCACACACCACCGCAGCAAACGGAGCATAACTTTGCAATTTAGCCATAATTTCATCCGTAAAAAAATCACCCTGTACCATAGTTATATTTTTAGGCTTTTGGGGCAACTGCAGGGGTTTGAGATCGCAGCTGATAACCCGTGCTTGGTAAACCCTCGATAAAAAAAGCGACCAACTACCAGGAGCCGCTCCCAAATCCAAAACGAGGGCTTGCTTTGTTATGAGGGAGGTTTTAGTTAAAATCTCCTCTAACTTGTAGACAGAACGAGCTGGATAGCCGTCGTGCTTGGCTTTTTCAGCCCAAAAATCATTCGAGGCTCGTGCCTGTCCGCCTGCTCTACCCAAGTAATTTCTCCTTTATTTTGCTCACTAGCTGTTCTAAGCTCAAATCTTTAATACTTTGCTTGCTCTCGAAAAGACGCAACGTGTAACCTGCCCCCTCGATAAAAATGCCAAAGGTAGCTCCACGGCGGATGGCATACTTGCTTTGGGCATCCACCTTTTTGTCATCTGGATACGCCTCAATAGGGATGCTCAATGGTAATAATTTAGCTAGCAACCGCCGAACCGCCACATAGTCGGTATGATGAAAAATGAAGCCCCGTTGCCCTGATGACAACAACCACGCAGGGTTGTCTTCATACGCAGCAAGCAAACGATCTAATCCTATACTACCCCCCACCCCGCTAATGCTCTCTTTACTATAGAGACCTAAGAGATTATCATAGCGCCCACCTGAACAAACAGAGCCAATAGAGGGTTGCTCAATGAGATAAGTCTCAAACACTAACCCTGTGTAATAATCCAACCCACGGGTGATGGCTGGGTCCAGCACAAAAAAATCAATGAGTTCTAACGCAACCAAATTTTTATAAAGCGTCGTTAAATAAGTCAACTCCGCACTATCTTCCCCACCTAGTAAACGCTTCATTTTAGCTAAAGTTTGCTCAAAATTCGCCTCCATCTCAATGAAAGACAAAATTATAGTCGCCTTGCCAGGAGCAAATGCCTCTAGCTGCTCGGTTAAAGCAATAGGTCCTATTTTCCCTAGTTTATCCACGAGATGTAAAATATCCAGTGCCTGCTCATTACACCCAATATAAGTGAAAAACTGGTTCAAAATAGCTCTATGGTTGATGTGAAAGGCCACCTTATCACCAATGCCCAATCCTTTAAAAGCCCACACCGCTGTAAGTAAAATATCCATATCCGAGGCTAAGCTCTGTGAACCAATGCAATCGAAATCACACTGAAAAAACTCACGATAGCGACCTTTTTGAGGCTTTTCGCCACGCCAAACTTTTGCCACATGATAGCGTTTAAAGGGCAAACCAATATCTGCCTTGTGTGTGGCCATGTAGCGAGCAAACGGCACAGTTAAGTCAAAGCGTAGGGCAACATCACGCCCCCCTGCGTCTTCAAATCTAAAAATCTGCTTCTCAGTTTCACCGGCTGATTTACCAAGTAACATCTCAGTGTACTCAATAGCAGGCGTATCAATTGGTATATAGCCCTCTTGACGAAAACCCGCTATCAGCTGTTCTATTAGCAATTGCCGTCGCCACTCATCAGCTGGTAAAGCATCTCTAAATCCTTTTACTATCTTTGGCTCAATCATTCAGTCTCATCCTCAAGGCTATTCTTAGTTCTAATTAACAACCACTGTTTTAGGCTTGAGTGCATGCTTCTTTTTCACCACTTGGGCATGGGTTATGAACCTGAACAGCAACCAGCTTGACACAAATAGCGAAGAATAGTTACCCACAATAATGCCCACAAACATTTTTATGGCAAAAAGTTGCACAGCACCATTAGTGGTTGTAATGAGTGCTCCAATCGCTAGTAAAGTGGTAAAACTAGTGAGAATCGTGCGTTTTAATGTTTGCGCCAGCGAGCCATTAATAGTATCCTTAATTCCCGCAAAACGAACCGCCTGCATGTTTTCGCGCACACGGTCAAAAATAACAATCGTGTCATTGAGAGAGTAAGCAATGATAGCCAATACCGCAGCAATGGTGGCAGAGCTTACCTCAAGTTGAAACGCCCCAATAACCCCCACAACGATCAACACATCATGAAAGGTCCCTAAAAGTGTTGCTAAGGAGAAATAGATACCGTTAAATCGAAACCAGAGGTAAAGTAAAATAAGTAAAATAGAGCCTACTATAGCACTGATTGCCCCCTGTGTGGTACCAGCAGAAAAAGATGACCCGACAAATTCACTACTAAGCACCTGTGCCTGCCCAAAGGAGTTCATCAATTGAGCCACAATGCGAGCCTCTATAACCCTCTGAAAATCAGGATCAGCTGCCTCTTCAGGCACAGAAATACGGAAAAAACCACGCTCACCCACATCCACAACTTTCACTTTTGGAATGTCAGCTAAGGCACTTTCTATAGCATCAACCCGTGTTTGTCCATCAACTAGCACAGTGAGACTAAGCCCCGCACTAAAATCAACACCAATATTAAAACCACCCTGTGCAAATGTGATGATCCACAGAGCTATAATAATCAGCAGGCTGCCAAGACCTACCCACTTACCTGCCTTTAAAAAGGAAAATTTCGCTTCTTGCATTACTTTACTCCCCAACCAATCGAGACTTTCTTAGCATTAAACCAGTCACTGCCCATATCAAACATGAGACGGGAAAGGTACACAGCGGTAAATAAATTGGTTAAAATACCCACAGCCAAGGTAATGGCGAACCCTTTGATCGCCCCTGAACCCATTTGTGATAAAAAGATCGCCACTATGAATGTTGTTATGTTTGAGTCTAAAATAGCCGAGAACGCTTTTTTAAAGCCCAAATCGATAGCCTGTGTACGCGATCGCCCAGCTTTTAGCTCTTCTTTTATGCGCTCAAAAATCAATACATTGGCATCCACCGCCATGCCCAAATTTAGCACCAAACCAGCCATACTAGTTAATGTGAGCGTGAAGCCTACAGCCGATAACAGTGCCAAAGTTAAAAAAAGGTTTATGGACAAGGTAATCAGCGTTTGCACACCAGCCCCCTGATAATAAACAATAAAAAAACCAATCACTAAAGCAAAACCAATCACTAAAGCACGTACTCCTGCTTCAATAGTTTGAGCCCCTAACGTGGGCCCTACTGATTGAATATTGACCACAACCAGCCCAACAGGCAAGCCTGAACTCTTTAAGGTCATAGAAAGGTTTTGTGCCTCCAGGGCATTAAAACCATTCACCATAACCTGTCCCCCTGTGATAGCTGAGTTAATGGTGGCTACGCTTTTCACACGCCCATCCATGACCACCGCCATCGGCTTGTTCACATTGGCTGCCGTTAGCGAGGCGAAAAGTCTTGCCCCCTCAATGTCTAAAGAAAAATTAACGGTAGGGGCTCCAAATTCATCACTAGAAACCCGCACATCCTTAATGTGTTTACCATCAAGTCCGGGTGTTGTAAATAGCACCACATACTCTCTAAACACATCCGCTCCAAAGCGATCTTTGGTATAGTACGGTCGCACCACAAATCCATCTGGAATAATGGCACTATCCATAAAGACTCCTAAACTTCTGTCTAATAGACGAATAGCCTCAGGATTTTGATCAATAAACTGATTAAAATTACTCGTTAAAGCTTGATCCACCATGTGAAAAGCTAAACTTCCCTGCCCCAGAACCAGACGATGAATCGCATCTGCATCTTGCTCGCCGGGCAACTCTACCAAAATCTGTTGGTCCCCTTGGCGGCGAATGATCGGTTCGGTAGCCCCAAAGCGGTCAGCTCTCCCGCGTACTGAGTCCAAGGCACTCATCATCGCTTCATTAATCTGTGTAGAGTTCGGTTCTTCGCCCAGCTTTTCACGTAACGGTGTTAAGTCTGCCTGCAAGGTGGCGGCCAAACCACCGGCTAAATCTAGCCCCAATCGAAAAGCCTTATCCTTGTTGCTTTTAAGAGCTAAAACACGATCACTATGAAAGGTTGTGGCAAACTCTACCAGCTCTTCACGGGTTAGCACAAAACGAATCACATCCCGTGCACTCCACGGATTGGGCAAGGCGAGTTTCGCTTTTTTGTAAGAACCCGTGGCGTGAGCGATAAAATGCGCTAACTCATCGGTCAACAAAGCATCGTCCTTTGCTAGCTTCATGAGCTGATCTATGTCGATTAAAGCTTGATCACGTGCTTGCTGTCCGATAAGCTCTCTAGGTTGCACCGCTTGCGTGCGCAGTTCCTTATCATGTCCTTGAAAATACCATACATAAGTGGGGGCTAAAAATGACACACCCATAGCTATTACTGCCAGCACAATGGCCAACCTAAAGAACTTGTTCATAATGCGTTTACTTATCCTTTCTGTCTGATAGTTTATTTGGTTAGGTCGCTTTTACCGCTATCTTTATTAGCAACTTGCACAATGGCTGATTTTTCAAATTTAATCTTCACATTGTCATCCACCCGCACAACCACAGCACCAGTGTCTTCTTTTATAGAGTCCACCTCGCCATGAATACCCCCAGCAGTTACAACTTTGTCGCCTTTTTTAAGTGCACCCAACATCTTTTTTGTTTCTTTTTGTTTTTGGCTTTGAGGGCGTAAAATTAAAAAGTACATCACCAAAAACATTAAACCAAAAGTACCAATCGTAACCCAGCCTTGCTGAGGGGCAGCCTGTAAAAACAGCATATTCATCATCATGCACTCCATCTTGTTTTTTACCTGATTTTAATCAATTTATATATTCATTGACAATATAGTAAAATATTATCTTACTTTATACCATGATTCTGAAAATTGGTCAAGGAAGCCCCCTTTACCATCTTGACGAAGAATCACGTATACATTAAATTTATAGGCATGACTTTGCCTAATAAACTCACCGTTTCTCGTCTCTTCATTGCACCGCTGTTTTATGTGCTGTTTATTCATACGCACCAACTGGCGGGTGGTTCCTTACGCTTCGGGCTAAGCATCACCCTTTACCTAATGTGGCTTTACTGTGAAATCTCTGATGTATTAGATGGGATGATCGCCCGTAAATATAATCTCACCTCAGATATTGGCAAAATCATGGATCCCTTCTCTGATGTTATTAGTAGGATAACCTATTTTGTGTGCTTTGTGCAGATTGGGCTGTTACCATTTTGGCCTTTGCTCATCATTCTCTGGCGCGAGCTAACCATAACCTTTATGCGTGCGGTTATTGCACAAAATGGGGTCTCTATGGGAGCTTCATCGGCGGGTAAAACCAAGGCTATTTTTTATTTTCTCACCAGCTTATTCGGGATGACTCTGTTCCTGCTCGGAAATATCGCTTCGCTTCAGCCACACCTTAACGCTGTAGCTGTGCAACAAGTTATGAAGGCAAGCTTTGTATTGGCAGCTATAGCCTCGGCACTTTCATTTGCTGATTATCTGAAAAACTTCTTAAAAACTGAATACATGCGAAAATTCATAGCAGAATAAACCTTACATAAGAACCAGTGGATCGCCTTCCAGCTCCCGATACACCCCTGAGATTCCTTTACTGTGGACTAAATACTCATCAAGCGTTGCTTTTAAGGATGAGTAAGCCTCAGTTTTAAGTAATACTTGATAGCGATAAAACCCCGTGATTCTGCTCACAGATGCTTCAATGGGTCCTAATAATTCATCATGATGGCCCAGGAGTGGCTCAAATTCTTCGGCAAATTGGGTGGCTGATGCTACTACTTTCTCTAGTGATTTACCCCGATACACCAACCGAATGAGCCGACTGAATGGGGGAAACCCTGTGGCGTGACGAATAGCGAGTTCCTCTTCGTAAAACTCTTCAATAGTGCCTGCCTGTAAATGGCGCAAGGCACTGTTATTAGGACGATATGTTTGAGCGATGACCAAGCCATCATCACTGTAGCGACCGGCTCTCCCCGCCACCTGCCGTAAAAATGAGAATGTGCGCTCGGTCGCTCTAAAATCTGGCATACCTAAGCCCACATCGGCCAAAGTTATGCCCACTAGCCGTAAATGAGGAAAATTAAATCCTTTTGCAGCCATCTGTGTGCCTAACAAAATATCAGCCTTACCCTCTTTGAACAGGGCCAGCACTCGGGCAACTTCACCCTTTATCTTGGCTCGTTCACCATCAAGACGCACCACGGTAAAACCACTAAAAATGCGCTGAACCTCCTCCTCGACTTTTTCCAGCCCAAACGAAGAATACCCCGCATTAAAACTCTGACAACTTGGGCATTCCGATGGTGGAGGCTGCTGAAATCCGCAATAATGGCAACATAAACGTCCCGCAGCTTTATGCCAAGTGAGCGCCACCGCACATTGTGTGCATTGTGCCTCGTATCCACAATCAGGGCATAAATAAAAACGGGCAAACCCTCGACGGTTTAAAAAAAGTGCGGTTTGTTTACCCATAGCTTTGGTTTTAAAAATCTCATCAATGAGTTCAGCTGATAAAAAACTTTGTGTTTTCCGCATGTCCACCAAGGTGATGGGAGCTATACGTCCCCCACCGGCCATGCCGTGTAAATCTACCCGCTGAATAATCCCCTCTTTCATAGCATGGTAGGCCTCCGCACTAGGAGTTGCCGAACCCATCACTAAGGTAGCTCCATGACGTTTTGCTAAAAACATCGCCACTTGTCTTGCATGATAGCGCGGAGAAGAGCCTGCCTTGTAGGAAGTATCATGCTCTTCATCAATAATAATAAGTTTTATTTTTCGTAAAGGGGCAAAAATGGCACTACGTGCCCCTACGACCACATCCACCTGTCCATTCTGAATAGCCCGCCATTGCGTGAGGCGCTGACTGGGTGTTAATCCTGAGTGCAAAACTGCCACCCGATTGAAACGCTGTCGCACGCTCACCTGAGTTTGTTGGGCTAACGCAATTTCAGGCACAAGATAAATTGCTGTGCCACCCTGGGCTATCACAGCAGCTATAAGGCGCATAAACACTTCGGTTTTGCCAGACCCTGTTGCACCAAAAAGATAATACCATCTTGGGGTCAGCTCTATTGTTTCAAGTGCCGCACGCTGTGACGAGGTGAGCTGACTTGATGGGAGTGTTACGTGTTCATCTGCCAGCCCAAACACATCTTCTTGCTTTTCCTTTTTACCAGATGGGGTCATAGTAAAAATCATTTCACCTAGTGAAACAAAGTTGTAAACAGCTAAATAATGAGCTACTTCTAAAAAATCTTGATCAAACAGAGGCTTTGAGTCCACCACTTTATCGATGCTTTTAACCTCATAGCTTGCGTCGGGACATTTAACCTCGATCTTAGTAACAAAACCTAAAACTTTCCGATTACGAAAGGAAACCAACACACGCACACCCACACTTATTGGGTGTAAACTACTATAAGTGAAAACTTGGGGCAATGGCACATTAATAGCCACACTAACGTAGTACATCATCACCCCATAGCATCTTTAAGAATAACGCTAGAACTAGCGATTACCTTGATAAAGAATACGTACTTGTCGAAAACTCCCTTCTCCTTCACTTTGAGTAACAATGTTGCCACGCTGACTAAGTGCGGTATGAATTAAACGACGCTCAAAAGGATTCATCGGCTCTAAGAGCCTACTGGACTTGGTACGCACCACAGTGTCTGCCAAACGGTTGGCAAGCTCAATAAGCGTTTGCTCGCGCCGCTCACGATAGTTCTCCGTATCTACCACCACACGCATAGTGTCGCCACCGTGATGTTCTAATGCTCCCATGTAGACATTTACCAGCAGCTGCAGCGCATCCAAGTTTTTAGACTTTTTCCCAATAAGAATAGAGGCATGCTCGCTAATAATATCTAACGCAAACTTTCCCTCTGATCTTTGAATCACACGCACCGTGTTCGGATAGCCCATATACTCAATAGTTTTGGTTAAAAAATCAGCAGCCTTTTCCTCCATCTCACCTGCAGGAATCATACCTTGGGATGACATCTTATTCTTCTTTTCGTTCATGCCATCAACATTGGCATGAACGTGTACCCGAATCTTAACCATACTACGCTTAAAAAATAACCCCTGCTTGGCTACCGACTCTAAAATTTCAACATCAAACTGATCCGGTTGCAAGCCGAGCGAACTCGCTGCTTTTTCAATAGCTTCACGCTCGGTTTTCCCCTCAAAATCTCTGTCCATCATCTATCATTCCTCTCAGCTGGGGCACTCTCTGCCTGATAATATGTCATCAGACTGTAGCCCCCTGCTTTTTTCTTCTATGCTTGGCTTTATCTTTCTGCATCATCAGTTTACGTTTATAAACAATTTTATGCTTGGCGACTGATTCCAAAGTGTCTCTATCAAGATGATGGGATAGCAAACACAAGGTTTACGTCATTTTTTCGGTCATAACAACCTTGTTTCTCTACCCTCATCATCCCTGCTCCTTTTATTTTTTCTTCTTAGCCTGTGTAACCTTGGCTTGATAGGTCTGCATTAAACCTTGCGTGCGAGCACTCTTAGCCTTTTTTTTCTCTTTATCTTTCTGCATCATCTGCTCTAGCTTGCCGTTTGTCTTCCAATGATTAATCACTAACTGCTGCCCTAACCCTAAAACATTAGACACAGTCCAATAAAGAAAGAGTCCTGATGGCATATTATACAACATAAAGAAGAAAATAATCGGCATCATCCACATCATGTTTTTCATCTGAGGATTCGCTACTGCCGTCTCGTTCATGGTAAGCATGGTGGTGAGCAACTGCGTAGCCACATAAAGTATAGGCAATAAATTAAGGTATTGCCACCCTAACAATGGAATAGGATTGGGAAAAGTAATGAGTTGATCAGGGGCTGAAAGATCGGTTACCCACAAAATCCACGGTGCACCACGCAGTTCAAAGTATTGATTAAACAATGAAAATAATGCAATCAAAATGGGCATTTGCACCAATAGGGGTAGACATCCCGCTGCAGGGTTCACTCCCTCTTTCCGGTATAGCTCCATCTGCTTTACTGACAATTCCTGTGGCTTGTCTTTATATTGAACCTGCAAGGCTTTCAACTTCGGTTGCACCTGGCTCATCGCCACCGCACTCTTAGCACTAGCAAGTGAGGGTCCAATCAAAGCAATCTTTACTAACACTGTTAAAATAACAATAGCCCATCCCCAATTAGGAACAACAGTATAAATAAGCGCTAAAAATGAACGCATAACCCAAATAAGTGGTCCCAATATAGGATTATTATCCAAGGCACGGTTAAACAGCTGATTACTCAGCCCAAAGTCATTCAAATGGGTTTCATTATAGCGGAGAAGTTCGCGCTCTTGCTTGGGCCCCATGTAAAAGTGAAACACCTGTGATGTGCGTGTACCAACAAAGGCCTCAGGTTTTAAATTGAGCTGCAAACCAGGCAACCCGTTACCATCCAAGGGCTTGCCTGTCCATACTTGTCGAACATTATCATCGCCACTCATTGATCCCACAACTAGAAAATACTTCTCGACCACAGCCGACCATGTGGCATCTTTATCGGCAATAGCCAACCCATCACGCATCTTAGCCACGCTACGCTTACCCTGAGCATTCAAAAACACGCTGTGTCTAAAGTTTTCT
Source organism: Spirochaetia bacterium (assembly GCA_965249825.1). Classification (GTDB taxonomy): domain Bacteria; phylum Spirochaetota; class Spirochaetia; order WRBN01; family WRBN01; genus CBDFMW01. Next base: position 1,109,993 of record CBDFMW010000002.1, read on the forward strand.
CGGGCATCCAACTTTAAAAATGCTGGCCCCATCTGTGGCATAACCTCAAGTGTATAGGCCACACTATCAAAGTCTAAGGTCATTTCTCGCTCATCCAAACTTCTAAACCCTACTTCCAGCCGAATCAAATACTCATCTTGAGTCAATGTGTATTTCTTCGTAATGCCTACGGAGCGTGCAATACCGTTCATCATTAGTGCGGTTTCGGCATAAAAAAGAAGTCCATCATCCAGCACTTCTACCTGAAAGGGTCGCATGAAGGGTTGACCTTTATTGTCGCCACTGAGGTATAACGAAAAAGCCCCGGAGTGCTGACCACTAAAGGGTAAAACAAGCTCAACAGGATTGCGAGTTGTTCGATCGGCAAACTGCTTCAATCGAAGGGAGGTCATAACTGCCCCATGCGTGGAAAAAGTAGCTATAAACACATCAGTCTCAATAACCAGCTGCTGCTCTTCGAGCTCTTCATCGATCATTAAACTGGGTGTAAATGTCTCAAACTCACCAGAGTCAGGAGCTTCATATACTACAGGCGGCATTGGAGTAGGAGAGACCGCTTCAGGGGTTGGAGCCAGCCGACTTGAAAGCATACTAGAGCCAATCGCAATCGCAATAAAAAGAACCACCGCTAATATATGTTGTTTCTGCATAACTCACCTTTTCTTAAAAGTATCACTCTAACTATCACCTAACTTCTAAAGCCCACCCTAGGGCACAAAATCCACCCCACCAGGATGCCACGGATGACATTTAAGCAACCGCTTGCTACCCAGCAAAACACCTTTTGCTACCCCATACTTCTCGACCGCCTCACGCATATATTGCGAACAAGTGGGATAAAAGCGACATACAGGAGGCTTAAGTGGGGAAATCCAGCGACCATAAAACCTTAACAGTCCCAAAATAGCACTTTTTAACAACTAGACCCCCTCACTCTCACCCACCTGTGTATTATACAGTGAAGCACGCTTAAGCAAAACATCTAGCTCATGATAACGAAGCTCATACTTATCCACAGTTGGATACGCAATCACCACAATGTCATAACCCATATAAACCAAAGGATGACACGCTCGATACGACTCTTTGAACAAGCGTCGTACCCGATTACGTACCACGGCAATGCCATATTTTTTACTCAAACTTACAGCAAACCTATTGTGATCGAGTCCATTTTTACTAAATAGTAATTTAGCGTTCACACCCCGTACAACCTGAGCTCTGCGAAAAAACGCTTTAAACTCACCACGGTGTATGGCCTCAATTTTAGTAGGCTTTATTCTCATCAGAAACCGTCAAGGCATAGCGTCCTTTAGCTCTACGTCTTGCTAACACAGCACGCCCACCCCGATCAGCCATCCGCGCTCTAAATCCAAACTTGCGAACCCTTTTTACTTTTGAGGGTTGATAGGTTCTTTTTCCTTTACTCATTGCTTGCTACTCTCCATTTCATACCTATTACAGGATAATCCACATAACTATGCCAAATTTAGGCACTCTTGTCAACGGGCAACGCTCCTCCCTTATTGATATAAGCTAAAAAGAAGCTCTAAAACACTGGCTATCATTGGCTGGAAAGGGATAATCATTATATCGCTCCAGCTTTGTATCAGAATTATACCTATCAACATAAATTGTCCATACATCTCCACCTGTGCACGGTGGGCAGCGTACTGCCGATGATCAAACCAGCATAAAATCATTTTTGACCCATCAAGAGGAGGAATAGGCAGTGCGGTGAACACCGCCAAACTGGTGCACACCTGAGCTAATACCATGAATACCGCAAGCAGTGGTTGCAAGACCACCATATTAAACTGAATTATGAAAGCTATTCCACTGACCGCCAAAAACGCCAATAACAAATAACTTAATGGACCAGCCAAAGCCACTAAAAATTCACCCACCTTGCGATTTCGGTACTTACTTGCATCCACCGCTGCTAAGCGAGACCAACCGAAGCCAATGAGTAAAATCATAATAAAACCCCATGGGTCAAAGTAGTTAGCCAGATTAAAGCTTACTGATTTAACCTGCGTCATGGGTTTCAGACTCACCATCGCTGCCACTAGGGCTTTACCTAAGCCATGCAACATAAAAGCCAGTGCCAAAGATGGAATAAGTAACAACAGTAAGGAGATTGGTAACCCTCTTAATAACACGCACGCACTCCTTGTATTTAGTTGAATTAATCCTCTAAATACCAGCCCTATTCTATACTTATCTTGCCTAAAGATCAAGCTAACGATCATGACTATAGCTCAAAATGGCTTGTGTAAATCTTAAAATACTGTATAATGAAAACTATTGTTATACATACCATCGCATCGAGGCTTTAGCCCATTTAAAAGTCTCACCACTCTATACAAGGAAAAACAAACAATACTTATGGCAAAAAAAGCTGTTGATGAAAGTAAATTAGGCTCAAATATCAGTAAGTCGACCGATACGGTGAAGCGTGCAGAAGCCTTTGAAGTTACGCGGGCGAATATTGAACGTCAATTTGGTAAAGGCTCGCTCATTCGCATGGGCGACAACCCGCGTCTTGATGTGCAGACCATTCCCTCCGGCTCTATGGTGCTAGATGAAGCCTTAGGCGTGGGGGGCTACCCCCGTGGGCGTGTCATCGAGATTTATGGTCCTGAAAGTTCTGGAAAAACCACTCTTGCCCTGCACGCCGTGTGCGAAGCGCAAAAACGTGGGGGAATCGCAGCCTTCATTGATGCAGAACATGCTCTTGACCCTGCCTATGCCCGTGCATTAGGCGTGAATGTGGATGATCTGTGGGTGTCTCAACCAGACTCAGGCGAACAAGCCCTTGAAATTACCGAGCAGCTCACACGTTCAGGTGCAGTGGATATTATTGTTGTCGACTCAGTCGCTGCCCTCACCCCAGAAGCCGAAATTAACGGGGAGATGGGCGATAGCCATGTGGGTTTACAAGCCCGCCTTATGAGCCAAGCACTCCGCAAGCTTACCTCGGTTATTGGCAAGAGTGGCACTTGTATCATCTTTATTAACCAGATTCGTATGAAAATTGGCGTGGTTTATGGGAATCCTGAAACCACCACCGGCGGTAATGCTCTTAAATTTTATGCCTCCATTCGCTTGGAAGTGCGTAAAGGCGAGGCTATCATGAAGACAGCTGATGAAATTTTAGGCAACAAAGTTACGGTTAAAGTGGTTAAAAATAAAGTCGCGCCTCCCTTCAAAAAAGTGGAGCTTGAAATGGTTTATGGTAAGGGCATCTCAGCCTCCGCCAGCTTGCTGGATTCGGCTGTTAAGCATAACCTCATTAACAAAGCAGGTAGCTGGTTTAGCTATGGCGAAGAAAAAATTGGTCAAGGTCGTGACAATGCCAAAAAGTTCTTAGAAACCAACCCAGAAGTGTGGGCATCACTCACCGAAACACTCACCGCCATTATGTTTGCTGATCGTCTTGCTGTGCCTTCCACCGAGGTGGAAGACGAATTGCGTAGTCGCCCACTCAATCCTAAGGTCTCTAAAAGCTCCAAAAAAGCTGACCCTATTGAAGACACCACCGAGTTGCTAGAGCCTGAAGATATTTAGTCAAAAGGTTCGATTCTATTAGCATTTTTAGCTAAAAAAGTCTCCATCTCACGCACCAAGCTTGCGGTGGGGGCTTTTAGCTGTTTAGCCACGGGCAAGGCATGAAGCATAGCATGACCATAATTTTTTTTAATAATGCGGGCATCCAAAATACACACAACCCCAGAATCTTTATCCTTACGAATCAAGCGCCCAAAGCCCTGCTTTAGCTTAATGGTTGCCTCCGGTAGTTGTAGCTCCATAAAGGGCGATCGCCCTGTTAAGGCAATCTGTTCACTGCGTGCCTGTGAAACCGGAGCATGGGGCGGGTTAAACGGTAAGCGACAAATCACCACAACTTTAAGGGCTTTGTTATTAATGTCCACCCCCTCCCAAAAGCTATCGGTTGCCAACAGCACCGCCCTCCCATGGGCTTCAAATTGAGCTATCAATCGGCTGCGTTCAGCCTGCCCCTGTTTTAACACCAAAATGCCCTGCGCATTCAGCGCCTCTTGCAAGACGTGGCTGGCAGACTCTAGCGCCCGATAACTGGTAAACAACGCTAGCCCACGCCCTTGTGATGCGGTGAAAATGTTTAGCAAGGTGTTATTTATGTAGGCAGTAAATGGCTCACTGTCGGGCAAGGGGGCATCCGTCGGAATGGCTAGCATCGCCACATCAGCGTAGCGAAACGGCGAAGTAAAACAGTCCTTAGCACACAAACGCTCGGCGTAATCGTGCAAGCCAACCTGTTTTTCAAAAAAAGTAAAATCTCCATTCACCGCCAAGGTGGCAGAAACCATCACTACTGTTTTGTGCATTTCATACAGCATGGTGCGCATCTTTTCTGTTAAATCAAGCGGCGTTGCCTCAAGACGATAATATTCAGAACCCGCCGAGTTACGCCTGCGTTCACCCCAATACACCGTCTCTAGATCTTGTGTGTATTGAATAAATCGTTGACACAACCCCGCAGCCGTGCTTATTTTGCCTAAAGCATTTTTTGTTTCTAACACCAAGGCTAACGTGCTGTTAGGGGTTTCAGCTTGGTCTACCAGCTTGGTCACCGTGCCATGAAACTTAAGAAAAGCTTGCACTACTGCTTTCAATGGCAACAACAAGCCCTTCTCTATGGCAGGACTTGCCGTACCTACCAGCCTAAACTGCTCTTCCAAATGAGTCATGCTGAATAAGTCCAAGGCATCAACCTGTTCTTTTGCTTTTTCTAACTGCAAGTAAGCCTGTTCTATCTGTTTACCAGCCTCTTTATTGGCACTAAACAGCTCCTCAAGAGCGGGCAACAAGCCCAAGCGTGGCGCACCTTTTTTGCGTCTAAAAAAACGCATCAGCATACGATTTAACCCATAACGGGTGAGCTGCTCTGAAAAAAAGCCCGAGGCTGATGACTCAATATTGTGTGCCTCATCAAAAATAAGCCGTGTGTAGCTGGGAATGATACGAATCACATCGGTAGACTCAGCCCGTAAATTCATGTCGGCAAACACAAGGTGATGGTTCGCCACAATCACATGGGCATCATTAAGGGCTTTACGTGCTCGGTTTAAAAAACAGGCTTCATAAAAAGCACATTTAAACCCAATGCAAGTGTCTGGTTCGCAGTTCACCCGTTGCCATTTTTCAGCATCGGGCAGAAAGTTCAGTTCGGCCTTGTCGCCAGTGGTAGTTACTTGCGACCACTCCTTGAGTTCAGTAAAGTGATCCCCCACCTCTAAAAAGGTTGTCTCTTCATCAAGCGTCTCTTGCAGGCGCTTTAAACACAAATAATGATGGCGACCTTTTGCTAACAAAACCTTGCTTTTGCTTTTTAGCAGGCGCTGTACCATCGGCACATCTTTGTTCATCAGCTGCTCTTGCAAGGCAATGGTAGCCGTGGAGATGACGATGCGCTCTTGATTTTTGAGCGCCCATAAAAGGGCAGGGATGAGATAAGCAAAACTTTTACCAATACCCGTGCCGGCCTCAGCCATGAGTAGCGCATCTTCATTAAAAGCTTGCACAATGGCAGAGGTGAGTTGCACCTGCCCCTCACGTACCTCATAGTTTGGAATGAGCTGGCTGAGGCGACCATTAGCCGACAAAATACTCGTAACCTGATCCGCATCAAGTGGCTCTAACGACGGCACAGTGATGGGCTCGGCAACGCAATACACCCGACTACACAAGTTGTTAATGATGTAAAATCCTATGCCCTGTTGCCCCAGCACCGCAGCCACATCTAAGTCTGCTCGGCTCGGTTGTAAATGACCTGAGGGATGGTTGTGTATCACCACATCGGCTGCTTGCATGTGGGGGAAAAGGGCTGACACCTCAGATGATGTGCCATGGGCTGCGGCATACAGTTCTTCAATTAACCCCGATTCAGCTTGTTTGGCACAAAACAACACCTCTGCCCCAGTAGCTAAATTGATCTGGTGTTGCATATAGCTGATAGCTTCTGCCGAAAACCGCTCTAAAATTTCCATCACTTCTCCTGCTCGGCTAGCTCAACTAACGCATTGTGCCACTGTTGCTCATAATAAGCTATTCTTTGTTGAACCAAGGAATTCATTCTCCCTTCTTGTTGCGCTTCGTAGGGCAACCCTAACCAAACATAATCTAATTGATTCCACGCCAGCTCGTCGCCACCAGTCGCTTGCCTTATTAGAGCTATCTCATTGGATACGAAAACCCGCACCTGCTCATGCGTTATCGACATTTGAGGTAGGAGAGGTACAGTTTTTTGAGGGGCAAGGTCTCCCCATTCTACCGTGGGCAGTCCTAAGTTTATCCCAAACTGACTAGGCAATAACCGTAATCGTGTGATATTCGTTTGTTGCAGGGCGGTTGCATACGTCAGCAAAACTGTGTCTGACAGCACAGTATCTCCTCGACTATTAAGCCCTTGCACCATGGGGCGCTCGAGCGTTTTATGCAGCAAAGGAATGCCACTAAAACGTTGCCAATAGGCCATCTGAAAGCTGTGAGTGTAGCTACCACGAGCATGGGTTTTGCCCAGTTGATAGGCAAAATCTAACCCGCATAAAATCACCTCGTGCCGTGTCATTTGTAGGGCTAGTGCCACAGCTGCAGGACCTACCGACCCCACCGCAGGCAACTGCGAAAGTGCAAAAGTATGCTGTAATCGGGTGAGCAATTGGCATGAGGCAAATTGAGTGGTTACAAAAAAACAAGTCTCGCCACACACTCTAGGCGTTTGCTTATGAGATAACATATCCACCGCCATGGGAGGCATGTTGGTACTGTTGCCTAAAAAATCATAAATGTTGTAAAAGCCCCCCTCCAATGCCAGTACCAAATCTGGTGTTACGCCGTAGCCTTTTAATGCTGGTAGGGCAGTGTCTACCGCCAGCAGAAAAAAAGAATCTCGGGTTCTTTGCAGTATATCACGGTGTTCTTCGAGCGACAGCCCAGCGGCGGCTACCACTATGGGGAGTGTTATTTGTGGCAACAGCCCAGCATGTTGAGGCAAAAATGCCACATTACTTAACATATTGGTGAGCCATTTTTGCGCCATCACCTCAAGCATCGTACGGTTTTTTACCTGAGCTGCCACCAGTTGACCCAACACTACTTCTAACTGCTGATAAGCCCGCTGATGTAAAAGATAGCCCCCATTCAGCACAACTCGCTCCACCTTCTGCAAGGCTTTATTTTGATGCACAGCCAGCTGGCTTTCTAACCCCCAAGGGTCTAAAGCCTTTATGCTTTCTACGCCCAGTGCTGGAATGACCCACTCATCCTGAAGCGTCGCTAGCTCCGGCTCAAATTCTGCAATCATAATTAACGAGCTGGATGGTAATGTGGATAAACTTTCCACCAAGCCATAACCCAACAAGGGTGATGGCACAAAATACAGTGTATGGGCTTCCCAGTTCGGCAAGGCACGTCTTACCTGTTGCAAGGGATCGCGCTGCGAATAAAGGGGTTTACCTCTAAAGGAAACCCCATAAACCGAGCCAATCGGTGTTAGTTCGACCGCATTTGCCATCACAACCGCAACAGCAATCTTAGAAATTCATTAAAGGCGAGCTAACCGAGTCCAGCAAGCCCTCAGGCACGCCACCAGTTGCACTATCGATAGAATCATCTAGCATAATCTCATCATGATCGTGATCATGATTGAACCCTGCCCTATCTAAAAATTGGGCAAAAGCTTTGTCAAAGTGATTGCGATAGTGCTTGGACTGCACAAACTGCACCTCTTTGGCCGCCAAATTGCTGCTACGTACAAACAGCTGAGCATACTCCACATCCTCATCAGAAGCTAGGGCTGTTGGACGCTCTTCTAATGCTTTAAAAATAATCAAGCCATCATTTACCACCACAGGATCTGAAAGTGTGCCTAGCGGCAAACCAAAAGCTTGCTGAAAGAAGTGCTGCGACGGCAACACTTGGCGAGCAATATCACTGCCCCCGTCCACTCTATTAAGAGCAAGACCTAAGCGGTTCACCTGTGCGGTGTAAGGAGAATAGCGCTGCCCTTTATCCAAGCCTAGCACAGCAGGAAAAAAGTCACTCACAATCCATTCACCACCCAAAGCCCGTGAGCTTGCATCCCACTGATCAGCTTGCTCTAACGGCCCTAGCTGGCTAATTAAATACTCTACTTGGAAGCCTTGGCGTTGGGTGCGAATATAACGTAACACATGCTCTAAATCATCTGAGTTGTTCAAGTCCATAGCAGGTTCACGGTTCACCATTTGATAAATGGCAAATGCCTGTCCATTTTGGGCTAAATTTAAGGCCACCACATCGCTTATCTGCCCAGGAGCTAAATCGAATAAAGCCTCGGCATCCTCACTATTGGCTAATTGTGTTTGTAATTCGTGGCGAAATAGAACACCTAGATAACCACCCTCTTGGGCGTAAATATCAGCATTTATACCAAGGGTGTCAAACTGTTGATAGGCCATGTCACTTAGGCTCATTTCACCTATAGCAATACGAGCAGCGGTAGCTTCAGCGGTACGCTTATCACCAAAAATCACCAAACGGCGCATCGTAGAACGGTGAAACAAAGGTGCTCCATTTTGAAGAAAAGCTTCTGCCATAAAAGGTTGAGAACGGCTAAAGGGTATGTACATTAACTCAAACCGGCGTTCTACCGAACTAGGGTTAGCCATTACCTGGGCTAACAGTGGCGATCGACGCACGCCATCGAACAAGCCCTGTTGAAAATGCTCCACCATAATTTGTTCGCGAGCCTGCTTAACCCACTCTACTCGGTCAACTGTGCTCATACGAGCAAACGACGCCTCGGTAAAGTTGGGATCACTACGTAAACGCCTCAACACCTCCCGTTGGCTCACCAGCACACCGGCCCGTGTGGCTTCATCAATCCATGCCTCGTGCATCATGGCTCGATCAAAAGACTCTTGGAAAATCATACGCATAATTGCAGGATTGTTAGCCATATCGCCCAACATGCTACTGAATTCAGTAATGCGTCGCATAAAAAAACTACCCTGTTCTAGCACCACACGGCGTTTGCCATAGCGCCCAAACTCGGTGTTGCCAAAGGTTCCCCCACCAACAAAGCTCACAGCCGGCACGGCGACAAAGCTCACGGTGATAACCACCAGTAATATGGAGGCAACAATAGTAGTGGCTAATGATTGTTTTGATTTGGCAGGCATAATTTTATGGGTTTCTTCTGGCATATGGTTTTTTCTATTTCCTCATAATGATAGCTATAAACTTTATCTACACACATCGAAAATTATCCTCATTGCACGCCTTTTTGTCAACCGGCTACACCTTATATGTTTACTATTATCTCCATTTTTGTTATGATTTGATCAAACAGTGTGGTAGGGGAGAGTTTTGATGGGGTATAAAGCCTTAACCTTGAGTCTCATTTTTATGACCTCAGAACTCAGTGCTAGCTCGCTTGAGAGGCATGATTTTTTCTCCCCACTCCTTAATCGCACATGGAATTACCACATCTATCTGCCTCCTAACTACTATGAAAACACCGAGCAAAATTATCCGGTGCTGTACTTTTTACACGGTATGTTTAACAGCTCAGCACACTTTGATCGACACAATTTTGACCGAATCCTAACCACGGCTATGGAAAACGGAAGTATTACCCCCATGGTGGTAGTCTTTCCCACGGGGGGGCGCTACAGTTGGTGGATCAACTCCCCAGCCCAAGGACCTATGCAAAATGCCTTTGCAACCGACCTCATCACTCATATTGAAAAAACCTATAAAGTAAGCACCAACCCTAAACAGCGGGCTATTGGGGGTATTAGTATGGGGGGCTTTGGGGCCTTGCACCTAGCCTTAGCCAACCCCTCCATGTTTGCCTCACTCACTCTCTTTTCACCAGCTCTCTACTATCCATCTCCCTTAAATGAGCAGGAACATCCGCAAGCTCACCCCACCTCATGGGTTCACAGGCTCGTCATTCGCAACGTTTTAAAACGTAATATTTTCACCACTGCAGATGATGCAAAACAGTTTAATGAGGCTATTTACCTTGAGCAATTTTACCCCCAGCGTTGGGCAACACAGTCACAGCTATTACAAAATACTCCCATCACGCTCTTTTTTGGCAGTGAAGACGGCGTTACCGACTCAGGCACACGCCACTTTGGCGATTTTGCCCAAGAAAAAGGGCTTAACATCACTGTCAAAGTGTTTGACGGCGGGCATACTTGGCGGCTGTGGCAAGAGATGTTTTCTTACCTCTTAGAAACCGTCCCTCTTTTTTCCTCATAAAAAAATACTTAAAGAATGCTTTGACGGATGCTGAATTGTGGCTTATCATGAAACATACCCTCTGTGTGTGTTTGTAACCTAATCGTTCCAAACTTAATTGGTAAAAATAAAGGAGTCTAATGATGATAACCCTCACTCAAGCAGAAGCAGATCACCTTTTAACCCTACTTGGGGGAAAAGCTAATATAAAAAGCGTGGCACACTGCGTTACACGGTTACGTGTGGTAGCCGTCGATGAAAGCCTAGTCAACTTAGCTGCGATTGACGAAATTCCCATTGTGAAAAGTGCCTTTAAAAGTGCTGGGCAAATTCATATCGTTATTGGCTCTGATGTGGATCAATATTACAAGCAATTTACTACCTTCACAGGGCTTAATGAGCAACAGGCCGACAAAGAACAGCTGAAAGTGGCTGCCAAAGGTAACATGAAGCCCCTCGAAAGGGTGCTGTCTTACCTTTCAGATATCTTCATCCCCCTTTTACCGGCCATAATCACAGGAGGTCTTATTCTAGGTTTCCGCAATGTGATTGGCGATCTGCCAATATTTGGTGGCAAAACTCTTGTTTCACAAAGCGTGTTTTGGAACGGAGTGAATGACTTTTTATGGCTTATTGGTGAGGCCATTTTTCACTTTTTGCCGGTGGGCATCACTTGGAGCGTGGCAAAACGCATGGATACCCCTCCCATTTTGGGCATTGTTTTGGGTATCACCCTCGTGTCTCCCCAGCTCATGAACGCCTTTAATATTGGCAAAATGGAGCCATCAGTGTGGGACTTTGGCTTTTTTCAGATGGCAAAAGTGGGTTATCAATCGCAAGTGGTGCCTGCTATTTTAGCCGCTCTTGCCATGTGTACCATCGAGCGTCGGGTGCGTCGAGTGATTCCCGGCTACCTTTATCTTTTGGTTGTTCCCTTCATCGCTTTAATTAGTGGGGTGTTTTTGGCTCATTGGATTATTGGTCCTATTGGACGAGCCCTAGGGGATATGGTTGCCAATGTGTTTCAATTTTTGCTCACAGGTAACTTTGCCATCATTGGTTCGGCTATCTTTGGCTTCCTTTATGCCCCGTTGGTGGTTACAGGTATTCATCACACCACCAATGCGGTGGAGATGCAGTTGGTTGCCAACACCGGTGGCACCATGATTTTCCCTCTGTTGGCTTTAAGTAACATTGCCCAAGGGTCTGCTGTTATGGGCATCATTCTTGCTGAAAAAACGAGTCGTGAAGTTTCGATTCCCGCAGCTATTTCGGCTTATTTAGGGGTTACCGAACCTGCACTTTATGGAATTAATCTTAAATTCAAATATCCTATGCTGGCTGCCATGATTGGCTCATCCCTAGGTGCTGCCATTTGTGGAGCTTTTGGCGTGTTAGCCAATGGTATTGGTGTGGGGGGCATCCCTGGCATTTTAGCGGTTAAACCTCAATTTTGGGGTGTTTATCTTGTAGCTATGTTGGTTTCCATCGCTGTGCCAATGGCACTCACACTCATTATGCACAAACGTGCCACCCTTAAAGGAGCGATAGCATGACTATAAAGCAAAACTCTGTTTATCAAATCTATGTAAAAAGCTTTGCCGACAGCGATGGTGATGGCATTGGCGATTTGCAAGGCATCATCAGCAAACTCGATCACATTTCTGGGTTGGGGGTGAGCTATGTTTGGCTCACCCCTATCTATCCTTCGCCCATGAACGACAATGGTTATGATGTCTCTGACTACTGCGCCATTAATCCCTTGTTTGGCACGATGGACGACTTTGAACAACTGATGGCTGAGGCCACAAAGCGTAATTTAAAAATCATGCTCGACATGGTTCTTAATCACTCGTCTACCGAGCATGAGTGGTTTAAGCGTGCTTTGACTGGTGAGCAAAAATATCAGGACTATTATATTTTCAAGCAAACGGCTGGCCCAGATGAAGTACCCACCAACTGGATCTCAAAGTTTGGTGGGCCAGCATGGAGCTATGCCCCTGAAGTGGGCAAGCATTATCTTCATCTGTTTGACCGTACACAAGCCGACTTAAACTGGGAAAACCCAGCCTTACGCGAAGAGCTGTTTGCCATTGTGAACTTTTGGTTAGCAAAAGGAGTCAAGGGTTTACGCTTTGATGTGATTAACCTGGTTAGCAAACCCGACCACTTTACCGATGATAGCCAAGGCGATGGTCGACGTTTTTACACCGATGGACCACGCATTCACACCTACCTTAAAGAGTTGCATGCACGTACCTTTGGGCGTATTACTGATTGCCTCACGGTAGGCGAGATGAGTTCCACCTCCATAGAAAACTGTATTCGCTACAGCTCAGCTGCTGAAAAAGAACTCTCGATGGTTTTCACCTTTCATCATTTAAAGGTAGATTACGCCAATGGCAACAAATGGACACTTGCACCGCTAGACTTTATTGGTATGAAAAAGCTGTTTAACGAATGGCAAACCACCATGCAGGTGGGCGAAGGGGTGAATGCCCTCTTTTGGAGTAACCACGACCAACCTCGTGTGGTTTCACGCTTTGGGGAAGACACAGAGTTTCGCTATAAAAGCAGCACTATGCTGGCTGCCGCCCAATACCTTATGGACGGTGTACCGTACATCTACCAAGGCGAAGAGATTGGTATGACCAATGCCTACTTCACTTCGATTAATCAGTACAAAGATGTGGAGTCACTCAACTACTTTAACGAACTCACCCAAACCATGAGCGAGAGCCAAGCCCTTGCTATTCTGGCTGCCAAGAGCAGGGATAATGGGAGAACCCCCATATCGTGGGATGATACTGCAGGACATGGCTTTACCACCGGCACACCTTGGTTGCCCTTTAGCACTCGTGCACAGCAGATAAATGTCCAAAAAGATCGCACCCACTGCGAATCTGTTTACACTTTTTTTACACATATTTTGCAGTTACGCCAAAATTATAGTGTCTTTGTAGACGGAATTTACGAGCAATTAGCTCAAGACCATCCCACAATTTATGCCTTTAGACGGTATAACGATACAGCTAATGCTCTTGTATTTTGTAACTTTTCAAAACACCCCAGCACTATTGAGTGGGCTGAGGATCTGCCACCGCAGTTAATTCTGACAAACGGCACAGGATACCAAAAAGAGGGCTTCACCCTCACTCTGCAACCTTATCAGTTGTTAGTGTTTCATAGCTAAGGTCTCATTATGACATGCACGCCTCTTCATTGAAGGCGTGCTGTTTTATGACTAAACATAGAGACATCGTGCCCTATTTGTGCTATTATGATGAGTATGATGAATAACAGCCCCAAAAAGCATTTTACTAAAACCCAAGTGTTCATTTTGATTGCTGACTATGCTGGTAAAAAAATTAGTGCACAGGCAAAAGCTGTTGCTTTTATAGTGCTCTATCTTATCGGTTTCCAGCTCCTCATACTCCATCTACCGGTGGAACAGCCCATTACCATTTTTTGGGGCGTGCTGAGCTTGGTTATAGGACTAGCTTTTTTTTTAGAGGGAATTTTTTTAAGTGTGATGCCATTGGCGGAAACAGCAGGAGCTGAGTTACCGGTGAGAACACCGCTTTCAATCACCCTTGGAATCGCTTTTGTGCTGGGAGGCATTGCCACACTTGCCGAACCATCAATGATTATGTTAAAAGGCATTACCGATACCGTCCCCCTTTATCAAGCACCATTGCTATTTTATCTTTTAAATGTAAGACCCAGCCTTTTTGTAACCGTGATCGGTATTGGCGTAGGCGTTGCGATGATTTTAGGTACAGTACGGGTGATTAAAAATTGGTCTTTTAAACCCTTTGTGATTATCTGCCTTTCCATAGCTCTTATCGCCTCGGTCATCGCCTACCTGGATGAACGATCACGCCCTTTTGTGGCACTGGCTTGGGATGTGGGTGGTATTGCCACTGGGGCGGTAACAGTGCCTCTGATTATCGCTTTTGGATTAGGTATTAGCCATGCTTCGGTTGGCTCTTCTAGTAGCTCTACTAACGGTTTAGGCGTGGTTACACTCGCCAATCTGTGTCCTGTCATCGCTATACTTTTACTCAGCATCTTCATGCGCCAACAAGTGCCGATGCCAACACTCACTGCGGCTGAATTGTTTGAGGATGTGCGTATTGTGCGCCTGTTTGTTGATGAAACGGCTCAAGAAACCTTTAAACAAGAGCTCATTGATAGCCAACCCTTAAGCCTTCAGCCCTTGGCGTTTACCATTGTGGCTCAACCGTTTACAGGTCAGTTACAAGCTGCTCTCTTGGCAGTAGGGCCATTAATGTTAGCCTTATCTCTTACTCTGCTTATTTTTGTGCGTAAAAGACCACCTTTTGTTGATGAAAAAATTTTAGGAGTGTTGTTTGCTTTTATGGGCATTCTTATGCTCAATTTTGGGTTAAACACTGGCTTAATACCCCTAGGGCGCTACTTAGGACAAAACATCTCTTCTATTATTCAGGAACCATCCCCAGAGGTCATTGAACTGCGCAACTTTGATCCTAGTATGATCAATTCGTCAATCTCTTTAGATGGGCAAGTGCATGAATTCTTTTTTTTAGAAACTCGTAACACCATGCATAAAATAGTCTTTGACCCTACTGCTTTTAACCCTGAAACATCCGTGTACACTGTCGAAGCCGATCACTCTCCCTCTATGCTAAGCCGAGGGAGTTATGGGCTAAGCTTGGCCTTGATGGCAAGCTTTTTTATTCTCCTCGGCTTTGGCACTGCTATTGCCGAACCTACTCTGCATGCCCTCGCCAGCACTCTCTCTGAATCCACGGTAGGAAGCTTTTCTAAAACCACTCTCATTATCCAAGCCTCTCTCGGAGTGGGCATTGGCCTAGTCATAGGTATGATTCGGATGCTGTTTGATATTCCTTTTCTCTTCTTTCTTTTGCCTCTTTATCTCGTTCTCTTAATTCTATCCTTGTTTAACGACAATACCTATGTTGCCGTGGCATGGGACACAGCCGGTGTGGCAACAGGTCCTATAACCGTACCCCTAGTGTTGTCATTTGGCATGGGTATAAACTCAACAATGGACAGCCCAGAACAATTTGGATTGCTCACGATGGGAGCTACTATTCCGGTACTCATTGTACTGTTAGCTGGGGTACGCAAAAAGATGAATATCGCCAAGTACCTTAATCTTTCAGGAGGTCGTCTATGAACCCTGTACCTGCCATTAAAATAACCTTAACCGTTCATCATCTACTTGTAGATAAATCCCTTGCCCTGCTAGAGCGACTGCACGCTCCCTATGTGTTGACTCAACCTGTCCGTGCGAGCATGATGCAGATGAAAAGAAAATTTCCCCTGTTGCACAAAAAAATGCAAATTGTGGATGAACTAGCCCAAATTATTCAATTTTATGTGCCACCTTCTATGGAAATTTTATGTTTTCAACTGTTTGTTGATGAACTTGATTTGTTATTACCGGGGCGTGGATCGATTTACAGTGAAACCGTGAATTTGTATTATGCCCCTGATCAGTTGAGCTGGGAAGGAATGCTGAACCTTGATTTGACTTCTCTCATTAATCCTATCGAAGCAAATGCCTCGATTAAGCCTATCCTCAGCACTCAAATGCAGGGTATCACGCTTATCTTCACTAGAGATGCCTCCTCAACGATCTGTGAAACTCTGCTCAGCCATGGTTACCCTGCGCCCATAATATATTATGGACACGGCACTGGCACTCGTGAACGGATGGGCTTATTACGCATTACTAGCTCGCCGGAAAAAGAGATCGCCTCACTTGCGGTCTATTATAAAGATTTACCAACGGTGCTGGGTCTGTTGTACGATTTGGCACAGTTGCATCTGCCGGGTAAAGGATTCTTGTTCAGCTACCCCATCCGCTATGCTAAAATGAACACACGCACACATCTTGAGACTAGCGCACAACTTGCCAGTATGGATCAAGTTATTTCTGCCATTGATGGAATAAAGGGTGATGTGGATTGGCGTCGCAAAACCACATCGGACTATGTAAGCCCCAATCACCACCATGCCCCACAAAACCTCACCAATTTTGTTTTTTTAGGAGAGCGTGGTCTTACCCAAACATTACCGGATAAAGCCATAGCCCTAGGGGCAAGAGGAGCTACCACCAGTCGTAAAACTCTCTACTGTTACTGTGCAAACACTGCCCATGCCCATGACCACCACATCTTACATGAAAGAGAGGCGTGCTCTATCACCGTGCCTAGCAGCGTGGGGGTAGACCTCTTACATCAGGTACTAGAGGATAAACTGTTTGATAGTAATATAATTCTTGAAACCAGTGGCATTATTCACTTTTAATGGTTCAAGTAATTCGGTAAAGAAAGGTTATTTTATGTCATCATGCCTTGCCTAATAGTGTTCTTTTTTCTATACTAGCAAGATATGGTTTTAGACACCGACAGAAGCCCTGTATTCTTAAACTGTGCCACTTGTGGAGATTACACAGCCAAAGAGCCAAATTATTGCAATGAAAGCTGTGAGGAAAAGTACATTCTTTGCTACAATTGCCATAAACCCACGCCTTTAGCCTCACAATCTCACTACTGCAGTGCCGAATGCAAAGTTGTTTATCGGGTGGAAAAACTTTATAGAGCCAAAAAATATGTGCCAATAATCAAGGAGTAGTTTATCATGCTAACCAAATTAATTTTGCTAGGAGCGCCTGGTGTGGGGAAAGGGACCATGGCTAAACTGCTAGCCGCCAAACACAACATTCCTCACATCTCCACTGGCGATATTTTTAGAGCCAATGTACAAAACAAAACTGCTCTCGGTCGTCAGGTAGAGTCGATTTTGGCTAGTGGTGGCTATGTGCCTGACGAACTCACCATCGCCTTGGTTCAAGATCGCCTAACTCATGATGACTGCCAAGCAGGCTTCATTTTAGACGGATTTCCACGCACCTTAGCCCAATCAGAGGCCTTAAAAAACTTTGCCAAGATTGATATTGCTCTTAACCTTAGGTTGCCGATTGAGGAGATCATCGTACGTCTCTCCGGACGATTGTTATGCCCAGATTGTGGAGCCGGCTATCATACTCAGCATCAACCTCCCCAAGCCGAAGGTAAATGCGACAAATGTGCAGCTACCCTCACACGTCGTCCAGATGATGAACCTGAAGCCATTCAAGCCCGCCTAACCATTTACAATGAGCAAACCGCACCGCTTATTCAATTTTACACAAGCCTAAATCTACTCACTACTGTCGATGCCTCGCGTACACCAAACGAAGTGCTTAATTCCGTAGAAACTCTATTACAAGCCTAAAAAAATTAAGGATTACATTCACTATGCTCATCAGTTCATGCACTATCACCGAGCTTCAACAGCAATATTTTGCCGATGAACCTAACTTTCGCTCCAAGCAGCTCTTTCAAGCATTCTATCGACATGGTGCTACCAGTTATCAGGATGTGTCCTCGTTTCCTAAAGCTTTACGTGAAAAACTGAACGAGAAAGCACCTCTCTACTCTTGCCAAGTGGTGAAAGAGCTAACCGAAAACAAACAGGCCAAGCTTATCGTGCAGCTTCACGACCAAAAACAGATTGAGTGTGTTTTGCTGGTTGATAAAAACGACCGACGCACCGCGTGTTTGAGTTGCCAAGTGGGTTGTGCCATGGGTTGCACCTTTTGTAAAACCGGTACACTCGGTCTAAAACGCAACTTAGAAGCCGGAGAAATTGTGGAGCAATTTTTGCATCTTAAAAACCGCTATGGGATGTTAGACAATGTGGTGTTTATGGGTATGGGAGAGCCTACGGCCAACTTGGTGAACGTGCTTAAGTCGATTAACCTGCTATGCGATGAAGAGGGGCTTAATATGAGTCCTAAGCGCTTCACAATTAGCACCTGCGGACGAGTGGACGGTATTATTACCATTGCTCGTCAACGTCCGGAAGTGGCCTTAGCCTTTAGTTTGGTAACGGCAGATGAAGAGTTACGCAAACAAATTATGCCGTCGGCTAAATCTAACCCTTTGCCCGAAATAAAAAAAGCCTTGCAAGTCTATCAAGAAGCCAGCGACAAACGAATCACCTTAGAGATCGCTTTATTGCCTGAGTATAACGACCGTCCTGAGGATGCGCGCATGGTTGCCAAATTTGCCCGTGGCTTGGATGTGATGGTTAATGTGATTCCATGGAATCCTATCCCCAATCTGCCCTATCGTGCACCCAGCGAAGATGAAGTGCAACGTTTCATGATGTTGCTTGAAGAGGCAGGGCTACTAACTGTCCGTCGCTACCGTCGTGCTGCCACGATTGGTGGAGCATGTGGACAGTTAGGTTAAACATATTAATGGATGGTGGTGCCAATAAACGGCTCATCATCCAAAATTGCTTTAATATTTGGCAAATTAGCCCCTGAGGCCACCACTACCGTGAGGTTGTGTTCACGAGCAAATTTAGCCGCAATGGGGTCAAAGGGTAAGTTAGATCCCGGCGTCCACACATCGCCCACCAAAGCTTGCAAATCGTGCCAACTGATGTCGGTTAACGGTTGTGCTGTGCTGTCTTTCTTAGGGTCGGCTGAGTAAACATGAGAAATGTTCGATAGATTGATCATCTGGGTAGCCCCAAAGCGATGGGCTAAAAGGGCTGCGTCATAATCGCTTGAAAAACCCGGTTTCCACCCAGCACCCACCAAAATACGTCCTTGGTTAAAGATAGCAATGGAAGGATTATCAACCACATCTTCCTCACACAATAAGCCAAACAAGCGTTTTACCAGCTGGGCATTTAGCTTAGTAGCCGCAATACCAATCCAATCAAGGTCATCATTCGTAATCTGCGGTGCAAGCATCCGAGCAGCCTCTTGATAAATACGTGCAGGGGCACCACCACCGGTTACCAAGATGATTTTACGGCTATAATCAGCCTCTAGCCATTGGGTTACCACATTTTTAAATTGTGCTAAAAAGGTAGTATCCACTCCACTCGGTGAAACTAAAGACCCACCTAACGAGATAACTTTTATCTGATTCATGAACCCTCTCCTTATTTTAATGAAAGCCGATCACTCGCCCTTATTTATATCTTTATTAGTCAGTGCTTTAACGCAATCGATGTAATGGATTTTCAGGCAACCCATTCTTGAGGAGGGAGAAATAAAACAGCCCTTTGCCACGGTAACCACCGGCCTTGACGCGCCCCAATAGCTCACCCTGTACCACCGATTGTCCCATTTTTATCGAAGAAGTCTCTAAACGCCCATACATCGTTTGTAACCCATCGCTATGATCCACAATAATATGAAGACCATAAAAAGGATGGATTCCTAAAGATGACACACGCCCAGCCTTAGAGGCTACCACGGATGCACCAGCCTCTGTGGTAAAGGCAACGCCACTGTAGCTGTGTAATAACCCAGTAACCGCATCTTCTTGCCAGCCAAACTCTTGAGCCAGTGTGCCAAAAACCGGGTAAAAAAAGGCATTACCTACCATACGCTTTTTTTTGCCCGCAGAAAGCGAGGCATCAGGGATAAAGAGTGTACTTTTAGGGGCAACGGTATCGGAGGTCAGATGATTCACACTCCTTAATTTATCCTCTGATACATTATATTTTTTGGCGATCCATGCCACCGAGCGACGCAAGGGAACAGAAATCTGTAACCCATTCATTACAGGAACCCGTAGTTGATCACGCCCCACACTGGCTTCCAGCGAAGACAGGTTATTAACTGTTAACAGGGTGTCTACAGTTACATTATACTGCAGGGCTAAAGAAGATAAGCCTACTCCATCTCCTAATGCCACGGTATGAAATAAAATGCTTTCGTTTTTCCACTGCTGCGCCTGGCTAAAGTCACGCGTCAGATCGAAAAGCGAGGCCGTAGGAACCAAAAGTAAGTTATGTACGGAAGTCTGGGCTAACACAACCGTGTCTCTATTCCAAATATTGAAGGAAGCAACCGTTGCCAATAAAATAATATTCAGCAGTGCCAGTAGTAACAGTGACTGTGTTGATGCAAGCTGCCGTACAGTCCTTCGACTACGTTTAAACGAGCGATCTGAGGCTAAAAAAGGAGCACCTAAGGGGGGGGGATTCCAGCTTTTACTGGGAAATGGTGTGCTTAATGAGGGGCGATAAATGGCGGGCGGAGTAACCTTGCGCGTTAAAGGGTTTAACATCTTGGTTATAATGGTCGACCGAACAGTGTATAAAATTCATCGATCCATTATATAATACAGGTGAAATTAACGATTTGTCAGCAGGCAATCACAGTTGCCATCCACTCCTTTTTCTATTAAAAAATGAGCGGCTTGGCGAATAGCATGGCATTGTGAGCGATAAAAAATCTCTTTGCCTCGCCGTTCTTGGCTCACTAGTCCTGCTTGTGCCAGCAAAGACAAATGGAATGAGAGAGTATTCTTACATATTGATAACTTTGTGGCTAAATCACTAGGACGTAACCCCTCTTTATGGTGCGCCACCAATGTTTTAAACACTCGCAGCCGGGTCTCCTGACTTAAGGCAGAAAAAATAACCATCACACCGTCATCCGTCATCCTATCATCATCCCCCATTTCATCATTATTCTGCACAGCTGGTCATCCTCTCTTTATTTTATCGCTTGACAGTGATACCATCATGGTTTATACTTCGATATATCCAAAATCATGGAACTATAAGGAGTATTAAAACCATGCGTAACATCAATCAATCGCTTAGTCTATTAACGCTAGCACTATTAACCTTAAGTTGTCAACCTAGTAATGAGCCAAATACCACAAGTAAAAAGCATATTCACACGCCTCTTTTTCTTTATTTTGACTTTGCCAGCCACATTGTGGGCGACTTGTCTGAGGTATCGCTCATTGTTCCGCCAGGGATAAGCCTGCATGACTATGAACCCACCCCACGGGATATGCTGCACTTACAAAACAGTGATCTTCTCATCTTTACCAGTAATGCAATGGTGCCATGGGTGTCACGCTTGCTGTCTGATAAAAAAACCGCACCTCGAAGCGTTCTTAACATTACCCAAGCCTTGTCTATGGAAGAGCATGACCACGACGAGCACCATGCCCATGAAGATGCGCATCATGATCCACACATCTGGATGAGTCCAGCTCTTATTTTACCGATTTTTGATGTCATTACAAAAAGTATTATTGAAATGGATCCAGAGAATGAGCCAGCCTACACAATCAATGCCGGGGCCTATCGACAGCAGCTTGAAGAATCCCTTCTTTCCATGGTAGCCACCATTCAAGCAAGCAAGCGCAAACCGCTCCTTTTTGCCGGCGGTTTTTCACATGTGCTTTTCTTAACCTATCACAATCTTGATTGGTTCACGGTTTATGCAAGCGATCACATGGAAAACGAACCATCAATACGCCGTATGGCAGAAGCCAAAGCCTTTATTTACGATCATCAGCTCACATCGCTCTTTGTGGATCCTATTTTTACCACCAAAATCGCCGAAACTTTAGCTCAAGAGTTCTCTCTTGACCTTCTCCCGTTTCACACGGCTCACTCAATTACCAAAGAACAACTGACCGCAGGTACCACCTACATTCAACTGATGGAAGAGAATCGTATAAATTTAGAGAAAGCTCTTAATCATAAAGCGAGCTAATTCTTAAATGGAACAGAAGATTTTACTTAACATTCGCTCTCTATCTGTTGCCTATGGCTCTACACTTGCCCTTGATAACATTTCTCTGCCCATACATAAAGGTGACTATCTTTATGTGTTGGGCAATAATGGGGCGGGCAAGAGCACCCTTATTAAAGCCATATTAGGGCTGGTTGCACTCCAGTCAGGAACGATTATGTACAATCTTCCCAAAACTGACATGGCCTATCTGCCCCAAGAGGCCACATTTCTGGCTTCTATGCCAGTGTGTGTGTTAGAGGTGGTGTTAAGTGGGTTAAATCACCCTCTTTTACGCTGGCCATTTAACAATAAGCAAACCACCAAAAAAGCTCTAGCGATTTTAGAGTTACTTGAAATCGCCCATCTTAAACAACGGCTGGTTTCCGAACTCTCAGGCGGGCAGAAACAACGGGTGCTTTTAGCCCGTGCCCTCATTAGTCAGCCACAATTACTCATTTTAGATGAACCAACCGCAAGTATGGATCATCATGCTAGCACCGATCTGTATGCTCTCTTAGAGCAGCTCAACAACCAAGGTTTAACAATTGTTATGATCTCACATGATCGATCGGCTGTGGTGGCTCATGCCAAACAAATTGCGGTCATTAGCACCCATCTCTGCTTTTTTGGCAGTAAAGTAGAATGGCTTGAACAGGAGTTTCCATCCCCATGATTTCATCCGATCTCATTCTTATTCTTAGCTCTAGCTTTGTGCAGCGAGCCCTCATTACGGGTCTAGCTCTCTCTTTATCCATGGCGTTGCTTGGCTCTATTTTGGTATTTAAACGCTTTTCGCTCATTGGTGATGGTCTTTCTCACATCGGCTTTGCCACCGTCTCCATAGCTGCTGCACTCTCTTTATCTCCGCTAGTCATCTCTATCCCCACCATGGTTGCTGCTGCTATTCTTATCATGCTGATTACTGAACAAAAAAATGTGTATGCCGATACCATGATAGGCATCATCGCCAACAGCTCATTAGCCGTAGGCATGATTGTGGCCGCTATGACCAAAGGCTTTAACACCGATGTGGCTAACTTCTTTTTTGGGTCTATTCTTGCTATTACGGTAAACGACATGCTGGCTAGTATGACTCTCACACTAGTTGTGGTGGTTGTGTTTATATGGCTACATCATCAATTTTTTCTCATCACGCATGATGAAACCTATGCACGCTCACGCGGGTTGAACATCATAGTGTTCAAAGTCATCCTTGCCTCTCTCACCGGTCTCACCATCGCCCTAGGGTTACGGCTCACGGGGAGCTTGCTCATATCAAGCCTTATTATCTTTCCGGTTACCATCGCTCGTAAAGTGGCTAAAAGCTATCAAGCACTACTGGTGATGGGGTGCTTGATATCTCTGTTCAGCTTTAGTTTGGGCATTTTTCTCTCCGCATGGGTCAACATTCCTACAGGGGCTGCCATTGTCCTCATCAATCTGGTTCTGTTGTCGGTGGCTTCTTTCGTTAAAAGATAAAAAAGAGAGCCTCTTGAAGGAGACTCTCTTTCCATATCGAGCGAGGTAACAAGTGCCAAACTGTTTTAAGACATTACCGATTTTTCAAAAACTTTAATGTCTTGTTGCCAGTTTTCTAAACTAGCTTTAATGGTGCTAACAGCTCCACAAGCAACGTCAAAGTAATCACGACGTGAATTCTCGATAATACGAGCAGGTAAAACACCCTTTCCACTAAACACCAAGCTTAAATAGCCATGAATGCTCGAGAAAGCCATCAGTAACAAAGCTTCTGAATCTCCGGCACGTAATAAACCTTCTCCCTGTGCTTTTTGCACAGCAATAAGTGGAGTCTTCCACATCTGCGCAATGCTCTGCTGCAACAGTGGATAGTTTTCCCAGTTGCTAATCGCATCACCATTCAAGATAATCAAAAATTCATGATGTTCTTCACAGAAATCATAAATCAACATAGCAGCCTTCACAAACATCTGTGTTACATCATCAGCAAAAGGCAGGTAAGCCTTCTCTTCCAGTAAAGTATTAAGCTCTTGCAAACGCTTGCTCACAATTGCCACCATCAAAGATGTTTTATCTGGGTAATGATGATACATTGCCGCACTAGTAACACCTAATGCACCGGCTAAAGATTTAAGCGTAAGGGCTGAAACGCCTTTTTCGCAAATAATCTCGATTCCTTTGGCAAGTAAATCCTGTTTTAAATCCGCCTGATAATGATACTTTTTCTTCATCGGTTCCATAGAAACTCTCCTTTAAGTAAGTCAATTTTTTTAATGTAAAAATAAGGGTTCTAAAGCTCCACCTATCTAATCATTTTCCCTATTCAAATAAAAAACTAAAAACCCACATTCTTAATATACACTTTTTAATGAGTGTAGGCAACTTTTCTACATCATTTTTCCATAAAATAAGTAGCAATACCGCCAGTATAACATACTATTTAAAATTAAGCTAGTTGACTATCTAAAAAAAACCGTATATTCTATAAAATATACTATAAAAAAAGGGGGTGATGACCTATTGCCACTATAAAAGTAAGCGAAGATGAGCCTCTAGAAAAAGCTATCAAGCGCTTTAAGCGTACCGTTGAAAAAGAAGGAATTATTCGTGAGTGGAAAAACCGCGAATTTTTTGAAAAACCTTCCACAATCAACAACCGCAAGAAAAAAGCTCTGATTCGTAAACAGGCGAAAAAGAGCCGACGTTCACAAGCAACTACTAAGTATTAGTTTTTGTTTGGTATTGCTCATAAAGGGAGTTTCGGCTCCCTTTTCTTTTGTATTATAATAAGGATACACACAATGGCCATTCAATGGTTTCCTGGACACATGAATAAACTGCGCAACACATTGCGAGACACCCTGCCCCATGTGGATGTGGTGCTTGAAATTGCTGATGCCCGCGCCCCTCTAAGCAGCCGTAATCCACTACTAGATGAAATTATTCAAAAAAAACCTCGCCTGCTTCTGTTGAATAAGGCAGAGCTTGCCGACCCTGCCATGACCTCAGAATGGCTTTATTACTTTGAAAACAGAAACCTTAAAACGCTGCTCATATCTGCCAAAACACGTATGAACTTAGACCGTATTAAAAGTGAAACCGCCAAGCTTTACAAAACTAAAGACGTGGTACGAGTGACTAAGCCACGCGTTCTGATTGTGGGTGTGCCTAACTGCGGCAAAAGCACGGTTATTAACGCCCTAGGGCGTAAGCACAAGGCACAGGCGGCCGACCGACCCGGTGTTACCCGCGATGTGCAGCTGTACCGTACCAACAGCCTAGAGATTTATGACACCCCAGGCTTGTTGTGGCCCAACCTAGAAAACCAAACTATGGCTGCGCGTCTTGCTGCCCTAGCCGCCGTACGCGACGAGGTGTATACCCCAAGCGAAGCCTTTCTGTTGCTCTATCCGTTTCTCTACCGGCACTATCAGCAGAGGTTAAACGATCGCTATGGCTTTGAAGCTAACCCAGACGGCTATGAGTTCATTACCCAGCTAGGCACGCGCATTGGTCGATTAAACGACCAAGAGGCTACGGTGCGGCACTTTTTTAATGATTTACGATCAGGTAAGCTTGGTACATTTTGTTTAGAAGTCCCACCGGGATCTTTCGAATAACATGGCGACCCCACCGTTTGGCAGCGACATGGATACTTTGCTAGAGGAAGTAGGTGCTGTTTTTACCAATGCCGGTTTTAGTTGTTATGTGGTGGGCGGTGCGGTGCGTGATTATTTTTTGGGCAAACTAAGCCTAGATTATGACCTAACCACCGATGCCACCCCTCAACAGGTACAAAAGCTCTTCAAAAATGTTATTCCCACAGGATTGTTGCACGGAACAGTAACCGTGCGCCACAAAAAGCATAGCTTTGAGGTTACCACCTTTCGTACTGAAGCGGGCTACACCGATGCCCGCCATCCCGATGCCGTCTGTTTTAACGCCACGATTGATGAAGATTTACAACGACGCGACTTCACCATCAACGCCATCACCTATAACCTTGCCACGCGCAGCTTCTACGACCCTTTAAATGGGCAACACGATTTACAAACTGGGACACTAAAAGCCATAGGTGTTGCTAGCGAGCGCTTTGCCGAAGATGCTCTGCGCATGTTACGGGCCGTACGGTTTATTGCCCAGATGCCCCACCTGACCCTTGATACAGAAACCAAGCAGGCAATCGTCTCACAGTTGCCCTCATTA
The DNA here is from genome assembly GCA_965249825.1 of Spirochaetia bacterium. Classification (GTDB taxonomy): domain Bacteria; phylum Spirochaetota; class Spirochaetia; order WRBN01; family WRBN01; genus CBDFMW01. The sequence continues at coordinate 1,136,079 of CBDFMW010000002.1, forward strand.
AACAAGGTGAGTAAAGAACGTATAACCCAAGAGTGGTGTAAATTACTTGCCGGTAGCAACGTTGAGGCTTCCCTTAACCTGGCAGACGAAGTGGGTATGTTGGCTTTACTCTGCCCCTACCCCATTCTACTAGCACAAAAGGTGGCGGTGGGTCTCATTAGCCCTTCCCTCCCTCTGGTGCGAGCCGCGGCGTTGCTGTGCTGTGCCACTTGTACCAAACCTGTTTCTGAGACGGCAGCCTTGCTAGCCAAGTATAAAGTGTCTAATGCGGTCAAAAAGACTATAACCCACTACCAAACCATGGCTAGCGACGTGCGAACCAAACCACCTAAAAATGACGCCGAGGTACGTAGTTGTCTGTCCGTTTGTGGGTTAGACGCAGTAGATGATGTTTTACTTTTGGCCGAGGCTCAAAGTACCGCCCAAGGTATCTCTTTTGATTGGGGAAACTTAGGAGAACGCATCAAACAGATAATAGCTCAAACCCCCCCTCTGTCACTCAGCGACTTAGCGATAACAGGGCAGGATTTACTCAAATGGGGGATGCCAGCTGGACCTGTGCTGGGAGCAACCCTACATCAGCTACTGGTTATGGTGGTGGAAAACCCCGACCTAAATGATAAAGAGACTCTACACCAGCTTGCTTTAGCCATTAATATTTAAAAAGGCTTGGATGAACAGGGTGGTTGCTACGATAATAGCCAAAAAAATAATAGTCATAAGGGTTAAAAACAGGCCTCTAAAAAGCCACTGGGTATTAAACTTTGCTTGTTTACTCATGCCTTTTATCATGCCCTAAATTAACCTTTTTGTAAAGATAGCACCCCAAGGGGTGCTATCTTTTGGTACAATAACCAGTCTAATAGAATCCCTTCTAATTTAGAAGGACCATGTGGCACGAACGTAGATAGAACCTTTAACAGTTTCTTGCACGGCTTCAATGCTACCAAGTTCATCAGAACCTGCCTGCCATCCCACCATGAAGAAGAGATTGTCGATAGGATCGAAACGCATACCCACATCATAGCTAATCTTGTTATCAATGTTATTGGTAAGACCAATACCCAAACCACCATAAATCATCACTTTTGGAATCATAAGGAAGTTGGCACGAACAGCTAACCAGTTTTTGGAGAAAGCTTTGTCCTCAAGATCTTTGTTGATTCCTTGGAAGCCCATGAAGGCAAAGTGTAAGTCAAAAATGTCTACCATTCCAAAGTGAACACCAGCACTCATGTTAAACTCATCGCGCTTTGGTGAAAGAAGGGGGATAGCTGTGATGCCATCATAAAAGTTACGTTGCTCCTGCCACATCACGGCGGTTCCCACGCCTAGCAAAAAGCTGTCACCAATAGCAATGTCTACACCCAAGCTTCCACCCACGGCGATATAGTCATAGGTATTGGTCGAATGAAAAGCCTTTCCAGTATTGGCGGCAACACCATTGTTATGGTTATTCATAAAGTTTTGGAAGTATACGTTCCAGTTCAAGTTTACCATGCCATCGGCAAGCTCCATGCCTTGGCTAGCAAGCTCAACAATCACCGAGTGTCCACCATTCTTGCGAGAAAAGTCAAGGTCTGACGTTACGCCCAAGTTCAATGGAAACACATCTTTCATGAAGTTCATAGGAATATCTAAACGCCAGTTGTAAAGGTCAGTAGCCGAACCAGTACCAGCATACACACCATCACCACTTTCAAAACCAAAATCTAATCCATTACTGGCGTTAAAATGACGATTTCTAATTCCACCATCATCTTGCAGAATACCCATGGAAATCTTTAAACCTACCATCTGATTTACACCAAACTCGCCCAAAATATCAGACCAACCATAGGCATCTTTCATGGTAACTCCTGCTGCAGGTGTGTCGTTCATCGCCAGCTTAAAGCCCACAGTCATCTGTGCCCCACTGTACTCAGAGAAGTTGTAGGTAAAGCGTAAATGCGTGTCATCATCTCCCAAGCTGGCACCGCTTTCGTCTTGCCCCTTCATTGGTCCCACAAAACCTTTAGCGGTTACTTCACCAGAAATATTCAATCCGCGTTCTGTATTTGTAGCACCGGTTCGCACCTGTGCAAAGCTGGCATCGCCAGTGTTAGAATCCTGCGCAAAAGTACTCATGGCAGGCGTTGCGAGAACAGCCATCATTAGTAAAAGTTTTTTCATCATTGTCCTTCCTTTGAAAAAGTTTTTGATTCTGATCATTACATCTATCGTATCATTACAAAACCCGTTTGTCAAAACAAAAATAGGGGAATTTTACAGTTTTTGTAAAATTAGCTAACAATCATTCGGCATGTAGCATTCTTAGTGAATCGACATCCAAAAAACAAAAACGAACTTTGTTTACAAATTTTAAAAAAAATCCTTACCCATCGTATAGAGGGAACATATTAAGATAAAATAAGCCATATAAAACACCGCAATGAGAGTTTATATGGCTTATTGTAACGGCTATTTAAAAGGTAAAACGCCCGCGTAAATAAAAGGCTCCATGAAGTGATGGTTCTACAGCCCAAATCGATCCTATCTCAGTCGATCCCATCTGCCAGCCAGCGTGTAAAGTGATGTTAGAAATGGGACTATACTCAACTCCTGCATCTATGCTCATGGGGCGATAGGGCGAGCCTTGAATGCTGGACATAGTAAGACTGTAGGCAAAACCCATGTAAATCTGGATATTTTTAATCATATCCAAATTTAAGCGCACCGCTAGCCATTGCTTAGCTTCTGCTGATATCTCCTCCCCAGTCACATCATCCACCTGTAAAAAGTTACGACGATTAAAGGCGCTGCTATTGTCATTAGACTGATGGTTAAAGGCAAAGTGAAGGCTAAACATGTGGTCCATCCCCACGCTAAAACCCACACCCACATTAAGTCGGTGTTCGTATTTTGGCACAAAATCATCACCCACGGCAGCTAAATCACTCGTCCATACTGGTTGATAAACCACCTGTCCACTAGCATCAGTTACGGTACGCCAGCCCAGACCACTGCCTAAAATGAGGTAGTCGAGGGCCAAACCCATGCCTATGTAAATTGGACCGTTGTTCTGAGCTTTAGTACCCAGAGTAAAACCCATGGCATGCGAATCGCGGTTAAGCCGATCAATTGGGATGTAAGTGCTCTTATCATTCCAATCTTGCACCTTAGAGGGCGCATTGTAATACCAATAATACAAGTTCCAGTCTATGTCGAAAACATCATTAATCTTAGCCCCTTGGCTTGAAACTTCTGCCAGCACGCTCCAAGGTTTGCTCTCTGAGCCTCTATCAGCTAGTGAGATGAAAGGATCAGTGTACTCACTAAAGCCTCCAAGACCGCCTAGCACACTCAACACCACAGGGGTGGCTTCCGCACTAACTTTAATCGGCATATCGGCTCTAAAACCAAACAACCCAGGCAGAGCATCACTTTGCATGATGTCTCCGGTGTCAAAGCCAAAGTCTAGCCCGCCATAATTACCAGCCATAAAATGGCTGCTGTCCATGCCACTTTCGTGAGGTAAAATACCACCTGTGAACCTAAAACCCACAGGGCTGTTGACCCCAGCCAAGCCGAGCGGATCAATGTAAGCATAAAGTGAGTGAATGTGAACCCCAAAAAACTTACTGTAATAAGACATACCCGCATTGGTATCAACATCATAGTCGTTTATAAATGTGTTAAAATCGGTGGGAATGCCCCCTTTAACGGCACGTCCTCCACCCCAACCCACGCTGGCAACCAACCCTAATGACTCTTTATAATCATAGCCTAAACTCAAATAAGTAGGCACATCGCTACGCCCTAAAAAGTATTTATCACCACCCAGAGCCAATCCCCAAGCAAAATCGTTGTCCATCCAAAACCACAAATCCACAGCTCCATGAAAGCTAAAGGTGTGATTAGAGTCAGTTTTTGCTTTCTTCTCCTTGATCGCCTTTGTTTGCACAGGGTCAGATACAGTCTCTACCACTGGGGTAGGCTCGAGTGTTGGCACAGTCTCTACCACTGGGGTGGGCGCAGGTGTTGGCACAGGAGCCACAGGAGCGGGTGGGACAGGGGGGCGCACTGGATCAGGAGAAGGCTGTGTCGGACGACGGTCTAACTCCATCATCCTCCCTGTATCTTCCAAAAAATCAACGGACTGAGCCTGCAAGGAGGCAAAAGACCCCAGCCATAGGCTCGCCAGCAGTAGCATATCTATTTTTCTCACGTCTTTACTCCTCAGCTTCACACTGTTGTCCAAAAAATCAACTTTATCTTCACATTGTGCAGTGCAATGCTTCTTTACACTTTTTAATGCGTGTTAAAACCTCTTCATACAGCTCTTCCACCTGCGTTACAGGCACAAGAAGGCTTAGATCAGTAGCCAAGCCAATAGCGATACTCCCCACGTTTTCCTGTGGTTCGGCTTCAAATAACTGCAGAGTTAATTTATCTAACTTCTGATCAAAATAACTGCGCTGCAGCAAGGAAAAATGAACTGGCAATGGCACGGTTTGGGTTAACAAAAAATAACTCAGCCCCTGTGTGTCTACCAAGGTGAAGCTATCGATCATCTTCATTTCCACCCGTTCCACCCGTGGACTCACTCCCAACACCGCCTGCGGCTGATAAAAACTCACCATACGATAGCCTGAACCTACCTTAAGCTGTTGATAATCCTCCATCTTTAGATGGCTCTCCTCGCCTTTGTAAAGCAAGCGATAAGTACTTTCATCCTTGCCTCTTAACTCAAGAGTGAACTCCCTCAAGCGTTCCACAGTGTGCGGAGCTGTCGCTAGTGTTTCATCCATATCTTTTTGAATATCAGCCACTTGTTTCATCCAGCCTGCCAACTGTTCTTCTTGTTCAAGCCCCGTGCTTGAACTCAAAATAGAGGCCACTCGTCTATATATAGCTTCACGATAGCGACGATGATTATCTATGATGTAGGGCAACAACCACAAATCTTCACTCATCACCTCGTGCCGTTGCTGCACCAAGGCTGCTGTTTTTAAAATCTTCACCACAAAGCCCCAACGCTTAACACTTAATCGTAACCCACCTTGCTCAAGAGCCACACGCACCTGCTCTAGCTCCTTTAGCACCTGTTTGCTCACAGACACCTGTGCCTGTTGTTGCACCCAAAACCAATCAGTAGCCGAGGTCTCTTCTGCCTTGACCACAGCACCAGCCCAAAGCTTGGCATAGCTCGCAGGCATCTTGATTGCATCAAACCAAACTATCACCCCTTGCTCATTAGACTGTGTGGTGGTTACCGTGCTAGCAGAGGTAACTCTCCTGAACTGAGGGGTTAATGCCTGAAAGGCTGACAAAAGCCTGCCCTTGCCCGAACCAGCTGCCCCACCCACAATAAGGGGCACATCTGCTAGCCAAATGAGCAATCCTAAGATTAGGGCATCGTTTGGCTCATAAAACTCATCCTTTAGTGAAGTAAGAGCTTGTTGCCATGCGGGGTGCGTGCCAGTCATCATAAATGTGATTTTAGCTTCTTCATAAAAAAAGATCAAGGATAGCCCGCTCATCCATCAAAAATTTGAAAAAATATTACATTGCCTCTATACTTAATGCTGAATTATAGCGTATATATAAGAAAGATCACTTTTTACTGGAGTTACCTACTATGAAAAAGATTATACTTTTATCCCTGTTACTGCTAAGTGCCGTAGCTCTTGCATCCTGTGGAAGCAAAGCCGAAAGGGCTCATTTTGGCATCACAATCAACGAATTTCTTGCCTCTATGAATAATATAGTGCAAGAAGACACCGTACCCCTTGAAGGGACGCTTACCAAAAAGGGGAAAACTGGACACTTTATCTACAATAATAATGGATCAGGCTTTGTGATTACTGGGTCGGTAAAAACGCAAAATATTGAGACCATCACTATTTTTCATCCACTAAAAAACAACCTTGAAGACAAAACTGATCGCACATTTTTTGATGACAAAGATACACTTATCCTTGGGGCTTTACATGCCATTTACCCCAGCCGAGGTCCTCTTCAACTCTTATTAATTTCTTTAGCAGTAGTGGGTGAGACCGAAGCCGCCAAGGACGGCGTGTTTGTTGGTGAAGATGGGAAGATTTTTACGCGAATCACAAATAACAATGCTAACATCCTCACTTTTCAGCCAGCAGGTGGAGCTAAACCTGATTTATCTCTTGTTCCTCGTTTAAAAAAATAGCTCCTACAAAATAAAAAAATGTGGTGCGCTTAGGAGATAGCCACCATGTGCCGACAATTTGTAAAGCGAGGGTGTGGCTTTATCAGCTGCACCTTGGTCATTCAACTAAAACTGCATCCATCGGAGTCTCGTTAAAAATGAAAAAAATATTACTTTTGCTCTCTCTTACTCTCTTTCTTTTGCCTGTAACCGCACAAGATACTAACGAAGACTCTTATCTTGGTCTCACCCTGCAATCCTTCATGCGTGTTATGAACAGAGCCAATAGCCGCATTCCCGCTGTGGCGTTTTTTAGAGAAGACACAACCAGCGATGAGTCCCACTCAATCTTTAGCCACCGCAACAATGCCGTAGGTTTTGTGGCAACTGGCTCTTTTCAAACTCAAAACATCGAAACCATTTCCATCTTCATTAGCAATGGTCCATCAGCTACAGAGATTCAATCATGGAATAACCTGATTTTAGCCAGCTTACGCTTGCTCATGCCTCAACTTGGTGACTTAGAGCATGTGCTTATTATGCAACGTGCCCTTAATGCTGACGGCGGGGTTTATAGCCAAGATGGTTTGGACTTTACTGCAAAAACAGGAGCAGAACATACTGTGTTCACCATTAGCCAAACGGGCGTGGCTGTGCCTGCAGTTTAAGGCAATTATTAAAAAAGGCTTGACATTATGAGACTAATTAGATAGTATTAGTCTCAACACTTGGGGGTGTAGCTCAATTGGTAGAGCGTTTGCATGGCATGCAAAAGGTCAGGGGTTCGATTCCCCTCACCTCCAAATCTTTTAAAACTCGTTCCTTTGGTAACGAGTTTTTTTTATATCTTTAGACTCATTGACTGAATTAAAGTCTTGAGATACACTCTACATATACAATTTTTTTACTTCGGGGTTAGGTGGAATTCCTTACCGGCAGTGATAGTCTGCGAGACCTTTGGGTTTGAACTGGTGCAACTCCAGTACCGACAGTATAGTCTGGATGAGAGAAGTAAAAAACCAAAGCTATCTAATGCTCTTGAAAACCACCTGTTTTTGTGAGTGTTGTGATCTCTTTTCACGCTCTTCTCTCGTCCATCCACTCCTCCCCCTAGTGGAAGCATTGTTCTATGCGTTAGGAGAAGAGTTATGACCACTAAAATTTATGAAGGGAAATTTAACGGGCAAGGGCATAAAATTGCCATTGTGTGTTCACGCTTTAATGACACATTTGTCAGTAAATTGTTAGCCGGAGCTATGGATTGTTTGCGCCGGCATGACGTGCGTGATGAGGACATAAGCGTTGCATGGGTGCCAGGAGCCTTTGAAATACCCCTCGCCGCCAAAAAAATGGCGCTCAGCCAAAAGTACGATGCCGTCATTACCCTTGGGGCGGTTATTCGCGGTTCAACCCCCCATTTTGACTATGTTTGTGCCGAGGTAACCAAAGGGGTGGGCAGTGTGAGCCTAGAAAGTGGCTTGCCGGTTGTTTTCGGCGTGCTCACCGTCAATAATTTGGAGGAAGCGATTGAGCGCACCGGTAGTAAAATGGGAAACAAAGGGGTAGATGCCGCCATGACCGCCTTAGAGATGATTAACCTGTTACGAGCATTGAATTAGCATGACCGACCAAGTGTGGATGCAAGTGGCGTATGACGCAAGCCTGCTTGGAGTGGGACGAGTGAATCCTAACCCTTTAGTGGGGGCTGTGATCGTGTGCGGCAACCAATTGATTGCTACAGGCTACCATGCGTGCTATGGAGCCGATCACGCTGAAGTGATGGCGTTTAAGCAGGCAGCCGATTGTCTTGAAGGGGCAACTCTCTACGTAACACTAGAGCCATGTTCGCATTACGGTAAAACCCCGCCTTGTGTAGAAGCAATCGTTGCTCATAAGATTAAACGCTGTGTGGTGGCGTGTCTTGATCCCAATCCACTGGTGGCAGGAAAAGGGGTGAAGTACTTACAAGAGCATGGCATTGAAGTAACAGTGGGGGTTTTGCACAACGTGTGTGCTGAACTAAACGCCCCTTTTTTTAAATACATCACCAAAGGAGTGCCCTATATTTTTTTAAAGTGTGGCATAACCTTAGATGGCAAAATAGCTACAGCCAGTGGCTCATCCCAATGGATTACTAACGAGCAAGCACGAGCTAAAGTACAGTATTATCGGCATAAATTCATGGCGATAATGGTGGGGAAAAAAACAATTCTTCATGATAATCCCTCACTGCTGGCTAAAATGCCTGAAAGTCGTCATCCATACCGCATTTTTTTTGATGCAGAACTGGCGGTTGATGAAAAATACCAAGTGATAAACCAAAATGATGACCAAAAAACCATCATCATCACCTTAGCCTCTCAGCAACTTAGTAAAAAAGCTCTCAGGCTACAAAAATTAGGTATTCGCTTCATTTTTATGCCTAGCACCCCCTTTGTTCTGCATGATGTATTTAAACAAGTTGGGGAACTGGGTATCGATTCTGTATTGGTGGAAGGCGGGGGTAATCTTATATCACAACTATTTAAAGAAAACCTTATCGATGAAGGTGAAATTTTTGTTGCCCCCACCATCATTGGTGACGTTAAAGCTCACTCTTTTGTTTCAAGCTTTGCCCCTCAAACCATTAATGACGCTTTACGCCTATCGCAAGTGAGCTACACGATTTACGGGGACAATATCGGGGTGCATTTTAAGCAGCCTGCGGAGAATAGCCCATGTTTACAGGATTAATTGAAGAAATGGGACAGGTAGCCCAAGCACGCAAAACCCACGCAGGATTAACCATAACCATTACTGCTAAAAAAATGATAGAAAACATGAAAATAGGCGATAGCATTGCGGTGAATGGGGTATGCCTTACGGTGGTACGTTTCAATGCTAAAACCTTTAGTGCCGATGTGATGCACGAATCGCTCAATCGCAGTAGTTTAAAAAGGTTTAAATTAGGACAAAAGGTGAATCTCGAAAAATCGCTTACCCTTTCTACCCCACTGGGAGGGCATTTGGTAACAGGGGATGTGGAATGTGAGGGTAAGATTGTCGCCATTGAAGCCCAAGGGTTTGCGCAAGCTTACACAATATTGCTACCTGAATCCTATACCAAGTATGTGGTAGAAAAGGGGCGTATTGCCCTTGATGGGGCTAGCTTGACCGTGGCTAGTGTGCATAAAAATCGGTTTACGGTTATGTTGATCCCACACACGCAAAAAATGATTACATTAGGGGAATCACGCGTGGGAGACAGTGTGAATGTGGAAACTGATTTGATAGGCAAGTTTGTAGAAAAAACAGGGCAAGCCGAGAATGTAGCCCCAGCAACTAATATAACCGCCCAGTTTTTAGCCGAACATGGCTTTTAACCCAGAACATAAAGGAGGAATGTATGTTTAATACAATTGAAGAGGCACTTGAGGACTTGAAACAAGGAAAACTGGTGGTGGTGGTGGATGATGAAGACCGCGAAAATGAAGGAGACCTTGTAGGCATTGCTCAAGTCATCACGCATGATGCACTCAATTTTATGGCAAACTATGGTCGTGGTTTAATATGTGTGCCACTAAGTACTAACCAAGCCCAACACTTAAACCTTGAGCCAATGGTGCAGAACAATCAAGATTCTTTTCGTACCGCTTTTACCACGTCTGTTGATGCAAAAAAGGGTATAACCACAGGAATCTCGATCGCTGAGCGCCTAAAAACCATCCAAGCCCTTGCCTCTGTCCACAGCATGCCGACTGATTTTACCAAGCCTGGGCATATTTTCCCCTTAATTGCTAAGGACAACGGGGTGCTGGCGAGGGGTGGACACACCGAAGCAGCCGTAGATTTGGCCAAAATGGCGCAGCTTGGGGAAGCTGGGGTGATCTGTGAAATTTTAAATGACGACGGTACTATGGCACGCCAGCCCGACTTGCACCGCTATTGTCAAAAACACAATCTAAAAATAATTACTATCAAAGCTCTCATTAAATACCGTAAAACAAACGAGTTATTGGCGACTGTGGCAGCCGAAACTCTCTTACCCACACAGTATGGTGAGTTTCAGCTATTAGTTTACACCCACCCTATAGATAAATCTGAACATATTGCCTTAGTGAAAGGGAATGTGGAAGGAAGGGATAATGTGCTCGTTCGTGTGCATTCTGAGTGTTTTACAGGAGATGTGCTCTCCTCTCTCAAATGCGATTGCGGAGATCAGCTAGGGCAGGCTCTTAAAGAGATTACCCTAGCCGAGGTAGGCGTGGTACTGTATTTACGCCAAGAAGGACGAGGAATAGGTTTAACCAATAAAATTAAAGCTTATGAACTACAAAGGCAAGGTATGGACACTGTGGATGCTAACTTGGCACTGGGACTTGCTGCGGATTCACGTGACTATTATATGGCAAGCCAGATGTTAAAAAATCTAGGTGTAACATCGGTAGAGCTGATGACAAACAACCCTTTAAAAGTGGAGGGTCTTAAAAATTACGGTATAAAAATAAACAAAAGGCGCGCCATTGAAATCGCCAGTAATAGTACCAACTATGACTACTTAAACACAAAAAAGATGCGTATGCATCATGAGCTAAAGTTATGATTTAAAAGGATCGTGTTCGGATAATCCATTAACACAAACTCCAACTGGGTAGAAACATTGTCGGATAATCCATTAACACAAACTCCAACTGGGTAGAAACATTGAAGGATATCATTGTAACTTCTAAAGGGGTTCAAATTGTGGTGATTTCTTACATCTAGCCTTCATCCCACCCCGTAATAAAGCTGTCGGAAATGACACATACTGCGGATCTGCTCCTCTTAATGAGGCAACATTTTTTATAGGGGGCTATGATTCATAACCCCTAAATTTTCTTAAACATTAGTTTACATTTTTCACGATAATATTCGGCATTATCCTTGCTTTATTACCCCAAAAGTCTTATCATAGCTACATGTTTTAACCAATATTCTCAAACCTCTTTCAAACGAGATTGATGAGCATTGAAACAGACTGTGAACAGGATAAAAAATTATGGATATTGACCTAACTCCGATTATGACCGAAAGGCGCAACCCAAACTCGCTTGATATTGATCAATTAAGCACTGAAGAGCTGGTTGCTCTTATCAACAGTGAGGACCAAAAAATAGCCCCTGCCGTTGCCGAAGAAAGCAGAAACATTGCACGCATGATTGACTACATTACCGATGCCTTTGCCAAGGGCGGGCGACTCATCTACATAGGGGCGGGAACCAGCGGTCGTTTAGGCGTGTTAGATGCCTCAGAGTGCCCACCTACCTTTGGTGCTGACCCTGAAATGGTACTAGGGATTATTGCTGGGGGCGATGGGGCTCTGCGCAGTGCTATTGAAAATGCCGAAGATGATGCCGAACTTGCTGAGCGTGATCTCAAAAAGATAGATTTATGTACTGATGATGTAGTGGTAGGTATATCTGCCAGTGGGCGCACGCCCTACGTCATTGGTGGGTTAAAATATGCTAGGTCCATTGACTGTATAACGGGCGCAGTGGCATGCTCTAAAGGGGCTGCTATGGCAAAGTATGCCACTATCTCTATTTTGCCCACACCAGGACCTGAAGTGCTCACCGGATCCACACGCATGAAAAGTGGCACAGCTCAAAAAATGGTGCTTAACATGATCTCCACAGGTGCGATGATTAAAAGTGGTAAAGTGTTTGGTAACCTGATGGTAGATGTAAAGCCAAGCAATGAAAAGCTTATTTCTCGCCAAAAATTCATTGTGATGGAAGCCACAGGTGTTACTATAATTGAAGCTGAAGCAGCATTAGAAAAAACCGATGCTAACTGTAAAGCGGCTATTTTGATGTTGCTTGGTAATTTAAGTGCCCAAGAAGCGATTTTAAAACTGAAAAAAAACAATGGTTTTATTCGTAAAGCCCTAGATGCTATTGATTAAAGGATGAAAAAACAGATGAAAGACCCTATAGAGACCTTCAACGAGGCTATCCATTTAAACCCTGAAGATCCCGATCTCTACTTTGATCGTGGGTGTTACTATCTTGAAAACGAACAGCTAGATTTAGCACGTGCTGACTTTATTCAGGCCATCACGCTCGATAAAGACTTTGGCGACGCCTATCACCAACTGGCTATTATCGCTGATATGGAAGACAACACTGAGCAAGCTCTTATTTACATGAAAAAAGCTGTAGAAGTGGATGAAGAAGATGTGATTAGCTGGTTTGCATTAGGCACACTTTACGCATTTGATCATCAATACGAGCCGGCTCTTATGGCGTTAGCCAAAGTGTTGCGGCTTGAGGCGGATATGGGCGAGAGCTCTACTGAGTGGGATGAAATGGACTGCTTTAGTCATGATGCCTTTACCCTCCGCACCAAGATTTACATTGATCTAGACGAAGATGAGTCTGCTGTTGCGGAAGCGGAAGCTGCGCTTATTTTTAACTCCCAAATTAACGAGTGCCAAATGTTTAGGGCTTTAGCCCTGTTGCGCCTCGAACGACAGGAAGAAGCGCAAAAACTGTTAACTGAAATTTTAGAGCATGGCATTATTACCCGTGAAGAGCTAGCTGAGCATAAAAAGCTCCACTTGCTTGTGGAGCTTTTGTAACCTTTACATTTGTCTCACATCATACCACCCAGAAAACTAGTTATCTTTGGGTGGTTTTTTTTATCTCACCGAGAGATCTTCATCCATAGCCAGCAAACTGACTGAAGGGTGACGGGTCGCCCCTAAATAAGTGAGGATGAGCGATTGTCGTCTTTTTTCATTTAAAAACCAAAAATAGGTGGGATTAGGTGCTTCCATTTCGACAGGGCGGCCATATCCTAACGCCCCTGCTGAAGGTTCGCCTCCCACTTCACGCACCATATCCACAAACTGCTCAAGCGTTATTTCATCTAAAAAGCTACTTTTTGCAAACAATCGGTTTTTATGATAAAAAAACAACATCTGCAGATCCTTCCCATTTATCGCTTTTTGAAAAACCACCACATCAATCGCTCTGGGATTCGCCTCGTTCATAGCTCTCAAAGCTCCTGCGGCATCAATAGCCCACGCTTGGTCTGGTGTGAGGGTACTAGGCAGCCAACCTTGAGGGGCTAAGATTGAGACCGATTGGCGGGCATCTAGCCCAAAGGGGACAGACATAAAACTCATGACTACACTTTGTGCCTGTGCTGGCAACAATAAGGTGAGCAACAAGCCCACTGCCATCATTATCTTTTTCATAGCGGTTGTTCCTTGATATACAATTTATCGTAATTATAGGGTAACTTATATTGAAGTTTTTATCAATCATAACTGCTGATATACGCCATCAATCAGGGTCATTTCCTCTAGCGTAAGGTTATAGATCTTGTAGACTAAGGTGTCCAAACTATTTTCTAGCGGGCTTGAGTCTCTGCCTTCTTTTTTGTTGGCAATGATTTGCTCTACCAAGGCAACCACTTCGGTCTGTTGGGCAGGGGTGGGCAAGGCGATGGGGATGCACGAACTGACTGGGTTATCAAACTGTATAGTACGAATCGCTTTACCACAAATAAAGCGGTAGAGATACCAATTAATAAGCTGGCTGTGCAATAATCCTAGTAAATAAGCGGAAGATAACTGCCCTTTGTTGGTGAGCTGATTGATCGTATCCACAATACCATATTCCGATAGGTTATGTACTTGCTCACTTAGTATCCCTATAATTTTCAGCTGTGGAAAAGGTTTCTCCACATGGGCTATCATGCGTTGCACCAAAAGGGCGTTAGGATGAATAATAAAGGAATCATCACGTTGTGTATCTTCCTCGTGCATAAACCCTTTAACTTCTGGTTTTAAACCATAGCGATTAAGCTGTTTGCCGCCTAACACCCTGTACGCCCCGTCACTTTTGTGAACAAACTTCTGAAGGGGGGAGCCTCGATGGTTGGTAACAAAGTCATTCAGCATGGCGTTATCACTTTTAATTTTTCTCGCCAAGTTCAGCTCTTCTTGCGTAACGTTATTCAATAACCGACCAAACTCAAGCATAGTCGCTTTATCTACAGAATGATCATGCAGGTGCAACGTCTCATCCACGCGGTAGCCGGTTTGGTAGTGCGAACACACCACCTCATTGGCAAAAAGATAGAGTACCATTTCCAGTTTCACTTGCTCCCACACCTTTCCACAATCAATCAGCAAATTCAGCTTGGGAACAATCACTTGGCGAATGCCAGCCCAGTTAGAAGCATAGGTGAAGGCCTTGGGGATAATAAACCCACCCTTACCCCGTGGGGTAAGTAACCGAGGCATCAAACTCATGAACACAGCGGCGGTGTCTGAACTATTGCCGGTAAAAGTTTTTTTAAGATAGCTTCTCATAAGAGGCGTAAGCTTCACCCCATACGGCGGGTTCGCCACCACCACATCAAAGCCTTTAAACTTACCTTTTGCATCCAGCACCTCCGGAAAGGCCATACGCCACTCAATAGCATTGGCATACAGAGTTTGTTCTTGAGTATTTTTGTTATCCTGTGCCTGCGGATCGGTAAACAACTCGTGCTGTTCAAAAGCAAAGTAGAGCGATTTTTTCACCTCCTCCAGCTCGGCTATCACCTCACGCTTGTTTTTAGTGGCGTGTTTATACTCTTGCACCGCTTGGGTGTAGCGTTTCACCAACTCTAGCTCTTTTTTGCTCAGTTCATGGTCATCATGCACCGGCAGCTTGCTCACCAAACTGTTGCCCACTTTAATATTAATATCAATATTGGGCAAGGTCTCCATTTCATTATTGCCCTCGCTGTTTAATGTGGGCACAAGGTTAGCCTTTTTTTCGTCTGGGCTTCGTTTGTAGTAGCTGTTCTTTAGCAGTTCTATCCACAAGCGCAAATGGCAGATACTCACGCTATTGGCGTTAATGTCCACCCCAAACAGGTTGTTTTCGATAATCTGCTGTTTGTGAAAAAACAACTCCTCTTGCACCCGTTGGGTGTACAGATCCCCCACATAATAATAAACCAAAGAGGAGTCATTCCGGCGAATGATGATCTCATCGTTCATCACCGTAAGGCTAGCGGTTTTGTAGTAGCCAATGCCGTCCATCAGGTCAAAGTCGTGCCGAATGCGCAGCAGCTCATTAAGCGCCGAGACCAAAAAATGCCCCGAGCCCACGGCAGGGTCCACCACCGTCAGCGTTTTAATAATCTCTTGCACAATGGCCATGTAGTCGGTTTTGCGGTTGTTACCCCACCGCTCAAAGGTCTTTTTCAAATCATCATAGTCGACAAACGGCGTAGCCATTTGGGGCAAAGCAGCGTTAGACCGGCTCACCAAGGCCTGCTCAATGGTTTGCCGGCAAATATAAGTGGTGATGTAACTAGGGGTGAAAAACGAGCCGTCTTTGTAGCCGTTTAGCTTTTCAAACACCTTACCCAGCACGCTAGCATTAATCAAACGATCTTCAAGCGCCTTCACGTTTTGCCCTTTTTTACTTGCCCCGTTGGTGGCAAAGTCGTAAGTTTTTAAAAAGGTGAGCAGGTAGGTCAACACTGGCAAGGCTGCCTCGCCCCCCACCACGCTGTTTTTGTGCAGGGTCATGGGTTCATTATGCAGGGCCGAAATATCCACCGGTTCCGTCTTTTTGTCTAAAGCAAACAACGAGCTGTTGAGGTAAGGAACATGAGCAAAATACTGGCGCAGTCGCTCATTACGGTCGCCCCATTTTTTTGCCAACACATCAAAAAACAGGTCATAAAGCAAATGCCCATTGGTTATTTTATCCACCGCCATAAACCCATACTCCGCCCATGCCGCCTCATCATTGTGTTCATGGGGGTTAATATGGGCATTCACAATGTGCGCCTCTAGCAGCTTTAAAAACAGCAGGCGGTTTATCCACAAAATGATGATGGTGAGGGTTTTTTCAAACAGCTCATCGCCACTCAAGCCCTCGTTAGCCAAGCGTTTGTTCACTTGGTCATACAACGAGTTGACGGCTGCAGGGTTTGGCACAATGATCAGCACCTCATCGGTCTCTTTGCCCTCCGGCACCTCTTTCAAGCTCTTTTGCTTCACCTCGCGCAGACCCATAATGTGCAGCAGCTCTTTGTAAAAGCGTTTATTAAGGGTGTTGGCATCGGTTACCTTTTGATGGTTAAGCAACACCGCTGGCGAAAAAAGATGATACAACACGCTCCATTGCTGATCGGTGAGGTGGTCAAAATTGATATTTTGTAAGTTGAGTGGATGAATAATAGCCCGCAGTTTCTCTTCATGCTGGGCAATAAAACTGCCTGCCACTTTGTAAAAAACCGCATTGGTGGTTATTTGAGCGTAGGCCTCAAGCAAGGTAAAGTGTTCCCCTTGATGCTCAAACTTTTGGGCTTTATCCCCCAATACCAAGGCGTGCAGATCTTTTTGCGCCAACCAAAACCACTCATAGCCATTGGTGATGATGATGTGTTGCAACTTGGGCGTGTCTTTTAGCATCAGGCTATTTTCTACTTTAACCGCAGTGATGTAGTAAAGTAAGGCTTGCTGCAACGCTTTACAGTTAAGGTTAGCCATGCTCAACATCTCGGTTTTATTATGGGCGTGTTTACACTCCATCAGGCTTATCATCTCGCCTGGATCATTGCGCACCGCCACATCAAAGTTGTGTTGTTTATCGGTGTCCACCACGCCTTTCAGCTCAGCCATGCTAGGGTGCAAAAACTCTTTAATGCGGTTTTCAAGCGCCAATTCTTGTTGTTTTTTGGGCAACTTAGCTAAAAAGGCGTGTAATCGCACTTTAAACTTGTCTAAATCGGCTGGAAACACCCCTCGCTCTAAGAGCGTGCCATCAAAATTATTCAAATATGTTTCTATCGCCTGCAGTTCATCCGTCGTTTCTAGTTCGGTCATCTCGCCTCTACCCATTGTGCTAAAATTATCTCTTTCTATTATAGGTCAAGCGGCAGGATTTGCCTAGAGGCGTTAAAATCACCGCACTTTTAAAATACGCATAGCATTTAAAATCGCCAGCACCGAAACACCCACATCGGCAATCACCGCCTCCCACATCGTGGCCATACCCAAAGCTCCTAGTAACAAAAACACCCCTTTTACCCCCAGAGCAAACACAATATTTTGCCACACAATGCGTTTGGTAGCGCGAGCGATGTCGATCGCCTCAAGTAACTTCGAAGGCTCGTCAGTCATCAGCACCACATCAGCCGCTTCAATAGCCGCATCCGAACCCAGCCCCCCCATGGCAATACCCACATCAGCCTGCGCCAGCACCGGGGCATCGTTAATGCCATCACCCACAAAGGCTAGCTTTCCTTTGGTGCGTTTCCCCGCACACAATCTTTCCATTTGTTCTACCTTATGCTGCGGAAGCAACTCAGCATAAACCTCGTCTATGGCTAGCTGTTCAGCCACAAATTGCGCTGTTTGGACATTGTCGCCGGTCAACATAACCGTTTGGCTAATGCCCCGTGCTTTTAACCCCCGTATTGTGGCTTGGCTGTCTTCTTTCAATTCATCAGCAATCACCAAACACCCCGCAAACCTCTTACCAATAGCCACATACACTTTAGTGCCTAATGCCGTGCATTCCTCAAAAAAAATGCCCTCTTTGTGCATCAGTTTGGCATTGCCCACCAGCACAGCTTGATTATCCACTCTAGCGCTTGTGCCATAGCCGGCTATGGTGTTATTGAGACTCACACGCTCACTATCTACTGGCCTAGCATACGCGGTTTGGATTGACAAGGCTATCGGGTGACTAGAAAAAGCCTCGGCATGGGCGGCATACTCCAAAAGTTCCTCCTCGCTAAACCCATCAACCAAGTGGCGGGCAACCAGCTTAAAAACACCCTTGGTGAGGGTCCCTGTTTTATCAAACACCACAATGTCCAAGTTGCCTAGCGCCTCTAAATAGTTGCCGCCCTTAACCAGTATGCCTTTTTTAGATGCCGCCCCAATGCCCCCGAAAAAACCTAAGGGAATGGAGATAACCAGGGCACAAGGGCAGGAGATAACCAAGAAAATCAGCCCGCGGTGCACCCATGTTGCCCACTCCCCGCCCAAAAACAAGGGGGGTATGACGGCCAATAAAGCGGCAAGAACAACCACGCAGGGGGTATAATAGCGGGCAAAGGTGGTAATGAAATTTTCGGTTTTAGCCTTTTTACTACTGGCATTTTCTAGCAAATCGAGGATTTTAGCCGCCGTTGACTCGCCAAAAAGTTTGTTAACCTGCACCCTTAATGCCCCATTAAGGGTAATGTAGCCTGAAAAAATAGCATCACCTTTCCTTATCTCCCGTGGCACAGACTCACCAGTAAGGGCCTTGGTGTCTACCATCGATTCGCCTTCTATCACCTCGCCATCCAGTGGAATCTTTTCCCCAGGTTTCACCAAAATCACATCACCCACCGCCACCTCTTCAGGAGCTACTTTTGTCCACTGCCCTCCCTGTTGCACGGTGGCGTAGTCAGGACGAATGTTCATGAGTGCGGCAATAGACTTTTTTGATTTATGGATTGCAGCGCTCTGAAAGGATTCACCGATCAAATAAAAGAGCATCACGCCCGCAGCCTCAGCAAAATCGCCGATAGCAAAGGCACCAAAAGTGGCTATGCTCATTAAAAAATTTTCATCAAAAGCCTGCCCTTTCCTTACGCTTTTAGCAGCATTGACTATAACCTGGTTGCCCAAAACGATGTAAGCTGTGAAAAAAATGGCAAACTCCTGAACTCTGCTTAACCACGAAAAATGCCCAAGCCCTAGACCGATGAAAAAAAGAATGAGACCCACACCCAGCTTAGCCATATTTTTCTTATCAAATTCATGGCTCATCATCAAACTATGAGCTTCCTTTTTTGCGAGTGTCGCCTTGTCTATAACCTCTACGTCAGGCTCATATCTGTTCACCACCCTCTCAACTTCTTGGGTGATGTTCAGGACATAACCCTCAGTGACCTCAAACCTCAACGTAGATGTTATGATGTTTAAAGACACAGAGGAAACCCCCTGCAAGCACCGCAGCCCCTGCTCAATCGCTTGGGCACAATGCGCACACTCCATGTTTTTTAGAACGTACTCTTTTTTCATATAGGTTATTCCTTTTTATAGGAAAATGATACCACTATTGAATAGTACGAGCAAGTGTGTTTTGTCTACAAACACAGAGATAACTGCTCTGTTTATCGTACATAACTAGCGTATATTGTATACAATCTGATGATGGTTAATACCCTGAATGGGCGCACCGCCAGATAGAAGCTTGATCCTTTGCCAAAATTGGTTTATTATCAAGAATATGCGTAACTATTGGGGGATATTTCCTCTTGTATCATTTCTGCTCGTCTTCGCAAGCGCTACCCATCTTTTGGCTAGAGCAACCCCTAAAAATGTGGCTCGTGAAGCCGAACAGCATTATGTGATGGCAAAAACCCACCATGACATGGGGGATCGGAACCAAGCCTTTCATTTTTATGAAAAAGCCATCCGTACTGACGCTACATTGATAAAAGCCTACATGGGACTGGCAAGTTGGTATGCCGAAGACAACCGTTATAATGATACCATTGCCGTCATCACTCGCCTGATTGACCAGTATCCTCAAAATACCGACTTTTACTATAGTCGAGCTTACTTTTACACGCTCATTAACAACTATGATTCGGCCTTTGTCGATTGGACAACCATGCTTGCTCTTGAAAACAACTCAGTAGCCGCCTTGTGGAGCCGTGGACACTACCTACGCAAGCACAACCGCTACAATGAGGCTCTAATCGACTTTAAACAGTTGCACCTAATAGATCCCGACCCCACCAAAATATCAACCTATTTTTTAGCACTTACCCAAATTCAGCTCAATCAACACCAAGAAGCCATCGAAAATCTTCAAATCTACGAAGCAGCTTCTCTCAAAGAAGGTGAAAACCATTGGCATCCCTTAGGTGAAATCTACTTCCTTCTGGCACGCAGTTTACGCCTCTCTGGACAAACCGAACAAGCGGCCGTTTATTATAGTAAAGCTATTGAACATCGGTTTTGGCCTGATGCTACCAAAAAAGTGGTCTCTGAAGCTCAAAAGTATAGCAACAATCACTTAAGACTTAGAAAATAATCAATAATGCAAGGAATGCTATTTTATGCAAAAACTCAACCTTCTCAGTGCCATTTATATCGCCCTTTTCATTGCTCTTATTACTTTTGGGGCACGCCTTGGATTACCCCTTAGTAGTGGGGTACCCATCACGGCACAAACCATATTTGTGCTGTTAGCGGGGCTTATTCTAGGCATTCACAATGCTGCCATTGCGGTGATACTATGGATGATTCTTGGATTTTTTGGCTTGCCTGTGTTTGCCGGAGCTGCAACTGGCCCTGCCGTATTTATGGGTCCCACGGGGGGATTTATCTTGGGGTTTTTACTGATGGTTGTGATAGCCGGTATTACACGTCGGATGCCTTTACCTAAGAATAGTAGCCCCTTAATACGCTCCTGCTGGCTGTTTATCTTTTTATTACCTGCCAGTTTTAGCATTTATCTTATTGGTGTGCCATGGATTATGTGGCGTATGGACTACACCTTTAACCAGGCCATGATGGTGGGGTTTGTACCATTTATTTTGGGAGATCTCATCAAGACCTTTATTGCAGCCTTTCTTTTTTCACTCCTTTCTAACAAAGGTCGCATACGTAAAGTTTAAAACCGTCTTTTTTCTCACTTCAAGGATGTTACTATGGCCTTAATTGTCTCACAACTCACCAAACGCTTTGCCTCGGGCTTAGGGGTTAGCCAGCTTTCGTTCACTCTACAAATGGGGCAACTCTCCCTCCTTGCAGGAGCTAATGGGTCAGGGAAAAGCCTTACCTTGCGCTTGCTCAGTGGGCTTGAACAGGCAGACTCAGGCAGCATGTGTGTGGAGGAAGACTGCACCTCGCCTTTAGGGAAGGGAGTGGTGGGCTTGCTTTTTCAAGATGCGCAAGCCCAAGTTGTAGGCGACACTGTCTGGGAAGATGCCCTGTTTGGACCTGAATGCTTAGGGTTAACGAGGGATGAATGCGAACGCCGTGCCACCTTGGCGTTGCAGGCTATGCAGTTATGGACAAAAAAAGATGAAAAACCCCTCAACTTAAGCGGGGGTGAGTTGCGAAGGCTGGGTATTGCGGGGTTACTAGCCAACGATTTCACCTATCTTTTAATGGATGAACCCTTTGCCAACTTAGACTATCCTAGCTCACAGCAGCTGTTAGAGACTCTGCAACAGCTGCTTAAACAAAACAAGAGCATCTTAATTGCCACGCATGATTTAGACCAAGTGTGGGAACTCAGCCATGAGTTGCACCTTATGGATAAAGGTTTACTCACCAGTTATCCTCAACCACTGCGTAAACCACGCTCTTTTTGGCACCGTTTACAACTCGCCCCCCCCCATCTGAGAACCGGACCAGATGGTTAACCTGCGTGCCATGGATAAAAGAAAAGTTCTTTTATTGTTCATAGTGCAGTTTTTTATCCTTTTTAATGCTTCCCCCATAGCACTTTTGGGGTATTTAATGCCTTTGATATGGATAAAACACAACATTAAAATTTCATGGCACTCTCTTCTTCGGGCATCACTCCCCCTGTGGCTTATTGTGTGTTGCTATATTCTTGTCGGTAGTGTGCAGCTTCATGCCCCTTTTTTTCAGCTTCATGCGTTTACCGCCCAACTAACCCGGCAGGCCACCTTTCTGACCGCAATTCCCCACAGTGTGTTGCTCACGCATCTCATTTCTGGTCGTGATGTGCAACAGATTATCAGCTGGCTAATGAACCCGGTGATTGGTGAAAAAAAAGCTGCCAATTTGGGTTTAGCACTAGCCCTTAGCTACCACTTTATGCCCCGAGTGGAGCAACTTTGGGTTCAGCACCATCAAGTGTTGAGTGTACGTGGCTTGACTAAACCTCGCCTGAAAAAATGGTTACTTTGTAGCCAACTCACCATAACGGCGCTTTTTTTGGGCGTAGAGCAAAAACATGATGCCATTTTGGCACGGGGTTATCACGAAAATATGAGTAAACCACGCTGGCAACATACATCCCATGAAAATATGATTCTTCCCTCTTTACTCTCTTACGCTTATGTAGTAAACTTGCTATTTAGGGTAATACCATAAAAAAGCCTTACGCACCAATGTGGGGAAATAACCAATGCTATTAAGGGGTTTTCAAATGTCAACAACATTAGAATTTAAAGCAAAAGTGGTTATTTACTTTAAAGGTGATAAAACCACGCAGTTTTATGTGTTAAAGCGTGGAAAAGTTCTCTTGTCCTCAGATATGGACAAAGAGCCTGTGGCGGAGGAAATAGGACCGGGAAATTTTTTTGGCACACAAGCCGTTCTAGGGGGACACCTTCAAGAGGAGACCGCCATGGCTGTAACCTCATGTGAAGTCATCGCCTTCTCACGGGAAGAATTTGAGGCTTTAGCTTTTAACAATGGTACTATTGTGCTTAAAATGCTTAAAAATTTTTCAGGGCAACTCACCGCTATTCACACTAAGGTATCTAAGCTCATCAACGAGCAAAAAGATCCTACAGTAGATAA
Organism: Spirochaetia bacterium; assembly: GCA_965249825.1. Taxonomy (GTDB): domain Bacteria; phylum Spirochaetota; class Spirochaetia; order WRBN01; family WRBN01; genus CBDFMW01. The sequence continues at coordinate 1,158,791 of CBDFMW010000002.1, forward strand.
AGAACAAAATTTTTACAACGTTGCCCATTATTTTCTCAAAAATTGCACTTATCGCCAAGCAGCCTCGGTCTTTGAGCACTATCTTGAGAGTTACCCCAATGGTAAACGCTCAAAGGAAGCTCAAGAGCAGTTAGCCTACGCAATGTCAAAAATAGGCAGCGGTGATGACTTAAGCGAAAAAACTTTTAATCCTCAAAACACTGAAGATTTCATAACCAGTATTACTAGTAGCCCCATGCAAATGCAATATGATGAGACCATGATTATTTTTAATCAAAAGAAATATCCTCAAGCTTTTGTACGTTTCACTAAGTTAATACACATGACCAGTGATCCACAGTATAATGTGCTTGGGGGTAATTGCTCTTATTATTTGGGGGAGACTCTGATGAACTTAGAAAAATATGCGGATGCGAGCGAGCATTTTGTGAATTTTGTGAACAAATATTCAGAACACGAAGGTGTAAATAAAGCTATGTTCTTTGCAGCTACCGCCTATGACAAGCAAGGGGATAAAGATAAAAGTAAATTCTACTTGGCTAAACTATTAGAGGTATTGCCTGCCAACAGTCCAATGCGTGAACGCATTGGGAAAAAAATGGAGGCTTTTAAAAAACAATCATGAGTAATTCATCCCTTAATCGTTTTATTGTTACGTACAAAGCAGGTGATCTGATTTTTTGTGAGCATGAGATTGGCTCAACCTGTTATATGGTAAGAGAAGGTAGCGTGCGCCTATTGCGCATCACTGGTGATATTGAAACTACCGTAGGCACCATTAGATCCGGTGATTTTTTTGGCGAAATGGCATTACTGGATGATTCACCGCGCACAGCCACGGCGATAGCGCTAGAAGATGTGGCTATGCTTGAATTCTCACGCGATACCTTTAATATGATTACTTCGGGTAATCCTGCGATATGCATCAAATTATTAGCTGTTTTCGCACGACGAATTCACCGCCAAAAGCGCCAATACAGCACATTGTTGCTAGATGATAAGCCAAGCGAAGTAATGGATGTGTTATTAATGATGAGTGAAGATTTAGGCTTGAGTTCGGAAATCAGTCCGTCGATTCCCACATCAGCCTACATCATTGCCACCACAGCGGGTTTACCTGTGGATAGTGTACGGCACACACTCAATTCCTTGCAAGAGCAAGGGCGATTAACCGTGCTACCTGCACAAATTATTATCTCAAAGCAACAGGAAATGGAACGTTTGGTGAGTGCTAGACGCAAGCAAGTGCTATCTAAAGGAGATCACGGCGTTTAAAATAGACAAAAATCATGATTTCAATAACAATCGTGGCGGTTGCGATAATTATAAAAGAGAACCTCATTGTCATATATGGTATGTCAATATTCATACCATATATACTAGCCACGAGCGATGGCCACATAAGCAAAAGGGATATAGCAGTGAGTCGTTTCATCACCAGCCCCAAGTTATTCCCAATAACGCCGGCCAGTGTCTCCATCGTTGCATTAAGAATACGGCTATATATCTGTGCTATTTCACCTGCTTCGCGCAACTCAATAATGGCTTCGTTGTAGAGTTCCAATTCATCTTCACTCATGGCGATGCCCCGCATTCGCCGCAACCGTTCAAGCAACACCTCATTTGATCGTAAACTCGTCATCATGTACACCAAGCTCTTAGAAATATCGAGCAGTTGCATGAGTTCTTCATTACGAACCGATTTTTCTAGCAAAGAAACCGTTAAGTCGGTGCTACGCTTTAATTCCTTTAAATGCTTTGAGAACTCGAACCCAACGCGTAAAATCACCGAAAGGATATAGGTGATGTAGCTCCCATCACTAATGATGTTACGCCGTGAAATGGCTTTGTCTAAAAAAGAGCAATCGTGCATCGAGATGGTGAGAACCACGCTGTCACGCATGATGATCCCTAGGGGTGCAGTGAAGTGCATGGGTTCAGCGTTAGGATCATAAAAGGGTACGCGCACAATGGCTAATAAAGCTTGATCTTCCACCCATTCACAGCGTGAAAGCTCATCAGGATCCACGGCATCATAAAGATAATCTTTACTGATGTTTAACTCATTACTGAGAGTTTCTATTTCTTCTCTTGTGGGGGCTACTACTTGATACCAACGTCGCTCTGCACCATGAAGAATTATACTTTTTTTTAGCTCTACCATTTGCTCACACCACCATGTTAAAGTATGCACAAAAAAACGTATCTGTCAAGATTACTAGGACAGCTCTTATCGCCTCAGCCACGAGAGGATGGTTACCGTTATTTTATCATTTATCCAGAGCCAAAAAGATGTTGCTGCCACAGCATTGCTAGCGATCAGTTCTAGCTGGATGGATGCCGAGTCCGCTCCTTGTTGGCTAGAATTGAGATAGATGGTAAACTCGCCCACTTTTTGCCCTATGATGACTGGTGCCATAAAGTGATGCGGTAATACTAGCGAGGCAAGGGCTTGATCCCTTTCTTGTAACGAAAGAGGATAAAGACGGCTGGGGTGCAACACGATGTCTAGAGAGGAGGTCTGTCCGCCCCATAAACGCATTTTTTTTATGTGGGCTTGCACTTCAGTGGTGCCTAAGAGATCAATCAATGGATAGTTATCAAAGCCATAATCAAGCATGGCGATGACATCTTCATTGCGCCGACGCGATCCAGTCTGACTACCAGGAGCCTGCACTCCGATGACTAGCGCTAGCAAGCGTTGCCCATTCCGCTGGGCGGTAGCCGCCATGTTGTAACCCACTCCATCCAAATAACCGGTTTTTAAACCATCACCGGCAGGGTAGTTATTCATAAAACTGCTGCGGTTAGTCCATGTAAAAGAGCGGTTTTTGCCACCTGCCACCCAGTTATGGGGTTTAGCATAGGTAAAACTGTCTACTGAATGAAGATCCCCAAGAGCCTGTGGGTGGCGATGTAAATAAAAACGAGCAAACTGTGCAAACTCAAGGGCGGTGGAGAGGTTACCGTCTTCAATACCAGCAGGGTCACTAAACTGTGTTTGAGTGAGCTTCATGTTGTGGGCGGTCGCATTCATTAAAACCACAAATTCCTCTACACTGCCCGAAATGTTTTCCGCCACAGCCACAGCCGCATCGTTGCCACTTGGAATAGCTAAACCTAGCATAAGCTCTTTAAGGGTAACCCTTTGCCCTGTTTCAAGAAGCATAACACTACTCCGGTATGGCTGATTAGTATGGTGCGCACGGTCGCTAATTACCATCGGCGAAGACATTTCTACCTCGCCACGATCAATGGCTTCGTACACAAGATGCAGAGTAACGAGCTTGGTGAGACTGGCTAAGTCATACACCTGATGAGCATTTTTTTCATACAGCACCCGCCCACTTTCTACATCCATCAGCACCGCCGCTCGGGCATGTAACTCAGGAGGAGGAGGCAAAGTAAAAGCCAAGGAAGGGCGGAACAAAAGAGCAACAAACAGAGCCAAATATTTCATCATAGTAGCTATTATAGTAAAATAAAACACAATAAACAAGAATAGCTCTATACTTAATGACATAAAGCGTTCACAATTGTTGAGGAGTAGTGAACTTGATAAGCACGTGCTACCGATATTGAATAAAAGGAGAGTTGTTATGCTCACAATAGCAAGATTAAAGGTCTTCCTTGTCCTAATTTTCCTTGCCAGCAGTTTTCATGCAACGGCTCGTGAATTTGTTTATACTCATAACCGAGGCGATCAATTTCGGTTTCTCTCTACCGTGCGCCAAAACACAGGGTGGGCTGGCGATGTGGTAGATTATGTGGAAATTCTTAATCGTATTAGCTTTGCCGTGGTAGAAGTGGATGAAGAAGGGGCAGGTCGTCTGCTGGGTCAAATACAAACCTCTGCCCAAAACAACGAACAAGGAGCCTCGCTGTGGGAACGGGGCTATGATATGGACTATTGGCGTGAACCCTTAGGACAGAATCGCGTAGCCCCCCACTACTTTGCCCCCCTTGTGCGCCACACTCCGTCCTTCCCCGCTAGAGAATTAAACCCTGGAGACAGCTGGATTTTGCCCGGCGAAGAAGTGCATGACCTAAAAGGGATAACTGGCATGACCGCCCCCTATAAAATCCCCTTCACCGCCCGTTACAAATATGTGGGTGATGTAGAAAAAGATGGCAAAACCTATCAAAAAATCACTATTCAGTACAACTATGTGAGCAACTTACCCATAATGCGCCAAGCACGGGGAAGTACTGAACCTACACTGCAACTCATCAAAGGCAAATTCGATCAAGAGATCTATTGGGATGATGAACTAGGTCAACCAGCATGGTATGTGGAAGAGTATAGCTATGAGTTACACTTTTCTAATCGTGCCGTGTATTTAATGAATGGACATGCTGATGCTTATTTGGTAGAAGCAAAACCGATGAACAAATCAGATATCGTGGATGATCTACGGACTCAAATAGCCACCCTTGGGATTAAAAATGTGGATGTTCGCATTGATGAAGAGGGGGTAACGTTGGTCATTCAAAACATTGAATTTGATGCCAACTCAGCCGAGTTGCGCCCTGAAGAAAAAGAAAAATTGCGTATGATAGGGCAGCTGGTACAAGCTTATCGTGAGCGAGACCTGCAAATAACGGGGCACACCGCCCAAGCAGGGTCTGCTACCGCTGCACAAAAACTCAGCGAAGAGCGAGCTCTTGCCGTAGCCGATTTTCTCATTAGGGGCAATTACAAGCAAAAGCAAGAAATAATTATTAGAGGTATGGGATCTCGTAAACCCATAGCCCCCAACAACACCCCTGATGGCATGGCAAAAAATCGACGGGTCGAAGTAACCCTATTAGAAAATTAAAGGAGAAAATAATACTCATTATGAATAAAGCTAAGCGAATCATCCTAAAAAATAGTCTTATCGTTGCTAGCATCATGCTACTGAGTGCCTTTACGGCACGTTTAAGCCTATTGCAAACCTTTCAATTCAGCCCCGTGGCTGCTCTAGCCCAAGAACCCAGCACCACTCTGCCCGTGCTAGCTCCCTCTACCAATTTTGAACAAAACTTTCGAGACGTGGCTCAACAGGCCATGCAGGGTGTGGTTCGCATTGATGTAACCACCATTCGTAAAGGCCCTGCCAGTGGCGGCAACCCTCTGCCCTTTGGCGATTTTTTTGACCCTAATTTTTTAGGGCGTAACCAACCACAAGAAGAGCAGGAGTTTCGCTCTGGGGGGTTAGGTTCAGGCTTTGTTATTGAGCGCACCGGCAACACCATCTATGTTATGACCAATCATCATGTGGCTGGAACGGCTGACGAAGTGAAAATTGAGTTTAAAGACGGGCGTATTTTTGATGCCCTCATTATCGCCTCGGATGAACGTAAAGACCTCTCGTTATTAAGTGCCGATATAGGGTCTGACAACCCAGATATCAAAGCCTTACCCCTAGGCGATAGCGACACCCTTGAGGTAGGTGACTGGATTATGGCTGTGGGTAGCCCCTTTGGCTACGATTTTACCGTAACATCAGGAATTGTAAGTGCCGTAGGACGCACTGGGGGACCGGGTTCTAATGTGAATGATTTCATTCAAACGGATGCTGCTATCAACCAAGGTAACTCAGGTGGACCACTCATGAATATGCGTGGTGAAGTGATAGGCATCAACACTTGGATTGCCACACGCAACGGCGGTTCCATTGGGCTTAGCTTTTCTGTCCCAATCAACAATGCTAAAGTTGCCTTAACCTCGTTACGCCAAGGTAAATCACCTGAATATGGTTGGGTGGGTGTGAATCTACTCGATGTGAGAAACATGGGAGGCTCGGAGTATGCCAAGAGCGCAGGCTTTAGCCAGACTCGTGGACCGATCATCACCAACGTATTTAGCGGTAGCCCCGCCGAAAAAGCGGGGTTGTTAGCGGGAGATTTAGTTCTACGCGTAAATGAGCATCCCATCAATAGTACCGATCGCTTGCTTTACATTGTGGGTGCACTGCCCCCTAACAGTAAGGCTGAGTTTGTGGTTATTCGAAATGGTAAAGAAACGAATGCCTTGGTCCAAGTGGAGGCTCGCAAAGGCGAAAAAGAGCTAGAGGCCAGCCCAACAGTGCCTTGGCCTGGGGTTCTTCCCTTCCCTCTCAATGCAAGCATACGCCGTGAATTACGTCTAAAAGAAGAGCAGGTGGGCGTGGTTGTAGCTGGTGTGTTTCCTCGTTCACCTCTCTCGGTGGTGCGTGTCTCAGACGTCATAACCGCAATCAATGGCAAGCCAATCAGCTCAGTGCAAGAGTTTTATGCCGTACTAAACAGCTTGCCTGCTACTGGCAGTTTTGAGATAACCTTTTTGCAACGTGGTCAGCGGAACCCCGTAACTGCCACAGTGAAGCGTGACTAGTATTTATTTTATTTAACATCAAGAAAAAGACCACAGTAGTGGTCTTTTTCTTGAAACTTATATTTGACAGGATGATAAACTCATCTTACAATAAGATAAGTGATACAGAAAAGAGCTCCTTTTGGGTAGCTGTATTATATTCTTAGGCTTTTTGTAAGGAGAAACATGATGACTTGTTATGCACCCGTTTCAGGAACATTAATTGATTTAAGTAAAACTGTAGACCCTGTATTTGCAGAAAAAATGTTAGGCAATGGTCTATCCATTAACCCAAAAGACAGCGAGACGGCAGTTCGATCGCCTATAGTGGGAATGATAACACAAGTAAACGCAAGTGCACATGCTGTGGTGATTAAAAATGATGATGGCACAATCATGCTGGTGCATGTGGGGGTTGACACTGTTAATTTAGCGGGGAAAGGCTTCACTTGCCATGTAAAAAAAGGAGAGAGAGTGGAACATGGCACGGTGCTTATGAATGTAGACTTTAAGTATGTGCGCGAAAATGCTTTAGCTGATACTGTGTTTATGATTGTTACCAATAACCCCGATGTTAAAATCATGCCACTTAATTCATCAGCCACAGTGGAAAGTGGAAAGGCTATTGCTGAATTTGTGTAATAAAGCACTCTATGATAGCCATTATGAACTCTTTTAATCAACATGGATAAGCTAGCAAATGAAGGATAAAATAGACTAAAGTGTTACCATCCAAAAACTAAACTCGTATCTCTTATATAAAATAAATAAAAAGGAGATGAGTTTGGTAGATATTTATTTTGACTAAAGTGTTGCTTTAGGGTACTATTTGAAATGAATGAGTGTGCAGAGAGCCCAGACGGGTTCTTATATATGTTGGAGGTTCTATGATTTTTTTAGCTCCCGTGGGGGGCTTAGTGAAGCCACTAAGCGATTCCCCTGATGCTGTTTTTGCAGAAAAAATGTTAGGTGATGGTATTATTGTTGCACCTAGTGAGAAAAATGCTACCATCGTTTCGCCTGTTACAGGTATCATTAAAACTCTGAATGAAAATCTTCATGCCTTAGTGATTGAAGAGAAAACCACCGGAGTTGAAGTGCTGATTCATGTGGGCATCAACACCGTTTCGTTAGGTGGCGAAGGGTTTGAAATGGCCAAAACTGGTGGCTTTTTAAGTAAAAAGATTAAAGCAGGCAGCCATGTTATTGCCGGGCAACCCTTACTAACGGTTGATTTTGATTTTATTCGTTCCAAAGAGTTATCTGACCTTGTGATGATCATCATCACTAATCACCCAGACAGTGTGGTTAAAGCCGAAGCCTCAGGGCAAGTGGAAGCTGGAAAACCGCTGTTTTCAATCAGCGATGCAGCCCTCTCACCAGCCGTGGCTGCCGCCTCAACTGATTTAAGCCTTTTAACCTCATCAGAGTGGATCACCATCATTAACCCTACAGGATTACATGCTCGCCCAACCGCACGTTTGGTAAGTCTCACCAAATCCGTAGTGGGCACGGTGATTGTGGAGCGAGAAAATGGCTCACAGGCTGATGCCAAGTCTACCACAGCTATTATGAGTATGGGCTTACACAAAGATGAAAAAGTGCGCTTTTGGGCTCCTACTCTTAATGATTTAAAACCCATTGTAGAAGCCGTAAAAAGTGGTTTGGGCGAAGGGCCAGACGATGTGCAACATGTAGCCCCTAAAATGGAGGCTAAACATAACTTTGATACATCACAGCAAACCCTTGATTTAGACAAAGAGTCGGTACTTAAACTGAACGTTGCCAGCCCCGGCGTGGCTGTAGGAAAAGCCGTTATATTAAGCCATGAAGAGCGCGATTTAGGGCGAGAAGCCATTGGCTCAATGGACGAAGAGGTGAAGTTTTTGATGGATGCTCTTAAGCAGGCTGAAAAGGATATTGAGTCTGAAATGGGCTATGCCGATGCTGAAGCCAAAGAAATTTTAGAGGCTCATCTTTCTTTTTTAACCGATCCATCCTTTGTTACTGACACCCAAGAATTAATCAAAACTGGCAGCAATGCCGCTTGGGCATGGCAACAGGTGTCAACCAAAAATGCTAAAGAACTGGCAGCTAGCGACAACGCCTATCTGGCAGCTCGTGCGGCTGATGTAAAAGACGTGGCTCGTCGCGTGTTAAACCTCATTTTGGGCGAAGAAGACAAAGTTGAATATGGTCCTGACTCCATTGTTCTAGCCGAAGAGTTTTTACCTAGCGATATCAGCCGTATGACTGCGCATGTGATCGGCACAGCCACCGTGCTTGGCACACCCACAGGACACGCTGCCATCATGATGCGTAACCGTGGCATTGGTAGCCTTTATGGTGCACCTAAGAGCCTGATGAAAGTAACTCCTGGTTCGGTAGTGATTGTGGATGCCAAAGAAGGTCAACTCATAGTTAATCCTACAAAGGAAACCCTCCACTCCTATCAAGACCGCATGAATGCAGCCAATAAGGTGAAGGCTCAAAATTTGGCCGATGCTCACAAACCTTGTGTAACCACCGATGGACATAAAGTTGAAATCTCAGGTAACATTTGTGATGTGGCTGAGGCGAAACTGGCTGTTGAACGTGGGGCTGAAGGATTTGGCTTGGTACGTAGTGAGTTTCTCTTTGAGAACCGCCCTACTGCGCCTACTGAAGATGACCAAATTGCTATTTATCAACCTATTTTAGACGTGGCCGGCGAACACCCTGTGGTTGTGCGCTTACTGGATGCCGGTGGTGACAAGCCTATCTCCTATGTGCGTGCCCATCCGGAAGACAACCCATTGCTAGGTGTGCGTGGTGTGCGTCTCTTTGTGGATAACGAAGACCTGTTGCGCACCCAGTTACGTGCCTTATTACGTTGTCAACCACGACGCAACTTACACATCATGATTCCAATGATCGCTCTAGTGAGTGAAATCGAGATGGTACGGGTTATTTTATTGGAAGAAGCCGACAAGCTAGGTATCCCACACTCAGACCTTCCAAAATTAGGTGCAATGGCTGAAACCCCAGCGGTGTGTGCAATGAGTGAACAATTTGCTAAGCATGTGGACTTTTTTAGTGTGGGAAGCAATGACCTCACTCAATACACGATGGCGATGGACAGAACCAACTCTAAGCTGGCAGCAGCAGCTAGTGCAGCTAACCCCAGCGTGCTGGCTCTCATTAAAACACTATGCCAAGGTGCTGCCAAGCACAAAGTGCATGTGGCAGTGTGTGGTGGGGCAGCATCTGACCCTATCACCGCAGCTCTATTCATCGGCTTGGGTGTGCAAGAGTTAGCGGTATCAGGCGTGGCCGTACCTCAAATTAAGGCTCTAATGCGTAGCCACAGCTATGCCAAACTGCAAGAAGTGGCACAAAAAGCCTTGGCTTGTGAAACTGAAGATGAAGTGAAAAAGATGGTGAGTGAGGCACTTAATATCGTTTAGCACCCTTTTTTAGCATTATTTTTTGATACTCAGGCGAGCCATCTATTAAAAACTCTTTAGATGGCTTGTTTATGTTTATGACAAAAAGGAGAGAAAAATGAAAGAACAAAAATTCTTTAAATCTTGTGGCTTGTTTTTTTCCAATTTAGGGCAAGCTCTTATGTTGCCTACGGCAGCTTTGCCTATTGCTGGCTTGATGGTGGGCTTAGGCAACGAAAATGTGCTGGGGCACATCAACCCCCAGGTGGCATCTTTTCTTTTTATGGCAGGTCTCTCCCTATTTGAGAATTTGCCACTCATTTTTGCCCTAGGCGTGGCGGTGGGTTTTGCCAAAGAAAACCATGGGGCGGCGGCCTTAGCTGCTCTAGTCGGTTATTTGGTCTTTACCAGCGGTTTATCAGTCTATAACAACGCTTTAAGTGCCTCTATGATGGACTTTTATGGTGAAGTTGATAAAACACGGTTACTCAACACGGGCGTGCTAGGCGGCATTATGATGGGTACAGTCGCTGGGTTTCTTTACAACCGCTTTAAAGACATCACCCTGCCCCCCGTACTGGCCTTTTTTAGTGGTCGACGTTTCATTCCCATTGTTACGGGGCTTAGTGCCTTGTTACTATCAGCGGTCTTTATGCTTATCTGGCCTCCATTACAAAACGGATTAAACTCTTTTGGTGGCTGGATTATTCGTTCTGGCGGTGTGGGTCTCTTCTTTTATGGTTTCTTTAACCGTATGTTGCTTCCATTAGGTCTTCACCACGTTCTAAACACCATGGTATGGTTTCAATTTGGTGAGTTCACCACAGCGGATGGCGTGCAAGTCTATGGTGATCTTTGGCGCTTTTTTGCGGGCGACCCCACCGCTGGTGGTTTTATGGCCGGTTACTTTCCAGTCATGATGTTTGGCTTACCTGCGGCCTGTTTAGCCATGATTATACAAGCTAAGCCTGCTCGAAGGGCAGCTACTGCAGGTCTTTTACTCAGCGCTGCTTTTACAGCTTTCCTCACCGGAATCACCGAGCCTATTGAGTTTAGCTTTATGTTCTTGGCTTTCCCTCTTTATGTGATTCATGCGATTCTCACTGGTCTTTCTCTGGTCGTCATGCACCTGTTTCATGTGCTCATTGGCTTTGGCTTTAGCGCTGGGCTTATCGACTACCTTGTAAGTTTCGGTCTCTCAACCAAGCCATTGCTTTTATTCCCTATTGGTGCGGTCTATGCTGTGCTCTACTTTGTGGTGTTTTGGTTTGCCATTAAATTTTGGAACTTGAAAACCCCTGGTCGCGAAGAAGTTGCCATCCCGACTTTAGCAGATTCCCTGCATAAAACCTCAGAAAAAGCCCAAGGTTTTGTAACTGCCCTTGGGGGTAAGGAAAATATTGTAACCATAACAGCCTGTGCCACACGCTTGCGCTTAGAGGTGAAAGATAGTGAGTTAATCAATGAGCCTATGCTTACCGCATTAGGGTCTAAAGGCGTGATAAAAAAAGCCAACTCAGCAGCCGTGCAGGTTATTATTGGACCTGCGGTTGACTTATTACTTGACCAAATTAAAGAGGCGATGAACAACGCCTAAGACCTCTAATCTGTTGTACTTTATCATACAAACCCCTAAGCATGATGTTTTAGGGGTTTGTTTATTGTCTACACAATGGTATCAAACTGTGAGTATTCATAAAAATGAGGCCAGTCAAGATTTAATTTATTAGTGAGATGCTTTCCGTAAAACGAACCGAATGGACCACACAATATGAGTCCTAGCACTGTGGTACAAAATCCGGGGGCAAACACAAAGGGTAACCCACCAAGATACGCCACTAACAAATGAAACGCTTTTTCCGGAAACAATCCCGCAATATAGGCCTTGTTTATAACTTTGAAAATGCGGTGGATACCATACTGCAACCAAAAAAAGAAAAAGAGGTTGCTACTCATGATGAATATTAACACCACGGCTATGCCCACTTGTGAGGCTAAATAGAGGGTTAACCCTAAATCTAATAACCCAAATAACGAATATCCAAGAGCTTGAGTAAATATAGCGGTTAGATTTTTCCGACTCATGGTACCAGAAATAATGTGCGATAAAACCATGGTTATTGTTTCCTCTTAAACACGGCTGTTCCTAACAGCATTAGACCGAAAAGCATATAGAGTAAAATACGGCTCAGCTTAAAATTACGACCTGCCTTAAACTTGTCTAATGAGAGACGGCGCTTTTTATTGGCAAAAACATCATAGCAGTCATGCACATAAACTGTAAGACCTCTCTGCAGTTGCTCATGCACAGAGTGTAACCAGCGGTCTCTAGTGGGTACTCCCTTAGAGGCCAAAAGAATGGTAGGAGCCGCCTTACGAATCGCCTCCACAATGATGGGTTGTTCTTCTTTTTTAAAGTAGCCCCTGTGCCGCCCCACAAAATGTAGCTGAGGAAAACTGGTACGCAAGTTTTGATTAACCACCTCAAGCCGTTGTTTTCTCGCACCTAAAAGATAGGCTGTCTTGTGTTTACCTTCAAGCTGTGCAAGTAACCGTACCACCGTGTCAATAGGAGCATAACGGTCAACCTTTACTTTTTGCAAAAAAGATAGCCCCCCGCTGATGCTGGAATCCACAGGTAAAACCAACGCTGCATTGTGTAATGTCTCTATTAAATGGTGATTGTGCCGAGCTTGGAGCCAAAGAGGCAGCGTGAGAAACACAATTTGGTGACTCTCATCGCTCTCTAACAGCTCTAAAATCACCTCATTAAAGTGTTCAGGTGGAACACCATCCACGGGTACCCCCAATAAAAAATACCGTGTTACGCTGGGATGAACCATGAATCTTGCTCCTTGTGTATAATATTTAACGCACCCAGCATAAAAATACCGGCCGTTTCTGTTCGTAAAATTGTATTGCCCAACTGAACAAATGTCCAGTTTTTGGCGTGCAACCGTGCCACTTCTGCAGGGCTAAAGCCTCCTTCTGGTCCTATAAAAATGCGGTAGTGCCTAACCCCAGTCGCCACGGCCTCATGCACACTAAGGTGTCCTTCGGGGTCTTGGTGGCACACCAGTGAAGTAACAGCACATGGAGCATCTTCCGTTATCTGGTTAAAAGACGGAGCATAGCACAACTCTTTAAAATATAAGCTACCAGATTGCATCACTGCCTCATGGGCAATGCGCTCAAGCCGTTCACGCTTGTTATCACCCACATAATCTGCACGTTGAGAGAACTCCGTAGGCACTAAAACAACACGAGTCACGCCTGCCTCTACAGCCATACGCACAATACTATCCAATTTTTGCCCCTTGGGCAACGCCTGCCACAGCTCCACCGTACAAGCTGGCTGTGGTAAAGGTGTTACTGTTTTCGCCTGTAAAACCACCTCATTTTTGGTACAATTAGCTACAGTCAACTCATACAAATATTTGGTCGCATCGCGTCCTACAAGAGTATCGCCAGATTGCAATCTCAACACATCACGCAAACGTTTACTTTCTTGGCGGTCAAGAATTATGCTTTCCCCCTCACCCAAATGCACCGGCAACCACAGAAGCCTCATTATAAGGTATCCTCAAGCAGTAAGTAGCTCTTAGCTTGCAGTAGTAGAGCATCACGGTCTAAATCATAACCCTCTTCACGCACAATACGCATACTTAAATACCAATCAAAATGCCACAATAGCAACGGTAAATCGAGCATTTCATTCAAAATTAGCTGTTTTGCAGCAAAGGTGTCACGCTCACTGGGTGTAGGGCGGGGGGTGCTGCTCAAAAATTGTTCAAACACACGTCGTCTGTACAACTCCCTTATCGCCTCATGAGTCTCCTCCGAATGCGGTGGTGGCACAAGTAGCTCGGTGATAATATCTGGGGTAATGCCATGTCTATCGATATTTTGCCCAGAAGGGGTGAAGTAATAGGCAATGGTGAGCTTCAACAACTCATCACCTGCCCGGTTCAGCGGATAAAGTTGCTGCACACTCGCCTTGCCATAACTCGCCTGCCCCATAATTGTGGCCCGCTGGTGATCTTGCAACGCCCCTGCCAACACTTCAGAAGCCGAGGCAGATTCGCTGTCCATAAGCACCACTAACGGCACATGCTCACCCCACGAGCCTTTCTTTGAGGCCTTGAAAACGTGGTTTTGCAGGCTAGAGCGCGACTGCGTGGAGACAATAACGCCCTCGGCAAGGAAAAAATCGGCAATTTTAACTACGGCCTCCAAGCTACCCCCTGGATTGCCTCGCACATCAATCACCACGCCTTCAGCGCCCTGGGCCTCAAAATAGGCTAAAGCCTTTTTCACATCGTCCGCCGTCGTGTGGGCAAATTGATGAAGTTGCAGATAGCCTATCGAGTCCATCATCTCACGGCGCACCGTTGCCACCTGAATATAATCACGCTTAAGCTCTACCATCAATATCTCATCCTCACGCAATACCGTCAGCTGAACAGGGCTATCAACAGGCCCACGCAAACGAAGCACCACCTCAGAGGCATCCATGGGCTCGGTAGAGTCTCCATTAATTTCGGTAATAAAGTCATTGACTTGTAAACCTCCCCGAGCAGCTGGAGAGCCTGAATGAACCTCAACAACATGCACATAGCGTTCACGCTCATCTAGCCAAAAGCCATCAGCTGGGTGTTTAATGATAACCGTTCCAATCCCCCTGAAATGCCCATTCAAGCGACTTTGCATCGCACGCGCAGCGTCGCCTGAAACAAATACAGCATGGGGATCATCCAACTGCTCAAGCATACCATCAATGGCTGCCTGAAACAGTTCATCTAAATGATCGGCGTTCACCGCATGCGTGACAATATAGTTGTAGATCTTTTCAAATTGGCGTGCTTTTTGATAGGTGCTGGGTCGATTGATTGGCCGTGCAGTGATAAAACTCATATCATTACGAATAATAATAACGGTTAAAAACAGAATAATTGTAAGTAAAAATCCTACTAAAGAAAACCACAAAATCCTCTCATGCTTACCTGATGCAGGAAAACTCATTTTTTCATCCATATTAAGTGTGATCATCCTTCGTGTAAAACATATTTTTTTTGGCGTCAATGACTCTATCTTTCTTTTATTCCTGTAGGGAAGCGATAAAATTATGCAACTCTTGCGCAGCAGTTTCTTCGTCCGGCCCTTCACAAGTGATGATGATCTCGTCTCCCTCGGCAATGCCCATTTTTAGCAATTTTACTAGGCTTTTTCCATCACAATACACATCATCTTTAGCCACACTTACCGTGCTGTCAAAGGTTTTGGCTAGCTTTACAAAGGCGGAACCAGGGCGTGTGTGTAAACCTGTGGCATTGATGACTTTCACGTTTAAACTTTTCATAGTAAGGCTCTCCACCATTGTTCGGATTTCTACCCTTTATATTTACATAACAAGAGGCTTTAGTCAATGTTTTAGAGCAGGCAAACATCTAAAACCCTTGCTAAAATGGGCTATAATCGCTAAACTTGTGAAACTATGACTTTTACAAAACGCACACACACCGTTGTTAATTTGCAAATTGGCACGGAAGAAACCCCCGTTGTTCTTAACGGTTGGGTTCACCGCCTTCGGGTTCAAAAAAATACCATCTTCCTCAATTTACGAGATCGGAGCGGCATTGCCCAGTGTCTCATTGATGAAGCCACCCACCCTGCTCTCTATCAGCAAGCCAGAGATCTTCACCTTGAATATTGTGTCGCTATCACCGGCATCGTGCGTCCTCGCCCTACCGAGATGATCAACTCATCCATGAGCGCTGGTCATCTTGAAATCGTGGTAACCGCCATTGACGTGCTAAATGCCTGTGAAACGCCTCCTTTTACCATTGAAGAGGGGGCCACCAAGGCCAAAGAAGACAGCCGATTAAAGTACCGCTATCTTGACTTACGCTCAGGGCGTATGCAGCACAACATCAAATTGCGCCACCAAGTTACCCTTGCGTTGCGTCAGTTTTTAGCTGCGGAAGGCTTTTACGAAATTGAAACGCCCATCTTTATGAAAAGCACGCCTGAAGGGGCACGCGACTATGTGGTGCCCAGCCGCCTGTACCCTGGTGAATTTTTCGCCCTGCCCCAAAGCCCCCAGCTTTACAAACAGGTGCTGATGGCAAGCGGTATGGAAAAATATTTTCAAATTGCCCGCTGTTTTAGAGATGAAGACCCTCGTGGCGACCGCCAACCCGAGTTCACCCAAGTGGACATAGAGATGAGCTTCGTGAATCAAGATGACGTGCTAGCTCTCACCGAGCGCATGTTTGGTAACCTCTTTCAAGAGGTCATGAATCTCACCTTGCCTGCCCAATTCCGTCGCCTCAGCTACCACGACGCTTTAAACACCTACGGCTCGGACAAGCCAGACTTACGCTTTGACCTCACCCTTATTGACTTTGCCACTGGAGCATTAGCCAGCTCAGCCACCTTTTTGCACACCGCAGCCCATCATCCAGATCAAAGCGTCAAAGCCTTGCTGATTCCAGGCTTTGCTTCTCAATTTAGCCGAAAAATGGCTACAGATCTTGAGCGTATTGCCAAGCAACACGGTTTGGGTGGTCTCATGTGGCTCAAACACTCAGAAGCTGGACTTGAAGGACCGGGGGCTAAATTTTTTGCTGACACCCCAGAAACCCTCACCGCCGCAGGTCTCACCTTAGACGGCGTGCTGCTAGTGGGTGCGGGCGACTGGGAAACCACTTGCTCCGCCCTAGGGGCAATTCGCAACTTTTTAGGGGCACACTTAAACCTCATCGACACCACCCGCTTTGAGTTCTGTTGGATTATTGATTTTCCTCTCTTTGCCTTTAACAGCGATCTGCAAAAATGGGAGGCAGCCCATCACATGTTCACTATGCCACAGGCGCAGTTTATTGACACTCTTGAAAGCGACCCCAAATCGGTGCTAGGTAACCTTTATGACCTTGTGTTGAATGGCTATGAGCTGGCGTCCGGTTCTATTCGTATTCACGAAAGTGAACTGCAAAAGCGTGTTTTTCGGCTTATTGGCTATTCGGATGATGTGGCTCAAGAACGCTTTGGCTTTTTACTTGAAGCCTTCCGCTATGGTTGTCCACCTCATGGAGGCATTGCTCCAGGCTTAGACCGGCTCATTATGTTAATGTGTGGCGAAGATAACATTAGAGAGGTGATTGCCTTTCCTAAAAACACCTCTGGCGTGGCAGTAATGGAAAATGCCCCATCACCAATTGAAGACGCGCAACTCACCGAGCTGCATATCTCCATTAACAAGCCTTCGTAAAAGCAATTAATCAAAACCATCACCAAGCGATTAACTCTTTTGGTGATGGGATTTTAGCATCTCTTGGCGTAACGGTTCTACTTCATTATGCACGGTTTCAAGAATCTGCATAACCACCTTAGGGGCATAGTCTCGCACGCTTTCGCCCTCGGGCTTGCGTTCCTCCACCATGGCAGTAAACGCAGCCTGTGTCATGGGTTCATGGCACCCCATCATAATCACATCGGCTTCTGGGGTGTCATTCACCATGTCATGGTCATCCACATGCAAATTATCCCCATTCAAGCTAATAAACTGAATGAAGTCAAAGCCTTTAATATAGCTGTAGATCTCTTTCACCGCTTCACGTGTTTCAGGTAAGTGTGGACGTACCCGTGTGCCGGTGGGAAAGACCAAAATGGGGTGTTTGTTCTTTTTTCTAAAGGTGAGTTCTTTCATAGAAGCTAAGTTGATAGGCCCCATCAATTTGGTCATTTCGTCACGCTCTTCGTCGCTTAACTGGGCTAAGGTGCGTGAGGGAATGATGACGATGCGGTTGTACATCTGGATAAATTTAGTGATAAACCCATCACCGCCATTGCTCAGTTTAACCCCAGCCATTGCCACCAGTTTATCGGCAAAATCAGGTCCAATAAGGGGTTCATTGTTAGCTAAGTAGCAAATGTTGGTGAGGTCAAAGTTGGTGTAGTGTTCGCTCAGAATCAGTACCGAATGACCTTTTTGTGATAGCTCAAAGCTTTTGGCTAAGTATTCAGGGTTCACAATACAACTACCGGGCAGCACCATCATCTGTATAAACCGATCGGCAAAATCACGAGCTTCTTTGTTCCCAGTGCGATACACGGTTTCAGAGGTTACCTCCTCTGTTTCCATGTTCGGGAATTTGGCTAAATATTCATCAATATCTTTGCCACCTTGCTCTGTGGAATGAAAAAAATTGAAAACTTTATTCTGGTTCATTTTCATATAGTAGTCCCAAAAAACGGGTTTGTCAATAAAGATTGGTTCTACCGGTTGCCAGCCTCAAACTATCTTTTGTATAATAGAACCATGAACTCAAGTGAACGTCGTTTATCCTTAGATGCTATTAATTTTAGCCCAGATCTTTTAGTCTCACCATCACCCCTACCAGCTAGCCAGCCCCTACTGCTAGGACAAACCACCGCGGCGGACATGTTGCGCCTTGGCATAGCCATGCAGACGCATATCCTAGTGGTAGGGGCTACCGGTTCTAGGCGAAAAAAGCTGGTAACATCCCTCATTACTCAGCCCACTGACTCATTAGGACGTGATATTCTTCTCCTTTTTAACTATGCAGACCCCAGCCGTCCCTTAGTGCTAGAAGTGCCTACAGGCGACGGGATAGTTATTAAGCAAGCCTTTGCGCAGTTTGAAAAAAGCTTACGAGAAGCGTTACTCAATACCTACCAAAGTGCTGAGTTAAGGCTAGCTCAACAAGCCTTGGTTCAACAAAGTGATAAAGCTGTGCGTGAGCTCTGGATTGAGTTTATTAGCCCCTTGGCTGATGAAGACCTGCAACTGGCTCTTAGTGCCGACCAAGGCACGCCTGAAATTCAACTGGTATGGGATGACCAAGCTTACCCCTTTATTGCCCTCATCAGCACCCTCAAATCGGTCGATTTAACTTCAGAACGCTGGCTAAAATTAAAGCACAGTTACGACGCTCAGCGTGTGATGCTGGATCAATTAATGGTGCGTATTGAAACCCTAACCCGCCAAACCAGTAAAACGCTGCACACCCTCATCAAAGATCACCTCAGCCCTCTCATTAATCAGCACTGCAGCCATCTCATCTCTCAGTTCGTATGCTATCCCCTTATCACCACCTGTGTGCTGGTCTTTGAAACACAATTGACCACCCAACTGCAAAGCTTGCCCATTAGTATTTTTGAAGAAACGGACACACTGATCGGATGGGTATGGGCGTGGCATAATCCTCATCTTTTACACACACACAACCTAGCTAGCCCTGCCCTTTTTTATGAAGCCGACCCCACATGGACTCATCTCTTTGGCTCTGTGGAGATTAAAGAAGAGTTAAGTCTTACCTCTATTCAAGGTGGTTCGCTGTTAAGCATGGCTCATGGCTACCTAATGCTGGATCTTGAAAAAATTTTGCACGATGAGGAGCTATGGTTTACCTTAAAGCTTGCCCTCACTACGGGGCGGCTGACTCTGCAAAATAGCCCTAGTGCCTCACCCCTGCCTGGCCATTTTAACACCATCTCCGTGCCTCTCACCACGCGCCTCATCTTTCTTTCCCCCCCAGAACTCTATGAAAAGCTCAGCGAGCTGGGTGATGATCTGCTCACCCTTTGCCCAGTGGTAGTAGAGTTTGATGACATGGTCGCCATCAATGGGCAAACCGTGGCGGACTACACCGCCTATCTCATCAGTTACGCCCTTAAGCAAAACTTTCCGCGCCCCACCCCGATGGCTATCAGCGCACTGTTGCACCAAACCATGATGCACAGCGAACACCGTGGCTTTTTTACTAGCCAATTACAACAGCTTGATCATCTGCTCGCTCTAGCTCAAAATGAAGCGAAAACCCAATCCATCACCGCCGAACATGTCGCTACCGCCATCAACGTGCAACAGCAACGCATCGCCACGCCCATTAAAGAAATTTTACGCAGCATTCATAATAAGCAACTCCGTATCAACCCCACAGGCAAGGCTGTGGGTAAAGTGCAAGCCCTTGTGGTTATGGATCACGGGCAGATGAGCTTTGGCTGCCCCACGCTCATCACCGCCACCGTGAGTGCTGGAAAAGACGGTCTCATTAATATTGAGCGAGAAGTTGACCTGTCCGGCGATTTGCATGACAAAGGCGTTTTTATTTTAGAAGCGGTGTTACGTTCACTTTTCGCCAAAACAACCCCTTTGTCGGTAACGATGAGCCTCTGTTTTGAGCAGTCTTACGCCCACGTTGAAGGTGACTCAGCCACTCTTGCAGAGGCGTGTGCTCTTGTCTCTGTTTTGTCTGCCACCCCACTCAAGCAGTCGATTGGCATCACCGGAAGTATGAATCAGCTAGGCGAGTTGCAACCCATTGGTGGGTTAAATGAAAAAATCATCGGCTTTTTCACCGTGTGCCAAAGTTTGGGTTTAACAGGTGAGCAAGGCGTTATTTTTCCTGCCAACAATATGCCTAACCTTATGCTGCCACCCCACGTTTTAAGTGCCATTGAACAAGGCAAGTTTCACTTATGGGCTTGCCATCATCTGTTTGAAGCACTCGAGTTGCTCACCGATTTGCCTATTGGAGAACCTAATAAACAAGGGAAATATCCTAAAAACTCTCTTTTTTGGAAAGTAGATGAAACGCTTAAAACATTAGGCAGCTAAAAAAGAGTTGACGAACGAACCCCACTTAGGCTAAACTAGCTTATCGGGCTGTGGCCCAGTGGTCTAGGGTATCGGTCTGGGGGACCGAGGGTCGGGGGTTCAAATCCCCCCAGCCCGATTTTTTACAGCATATCTCTTGACAGAAAAGAAGATATGTTGTAGATTTTTATTAATACATTTGGGCGTCGGCAAGCGGTAAGCTAACTGATTCTGACTCAGTCATTCGGAGGTTCGAATCCTTCCGCCCAAGCTAAAAAAAGACCTTCATTAGAAGGTCTTTTTTTTACTATGATGTTTAGCCTTTGTAAATTGTAGCCCAATCATGCTCAACGCCCAACTCATCTAAAATTTGACTTATTTGCCCACGATGATGCACAGAGTGGTTAAACAACAATAACAGCATACTGGTCACAGTTTTCTGTTGATCAAAAAAAGTCACCATTTCTTCAAACATTTCAGGGTCAAGTTGTTTAATAAAAGCACTCATGTCGCTGTGCATTGCCTCCATTTCAGATAGACATGCCTCGTAGGTCATTTCTTGCATATCGTCATACTGCTTGAGCATTGTGGCCGCCACACCCAATTGAGTCTTGATCATATTGCTGAAAAACATATGACCCTGCATCATATGTAACACCAATCCCTTTAATGATTTATAGTGAGACTTACAATCGGTCTCAAGGACCTCATTGGTTAAATTGGCTAAAAATCCCATCATCTTGGTAGATGCAGCGTGATCATAAGCATACATGCTTTCTAAATATTTTTTCATTCGTTTCTTCCTTTACCTACTATTTACATGAATGCTCTATAGTACCACAAAAACCCCTAAAAATATCGTGCCATTGAAAAAAAGAAGGGGAACTGTTATTATGGTTTAAATTTGTATAAAAAATTAGGAGTAGAGGAATGCGACCTTATCTTAAACTTACGGTATTATTATTCGCTTGGGCTTTTATCAGTTGCCAAAAATCCCCCACTATGCATAGTATGAATGGCACATTTTGGGCACATGAGCGTGAAAGCACAAGTATAGAAAACTCTGTCACTGTTATCCATTTTAGAGATGATGAGACGATGATTTATGGGGTGGGCAACCCAGAAGATAAGACCGCATGGGGCTTTCCCCTAAGCTATGTGGCTACGGGAAAAAACAGCTTTCGGTTTGGTTTTTCTATCAACCTAAATGATGAGGAATCGACCCTGCGTGAAGAGTTTAATGTGATTTCCGGCACAGGAGTTATATCCAAGAACACGCTCACTCTTACTTTTAATGAAAATGATGAGGAGATATTCAAACTCAGCTCTGCCTCTTTCAGTTTTATTACATTTGGTGAAGAGGAATAAGAAAAAAGCCGACACCCAACAGAAAAACTTCTTTGAATGTCGGCTTTTATTTAAACAGCTGCGATCGCCCCGGCTGGACAAACACCTTCACACGCACCACAGTCAATACAAACGTCTTCGTTAATATAACGTAGACCATCTTGTTCGCTAATAGCATCTACCGGACATGTAGGATCACAAGCTCCACAGTTAACACATGAATCTTTATTCACTCTTCGAGGCATAAATACGCCCTCCTTAAAAAAATATATTTTAACAAAAACCCAGAATTATTAAGAGGTCAACGCCTTGTTAAAAACGTTTAATCTCGTTAAAAACTCCGTCTCCTGTTGTATCCTTTTCAATAATACTAATATAAACCCCATCAACAAAATGGATTTTTAAATCTATTCTGCCTGTGTGCTTCGAGTCTATCTCCTGACGTTCCAAGAGGCCATTAGCATCATAGTAATAAAAAGTATCTAAGTTTCCGTCTTTATTCGAGTCAATTGCTTCATACATCTTAATCCCTCTTTTGGAGTGCTTGATGACATTACCTGCACTACGCACCGTATCTGGATTAGCCTGCACAAAGCCTAATGATAAAACAAGCCATACCAAACCATAAATCATTATTTTCATCTTTATATTATCGCCTTTTTTTTAAAAAAAGCCAAGTAGTTATCCTCAGTACGGTCATTTATTTCGCAATCATCCGTAATCTGTGCCTCTAACCCCACGCCAAGGGAAAAAACAGGACTATATTCATTGCGCGGACAGATGTGAGTGGGTAACGAAAAATCATAATGTTCCCCCACCTCTTGGCGTACCTGCTCGATGGTGTTATTATTGGATGATAAGTGGCACAAAAATAGTTGTTCTAGTAATGGATTTCTCAATGAAGCTAAAAACTGCCCCGCTTGATGGTTGGATAGATGTCCCTTGGACCCACTCACCCGCCGTTTAAGATACTCAGTATAGGGACCACTGGCAAGCAAATCGGAACTATAATTAGACTCTAAAAACAGCACATGACTACTCTCCGCACGCTCGCGCATACCCGATAAAATGCGCCCCGTGTCGGTAATAACTGTAAAGCGAAAGTTTAAGATCTCCACCGTAAAACCCAGCGAGTGCGGCGCATCATGCGAGATCTCAAATGGCTGGAAAGCAAAACCCCGCTCATCATCACGATAATCTCGATGTGGTTTAACATCCCAACGTTCCACGCTATTGTCATTTAAAACAATTTTATGATGAAGCACAATGGGTATTCTTAAATACTGTGCCAGCTCAACCACACCACGGCTATGATCTATGTGCGTATGCGTTAAAAATATGTACCGCACACGTCGTAGATCAAACCCTAATGCCTGCACACGGCTCACCAGCTCTTTTAGCGTGTAGCCCTGATCAATAAGAACACTGTATTCAGCACTCTCGATGATATAACAGTTTGCCGCACTGCCAGACCCTACCACGGCATAACGCACTTTATCCATCAGTATTTAACCAAGCAACCTATTTAGGCTTACGTGGTGGTTTTCCAGTAGCGGGCGGTGGCTCTACTGCAGGTGGTTCTGCCACAGGTGGAGTAACAACAGCCACAGGCGGAGTTGTGCCTGATTCGGGTTGAGGGGGTGGGGGTGGCGGCGGTTGTAGAGACACGCGCACCTGTTCACGTTCACTGCCTTGCACCATCTTCACATACAATATGCGATTAGCTGAATCATAACTCCAACCCTGTTCTACGTTCTCCAAACTGGCACCCACACGAGATAGTGTAACACTGCCTACTTGCACGCCAATAACCGGAGCTGACGGCTGCTGCAACATAAACTGGTGCGTGTACCCCACAGGGTGGGTTATCGAAAGAGCCATCACATTAGCCTCAGGGGTGGTAAGCACTACGGCTGCGTGCGAAGCACTGTAAACCACACGTCTCTGGGCTACATTAGCTAAGGTTAGTTGTGGGTAAAATTTACGATATGTGAGCCAAGGATACATCTCCTCAATCAGTGCCAAATCAGACGAGCGACGGGGTACACCATTATTCCACAGTGCAAAACGCGGCAATGCCCCCCGCATATCAGCAAAACGCAGAGCATTGGCTATCAGGTCATAGCCCATCGCTTTGTATAGCTCTGCTTCTCGTCCAAACACACTCTGATCTGAAAGTTCTAGCAATACCCCGCCCAACTGAACCATCAGCTCAAACTGCAAACGATCACCCTCTAAAATGTAGAGACCGCGTCGTAACCACACAATCGACTGCTGCACCTTGCGTAAATGCTCACGTATGGCGGTTACCGAGGCTGGACTAGGCTGTGCACTCATGCTATCTAACAAAAAGATCATTTTTCCAATCAAAATGTCTACGGTATCATTTGCGTTATTGGCTTGTGCCAAGCCCACTACCGCAGAATACTGTGTGCTATTATCTAAAAATAGATCACGCATCAACCAGCGATTAGCAAAAATTGTGCGATCACCACGCCCCACCGCTGTTGTAAATGCCTGCATGCGTGCCACTGATCTTGTGCGGTGGGTGTTAGCAATGATGTTCATGCCACCCAAATAAACCGCCGTGCTTAGCGGCAATTGAGGTGATTTGTCCACTTTGGCACGAGCTAACAATTCCAAAACATCACGGAAATTCTTCTCATTCTGCCCACGCATCAGCATCGTCATTAGAGCTGCTTCGCTAAACTTATCTTCACCTTCAGCGTTAGTCCACAAACCTGTGGTAGAGTTAAATCTTAAGGAAAAATCAGCCAGTGAGGTGTTCATATAGCGCTCTAACAGGGGTAAGTACTCCTCATTATTCATGCGCTCAGCCACACCCTCTCCCACCCATTGCGAAAAGGGACGAATCGTACCAAACAAGTTGTTACTGAATATGATCTCGTCAAAACCATCATTTATAGTGAAAATCGTGAGTGCTTTGTCCGCTATGCTCACCCCACTATCTTTGCTCATGGTTTGCATAATAAACTGTTGCTCACCTACCACTAACATCACTTGATCCACATCAGCCACCATCTCGTCTGTTTTAGGAAAAAAAGGCAAAATGAGTGCCTTCACCCCTAAAGCCTTGTGAGGAGCAGAACTCTCAATAGCAATTCCATCCGGCAAAGTTCGCAATAGCACGGACACATCATAGTCAAACTCTAAGCGAAAAATCCCAGCTTCCATATCTATCACATCATAGCTTTGTAGATGAAGATCTCTGGTCGTGCCATCCCGTAACAACAAACGTGCTGAGTGCCGTGGGTTAAAGACCAAACTGGCCAAAGCAGTGTGCACATGCAACCGATGTAAAGCACTGGTCGGTTGCAACACGCTTGGAATAGTGTATTCACCCTCTATATAAAACTGACCCGCATCCTCGGTAAAATGAGCTCCCTCACGGTTGAGATAGCCGTAAACCAGCAAACCAATGGCTGCAACATACAAGAGAGGCACAAATATAAGCATAAATCGTTGTATCAAATTTTTCATAGCACATAGTAAAAGCCAAGCGACAGATCACCCCTCAGCCTTTAGTTTTCCCTCTTTTCCTATTTATCGCACTCACTAAGAACGCATCCTCATCATCATCTGTTCGCTCTGATCGATTTGCTTCAAAAGCCTGTCCACCAGCCGACCAAAACGCATGGGATCTGCATCAGCAGCACTGCTGAACAATCTTCTCGCATCAGCAAACTGCTCAAGGGCATAAGCCACCATGCCTAAATTGTAATTAATCAACGCATCATCAGCCCCCAATAAGCGAGCTTGGTCATAAAAAGTTTTCGCCTCCTCATAACGCCCCGCCTCAAAAGCAATCAAGCCCCTAAAGTAGACCGGTTCAAAGGCTAATGGACGTGCAGCTATCGCCACGGTAAACCACTCATCGGCCTCAACATAGCGTCCCTGATCAAAGGAATCACGCCCTCGCTCCATACCCGTGGCGAAACCGCGAGGGGCTACCAAATACTCGGCAAAGCCCACACTAAAACTGCGTGCTACATTGGCTGAAGCCTGCATATTTTCACTTTCAGTGCTTTGCGGATTTAACGCTTGCGTGACGGACATTAGCCCCTTCACATCAGGCTGAGCTAAAAAGTTGACCAAAGCCCAAGAATACGTAAGTCCTCGTTCTAAATCACCTTCAAAAAGCTCATTTGTCATCGTTAAAAGTTGTTCCAACCCTAAAGGATTACTTGCATGAAGGCGGTGCACATTGTCCAAATAGGTGTGATTCACAGGCACGGTGTATCTATTAGCCTGAGCATCATACTGTGCTGTTTCAAAATAAAGTGCTAAACCCTCTCTTACCCATGGCGTAGCCGTCAAAACAGAGCTAAAAATCATCTGCAAAAAACTGTGCTTTAATAGAGAACTCGCCATCTGGCGACTATCCTCTCTTGGGTACACAAAGAGCGTACCACCGCCCTTCCCATCCGCACTAAGCATAAACAGAAAATCTTCCCGATTACCTAGCATCATCTCAGGGTCAAAGGTTGAAAAAGCACGTAAAAAGGCTGAATAATCAGCAAACACTCGCACCCTCATGGGTTTGGTTACAAGCGCTGTTTGCTGAGGTAAATAGCTTTCAAACAGAGCAAATCCAGCCTCCAGTTGATTAATCAACTGCGCTGTAGCCCGATCGGTCAAGTCACTCTCTACCGCATAATGTGCGCTGGTGCGGATTATACGTGCTGCTGGCATGCTTTGTGCCCCCATCGGAAAAAGCACGGCAAAGCTCAAAAATAGCCTCAATTTAATTTGTCGCATTCACTCCCCCTTGGTGGCACAGCATAATTCTCACCTAGCTTAATAGGGGGCAGTCATGCTGCGTGGTGGCAATGGTTCACCACGCTGAGCCACCGTAAGAATAAGCCCCTCTTCATCTTCATACCTACGGTTCAACTCGGCAATGCGACTACGGAACTCCTCTCGCTTGCGTCTTTCCTCGTGCGAAAGCGTGGTGCTAGCCACCATATCCTCATCAATAATATCCATCGCCCGGCTTAAATGAAGCTTCATCTGTGCTAATTCAACCTCAATCTGCTCAGCAATCAAGTTTTTCTGCTCTATCGCTGTATTCTGATCTGTTATATTTCTATTAAGGGTGGCTTGCTTGTGCAATTCCTGTTGCTGGGTAAACTGGTGAAATAAAATATCAAGCCGATAACTAGTTAAAAGACCCAAAACATAATTAGGTTGATAATACTCCGCAAGAGAGAAGGCAGCTTGCTCAAAATGCAACACAGCTTGCTCAAAATCGGTCGTCCTAAAAAACTCCACACCTCGGTCATAAGCCTCTTGATGATTAAGGATAGTGGTTAAATAGGCACTAAAATAAAAGTCTAGCGACTCTAAGTTGTTATTCAACTCAGTGGCTAATTTGTCAGTATTGGCACTCGCCCTGTCAAATGACGCTGTTAAATCTAAGGTACTCAACGCATTAATAAAAATAGCACGTATCTCTTCATTTGCCTCAATAAGTGCCCCATCAGCAAAAGCTTGGGTTAAAAAGTTCACCATCGCCCACGAGTGCAACATGGCACGAGAGCCTTCAGTAACATCAGCTAACTCATCCTCGGTCAAAACTAACACCTGATGGGCAAACATCATTTCATTAGGTCTTAGCTCATGCAAATTCCGCAAATAAGACCGACTCTTCACCACCGAAGTAGGCTCAAGTTGCATAGTTAAGTCCTCAAAATAAAGGGCAAACCCCTCTCTAACCCATGCCGGGGTAGCTGGGGCTGTTGCCATATTAAACTGGACAAACCCATGCCGGTTAAGCATTTGCTTTAATTTACGCTGATCGACCACTGCATACATATACAAAACAACATTACCTTCGCCATCTTCAATGGTCATAAAGTCAGTACGTTCGCTTAAGCTTGTCTCATTAGTTAGATCAACTAAATGCTTCCTAAACTCAGGCAGGGAGGTAAAGTACCTCACTTTTAAAAGTGGTAAAGGCTCATTTGTATTATGAATCCACGGAAAAACCTGCTGGTAATGCAAAGCATTTCGGGTCAGCATCTCTTCAATGCGAACCATATCCTGCTGACTACGCACGCTAACAGACCCAGTTCCTGTAAAATCGATCTGATAACGCGGAGGCGCTAGCGCAACACTCTTCTTTTCACTCACCTTCTCAGCTGTTGCCCGCACAGGAGTCACCAATGGTTCAAAAGCTATTTCGCTCGCAGTAGTTGCCACAGCCACAGACCGTACCATATCATTCTGTCGGCTCACTTCTGTTTCTTCGCCCTGTTGAATGATGGGAGCTGACTCCACTTCAATCAACAAAGATCCGCGCACCTCAGCACTGTTGTCTTGTGCATGTGCAACACCTAAAACAAATAAACAACTTGCAACCACCCACTTCATCTTACCCATAACCTTACAACTCCCAATTGACCCTAATCGACGGCTATTCCTTATTTGATAACCTTTTTTTCAATGCTACCACATAAACTAGCATTATTTGATAATTTTATCTACCGAAATGTGCATTTCTTTTAAATTAATTCCTGTATATTTCTGAATATTTTCCATAATATACTTCTGTAACGCATGAATCACCTCTCCCATCTGCGTTTTGTAAGGGGCCGCTAACGACAAGCGCACCACATACGAGCCCTCCCTTGAGGGGCGGATTTTGATTTTTAACGGTTTTAGCGTATTGTCAAACTCCTGCACACAGTGCAGAATAAGTTGACTAATGGCCGCCGGGCGGATGGTGAGTTGCCCCTTTGTCCCGTCCATAAACTGAGGGCGAACCACCGTCTTTTCCACTTGATCTTCATGCTCAGGCTTAAACCATCTTTTGCGTCGCCTGAAGAACAATCGAATAGTATCATGAATAATATTGCCTAAATCCCGCTCAATCTCGATAGCCGGCACTGGAATCACATGTTTGCCTTCCAAGCGATGTTTGCGTGCAAGAGCAATCTCTTCAGCCGTGGCCACTTCTTCAATTTGAATTATTTTGTAAATAGCAGGCAAGTGTAACCTCTCACCAATGCGCTGCACCATTCTATCGCTGGTTCCCAGTAATAAAATACTTCTGAACTTGGTTTGCTCTAAAGCCATAATGGCCGCCTGCCGATGGGCTGGGTCATCAAACAACGCCACCCTCACGGCCAACAGTGAATACTTTTCATTCTTGGCTGTTTTGCCTGCCAAAATCTTATTTTGGTAGATGAGTAAGCCGTCATCTACTATTATCTCTATGCCATATTTGTCTGCCAGTAATTTAGCCCTAAAGCTTTTACCAGTGCCACTTTTACCCACCAAAGCATACACCTTAATGCCCTTGATAGACCAGCGCACATGATTGATGGAGTTGACCAGTTTGCTAAAATTGGTGGATATGGGGCTTGTTACAGCCTCTTTATTACTCTCGCACATGCTTCCTCGCCTCCCCATCCATAAAATTGTACGCTGATTTATCCGTTTATATAATATGGCGATCCATAAAAAACTGCATCATTTGTTGTAACTCTTCCAGCTCGATATGCTGGGCAAAGCTGTTCACTAACTCCATCACCTCACGCCACTCTTCATCGTCTAGAGCCTGCCCCTCTTCTTGATTAATGTCGTTGTGAAAAAAATCTAACACCACCAGCAACTTCTCTTGTTCAGGGCCAAAGCGATCATACAACTCTTGTCCTAGCACCTCTGGCATAGCCAAAACACGCACAAAGGTTTCAGATAGCGATTGATCCTTATTAAAATCACTATTTTGTCTTTCTTGTTTTTCTGCCTGTTTAATTTTTGTGGCAAAATAGCTTGATACACGCATGGTAATCCCCTTATAATGCGTAAAGTATAGTATAACCATCCTATTCTGACTAGGGGGCTTCTCTAAAATATTAGGCGGTCCTCAAGGAGTTCTTATTTATGTTTTTACAAGACCAACTGATTGAACGTTTCACTCGCTATGCTCGTATTGATACCCCCGTTATGCCCGACATGGTGGGGCAACGTCGCCCCACCAATCCTGCACAGCTAGCCCTTAGCCAACTGCTTGTGCAAGAGTTAAAAAACATGGGCATTGCCACTTTTAGTAACGACCACGGCTTTGTGATAGGCTCCCTTCCCGCTCGTGGTAAAGGTGCAAGCCTCACCCCCATCGCTCTCATGGCTCATATTGACGTGAGCAATGCCGTACCCGCCACCAATGTGCAGCCCCAAGTGATTGCCAACTATGACGGCAAGCCCATCTTATTAAAGAATAACAATCTTGTTTTAGATCCAGCAGAGAACCCTCAACTGGCTAACTACATTGGCACACCCCTTATCACTTCCGACGGCACCACCCTGCTAGGGGCTGATGACAAAGCCGGTATTGCTATTATTATGGAGGCGATCAGCTTTCTTATTGACCATCCAGAACTTGACCATGGAGCGGTAGAAGTGGTTTTTACCCCTGATGAAGAAGGGGGCGATGGCATGAGTGGCTTTCCCTTAGATCAATTAAAGGCTGTGTACGCCTACACCCTTGACGGCGGCGTGATAGGGGAAGTGGAGTATGAATGCTACAATGCCTTTGCCTCCACCCTCACCTTTAACGGCGTGAGTTATCACCCCGGAGATGGACGTGGCCGTTTTGTGAACGCTGTGAGTATGGCAGCCTACTTTATGACGCTGATTCCCCGTACCGAAAGCCCTGAGGCCACCGATGGCTATTGGGGTTGTTACTGGGGAGACAGCATTAACGGCACAAACGAACAAACCACTCTCACCGTGCATATTAGAGACCATGACCTAGCCACTGCCCAGCGTCGTATTAATGCCTTGAAAGCCTTTACTGCCGCTACCGAAGCTGCCTTTCCAGGAGGAAAAGTAACTCTAAACACCGCTACAGCCTACCTGAACATGCGCAATGAAGTAGAGAAAAACCCTGAAGTGATGGCACGCATCACCCATGCTATGGCAAAAGTGGGTGTGCCTATGCTGGTCAAACCTATTAGAGGGGGCACAGACGGTGCACGCCTAACACAGATGGGCAGACCCTGCCCCAACATTTTTACCGGTGCGCACAACCTTCACAGCCGTTCTGAGTGGCTAGCCATTGCTGCTAGCGAAAAGGCCACTTTAGTAGCTATTGAGCTTATTAAAGGGCATTACAATTAAATAATATCAAGATATTATTTCTTGCCACAACCACCCATTAATTCAGGGTGGTTGTCTTTTATATCCACCGCTGCTATTCATTTTCATGCAACATCAGTATATAATTATTATATCAAATTAAAGATTACTCTATTTTATACTATCTCAATGTATATTTTAATTTAAAAATTTATATATTTTTTATTTATTGACAGCTACTATAACCCGTGAGATAATGAACTTATAGTGCAGAAAACTGCCACAACAAAAATAGCCATCAGCAACACGTTGCGCTGCCCTTGAAACTCTACGATAATAGGGAAGACTAGGATGAAAAAGAGTCTATTTTTACTTTTGATAAGTTTTTTGACATTTTCTTTAGGTTCATGAAAGTTTGAGGCAAAGGTAAAACCACCTACTAAAGACAATTCACCTGCCACGAGGAGTGTGCCGATGCAATCGTTAGATAACCCTCTAATCGGATGGTTGGTCTAAATCTTTCAGGGGTAGAGAAAAACCCATTTTTAAGCGAAAAATGTGAGCCTTTTACAGCCTTAACTCGAACGCTTAAAAAATAATGTATGTTTCAAAACAATGCTATCCGCACTATTCAGTGCGGTGGTCTTACTTTATCTTCTGCCACTTGGTAGTGTTTTCTTGGTACATAAACCGAAAACGTCCATAAAAAACCCACCAAGTGATAAACTTAGTGGGTTTTTATTTCGGGCCGGCAGGACTCGAACCTGCGATATCCTGCTCCCAAAGCAGGCGCCATAGCCACTAGGCGACGACCCGTATTGATTATACTGTACACTTTTTTTTTCCTCTCGTCAAGGGGTCAAATGAAATAATATACAAAATTCCTAGGTAGGGTGGATTTTTGAGTAAAAGTACTTGACATTTTTCGCAATGGCTCATAGCATACTAATAGTAAATATTATCTAACCATCAAGAGGGTTGTGGAGAAGCTATGAATCGCCAAAAAATATCAGTATGGCTACTGATGACTTTAATGATTACTATATTCGCCTCTTGTGTAAAAGCAGCCAATAAACCCAATGAAATAGGTTCTTTTCTTGAGCTAGAATGGGTTAGCAGCATCGTCCTGTCTGGTGCTGTCATAGAAGTACTGTTTGATATAACAAACTTAGACCCCTCCCGCACACTAACGGGCATCACCTTTCGTTTAGACGATAAAAAGCACTTAGGAACCTTGGCTTTACCTCCTCGGGTGCCTTTGTCGTCTCATCCCTTTAGGGCGGTGTCTCCTCAAAGTCGCCTTCAAGTAGGCATGACACTGGATCAACGGAATCTATCGGAACATGAATTGGCACGCTTTTTCTTTGAACGAGTAATAAATGGCTTAGAAGAACCCATAAAGTTTCATGCCAGCAGTTATGATCTAAGTTGGAAGTGATGCCATCTGAATTGATTCTGTAACATTGACTCACTCTCCTGCGGAGGTGGTGGTTTTTTATTTATGGTGGTGCTATAATGGCTATATGAAGAAAGAAGCTTTTTTTGCTTGCGGTTGTTTTTGGGTAGCCAAGCCTTATTTACTCAGTTAAATGGCGTGCTGTCCACCAGCGTGGGTTACATGGGAGGAGCTGCAGAACAGGCGCACTATGTAGCGGTGTGTAAAGGAGACACCCTCCACAAAGAGGTGGTTAAAGTGGTTTACAACCCCTGTATTATCGATTATAAAGCCCTTGCACAGTTTTTTTTTGAGATACACAACTTTGAGCAAACCAATGGGCAAGGGCCGGATTTAGGCGATCAATACTTAAGTGTTATTTTTTACCAAACCCCAGATGAACAACAGCTAAGCCTCAATATTATAGCCGATCTCACCAATAGGGGATACACCATCGCGACCACGCTAAGCCCAGCTGACCCCTTTTATACGGCTGAAGCTTACCACCAGAACTACTACCAAAAAAACCACGCACAACCCTATTGTCATATTCATAAAACGATTTTTAAAGTTACACCAACGGTGGACGATCTTTGCACACCGCTACGGCATAACTAGCAATAAGAGGCATAGTCATCTCTTTTTTACTAGCACGCAGGGCTAAGTCATATCGCGAGCTAAAACCCAAAATATGTTGAACCTCGGCTAAGCTAAAACGCTCGGTCGCCTCTCTGAATAGGTCTGCACGGTCATAAAATAGGCGAGCATTGCGTAATGCAGTGCTTAAGCCTTCACCACCTTTAACCCGCTCTTTCACGTCAAGCAGGGTTCTAAAATGCCACTGCAGCACCTGCATGGTCTGCACCCCTAGCCCTTCTTTACTATAAGACAACTGCAATGCCACCTCTAGAGCTCCTGACAAATCGCGTTGCGACAGCCGCTTAAATAGGGTTTGGGCACTTTCTTCCTTATTGTGATCAATCAGCTCTTCCACGGCTGCCACAGAGATTTCTTTAATTTCCACATTAGCTTCTAGCAGTGCCTTAATAGCTTTATCAAGGGCTTGCGTATCGCCGTCCACCAAATCAAGCAACAACAATGGCACATCGTCATCACAGCGGTAATGCACCTTTTCAAAGCTGTGTTGAACATAACTGACCAGCTGCTGGGTGCTAAGCTTTTTAAAGGAGCGCTTATTTTTGGAAGGAATGAGTTCTTCAAGGCGTTTATCAATACGTGGGGGGATCTCTTCATCGCTGACGCAAACCAGCACTGCTTCTTCAGGTAAATGAGCCAAAGCCCCTAGAAGGGTATTAAGATCGGCTTTTTTTAAAGACTCTAAATGAGCTAATACCACAAAGGGGGTGCCGGCAAACAAGGCAGGGGTCATGAGGGTGAGGCATAGCTCGCCCATATCAAGTTCGTGTGCATAAAACTTGTAAAACTCACATGCCCCGTACTTCGCCTCGGCATTGCTTCGCAACTGGGCAATGAATCGCTCTTTTTCACCCATCTCGCTACCCAAAAGAAGGTGAATGGATTTCTCATGTGTGTTGTTTTTCATAAACCCTCATCACTCCTATCAAAACGCCTGCAATGGCGACCTTATCAACGTAGCACGCATGAACCAGCGAACCGCCCATACCCAAACGAATACGGTGTCCTTCATCAAAATATTGACGCACCCCATAACCATCCTGCAGTAGCGCCAGCACAACTTGTTTGTCTTTTACTAGAGGGGTGCCACTGAATATCAAAAAATCACCCTCTAACAAACAAAGATCTGGCAAGGGAGGAAAGCCCATGCGCACCACAAAACATCGGCTTTCACCCTGTAATAAAAAGGTCGGAACTGCGATTGTTTCCCCTCTGTAGTCATCAAAAAGTTGTCTCACAGCCTGTTCTGTCATGTTTCTCAGCACGGGCACATTGATACTACCTCTTGCCTCCGTTACAGCCTCAGCCAATTCAAGAGTGCGAGCTGTGCCGGGTTTATAGGTTAGAACACCTTTTTTTTTAAGAGCCACAATATGATCACTAACCCCTCGGATCGAGATAGCAAAGTGATCGGCGACTTCACGAAAGGTAGGGGGGTAGTATTTCGCTTCTATATGAGAGCGGATAAATTCCACTACTTCCTGCTGTCTTGGGGTTAAATCTTTCATCGCAATCTCTTCGTTTCAGTTTAGCTCATTTGCACGATAATAGCAACGATCATCGCATTCAACCAGAGACAATGCTATTTAGAACTGGCAAGAAAATGCCGACATTTTATAATAAGAACGGGGAGGACAGATGAAAATACACTTGGTTTGGTTACTTGTCATCAGCTTATCTGGTCTCACACCGCTATTTGCTGGTGATGTGGCTGTCTTTGTGAACCTAGGCTTTAGCGACAACAACAAACGTTTTCTCTTTGGTCAGTATGGATTTAACGAAGAGACTGGTAAAACTTACGCACAAGTGATGTTTGTAGATGTAACCACTAACTCCTACCTTGCGGGAGGGTTACATGAACTTACCCATTCTGTATGGCCTGAACCCGGCGACACCCTTGATGGCACTCTTTTTGAGTTACTCGAACGTCTGGCTCCCCAACGGAAACAGCACAAAATCAACTTTATCAATCGTGGTCGCCTTATCTATGCGCGTTCCATTATGCAAGAAAGTTCCACCATTCACGAAGCCACCCCGACATCCCTTGATCGTACTCTGCAATTTAGAGACTTTCAAGCCGGGCGTGAATACACCATCACCCTAGAGCAAGCTACACACAACAAGGGGGAAGGAACTTCTTTTTTCATTGATTTAATAACTAAAAAAGGGGGCGAAACAAAATCCTATGTTGTGGGGCATCCCAAAATCATTCGCTCAGCAGTGATTAGCTACGAAATTGACCGAATTATAAGCTCAAATTCAGAGAAATATCTGATATTTGTGATTCGACGCTATGAAAAAAGTGCTAACAATAGCATTAATGTCCGTTATATGGTGGAGACTGTAACCCTTGTCTAAGTATATCCTTCTTATGATTCTCCTCTTTTTACCTCTACAGGCTCAAGAAGAACAAAATGTAGCTACACTGCCCACAGGATTCAGCTCCATTACCCTTGGTATGAGTTTTGAGGAGGTCTCTGAAGCTCTGAAAAATGATGGTAACTTTAACTACCGTGGGCAACCGGACGTTACAATGAAAGAAAGCCCAGATCGATCAGTCATCGAAACCGCTGGCATGGTCTTTATCAGGCGGGCATTTTTTGCCTTTGCCGATGATAAGCTGTATGCCATCACCCTGCTAATGAACCCCCAACGTCTCGATTATTTCACCCTTTTCACCCGATTGCAAGAACAGTATGGAGAGGTAACGGATCTAAGCCCTGAACGGGCCTTTTGGTCTAACGACTCTGTTCAACTGTCTTTAGAGCGTCCCCTCATTATCAAATATCTTGATTTAAATGTTTTAAATGCGTTGCGTGACAATGGTTCAGCGAGTCAAGGTGCACGAATCATGAGTCGTGATGACTTTTTAGCTAGCCTTTAGGCTTTACTTCCTCCTACTCTTAAAATAAAGGAAATTTTAATGAAGCATCTATCCCGCCCATTGTTGTCGTGTTTTTTTATTTTCTCCTTGGTCAGTTGCCGTAAATCCACCTACAACACACATCCGCTCACCATAAACGGCATAACATTTCAGGTAGAGTTGGCAGACACCCCAGAGAGCCAGCGTTTAGGATTGATGCACCGAACGAACATGAAACCGCTGGAAGGCATGCTTTTTGTGTATGATAAAGAACAATTGATAAGTTTTTGGATGGCTAACACCCTTATACCCCTCTCTATTGCTTATATTGATGCCACCGGAACCATTCAGGAGATTTATGATATGCAACCACGAGATCGGACCTCTGTTCCCAGTAAACGCCCAGCAAAGTATGCTTTAGAACTGAATCAAGGGCAGTTTGAGCTGCTTGACATCAATGTGGGAGACAAAATCTATGGGTTGCCTTAACTAACAGTAACACCATTAACATGGCCTAAATATGTAGCATGAGAAAGATTTAGCACAAATATGGTGGGATCTAGCCGTGTATTCATCACCGCCCATGCTAATTCTGCCGTAGATCCCACATTTGGTGGCATATCTCGGTCTCTGGACTGAAAGTCTTTAAATTCTAATAGGTTGGGTGGAGTGTTGCGAAATAAGTGTTCTGTAAAAATAAGCTGTGAAGCATTATCACGTACCTCTAAGTAGCCATCGTTCATTTTTAGTATCACACTATAGGGAGCCACATCAGTGGCACTAGGTTGCCAAATGAAACGCCGACGAGCCGAGGCTGGAGGAGCATAAGCCTTGTGATGACCTAAAGCGGCAAAAATAGCATCTTCCCCAACGCTGGCTATATTACTAAAATTTGTCTCTACTGTAACACCACCTGGATAAAAGCGGTAGTGCAGAAAAAAACCGCTGCTCTCAGTTAAAACAAAGGAGACATAGTCTCCATTCACGCTGATACCTGATGCCTCGGGCACAACACTATCTAGGCTAGGTAAACCACATGACCAGAGAAAGAAAAAACCCATCAGAGTGCCTATCTTTTTCATAAAAAGTGACTTTCTCTGTTGGGGTGTACGGATCTTGTGCATGGATATAACAGATTAAGCTATCAAAACCATCCGATTTTGAGCTATCATGCGCCAAACGCTGTCATCGTTCAAATCGGCTACAATTTCACCATATATCTGCCTGGCTTTAGCAGGATCGCTACTCTCCAAAAGCAAAGCCACATTTAACAGCGCCTCATAACGCACCGACCCACTAAAACGAGAGGCAACCAGTTCATATTGCTTTTGGGCGGCTTCTTCTCCCTCTAAGAGATTAATCATGCTTGCCACGTTCAGAGCCGAAACCCCCGCAAGAAAATGAGTCTTATTCCGAGCTACAGTTTCATAGTGCGCCTGTGCACCAGCATAGTCTCCACTGTAAAAAGCTACATCACCCAACAACTTAGCAGCCGATATGCTGACATATTTCACTCTGCTGGCTTTTAAAGCCTCAAGAGCAGAGCGATGAGCAACAAACACCGCCAACGCCTCATTATCAAGACCAAAGGGGGCAGTAATTTGCCACTGCTCATAGCTGTGCAATACAGCGTCTATCTCAGCCACTTGACTCTCTTTGTAGCTAGCCCACTGACGAGTGATAACAATCGAAGCAATGACCAAGGCAAACGCAGCCACTAGTAAACTCACAAATAATGATATTCGCATGGATTTTGCCTGTTTTCGCCCTGTATTCATTGCTTCGTTGCTCCTAACCCTTTAATTTAGTCTTTTTGAAAAAAATCACCCAAAGTCATTCCCGAGTTTGCATCGTCATCATCGTTGCCCGATATATAGCGATTCATCTCTTGACGACTTTCCTTTCGTGTTAAATCACGAACCGAAAGAGCCAAACGGCGTTTCTCCGCATTCAACTCCACAATAAGCGCTTTTAGGGTGCTACCCACTTCCACCTCTTGCAAAGCCACTTCTGGATCCATATTACGATCATCAGAAAGCTGTGTCTTGTGAATCAAGCCATCAATTCCACCAAGCACACGCACGAACACACCAAAGTCTGTTTTACTAATCACCTCGCCGTCTAGTGGTTCGCCACGCTTAAAGTAGCCAGCCAACTCATCCCAAGGATCCGCAGACAACTGCTTAACGCCCAAGTTGATGCGGTGTTCGTCAGGAGATACCCCCAACACCACCACCTCTATCTCTTCACCCTCTTTAAGTTGCGACTGAGCTGAACGCAAACGCTTAACCCACGAAATGTCTTCCACATGGAGGAATCCGTCAATACCGTCTTCTAGCTCCACAAAAGCACCCACATTGGTCACTTTTTTGATGGCACGAGTCAACTTGGTACCCACTGGATATTTCTCCGCAATCTCGTTCCAAGGGTTCTCAAGAGCGTGTTTTAGCCCTAAAGAGATACGCTCAGCTTCCGTGTCATAGCCCAAAACAGCCACTTCCACTTCATCACCAATGTTAAGAACTTCTTTTGGATGCTTAACTCGCTTAACCCAAGACAGGTCAGAAATATGCACCAGACCCTCAATGCCCTCTTCCAGCTCCACAAAGGCACCAAAATCAGTCAGCTTGGTCACTTTACCCTTCACAATGTCATTAATGCCATAACGCTCTTCAAAACCCACCCATGGGTCATCAATAAAGTGCTTAAGGCTTAAGTTAATGCGCTTGTTTTCCGGATCAAGGCGTGCCACTTTTAGCTCAAGTTCTTGATCTTTTTTCACATAGTCACGTGGACGAGTCGCATGTCCCCAACTCATGTCATTCAAGTGTAACAAACCATCAAAACCGCCTAAATCGATAAACGCACCAAAACTGGTAAAGCTTTTTACCGTTCCCTTTACCACATCACCCACATTTTTTGTTTGAAAAAACTCATCACGGGCTACTTCATACTGAGCCATCAACAGCTCACGGCGGGTTACCACTACATTTAGCTTACCATTATTGCCATCGCGTAAACGATCAATCAAGAAATCGCCCGTAAGACCCACATACTTCTGTGGTTCTTCTACACGATGCACATCGGCTTTTGAGGTAGGAAGAAAGGCTATAACATCCGATCCCAGATCCACATCAAAACCACCATTAATAACACGCTTAATCACGCCTGGCACGGGAGTTTTAGCCTCGTGGGCTTCACGCAAGTGATTGCTCAATTTTTTGCTATCTGCTTTTCTCTTACAAACAACCGGCTTACCCTGACGACCTTCGAGATTCTCAATCAGAACCAATACCAGATCACCCAACTTAGGAGGCTCACTAAAATCACTCAGCGGCACTTCCGCTTCGCTTTTTAATCCTAAATCCAAATAGACTGATTCTTTGTTGATTTCAACCACAGTCCCTTTAACCGTATCCCCTGCCTTGAGGGTGCTGACAGCCATTAACTGCTTTTCAAACTCAGTCTGCTGGGGTGCTTCTTTCTCTGCCATGATTCCAACTGCTCCTATTTCTGTACTTCTTCCATCTTATCTATTATCTGCTGATAAACATCTATTAAAGTCATATCCGATGAGTCGATATACAACGCGTCAGGTGCAATCTTCAAAGCACCCACCACCTTATTCTTATCTATTTCGTCTCTATTCTGAATACTTTTTGTGATTTCGTCAAGGCTCATTTCACTATATCCTTGATTAAATCTCCTCTCAGAGCGGGCTTGTGCCGTTGCATCAAGGTAAATCTTCACTTCTGCATGGGGAAAAACCACCGTAGTCATGTCTCGGCCCTCACAGACCACATTCAAATTGACACACAAACCAACCATTTTATGATTGATTTCTGTGCGTAAATGAGCAAACGATGATACTTTAGCCACCGTTTTATCCACTTCATCACTATGTAAAAGTGTACTCACATCCTCACCGTCCAAGAACATACGCCCCTCTTGCAGGGTGATTATTGCCCGTTTCGCCAGTGCCACTGCCATATTTTCGGTAAGTTCGCTACCGTGCTTTAACAACGCCCAAGTGATCGCTCGATAAAATAATCCTGAGTTTAACAAAAAAAATCCCTTTTTCTCGGCAATCATCGTTGCCACAGCACTCTTTCCACTACTAGCAGGTCCATCAATCGCTATAATCACTCGTTAATCTCTCCCTTATTTGTAGCTACGAACACTAACACTTGTTACAATACCCAACATTGCCATGCTTGTCCATACCGAAGAGCCCCCGTATGACAGCAAAAGTAACGGAATTCCAGTAATGGGCACTAAACCTATCACCATACCCACATTCACAAACACATGGACCATAAACAACCCAAAGCCCCCAGCACAAAGTAAGGTTCCAAATCGATCATGCGACCGAGTCATAAGAACCACCAGCCGTGTGAAAATCAATCCATAACAAAGCAACAACACCGTGGCTCCAACAAAACCTGTCTCCTCTAAAATAATAGAAAAAATGAAGTCAGTACTTTGCTCTGGTAGGTAGCGGTTGTGTGAGTGGGAACCCTGCAAATAGCCACGCCCCCTGTATCCACCAGCCCCAATGGCAGTAAGCGACTGTAAAATATGCCATCCGGCTCCCCGTGGGTCAATATTAGGATCTATAAAAACTTTAAGGCGACTCCATTGAAAGGGTTTTAATTTTAAATGTGCCACCCAAGCAATCCCAATAGCTATCGCAAACGCCGTGGTCACGTATGCCACAAAGGCATAGCTTAGCTTTTTAAATGCTAACAGCCCTACCAATGCTAAGGCCAAAATAATACCACTAGCTATGAGAACACGTATCAACCAGTAGGGCTCTGTTAGTACCACACCCAGCCAGCTATCACGTTGCTCAATCAAGTCATGGTAAATAGGCAACAAAAGAACCAAAACTAGCAAGATCCCCATCAGCACAAAAAAGAACAACAAAGCTGCATTAACCCCCGCAATGTAGCACACAAGAAAAAAGATACCTAAAAACACTAAGGCGGTTCCCAGATCTGGTTGCAAAAAAATTAAAGCCATGGGGGTTACCACTAAAAACCATGCCACAAGCAACTCTTTGGGTCGCCGTATCGCTCGTCCTCGGCTACTAAAAAATACTGCTAACGCCATAATGGTGGTAACCTTGGCAAATTCGCCAGGTTGCACACCTAAAGGACCGATGCCCAACCACGATCGAGCCCCTGATATTTTTTGCCCAACCACTAAAACTAACATCAACAAAATGAGACTACCTATGTACACTAAAGCGGTCCAGTCTCTCAGGCGATTGTAATCGAACAAAGCCAGAAAAAAATAAAACACCAGCCCAGTGCCCAGCCATATCAACTGCTTGATCCATTCGTTACTTACCGAAACACCTTGGGAGTTGACTCCAGCTGAGTAAATGAATACCACGCTAAAGCTCAGTAATACCATCATGGGTAAAAATATGAAAAAATCGATACGCTTTATTAAGCCGCGTAACATTCCGAAATTACTCATCAAGTGCTATCTCCGAAATAATGGGAAAAGTACTGTAATCAATAAGATTTGCCGAGTTCACACGCTCAATCATGAAACCACTGATCGCTCGCCAGTCCAAATACCACGGCCTTAAGGTGCCTATCACTTCTTTGTAGGTTTGCTGGGCATAGTAACCCTGTATAATATGATCGGCTATTTTAGAACTCCACCACTGATGCCGTAAACCACTCGGCTCAATTTGTACCACCACCACAATTTTATCCTCAGGGTCAGCATCCTCCCCATAAGGGGCATAAGCTAAAAACCAGTCATGATACTGTCCTTCAACTCCTATCTCACCTGTACCTGTTTTGCCAGCTACCGGTCGAGTACGAGTGAGCACCCAGCCTGTGCCATTGGTTACGGTGTATCGTAAATCTTCACCCAGCCGCTGCCATGTTGCCTCAGAGATAGAGGCGGTGTGCAACACCTCGGGTAATCGCCGTTCCACCGTCATTCTTCCCCGATCTCTAACCTCACGCAACACATGAGGTCGATAGATGATTCCCTTGTTGGTTACCATCGACGCCACATTTGCCATTTGCAAAGGCGTAACCAGCACAAAACCTTGCCCAATCGCCATGTTCATGGTGTCTCCACCTGCCCACAAACTATTATAGGTATCTTCCTTCCAGTCTTTGTCCGGAATAAGCCCTTCTTTTTCCCCAGGTAAATCAATTTCAGTTATCATACCCAGCCCAAAATCTCGCGCTTGCTCGGCAATACGAATCGGATCAGCACGCCCAAGTTTATCTTTACCCACAAAATCCTTGGCAATAGTCCAAAAATACACGTTGCAACTATTCGCCAAGGCATCACGCAAGTTTTGATGACCATGCCCACTCTTATTATGGCAATAGTAACGCTGACTGCGTACTTCAATGTAGCCAGGGCAAAACACCGTACGCTCAGGTGAGACCGAATTGTTCTCTAAAATTGCCGTCTCGGTGATGATTTTAAACAACGACGCAGCTGGATAAACCGCCGAAATGGTGCGGTTAATAAAGGGAAAACTAGGGTTTAAAATTTGCGAGCCCAAACTGTCAGGACCACGACTATCAAACGTATTCGCATTGAACACTGGCTTGCTCACCATAGCGATAATCTCACCCGTAGCTGGTTTCATGACCACTACCGATCCACGACGATCACCTAAAGCATCACTAGCCAAGCGCTGCACGTTCATGTCGATAGTGAGATACAGATCCGCCCCATTCATAGGGGGTACAAAACTCTCAACCTGCTCACCCACTCGTCCACCACGGGCATCCACCGTAAAAAACTGTTGCCCGGTCTTGCCACGCAACAAGCTGTCATACTGCCGCTCAATGCCAGCTTTGCCTATTTTGTCGCCTGCCCTGTAGCCCTCATTATACAAAAATTGCAATTCATCACCACTAATCTCAGATACATAGCCCAACACATGGGCGATAGAGGCCTCATCACTATAAACTCGTTTAGCACGCCCCTCCCAACTCACACTGGGGAAAAGCTCTTTATTTTCGGCAATGTATGCCATCACCTGAAACGGCACACCATCCTTTACCTCAAGCGGAGTGGATCCTCGAGAGCCTTTTGGCACACGACGGTTAAGCACCCCATTGCTCAGCTTTAGCAGTTCGCCTAAACGCTCCTTCACCTCTTCTAATTCATCCCGCCTTACCTCACTAGGAGTAATGTGAATAGCAAACAAGTCCTCGTGAAAAACCAACGGCTCCCCATTCCTATCATAAATAATACCACGCTGGGCAGGTACCGTGCGTGTTTGCAAAGAGATTCTGTTAGCTTTTTCTAAAAACTCTAATCCTTGACTAATTTGTAAGTTGAATATTTTTAACCAAAAGACAAATAACAATACTGCGACCAGAATCAGTAACACCCACAATCGCCACCGCTCTACCGAGTTGCCCCCACTCATTTAACGTCTCCTTTCCATGCGAATAAGCGTACTCAACCGAGGCATAGCCCACCTCATGAAAAAGAACACAGGCACTGCCATCGCAGCATTCAGCAATACCACCAGAAAAACGTGCTGTGATAGCACAGAAACCTGTGCCAAAGGCA
The DNA here is from genome assembly GCA_965249825.1 of Spirochaetia bacterium. GTDB lineage: Bacteria > Spirochaetota > Spirochaetia > WRBN01 > WRBN01 > CBDFMW01. The sequence goes on from CBDFMW010000002.1 coordinate 1,202,147, forward strand.
AATCATACAGATTAAAAACCCTGGTCAGCATCACCAGTAACCCTTGCTTTAGCACTGTGGCTACCGAAATAATCGTCATAGCAACCATTATAGACTGAATACGAAAGCGTTCTCGTAACGTCCCAAAGCCTGCCCCCAGACACAGCTGCAACAAGGCATAAAATCCCAGCGGCGCACCAGCAACTAAATCCACCACCAAGCCACTAAACCAACCAGCACTCTGTGCCACCGATCGACCAAACTCAATAGAAAAAAAGACCATCATAATCAGTGGTAAATCCGGTAAAGTGTGCCATGAACCCATGGGAATAACCGCCAGTAACACACTTTGCAAAAAGGTGAACAAAATCACCACAAACAGCATGATAATGAATCGCCCCATACGCTACTCCTCCTCACTAGTGGAAGAATACTTATCGTTAGTATCACTATGCACAATAAAAAGATATTCTACTTTAGAGAAATCAATTACGCTTTTTAAAACCAATTGCAACGATGTGTTGCTCACCGTATCAATCACTTGATCAACCTCACCCACATAAATGCCTGACGGAATGCGCCGCTTGAAACCGACTCCGACGGGGTTGCTTACCCCCCCAGTTACCACTAAATCACCTATCTTTAGGTTACTTAAGGCGCTCCGAGACACATAGTTAAATAGTAATTGCCCGGGTTGCAACCCATCTCCGCCCTCAATCAATCCTTCATAGCGACTGTTCTCTAGCCGTGCTGCTACAAACATTTTTTCATTAAAAACCGGCAGGACCATACTGGTTCTATCACTGACACTCACAACGCGCCCCACCAAGCCATACATACCACGATCGGGGTTAAACGCCACCACCGCCATATCAGGTTCAATACCATTATGGCTTCCTTTATTTAAGACTAGATAAGTGAAAAAGTTAGAGGGATCTTTGGCAATAATTTTAGCAGCCGTGGTTTGGTAGTCCGCATCACTTTGCTGGGCTAATAGCAAGCGGAACTCTTCATTTTCAGTGCGTAAACGACTCATTAATCGCTCATACCCGCGATAACTCTGCAACTGCTGTTCTAGCTCAGCATTTTTTTGACGCAGACTCACTACCTCACCGACCGACCTCACTGCACTGCGCACACCAAAGAAAATGTTGCCTAAAACATACTGCACATTGCCCACCGCAGTAGTCCCAGCCTCAGCTAGCATACGTTGCCCCCCTTCACGCGTCAGCGTAACCATAAAAAAGGAGAACAAGGCAAAGATCATGAACCCTATATTTTGTTTATTAAAAATGCCTCGCATAACCGTCGGCTAACCCCTACCCACGCGTGCTATCATAAATATTGTGCTTATCATTCTTTCCTATGTAATCAAAATACTTACCGGCTCCTAACACCACACAAAGCAAAGGATTCTCCGCCAAAATAACCGGTACACCGGTCTCTTTGGCTAGCAACTTATACAAACCTTTCAAGTTAGAACCACCACCAGTCATTACGATACCACGCTCCAAAATATCAGCTGCCAGCTCAGGAGGCGTTTGCCCTAGCGTGCGTTTTACCTCTTCAATAATCACATTAATCGGTTCTTGTAACGCTTCACGCACCTCAACTGAGTCAATCTCAAGGCGCTTAGGCAAGCCAGTGATGGCATCCGTTCCTTTAATCTCTAGCTTTTCAATCTTTTCATCAGGCGATGCATTACCTATCTTAATTTTTAGATCCTCAGCTGTTTGACTACCAATTTTCACATTATGCACATTGCGCACATGCTTAATAATCGCCTCATCAAACTCATCGCCACCCAAACGGATGGCATTGCTTACGACCATGCCCCCTAAAGAAATAACCGAAATTTCGGTAGTACCCCCACCAATATCACAAATCATATGTCCAGCTGGTTCAAAAATAGGAATATTGGCCCCAATAGCAGCCAATAAGCTTTCATGTTTAACACGAACAAAACCACCTCCTGCTTTGTAGGCACTTTCATACACCGCTTGCTCTTCCACTTCAGTGATGCAGGATGGCACACCAATAATCATGCGCGGTTTGAGTAAAAAAGAGTGAGAAACCACTTTGCGAATGAAATAGCTAATCATTTTTTCAGTTATCTGCAGGTCACTAATCACCCCATCGCGCAGGGGCCTAATGGCAGTGATGTTGTCGGGGGTTCGTTGCAACATGCGTTTTGCTTCAGTACCCACGGCACGAATCTGGTTAGTACCTCTTTCTACGGCCACTACAGATGGCTCATCGACCACGATACCTTTGCCACGCACATAAATAAGCGTGTTACATGTTCCTAAATCCATGCCTATATCTGTTGATAAATTAAACAAAGCCATAACACTCTTTTCTCCCTATACCATCACAATGCTCTTTATCCAAGCGATTGCTCGCCTTTCATGACTGTGTGTCATCTTAAACATCCATATTAAGCTTTTATAGCACCTTTGGGAAGTGCTTAGCCTCGGAAAAATTCAACTATTAAAACGAAATGTGCTAACTGCCATACACCAACGCAAACGCCTCACTATTTTGAGGATTCAAACGCAAGGCTCTCTGCCACTGTGTTGTTGCCAAACTTAGCTTTTTTTCGGCATAATACACTTTACCTAAAATGAAATGTGCATGCCCATTATTGGGGTATTTCGTTAGCATGGTTAAAAAAAGCTCTCTAGCCTCATCTAACCTCCCAGATTCATAATATAGCTCTGCCAAAGCCAGCTGAGCCTGATCTTTAAGGTTGTCATCTGCTCCCTGATCTAGCACCAGTTGATAATATTCCTCAGCCTTAGCCCACTCTCCTCCCAATCCGTAAGCCTGACCCAAGGTATAATAAAATGTGCTATTCCTTTCGCCAGACATCGCAGCTAAAAAGTAATCGATTCCTTTGTTGTATTCACCCAGCCGAATGTAGGCCATACCTAAATATTCATTTATTTCAGGACCGCGGTAGCCACGGCTGAGCGCCTGCGAAAGGGAACTCACCACGAGGTTGGCATACGAATCACCCAACAGATGATACGCCTTTCCCAAAATATAAAGTGCCTCTGTGCTGTAAGTGCCTTGGTCATCCACATTCAACGATGTGCGTAAATAGTATACTGCTTGATTAAGATAGCTGCTTTTTTCATTGGGAATGGCGCTATAAATCCCTAAATAATATGAGGCAAACCCAGCAAAAGCTAAGGCTTCGCTATCTAGGGGGTTTTCTTTAAGCTGCACCTCACTTAAAGCCAAAACACGCAGATAATCACCTGAGTTCATCACCGCCACAAGATCAACTTTTTCTTGGTGGTTACTCAGTAACGTCCGTACCAAAGGAGGTCCTTGCCAGAACAGCCCGCCCAGTAACAGTAACGCTAACCCTAAAACTAGCCATTTACCATACTCAGCCCGTTTGCGTTTATGCTTTCTTTGCATGCGATCACCTCGTTAAATTAGCGGTTTTAAAAAAAGGTAGACTCTGTAAGCCGGGTTCTGTGTAAGGCTGCCATCTATCTCACGCCCCTTGTTACCAAGAGGGTTTCCTTGCAGTCTACCCGTAAGGTTAAGAGCGGGACGCTCCCCTACTGCTTGACTTTGCTCCCAACGGGGTTTACCCTGCCACGTTTGTTGCCAAACGTGCGGTGGTCTCTTACACCGCCTTTTCACCCTTACATCAACAGTTACCTCTTGATGCGGTTTATTTTCTGTGGCACTTTCCGTCACCGCCTTTTACCAGCAGTGCCAAGTTGTTAACAAGCGTTGTTCCCTATGGAGCCCGGACTTTCCTCTATGCCACACGTCAATGTGGCACAGCGACAGCCAGAATCTACCTATTAATTTTACTGCTAATTGTCCTCGTAATCTCCTGCCATTTCATCGTCAATCAATGGCGGTTCTTCCTCTTCGTAGTCATCTTCATCTACCAAATCAATCAATCCCCCCATATCATCCATGTCCATATAGCCAGTAAAGAACTCTTCACCACCGTCTTCCTCAAAAAACAGCACACGGCTGCAATAAGGGCAAAACTCAACCTGCAAGGCTTGACGCACTTGGTTCACAAACGGGGCAGGCAACACAATATGACATCCAGAACACACTCCAGAACGTACACCCACAATGCCCAATCCGGCCTTATTGCGAATGATGTTAGAAAACTTAAACAATAAGGGAACATCCATTTCAGGGGTTAAGCTGTTCTCTTCGGCTATTAACGCCTCCAAGTGCGCCTGCTCTTGCCCACTTTCTTCTTCAATGCGACGGTTTGCCTCAGCCAAATCCGCCTCTTGCTCCACAATCAATTCTTCATCAGCGGTTAAAAGTGCCTGTGCAGTCGCCAGTTCGGCATCTTGCTTGCGCAATGCCTTACGAATGCGCTCTTCTTCATTAGCGGCATCATTGGTTTCTTTCTCTAAGGCCTCAAACTCACGTTGAGTCTTTACTCCCTCCATGCGCTTTTCCGCATGTTCACGCACATCCTGAACCTCAGAAAGCTGAATGCGTAACACCCCCACAGCACTTTTTAGGCTAGCCACCACGTCTGCCTTCTCTTCGCGACTTTTGGCCAATCGTGCCAACACTTCCACTTGAGTGCTCATTCGTTTGGGCAACTCTTCTAAGTTTCGCTCAATTTGATATTTTTGTGCTAACACACCCTGCAACTGTTGCAACCGATCAAACACATCCTGCATACTCTCTCCTCTTGTTACTCACTTATCCCCAAAAAACACTGCCTAGTTCTCTAAAAATTCTTTAAGCCGTTTGCTCCGACGTGGATGTCGTAACCGCCTCAACGCCTTAGCCTCAATCTGCCGAATACGTTCACGTGTTACATTAAAATACAACCCAACCTCTTCTAGTGTTAAAGAGTAGCCATCCTCAAGCCCAAAACGCATCTTAAGCACTTCACGTTCGCGCACATTCAATGCCCCAAGCACGTCACGCAATTCCGACTGCAAAATGCGAAACGATGTTTGTTGCGCCGGATTTTCAGCATCTTTATCATCAATAAAGTCTCCTAACAAACTGTCCTCTTCTTCGCCAATCGGTGTTTCCAAACTAATCGGTTCACGCGCCACGCCTTTCACCGCTTTAACCCGTGCCACCGTCCAACCAAGCTTATCGGCCACTTCATCATCGGTCGGTTCACGCCCCATGCTCTGCATAAGCTGGCGACTCTCGCGCACTACCTTGTTAATTTGCTCAATCATATGCACTGGCACACGAATCGTGCGTGCCTGATCTGAAATCGAGCGAGTAATGGCTTGGCGAATCCACCAAGTGGCGTAGGTGGAAAACTTAAAGCCCTTACGGTACTCAAACTTTTCCACGGCTTTAATCAACCCAATGTTCCCTTCCTGCACCAAATCAAAAAAGTGCAAACCACGATTAGTATACTTTTTAGCAATAGACACCACCAAACGCAAGTTAGCCTCAGTCAAACGATCCTTAGCCGACTTCATCATGGTTTGCCCAATATGCACCTCTTCGCTCATCAGCAAAATGTGATCAGCAGGATCCTCTAACTCAACCTCTATTTCACGTAAAGTTTTTTCTGTTACCTGAATCTGGCGAATCTTTTCCTTTATCTCATCACCCGTCATACCCAAAGTCTGCTCAAGGCGTTGACGTTCATGCAGACTGGCTAAACTTCTACCCAAGGCTCGCAAATCACGCATGTTGTCTACCGCCAACTCAGCTTGCATGTAACTGATCTCTTTGCGACAGCGTTTAATTTGCTGAGCCGCAACTAAAAGCTTTTCAGAAAAAGAAAAAATCTCTTCCTGATGAATGCGCACTTTACTTAGCTCTTCGCTCAACTTGGTGCGACTAGCCAATAATTTTTCATCAGTAAAAATATCACCACCAGTGCTTAAAATCTTGGCCTTTAGATCCATATGAGCCTTCAGTGCTGGATAGAGCGGTTTGACGCTATCTCGGTAAAATTGATTTAAGCGCCTACGCTCGGCAAGCATATCAACACTTTCTTTGTTAGCAAAGTCGTCCGCTGCTTCACTACGCCCAAAGGCGTGGGTAGCCAAGTTATAAAATTCGCACAACAACACACCACTGCGTTGCAGCATCTCTTTAATCAGAATTTCACCTTCTTCCATCTGTTGAGAAAGCGAGATCTCTTCGTCAGCCGTCAACAATCGTTCACGCCCAATCTCACGCAGATAAAGTCGAATAGGGTCATCAGCCCCACCATCTGAGTCGCTCACAATGAATTTCTTTTTACTTTTACTCTGACTCTCCAGGGCCTTACTCATGACCGCTTCGTCATGCAACTCTTCGCTAACGTCACCACCCAAACCTAAGTGAACCTCTTCATCGTCGGTGATTTCATCATCCAACACAAGGTCTTCCACCTGTGTGTCGCTAACTTGCACCCCTTTTTCTTCCAAAAGAGCTAACACATCATCTATTTTGCTACCTGAAACTAAGTCGTCTGGCAAAAACTCATTAAGCTCATCATAGGTAATGCTTTTTTTGCTCTTGCTATACTCTAGTAGTTTCACTATCGCTGGATGTGCTTCTAACTCACTCATTGCTATCCGCCTTCATTTCTATCAACTCCGCATCAATCAAAAGAACCTCGCGCTGAAGATCGCTTATAATATCTATGCCCACTGCTTGCTCTTCAGCCGCTGCCAACTCTTCAATCGCCTCTATTCTGCTCTGCTCTAACGCTCTAATTCTTAAACGCCTCACCGCCATTTGCACGCGTGCCTGCCAATCATTATCAAAGTGCACCGCTGTGGCTATTTTATCTAAAAAAATCGCTCTTACACTACTATCGGTTAATCCATGCTGTAAAAAGGTCATAATATCATCTTGATCATCATTAGCCTGTAAATAGCTCTCTACTTCGCTCAATCCCAGTGCCGATAAATCTAAAAAAGCCAACTGATTCTTCCACTGCGCATAAAGATCCCCGTGTAATAAAAATGCACAATACAGCTCATATACCGCATCATAATCCGGCGATATGACACGCGTCGGCAACATTCGAGGCTCATTACCTTGATCCCTAAACTCAGGTTCATCTGCCACCACAGGTGCACGGCCTTTGTTTTGTTGCATAAACAGTTCAAATTCCTGCCCTATCGCACTGGGTGATAGAGACAGCCGTCCTGCTAACAAATTTAAATAGGCTTCTCGTCGCACCGGTGACAAAACCGCACTAATATAGCTGAAAACCGTCAAGCAGATTCGTTTAATCCCTGCGGGGTCTCCTGCTGGCTCCGTTTCTATCGCATTATTTGTTAAAAAATCAAAGGAAAAATTAGCATTATTTAAACTTTTTGTCAAGAGATCTACCCGCCCCCGTTGCAACAACTCTGCGGGGTCTTTGCCCTCATGCATCTTGGCTGCACGGCTCTCTATCTCGTGCTGTTCGCACAAAATGGCAGCTCGCAAACTAGCTTTCTGTCCCGCCTCATCCCCATCCATCAAAAGCACGCCTTGCTTGCACCATCTTTTCAGCAACTGAGCCTGTTCGATGCTAAATGCCGACCCCAACGGAGCCACCGCATAACCATAACCCATTTGATGCACGGCGCACACATCCACAGCCCCTTCGCAAAGTATAAATTTTTTATGCTCTTTAAACCCTTCTTTAGCCTGCTTTAACCCAAAAAGTATCTCACGTTTGCGAAAAATCGGCGTGTCGGGACTATTTATATACTTAGGAGTTCCACTCCCTGCATCGGGCATAGCTCGCCCACTAAAAGCCACAACCGCACCACTGCTATCGGTGATGGGAAACACCAGTCGGTCTCGAAATAGGCTATACCGTGGGTTTTTTACTGCAAATAGTCCCGTAGTGGCTAAATAATCTTCGCTGTATCCTCGCTTTAACAAAAATTGGTGCAGCTCTTCATAGCCTCCCATCACATAGCCCACCCGGTAGGATCGCAGGGTTTCTTCACTCAGCCCCCGTTGAAAAATATACTTGAGAGCCTCATTGCCTCGTCGGCTATGCCACAATAAATGCTCAAAACTAAACGAAATTTTTTCATAAAGCTCTAGTAACGATCGTCTGTGCAGTTGCTCTTGCTGCACGCTAGCACTGTCAATCTCTAAGTCGACCCCCACCTTTTGGGCTAAAGCCTTCACAGTTTCCACAAAGCTCAGCCCTTCCATCTCCCCATAAAACGAGAACAGCGAGCCACTTTTCTGGCAACCAAAACAATAATAGCTACGCCTCTCAGGCGACACGGTAAAACTCGGAGTTTTTTCAATGTGAAAAGGGCAGCACCCCCACCATTTGTCACCACGCCTCTCTAAAGGAACGTAAGCACCCACCACATCCACCGCATCTAGGCGTTCTTCTATCTGTTGAATCACACTTTGGGCTATGCGCATCTATTAAAACGGCGTGCCAGCATCGGTAGCGACTAAATTACCCAATTTACTCCACGCTTGTGCCTCCGCCTTGTTACCAACAGCTTCGTAGTTCTGTGCTAAAGCCAGCGCCACTTGCGGCACAGCCCTGCGGGTATACACCGCTAGCAATAGCTCAATCGCAACCTCGTGTTGCAGTTGCCGACTAAGCAGCTGTGCCTGATAGTACCATGCCGAAACTCGGTAGGGATCAATAGCCTGAAGCCGTTCAATCATCCGGTGGGCTTGTTCCCACTCACCTAAAGTAAACTCAGCATACATTATTGCCTCTAGTACGGTTGTGTTGCGCGTATCTTGCTCATGTAAATAATACAAAAACGGACGTGCCCGATGAGCCTCACCAGTCGCCAGATAAGCTATGCTCAAGTTATACACTTGCTCATTAGTGGGGTTGTGTGCCATCAGTTCAGCATACTGCTTAGCTGCCACCTGATAGTCGTAATTATTGAAAGAGACTACCGCACCTAAGCCGATAGAGCGATTGGACGCACAAGCATTTAAAGTGAGAAAAAGAGCGGGTACGAAAAACCAGCACCTCATTTTAGGCCACAGCCATTATGGCCTCAAGCAGTTGCTCCATCCAGCCCACGGTTACTAGCTCTAGGCGCTCGGTTGGGCTATGAAGATCCATAACGGTAGGACCCAAGCTCAAAATAGTCATACCCGGACTCACGATCTCCCAGTAGCCACACTCAAGCCCCGCATGAACCGATCGTGCCTCAATATCCTTCCCAAACAGCTTATGATATAAAGGTGTTATAATTTCAAGCAGGGCATTATCAGCCTGCGTAGGCCATGCCGGATAATCACCCAAATTATGCGTCGCTATCGACAGCCCCTTGGCAATGCTCTCTAATGTCTGGCGAATCTGCGGTATCACGGCATTATCACCACTGCGATAAGACACCAAAACGCGCACACCTTCCTTGGTTTTTTTCACACTGGATATATTGGTCGAACTTAAAGGCAGATTGTGTCCCTCTTCACTCCATGCCAACACCCCTTGGGGCAAGCGGTTCAACAATCCAATGAGTTTATTTTGAGATTGCTCATCAAACACTGCCGAGCAATCGGCCACATCACCTGCACCAAACAACACCGCTACTGGCTCGCCGTCCTCACTCTTGCAGAGCGAGCTTAAATTCATCTCTTTAGCTGTTTGCGCATCACCTACGGTGGCAAACACCACGCTCATCACCCCATCTCGGGCAATGGCATTGTTAGCTGCCCCAATAGCAATAGAGGCTAAACGGAACTTAAGCCCCGCCTGTTGCCATGCCTGTAAAATGCGACCCATCAACTGCGTGGCTGAAGCACGCCCTTTACTTATGTCGTGTCCTGAATGCCCGCCCTTTAATCCTGCCACACTCACCTGCCACGCAAGGCCTGAATCAGGGGTTACATAGTTATACTCATACTTCACGGGTAAATCAAACACATTATCATCGCCACCGGCACAGCCTGTGGTTACTTTGCCAAAAGTGCTGCTATCGATATTCAGTAAACGCCGACCGGTGAAAAAGCCCGGCTGCACACCTAACGCCCCAGTCATGCCCACTTCTTCATCAACGGTTACCAAAATTTCTAGCGGTGGGTGGTTTTTCAGCTGTGCACAAAAAAAACTTAACGCTATACCAATGCCATTATCTGCTCCCAAGGTCGTGTTTTTTGCCTTTAAAAAACCATCTTCTTCATACAGCTCTAAACCATCGTTCATAAAATCAATGTTAGATTCAGGAGTTTTTTCACACACCATATCCATGTGTGACTGCAACACCATGCAAGGGCTGTTAGCCTGTGTGCCAGCTCCGGGAACTTGAATCAAAATGTTGCCAGCTTGGTCTTCTTTCGTTGCATAGCCCAACATCTTAGCTTTCTCTAGCAAAAAGGCTCTAATTTTTCCCTCGTGCTTGCTTGGTCGTGGCACTTTTGCAATCTCTTTAAACAACTCAACACTACACATTCCTTCACTCCCCCTCTCATTACATCGCTTGTGTGCTTGCCTAAGCCACAGCCATTAAGGCCTCAAGCAGTTGCTCCATCCAGCCAACTGAAGCTAACTCTAGGCACTCAGTGGGACTGTGGAGATCCATAATGGTAGCACCAATGCTTATGGTGATTAAGCCTGGAGACACGATCTCCCAGTAGCCACACTCAAGCCCCGCATGAACAGCTTTTATTTTTACTTCCTTATCGAACAACTTTTCATACAAAGGTGCGGTCAACTCAAGTAACTCATTATGCTTGGCAGGCGGCCATGCCGGATAGGCTTCAGAGACCTTAACCTCCAACGCCAACTCACCCGCAATGCCAGCTAAATCTTGGCTTATCTGTGGCAAGGTGGCATTATCAAAACTGCGATAAGACACTTTCACACACACACCACTCTCACTCTGTTTCACACTCGCCATGTTGATTGAGGTTTGTGGCAACTTATGCCCTTCCTTGCTCCATGAAAGCACACCATGCGGCAAACGGTTCAGCAAGGCAATCAATTTGTTTTGAGATTGCTCATCAAACACTGCCGAGCAATCGGCCACATCACCTGCACCAAACAGCACCTCTAGTTGCTCGCCATCCTCGCTCTTGCAGAGCGTGCTTAAATTCATCTGTTTAGCAGTTTCAACATCGCCGAGGGTGGCAAACACCACGCTCATCACCCCATCTCGGGCAATGGCATTGTTAGCTGCCCCAATAGCAATAGAGGCTAAGCGAAACTTAAGCCCCGCCTGTTGCCATGCCTGTAAAATACGACCCATCAGCTGCGTCGCGGAAACGCGGCCTTTATTGATATCTAACCCAGAGTGACCGCCCTTAAGCCCCACCACACTCACCTGCCATACCAAGGAGGCATCAGGGGTTACAAAATCATTTTCATATTTCACAGGGATGGTGAATTCACTGTTATTACCACCAGAACACCCAGTGGTGATCTCGCCAAAATGACTACTGTCAATGTTTAGCAATCGCCGACCGGTAAAAAAGCCCGGTTGCACCGCAGCTGCACCACTCATCCCAGCCTCTTCATCCACAGTGATCAAAAGCTCTAGCGGTGGGTGGTTTTTCAACTGTGCACAAAAAAAACTTAATGCTATACCAATGCCATTATCTGCTCCCAAGGTCGTGTTTTTTGCCTTTAAAAAACCATCTTCTTCATACAGCTCTAAACCATCGTTCATAAAATCAATGTTAGATTCAGGAGTTTTTTCACACACCATATCCATGTGTGACTGCAACACCATGCAATCACTACCAGCCTGCGTGCCAGCTCCAGGAACTTGAATCAGTATATTGCCAGCTTGGTCTTCTTTCGTTGCATAGCCCAACATCTTAGCTTTCTCTAGCAAAAAGGCTCTAATTTTTCCCTCGTGCTTGCTTGGCCGTGGCACTTTTGCAATCTCTTTAAACAACTCAACACTACACATTCCTTCACTCCCCCTCTCATCGCACTCACCCAACGGTGTACACATTACTCAGTTCAGTATACACCGTAATTCTCAGCATCGCTAGCTAAATGTTTAATCCGGATAAGGCACGTCAAATGCCCCTTGACGGTTTTGGTCGTTAATATACAACTGATTGTACACAAAACCACGCTCCTTCAAGCTCTCACGCCGTTCAACACTAAACGGCACATTGCGCCAAAAGATACCACGCACTTCACGATCCAACTTCTGCATACCTTCACTTTCTTTTGTGATCCACAGCACATAGTTTTCAATGAAAACTTGTCGCACATCACCACGAATTTTTTGCAAGCTAAACCATTGAAAAAAGGATCCGGTAATGCCTTCCTCCATCCAATAATGAGCGGCCATCTCTTTGGCTTGCTGCCAACGCAAATCGCCCAATGCGGTAATAACAGCTAGGCGCAAATCACCTGGAAACATTGGCACGGCAATACGCCCACGGCTGGTAGCTTTATTATTACGCTCATAGGGTTCCCAACACACGCCGATGTTGCCATAGCAAGGAATAATAATCACATGGGGTGGTATGCGGTTGATTTGCCGTCTAAATTCACGTCGGAAAATACCCACATCAATCTGCTCCACCTCCCCCATAATTTTAATAATATTTTCACGAGTGGCGATGCCTTCAAGCCGTGGCTGAAAAAATTGACCCGACAACAACGGGGAGTGATTTCCCTGCCTGCCCACGCACATTTTGGCTAGTACCGCTATCTGTCCACTCTCTTGATCGACCACGCTGGTGTCTACCACCTTGGCACCAGAACTCAAGGCCTCCACATCAGTCTGAGCTTTCTCAAGCTCCGTCAGTGCTTCAGCGTATTTAGTAAAGTTAATATCAATGTTTTTAGCCAAAGTTGCCAAAGCTCTAAAGGATAAGGCTAACTCACTCATAGCCTGTTTCTGGGTTGCCTCAAAGGGTAAGCTAAAGCCATTTAACTGCTCTGAGTTGCGCCGAGACAGCATAAGATCGGTGGTCGCTTTAATCTTATCTGACAGCTCAAGCCTTTCACGCTGAAGATTAAGTAAAAACACGCCCATGGCTTCTTTGGTGCCAGAGAGTTTGTCTATTTTGCTGCGCAAACGAGCAATTTCAGCTGTGCCATCACGTCTTGAGCCACTTTCCTCATCCGTAGCCAGCCTATTAACTGTGCCTTCGGCCACCATCTTTACCCACTCATCACAGTACCAAACAGCTTCCCCAGTAATATTTTCTAAAATGATACTAGAGATGGTTTCACGATGAGGACCCGACAACATATTAGGTAACAGCGCCCCATAACGCACCATTAACTTTTTAGGTAATGGGCAGTCACCTGTGATGGCAGTGAGCATAATCTTTTTGTGTAACTCCCAATAAAGGGGATTAAGGCGTTGCTTTAGCTCTTGTTTCTCACCACTATCAGTAGCTTTAAAAAACCGTGCCAAAGCCTCGTGCATACGCACCGATACAGGCCCCTCATCCTTCAAGGCAATTTTATAATACCCTTCTTGCCCAAACCAATCTTGTGGTGGGCGTGAAAACTCTGTGATTTGATTAAAAGCTCTCTTGCTTAGCTCAGACTTCATCGCCACACTTTGTTCAGGCTCTTCAGCCATTTCACTATATTCAGGCACATCCGGTGTGGTTGATTCACCCTCCGATTCAAAATCGTCAAATTTATCCATCAAATCGTCCAGACTCATTATCGATAGCCCCTCGCTTTTTTTTCAATATATATTCACTTAGATGCCTAAACAAACTCAGATGAGACACCGTTAATGCCAATAATTAGGAGGAGACTCCAAAGAGTCTCCTCCTTAAAAATGCACCATAAAGGCAACTACGTCAAGCCCTCACCTATGCAAAAATGAATTAAGATCCCTTCATAAAGGCTTTAGCTAAGCCCCCAAGCGAGGTTTCTTTATACTCAGGGCGCAAATTTAAACCCGTCTCCCACATGGTGGCTACCACGGTGTCAAACGAAATTTTATGCCCACCTGTGGCATACATGGCATAAGATACAGCATCCAGCGCTCGTTTAGCCCCTATAGCATTGCGCTCCACACATGGAATCTGCACCAGCCCATCCACAGGGTCACAAGTCAGTCCTAGATGATGCTCCATCCCAATTTCGGCAGCATACTCAATTTGCTCCAATGTGCAATTTAACAAATACGCCGCACCCGCAGCAGCCATTGAGCAGGCTGAACCCACCTCGGCTTGACACCCAGCCTCAGCCCCGCTCACAGAGGCATTTTTTTTAATAACAATGCCCACCATGCCTGCCACCGCTAGAGCTTTACTAATGTCATGGTCGCTAAACCCGTGTTTTTGCTGTAAAAAATAAAAGACTCCAGGCAACAACCCTGCAGCCCCGCAAGTGGGGGTGGTTACCACAAAAGACCCAGCGGCATTTTCCTCACTCACGGCTAAAGCATAAGCAAACAGCTCACCGGTCTCGCGCATTTGTGCATCTTTTTGCTCACGACTTTTCTCAATAAATTTTTTGGCCCGACGCTCCAACTTTAGCGTGCCAGGCAAAACCTCGGTGGCAGCCAAGCCGGTCTTTACTGCGTCTTTAATCACTTGCCATATTTCTTGATCTAAAAATGAGAGAACCTCTTCACCTTCATAACGCACCGCCAGCTCCCACAAGCTAATATTATCTTTTTTACAGGTGACCATCATCTCACTAAAAGTATTAAATGGGTAAGTATCAACTGCCCCACCGCGTGACTCACCCACATGAAGCAGATTGCCCCCACCTACCGAAAAAATCATGTCTTCACCGAGTAAGGTTTCGTTGAAAGCGTAGGCTTTAAACAGCATACCGTTGGTATGAAAGTCGTGCAAAATTTCCGGTTTAAAGAGAACTACCGCCTTTTTATTAGCCTCTGAAAAAGTTTTATGGATGATATAATCGGTTAAATGCCCTTTGCCTGTAGCTGCTAACGACCCCCATAGCTCCACCTCAAAGTGATCGGCCGCTGGATAAGTGGCTAAAAAATTTTGGGCTGCACGCATGGGCCCAATGGTATGACTGGAGGATGGTCCTGGACCTACCTTGTATAATATTTTTAATGACTCCATATCTTTGTTACTTTCTCCTTGCTCTAAGTTCTTTATTGTATCTCCTCTCACGTGGCAAGTCAATTATTATCTTATTTATCTTCCTTAATACTTTTTATGAACCCAATTGCCATTGATTATCACTATTCAGTCGAGTGTGTCCCTTAATCGGTGTAAGAACCTTCCATTTTACCCATAGATCTAGTTGTTGTCGCCAAGTTACCTGTGTGGCTCCTCGTTGAGCCTCGGGGCGACCACTGTAACCAATATGCAGCTCCCAGTCAGGGAGATCCCAATCCAGCGAGGCTTCTAACGAGCCCCATTTAAACTGCGAGTTTTGCCGTTGACTTTGACTCCAAAAGGCAAATGAGTGTCCTAAGTCGGTGAAAAAGTTGCGCCCCTGTGGCAACCCTAACCCATTGTACATAAATGGCAAATAAATATGCATGGCATCATTACGGGCTAGCGTGGCAAAACGTAATTTTAACCGCTCATTCACATTCATCTCAACCCCTAGGCCAAAAGTTAAAAAAGACCTCGTATACTCTAACCAGTCTAACTTTAACTCACCTAAAAGCACCAATTGAAAATCCCATACTACTTTATCTTTACTTTGATTCACTGGGGTTTTGTAAAGGGGAATATTTTGATTTAACTGGGCAAAAAGGTACGAAGGAACGAAGTCATGCACCTGTTGGCTAGTGCCATCCAGCACCGCATCCCATGTGTAGCTATCGGTGTTCCACCGTACCAAATCCCGCTCTTGCCACACAAACCCAGCTTTTAACCCATACAGTTGCACACCCGCCTCACTAAAGGTCCAAGATCGCCTAAAATCATACTGGGTTTGGCTATAAAATTTCAACTTTTCAAACGGTTGGTAACTTAAGTCAAACCCCACACCCACACCATTATCTACTTGCTGTTGCTTATTTGTATAAAAATAGCCGTTCACCACCATGCCATAATAATCGACCATAGCCCCCACGCGCACCTCGCCGGTCCACTGTTCTTGCTGATAGGACCCAGCGGCCTGCCCATAACCGGCATAAGCCCCAGTATCATAACGCATCACCACCTCAGCGCTTTGCCCGCTAAAACCTTTTAACCAATCAATTTCTCGTTGCCCAGTGGTAGTATTAAAAGTGTTGCTAAAGTAATTAAAGTCCATCGTGTAGCGCACCAAGCTCTGTGCCCAGTAGGACCAGTCTAAAAAGGGACGATACTCAATCTGGGCGATGGTGTGCAGTTGTGCCTGTTGCTGGCGCTGGCTTTGTGACTGCTGGGCAACCGAAGCATCCACCCCATTAAAAAAAGTGTGATAAGAGCCTTGGTTAACCAAACCCCAACGCACCCTAAAGGTTTCATCAGTGCTTTTTGCCTCAAGCCCAAAATCTAATCGACCCGCCACCAAGTTTTGCCAAACCAAGGGATTCAATTGATCTTGCTGTGGGGTGGTAGCTATCATACCCCCCGGCTCAGCAAACGCACGCTCACTCACCGTAGCATCATAATAAAAATCCAAGCCCCAATACCGCTCTTTTGGAGCTGCCTCTATCAGAACTGGACTAAACACACTCCCTTCAAACACACTTTCTCGTTTTGGCTCGGAGGACTCAGTAGCTTCAATGATGGGGGGGGTAGTGCTAAACAGTGGCACACGCGCATTCAAGGCTACCTCCACATTGGGAGCATTAATCACTTGCACACTATAAAAATAACGATTTGGATCAAACTGCGATCGACTCTTGCTGTTCCATCGGCTCTGCAGCACCATCTCAATATTGGCATAATTAATAGTTACTTCATTTAGCCATTCATAACCTAGCACAAACTTATCATTATAGCGGATGAAGCTGGTACTGGCGCTGGGAGTCAGGCTAAAATCAGTGGCATTGCCGGTAAAACTTAAAAAGCCAAGCCAATCAGAGCCAGCCTTACGGTGCGTGAAAAATTCATTTTTAAACAGCGGATCGGACATAATATCTAAAGCAAATGTTAAGTTTTTATACTGCCCTGATAGGTCTAGCCCAAACCTAAAGGGAGTGGCATGACCCCAAAAATAGCCTCCTGCCACCTCTTGTTTGCCTAAGCGGTTGACCACCGTAAGGTCATTAAAAACCACACGAGTGTGGGCCAAACCAGCATCAAAACGTAATTTTGCCAGATCAAACTCACCCGTTAATCCCATCATCACGCCCGTGCGTCCATAATAATCTAACATCAAGGCAAGATGCCCCCCGCTCTCTGTGTTTGCTGAGTTTAGCCCTAAATTAAACGGGCTAGCACTCCGCTTGCTCTGCCCCCACAGTGTGGTGGTGGTATTCACAAAAAAACCATTCCACGAGCTGTACCCAAAAATGGGATTAAAAAAAATGGTGTCGATAGCATGATAATAATACGGCAAATAAAACATCGGCACATGCCCCACATACAAAGCCATATTTTTAAAGACCCACTCATCCTCTGTCATGGCCCACATAGCTTGTGCCTTTAACCGCCAGTAGGCATCTTTATCATCCGCTGATGAAATAGTAAAGCCATCGGCGGTGAGAACCCCCCCCGCACTTTTGGTTATTTGTGTGGCAGAGTAAAAAACTTCGGCCCCTTGAATGCTGGTATTGGATCGCACCGCTACCAGTAACCCTGTGAGGTTATTGGTCTCAAAAACCAAAGACTGAGCCTTGAAGGTTTGCGGGCTTGTGCCTTGTTGCACAGTATACTCAATGTTGCCTTGTGCCACAATTAGCTGCGCATCACGGTTAATAGTGATAGCGTCGGCTTTAATGCTGTGGCGTACCCCGTTTTCAACAAAGCTCACCTGCACACCACCAGTGAGCCGCACCACGCTCTCTTGTAGCTCTCCTAGTGTGCCAAAACTGAGCGAGTCGGCAGATTGAATCTCCACGTTACGGTCTTCTTGTGCACCTAGGTGTGACAACACACCACCCCCCATGGAGATGGCCCATAAAAAAAACCAAATCACCCACCCACTTCGCCACATCTAAGTCTATTTTACCCATCAAGCCCCCCCATGACAAGCCATTATCTTGTCCATTGACCATTAATAGGTGAAGAAAGTCGCTATCTCTTGCCTAAAACACTCTGATGACGTATAATTTAGGGATGATGAACAGGGATGACATTAAATTAGCTGCCCATTGGGCTGATATTTGGGCCGACAAGGTCATTAACGAACAAGGCAACAAAGAACAATACACCTGTGCCTCAGGCATCACTCCCAGTGGAACCGTACATATTGGCAATTTCAGGGAGATTATCAGCACCGAACTTGTCTATCGTGCCTTGTGCCAAAAAGGTTACCCTACGCGCTTCATTTACAGCTGGGATGACTATGACGTTTTTCGTAAAGTACCCCCTAATATGCCCAATCAAGAGCTGTTGCAAGCCCATTTACGCTTCCCCATTGATGCTGTGCCGGACCCCCATAACCAGTATGAAAGTTATGCTCGGGCTAACGAAGTGTATCTTGAAAAAATGTTACCACTCCTTGGCATCAAGCCTACTTACATCTCGCAAAGTAAACAATACCGTGCACATATTTATGCCACTGGCATGCAGACTGCCTTGCAAAACAAAGATAAAATTATTGCCATTCTTAATGAATTTAGAACTAAACCTATTGAAGAACCTTGGTGGCCTGTAAGCCTATTCTGTGAAGCCTGTCATCGAGACAACACTACTATTCTTGCCTACGATGGCGAGTGGAAGGTAACCTATGAGTGTGGTGACTGCCAGCACCATGCCAACGTGGATCTACGTGAAACCAGTGCCGCCAAACTTTTATGGCGCATTGACTGGCCGATGCGCTGGGCCTTTGAAAATGTCGACTTTGAACCTGCAGGCAAAGACCATCATACCGAGGGTGGTAGTTTTGATACAGGGCGACAAATTGTCTCCTCCATTTACAAACACCATGCACCGAGTACCTTTATGTATGAATTTGTCAGCATCAAAGGTGGCTCGGGCAAAATCTCTTCCTCCGGCGGCGAGGTCATCGACCTAAGCGATTGTTTGGCGGTTTATCAGCCTGAGGTGGTGCGCTATCTGTTTGCCAGCACACGGCCTAGTGCAGCTTTTGCCATCAGTTTTGATACCGATGTGTTAAAAATATACGAAGACTATGACAAGTGCGAACGCACCTATTATGCCAAGCCCAGTGTTGATGACCCAAAAAAAATGAAAAAATGGGCCAAAGAGGCACGCATTTATGAGCTAAGCCAAGTGGCTGGATGTGCGGAGACTCCGCCTTATCAAGTACAAATTCGCCATCTTTGCACCTACCTACAAATCCACAACGGCGACATTGATGCCACCATTAAAGCTTTAGGTAATGTGCAACCTAGTCAACAAGAGCGCTTGCACCAACGCTGTGTGTGTGCATGGAACTGGCTGAAAAAGTGTGCACCGGAAGATTATCGGTTTAGCCTGTGCACCATCGGTGAGCCTCTGCCACTGGATGCCTTTGAGTGGAGTGTGTTACGTCCCTTTATATCTTTAGTGCAACAAATGGACGAGTTGGATGAAGAGTCTTTTGCCATTGCACTTTATGACATCGCCAAGGGCATGAATATTGAGAGTCCTACCATGTTCCCAGTCATTTATAAAGTGTTATTAGGTAAAGAAAAAGGTCCACGCCTTGTCTCTTTCCTTTTTGTTATTGGTCAAATGCGGTTGCAAGCTATTTTGCAATCTTATTCTGTTAGTCAAGGAAGTAACTAAATGTCTACACATATGCCCCCTTCGCAACCGCGAAAAATAACAGCCATCAATATAAGTGTCATTATTCTAGCGGTGCTGGCGGTCTCTTATACGCTGTCTATTCTCTCTACAGTATTTTTGCCCCTCACTATTGCCTTGTTACTTTCATTTTTTTTAGCACCTGTGGTAGAAAAACTAGTCAAGCTAAAAGTACCTCGCGTTCTAGCCATCATTAGTATGGTGTTGCTTACTCTCACCTTTATAGTGCTTGTTTTATGGGTACTCGTTGGCAGTTTTGGCAGTTTTGCTCACTCTCTGCTCTCGCTTACTCCTCACGCCTCTTTTTTTGTGGATTGGATTATTGAAACTTTTAATGTAAACCCTGAAATTAAAGCAACTTTCTCAATAACCGCATTGCTTAATCGCTACATCGCCAGTATCTCCACCACGGTAATCAGCTTTACAAACTCTGGCTTAAGTTTTTTCTCAAAACTCTTTCTTGTCTCACTTTACACAGTTTTTTTCTTGCTTGAGTTTCCATCCTTTGCCAAAAAAATCAAAAGAGTATTTGATTCTGAGATGTCAGCTCGCTATGCAGCCCTAGGATCGGAAATTTCTGCCCAGATGGGACGCTATCTTCTTGTAAAAACTTTTGTGAGCCTACTCACCGGAGTGGCTATTTACATTGTGTGTGCTGCAGTTGGGCTATCATCCCCCGGCATGTGGAGTCTTTTAGGCTTTTTAGGTAACTTTATCCCTGTTATCGGTTCTGCCTTGGTGGTCGGGCTCATCTGTTTTATGGCCGTATTACAGTTTTACAGCAGCCCATTGCACCTTATCATTGTGCTAGTCGCCATGCCTCTCATTCAGGTTATTTTTGGCAATATTTTAGACCCACGCTTACAAGGAGCTAAGATGGACTTTAGTCCCTCACTTGTGCTAGTCAGCCTAACAATATGGGGCGCTATATGGGGCATTCCTGGGATGTTTATTAGCGTGCCTGTTACGGTGTGTATCAAGCTCGCCCTCTCTAAATTCCCTGCTACTCAGCACATTGCTGTGTTAATGGGTTTAGGCGAAGAATCACTACCCCTTCCTTCAAGCACCAGCGACTCACCCACCGCATAAATAAAAAGGACGATACCTATGCCGATACATGCGGTTATTTTTGATTTTGATGGCACACTTATTAACTCAGAGCCTGCTCACGAAGCAGCCACCCATCTCTTTAATCATGCACTGGGCATCCCTACCCCCCAGATAAGCTTTGTAGGGCAAGGCTTAATGGCCTACGTGCATCACATTAAAGACACCCACCCTCAAATAACAACCTCCGTAGCTGAGCTTGCTGATCTTTACGACACTCTTTTGCTCAAGAGCTTAGATGACTCATCAGCTCATGCCTTTCCTAACATGGTACAGTTGGCTTGCACATTAAAACAGTCTGGCTACCAGCTGGCTATTGCTAGTGGCACACGCCTAACTTTACTCAAAGAATTAGTACAACATCATGATTTATTGTCGATTTTTGGCGATCATATCTACTCATCTGAGCAAGAGAAAGCAGGGAAACCCGCTCCTGATGTTTTTTTAAGCACAGCTGCAAAATTAGGTGTTTCTCCTGCACACACCTTGGTACTAGAAGATAGTATTCCGGGTCTTAAAGCCGCCAATGCAGCTGGCATGAGGGTGATTATGGTGCCTGATAGCACACTGACTGATGTAACCCTAATAACCACAGCCGACCTTGTGTACGACGGTCCTGTGGCATTAAATGCGGACGAAGTGTTAGCGAAGATGAAAACTTGGTAACGCCTTAGTCTTTCTTTTTGAGAATAGCCGCAAATAACAAATCACCATGCCCCTTAAGTGCTTTTTTGCGCAGATAGGGGCCTTTTTCATAATGATAAGCTATCGCCTCAGTTCGCATAGGTAGCGTCTGAACCAATCGCTCTTGTGCGTCTACTAAGCTGAACTGTTTGGTTTTAGCCAAAAAAGTTTGTACCAGCTCTTCGTTCTCTTGGTGTGTGAAACTGCAGGTAACATAAATCAACTCTCCCCCAGCGTTCACCATGCGTCCTGCTTCTAACAAAAGAGCCAACTGCTGTCGTGCGAGGGCATTAAGATGATTTTCGGTTATACGGTAGCGATCTTCGGGGTTACGTCGCCATACGCCACTGCCTGAGCAAGGGGCATCCACCAGTACCACATCGAATTGATCTTTGGCTAATTGGGTTTTGGTGCGCCAACGCACACTCACTCCCGCACGGCTGGCGCGTGAAGCGATTTTTTCGTGCATATCAAGACGAATATCACTTGCCGTAATTTGTAAATGTGGATAAGCTGTACCTAACGCCACACTTTTCCCCCCCCAGCCAGAGCATAAATCTAAAACCGTTTTTGCCTGCGGGGAAGGTAAAAAGGCCATAACCTGCGATGATTCGTCTTGCATATCAAACAAAACCGCTTGTTCTTTACTGAGTCGTCCCTCTACTTTTAAGGCTAAGGGCGAGAGGTCACCACGTTGCACAGTTAAACCTTGGCTTAAAAGAGCTTGCTCCACCTCATCAATCGAGTTACGCCGAGTGAGTACTAACAGGGTAACAGGGGCACGTCCACTTAAAAATTCAGCTGCTTCTTGCTGGGTTTCACCAAAAATAATTGCCATCTGTTGTTGCCAAAAAGGAGGATAACTTTGCACAAGCTGTGCCTGCTGGAGGGCTGAAAGGGCTGCCCAGCGGATCACACTTTGCGGGAGTAACTCTGTTTCTTGATTCGTAACCAAAACATAAGCACTCAAAGCCCATGCGGATGGAGTGCTGTCCATGGCAAAGAATTGCACTTTTTGCTGCTGGCGAACATATAAATAGAAGGCATCCATAGCAATACCCCTATCTTTTTGCCCAAAATTTTTACGACGTACCAAAGCTTTGAACAGACGGTCAGCCTTATCGTGCGAGGCCTCAAACCGTGTGATGAGCGTAGTGATAAAATCAATCAATGGGGTCTGGCTATTCTGCACCAAGCACCCCAATGTATGGAAGATTACGATATTTTTGTTCATAATCTAACCCATAACCCACCACAAAAAGGTCATCCACCGTAAAGGCTTTGTAGTCCACCGGCACCGGCACCACTCGCTTACAGGGTTTGTCTAATAAAGCGCACACTTCCAGGCTACTTGGGTTTTTTTTGCCCAATAAATTACAGAGCATGGCAACCGTGGCCCCTGAGTCCACAATGTCCTCCACCAGTAAAATCGGCCGGCCAGTTATATCCGCTTTCAGTCCATGAATCAACTCTAGTTTCCCCGCCTGGGTGCCACCACGATAGCTAGAAACGGTGATGAACTCTAGTTCTAATGGTAAGTTGATACTACGAATAAGATCTGTTGTAAACAGGCTAGCTCCTTTGAGCACACACACCACCACTAAATCATTATTTTGTGCATATTTCTTCGTTAACTCATCACCCAGCTCGGCAATGCGCTTTGCGAGCTGCTCCTCAGTAATATAAGGCTTAACCGTTGTAAAAAACATTCTGTCTCTCCTCTCCTAGGCAAAAGCCTTCACTAAAAATTTGACTCTTCACATATAAAGCAAATTATCCCCTAATAAGGGGATAATCCAACTTTCCACAATGGATTTTACTGCACAACTAAAAAATAATCACGAATGCCTTGCCTCTCTAAAAGAGCGGCCACCGCTCCCACTTCATCCACTTGTAAGGGACCAATTAGCAGAAGGTATAACGGACCTAACCTCCTTTGTTCCACCACAACCTGAAGAGGTAGTACACCTTTAAACCGCTGGATAGTACGCCGTAACGACAATGGCTGATGTGTAGCCATAACCTGAATGTAAGAACTTGTGTATTCCAGCTTGTTATTCCAAAATGGCTCAAAAAACTCTCGATCTGCCACGGGCAGATGATCCCATGGGTTGTTAGCAGTCTTAATAGGCGGTGTTATAATGGGCGAAGGAGCAGGAACTAGGGGCAACGGTTCAGGTTCCACCACAGGTGCAGGTTCATCCACAGGCATTAGTGGAGGGGTGAAGGTTTGCCCATAACTTGGACCTCTTGGGTCATAACGCATCACACCTTCACCTGATGGCACAGATTGATTCGCTACAAAGTTAGCACGATCAGAGCCAGCTGCAGTCGGAGGGGTAACAGGTGGAGGGGTGAAGGTTTGCCCATAACTTGGACCTCTTGGGTCATAACGCATCACACCTTCACCTGATGGCACAGATTGATTCGCTACAAAGTTAGCACGATCAGAGCTAGCTGCAGTCGGAGGGGTAAATGTTTGCCCATAACTTGGACCTCTTGGGTCATAACGCATCACACCTTCACCTGATGGCACAGGTTGATTCGCTACAAAGTTAGCACGATCAGAGCTAGCTGCAGTCGGAGGGGTAACAGGTGGAGGGGTAAATGTTTGCCCATAACTTGGACCTCTTGGGTCATAACGCATCACACCTTCACCTGATGGCACAGGTTGATTCGCCACAAAGTCAGCACGATTAGTCGGACGTTCAGAACTCGGTGCTAACACTCGATAACTGCCAGGTGCTGGTAATACCCTCCCACTAGATCCAGAGTGGGGTAACTCCGTGTCTTTGGTGGAATCGATGTGAATAGAGGTCAACGGGTTAGGGGTGTTTCGCCCAACAGATGTGCCATCGGGAAGAACGACAGTAGCGTTATCAACGAAAGGCTGTGCGGTAGAAACCGATGAGCCTATAAAAGACGACTCGCCCATGGGTGTCACTCGGTGAACGTCTTGGCCAGAAGGCAAAGGATTATGAGCCACAAATTGCTCGCGACTCACCTCATATTCATCAATCAAGGTACGTAAATCCACTGGTTCCACATAACCATCCGGCGGACGACTTTCAGCTTCCTCCAAAATATACTCTATCTCGGCATCACCAAAAAAATCATAGCGATAATCAACCACCGACAGACGGCTGAGCCGCTGAATCTCCTCAAACGAAACACCCTCTGACTGAGAGCTGATGAAAGAAAAGGTGAGGATTATTCCTAGCCCCACCGCCCATTTAGCCTGCATCACAATTCTTGCCCCTCATCAGTGATTTCACATCAATTCCTCAATAATTTGCACATACTCAGGTAAAGGTGTGCCCGTTATAGCACGTTTCAAATCGATGCGTAATTGCTGTTCTACCATTGCTTTTTTTTCTCCATGCAAGGAAAAAACCTCCGCCTTAAACATACCCTCAGACGAAATGCTCCACACAATCACCTGCCGCACACGCATATCTCGTGCCAAATACAGAGCCTCTTCCAAGGTTACCGGTTTATCATACACATCACTATGGACCAAAAATCCCTGCTCATAGGCTGCCTCTAGTAAACGCTTTTCGATGTACTCACCTTGCGGCTGTGAGGAAGCTGACCCCAAAAAAAGGCTCTGTGTCCACCCATTGTACCCAAGCGTGCCAAACAGCACCAAAATCCACAGTTTACGCATAGTGAGCCACTCTACTCCCTCTTCTCAAATACATCGGCGAACGCTTTGCCTGCACTAAAGCCTCATCGTTTCTTTCACGCACTCAATCAACTGCATTGCCACAAAGTCAATTTGCTCATAAGTAAGCGTCGTGTAAAGTGGTAAACTTATCACTTTACTGTACCTTTTGTAAGCCCTAGGATAATCTGCTATGTCATAACCTCTTTCTTTATAAGTGGTTAACAAAGGCAATGGTTGAAAGTGAACATTAGTAGACACGCCCCTGTGGGCTAACTTTTCTATCAAAGCATCTCTCTTCTCTTCATTATACTCCAAAAAACTCACTAATGCCAAGTGATAAGCACTTCTGATGTGTAAATCATTCCAACTTGGCCACTCTATCAGTCCCTTGAGGGGCTGTAAAGCCAACTGATAGTACTCATAAAGCTCTCTTCTCTTTGCTAAACTGGCATCATAGCGTTGCAACTGACTTAACCCTAGGGCTGCTGCCATATCAGTCATGTTGCATTTATAACCAGCAAAGAGGATGTCATAGCGCCATTGCCCCAGCTGAGCTTTACTTAAGGCATCACGATTTTGACCATGTAACGACCACAACATCACCTGCTGATAAATGTCCTCACTGCCGTGATTACCAAGCGAGTTAAAACACAAAGCCCCCCCTTCGCCAGTGGTGAGATTTTTTACCGCATGAAACGAAAAAGCCGTGAAATCTGCCAATGACCCACTCTGTTGCCCATAAAAACTCGCTCCCAAACTGTGGGCGGCATCAGCAATCAGTACAATACGCCCTAAATCGTTCAACCATGGTTGGCTTTTTTGCCTTGTAAATAGCCCTTTATGAACATCAATCACCTGCTTTAATTCGGTGTAATCACAAGGATAACCAGCAATGTCCACACAGATAATCGCCTTAGTATGCTTGGTAATGGCACTAGCGACCGCACTTGGGTCAATATTAAATCCGTCACTTTTTATGTCAACAAAGACCGGCCTAGCACCCAGATGTAAAATGACATTGGCACTGGCTGCGTAGGTGTATGGGGTGGTGATCACCTCATCCCCTGCGCCAATATTCAGCAGTCGCAAAGCTATCTCAAGTGCAGCCGTAGCTGAATTCAGCACCGCAACTCGTTGCACCCCAACATAGCTTGCCAACTCACGCTCAAACTGTTTTGCCACCGTGCCTGTCGTTATCCAACCAGACTCAAGCACCTTCATCACCGCCATACGATCCTCTAGCGTAACCTCAGGTGGTGAAAAAGGAATCTTCATGCTACGCATCATCCTCACTCTCTGGATTCTGAGCGTGCGATGCAATGACCGCATTTAACGCCTGCATGGCTGCTTTGGCTGCGATACCACCGCTATCACCACTTGGTAAGTTTAAACTTGGTGTGCCACTAGCTGCCTGTGCAACCGGTACCACGGCCTTTTTCGCACTATTTTTCACATCTGAAATCAATTTACCCTGCCACAACTCAATTTTACGTTTTTGCACCTCAGCTTCATGCGGTTCACGCATAAACAGCGCAATCTTGGCTAAAATCTCCAAGGCATTCACAGCCTGTCGCATGTCGGCTTCCATCCTGAAAGTTTCATACTTAAGCTTAAACGCATTCGCCACATCTTCAAATGACTGCTTTAAAATCGATAACACCGCCTTACGCTCCGCACCTCTGGCCTCGCGGATGTCAGTAGCCTTAATCAAGCCTCTAAAATCAAACGTGTTTTTAAAAATCAGTGCAAATTTAACCGAAATATCCAAAAAACTCCAATACCATTTACTATTAGATGAAAAAAATGACTCTAAATAACCTAAATAAAAGCCCGCAGTGCGCATGAGTTCATAACGCTTAAACTCCGGAATCTCTTCCAATGCTACCAACCGTATGTCATCATCTTCATAGCTAAACTCGCGGTTAGTGCTAAACATTTTCTCAAGCCAATGCAGAGCATTCACCAAAGATCGCCGTGCCATCTTGACCAATGTTTCATTAGAGGTATTAAACACCAAATTATACACCTCATTCATCGCCAGGTAATAGCTGGTTAAAGCAAGATTAATTTCAGCCCCATTCATAAAATCATGCATATCTACATCTGGGTGCTGACTCTCTAAGACGAATTTCTTTTCAATTAAATTAAGTCTCTCAGCCATAGCTTGAAAAGGGGCCACTTTGCCTCTATATTGTTTTGCCCCACCTGCTTGCTTCATCTTTTCCCCTCTTCCTATAATAGTGAGCGTGCATGACTTAATGCACTTTCATCCATGGTACCGCTCAGCATACGTGCTATTTCACGCACCCTATCCTCACCCTCAATGCTGTAAACCTGTGTGGTGGTGCGCTCTCCCACACTTTGTTTCTCTATCTTAAGCTGTAAATCTGCACACGATGCAATAGAAGCTAAGTGTGTAATGCAAATAACCTGCTTATTTAAAGCCAATTTACGCAAGTGCTGAGCCACTTTTACCGCAGCCTCGCCACCTACACCCGTGTCAATCTCATCAAAAATAAGGCATGCCACTCCTTGTTGCTTTGCTAGCACTGTCTTTAAAACTAAAAGAATGCGACTCGCCTCACCCCCTGATGCCACCATCTTAAGTGGACGCAACACTTCACCTTTGTTCGCACTGAACATAAATTCTACATCATCCACACCATTAATGCTAATCACTTTTTGCCCTTGTGCATTTTTGCGCTCTTTAATACGCACACTAAACTGAGCATTCGGCATACTTAAATCGGCTAGCAAGGTACTCACTTCGCCCTCAAGGGCTGCCGAACAGGCCTGCCGCTGTAACGAAAGCTCCCGAGCTTGGCTGAACAATGCCTTCTCCATCGCAGCTATTTGCGTGCTCAAAGCTCTCTCTTCACTTTCTGAGGCATCAATCGTAGCCAATTTTTCTAAGGATCGTTCCTCGAATAACATCAGTCCTTCAATGCTACCCGCCCCATATTTTTTTTCAAGGCGTTGAATTATCGAAAGGCGCCCACTCAGCTCCTCAAGGTCATTCGCACTAAAATCAAGCCCCTCTCGCAAGCGCAGCAACGACTCGGTCACATCTTCTAGCTCTAATGCCGCACCCTCAAAACGAGTCATCAGCACTTCGCCAGCCTCCGGCGCTATCGGTTTGAGCACACTCATGGCTGCTTTAACCTGTGCAATAGCCCCCGAGTTGCCACGCATAACCTGCCAGAACTTATCAAGTGATTGCACCAAGCGCTCACTCCCTTCTAGCCGTTTTGACTTCATAAGAAGTTGCTCTTTTTCTAATAAGGTGGGCCGCACCTCGGCTATCTCTTCGGTGGCAAAAACAAGATACTCTTGCTCTTGTAAAGCTTCCGCTTTTGCAACCTTAAGAGCCTCAAGTTCCTCACGTTTTTCTTTCCATGCTAGGTATTTAAGGCTAAATTGCGCCACCACTTCATCCAACCCTGCAGCGCTGTCTAATAACACGCGCTGGTTCTCTTTTACATAAAGAGACTGATGCTCATGTTGCCCGTGCATATCAAACAAGAGTGCCGATAACTCTGCAAGATCTTCGCGCGTGATGGGTACTGAGTTGGCATAAATGGGCGATCGCCCATTTATTTTCACCAAGCGACGCAGTACCAAAATATCGTCCTCAAGAGGAATATCGCGCGCCAAGAGCCAGCCCTCAGCCTCACTGAGAGCCATCAACTTAATCACGCCACTCACTTCAGCCTCATCACACCCCGCACGAATGAAATCGCTGCTAGCCTTTTGCCCCAGCAAAAGCCCTAAAGCCCCCACTAAAAGCGACTTACCCGCACCCGTCTCCCCCGTTAAAGCCGTAAAACGTTCACTGAAGTTCACCTCAATATTGTCTAAAAGCGCGTAATTTTTTACGCGCAATTCTTGTAACATAAATCCCTCTTGACTTAGCGAACCATCTCGCCCTGCCATCCTAGCTTTTCTCGCAACACAGTATAAAACCCTTGCGACACTGGCTTTAATATTTGCACACACACTTGTGAGCGTTTAATCTCAACTGTGTCCTGTTTTTCCAACTCAAACTCCACCTGTCCATCCAGCGTGATGACTACTGGCTGACGCGTGAAAGAGAGTTCTACCAGCTCATGATCGTCTATGACCAAGGGCCTCACCGCCAAAGAAAAAGGACTAATAGGTGTCAGTAATATGACATCTGCCAAGGGCGAAACAATCGCCCCACCTGCAGCTAACGAGTAGGCTGTAGACCCTGTGGGTGTAGCCACGATTAGGCCATCAGCCCTAATAACCCCTAGGTCTTCCCCTCCCACACGCAGTGCCACCTGTGCTAAACGCCGGTAACGCAACGCAACCACCACCTCATTAAGCACATTGCCTAGTACTATCCGATTGCCTGCACGCCTCACAATAACCTCTAAAAGCCACCGTTTTGATATAGGCAAACCATGCTCTCGATACTCATCCAAACTTACCTGCCAATTGGCACTCGAAAACTCGGCCAAAAAACCCAGAGTACCACGGTTAATCGCCATAATGGGAATATCCCATGCCGCCACCAGCCGCACCGCTGCCAAGGTCGCTCCATCACCACCAAGCACCACACACAAGTGGTACCTCTGATGCAGGGGCGTGTCGTCCATAGGGTCACGTACCGTTACACTTATACCATAACACGATGCGTACGCTAACACATCGTGCTGGCTAACGCCTACCCCTTGAGGCGAGCGACTCACAATAAGCAAAAGGCTCGACAATTCTATCACTAGTTAAAAAACCTAACTGGCCTGGATTTGGCGTAACTTACTAAGCTCTTTCACATCAAACAGTTTATCCACATCAAACACCACTAAATAGCCTTCTTTCTGTGGGCTAACGCCCTCAATATACTCTGCCCCAATGCTAGCAATCATCTGTGGTGGAGGTTGGATCGTGTCCTGATCCACATCAGCCACGCGCAAAATCTTATCAATAATTATGCCTAACTTCAAAGTCATCACATCAATAATAACAAAGCCTGACAGCATCTCATCATCTTCTGTTAGCTGAGCTTTTTTAATGCCAAAACGCTTATGTAAATTGATGATGGGAATAATCTCCCCACGTAGATTAAGCACCCCTTCAATATAGGCCGGAGCATGGGGGATTGGACGCACAGGATGAGTGGCATAAATCTCCTTCACGCGCATAATATCGATGCCATAAGAATCTTCACCCAACTGAAAGGTAACCAGTTGTTTGGACGCTGTTGATCTAATTTTATCCATACTGTCATCTCCTTTGTAACTTCACCTAATAATAGCAAATAAATCGACACTTTGCCTATAGGCTACATTAGTACAATTAAACCTACACTACTCATCGACCAATTTACTCTATCTATTTACTCTATCTTATGCTTATTTTATGATGGGATATGCCGATAAGTAAAGTATCATGACATCAATCGACGGGGTAACCCCTTATGCACAAGCCAATTCAGCCTCTGCCACCAAGCATCAAGCCATGCAAGACCAACTTGCCAGCTTAGCGAAAGCAGAGTACAATCTAGAGACTATGACGGGTGCAGAAATTTCCGAACTAAAGGACGTGTGTGCTGGCATTGAGCAAATTTTCACAAAACTTCTCACAGACCAAATGCGTAAAAGCGTGCAACGTGCACCTTCAGAGTCATCGGCTCAAAATCAGGGTCATGACATCTTTGAGGAAATGTTGTACGATGAGTATGGCAAAAAAATGAGTTCCGGTGGGGCTTTAGGCATTGCGGACATAATTTTTAAGCAAAAAACCACCCCAATCATTAGTCCTGAGGCCGTAGCAAAGCTTTATAAATCCTAAACTCTTGTAACAGTACACGGTCTAGCTATTTACGCTTACCCAAAAACATTATATACTCTACCCATGATGGAAATTTACAATAGCTTAGGTGGTGCAAAGCACCCTTTTACCAGCCGAACCCCTGAGCGGGTTAAGTTGTTTTCTTGTGGTCCTTCGGTCTACCAGAGTCCGCATATTGGCAACTATCGTACCTTTTGCTATGAAGATATGGTGTGTCGCTACCTCACCTACCGTGGATACACGGTAGAGCATTGTGTGAATTTTACAGACATTGAGGACAAAGCCGTCTCTGAAGCAGTTAAAAACAACCTTGATGTGTATGCCCAAACCGAGCCAGCGGAAGCCCGCTATGTGTCCGAAATGACCTTACTACGTTGCGAACAGCCTACCTATTTACCCAAAGCAAGTACAAGCGTGAAGGAAGCTATTGAACTCATTGAAATTCTGATTGACAAAGGATTAGCCTACAATCTATCCGGTAATGTCTACTTTCAGCCCCAAAAGGTGTCCAAGTTTGGTAAAGTTTTTGGGCTGGATCTCTCAAAATGGCCTAAAAAGAACCGCCGTTTTAGCCTCGATACCTACCCTGGCAACTATTGGAATAAAGGTGATTTTATTTTATGGCACAAAGCTGATGAGCCAAGCCGTAAGGTCAATGCCGCATGGGATAGCCCATGGGGTATTGGGCGACCCAGCTGGAATATTCAAGACCCTGCCATGGTGAAGCAAACCCTAGGGCTACAAGTGGACATCAACTGTGGTGGTATTGACAATATTGTGCGACATCATGACTATAATGTCGCCGTTATTGAGGGAGCCTCGGGGGAAACTTATGCTAACTACTATATGCACGGTGCACACCTTATGGTGAACGGGAAAAAAATGAGTAAGAGTAAGGGTACAATCATCTACCCACAGCAGCTCCTCGAGCAAGGCTTTTCGGGTAGCGACATTCGCTTCTTTCTGCTCGCTGTAACCCATTACCGCAAACAGCTCAACTTTACCGATGAAGCCTTCGCTAAGCAGGCCTCCCGTCGGCAAGCCATAAGTAACCGTTTACAAGCGTTACTCGCCAGCCCCTCAGCCATGCACCCCTACAAACTAGCCCCCAAACTAACCAGTTGTTTTGAAAATGCCATGAATGATGATTTCTCAATGGCTCTAGCGGTGGATACAATTGAGAAATTGCTAGGTGAAGTAGAGGCTTTGCATCCTCATGAAGTAGCCGCTGTAAAAGCTAGCTGGGGGAAAATCAACCAAGTTCTTCAAGTTTTCTAAATTCTGTTCGCTTTCATCATAAAAAAGACCCTCTCTTTTCCGCCAAGAGAGGGTCTTTTTTTGCACCCTAGGGGCAAGTTCTCATTAAAACTTAGCCGCAGTGATCTCTTCAATCTCATACTTGTAATGGCGCTCATTAATGGTAAACTCCACCACATCGCCAAACTTCTTACCCATTAATGCCTCAGCAAACGGAGCTTGATAGGAGATAATCTTTTTATCAGGATTACTCTCCCACGGTCCTAAAATGGTGAAGATCTCTTTACGTTTTCCCTCCACCGGTTGCAAGGTTACAATAACCCCAAAACCCACCATTGATGTATCAATCTGGCTCATTTCAAACAACCGAGCAGCATCCAACTCTTTTTGCAAGCGACCCACTTCCAGCTGTAATTGATCCTGCATCTCTTTACCGGCAATGTACTCAGCATTTTCTTTCAAGTCGCCTTTTTTAATGGCCTCACCAATTTCAAGAGAGTTTTTAGGAATTTCCACCTCAACTAACTCTTTCATACGCAAATTTTTAAGCGTATATGCCTTCTCCGTAACCCATAGCACCTCACTGGTACGTTTAATAATCTGAGCATCAGAGCGTGGCACAGCCACCTGCCCCTTAATAGCATCAAGGTCCACATTGGGAAACTTTTGCCAAATGTTCATCTTTAAGGTAGACAATAAGTTCGTGTCCAGCTCTTTAATCTCTTGTGCCAAGCTATAAAGACGCAACACCATCTCTTCGCTACCCACTAAAATGTAAGAAGACAATTTGCCGTCTTTAAACAACGCTGTCATCGCCATGCGATTAATGCGTTTGTTTTGTGGTAAATCTTTCTTGGCAGCAATGCCACGTGCAGTTATGCCCATAAGGTGGAACAATGCGAGCAAAATGCGCTCAATTTTAACCGCATAGTACTCATATCCATTCACTTCATCCAAAAAGGTCATCAACCAAAAGAAGGCCTCAGGCGCACCACGGTAACGCTCTAAAATGCTATTAAACGCTCCAATCACGTCATCATGACGACTCACTCTGTCAAGATCCTCTACCATAAAGTTGGCCGGATGTTGTGGCAGCAATAGTAGATAAATCTCCTGCCAATTGTCCACATATTTTTTCACCTGCAACAAAAATTCTTTGCGATATTTGGCTGAATCAATGCGATCAAAAAGACTTTCAATCTCAGGAATATCGTTGTACAACTCTAGAAAGGTAGAGTTAGTGGCAGTGTTCACGGCAACCCCCAGCTTGGCTAAGTTTTGCACCAAAAGGTAGCTCACCACCACTTGCTCACTCACTCGGTCAGCCTTCAGGTAGCTGTAGAAAAAGTTATACATCTCCCCGATATACTCATTATCTGGTTCACTATCCAGTAAAAATTCTTCGAATAATACCAGCTTTTTAAAGAAGTTTTCTTCCCCCTTAAAGCGGTTCACCTGCTTTTCTTCATAAGTTACAGGACTTAAGCGCAGAGTGTACACATCGGCCTTGCTGGCATCGTTACCAAACGATGCATTAGTACGAATAGTGCGGCGTGCTTCAGTACTCCATGAACTCCACTCACTTGCGGTGAGTAACGAGGGAGTCAACTCAGCCTTCACTTTTTTCATATCAGTGCGTCCACCAGAACCTGCTGCCATGATGGTTAAAGCCCATGGAATATCTTGCTTTATTTTGGTGCGCAAAGCCTCTTTGGGTAAAGTCATTTTCAACACCCAAATATGATCGCTATTCAACCCTAAAAGGCTGGTGATAGCCATATCTAGCGACATGGAATGCCCACGTTTTTTAGCAAAATCGATGGTAACCTGATCTTCGGTAACGCTCTTAACACGCCCCACACCCCACACACGGTGAAACACAAAACGCCCTTTATCCAAACTGATGTGCCGCTCAAAACTCTCAATCGCCTCAATGGCTGGTCGCCAATTTTGTCCCAAGTTAGAAATCTTTAAGGCATCTTCAAGACGTGAATGATTTTTATACTTTGCACGATAGCACTCTACAAGCTCTTTACGCGATTGGGCATCCTTGGGATTAATGGAAAGCAGTTTTTTAAGAATGGCAATCGCCGGTTCCCATCGACCACGCACCTTCAGGTGCTGATAAAGACCCTTTTGTAGATCAATCGATCGCTCTGGATCAAAAGTTTTTTCTACTTTTAAGACAATCGATCCAAATAGATCTTCTGCATCCGGAATCAGATTGAGGAGTTTTAACCAAACTTCGTACACTCCTGTAAACTGCTTGCGATTGATGTAACGAAATACCGCTTTTTTATAATAGTTGGTTGCTAGCTCTAAATTGCCGCCCTCCTCACTTTTTTGTGCGAGTTCGATGGCGATGAGAGGGTTATCATAGTCAGCCCGCATCAAGCGTTCTAATATACTCAAGCGCTCTTCCACCTGACCTGACTGCTGATAATACTCAGCCAAATAGCTTAAAGCCGCCCGACTTTCACCAGACTTGAGCATTTTAAGGCACAAAAACTCCACAATATGCATACGGCCTTTGCCATAAAACATGGTGATCAACTCAATAAGATCGGCATCTTCAAGTTGCTGATCTTGCCAACTGATGAGTCCCACCAAATACAACGCCAGTACGCTGTTTTTATTTGAAGCTAAGCGCTCTTCACAGATCTCTTTGATCTCTGCCACGGCGTTCTCTTCATATATTTCCTTAATAAGTGCATCCACCGCTTCAAAGCGATTCACAGTGAAATCCGAAATCGCCGTACTGGTCCAAATTTCCTCATTTAACAAGCGTTGCACGCGATCCAATAAAGGCTCAGTCATTCCCATCTCCAATCCAACTCATATTCTCATAACTTATACTTTCTATAAACACGTTCATCCAAAAACCGAATTTCTAGTAAAACTTTCTTGATATTTTCTCGTGTTGTCTCCACTTCCACCCCAAGGCTTAGGTAGTAATCAATCAACCAGAAAAGCTTATAAATTAAACGCGGCACCACGCTCCCCCGCTTGTCACCTACAGGATTCTCCTCAAGCTGAGCCCGGAGAGCATGAATCGACTGATTCAATCGAGCATACTCCGCACTGCTTAACTCACGCGCAAAACCAAACACGCCATACACCACACCATACACAGCCATCCACTCCTGAATGTGCCCCTGGGTGTACACCTCATTAAAAGTTTTTTGCTCAAGCTGAATATACATCGCCGACTCTAAGTATTGGGGCTCAATACGCTCAGGCCCATGAAAAAAGGCCTCTCTAAACAACGCCTTAGCATGAACCTCTTCATCAATCACCGCATAACAATCCGCTAGCTCAGCCAAGGCTTCAGGGCGATTTTTTTCCACGTCCAACACCTCGGCATACAGGTCAATCGCCTCGTCAAAGTCGCCACGCATCTTGTGCGAGCGAGCCAAAAACAACAGCACATTGCTGTCTCTGGGCTTTATATGTAATTCATGCTCAAGCTCTTTAGCCACACACCCAAACACCTGCATCTTAGTGGTAAAAACCAATCGCTCAATTTCACTATCCGTCTCACGCAACACATTAGCGTTAAAACTTTGCCAAGATTCAAACAAAAAGTGTGCCACCTCTAAACCTTTTAGCAAACGCAACCGATGAAAGCGACGAGCCCAAAAATCGCAACACTTGATGGCAACATTTGGCGTACGGCTGTTAAGGTCTAAAAATACCACCTGCTGTAAAAGCTCACTCGCCTGTGTATAGTGCCCATTGCGCACCAGCTTGATGGCTTGGTCATAAAACAGGTAAACCGGTTGAGTCGCAGGAACCTCAAGCGGTACGGACCTCTCTTCCGTAGACAGGGGCACAACAGGGGTTAAGTTAATCGGGGCAATGGCACTCTCCTTGCTATTGAGCAACAACGCACCGTTGAGAAGCCGATTAAAGTCAACCTTTCTTAGCTCGGTGTGAGGTCTACGCTCCGCAGTAGGTGGGCTTAAGTGTTGTTTAGGTTTTCGCAGAATTGCCACTTATTCAGAACCTCCGTCAAAACTCAGTATCGCCTTTCTTTACATCCATAATAAGGACAAGACCCATACTTATCATAATACGCTTTTTAGATCATTCTTATCAAGGTCTAAAACCGACAAATTTGCATAAAGATAACACAAAAAACAACAAAAAGTCTTCATCTTATTGCTCACCCCTTCCGATAGTTACGTGCCAGATCTTGCTTAACTAGGTGAAAAATATGGAGCAAAAAAGTAATACACGCCCACATAAGTTTGAAAACTATATTTAAGTTAGTCTTTAAATTCATCTTCGTTATCACCACTATCGTAATTGGCGCAGTCGCTCTTTTAGTCATCACCAACTGGGTTACGATCAAAAACATTGCCAAAGATGTTACAGGCTGACGAAATTAGACCCCGAGCGTCGGGATGAGCTAAAAAAGAGCTACTCAATCAAGACGATCGCATCTTAAACCAAGGACGTGTCAGTGGCATTCTTTTTACTGAGTTTGTCGCAGAATATAAATTTCAAACAAATTAACAAAAAGATTCTGTAAAAAACCATAAAAGCTCCTTATGCTGTCCATTAATCTGTCCGATATTTGCAAGTAAGGCGCTTTTGAATACGAGGCAACGAAGCCTGCAAACAGAAATGTAATAAGAGGAGAGAGGCATGTCCGATACAAGCGAACTAGACAACGATGCAGATATGGGTGAATCGGGTGGTAGAAAACCCAAAAAAGTAAAAAGTAAAAAAAGTGCCGGCGGAGCTATGGCCTCTGGTTTAATTAAGGTTTTAGTGATCGTGGCAGCCCTTATTGCTGCCGTTCTGTTTATGGTTGCTATCAGCTGGATTACGGTTAAAGCCGTTACGCGAGATCTTACCGGAAGTGTGCTAATGGATCTTAATGCACTTCAATACAACCCTCCTGGTAATTATGTTTATGTTGAGCCAGCAATTCAGGTGCGTGGACGCACCTCAGACCGTGTTCCCCGATCCTTTATGATCACCACAGTGTTTGGTGTATTGCCCGGTGATGAACGCACAAGTGCTGAGCTTGCACGTCGCAATAGCCAGTTACGCGATTTGTTGCGTCAATTTTTTAGTTCACGCAAGGTAGAAGAGCTAACCCCTGAACGGGAGGCTGAGCTAAAACTTGAGCTTCGTGGGCAGGTCAACCGTATTTTAAGCCAAGGTCGCGTAAGTGACGTTCTCTTTACTGAATTTATTGTTGAGTTTTAAAATTAGAGTGGTTATGACAGAGTTAGGGCTTTAAAGCTTTTTTTAGCAATATGGCTAGCGGAATTTTAAAATGTCCTATATAATGGGCAAGATAAGATGAATGGATGCTTTAAAACATCTGATTTATTTTAAGGAAAAAAGAAGAAAGGGTGATTAAATGACGGAAGTTCTTTCACAAGACGAAATTGACCAGTTACTCTCGGCTATCTCCTCAGGAGATTCCACGAGTGCTGATGATGTCACCCCAGGAGTGGAATCTCGTCGCAATCGTAACATTAAGATTTATGACTTTAAGCGCCCGGATAAATTCAGCAAAGAGCAAATCCGTACCGTTTCTATTATGCACGAAACCTTTTCGCGCTTGGCCAGTACCAGTTTGTCGGCCCAGTTGCGTGCGCTCGTTCATGTTCATGTGGCCTCAGTGGATCAGCTTACCTATGAAGAGTTTTTACGCTCAATCCCCAATCCTACCGCCTTAGCCGTTATTAATATGGATCCTCTTAAGGGATCGGCCATTTTAGAAATTGATCCAGCCATTACCTTTTCTATTATCGATCGTCTTTTTGGTGGTACCGGTGAAAGCAGTAAGATTAACCGTGAGTTGACTGAGATAGAAGTAGCGGTACTAGAGGGTATCGTAACGCGCCTGCTCAGCAATATGAAAGAAGCTTGGAGCCAAGTTATTGAGTTGCGAGCACGCCTTGGGCAAATTGAAACCAACCCTCAGTTTGCACAAATTGTTCCCCCTAGCGAGATGGTTATACTAGTAACTATGGAAACGAAAATAGAAGAGGTTGAGGGTATGATGAACTTGTGTATCCCCTACCTTACTATCGAACCCATTATTAGCAAATTATCTGCACAGTACTGGTACGCTTCAGTACGACGAGGTTTTACCACCGAAAACATGGCAACTTTAAAGGAAAAACTGTCTCACATTGACGTGGATATTGTTGCAGAAGTGGGGCGAGTAAATGTGAGCGTGAGTTCTATTTTGGCTCTCAAAGCTGGTGATATGTTGCGTTTGCCTCACAATAAAGCCTCAGGCCCACTTGTTTTAAAAATTGGCGATCGCTCGAAATTTGAGTGTCGTCCTGGGTTGGTGGGGAAAAGAGTTTCTGTTCAGATTACACATAAATTAGAAGAGATTTACACCGAGGAATTTGAAGAACTCATTTCCTCTGATCAGGAGGAGAAGTAACATGGGCGACGGCGCACTTTCACAGGATGAAATTAACGCATTATTATCAGGTGGGCTAAGCATGGGATCGCAGGCAGAAAGCACTTCGTTTGAACCCATTTTTAATGCCGAGGGGATGAGTACCCTTAATGGGATGTTCACGCCCTTTGCTACCATCATTCAAAACACCGTAAAATCGATGATTGACTCACCAGTTGAGGTGAAGTTTGAAGGAGTTAAAGAAAGCACTAAGGAGCAATTTTTGGTCAATGTGGCTGAAAAGATTGTTGACGTGGCTCTCACTATCACAGGCGATGCTCATGGTAATCGTTACTACATCATGGATGCCACTGCGGCTACGCCTTTGGGCGAAGAAATCACAGGGCAGTCGCATGATGAGGGGGGAGATGAAGGCACAAACTCCGCTTTTACCGAGATGTTTGGGCAAATCTCTCAGTCCTCCACTATCCATTTAAGCGGAGCTTCAGGGCTTAATCTGCAGTGTGGTGCCGCCGATAGTCAAATCGTGGATAAGCAACTCAGTCGCATTCCGGTCTCGGGCTTGGTGGTTGCTACTTATGATATAACCTACGGTGATAAATCTCTTACGCTTTATGAGTTGCTCGACGCAGGATTAGCCCAGAGTTTGCTCGTCAAAAGTCAAAAAGAGGCTCAAGCCATTTTATCAGCAGCCGCTATGCATTCATTATCATCTAATGACATACAAACGCATCAGGGGGTAGAGTACACATCTTTATCCGCAGCACAATACAACACACCAAGTGTGCAGGGGGTTAGTTTGCCTAATTTGACCAGCGGGAACATGCCGCAAGAAACCAAGAATATTGGACTTTTGATGGATGTTATGATGGAGGTAACGGTAGAGTTAGGTCGCACTCGTCAGCCCATTAAGGACATTTTGAGCATTGGCGAAGGAACAATTATTGAGCTAGACAAGTTAGCCGGTGAAACGGTGGATATTTTAGTTAATCACAACCTTATCGCCAAGGGAGAAGTTGTTGTTATTGATGAGAACTTTGGTGTGCGTATTACTGAAATTGTTTCAGGACCTGAAAAACTGGCAGGACGTTAATGCCCTCGTTTAGGCTTCTATTTCTTTTAGGGCTGGCTCTATTCTTTAGTGCCAGCTTGACTCTTTATGCTCAAGATGATATCATTATCGATCGCTTAAATTTT
The DNA here is from genome assembly GCA_965249825.1 of Spirochaetia bacterium. Lineage (GTDB taxonomy): Bacteria > Spirochaetota > Spirochaetia > WRBN01 > WRBN01 > CBDFMW01. The sequence continues at coordinate 1,241,935 of CBDFMW010000002.1, forward strand.
AATGAAGATGAGTTATTTTTAATGTTGGATACTGAGGAGCCTAATGTAGCGTTAGCTCCAAGGCGGGCTTTTGGTGGTATAGGGGCTATATTGCAAGCCATCTTCTCATTGCTTATTGTCATTGGTCTCATTTTTGTTACTTTACACCTTTTACGTAAGGGCTCAGGACATGCTCCCATCGCCAGTTCATCGGTGATTATCTTGGCACACCAAACCCTAAAGGCTGGGGCTTCGTTAATGGTGGTGGATGTGGCCGACAAAGTACTGGTTTTGGGCGTAGGTGACAATGTGAACCTGCTTGCAGAGGTTACCGATCAAGAGATGATCGATCAACTCAGGCTCACTTCCCCAGTACCAGCATCTGCCAGTTTTGTGTCACTATTAAGCAAACGGCTCACTCAAAAAGGGCATAGCCCCAATGCGCGGGTCTCATCACCCAAAGATTTCCTTGGTAAACACACCAGTAATCTGGTGAAACCAACCAAGCCTCGTGAGGACTCTCGCCATGATTCATAAAATATTTTTCATATCTGTGCTTCTATTATTCCCCGTTACCTTATGGGCACAAGCTATGCCTGTCATTCCACTGGCTGATGACCTACTACCAGGGGGGCAAATTCCCATCCCTATGATCAACATGAATGTAACCAACCCAAGCACTTCTGGCGAAATGGCCTTTAGTGTGCAGTTACTGTTATTACTGGGTGTCATCTCTTTGGCTCCAGCCTTTGCCTTACTAATGACCAGTTTTTTGCGTGTTTCTATCGTTTTAGACTTTGTAAAGCGAGCATTAAGCTTGCAGCAAGCTCCACCCACGCAAGTTCTTAACGGCATTGCCCTTTTTCTCACCCTGTTTATTATGTGGCCAGTGTTCGACCAAATTTATGTAACTGCAATTCAGCCAGCCAGCCGTGGCGAAATCTCAGCTAGCCAGATGTACTCACAAGCAGAAGCTCCTATTCGTCGTTTTATGTTTGAGCAGGTGCGCCATCACCCTGAAAACATTCGCCTTTTCATGCGAATGCGTGGGCTATCAGCACCCAAAAGTTTGGCTGATATTCCCACACATATTTTGGTGCCAGCCTTTATTCTTAATGAATTGACCCAAGCTTTTAAAATGGGAGTGTACCTTTACATTCCTTTCATTATCATAGATATGGTGGTGGCCTCGGCTCTTATGGCAATGGGTATGATTATGTTGCCTCCCGTGATGATCTCTATGCCATTCAAGTTGATATTGTTTGTCATGATTGATGGTTGGAGTTTGCTCTCAGAGCAGCTGATTCGCAGTTTTGCTATCTTTTGACCTTAAGGAGTTACTGTTATGACTGAAACAACTGTGATTGCACTGTTTCGTGGTGCAATCACCCAAACCATTATGCTAGCCTCCCCTGTGTTGCTTATTGGGGCAGGAGTGGGTCTCATTCTCTCTATTTTTCAGGCCACGACCAGCATCCAAGATCAAACATTAACCTTTGTACCTAAGGTGATCGCTATTTTTTTAGCTCTTGCCTACTTTTACCCATGGATGATGCGCAGCCTTACCGACTACACCATCAATCTCTTTCAGGCTTTGCCTGCTCTTGTGCGCTAAGCGTTTAAGAATTTATGCTTGATCTTCTTGCCACCTATCCAGACACCAACGTGCCTATCATTTTGCTTATTTTCGCACGCACATTGGCTATGTTGCAGCTAGCTCCGGTCATCTCCACCCCCAGCATCCCTTTTGCTGCTCGGGCAGGGTTGTCGTTTTTTACCGCCATCGCTATAAGCCCGCTTATCATTAGTTCAGGCTACGCTTTACCAGGAACAGGCTTGGAGTTTGGCTTGTTTATTTTTATCGAAATCCTCATCGGGTTATTAATGGGGTTTTATCTGGTCATTGTTTTTGCCATCCTTACCACTTCAGCGCAAATGTTCTCCATGCAAATGGGTTTTGCTGCGGCGGAAATGTTTGACCCTATGGCAGAAACTGAATCGCCTCTAATCGGTCAACTACTAAACTTAGGAGCTTTTCTCATTTTCATTAGCACTTTTGGTATGCAAAAACTTTTTCTTATGGGGGTTCAAGGTAGTTTTCACTACCTATCCGCAGCCACCCTAGTGCTTAAGCCCGAGCTTATCAGTGCCACCATGGTGCAGGGGTTAGCTATGCTGTTTTCACAGGCTATCCTTATCGCCATTCCAATGATTGGATCGCTCTTTTTACTCAGCGTTGGCATGGGTTTAATGGCTAAAGCTGCCCCCCAAATGAACTTGCTCATGGTTGGTTTTCCTTTACAAGTGGGGCTGGGGCTTCTCATTTTAGCTCTCAGCATTCCCGTCATTTTCAATGCCTTTGGGGCGGTGTTAGAGCGTACCTGGGATGGTTTGGGACAATTTATCATCGAGATGTCCAAATGACTAAGTACGAACCAATGCTGCCTAAGCCCCAAGAGCTATTTTGGATTGGCTTGCAGCACTTTGCGGCGGAGGATGAAGGTAGGACCGAAGATCCCACTGATCGTAAACGCCGTAAAGCACGAGAAGACGGACAGGTGGCAAAAAGCGCCGATTTAGCCCAAGCCTCCACGCTTCTTCTTGCCTTACTCACGATAACTCTTTTTGGTAGACACATGGTATTACAGCTTTTAAATATGCTTCAATATTATATCGGGCGCATTGGTGAGGTAAGTGCAACGGATGCCCCCACCGCTATTGATCGTGGAATATGGCGGGCCTTTTATAGTTACTACTTTAAAACCATCGCTCCCATCTTTGCCATCACTTTTATCACCGCCTTCATCGCAATGGCGTTGCAAGTTGGTTTTGTTTACGCCCCAAAAGCGATTAAAGTGGACATGAAAAAAATAGCCCCCAACCTTAGTAAATACATTAAAAAAACTTTTCTCTCAGTTGAGGCAGCCTACAACTTAGGCAAGTCGCTCTTTAAAGTTATTCTCATCGGCATTATGGCCTACTTCACCATAAAGCTGTCTAGCACCAAACTCATTACTGCACCGTTTGGATCGCTTTTGCCTACTGCCCAATATATTTTACGTCAAGCGCTGTTTATGATGTCGATCACTGCCATTTTTATGTTTGCCCTAGCCATCGCCGACTATTTCTTTCAAAAATCGCAACTCACTGAAACGCTTAAAATGACCAAGCAAGAAGTGAAAGACGAAATGAAAGAGGACAATGGTAACCCCCATGTTAAAAGCTTGATGCGCCAAAAAATGATGGAGCAGATGCGAGCGAGCATGGTGCAAAACGTGCCCAAGGCGGACGTTATTATCACTAACCCCACTCACTTTGCCGTGGCACTTGAGTACACATGGGGAGCTGCTGCCCCTAAAGTTACCGCCAAGGGCGAAGACTTAATAGCGTTGCGCATCCGGGAAATTGCCATAGCAAGTGATGTGCCAATTGTAGAAAACAAACCTCTTGCCCGTGGGCTTTATGCCACTACAGAGATTGGTGATGAAGTACCTGAACAATACTTACGAGTTATTGCTGATATTCTGGGGGCGTTGCCCAAAATTCAAGCTAAATTTCGACGCTAACTCTTAACTAAAGGAGACCTCTTAATGACTAAACCCTACACACGGCCTGATTGGGACAGTTATTTTATGGAAATTTGCGAAGCCGTAGCAAAACGTGCCACCTGCGATCGTGGACGTAGTGGCTGTGTGATAGCCCGTGAAGGGCAGGTGCTAGCCACCGGTTACGTGGGTAGCCCTAGTGGTTTGCCTCACTGTGATGAAGCAGGACATAAAATAAAAAAACTAACCCACGAAGATGGACATGTTACCGAGCATTGTGTGCGTACTGTTCACGCCGAGCAAAACGCTATCTGCCAAGCTGCTAAAAACGGCATAGCCATTAAAGGAGCAACACTATATTGTCGCATGACCCCCTGCCGCACCTGTGCCATGCTCATCATCAACTGTCGCATCACCCGTGTGGTCGCTCAATGGCGCTATCATGATGCGACAGACAGCGAGGAGATGTTTGCCGAAGCCCACATCTCTCTCACTTATATTAACAATGCCGAGCTAGCCTACCACTCTTGACGACGAATCAGAGCCCTCTGATACGCCTCCTCATACTTTTTCACGCTGTTATGCCAGCCAAAATCTTGCTTCATAGCATTTAAACGCATTTGGGCAAACGTTTCCGGCTCATCATAATACATTTTCATGGCTTCGCCCACCGCCCAAAACAGCGCCTCTTGATTATAGTCGTTAAACAAAAAGCCCGTGCCTGCTTTTTGCGTGTGGTCAATCACTGTGTCAGCCAGCCCACCAGTACGGCGGACAATGGGCAATGTGCCGTATTTTAAACTGTACAGCTGATTGAGTCCACAGGGCTCATAACGGCTAGGCATAAGGAAAAAATCACTACCCGCCTCCACCAAATGAGAAAGACGATTATCGAACACTATTTTAGCTTTAAACTGAGGGTATTTATGTGACAAATCACTTAAAGCCTCTTCCGCCCAGCCTTCTCCTGTGCCAACCACCACCACTTGGGCGTGCAACTGCTGGCATATCCGCTCAAATGCCCCCCATGGACCAAAGAGTAAATCTAGTCCTTTTTGATCTGCCAAGCGCGAAACCATACCATAAATAGCAATATTTTCATCCTCAGGCAAGCCAAACTCACGCTGTAAGAGCCACTTATTTTGTTTTTTGCCAGAGATTACGGTTGCCTCGTCGTAATTATTTGGGCTAATAAACCTGTCCGTTTTAGGGTTCCATTCATCATAGTCCACCCCATTTAAAATGCCCATCAAGTCGCCGTGGCGGTAGCGAAACAACCCATCCAGCCCCTCGCCATACGCTTGCGTGCACACCTCTTGGGCGTAAGTAGGGCTAACGGTGGTGAGAAAATGACTCGACGTGAGCCCAGCTTTCATTAAGTTAATGGTGTTCATCGACTCAAGCCCATAGTGCAAGTAATCGTGCACCCCTATCTGGGTAACGGCGAGTTGATCACCAGGAAACCACCCTTGATAACCCAAATTATGCACCGTGAACACCGAAGCGGTGTGGATAAACTGTGTGTAACGTTCCCAAGTTTGCAAGTAAACACTCACCAAGGCGGTGGGCCAATCGTGGGCGTGCATAATGTTAGGTGTCCAGTCAATCTTTTTACACAACTGAAATGCTGCCCGGCTAAGTAATGTGAACCGCTCTAAATTGTCATCAAAACTACTGGATGAGGTGGCCCCATAAATCCCCACACGCCCAAATAGCCGTTCATGATCAATAAAATAGACAGGTAAATCACTGTGAGGCAAAGTACCCTGATACAGCCCACACCACTCTTCGCCTAAGCCCACTGGGACACCCATGGGACCAGGCAAAAGTTCCATTTTAGAGCGATCAATCGAGTAATAACGTGGCATGATAATACGCACATCATGCCCCTCGTTGTGCAGAGCTAGCGCCAAAGCACTTACCATGTCGCCTAGTCCACCGCTTTTGGCAAACGGCACAGCTTCGCTGGTAACCATACAAATTTTTAGTTTAGTTTTTTCTGCCATAAACACCCACCTTTCCTTTATTTTAACACAAAATAGGCAACAAGTGGGTGTTTACATAGATTTTTTTACACCTTTAATCGATTAACAATCGTATCAAGCATTTGATCGCAAATAGAGATAAATCTTGCACTAGCCGAAAAACCATGCTGAAACTTCACCAAATCGGCAAACTCTTCGTTAATGTTCACACCGCTAATCGATTGGCGAACGTCATCCAACCCTTTGTTGATAGACTTAAAGGCTTGGTGCGTGTCGCGCGCTTCTTGCCCCTTAGAGCCAATAATGGCAGCTGAATCAGCAAAAAAGTCATCCAAACTGGTCAAACGGTCAATCATCACTTTTTCATGACGCACATTGGCAATAGCCAAAGCCATGTTGTTGTCGCCCACTGCCACCTCACCAGAAGCTGATGGCTTGCTGGCTGCCACAAAGTTTAGGTCGCTACTAATGCGTTCGTTTACTGAGATCCAAGCCGATGGTCGGCGTAAAGGCGTGGTTTGGTATGATGCTCCACGCTCCACGCGTAAGGCGGTTTCGCCAGCGTCGGCATTTTCATAGTTAAAAGCCCCAGCCTCGCCACTCTGATTGAGCAACCCAGCATAACCTACCAAAAATTGACCAGAATCAGCCACATAGCGCACCACAAAGTTTTCATCGGCAGGATCACTGGCTAAAGCACCTTTTAGGCTCAACTGCCCGTTACTATCCACCCGTGCTACCACTTCTGCCCCAGAGTAATTAATACGAGCCACAATGTCCGATACGGTATCAACGGGATTGTAAGGCACTTCTACCCTGGACCCAGCAGGACCGGACAAAGTAAGCACACCTGCCAAACCAACCTGCTGCGTGGGTTCCACTCGGTTTGCTCCTGTCATTCTAAAGAGATAAGTGCTGTCCAGCTGCCCATCGCCATTACGATCGATGCTACCTGTGACATTTTCCACAATGTTGTTTTGACGGAAAAACGCCTCGCCACTTTGCCCATTGCGTCCAGCACCACCGCGGTGCAGGTCGTTCACCACGTCAATAAAGTGTATAGTGATGGCATCCAGCTTGTTCATTTCATCCATCACATCCACATCGCGTAACTCAATAAGCGAAGCTAACCGCCCATTACCAGCTAAATAGTCATCATTAGGGGTGTCGCGCCAATGCGGTGCATCCGCCTGCCCCCACCGCACGGTAGCAAGACTATCGTTAGCTGGGTCATCAAAAGTAGAAAGCGGATGAGCCAACTCACCCTGCACCAAAATATGCCCTTTAACATGCACCCTAAATTCACCATTATCTTGATGATGCACCGAAACAGGCACCAATATCGCTAGCTCGCGCACCAACAAATCACGGCGATCGAGCAAATCATTCGGCTCATCGCCCATCGCTTTCACCTGCATAATTTGCTTGTTCAGCTCGGCAATAGCATTGGTTTTTTGATTAATATCCGATACAGTAACTTTGATTTCATCATTCAACAGCATTCGTTGCTCTTGCAAAGCCCCACTCCGGTAGTTGATGGCTTCACTCAACGCCTGCCCTTTTTGCACCACCCCAGCACGGCTAGACATCTGCTCTGGATTTTCAGCTAAATCTTGCCAGCTGTTCCAAAACTGATCCATAAACGTGCGCACACTCGTCTCATTAGGCTCGTTGTAAATCATCTCAAGCTTTTCAATGTATTGGTCTCGTGCACTCCAATAACCCAAGTCATCACTCGCAGAGAGAACCTGTGTTTCGTGCAACGCATCAAAAATACGCTCTACCCGTGCCACCATGGGCCCCTGCCCCAGCTGACCAGGGGTGTTAGGTCGTGCTAGCCCCGGAGAATACAAAGGATCAACCGTGCCAATCTTCACACGTTGGCGACTGTAGCCCTCGGTGTTTAAGTTGGTGATGTTGTGTCCTGTGGTTTGAATAGCCGTTTGATGGACAGAAACCCCACGTTTGCCCATCTCCACACCCATAAATGTTGAATGCATATTCTCTACCTACCCTTCAAAATAATCTGTCAAACCAAGTGTCATGCTCGCCCCCAGTGGCAAGCTAACACGTTTTATTTCACACTATCAAACAAAAAGGAGTCTGGATCTTGCAATGCACGTTTTCCAGCGCGTTTGTAAGGAGCACCTGAATTTTGTGCCACCTGTGCTTTGTTAATCACCTCATCCACCAGCTGAATGCGCACGCGACTATAAGCCTCTAAACTTTTCAATCGGCACTTCATTTTATACACTTCTGCCCTTAATTGCAAATAGGACGTTTTGAGTGGATCGCGCATATCTTGAGGGAAAAAAACCACCAACTCAAAAAATGTGCGCTCTTCAGCCAAGTCAAAAGCCGCATACAGCTCTTGGCACAGGGCATTGCGCTTCTCTTCCACATGAGAAACATCTTGGGCTAGTCGGGTCGACTCTTTGAGAATATTTTGTAAAACCGGCCATTTTTTACTTTGTACGGCTAATCGCAAAGCATCATAACCCGCATTAAACTCTTTAATTAGAGTTAATTCGCGCTCAATGGTGGCTCTTAGGGCAATGACTTTATCGATAATCTGCATGAACTAAACACTCCTACACTCTTCAATATCGACACTCACTCTCTTTACAATGAGCCTCTCACCCCATATTTATACCCACACACCCAAAAAACAACCATTAACCCTTAACAAACCGCTGCACCACCGCATTTAACTTCACCACATCATCCGCCATAATAGGCTCATGGCAAGGCAGGCTGCGTAAAAATGTCATTTGGCGCTTGGCATAGTGCCGTGTGTTCAGCTTTATGGCCTCTTTAATTCGCTCATCGCCCTCGTGCATAAAGAATTCTTTATACCCTATGCACTTGGCCGCCGCCACCTGCGCGGTGAGTCCCTTTTCGCACAAACGCGCCACCTCTTGGGGCAAGCCATCCCTCCACATCTGTTCCACCCGCTCATTAATCCGTTCATACAACTGCTCACGTGGACGCATCAGCACCACAATCAAAAACTCATACGCATCACGCAGCGTGCTAGGCAATGCAAAACTTGAAAGGGGCTGTCCGCACTCGTAATACACCTCTAAGGCTCGAGTGAGCCGATAGCTATCGGCCAATGCCAAACGCCCCACACTCACCGTATCAACCGCACCCAACCGTCGCCTCACCCCTTCAAGCCCTTCACGGTGTAAAATCTCTTGCACTTGCTGCCTAGTGGGGGGGCTGGTGGGGGGGGCTTGCGAGGCACCAAACAAAAAATTGCGAATGTAAAAAAGCGAGCCACCAGTTATCAAAGGCACTTTACCCTCACTGACAAGGCTAGCACACAGCTCATCGGCTTGTTTCACAAACTCAGCTGACGAAAAGTTTTCATTAAGGGCTAATTGATCAAGCAGATAATGGGGTGCTAGCTGTTGCTCGGCTAAGCTAGGCTTGGCAACCCCAATGGTTAAATCACGATAAAGGCAGGCCGTGTCGGCATAAATAACTGCTCCTATCTGATGGGCTAAAGCCTGTACGGCATGGGTTTTGCCCACAGCGGTTGGCCCTAGCATAAGGATTACTTTAGTCTTTGAGGCTTTCGTTGTGGTAGTCCACCTTTTTGTTCACCACCTCAGTAAGGGCGGCGGAAACAAATTTCCCTTCACACTCATCCACGGTAGCCCCACCTGTTATGGCAAGCTGCGCTGCACGTTTAATCGCAGCATTGGTTAACTCATAAACATTCCCTTCGTGATCCACAATCCCCTGCAATGGAACGTTTAATTTATCTAATGCCATCTGTATCCCTCCGGTGCCTCGGCTCTCCAAGGCATCATCCTTAGTATACTCTACTTTATTTGTTTAAACAAGCTCACCTATTGACCAATAACGTGTGTTTTGTTAGCACCCACATACACCATAGACTCACAATATAAAAATGGTTCTCGGTTGCTTAGCACCGCACGCCCATCTTTAAACAACTTTATCTCGGCCTTCTTTAAGGTTATAACAGGCTCAATGGTGATGATTTGGTCAGCACACAGGCGATCAAACGGTGATCCGGCGGTGTAACAAAAGGCCACCTCAGGGTGTTGGTGCAACAAAGCGCCAATACCATGCCCACAAGCCCCTTCCACCACATACACCTCATGCTCTCGTGCTGTCTGCTGCACAGCCTCCACAATATCCAACATAAACACGCCACTCTTCACCGCCTCAAAGGCAGCATCACGCACGGCATAGGCCGCACGGTGCAGATGGGTGTTCATCTCGCTCACAGGGGGCAACAAATAAATGCGGGCTAAATCGGCGTGAACGCCCTCATGGCTCAGCCACATATCCAGCGTAAAGGCTTCACCCTCGCGCAACGGCTCTGAGTCATCCATACTAGGGTGCAGTTGCCCATCACGGCAAAAGGCCACTTGGTGTTTGGGTAAGTGAACCCCTAAGCTTAAGGCAAAGTTACAAGCCATCGCTTTAAATGCCGTGGGGTTAAGACCCACCACGATGTTTTTTTCCATTTCATTAAAAATGAACACTAACAGATTGGTGGCTTGGCATATCTTGGTATATTGCAACGATCCGGCTGCTTGGCACACCTTGGTATCGCTGTTCATCATTAAGTTCACGCCTGCACTCCTTGCAACTGACGATAGAGAGGCAGATAGCGTTCTTTCATTACTTTGTGCCACGAAAAGTGCAAGCACACCTGTTGATAGGTAGTGTGTCGCATAGTGAGAAAGCGATGGTTATCCTGATAAATGATGACTGCTCTTTCGATTGCCTGATCAAGGCTTGCCAATGGGCTATAAAGCAGCCCTGTTTCCCCATCCATCGTTTTCAGAAGTCCCCCCGTCGCATGGCTAATCGGAATCGTTCCCATCGCCATAGCATATAAGTCGGACAATCCGCAAGGTTCATAAAGACTAGAAAGTAAAAAAAAGTGCCCAACTGCCACAATTTTTTTAGAAAGGCAGGTTTCATAACCCTGAATGTACAGCATGCGCCCCCCGCTCTGCGGCTCATTCACCAGTTCAATCATCAGTTGTTCTAATTCGCCTGCCCCCTGCCCCATCACCACAAACAGCGCCGATGTACGCATCAGCACAGCTCTTATGGCGTTTATCAGCACGCCCACCCCTTTTTGGGCGGCAAAGCGCCCCTGCCAACTAAACACCGGTCCGCTCGCCTGCTCAGGTAACGCCCCATGCACCTGGCAATACACATCACCCTTGAATGCCCGTACCTCGTCATACAACCGCAGCTTTTGCTCTTGCGTTTGTGCATCATTCATAGGGTCATAGGATTTAAAACACCCACCCGCTCCACTGCGAGCGTTCACCTCGTCTAAGTCTACCCCATTATAAATGCCTAGCACCTTGACCTGATGCTGGGCAAAAAAGGACGAAAGCCCTCCGGTTTGTTCACTGCAGGCTTCGCTCATCAGGTTCTCCGCATAAGCTGGGCTTACCGTGGTGATGGTGGCGTAACGACTAGCTAGGGCTATGGGGTTGCTCATGCCATGCACCAACCCTTGGTTTAGCACCTCAATGGGTAACCCCGTTAACCAGCTCGCATGGGCTGGGTGCGGAATGCTTTGATGATACCCCGCCCCTGCATTGTGTATGGTGAGCAGAAAAAATGATTTTTTAAGCACATGAGCAATGGGTAAGCAAGCCACAATAGCTGGCAAATAGGCGGTGTGCCCGTCGTGCAGGTGAATAGCCTTGGGTGCGCCCAACCAATGGGCTAAGGCGATGACACTTTTTTGCAAAATAAGATTCATCTCATGACTATCGTGATGCCCCACCCCATCAGGGTGGGCAGGGTCATTACGGTAGGTGTAGGGGCGGTTTTTGTTTTGAAAGACGTGCGATGCGACAAGATACACTATCACACCTTCATCCTTTAACCTGAAAATTTGCACTTGGTGGGCTTCATTCCCTAAAAATATTTGGCAAGAAATCACCCGCTCTAACTGACGATGCTGGTGCGAAATGAAGCCATAAAAAGGTAAAATAACCGCCGCTTTTAGCCCTAAGGCACAACTGGCTTTAGCCAAGCCTTTCGGCACATCTTTTAGCCCCCCAGCCTCAGCTAAACCGGCATATTCGCGGGTTATATGCCACACATCATCTCTCTCTATCACTATCCCGTCACCCCTTCTAGCCACACCTTCATATTATTAACGCCCAATATCAGCAGTAGCATAAGCAGTAAAATGAAAATGCGATTGATGAACCGCAGCCCCAAGCGCCCATAGCGTGTGCCGTCTAGCACATCTACCAGCACCACAAACAGCCCCGAACTAAAAGCCACCACGGCACAAAACCTTATGGCTGTGAGCAGCCACATCTGCGATGCCTGCGTGAACTGTTGAAAGTTGCCTATGAAAAAAAGATACACAAAAATCCAGCATAAGCGCACCATGAACTCCATGATGTTGCGGGCTAGCCGTCGGTTGCCCACAAAAAAGGTGTGCTTTATCACCTTGGCACTCGCTTTTATGCCCCCTTTCATGCTAAACTCACCTCACATTCTTTGCCACTTTTTAGGAGCGTTGTATGACCACCGAAGACCGATTGAAGGCCTATTGCCAAAACCTGCGCTGTGCCGAGCTGACCTACCCTTTTGATGCCACCACCGCTGTGTATAAAGTGAAAGGCAAGATGTTTGCGTTGTTTAGCCCCACTTTTATCAGCCTTAAGTGCAACCCATCGCTGGCGCAGGCCTTGCGCAGTGAGTACCCCTGCGTGCAGGGGGGCTGGCACTTGAACAAGGTGCATTGGAACTCGATAACGTGGGATGCTGAAATGAACTTTGAAGAGCTGTGTAAACAAATTGATCACTCCTACCAGCTTATCGTCCAAAGCCTGCCCAAAAAAGAGCGTTTCTTGGGGTGATGGGGGGTTAAGTTGTGGGCATTCCCATCTCCATAGCTAGTTCAGGAAAGCGATTTTTGATAGCATGAAAGCAGTCGTACATTGCGTTAATCGGTTGTTTGTCTATCCCAATGATCGTATAAAAATGATCTAGAACGCGCAACCCATGGTAGGCTTTGAACTTTTACAAACCTGCAAGCAGTGGATCTTTTTTGGGAATTTGATAAGCAAACCCAAAGTTAAACAGACGAGAATGATGGGCTGCTTGATTACGAATGTCATTAAGATAGCGCAAATAGTTGCATAAAATTTTGGGATCGATAGTAAATTCCTCAGAAATGGGCTTGATGGTGCTACCAAGAAGATGTTTGTAGAGGTGAGATAACGTTCCGAACTCCATAAATTCGACAGCTACCCATAGGGGAAGATAATTTGGCGGTGTGTATCGCTCATTAAAGTGTTGAATTATTGGATGGTTTTCTCTTTTTTGTATAGATTTGTTATATCTGTCCCACCATTTCTTCTGTTCAGCATCATTATTGGTTTTAAACCATTTTTCATCATGATGAGGGAAGGGATTGTTGGTCGTGATAGTGAGCGTATGGGCAATGCTAGCCCTAAAATACACCTCAATAGGCTTGATTGCAGTTAGAAATAAATTACTGATACTTTCATCTTGTTTATACAAAAAATAACAATCGGTAAAGTTTGTGTCTTTTAAAAAGACTTTTAAGCCAGATTTTGCATCTCTCTTATCTTCATAAAAGGGAACAAAATAGGCACTTAATCGGTAATAATTGGCTTCTTTTAATATTTTATCCGCCTCATCATCTGAACAATCAATATTAAGTTTCTTCTTAGTCAAATGAGTTCGTTGTTGAGGGATAGACAAGGGAGACTTTGGGTAAGGAATTTTATTTTGTGCTTTCATGCCAACAAACAACCCAAGGGACAAAAAAGTACCCACCATTTTATCCACTCATGCTGAGACGAATGAAGGATGGTGGGGATTATCAACTTAATAATACCATGAATCCCAAAAACTGTCAAGTAATCAAAACCTACTTCACCCCTCGGGTGGCAATGAGATAACTGACCAGACTGGCACTGGTGCTTAGCACCAGCAACGCCTCGCTCGCCGTGGGTGGTTTTTCATCGCCCGTGGCGGCGTGGCGCACGCCGGGTTTTTCGCTGGCGTAGCCCCACAAACTCACAATAGAGCTGGCTAACTTGGGGTCATTCTCTAGGTTTAGCAGTTGTTTCACCTTGCCCATATCCACCGTGTCTGTGCCTGTCAACAGTTTAACCAAACTCTCAAGAGCCGTAACCGCCTCGCGCACGCTGTTGGCGTAGTCCGGCTTTTGGCGGTGACTGTAAAAGCCTAAGGCTTTTTTAAGATGTTCATGAACAGAGGCTAGGTTAGCCGTTGCCGCATGGTCAAACGCCTGCTCGATGGAGGCGATTTGGGCGGGGCTGGTGATGGGGGTGATGAGACCCTTCATATAGCGGTAGCCTACGAGGTTGTTTTCGAGGACTTCGTTGTGATTATCTCTTCAAACGGGCTGGTACTTCAACCCTATTTCAATGAGATCATCAATACCATGCCATTGTGCGTTGTCATAATAATTTGCCAACGTATTCTAAAATTCACTATCCTTAAATGTATTCAGATACTTTTTAAAGAGCTGTGTGTAAATAGCTGATCTCTATTAGGGGTTGGTCTGCTCCTTGGCGTTAGCATAGCACAGGACCGACAAAATAACCAGCTATTAAACCCCCTAGCCCTCCGCCTTTGTCTCCCCAGTTATCGCACCCAACAGCAGCTGCTTTAAGGTTTTTTTCTTTATGCCCCAATAATTAGGACGCTGCTCAAAAAACTCGTCTATCAACTGGGTTTCTTCAGCATCAAAGTCTAACGTTTCATGATACACCCATTTTTTGTCTGCCATGCTCATCCTCCCTAGCGGTAAGTGGTATCTTTTTAGCACTTGTTTATCATGATAATATAATCATTTGTTCATTTTGTCAATTATAAATAAAACATTATTTCTTTGTTCTCTCTAAAAAAAGGCTATTTTTAACTCATGGGAAACGCTAGTGAGTTCTATGATCGAATTAAGATGCTGGTGAAGCATAGAAATACTACCATACTCGATCTATGCGTTGCGGTAGATTTCAATCTCGGCACATACAATGTGTCTCGAAAGAGGCAACTGTTTTTACGCAGTGATGTGGTGGCTCGCATGGCAGAAATCCTAGAGGTGTCGGTCGATTTTTTACTCACAGGGCGTGAGCATCGGCAACCTGTGAACCAAAAGCAAGACACTCTTTTACACATCATTTATGCCCTTGAAGGGGAGTATTTAAACGATGCCCTCAAGGCTCTCCGCCACTGCCTGCGCGACCAAAAAGAGGCTAAAGCCAATAAAACACCCCTAGCATAAAAACGAACAAAGTCAAACAAAATAGCACATTTTCATAGATGACTTGGTGGGATGATGCAGGCACCTCCGCTAGAACGTCGGAGTTTAAAATACGATCAACAGCACTAGGATAGCTCACTCACTGCTGTTCAAACAGCAGTGGCTAGGCGTTTTTTAAAAGTGCACCATCCGCTTATTCACTGTCTTTAGCGTTCAACTGCACCACTAGCCCCACATAAAGCCCCGTTTCCACCAATCTTAATGGGGTGTTTATCAAGTTGGCAGCACTCAGCACGTCATTATTTTTAAAAAGTCGCGTGGTGTGGTATATTTTAGTCATATTAAAAGCTATTCGTGAAGACACATTTAAAAAGAGCGGATGCGTAAGATTTCTGGTTAAGGGAATATCGAGCCCTAAATCAAATAAGAACATCCCATCTACGCTGGCACGCACATAGTCTACCTTAATGTTTCTGGCATTTTGGGTATTCAATCGAGGGGTAGAGGTGAACGTGAGTCCCAACCCTGTGCCAAAGTAGAACCAGCCAAAGGTGAATTTAGGCACAATACCAATGCGATATGTGAGCCAGCTAAAACTGTTGCCGGCCACAGCCGCATCTCTAAAGATATCAGCCCCACGCCCTTCAGCGATAATGTCAGCCAGATCTTGCCTTGTTAGGGAACTGTTAGTCACATCAAAGCTAGCCATACTATGCACAAAGTAATTGGCATATCCAATGCTAAACTCAGGAGTCAGCGTGAACCTTTTATTAAACACAATATCTAAGTACAGCGATCCATTATGACTCACATCCACATTCACCCACTGTTGATTCTGCGTATCAACAGACACAAAGCCAATAGCGTGATTTCGATTGTTTAAACTGTAAGCCCCCGCACCAAACATGTACACAAACTCAAAATTGGCTCGATAACCAAACCCTAGTCGATAGTCTATAGCACTCAACGGAGCAAGACCCCCTAGCAACACACACACAATGGCACAATATCTTAGCAATTTATTACAGTTCAATACCATTATTCCTCTCTATATCCTATAAAAATAACAGAAAAATGTAAAAAAATCCGCTTATTTGACGCCTTTTTACGCTATTATGGCACAAAACACCCTTGTATCAACGCTACAGCAATAACCCCTTCTCCCTTTTCATCTTATTATCAGATTGATGTTCAACTTGTCAATTGTGTAAAACATGAGTATAATATATTTATCATTTTTGTAGTAAATGAAGGAGTAGAGATGAAGAAAAGCATAATTTATGCCTGTTTAGTATTATTATTGGGCGTGTCCGCCAGCGGCTCTGTATTTGCGCAGGCTGCACACAGCGCAGCAGCACAGCGAGGCAAAAATGCCACCGTAGCCCCAACACCACCAAAAGAACCAGCCTTTAAGCTGATTGACATGCTGGGTTCAGGCAATGTGGCCATTAGTCAGAGTGATTGGAACAAGTTACAACAATATTTTGACGTATTTGACCGGTATTCGGACGAAGTAGAAGCTGAATTGGCCAAACAGAAAAAAAAGCATGGTAAAAAACGACCTAAAGCCCCTCGTATGAATTTAAACGCTGTGGCAACTACCGATTTACCTCTGCCCTTACGTGCCAGTAAAGAGAGCTATGTGATGTTGAGTGCTGAAAATCGCAACAACTTAAACCAAAATTTAGCCGAAATGCGCGACTACATTAGAGCAACGCAAGCCTTATTTTAATGCTACTACTGTAAAAAAGCACTCACAAAGCCCGCATCGTCTCAAGCTCTGTAGGCTTTTTTATGAGTGAACACAGACATCAGTACAAGAAGGAAAGCTTGTAACTTTTCTCAAAGGAAAGTATGATAATCAATTTTTGTTTGCATAAATATGGAGTCTATAAATGAAAAAAAATATTATTTTAGCCTTTTTAGTGTTGTTAATGTGTGCGACTGTGTATGGCGGTGGGTACGATGAGTCTTCTGCCCGAACCAAAGCAGCCACAACCGCACCCACACCACCAAAAGAGCCAGCCTTCACGCTCATCGACATCCCCACCACCGGAATGGTGATCATAAGCCAAAAAGAATGGAATGCCTTAGAACAGTATTTTACTGCTTTTGACAATCATGTGTCAGCGGTTGAGGCTGAGCTAGCCAAAATGAAAAAACCAAGCCAAAACCGTCCTGCCAATCCTCGTATGAACTTGAACACGGCTAAAGCCTCGGAGTTGCCTGCTGCCGTTACCAAGGTGAGCAAAGAGACTTACATGATTATGAGTGCTGAAAACCGCAACAACTTGAACCAAAACTTGCAAGCTATGCGCGATTATATCAAAACCACGCAGGCTATGTTTTAATAGCTTGTCTTATTTTTAACAACTCATCACATAAAAAAACCCCGTAGAGGCGAACCTTTACGGGGTTTTTTATTCTACAACACCACAAATATGTGAACTTACTAATTTTGCTCCATAGCTTGTAAAATAACCCCTATCATATGAGCATGACTCAACTCTTGCGCAATGCTCATCAAGGTGTAATTCGCCAAAATCTCCTCTGCATAATAATCCGAAAAGATATAACTGGTCTCCACCAAGCGGAGCATCAGGGTGAGTAAGATTTGTTTTGTAGCATTCATAAAAGGTATTGATGTGCTGTTAAAAAAACCGCTCATGGTTTAAGCTCATTGGCTCTGCACTCCCCCTCGATGAAAGTAAAACTCTCTACTCTTCACTCTCTATGGTCATCTCCACGTGGCTGTCGTGCCTATCGAGAATGGTTAAATGGCTTTTAAATACCCCATCCGCCAACCACCCATGAACATCATCACCCCAACTCTGAACCGATGACAAGGCTGCAAAAAGATGACGAAATAGATCCTCCGGCAACCGCAACCAATTTATTTTCACAAAAATCTGATTGTTGCACAATAGCCAAAGTCAACTCATCATAGGCAACATGCCTAAAATAATCCGCCAGTAGGACGTTATAATCGTCAGTACTATACGCTAACACAGCCGTCAGGCGGTCAAACTCGGTCCAGTCTTCGACAAGCATTGCCTGCCTCACCAGGGGGTTAGTTGTGCTAAGCGCAGCAGTTAGGCTAAATACCAGCCTCAGCGCGCACAGTTTCTTCATCATGGTTGTTCTCTCTTCCTCTTTTTTAATGGCGGCGCATGGCTTGTTCAATCACGGCAATCACCTGCTCATTGCCCAGCTCAAGGGCTAGCGTTTGCAAAATGTAGCCTTCTTCTTCGTTGTGCCAGCCCCCTCTAAAGATGGCGTAGCCCAAGTCTCTCCTAAAGATCAACACTAGTGCTAAGGCCTCCGCCTGTCCATGCCATACCAAAGACAGGGCTAAACGGATCACCTCATCCTCTAGGCTATAAGACAAAAAGTGCCACAACAACGGCAGGCTACCGGTCATAGCGATGAACCCTCGCGCGTAGTGTCGACCATCTCTTAAGGGGAAAAGCTCAAGCAAGGCCGTCTCCAAGGCCGCTTCGTCTAGCCCATGCTGCACCGCTCGCCGATACAACTCTTGCCCTCGACGTGCCTGCGAGCTAAACAAATGTGCGTTCGGTTGCCCCTTTTCTCTGTCATCGTCATAAGAACTCAGTTCTATAAAAGGTTGCCCGGAGACTTGCCAAACATGGGGCTGGTCATTATCTAGTTCATTTAAAAACAAACTAAAAAAAGCTATCATCGTTGGGGTGTCTTTTAACATCTCAGTTTCGTTCATAAGGTATAGACACAGTTCATCCGTAAAGACCTTAGCTGGCAGGCTAAGCAGCGACCAAATAGTGTCTGACTGCCAGCTTGCCCCTTGGTTGACCAGATACTTAAGCGTCTCTAGCTCTAGGGGCAAACCCGTGGCGTATTGATGTGCCTGCTCGCTATCATACAAATAGCGCAGGTAAAAAATGAGCATCCTATCCATATCAAGCGACTTCTCTAGGTTGAGAAGGGTAACCAAACGTTCAAACTCAGGCACGTCATTGTTCAGCAACGCCTGAATGTGGGCGGGGTGGCGCGCCCATGCCGAGACCCCAGCGTGGGCAAATAGGAAAAGTAAAAGAAGGGTGAGTGTTTTTTTCATCATAGTGGTGTGTTGGTCTCCGGGAACTGTGATACCTTATACTACCCTCATTTAGTATAGTGTGGCAATATGTGTGTGTGGCTTGCATCAAAACAATCCAGTCAATATAATAAGGCTTCTCATACCATGGCAACTTGTTCACTAAAATGAGTTTTTTTTCTTATCCTACTTAACTAAAGTAACGACTCAGTATACTGTGAAGAATAAGAATAAGAATAAGAATAAGAATAAGGAGGGTAAGGCGATGGCAGAATTTAAAATGGACGTGAAGGAATTAACCAACAAGGGATACACCGTGCCGATTTATGATGATCAGGTGGTGCAAGTGAAAGATGCAAATGTAATTATCTATCACCGTAGTAATCACACAGATGAGGCGAATGTGCTGAAAAGTATACTGTGTACACAAACGGGTTTAAATACGGACGGAGTCGCATGTTATTGGTTAAATCTAAAGGGTACGATAGATCAAGAACTTTCTAAAGAATACGCACAAGGTAGAACGAATGAACCTTTCATTATCAATTTGATCGATGCCAAAAATGAGCAGTTGGTTTGTTTTAGTCTGATAATTGAAGACAAGCAGATAGGGAGGAGAGAGCAAGATGGATCCTTTGCCCCCCTCACTCGAGTCTTAAAAGATTTACTACCCGTTGCTAAATAGCCCTCTCCTTCCCTAACCCCCGCCCCCCATGCTAAGATGGGGTTAGTGAAGGAGTGATTTATGAACAATTTAGAAAAAAGTGGCGGGTTACAAAGCCTGTTTTTTGTGTTAAAGCTGATGGAAAACCGTGAATATGATGCAGCCGAAAAACATTTAAAGCAACACATAGTGGCAGAGATGAAGCGCACCATCATTGAGTACACTAACGCCAACAGCCTGATGGGCGGTGACTTGAAAGAGACGCTGGAAGACGCTCTGAAAAGCATTCAAAATGAATAAAGGTTATTGAGTGCTTTAACTCAATAACCGTCCTTTACTCAAGGTTAGCACCTGATCGCCAATCTCCTTGGCCTCTTCACTATCATGAGTCACAAACAATGTGGTGGTTTGGCTCTGCCGTAAAATACGTTTCACCTCTTGGCGCAGTTCAACCCGTAACTCAGGATCCAAATTAGAAAACGGCTCATCTAACAACAAAATAGCCGGTTGTGTGGCTAACGCACGAGCAATGGCCACCCGTTGCTGTTGCCCACCAGATATTTCATAGGGATAACGCTTGCCAAAAGTATCCATTTTTATCAAACCCAGAAGTTGATCTACTCTGGCAGCCCGCTCCGCCTTGGGTAATTTACCCAGCCCAAAGCCGATATTCTGGGCTGCTGTGAGGTGTGGAAAGAGCGAATAGTCTTGAAAAATCATACCAATATGGCGTTTTTCAGTTGGCACATTGATTTTTTCATTTACAATAAGGACCGCATTAATCGAAATACTGCCAGCCGTGGGCTGTTCAAAGCCAGCCATTACCCGCAACAAGGTAGATTTACCACTGCCTGATTGCCCAATGAGTGCTGCAATATGCCCATGATCGATCAAGATGCTCACGTCATCCAAAATCTTGTGCTGCGGGGTGGTGGGGTAATAAAAGGAAATATTATTCAATTGAATGGTTGCCATGTTACCCTCGTACGCGTCTTTTGTTAAATATTTTAGTTAAAAGTATAATAGCGATTAAGGCCAGGAGAATCAAGACCAAGGAAGGTATGGCACTTTGTTGCACCATCTCATCCTCAGCATATTGACTAGCCAAAGTGGCTAACGTGTTAAAGTTAAAAGGGCGCAAAATTTTAGTAACCGGCAACTCCTTTATCACCTCCACAAACACCAACAGCATAGCTGCCAGCGATGCTGACTTCACCAAATGTATATCCAGCTTGAAAAAGGTTTGCGTAATGTTGAAGCCTAAAGTGCGTGCCACTTGGTGAAACCTTAAACCGATGCGCTGCTGGCTAGCCTCAATCTGGCTCAGTGCCACCGCCACAAAGCGCACACTGTAGGCAAAGAGTAACATCACAATAGAGCTACTCATGAGGAGGTTTGTCGCCAGCCCACTGCGCTCATAAAAAGGAAAAAACAGGTTATCAAGGGCTATAAAAAAACTCATCATGCCAATAGCCACCACCGAGCCGGGAATAGAGTACCCGAGGCTACCAATATGAATAAGCGCACTGCTAAACCGCCCCTTCTGCAATCTGGTCGCATTGCTCACCACCAAAGCCATCATCAACATGATGAGAGCTGCAAAGGCAGATAAAAGAAACGAGTGCACCGAAGCTGCGATGAGTTGGGGTTTGTTAAAGCTACTAAAGCTTAACATAGCCCAGTAAATCAACTGTCCCACAGGCAGAGCAAAAGTGAACAGAAAAATAAAACCCAACCACACCTGCATGGCTATGTTGCCACGCACTTGCCTTTGCAATCGCACTTTGCTACTGGTGGGCGCGAAGTTACGACGACCCTGGCTTAAGTACTGTAAAAAAAGTAAGAAAAGTACCACCAGAATGAGATTAAACGACAGTCTTAAGGCTCCCTCCAAGTCATGATACGAAAACCATAGCTTGAAAATACCCACACTAAAAGTAGATAAACCAAAATAATGCACCAAGCCATACTCATTTAGCACTTCTAATGCCACCAAAATAGAGGACGCAATAAACACACGTCTACCCAATGGCAACACCACTCTAAAAAAACTCCGAGTTCGGTTAGACCCCAACACAGCTGCACTTTCCAACACATTGCCCAAATGATGACTAAAAAAAGTTCGGCTAGCGATAAAAACATAAGGATAAAGAAAAAAGCCCAACAACACCGCAGCCCCGACAGGGTTCATGATATTAAAGTTGTTATGACCTGTAAGAGTAGCTAAAATTTTATAAAACCAGCCACCATAAGACAAAATAGAGCTATAAACATAGCCACCTATATAAGGAGGAATGGCTAACGGCAAAATGAGTGCCCACGAAAAAAAAGACCTTGTAGCAAAGTTGTATTGGCTAATAAACCACGCAGCTGAGACTCCAAACAGGAGGGCAACTACCACCGCTATTGTAACCAAGTTAAAGCTAGTGCTAAGGTAGCTGAGTAAAAGAGTGCTTTTAACGTGATTAAAATAGAGACTACTAGGACTCAATAGCGACGTGAAGACGATAGCCAAGGGGGCACTTAACAAAGCCACAAGAACAAGGGCAATATGCCCCCATCCTTGCATATTTTTCATCTGTCGCCTGAGCGACATACTACTTCCAACCCAATCGGTCAGCCATCATTTGCCCCTCTGCACGATACTCATCAATTGAGAACAGTGCCTTTTCGTCAGCCTTAAAGCTGCCCCAACTGGCAACCAACGGGTGCAACGGCACCGTAGGGTTAGCAGGATACTCAAAGTTTTCTCCAGCTAAAATGGTTTGGGCATAACTTTCCGTTAAAAACTGCACCAATTTTTCAGCATTATCGCTGTTTTTAGCAGCAGCCGTTATGGCAATACCACTCACATTAATATGCGTTCCTTGCGCCTCTTGATTAGGAAACAGTAGGCTCATGCGCTGAGCAACCTCTACCTCTTCCTTCTCTACCGAATGAAACATCAGGCCCATGTAATAACTATTCATAATGGCAACCTCGCCCACACCAGCCGCAATAGCCTTGGCTTGGTCGCGGTCGTTGCCTCTAGGGCTTTGTGCCAAGTTGGCTACCAACCCAGTGATCCACGCCTCGGTTGCCTGCTCGCCATTGTGCAACAAATAAGCTGCAATAAGAGCTTGATTGTAGCTATTCGTGGCAGACCGTGTTAAAATTTTCCCCTGCCATGCAGGGTTAGCTAAGTCGCTGTAGTTATTCAGGTTACTAACATCGGTTTTACTGGCATCATATACCAAAACACGGGCACGATAGGTGATAGGCAACCAGTAGTTGTTTGGTTCTCTCAATGATTCTTTTATATTATTTATGCTGTCCTGACTGGTAATGGGCCTAAGCAAATTGTTTTTTAGGGCTTGGTTCAGCGTGGTTACATCGGTGGTGAAAATAAGGTCGGCTTGAGTGTTAGCCCCTTCCATCATAAGACGTTGCACCAGCTCATCGCCACCTGCCTGAGTAATGTTTACTTTTATGCCTGTTATTTCAGTAAAACGAGCATATAACCGTTGATCCACATCATAGTGACGCTGAGCATAAATATTCACCTCTTCTTGCTTGGGCTTGTTACCACAGCTCACTAGGGCTATCACCAGCACCATCAACATAACCAATTTTTTCATCTTAACCTCCACTTTATATCCGTATTGTACAATTATTGTTGCTTTTTGTCAATAATTTACAATAATTTCATCAAAGATATTAGAATTTGGCATATTTCCTATCCTAAAAGTGTGCTACAATGACATTCTAGGGAGTTCTTTAAAAATATTTACCATGATAAAACGTCTAAAAACCTCTGTCAATTTTTTGGTATCGCTTGCCAGTCAGTTGGCGTTGGTCGCCACCATTCTTATGGTGTTTGCCACCTTGTTTATGGAGGCGATCGGCTGGTCGGTCTGGTTGTCCACCCTGCCCACCATTGCGGTGATGATTTGGGTGATTATTTATTACTATCTTGAAAGCCAAAAACCCATTGTGCTGGCTCTAGGTTCGTGCATGCTTACTATTCACTTAACTGATGACAACTTAGGGGTACTAGCCCCTGAGTTTGCCACCCCAAAAGACCCACGCAACCACAACATGCTAGTGATTAACTTTAACACCCACTTTGATACCCTCATTGAACACAGCTCGGTAGACAAGGCCTTGGTTAGCGAGCACACCTTGCAAGGTAAGTTTGTAGCCCAGCTAGGCGACAGCCTGCCCGTTTTTGATACTTGGCTGACGGAAGCCCTTGCCAAGCACACCGATGGCATGCCTTGCCCTAGTCGCCTGAAAGGTCGTAAAAGTGAATGTCCAATCGGCACCATTTTACAGTATGCCCCCCATGTAAGCGGTGCCTCTTATTTACTCTTAGCCTCTTCACGGTTTGATGACCACAACAACGCCCAAACCACACATGACGAGCTGCGCACGATGCTGAAGAAGCTCATGCACTACACACAAAACAGTACTAGTGCTGCCGATGTCTACCTCCCTTTAATGACTGGGGGGTTTACCCGGTTGGAACAAAAAAACACCACAGTGCAGGCACGGCTGGCGCATTTTTTGCTGGTGTTAGACAGCTTAACGGTAGAAGGCACACCACCTACGTTGCACCTTGTTTTACGCAAAAAAGAGATTGATCGATTGAGTCTTTATATGATGGTGCAAAACTGGCAACACCTCTTTCAAAACAGTTAAAATTGACAACGCCTTGCCTTTTATCTATAATGACACTCAATGAACCCTTATCTAAAACGAATAATCATTATGCTCAGTTGCACATTAGTGTTAGTTTTGCCACTGATTACACCT
Source organism: Spirochaetia bacterium (assembly GCA_965249825.1). Taxonomy (GTDB): domain Bacteria; phylum Spirochaetota; class Spirochaetia; order WRBN01; family WRBN01; genus CBDFMW01. The sequence goes on from CBDFMW010000002.1 coordinate 1,266,260, forward strand.
ATCCCCATCCATGGCTCATTAACTGTTTTATGAATCAGCTAGATGAACACCCCCACAGTTACGGTGAGTGGATGATGCAAAATGTGGAAGGGCCTCGGTTAATTATTGAGTCCGGCAGTAACTCTATTTTTAGTATAAATGGTGAAATGCTAGCAGAGGCTTTTGAGATTGACCCTATCGTTTTAGCTGTTACCCATGGACACACCCTAGCCCCTCGTGTGCGACGCATTATCACCCATGCCCAGCCGAGGGATGTGATTTTGTTGCCGTTTGAGTGGCATCTCTACATGCGTGAAGAACCTGCACACAGATGGGTATGGGACACATTGTCCTACACCCACTCTATAGACATAGCTCGCTATTTAACACCACAAGAACTTGATGCAGGAGTCACAAACATAAGGGAACGCAAAAATCTGCTTACTTTCTTCCTAGGGGACAAGCCTAATTGGATTGAGAGGCAGGATAAGTTTAACGAAATGTGGCTTGATGGGAAAGATGGAACACACGCTCTTAAGTCCTCAACCGAATCATTTGTGACACGCAACCTATTTTCAACAGAAGAACTCTCCCCTGCTTATGCTGCTCACAACTTTTTAGACCTAGGACAGCCATTCTTCAGCTTTCTATCCGAACTCGCTGCTTTTGCCAAAGATAATCCCGACATCACCATTCTCTTTACCTACCCAGCCATCGCACAATCACAGGAATGGCTCGATGATCCCCTCTTTCTTGCCCATCGGCAAGCCTTTCTTGATCTTCTTTTGCCTGTGTTAGCCGACCACGGCTTTACCATGATTGGCAACGTAGATGACAGTTCGTTTAATTTGGATGCCTATGCGGATACAGAATACCATATTAATGCTCATTACCGAGACATTCGCACAGCACGCCTGATTGAACACCTGAAACCCTATATTAAGGAGAGAAACCATGCTATTTAACACCCCCTTTTTCTTGTTTCAGTTTTTACCCCTCATGGTGGTGGGCTATTACCTGCTTAACTTCATCCGCATAAAAGAGCTAAGTCTCCTCTTTCTCATTGGCGGTAGCCTCTTCTTTTACGCTTACTACAAGCTCGCCTACGTTCCGCTCATTCTCATCAGCGTGGTGCTTAACTTCACCTTAGGCACTTTATTGGGGCGTTGGCAAGAACGAAAATCCTCATCTTTAAAGCTTTTACTCATCTTGGGTTTGTTGTTTAACTTAGGTCTGTTGGGTTACTATAAATACAGTGACTTTTTCATCACCCAAGTGAACGCCTTGCTCAACATGAACATGGGGTTGTTGCGTCTTGCCTTGCCCCTTGCCATTGGTTTTTACACCATTCAACAGATTGCCTACTTGGTAGACAGCTACAAAGGCTTAACCAAAGGCTACAAACTACAACACTACGCTTTGTTTGTGCTGTTTTTTCCTCAGCTGATTGCAGGGCCCATTGTGAGCCACCAAGAGATGATGCCGCAACTGCTCAACGATACCATCCGCCAAGTGAACTGGAAGAATATTTACTTAGGGCTGGCGTTGTTGTGTTTGGGGCTGGCTAAAAAAATGTTAGCCGATCATCTTGGCATCTGGGTCAACGGCACATCTGCTGATTTGTTGCTTGGCTCTATCCCCATCGTTCACGCATGGCTGACCATGCTAAGCTACACATTTCAGATCTATTTTGATTTTTCAGGCTACGCCGACATGGCGATTGGGCTGGGTCTTATGTTTAATCTTCATTTGCCAGTCAACTTTAACAGCCCCTACAAAGCCACCTCCATCAGTGATTTTTGGCGGCGTTGGCACATCACCCTAGGGCATTTTTTACGCACCTATCTCTACATTCCCCTTGGTGGTAACCGTAAGGGACCTGTTCGCCAAGCCCTTAATAGTTTTGTGGTGTTTGCCCTATGTGGGCTGTGGCACGGGGCGGGTTTAACCTTTGTGTTTTGGGGCATTATTCACGGAATAATGATGATAACCCACCAAGTGTGGCAGCGTCTTAAACGCCCTTTGCCCGCCTTAATCGCCTTGCTTGTTACCTTTTTACTCATCAACTTCAGCTGGATTCCCTTTAATGCCCAAACTCTTAAAGGTGATGGCTTGAATCTCGTTGTATCGTTATTTGATTTTTCGTCTTTATCTGTTGAGGTTGGTAAAAAGTATGGTCTCTTTTTAATGGCGCTCACCGCAGTGGTGTTTTGTTTGCCTAACACGGGTCAGCTCATCAATCGTGTAAGCTCATGGGGTGAAAAAAGCAAAAAACACATCATGGTGATGGCGTTAGTGGTGTGCGTTCTCGTGTACTTTGTGGCGAACATCGACGCAGCGCGCCCCGCTGATGCTTTTATTTACTTTGACTTTTAGCCCAAGCTTAAGCTTTAAGTGGTTGACGAAAAGTTAAGTTAATGCTAAGCTTAACTTCGTTACAAGCGGTGGTGGTGAAATGGTATACACGCTAGCTTGAGGTGCTAGTGGCCGCAAGGTCGTGGGGGTTCAAGTCCCCCTCGCCGCACTTAATTTTGTTTACAAAGCACCTTGCCCACGGGTGCTTTTTTTATGCCCACACCCTCACCTATCCCTTTTATCAAAAAAATTTGTCTCACCCTTTCAAGAATAAGCACCTCCGTGTCGATGTTGTGGTTAGCTATGCGACGGTGGTGAAATGGTAGACACGCTAGTTTCAGGAACTAGTGACGCGAGTCGTGGGGGTTCAAGTCCCCCTCGTCGTATTTTTTATTTCAGAGTGCTTACATCAAGATGATATTCTCTCACCAGCACGGGGTCTATATACTCTTGTTGTGTTGGTTGCTGATTAAAATGGTTGGTCACATCGTGAGCCAACATCTCATCATCATTTACCCCTTTAGGATTGCAGGCTAACGCCATCATAGCCCCTAGGCTCACAAAAAAGATGCGTTTTTTTATGCTAAATGTGCCTTGTTTCATTCTTTAGCTCCTCTCTTTATTAAAGGTAGTGCTTTAATAATTGACTGACAACACTTTCTCTTCATATTCGCCATGCCATGGCTAACATCTATAAGCTGAAGCCTGCACCTTAGGGGCTATTTTATCTAATCCTAGCTGGAAGAAACTGGAGATACCGTACTTTCAACGCTCTTATACTTGGGAGAAAGATCAATGGCAAGAGTTGTTAGATGATCTAAAAAGTGCCAAGCAAGCCAATCACTTTTTAGGGGCAATTATCCTTAAAAAAAGTGCCTCAGAAAGTGTGCTTGGTTCACAAAGCGTCCAAGTAATTGATGGGCAGCAACGCCTCACCACACTCTCTCTTTTATTACTGGCTCTGCACGCCAAAGCCGCTGATAAGTTAACAGCTAAATATTTAAAAGACATGTTATTGAGTTCTCTAGACATCCCAGAACCAGGGGTTGATCCTACTCTTACCGCTAAAATTATTCCCTCGTTCCCAGATAAAAAAGTCTATGAGACGCTGATGAGTACCGAAAATATTGCTGCCCTCTACCGGAAAGAAGCCCCCACGATGTTTCCTAATGCCAAAGACCATCTCATCCACGAATGTTACGATTTCTTCTGCAAAAAACTAGAATCATGGACATCTAAAGAGGCCTTTGATTTATGTTTCCAGCTGCTTTATTCTAGTAATAATAAAATATTGGTGGTGATGGAGCTTGAGCAGGGCGACGAGGAACAGGCGATCTTTGACAGCATCAACAGCACGGGTATGCACCTCAGCAGTGCCGATATTATTAAAAACAAACTGTTTGATAAATTACGAAAAATAACTAAAAATGATAAAGCCACTGAAGAGTTTTACAAAGAAACATGGCAACGCACTTTTTTAGACAGTGAATCAGCTGTGGCATGGGATAGTAAAGTGGTGCGTGGGCGACAAGAATTTTCGCATATTGATATTCTTTTTCATGCCGTAGCCGTAGCTGAGGGCATTTATAGTGCCACAGGAGCCACGCTCAAAGAGTTATCGAATAAATATGAGGAGTATTTAGACGGAGAACTTGATCCGCCTAAATCATTCAAAACCGAAAAAGAGATCAAAGGGTTCATCAATCTGATCTGTGCCTCTCATCCTCACCATTCCTATGCCACCTGTTATGCAGAAAATTTTTTGGATATTTCAGATAAAGATGCTTACTATTTTTCTGATGCGAAAAAGCGTTTGATCCATATTTTAGATAAATTAGATATCAGCACCCTAAACCCTCTCGTTTTGTATATTCTTATGTACGAAAAAGATGAAGCTGAGCAGGGACGTCTCTTTCTAGAAATTGAGAGCTTTGTGGTGCGGAGAGCGATTGTGGGAGAAGAGAGTAAGGAGTATAACAAACGTTGTCCAGATTTCATTAAAGCAGTGCAAAAGAAAGAATCGCTATTTACTCGTAAAGATGATGTGCCTACAGATGAGGAAATTACAATCGGCTTGAGTGCCTTGAAAAACAACAAAGGGGCTAGGATAGCCACCATCCTTTTGTTTTGGATAGAACTCAAGCGACGGTTTGACTTAAGCCCCTGTGATAGCCATAAACAGCCCTTGCACTATGCTTTTAACCTAGAACACATCATGCCCAAAAAGTACGAAACGCATTGGGGCGTCGCTCCGGAGTTAGTGGCTAATCGTGAGGACAAAATCCATTGGCTGGGCAACATGACGCTGATGATGCCGAAAGCAAACTCGGCGATTAGCAATAAAGATTTTACCATCAAAGTGGACGGAAATGACAAGAAAAAATCTGCGATGGGTTACCGTGATTGTGCTGGTTTACTCATCACCACCGACGATTTGGTTCAACCCTATAACACCTCAGCGGAAGGCAAGATTTGGGATGAAGCTCGCATTGAGGCCCGCACGGCAAAACTGGCTGAAAAAGTGTTAGCCATTTGGCCCAAGTATTAGTTAAGGGCAATTTTTAACATAACGGAGAGGAGCATTCTATGGACAACGGATTTTGTGATAAATGTGGTGCACCCATGCGCGACGCATCTGGGGTTTGTGCATTGTGTGGGCATTCGGCTGCCGCCTCGGTGGCAACAGGTAACACCGCCTCTCACCGCTCCGCCTTCGGAGCTATTGTGAACAACTCTTTTTTTGATGGCACATTGTGGGGCTATTTTTGGCGCTGGGTGGGTGGCAGTTTACTCACTCTTATCACCTTCGGGCTGGCTTATCCGTGGGCCGTCTGCTATATGTATAGCTGGGAGATTGACCACACCGTGATTAACGGACAACGACTGAAGTTCATCGGTAAACCGTTGAGTTTGTTTGTGCTGTGGATAAAATGGTTTTTGTTGTGTCTTATTACCTTTGGCATTTATTCGTTTTGGATGTTTATTAGCCTAAAGAAATGGAAGACGGCGAACACGGTGGTGGCGGGGTAAAAGTTAGGTGGAAGTAGCTCGCTCTATAGCATCTTCCACCCACTCGTCCAAATGCCTCACGCCCAAATCTTGAATCCAAGTGTAAGACTTTATATGGTATGCCCCTGAGGGGGCAGGTTGCGTTGTATACAAATTATTGTGGCTATAAAGATCTAACCCTCGTGGTGATTCGGCAGCATAAATGTCAAGAATGTCTGTTAAGTAGATAATGAAGCGTCCTTTCTTCTTATGTTGTTCTGCTAGTTTTATATTTTTTAAACATTCAGGATTTAAATGGGTTTCTTCTCCTGTAATCAAAATATGGCAATCAATGGTTAATAACAGTTGAGCTGTTATCGGTACATTGTGAATAACCTCATAGTCAAAGTGTTCCTCAATGCGGTTTAAAATAATCTGCACACGGTTGGCATCAGCCTCATCGTAAGAGAGGAAAAGTGTTCTATCTGCCATAAGCTCTTGCCTTAGCACAAGATGTGCTACTCTTCATCGTCATCTTGAGAAGGTGCTTCGACCCCTTTACTTAGCTGGTTTACAACTAGCGAAACAATGCCTGGCACATCAGCAGAGGGAAATCGTTTTAGCATCTTGTTTATTTCCTTCATAATGCTCACCATTTCGTGTGTTGGTGTGGAGTGATGTTTATTTTTATAAAAGGCTTCCATAGGATCTTCTGTGACTACTTTTAGCGTGTCTTCTAATAATGTGTGAATAAATTTTTCATCGGCTTCGCCCGCCTCTTTTTTATACCCTAAAAAGGCATTAGACATAGCCTCTTTAAAGGCGTATTTCGTTTGAATATCCGAAATCTTACCAAACTGCATAATCGTAAACCATACGAGTCCGCCAAGAGGAAGCGTAACCATGACTCGTGATACTAACCTCACCAATGTCAACTCTTCCTCATCGTTATAAAATGCAAAACCGACCAGTCCCAATGATATAAAGGCTAGCACAGCCACTCCACCCCAAATCCAATAGCTTGGTTGTAACGCCTTATGCTTTGTGCCAAACGCATTGGCTAAACCAAACTGCGTAGCACCATCTAACGCCTTCGTTACTTGGTCGTTAGCCTTCCCCGCTGCTTCATTCAGAATTGTTAAATGTTTTGCCATTTCGGTAGTTTTTTTGTCAATATTTGCTTCCAACTCCGAACTAAAAGTGGCAATTGTATTCTCAAACTCTTTAACCTTAGATTTATAATCTGCCTCATTCGCTGCACAGTCTGTTTGCCATCTTTCATGAAGCTTACTATGCTCCTCGCCCCATTTTTTCTGAAATCCTTTTAGTTCATTCTGCGTATCGTTCTTTAAACCGACTAACGTAGTCTCAAATGCCGCAATCTTTGTGTAAGTAGCACCCGCTCTATAAGTGTCATCCACTTTTTTTAGGGCTGTCTCATAAGTAGCTTTAAAATCGCCTACGACTTTGGTTACCTCTGTTGTAAAATCGGTAAGCTTAGTTGCATGATCCTTCTCAATCTCGCCCACCATCGCCGTCTGCTGTTGAGACAACCACTTCTCAATCTCGGTGATCATGGCATCTTTGTTGGTTTGTAATGACTGTTCAGTCGACTGAATATAATCATCATGCTCTTTTTTTTGAGTTTGCAACTCCGTGCGAGCCGTAGCCAGCATGACCTCAATCGCTTGTTGCATGGCAGAGACTGTTTCTTGGTTTTTTTTAGATAAAGGAGGTGGGGTATTACTCATAAACAGAATTATACCCCACCCTCATTATTTTATCAATAATTATGAAACCCCTACCCCCGCCACACCCCAGCACTCCGCTCAATAAACGCAGCCAATGTGCCAGCTGGGCGACCCAGCAGCCGGCCTAAGTCGTCGGTTAGGGGCGGTGGGGCGCTAAAGCGGGGCAAATAATGCAGCATAATCAGCACCTTAACCCACTCTTTATCATGCCCTGCACGCACCATGGTGAAGTAAAAACCCAAGGCCGAAGGCGAGCGCAGCGTTACTTTAACGCCCAGCGTGGCGCTAAGCAGGGCGGCGGCTTCGCCAAAAGTCGCACGGCTCTCCCTCGTCAGGGTGTAAATTTCGTTAGCAAAGGGTTTGTTGTCGGTTAGCCGGCTGGCGATGGCAGCCCCAATGTCGGCGACATCCACCCAGTTGAACGGTGTTTTACCTACGGGTAGATAAATCTCGTTTTTATCGGCAATGCCGGCCCGCAACGTGGTGCTTAAGTTTTGCATAAAGTAGCCGGGGCGAAAAAACACATATTTTAGGGGGCGGTCTTTGATGAGTTGTTCTATTTTATGATGAGGGATTTTGGGGCTTTGTTCCACGCCCTGCACGCTTAAAAACGCCACCTCTTGCACGCCAGCTTGCACCGCTGCGTCCAAAAACACCGCAAAAATCGCAGCATCTGCCAAGGCCGGAGGACGCAACAAAAACACCCGATTTATGCCCGTCAATGCCTGAGCGTAGGTGTTCGCATCCAGCAAATCGAGCTGCACAAAACCGCCTGCAAAATGGGCTGGTTTATCTTCTAGTCGGCGCCCTGCCACCACGATGTTGGGCAATTGTTCTGCCGGCCATGCCTGCACAATAGCCTGCCCCACATTGCCATTAAAACCTGTTATTAATGTTTTCATAGCAATTAGTTTAGCATAAAGGAAAGGTATTGGCTAGCGTGCTTAGGGGTTACTTGCTTAGGTTTGACGAGCCACCAGCACCGCCCACGCCATGGTGAGCTGATCGCTTAACTCTTTTTTGGTTTGTCTATCGGCAAAATATAAAACCATTTGCTGCAGTAAATCCGCCTCACCGCTTCATCATATGCCAAGACCCGCTACACTAGTTTATAGCTAGGGGTAGTACGTTTGAGGGCTACTAATGAGATGATTAAACTACCCAGCACGCCTAGCGCCATCACCACATCTAGCCAATTTTGCCCCAACCAGCTCACCACCATTGTCTCCCCCATGCTTAAGCATTAACAGCCTGTGGTTATTGTAAAAGATATGGCTATGTTTTGCTAGCACCCAATATGTAAGGTATTTTTTGCAAAAAGGCAGGGTATGGGATAGGGGTTGACAAAGCGACTCCCCAAGCTTACTATTACTAGGGTGGAGTAACTACATGTATGCTATAACTTTTGATTTAAAAATAAGTGAATTAGAACGTTTATACGGTGGCAATAATTACCAAAACGCCTACGGTGAAATCAAAAAGTTTCTGGCAGGGCATGGGTTCAGTCGACAGCAAGGTTCTGTCTACTTTGGGGATGCGGGGGTGGATGCCGTAAAAACCGTTATGGCGGTGAACCAAATGAGCCGTACCTTTCCGTGGTTACGAGACTCGGTAACCGATATCCGCATGTTGCGTATTGAAGAGAACAATGATTTAAGCCCTGCTTTGTAGTGGCTAATAATTGTTCATTTCGTGAAAAACAATTTAACAATTTTCACGATTCCAATTATTCCAGCTACGCTAACAACGACTTTACTGGTATCAGGACTCGCAAACTTTCCCGATACCTTCGTTTTAGAGTTATCCATCTCAGCACCAACCATAATTTCATCTTTATTAGAACTACCCTTATTCTCCTGATCCATCCTTCACCCCTCCGCCTCAACATCTTAGCACAACTTACCACCCCTAACTAGCCCCTAACTAGCCCCTAACTAGCCCCTAAAAGATTTTTGTGCTAAGCTAGTTGCATGAGCGACACCCCACCAGAAAACAACATAAACGCCTTTGATATGAGCAGCCTGTTTAACCCATGGACAGATGAGTTAAAAAATTTAAGCACCACCATGCGCACCGAAGCGGCAACCGTGGGCAAGGACAATCCCCTGTTGCCCCCAGCCGATGAGGCGGTGATTTGTGTGCTGGATGGCGGTTATGGCAGCGGCAAAAGTGTGCTGGTGCATCAGTGGTATCAGGGGTTAAAGAAGGAAGACCCCAACGCGGCAGTGTTTATGAATGCGTGGACGAGCGACCACAGCGACAACCCGATGATGGATATTTTAAATGCTTTGTTGCCAGCCCCTAGCCCAAATCTGATAACTTGGTGGAACATCAAAAAACTAGTTAAAAAACTAATCACCAACACTTCCTTAACCATCGGTCCCAAAAAGATGCTCTCTCTTACTGTCCAAGCCCCCCAACTTGAAGAGGATTCCCCTCTTATACAACTACACTGTACTCTTTGTGCGTTGCCCACAGGGATTATTCCTTCATGGGTAAATTTATTAACTACGGAGGCCCAAGGCTACTACTTAGCGAGTAAACTTGCCAAAAAACGATCTGATGACAGCCTCTTATTCCTTATGTACATGATCTTGAAAGACTCTGCTTACCTGGATGTTTATTTAAATCATATCAAAGAAGAGTTCGCAAAAATCCCACCCCTCTTCATTTTTATTGACGAGCTAGACCGTGCCAAGCCCACCTACGCCCTTGCCCTGCTAGAGAGCGTGAAGCACCTGTTTAACATTCCTAACGTGATATTTGTGCTGGTGATGAACAAGGACCACCTAGCCCAAACCGTGTGCAGCAGCTATGGTTACCGTGAGGTGAGTGATGGGCATAAGTATTTGGAGCGGTTTTATATTAAATCCTATTTGATGTCCCGTGAGGTATTTGACAGATCCTCTTTGAAAGGCTCAAACAATATCTCTCATGGATGGTCTCCTTATGATAGTATACAAAAAACTATTCCAGGCTGGGATGATCTAGCATTAGAATATGAACTCTCTCAACGAGACTTATTCAAAATAAAGACTCATATAGATGCCAATCCCAAATTAAATGCCTACCCACTTTGGTCTATCTGGCTGTTAATGGTAAGACAAACGCGCCCCGATCTCATCAAAAAAATTCGTACAACTCATCCCAACCCTCCGGATAATCATGAACTCGATGATTATTGCAAAAATGTCCTAAGTGCCATTATACCTATACAAAATGACCATCCTTTGGCAAAAACATTATCTCATGACAATAAACATATTTCAAGCAATACACACTTACTAACTATGCTTGCTAATCATATCGCACACATTATTTATAATCATCCATATCCAGAGTAATCTACATTGCTAACCCTTGATCTTTTCTCATTTATATCGCATACTACCCTCATAAATTCACCAGTGGTTGGCTGCTTGCGCAGCAGGTGATGCGTTTTATCGCCACAAACCAAGTGCCTGGCGCTTGAGCCTAGGACGCTTTGTTGAGCGTTACATGTTTTTTATTTTTTAGGAGAGGTATTTATGCCTACAATTAACCAGTTGATTCGTTTTGGTCGCAAAAGCCAAGCGAACAAAACTAAATCGCCTGCTCTGCAGAACTGCCCCCAAAAGCGCGGCACCTGCGTGCGTGTTATCACCCAAGCCCCTCGTAAGCCTAACTCGGCTTTGCGTAAAGTTGCTCGTGTGCGTTTATCCAACGGCATTGAGGTTTGGGCCTACATTCCCGGTATTGGTCATAACTTGCAAGAGCATAGCGCCGTGCTGATTCGTGGTGGGGCGGTTAAAGACCTTCCCGGTGTGCGTTATCACATTGTGCGTGGAGCCAAAGACTCCCTAGGTGTAGATGGTCGTCGTCAGGGTCGTAGTAAATACGGTTCAAAACGCCCAAAAACCTAACGCTAACGCTAGCTAAACAAAGAAACACAAGGATTATAAACCATGCCTAGAAAAAAATATACCAAAGCCGTTCGGGTTATCGAACCGGACCCTCGTTACAAAAGTGAAACCCTCACGCGGTTTGTGAACCGTATGATGTTAGACGGCAAGCGCAGTATCTGTAGCCGCATTGTGTACGATGCCCTAGAAAACGTAACCGCCAAAAGCCAAAAAGAGCCAATGGAAGTGTTCACTAAAGCCCTTGAAAACGTAAAACCCATGGTAGAAGTGAAAAGCCGCCGTGTGGGTGGAGCGACCTTTCAGGTGCCTATTGAAGTGAAAGAAAGCCGCCGTGAAGCCTTGGCTATGCGTTGGATTATCAACGCCGCCCGCAAACGCAACGGACGTAGCATGGCTGAGAAACTATCCAACGAGTTAATGGATGCAGCTAATGCCACTGGCGCTTCCTACAAGAAGAAAGAGGATATGCACAAAATGGCTGAAGCTAACCGTGCCTTTGCTCACTTTAAGTGGTGGTAGTTTTATACTATTAACCCTTTTCATCAAAAAACCTAGGCAACTGCCTAGGTTTTTTTCACTCTTTACTCTGCCTAACGAGAAGCCATGAACCGACTTAAGCCTTTACTCTTTATTTTTTCATTGCTCTTCATGGGTTCATGCACCTCCATACAGGTAACCACCTACCCGATCACCAGCCCCAAGCTAAGCCATGATGATGAACTGACCATCGTCCTCATCACCGATCTGCACAGCACCATTCACAAAAAAAACCAACAGAGCTTGATTAATAAAATAAAACGGGCTAAGCCGGATCTGATTTTGCTGGCAGGCGACATTGCCGATAACGTGGTGCCTATCCTCGGCACGCAGTTGCTGTTAGAGGGAATTAAAGATCTCGCTCCTATGTATTATGTAACGGGCAACCACGAGTTTTGGGCGGAGGACATTGATGCGATTCGCGAACTTTTTACCAGCTATGGGGTTACGGTGTTGTCGGCTGAGTATGAGCGCACCACGATTAACGGCATTTCCCTCATTATTGCGGGTATTGAGGATCCCTTTAAAACCCGCTATGAGGACGCAACCTACGATGAAGCGCAAGCGATGCAGCAAGCCTTTAGTGCTATGAACAATGAAAAAGACTTGGCCATTTTACTCGCCCACCGCCCCGAACGCATCGAAACTTATCTACTCTACCCTTTCGATCTGATTGTGTCTGGCCATGCTCATGGCGGACAGGCGCGCTTTCCCCCTTTTTTTGATGGATTGTACGCCCCCAATCAAGGCTTTTTACCTAAATACGCAGGTGGGGTTTATGTTCATGCCAACACCACCCACATTGTGAGCCGCGGACTCTCCATAAACCCCCGTCTGCCCCGTATCTTCAATCCACCCGAATTGGTGGTGATTAAAGTAACCGGTGTTTAACCCAAAATAGCTTTTAAGTCGGCCTCTGGCGTGCTAATAGGCTTAATCTGCCACTTGTCCACCAAAATATTTAACACAGTGGGTGATAAAAAAGCCGGTAACGACGGTCCTAGGTAAATGTTTTTTACCCCCAGTGATAAGATCGTGAGTAAAATAACCACGGCTTTTTGTTCATACCAAGACAACACCATAGTGAGTGGTAACTCATTCACTCCACAGCCAAAGGCTTCGGACAGGGCTACCGCCACTTTAATGGCGCTGTACGCGTCGTTGCACTGCCCCATGTCCATCAACCGTGGCAAGCCGTTAATTGTGCCAAAGTTGATGTCGTTAAAGCGAAACTTGCCGCAGGCGAGGGTGAGCATGAGGGTATCGGCTGGGGTTTGCTGGGCAAAATGGGTGTAGTAATTGCGGCCCACGGCGGCTCCGTCGCACCCACCAATCAAAAAGATATGGCGTAACTCTTGAGCTTTTACCGCTGCCACTACTTTGTCGGCCGCTGCCAACACGGCATTGTGTCCAAAACCGGTCAAAAGTTCCGTACCACAGTTAATACCTGTGTGCTTTTGCTGTTCCGCATAGCCCCCAAGAGCCAGCGCTTGGTCAATAACCGAAGCAAAATCTTTGCTGTCGTCTAAGTGTTTTAACTCAGGGTAGGCCATCACCGAGGTGGTATAAACCCGGTCGGCGTACGACTTTTTCACTGGCATGAGGCAGTTGGTGGTGTAAAGAATAGGGGCTGGTACGCCATCAAACTCCGTCTGCTGGTTTTGCCAGGCTGTGCCAAAGTTGCCTTTCAGATGGGCAAAGGCCTTCAGCTTAGGGTAGGCATGGGCCGGCAACATTTCACCATGGGTGTAGATGTTGATGCCTTTACCCTCTGTTTATTGTAGTAAAAGATACAAATCGTGCAGATCATGCCCCGTGATGATGATAAATGGACCTGGCTCCACCATGGTGCTAACGGCAGTGGGGGTGGGGTGCCCATAGGTTTGGGTGTTGGCGCTGTCTAATAGCTCCATACACAGCAAGTTAGCGCGGCCGCAGGCAAGGTTTAGCTCAAGCAGCTCCTCTAATGTGTGGTCGGCTGCCAAGGCCTTGAGGGCTTGCACAAAAAAAGCATCCACTTGCTCATTAAAAAAGCCCAAAGTGGCGGCATGATGGGCGTAAGCCCCCATTCCCTTTAGCCCAAACAGCAAAAGTGCCTTTAAACTGCGAACGTCTTCGTCGTTTGTCCACAGGTTGTTCACTTGAAACACTGGCGCATCGGTGCCGGTGCGCAACGCCTGCACTTTTTTTATCCACAGCTGCACATTCACAGCGTCAAAATTAACATTAGTTACCGTCAAAAACAACGAGTCGCGCACCATCGCCTGCACTGTGGGCGTGCTGTTCACCTCACTCACCAAGGCAATCAACTCACTCAGCAACGCATCCTGCGCCTCCGCCGTTGGCGCATTTTTGCCACACACCCCAGCGGTGGTGCAGCCGGTGCCTTTAAAGGTTTGCTCGCATTGAAAACAAAACATCTTATCCATATATTCCCTCGTTTGTTTAACTTTATGACTTGATTATAACGATAATAGCTCCCATAGAGGGTTGCGAATGCAACATGAAGGTGATTTTATATGCAAAATGATGAAATTTTACAATTAACGCAATTTTTGGTGTTTAAAAACTTTAGCCCGTCAGAGCTGGCGCAAGCCCTGCAAGCGAGGACAAGCCACCACGGGGCAGGTGCGGTGATTGTGCGCGAAGGCGACGAGGTGGATCGGCTAGGCTTTATTTTACAGGGCAGGGTGAGGGTGCAGCGGACCAACCACGCAGGGCACACGCATCTCATCGCCCAGTTGGTGGCGGGGGATCTGCTGGGTGAAGTGTTTGTGGTGGCGGGTTTGCCCCACTCGATGGTGGCGGTCTGCGCGGAGGTGGAGTGCCGCCTATTGTGGCTGTGTTATGAACCGCGCTTGGCCGCACCGACCGCTTTGCGCCCTTTAATTTTACGGTTTCAGCTAAGCATTGCCCAAAACATTGCCCAAAAAGCTCTTAAATTGCAAGACAAACTGTTTGTGCTGTCGCAAACCAGCCTTCCCAGCAAAACACTCACCCTGCTGGCGTTGCATGCCCCCACGCAACAATGGTTCACCCTGCCCCTGTCGCGCCAAGAGATGGCGGACTATCTGTGCGTGAACCGCTCGGCCCTGTCGCGCGCCTTAAGTCAAATGAAGGATAGCGGAGCGCTTGATTTTAAGGGGAGCCGGTTTTGGGTGGGGAGGAAATGAAAGATCTTGACTATTGTTATTCCCTGTGTCATTATCTAATGTAAGAGTGAAATTAAAAATGTCAATTGATTGGTTGTGTGAAAATTAGAGTGATGTTGTTACCGCAGGAATTGGTCTTGCTACGATTGGAGTGTCTCTAAGAGCGAGTTACCTATCTAAGGCCAGTTATCAGGTCGCTAAACTATCATTAGATCATGATAGAAACTTACCCTTTTTATACAGTCTTTACAACCACTATACAGCTACATCTCTCAATCTTATGGTAAGTCTTATCTATTAAGAATTAGTTTTCATGCAATCAATACAATAGAAAAAGAGGTTTTTTCTTGGTCTGAGGAACACCTACACAGATCAAAGTTTGAACAAACAAGAGATAAACAAGAAAAAGTTGTCTCTCTTTTCTTGCAAATCGGCGAGTATTTTACATCAGATGAAAAGCCTTTTACCCAACCTGATTTTACTAATGAGCGTTATGATGAAATAACTATAGAATTATCATCGACACAGAAAGCAGCTATACTCGATCTCTGTAAAGATCTTAAAAAAGCATGGGAAGATCTCATTTCATGTAATGATGAAAATTATGAACCTATGTAACATCAAAAAAGCGAACCTCCTCCTGCTCTCTCTACAGCTGTCCTCGCCTATGGCAAGCCGACACTTCATCTGATTATCATCAGATAATCAATCGTTTAGTTTCATTATCTTCAAATAAAAAGAAAATGGTTGACGTGCAACGTGCAATAATGATTTTAAGGAGGGCATGAAACATGTCAAACAACAAAGAAAAAGACAACCGTTCTAACCAAGGCAACAGCAATAACCAGCCATTGCACAACAACAATTCGGCTTACAAAGGTGGGCAGGACAACCGCTCTGGTCAGCTGAATCCCAACAACCCTAATCACAAAGGGAACAAGTAACCCAACCCAAAAGGAGGCCACAAGGTCTCCTTTTTCTTGTAACCCTTCACCACCCTGTCTACTCACCAAACGAAATACTGTTTAGCATCTGCTCACGCACTTTAATTTTTTGGCGCAAATAGTCCATCGGTCTATTGCCTTTAATGCGGTTGCAATTACCACACAGCAACTGATAATTTTCATAATAATCACCCCCACCTTTGGCTCGTGGCACAATATGATCTATCTCAAAATTATGAATGGTGAACTCTATCCGGCAACCGTTGCACACTCCTACTTGCTGGGCATAGAGGCGTTGTTTCACATCCAGCGTGGGGGCAATAATCACCACATCGGTGCGTTGGGGTGCGGTTTGCAGGTGCACAAACTCTTTAAACATCAACCCTGATGCCTCGGTTAAGCGGTCAATCAAGGTGTTAGCGGCTTGTATCTCAATATCAACGCCTATCCATTGGCGCGACAGATGCTGGGCCGCCACACAGGTGGTGGCGCACCCACAAAAGGGATCGAGCACCACATCCCCTTGGTTGCTACTCGCCTTGATTATTTTGTTCAGCAACGCCAGCGGTTTTTGGGTGGGGTAGCCCGTGCGCTCTTTAGCCGTATTGGTAAGGATGGGGATCTGCCACCAATCAAAAGGGATGCGCCCCGCTTCATGCTTGCGCTTATAGGGTTTACCGTTAATCACTTTAAACTCTACTTTTTCGGGCGAAGAGTACGGTTCTCGCACCGCATCCACATTAAAAGTGTACTGTTTACTCTTGGTGTAAAAAAAAATGGTGTCGTGCTTTTTAGAAAAATGCGATTTACTCGCCCCACCACTACCATAGCACCATGCTATTTCATTCCTAAAGTTGTCTTTGCCAAAAATAGAGTCCAACACAAACTTTAAGTAATGGCTTGCTGTGGTGTCGCAGTGCAAATAGAGCGATCCTGTCGACTTTAACACCCGGTGCATCTCGATAATACGTTGCGCCATGTAGGTTAAATAAGCTGCCATCGCCTTGCTATGCACCATGCTGCTTGCCTCAATAAAACGCACAAGGGCAGGATAATGGGTTACCAACCTCTCTAAATAGGCCTCATTAACATCAGACCACGTCCACATATCTTTAAACGACACGCCAGCCAGCTTGCTGCCCAGAGGGGCTGCGTAGGTGCGTTTAGAGTTAAAAGGTGGATCAAGATAGATCAGATCCACAAGTTCGCTATTAAGCCCCATGAGAATGTAGAGGTTGTCATGGGTGTAAAGAGTATTCATCAAAAAAATTAACTAGCCGCGCAACACTTTATTCAGCACCTGCTCAATGGCTTGGTCGTGGCTCTGCACCGCTTTTTGACAGGCCTCATAGGCACGGTTCACGGCAATCATCGTTACCATCTCCTGCACCGCATTCACCGATGATGCCTCAAGAAAGCCCTGCATCACCTGCGGGCGTTTGTTGTCCACCTCTAGGCTTACAGGCTCGCCAGACAATGAAGTTGCCGACCACATGCTGTTGCCCACTTTAGATAAATAGCGCTCAGCGGGTTTGTCCATGGTGTCATAAAAATGCACAATGCGCAGTCGGTCTACTACTTGGGTGTCGTTCCATTCGTTTTCACGAGAGGAGGTCAAAGCTCTTGGGTCGCTGTCAATGGCAGCATTTGCCGAGACCACACCCTCACTATCCACACTAAAGTTGTGTAGTTTCACCTGAATCGGCCCATTGTCGCCCAGAACTCGGTAGCCCTCTTTGGTTTCAAGGTAGCCCTCTTTGCCCAAAATGAACGATCCGTTGCGGGTGTAACGCTCCCCGTAAGGGGTCTCAATCACAAAAAAACCTCGTGCCAAGGTGTCGTCGCTGTTGCCTAACGCCAAGTCAAAAGCATTGTCTGTTTGCTTTAGGCTGCCTTGCTCAAAGGCGGTGAAGGTCTCGTTATACTCAACCCCCGTGCCTAAACGCCCCACAATCGGACTGGTGTCAAAGCTACCAATCGGCATGGTGAACACACCGTTGTCATGGCTTCTCTGAATGAGCATCTCAGGAAAGGCCTTCATCACCGAAATATCTTTTTTGTATCCGGTCACATCCACATTTGCCAAGTTGTTAGCCACCACATTCAAGCGATGCTCTTGTGCCTGCATACCCGATGCACCTATGTACAGTCCTCTTACCATGATTTCCTCTCTTTAAAAAAACATCACGAAACAACATTCACCACTTTCTGCAGGGTCGAAACCACCACATAGGCATCAGCAAAGTCATTGCTTCTATCACTCGTTTTCAGCTCATTAAAAGCCAATCGTAAATTTTCGGTATCTTTTAAATAATCTCTAAAGCGTGCGGCCTCAGCCTCCACTTCCCATGCCCCAAAGCGCAACCTATAATATAACTTATCCTCGTGCGTAATGGTGTTAATCGTGCCTGCCAAACCCAACACAAGTAAAGCTTCTCGGGCAGCATTAGCCCGTGCTAGTGAGCTATAACTGCCAGCCTGCACCCAATAAGCGGGGGTTTGCACCTTTTGTACCATAGGGGTATTCACCGTCTCAGGCTTGCTTCCCTTGGTTTTAGGTGGGGCAGGCTTGGAGGTTTCCACAGGGTTGCTTGGCATAACAGGGGCTATAAAATTAGGATCAGTGGTTGGCAACGGTTCAGGAGCGAGACTTGGTTCACCTGCCCCTAAATCTACCGTGTGGGTAGGCCATTCAGGCTCTATCACTTGCCCACTGGGAGCATTGGCAAACAAATTTTCATGGTTCTCATCAGAAACCGCTAAGTAACGAGCGATTACTACAGATGCCCCCACCACCACGATGGCGGAAAGAAGTGTGGCTAACCCTTTTTTATGCGTCATAAACACCCTTTATATGCAAAACAAGTTCATTCGATTTTTGTTGAAGTAGTGCTAACTTACTTCGATTGTCTACTGTGTACTTATCGACCATTGTATAGTAAAGATTAACCGAAAGTCGTCTTTGTGCCCAGATCCTCTGTACCACAAACCTCACCGATCGCTGATCACGCTTCATGGCACGCCAAAGCCGAGCACACAACGGGGCGGTTACCAACACCAAACAACTCATGGGTTCTACCTTAATAAGCGGTAATAGCGCTGCATTAATCACAATATAACGCTCGGTGCTTTCGGCAATAATCGCCATAATGCGCTCTTTAATGTATGGATGGCTAATAGCATTCAAGGCTGCTAGATCTTGGGCATTACCAAACACCCTAGCTCCTAACAGCTTGCGGTCTATTATTCCGTCGGCATCTAAAATGCCCGTGCCAAACGCCAGCACCAGCTCATCAAATCGCACAGTAAGGGCTTCAATACCTAGCTGGTCAGCATCCACCACAAAAAACCCAGCTGCCTGAAAGCACTGCACCACTTGGTCTTTGCCCGCACAGGCCTTGCCGCAGATACCCACAACTATTTTGTTAGCCACTCGGTTAAAAGACAACGCTAATGACTCCATAACCGGTGCGCAGTTCAAGTTCGGCATCGGTACCACCACTTCCTTCACGCACCCGCCCTAAAGACCGCATAAAGGGGGAAGCACGCTGTTTTTTATCATTCACATAAACCCCCCCCGCCATCTGTGCCACGCTTAAACGCATACCTTGGGTCTGGGCTTTGAGTTGCAGGGTAATAGCACCATTTAACGTTTGGGCGGTTAAAAACTGAAAAAATGACTCTTTTAACGTGATAGCTCCATTGGCGGTTTTTAGCACCGCACGCAAACCGATTAAATTATCAACACTGATAGGTCCATGCAGACTTTCTGCGGTAAGGCTTTGTTGCATCATCTGCCCTGCCCCATCCACCCAGATCGAGCCCCACTTACTTTTTAGCACAATAACACTCCGTCTCATGGAAGCAGGCAAGCGCACGGTAATGGTGGTGCTTTGGCTAGGTTTTTCTTCCCCATTGCTTTCCACCAAGGCACTCATTCTTTGCCCAATGGCCCAATCCTCTGAGATCACCAATCCTTCTGTTTTGGCACTATACACAATCGAATGCTTAAACTCAGGCGCACCTGGTCCGTGCAACTCCACCCTTAAGTCTGGTTGATTATCAAAAATCACTTCTAAGTCGGCTCCCAGCACATCAACGGTGAGGGTTAGGTATGGCATAGTTGCGCTATACACTTTAACCACTGGCTCCTTGTTAGCCCACACGCCCATGAAGGTGGTAAGGAACCCCACAAAAATGGCATATTTTAACCAAGACATAGCATATTCTCCTTATGCTTTACACATAAGCATCATTCTACTCAATCACCTTGTTTTTGCTCCACGCCCCGCTCTTGTAACGCAATCCAAACACTATCCACAGCACCACCACATACACAATGGTTGTGCCATACAGCACCGCAGGCACCCAGCTATGATCTAACCTCATGAGAAATATGGCCGGTAAAATGATCGTCAGCGGAGCCACAATGGTGTAGGTTATCATTAGAAACACGCCATCACCCACAGCTTTTAATATCTGCATATACACATTGTAAAACGCATCTGGAATTAACCACACACCTGTTATCAACATCAACGGGCGGGCAATGTCTAACACCTCTTGCCAGCGCTGAGGTTCTTTTTTGTTCTCAAAAAAGTTCACCAGCTGATCTGGAAACAACCAAAAAATTGCCATTGCTACCACACTGTAGCTCACGGTAAGAATGAGTATACGGTTAACCAATACTTTTAGCGTGGTGAAGTTCTTTGCCCCGCGCTCTTGCCCAGCAATAATAGCCCCACCTCCGGCTAATGAAACTACTGGCATGTAGACAAAGCTTTGGATTTGAAACGCTAAGCCAGTCGCCACTGCGACCTCAGGGCTAATACGGGCAAAAGCTAAAATCATCACCGTAAAAGCCCCCATCTCCAGCATCATCTGAAATCCAGATGGCAAACCAAAGTGCAACATACGCTTTAACACATCACGGTCAAACACTGGCTTCATAAGCTCTTTATTTTTACGGCTTGCCTGCCAATAAAACCCAAACCCCATCCCCAGTGCCACCACATTGCCAATGACCGTGGCTAATCCTGCACCTCTAATACCCATCTCAGGGAAGGGCCCATGCCCAAAAATCAAGGCGTAGTCTAGCCCAATATTTACAATGTTAGCCACCACGGCGACGGTCATTACCTTAATGGTTTGCCCCGTGCCGGTGAAATAGTTAAGAAACGTCGAACTAAACATAACCAAAATACCTGAAGCAAAAATGTATTTGATGTAAGATTTTTCATAATAAATCATCTCAGGAGCATGCCCAAAAAAGTGAAAAATGCTACCAAAAAAGGGCATAATCGCCAGTAACACCACACTCATCACCGCAGCAAAGGCGAGGGAGGTCCATATAGGTCTCGCTAGCATATCAAAGCGTTTTGCCCCATAATATTGCGCCACCATGTTGCTACTAAACAAAATAATGGCATTGATAGGGCCAGTAACCGTCATGGCGACCATAACAGCAGAGCCTGAGGCTGCCGATTGCAACACATCGTAACGGATGAGAAAAAGCCGATCAGCAAAGCTCATGAGAGTGAAAGAAAGCCCGTGTAACACGAGGGGAAGGGCGATGAGGAAGATACGCCGATAGCTAATGTGCTGCGCTTCCTCGGCATTTAATTGGATATTTTGAGTCATATCATCTCAATATAGCACAAGTGAATGATTATGGCTAGATAGATGTTATTCTTAACTTTTGTTTCCGTTTGCTCTTTTAAATAAAGGCGTGTTATCTTGGACAAATCGGCTAACGCCTCGCCCTCAAGGTCGCAGGTCATCTGCTTGTCACTCAGCTTAGTGCCGTGTCCGCTTTTAAAAAGCGGTGTTCTTTTCTTGCAGTTTGAAATGTGCCGGTATTCAACTCAACCATCATGCACAGTTCCATCAACGTTATCTTGAGTTTTGGCGCACCAAGAATAAAACAATAAAGCAGTTTGTGTTGGATGCGGGAAGGAACAGGGGGACAGATAGAGGGGGGTTATTCACCTTTGGGGGTGGCGGGGTGTTTAGTTTTGTGAGCCTGCAGGCACAAGTTAACCATTTTAGTTGCATCGGCTAAGGCTTCGCCTTGAAGCGAACGAATGGCGTGCCATAAAGTTTCTTGTTTCTCGGTCAGGGTTTCATCACATTCATGCCCTGTGATGAGAAAATCGGTAGAGACCCCTAACACATCTGCCATGCGAGCAATCACATCGCCTTTTAAAAAGCGTTTACGCTGACGTGCCACGTTGTAAGTTCGCAAATTGTAGTCAACCATGGTGCATAAGGCAAGGAGCGTGATGTTTTTATGTTTCACCAGCATTGTTATACGATCATAGAACTCATCAGCATCTGCCATACTTTAAAAATCGACCTATTGGCGTAGCTAATGGGAGATAATGAGTACTATCTTGATAAGTAGAAATATTGAGTATATTCTTTTCGTTAAGCATTAGTAATAAAAGGAAGTGACAAATGAAAAAAATCGTCTTGCCTCTCATGGTTTTGCTGATAGCCAGCACGCTGTCGGCTCAAAGTGTAAAAAGCAAAAAAATCTCCACTTTTGATGGGGATGCGGTAGAGTATTCGGTTAAACTAGGGGGAGAAGAGATCTACACAGGCTTTTATATTGGCAAAACAACCAGTGGCGAGAATAACACGTTTTGGATTGAATTTTATATGGATTACACTGGGGGCAAAAATGTTTCTTCTGCCATAACTGGAACTGTCAATCTTATGTCGCTAGAGTGGGCTACTGGAAGCACACGGCATAAAATCACTCTTGCACCCGATGATGTTAAAGTGGGTCAGTCTGCCATGGTTTTATTAGATGCTCAATCGTACAGGGAATATTTTAGAGTGGTTTTAACTGAAGATCAATTTTTAGAAATTGTTGAAAGTGAGTCATTTGCTTACTTTGTGGAAACACGCAATGGCAACAGTAAGCTGGTGAGATATGCAGAAAAGAAATGGTCTAAAATTCTTAAAAGTTTAACCAAGTTAAAAGAGGTCTAAAGCTAAAAAAAAGGGGGGCTTGCCCCCTTGTGCCTCACTCAATCACATTGTGAACTTTCCATTTTCCGCTTTTGTAGCGCACGCCAAAGATAATCCACAGCACCACCACATACCAAATAATGGTGCTATAAAGCACCGGTACCACCCAACTATGCTCTAACTGCATGAGAATGAGGGCAGGTACCACCATGGTGAGCGGGGTAACAATGGCAAAGACCTTCATGATGAACACCCCATCACCCATGGCTTGTAGCATTTGCAAATACACATTGTAAAAGGCATCCGGAATGAGCCACACGCCGGTGATCAGAATGAGCGGGCGGGCAATTTTTAACACTTCTGCCCAGCGTTCGGGTTCTTTGGTGTTTTCAAATAGGTTCACAATGTGATCAGGAAAGCTCCAAAATAAAATCAAGCCAATCAAGCTATAACCCACGGTGATGAATGTAACCTTGCGGACTAACATCTTAAGGGTCGAGAAATTTTGAGCCCCACGCTCTTGGGCTGCAATAATCGCCCCCCCGCTAGCCAGCGACACCACAGGCATGTAGACAAAACTTTGAATCTCAAACACCAAGCCGGTTGCCACGGCAACCTCAGGGCTGATACTGGCAAACACCAAAATCATCACCGTAAAGGCCCCCATTTCTATGCCCATTTGAAAGCCCGAAGGCAGCCCATAGTGCCACAAACGGCGCAACACATCAAGGTCAAATGCCGGTTTCAACAGGGCTTTATACTTACCGCTTGCAGCCAAATAAAATGAAAAACTAAGAGCTAACGCCACAATACTGCTGATAACAGTAGCAACACCTGCGCCCCTAATACCCATCTCAGGGAAAAAACTATGCCCAAAAATGAGACCCCAATTAAGCCAAATGTTCACCATATTAGAAATGATGGCGACAAGCATAACCTTGATAGTTTGTCCAATGCCCATAAAATAGTTTAAAAAAGCGGTGTTAAACAGTCCAATAATAGCCCCCGCGAAGATGTATTTTAAATACACTTTTTGGTGCATCATTAGCTCAGGGGCGTGTCCAAATAGGTCAAACACTTGACTGACCAACGGCATGATGGCTAGCAACACCACGCTCATGACCGCCGCAAAGGCTAGTGAGGTCCAAATTGTGGTAGCCATCATGTCAAAGCGCTTTGCCCCAAAATATTGTGCCACCATGTTGCTACCAAACAGAATGATCGCATTGATCGGTGAAGTAAAAGTGAGCGCCACCATAACCGCCGAACTAGAGGCAGCCGCCTGTAATACGTCGTAGCGAATGAGAAAGAGGCTGTCGGTAAAGCTCATGACGGTGAAGGCTAAGCCGTCTACCACCAAAGGTAAAGCGAGTATGAGTATGCGCAAGTAGCTAATGTGCTTGTTTTCTTTTTTCTTTAACCGGATACTTAAATTCATATCAATTCAATATATCACTATTCAAGGGGTTCTGCCTAGTCTTTGATGCAGACTACCATATTATCACCTAGGGTGTTAACATAAAGACAAACATTCATCTACTAATGAATATGAATTATAGATCTTTAAGTCTTAGTAAATTCGTTGCTATGGAGTGGTAAGACTCTTTAATGCTTTTGTAGGATAAAGCATATTGCCCCGTGGGGGTGCTTAGATCCACCCCTGTACCATGCTTTCGACAGAGTTCTTGATTTAAGTAAATAACTGGTACACCTGCTTTTTCAGCAATAGATCTTAATTTTGGGGTAAAATCACAACATTTTTCTATAATAAAGGGAGTACTTTCTGGAAAGCAGCTTTTAAAAAAGTCTTCGGTAACCGCTTGACCTTTTTTAAGGGCAAGTCCATGAAACCGTTTTATGCTTAGGTTCACCTCTGCGGTCCAACTCTCAGTATCTTTAGCAAAATTTTTTTCTTTGGTTCTTCCTTTGAACCTTTTCGCCATTTGAACAACCACCCCTAAAAATTTAACATCTAAGTTAACGCCTTTATGTCCGCTGGTTGTCTGATAAGTGCTTAAAAGTTCTGTCCAATTGCGTAATATTTCACCCATATTATCTATTGCCTGTAAGGAAAAAAAGGTGGGCGACACAGGAGCAATGAAATAGTCACTACCCATGACCATGAGTGCATTTATGATGCTACTAGCACTCGGTGAGGTATCAATCAAAATAAAATCATACTCACTCTCAAATGAACGTATAGCTTTATCAAAACGATGCAGATAGTTCATTCCAAAGCTATTTGCATTTTTAAAAACTTGATATAACTCTCCCTCTGATGCTGATATCCGAATACTTCCAGAAATCAAACTAATACTTCCCTTCGAGTTGCTTGCACCTGATACCTCATAAAGGGGTTTATCAATCTTGGCACCTTCTTTTAAAAAATTATCCAAATGTTGATCAAGAGCTATATACCGGTCTGTATTGGTGTTCCATAGTGAATCATCGTTTGTTTCATAATTAACCGAGGTAGATAAACCATAAATAGCCGCCGTCAGATTCATCTGTGGATCAGCATCAATGAGCAAAACTTTTTGCCCCTCATCAGCCAAATCATACGCCAAATTATGCACTAGAGTGGTTTTACCAACCCCACCTTTGTGATTAAAGAAAGAAATTACTTTTGCTTTTTTCATAATTTTCAGTATACCATCCTTTATCTCACTTAGCAAGTTAAGCGTTTACGACCTTTCAAGCAACGCCATTCAGTCTATGATTTAAAGCCATGCTACTCAAAAAAGCAAAGGCATATTTAAGCTAATAGCTAAAGAAAACATTATTTCAGCATTAATCCAAGATAGGCTAGGCGTTCTTTGATAGCGGCAAACGAAACCTCAAACGTCTCCGCCAACCGCTCTATAATCTCATCACTATTTGCCCCCCCATCTTTTAATTCATAAAAAAGGTCTCTGATTTCTTCTTTAGGCATTAGCAAATTGGCCGCAAAAATATTAGCCTCACGCTCTTCCGTATTAAAGCCTTCACGTTCTATTAAAGCATCAATATTTTCTTCTCCTTCGGTTTTCCCACACCGTTGCAATCTTGCATCAAGAAGCTCTCGATGCCACAAAAAATGCCCCAGTTCATGGGCTATAGTAAACCGTTGCCTTCCATAGGTTGACCGAGCACTCACCACAATGAAATAAGCCTGTTGACGATAATCATAACCCAAATGACCCTCTTTACCGGGCTCTAGCTCCCTCATCACAATGCTAATGCTCAAATCCGTTGCCAAATCTCCCAACGACACAGGAGATCCCTCGGCCCGATATCTGTTCAAAATCTCTAGCTGTCGACGAGTCATGTTTTGCCACCTTTATTCTTGTTATTTTTGGTACTAAACTGCTTGTTAACGCTCTCGTCAGGAGGTAGAACAGGATTTACATCCTTGCCCTTATCTTCTGGCACGTTCACTATTTCTTTTTCGAGGCTCTCTAACTTTTCTTCAGCTTCGCCATCCCCGAACTTTCCGTCACCTGCTCGCTTTCTCATCAATGATGTTATGTTCTCATTAATTTTATCAAACTCTTCTTTCTTTAAATGTTTGTTTTCTTCCTTATTCAAAAAGTCCACTTCTAGTTTATGCTTAATATTCTTATATGCTATCACCGCAAGAAAGACCGCTGCCCCTAAAAATATAGTGAGAATCAAACCCAGCATGGCAAGCATGTGATCCGAAGCATTACTACACATCGCTGAATTTGGCAACAACGCATAACCCTTGCGCACCAAGTCTCTCATATCAAGCGACAATGCAAACCATATCCCCTTAAAGCCAAAAATCATAATTAAAATGATACCAAAAATTTTGGTTATTGCCCAAAGAAATTCACTTAACCACTTATTACAGTCCTCTTCGCTCATGTTATCTGCTTACTGCTTGTCAAGCAATGCCATAATACGGTGCAAACGTAACGCCTTGCCACTGCTCGTTAAATGTCCCTCTAAAAAATGTTCATGGCTCTCAGCAGGGCCATTAAAACACAACACATAATGCAACTGCCCATGGGCATCGTACAATGGGTAGCAAAAATGGTTCACCGCCTGAAAACTTAACTCATTTAGAGCGAAGTGGGCTAAGGCTGTTTGCATACTAAAATAAGGCCAAATCTCATCAATGCGCGTGTGCGGTTGGTTTGCCACCATAGATTGCTCTGCTACAGCGGAGGCATAGACCACAACACCCTCGTTGTTACACACAAAAAAGAAAGTATCAATCATCCCCATAGAAACATCTAATAGATGTTTTTGGGCATCGATTTTAAGCCATCGCTTTTCGCTCAATGCCGATATTTTGTGCATGACGGCATTCAGTTGCACCCCAAAATCGCCCAAAGTACGGGCGATACGCTGAGGGCTGTGCTGCCCAGTGCCTATGTTATCCTCAAGTAAGGTTAACTCACGGTTCACACTGCGCCCACGCCGATACAAGCTCCATACCAACCAAAGCTGCAAAAAGGTTAGCCCCCCCATCGTAAAAACAATGGTTTGGGCGGCGTACAGTGGATCTTCCGTGGTTACCACTTGCTGATAAATAAAGAACAACTCACCCACATGCAACACACTTAAGGTTGCAAATACTCCCATGAAGCGCCGATTGCTCACCAATAACATGGTTAACCCTCCTTAAAGCGATCAATGTCAGTCGGCTTGCCCACCACAATCAGTACATCGCCACTCAATACCACATCACTCGCCTCCGGTAAAATCAGCACCTCACCCTGCAGCGGAAACCCCTCTTCATCCACTTTAAACTCCATACGGCGCAATGCCACCAAATTAAGGTTAAAATGCGTGCGTACATCAATCTCGTCTACCGTCTTGTTTTGAATGTTGTTATGAGCCACCACCTCTGCCAAGCTCACCTCAGCACTTAAAGTTATAACATCTAACACATGGGGGCTTGCCAGCATGTGCGCGAGTCTTGTGCCACTTTCTTCTTCCACATTAATAATTTCATCGGCACCCACTTTTTTTAATGCCTGTGCATGAATCGCCGTCTCTGCGCGAGCAATAATACGTGGCACACCCACCTGTTTTAAGTAGAGCACCACCAAAATGGCCACGTCAAAGCGAGTTAAAGCCACCAGTGCCACATCCACATTGTCTAAGGGGGCACGCGCCACAAAACTTGGATCATCAGCATCAATCAGTAGTGCTTGAGCCACCTTACCTTTCACCTGTTCAATTGCATCAGCATCATTGTCAATTGCCACCACACTTAAGCCTTTACCAGCCAAAGATAGCGCCACATTGGTGCCAAATGCCCCTAACCCAATCACTGCATACACCAAATCCTTTACCATTCTACCTATCCCTTACCCAATGAGAATATTGCCTAACGGGTAGTCAGGCTCCACCTTTTTGGTATCACGCTCTTGCGCTATCACAAACAAAGTAAGTGCACCAATGCGCCCAATAAACATCAAAATCATCACAATAATTAACCCGATACCAGACAAATTCTCTGTAACATTAAGACTTGTTCCCACCGTACCAAGGGCTGAGATCACCTCCCACACCACGGGGAGCAATCCTAACACACCATCGGTTATACTGAGCAAAAAGGTCGCTACAAAAATGAGAAGCATAGCTGACATCACCAAAATTGTGGCACGACGCACATCATCCATAGCTATACTGCTACCCACTAGTTTGGCCCCCGGTTGCTTGCGCCAGTAGGCTCTCATCCCTGCAATAGTTACCAGTATAGTGCTGATTTTGACCCCACCAGCTGTGCTGCCTGATGAACCACCGATAAACATTAAGGCTAAAAACATAATATGGGTTGGTAAGCTAAATGCGCTCATGTCTAGCACAGCCATGCCCGTGGTTTTGCCCACAACCACCGTGAACAGCGTAGTAATATACTGCGTACTTAAGGAAAAATTACGCAAAATATGCCCATGCTCAAAGGCATAAAACATAAAAGCGGTTACACCGATAATACCTAAACTATACGTCCATGACAGCACACTATTGGGTTTAAAGTAGAGCAAGCGCTCAGGACGACCCGTGAACAAAATTTTCAACCGAACCTTAAACACCCGAAACGCATCTTCAATCGCCCCAAAGCCAATACTACCAAAAAAAGCCAGCCCAATAAACACAAGGTTCAAGCCCTTCGCGTACAATAACGGCTCAGAAGAGCCTTCGGGAAACAACACAAACCCAGCGTTACAAAAGGCTGAAACACTATGAAATACCCCATAAGTGAGGGCTTTGGGCCACAAAAACCCACGCTGTAAAAAACCCCACATGAGCAACAACGCCCCTACTCCTTCACCCACAAAGGTGATAAGAAGGATACGCTTAGCCACTTTTCCCACATCATCCACCGCATCTTGGCTAAAAGAATAAGCCAGCAGAGCCCTGCTCGAGAGACCGACTGATCGTTTAACAAAGAAGATGATAGCACCAAATAAGGCAACGCCTATTCCCCCCACCTGAACAGCTGTCAGTATCACCAATTTCCCTACAGGGTTAAACACCTCAGCCACTATGATGGGCGATAGACCCGTTACACACAAGGCTGAGGCAGCAATGAACAAAGCATGAAGCACACTTAAGTCCGTATCCTTGTACCTAGAGGAGGGCAGAAGCAAAAGAATGGCGACAATAACAATCAGCGAAATATAACTCAGAGCAATGGTGTGGGCTGGCCGCTGCAACAGCCGAGCCACATACAGCTTGATGCGATCATTACGACCCAACCTCATCAGAAAAATAACCACGCTACGGCTCATGAGTAAGACATAATAGGCCTCTGAAAAGAGCCAAACATTTTCACTGCGTGCCCGCCAACCTGCCACCAAGGCTAGCGTCGTTAAAATGAGAGACCAGCGTTCAGCATACCAAAAATTCACTCCACTGACCGCTTGGCGAAAGCGAAAACGCATATCAAAAATGATGCAAATCACCACAGCACTGTTGAGTAACAGCACTATGGCGGTCGGTAAAAGGTGATTGCTCAGCACTAAAACCAGTAATAGCAACACCGTAAGGCGATTAAAAATGCCTGCTATCTCCAGTAATGTGTGTTCTATTCTTGTTTGTATATACTCTTTGAATGGGGCCTTCATACGGTTTATTGTTGGTTACCCCTACGGTCAATTTCAAGGGTAACTTGCCCAATAGGCACTTTCAACTGTTTAGCAATTTGATCCACAGACCATCCTTCTTCATACAAGCGAATAATCGCCTCCTTTTTGTCAATCGCCTTATTAGGCTTTTTGCCACCGGCTGATGATTCAAGATCATCACTCATCCCCCCCGAAACCGTGCCAAGGGTACGCAGTGAACTCTTAGCCTGCCGATTCAGTTTATCTAACCGCCCTTCCGCATCTACAATCCAGTCGCGCATCACATCAATCTTTGCCACTCGTCCTTCCATATCAGCCACCTTCTCTTCAGACCCTTCAAAGAACTGTAGCAAATAATCAATCTTGGCTTTTTGCCCCTCAATGGCTTTCAAATCCTCTTTAATACCGACGGTTACCCCACGCAAAGTATCAAACTGTGCAAATGCTTCGGCTACCGAACTCTCAAGTTCGCTCACCTTTTCAAGGTCTTGCTGCACAGTGTCTGATGCCCTTAGAGCCAGCCCAGCCTGCACTTCCAGTCGTTTAAATTCCCCCTGCATGCTACTCTCAAGCTCTTTCAATTGGCTTAACTGCCTCTGTACCATATCCAATTCTTTGTGAACATTATCTAACTGCCCAACCTTACGATCAATCGTTTCATAAAGGCTCATCACCGTTACCATACGTTCATCCACCGCATCGAAGCGGCTACGCGCATTCGCCATTTCATTCAGTTTTTCGGCCAAACTTTCATTTATCTTAAAGGCTCTGTTTAGCTGACTCTCCAAGTGCACCACCTCTTCACGGCGGGCATCCACTTTAGCCATCCGCTCTGAAAGATCAATTAATGCCCCCTCAAGGTTGTTGCGCAATTGATCAATTTGAGCAAAAATGGGGGTTGCCTTGGCAATCTCTTG
Organism: Spirochaetia bacterium; assembly: GCA_965249825.1. Taxonomy (GTDB): domain Bacteria; phylum Spirochaetota; class Spirochaetia; order WRBN01; family WRBN01; genus CBDFMW01. The sequence continues at coordinate 1,296,845 of CBDFMW010000002.1, forward strand.
CTGGCGACGCTCAATCTCGGTAAGACGTTCGGCTAACCGTTCGCCTCGGTCATTAATAGCTGTTAGCACTTGCTCACGCACAGCATGGGCTTGTTGTGCCAAGTTTTGGGTTTGCAAACGCGCATCTCTCAACTTTTCATCCAGCTCTTGCCCAAAACTACTGGTTTTGCGTGCCAAATCGCTGCCCGCCTGTTCGGACACCTCGCGAATGCGTGAAATCACCATCTCACTGCGTTTCTCAAAACCATCACTCAATAATGACGCTTGGGCACTCAAATCATCCAACTCTTGTAAAATACGCCGACGATCTTCCACCCCAGAGCCAATAATAAGATCACGCTCAATCGCAAACTCTTGCTGAACCGAAGTAATCATCGCCTGCACGTTAGTTTGTAAATGCGCATGTTTTGCCATCAAATCTTGCTCTAATGATTGTGTTGCCATCGCATAGTCGGCTCGTGCCTGCACCAGCTCTTGCTGGTGGTTTTTCATAAACGTCGCCAGCTGCTCACTTTCGTTGTTCATTTGAGCAAAAATACTCAGAGTTTGTGCCTGCACGCGCTCATCCACATCCATCAAACGACCCTTCACGCTGTGATCAAAGCTTGAAACCTGACCAGCGAGTTGCTGCTCAATAGCCTGTAAATGCTGTTGAACTCGAGCCTCCACCTGCACCACACTAGCCTGTGTTTGCTCTTGCGTGCGAGTTAAATCGTTGCCAAGCTTAGACTGAAACACCTCAAACTGTTCGGCCATCGCCTCATCAGCCTGTGCCGTTAGCTCCCCTACTCGGTGCTGTAGCTGCTCGCGCAACTGCAACACATCACTTTGCGCTGCCTGCGTTTGTGATTGAATCTGCTTAGTAAACTGCATCAACTCTTTTGAGAACTGACCAAATTCCTTCTCAATATGCTCAGAAATTTGGGTAAACCGTTGCTTGTATTCGCTGCTATACTGCTCTTCTAGCTGGCTGCGTTCCTGCTGGGTTTTACGGCCTAAAGACTCCATCTTGCTATCATATGCCCGTTGCCACTCCACAACTCGGCCTTGTAGAACCTCTTCACGGCGATTGACTTCCTCTAAAAAGCCCGTTTCAAACTCCGTCAAACGTCCACTCACATTTTCTAAGGCTTGGCGACGCATGTCGTTCACCCGTTCCTCTAGCTGCACAATCGCTAGCTCCACGTTGTTCATGGTGATAGTGGCACGATCAATCTCTTGATCGTGCCGACTGCGAATGTCACTCTCAAAAATCGCCATTTCATTCATCACCCGTTCAGTAGCCCCACCTAAAGTGTGCTGCAGATTGTTTTCAAGGTCATTAATGGCTGCTCCAATACGATCAAGACTTAACCGTGCCTTGTCTATTTCATGCTCATTGCGTTGGCGCATGGTGCTTTCAAAATGCTCCATCTCACTTGCCACCCGCACACTCACCTCGCCCATGCTAGCTTTTAACGACTCCTCAAGATTATCCACATCATGAATAAAGGTCTCAAGCCGCCGCATTTTGGTTTTCAAGGCCTCTTCATAGTCGTTCAGGCGGTGCTCAATCGTTCCCATCACATCCAAGCTTAGGTCTTCACCCGTTTGCTTAATGGTGCTGTGAATCAACTGGCGTAACTCATCTTGCCCACGCATCAACTCTTTTAAAGAGCTTTCACGAATGCTCACAATCTTATCCGTCAACACCGTACGCAACTGCTCCAAATCTTGGCTCTGCTGTGCCAAGTCTTGCTGCACACCCGCAACATGGCGCTCCACCTCGCCCACATCATGGGCAAACTGGGCTTGGTAACTCTTCATTTTACTGTCAATGTTGTGCTCAAACTCACTCAAATTCATCATTAAGGCTTCCGATCGTTGCGCGACTTCTTGTGTGCGCTCTTGCATCACCCGTGCCATCTGCGCCTCTAACTCCGCCACACTGGTGTCAAGGTTTTGTGCCATCGCCTGCTCACGTGTAACCACTAAAGCCTTAATCTCTTGATTAAACTGCTCTACACTGCGCATAAGAAGGTTGTTTTCACTCTCCACATGCTGTCGTTGTTGTTGCATAGTCTGCCCAAAGCGCTGCATGTCTTGGTCTAACTGCTCAAGGCGCTCACCCACTTGTGTTTCATCAGCCAGTAATCGCTTGGTGATAGAGTCAAACAAATGCACCCGTTGTTCATCCAAGATAGCCGTCAGTCGGTTAATCTCCGTTTGTGCCACATCAAACTTCTCTACAAACAAGGCTTCCATCGCGTTTTTACGCTCCACCAACCCAGTCTGTAGTTGCTCGGTCTCACTAATGGCCTGCTCCAAGCGTCCTCTAAATGTCTCCTCAAGTACGGTAAATTTCTCTTCCAGTAGCTCTTTTTCCTGCTCCACACGGTCGATAAGGTTGGCAAAATTTTCACGCGTGGTGCTGTTCACCTGTTCATAATGAGCCTCATGCTCACTCATAAGCACTTTGTACCGCTCTAATTGTTCCTGTGTCAATTGTTGGGTTAGAGCGGTCAACTCATTTTGCACCTGCTCCACCTGTAAATCCAAATAGCTCTGCATCTGCACTTTTTTATCCGCTAGTTCTTGCTGTACCGACTCAGTCTCTTTTAAAGCCATGCTTAATCGATCTTTAAAGTTTTGCTCAAACAAACCATAACGGGCTTCTAGCGTCTGTGCCATCACATCCAAGTCATCCCCCGCAGCTGAAACTCGGTCCGCCAAAGCCATTTCTAGCTCGGCTCGTTTTAAGGCAAACTCACCCTCAAGTTTAGAGAGAGCATCCCCAGCAATCGCCACCCGGCTAGCCAGTTCTTCATCAAACAGTTGCTGTTTCATGTCAAACTCCACCTGCACGCGCTGTAAGTTTTGGGCCGCCTCGTTCAAACGCTCACTAAAACTCACCTCAAAATCACCCTGTTGCCGAGCAAATTTTTCTTCAAGCTTTTCAAGGCTTAGCGAAGCCTCTTCCACCCGTGCGTTGTAATCTTGGGCAAACTCATCTTGCTTGTGACTCAAACGCTCGTTAAAATTTTGCCAGCCTTGGTCAACGCTGAGTAAGCGCATAGAGAAGGCCTCTTGCATCGCCTCTTTGCGCTGTTCAAAATCACTTTCAATAGCCACAAATTCAGCACTCATGCTCTGCACATTTTGGGTGAATTTATCGGTAAAAACACGCTCTTTAGCTTCCAGCGTTGTGGCAAACTCTTGCCACAGCGTGTCAGCTAACGCCATTCGTTTCTCCACTTTGTCGCCATACTGCAGCTCTTTTTCGCTCATGCTAGTGCCAAATTTTTGCCAAAGCTCATCGGTTTTCGCAACCTGCTGTGCCACATGTTTATCACTGAACTGCTGCTTAAGCTCCAAATCTTGCACAAAAATCTGCCAGAGCTCTTCAAGCTGGGCTGAATACTTCTCCACCTGACTCAATTGATCGGTTACTTGGCACTCTAAAGCGTGCTGATGCTCAAGCCCCTGCTCATTTAACTGGGTATAAAACTGTTGCCAATGCTCGTGCTTTTGTGCCACTTGTGCTTGAATTTGCTGCTCTAATGCGACCGAAGCTTCATTGGCTATGTTCGCCAAATTGTCTTGCTTGGCTTCAAAACTCTGCACCAAGTCGTTCACGCGGTCTTCTAACTGCTGCTGGTGCTTTTGTACCGTGCTGTCATACACCTGCCACATCTGCTGCACATCATCACTACGCTGGGCATACAGCTGCTGCAGCTGCTGATACTCAGTAAAGGCTGTTTCGGCTAGTTCGCCTTGGCGTTGTTGCCACAGAGCCAATTGCTCGCTAAGCTCATGGTTCGCCACTTGCTCAAGAGCGGTCAAACGCTCTTGAAATGCCTGAACACTGGCTTCACCAATCTGCTCTTTATCTCCTAATAGGGCAGCCAAATCGGCACGTTTTTGCTCAAAATCCTGCACAATGGCTTGTAACTCTTCACTCAGCCGACCCGCTTCAGCTGCACTTTGCTCATTAAACCGCTCTTTTTCACTCGCAAACTCTTGGAGAAAACCATACCAAAGCTCGTTTGCCTGTGTGGTTTGCCCCTGCACCTGCGCTGTCAACGAGGCTAACTGCTCCTCAAGTTCATCCTGCTCAGTTAAAATAAGTGTGCGCTTATCTTCAAGAGTGTCTAATGCCTGTTGCTGCAGTTGTGTGCCACGGTGTTCAATCTCCGCCTGCGTTTGAGCGAGCAACGCATCCAGTTGGCACAACTCCTCCTTCAAAGCCTCTTGCTTGGTGGCAAAGTCTACCACCACCGCATGCACCAGTTGCTCACTGCGCCCACCAAACTCATCCCGCAACCGAACCAAGGTGTGTGCAAACACTTCACTTTGTTCGCTCATCAGGGCATCTTGTGCGGCCACCCATTGCTGACCTTGTGCCAAACGTTGTTCATATTGCTCATGAAGATGGGTTAAACGCCCATCCAAGGCGTCAAAGGTTTCATCTAACTGCTCAGCATTGTTTTTAAACAACGTCTGTGCCTCGCTTTTCAAACCATCCAGTAGACTCATAAACAACGCTTTTTCGGCTGTCAGTTCAGCAGTGGTGCTGTCCAATTGGTCAGAGACCTCTTGAGTTTGTGCCACCTTCTGCATAAAGGTAACCTTAAGCTCATCAATCTGCTCTTCCCACTCAAGACGCATAGCATCAGCCAGCCCTTGTAGTTTTTCAGCCACTTGATGGCGTAAATTTTCCTTTTGTTGTGAAAACTCCTCAAACGCACTGCTTTCTAGCTTAGCAAGGCGTGTGGCGATCAACTCACTCGTAGCATCTAGCCCCACACTCTTATTGATGAGATCTTTATGCTGGCGATCCAACACACTTTGCACTTCTTGGTAACGACCCTGTCCGCTTGTCTCCACCTCGTGGGCAAGCTGTGTGGTCTGGACCAACTGCTCATGCAACGCCTCTTTTAACTCAGCAAGCTGTTCATTCCACTGTTCATGAACCTTAACCAGCTCTTCTTCGCTCGCCTTTTGATGCTGAATTAAAGCCTCTTTCATTGCCTCTTGCTTAGCTTGCCACGCCTGTTCAGTCAGTTGAAAGCCCTGCTCGGAACGGGTAATGGCCTCATCGGCCTCAACCACCCACGCATCCACTTTATGAGCCACGGCCTCGGCCGCACTCTCCATCTTATCGCGCCATACCGCACCTGTGGCATCAATGGCCTGCTCAATATGCTCTTCTGCCAAGCCAAAGCGTGTCTCCACCGCACGGGTAAAGCTCTCAAAACGCTCTTTCCAGCTGTCTTCCACCGTTTTGGTGTAGGTCTCCGCCTCGGCAGCGTGCAAATCCAACCCGTTTTTTAACTCTTCCAGCTGGCTAGCCCACAGGTTTTCCACAGTGGCTTTATGCTCACTGTTCAACCGTTCAGAGCTTTCAATCCACTCCACCATCTCTTCATTTAGCTGGTTCAGCTTGGTTTTAAAGTGGGCTTCCACCTCTAGCACCTGTGCCACAGCCTCACTCTCTTGCCCCTGCACCGCAGTGGTCAATCGCTGCTGTAACTCAGCGTAAGTGGTTTGCCAAGCCAGCTCCACTTCGTTAGCTTTCTCTTGCGCCAAGCTCATGCGTTGCTCAAACAGCTCAGCAAGCTCGGTGTCTTTAGCTTCAAAGCGCTCCAAAATGGTTTGGCTCTTACCTTCAATCTCAGTCAAGCGCACCGAAAGCACCGTGTCCATAGCCTCTAACCGACTGCTCCATTGCTCGTTCAGCACCAGCCCTTGGGTATGAGCCTGCGTTAGCCGCCCCGCCGCATGGGCATCAAGCTCCGCTAATTGGGCCAGCCAGCCCGCCTCAATCTCGTGGCTAACCGCCTTCGCAGCCTCTAGCTGTCCCTCAATCTCTTGCCTAAACTGGACAAAACGTATACTCAGCACCTCTTCTTGCTCAGCACTCAGCTTCTCAGTGAGCTCATGCTGCTCTTTATACAGTTGCTGAAAGCTTTTTGTTTTCTCCATCAGCACCACATTATTAGCGGTCATTTGGGTATCTAAAGCTTCAAGACGCTCTCTATGATGCTCATTTAAGACATTAAATTGCCCACGCCACTCTTCTTCCACGGTTTGGACAAGACTCGTTATTTCACCAGATTTTTCACCCATTTGAGCCTCTATACCGTTATAACGTTCCTGAATACCAGCCTCTAGCGCATCAGCCCACTCTTTTGAGGCCTCTAAACGCTGCGTAATAAGACGCTGGTTCTCTTGAAAACGCTCAAGCCACGTGCGTTCTAGTTGATCCATCTGAGCGGTGGTAACCGCCGATCGTTCCTGCATGCTCTCTTGCAATTGCTCAAAGCTCTGTTGCCAGCGTCCCGCCACTTGGTCTGAAAGTTCATGTGCCTGCCCTAGCCGATCGTCAATACTTTGCTGTAAATTATCAAGACGCTCTTGCCACTGAGCCAGGGCCTCTTCAATCTCACCTTCGCTAGTCATCAACCGTTGAGATAACCCTTCGGTGTAACGTTCGTAACGCTCGCTCCACGCCCCTTCAATTAACTCAGCCTGTGTATCCACTTGGCTCAAGCGTTCGTCTACCCCACTTTGCATAAGAGCCAGCCGTTGTTGCACATTATTACTAGTATTTTCAAGCTCAGCCTTCCACTGCTCTTGCAGCTCAACAGCTTCATTTTTCAGGCGTTCCAAATCATCCGCACGCTGGCTCATCAACTGTTCGTACACCGCCTTATTCTCTTGTTGGTGCTGGCTGTGCTCGACACTTAGCTCCCGTTGCCGCCCAGCTATGTCAGCCCGCAACCCCTCTAAAAACTCGGAAAAGTTTTGTTCAAGGCGACTCCCTTGAGCCTGCACATCATTACTCACCAGTGAAAGTTGGGCGTTCATCTCTGCTATGCGCACCCACAAAGCTGCTGCGTGCCGTTCCAATTCGTCATCTAGTTTGCCTTTTTGCTGCTCCGTTGCCTCATCTAATTGGGTTTTGCGCAACTGCCAACTCTCTTCCATCTCGTGCAACTGCCCCTGTGTCCACGTCAAGCGCCGTTCTACATCGTCTTGCAACTGCGTTAAACATTCACCATTCTGCAATTGATTGACATTCAATTTATTGTCAAACTCGGCAATGCTCACACCCACCCGTTCACTCAGCTCAGCAAACCGTGCCTGCCAACTGTTTTCAATCTCGGTTGTTTTACTGTGAATAACCGCCACTTCATTAGCTATTTGTTGCCCAGCCACCGCCAGTTGCTCTTGCCATGCTAATGATGACTGCGTGAGGTGCGACTGCACCATAGTCATCTCGCCCTCAAGCCGTTGCGACACCCCTCTCAACTGTGCCAGCAAGGTGTCATCTTGTGCTGAAATCTTAGCTGTCAACTCATCAAAACGTGCCTGCCAGTTCATCGAGCTGCTTTGCCAACGCTCCTCTTGTGCCACCAACGCCGTACTCAATTGATCATCCAGCTGGGCAAATTTGCTCTGCCACTGCTCTTCCATGGCATTCAACTCATTAAAAGACCCTGATACCCGCTCAGTGAGCACCGCCTGTAACTGTTCCACGCGTAAAGCAAAAGCCTGCTCCACCTCACCAACATCCAGCTTGTTCGCATCCAATCGGGCTAATGTGGCTGTTTTCCATGCTTCATAGTCATTAAACCACTTTTCACGTTCACTTTCCGCATTCAGCATGGCTTGCTCAAGCTGTGCCTTCGCCTGCCCATCCAGTTGGGTGCAAACCGCATCCAACCCAGCCAGCCACTCCTCGCTTGCTCGCAATGCCTGTGCACTCTTGCCCTCTAAGTCTAAACGCACACTCTGCAAGCGTTGCTCTTGCTCATGCGAAAAGGCCACCACCTGTTTTGCCAATTGATCCGACTCTGTGTCTATGCGTTGCTGAGTCTCATCATAAATGTGTTGCCATTTTTGTTGAGACTCACTAAGTTGCGCATCCACCTGCGCCACTCGGCTCTCAGTAACACTAGCCAAAGTTTCAGCCTGCTCCTTCAAGTGCTGCTCTAACTCGGTCATCTGCTGCTGCGACTGGCTTATAAGCTGTGAAAACTGTAAATTTAACGCATCATACTGCTGGTTTAGATGAAAGTGCATCTGCTGGCTTTGTTGCTGCACCGCTTGGCTCATCTCTTGCGTTTGGGAGATGTTTTGATTCATCGCCTCCTCAAACCGCTCAGTGAGCTGCTTCTTGGTGGTCTCCAGCAGGTGCTTATCCTCTTCTTGCTGCAAAGCATAACTCTGCTGCAACTGCAAGTGTTGCTGTTCAAGATGACTTTGTACCCCAGAAAGCCTAGACTTTAATTCATCCACCGCTTTAAGCTCTTGATCTAAATTGGTTTGCAAGCCGATGAGCTGAGCCTGCGTCTGCTGGCGCACCTCGGCTAACATCACCTCAAGCTGGCTCAGCACTTCACGCCGCCCCTGCTCGTTACTAGCCACCAAAAAGGCCTGCACCTCTTGATTCATCGCTTCACTTTGTGCCTCAAAAGCCTGTGTGCGTACTACCGCCTGTTCCTCTTGCACCACCAGCATCTGCTTCACTTGCTGATAAAACTGATCCAACATGGCAACTTTTACCACTAAATCATTACCCAAATGCTCCGTCCGCTCTTGCTGTTGCTCTAATAACACCCTTGCTGAGGCTACTTTATGCTCTAATAGCTCAGTCAAATCAGCCATCTGACGTTGGGCTAACTCAGTAATCTGCTGCCTATTTTGCTCGGTGCGTTCCACCACAAAACCCTCTAGTCGTAGAGCATCTTGTGCCATAGCGGCAGCGGTGTTTTCTTGCACCTGTGCCCACTGCTGCTCCAACTCTTGCGTTTGCGCCTGCAATGCCTCTCTCCGTTGGACAGTCTCGTCTTGTAACTTCTCAAGTTTAGACAACTGTGCCATAAAGTCTACCTGCAACTCGCCCACCTGCATTGTGAGATCATGCCCCAAACCACCGAGCATCTCCTGAATATCACCCATCAACACCGCACGTTCATTTTCAAAACGCGTCATCACCTGTAAACGGGTTTCTTCATGCCCGGCGGTTAAATGCTGTTTTAAATCATGTTGTAACACATGCAACCGCTCTTGCTCTTCGGCTATGCGCTGCTCTAATTGCACCATTTTGTCGTGCCATTGGGCTTCAAAAGCACTCATCCAATGTTGATGATTTTCAGACAACGTCACCACGGCGTGATCCCAGCCCACCTGCTCGCCTTCCAACCGCCGATCAATCTCTTCCTTTTTGTCCTCCAAAATCTGACCAGCTTCCACTAGCCAGCGCCGATAGTCAACCTGCATGTTCTCAATCGCTTCGTTCAGCACATGATGATCGCCAATAATCCGCTCAGCTAGAGCCACGCGCTCACGCTCAAGAGTCTCCTGCATCTGCCCAATGCGCTGATGAATCTCTTGGTTTTGGCTCTTCACACTGTCTGATGTGTGTGTTAATTGCTCACTTAACTGCTGATGCCACTCTTGTAATGAGGCCACCTGCACCAGTGTGCGCTCTTTAGCCCCGTCAATTTCGCTCTGGGCATAGCCTTGCAACTCTTCAGCCAAGGCACGGGCTTGCCGCTGCACCTGTTGCTGCAACACTTGCGACTCTTGCGCAAACTCATCCTGCATAAACTGCTCTAGGCTGTGCATTTTTTCTTCAAAGCCCACACGCTCACGCTCCATGCGCATCGCACCCTCAGCTAAGTCGTTAAAACGGCTCGACAGTTCAGACTCCATGCTACGATACTGCTGGGCAAAGGCAGTAAACTCGTGCACTTGAGCATCTAATGCTTGGCTAAACCGGGCAGATTCCTGTTCAAAAAGTTCATTAGTAAGCCCTTGTAGCTTGCTAAATTGCCCCTCAATGTTTTGCTTAATCTGAAACAGCCCTTCGCTTTCCATCTGCTTGGCTTGCGCTTCCATCGCCCCTAAATGCTCATAATACAGCCCCTCAATGCGCTGCATCTCAGCCACAAAGGCCTTCAGGCTGCTAACCAAGCTGGCTTCCTTTTGCTCCACCAATCCGGTAATTTGGGCCTGCAACGCATGGGCGGTCTCTAACTGCACCTGAAGTTGCCCCTGCACCGTTTGACTTTCGTTCTGTATCACCTTAAGCAGCTCCGCTTGAGTTTCAGACAAACGGGCATCGTTACTTTCGGTCATGTCGTTTAGCAATCGCAAGGCCTGCTTTTCCACTTGCTCTATTTTGTCTTGTACTTTGTTGGTGCGCTTTAGGGTTTCTTCTAAAAGTTTAGCATCTTCACGCAGGTTCTCAAGGCTCTCAAAAACCCGGTCTTTTTCGGCAGTAAAGGTAAGCACTAAGTCTTTCACTTCGTTCAAAGATTCACTTTTACTCACGATATTACGCACATCTTCTTCCACACGGCGCAACACTTCACGTCCTGTTTTGTCGTAGCTTTCAAGCTCGGTAAACAAGTCTTGTATGCGTTCGGCATGTCCATCCACAAACTCTTCTAGCTCTATCTTTTTCTTTTCAAAAAAGCGTTGAACGCCTGTCATTGTGCGTGCCTGTCTATCGCCTCGGCGCACCACCAAAGCTGCAATAACTACTATAAAAAGAACGATTAAATCGCCTAAATCAAATAAACCCATGCTACCCTAGCCTTAGTTCAGTTGTGTCCAAGCTAACACTTGGTTTTTTAGCACACGATAGTCATAAAAAGTAAAATCAGCTTCACTGTTTTTGGCAGGACCACCATGATGCAAATGAGCTGTTTTCATGCCAGCTGCCTTAGCCCCCAGCACGTCATAGGCATAGCTGTTGCCCACAAATAGCACTTTGTCAGGCGCTACCCCACACAGCTGAGCCGTGGTTAAAAACCCACGAGGATCAGGTTTTAACGCACCACAATCTTCAGCACTAACGGCAGCATCCCATAGTCCTTCATCATTTAGCCCTAAGCGATCCATTTTATCACTTAAAGGAAAGTCTGAAAACAGCCCTACTTTTAATCCAGCCTCTTTAAAAGCGCACACTGTTTCTTTAAAGTGTTTATAGGGCTTTATTTTGCTAAAAATTTGTTCCCATTCGGTTCTGAATTTGTTAAGCTCAGCCTGGCATTCTTCAGAGCCTGTGCTGTTTTGAGCTAATTCTGCCATATATTCAGCTTGAAACTCTACAAAATTTAAGCCGGAGGCATCAATCTCAGTGGCATGATAGTGTAAATATTTTCGTGCCTTGCTAAACAGCATAAGGTGACGTGAATACTTACAAAACAAGGGGATAGAGTGCAGATACATCACATTATTTGAATACACTGTGCCATCAATATCAAACAAAACCGCTTCTATTTTCATTATATTTTTATGACTCCCTTTACAGTTTACCCTATTTTCTTTTTCTATTCAAGTTTACCTTATTTTATCCGATAGCCCAAAACCGCTTCCCTTCCCACTCATTACCCCTCACAGGGCTACCCAAAATTGTTTTTTAAAGTTATGCTAAGCTCACCATGTTTTATCTTCGCACTTTATTAATTACCTTCGTTTTTGCCAGTGGGTTACAGGCTTGCTCAACCTCGATTATAAACCTAACCGACACCGGGTCTGTGTTAAACACCGCACGCTCATTAGATGTGCGAGAAAATGAAGCCCAACGGGTGCTAATCATGGATCTCAGCAGCTTACCTCTGCGTGATGCAGACATTGCCCGCTTTGAAGCCATTCTCATTAACCCCAACACCGTGGTGTTCACCCCAGAGGATGGCGTTATCGCTGAGGATCGTACTCACCTCATTCCATTAGGTGGGGCACAAACCCCAAAAATCGCCCCAGGCGATCAACCTATCCTCACCATAATCCCCGCCATTGACCGTACCGAAACCACAGAACAAGGACGGGTACGGGCTTTAGAGCGACAAGCCGCTATTCGGCTGTTAAGCCAAAACCCCGACTCATTTCTCCTTATCTTAGCACAGCTAAGTGATAACTTTGAAAATGTGCGACAGGAAGCGTTAAAAGTAGTGCTAGCCGCCGATCCTTCCTATGAGCCAGCTGTGTGGAATATTTTACAAAGTGGGCGGCTTGATAGCACCACCCGTGCCTTGCTCACACCATTTTTCTTAAAAACGGGTACCCGTGGAGTGGCTCGGCTTATGATTTTGCTCGCTGATCAAGATGAAGAAGTACGGCAAGCCTCCGCAGACATTCTTGTTCAGGTCTTTCCAGCCCCTAATAACGCCACACTCAGTGCCCTTATCCGCAGTTCAAATCCCTCAAGTAGGGCCCTTGCCCCACTCTGGCTCATCACTTACGGCAACGAACCTGCCTTGCGTCTTGTTATCTCCCTCATTGCTGACCCCAACCCCACCGTAGCTGCTGCTGCTCGATCGGCCTACTCCATTCGCCAAGTGCAAGAGTGGGCCGCCATCCCTTCACTAGCCTATCTACGCCTGCCTCTGCCACCAGCCAGCCGTTCGCTCATTATTAGTCGGCTCATCTCCATCGCCCATCCGCGAATCATTCCCTATGTTTATGAACTGCTCGATCACCCAGAATTGAGCCTGAGTCGGCAAAGTTTCACATTTGCCACAGCATTGGGCACTCGCTATCACAGCGAGCTCATCCGCCTCATTCAGAGCGATAACGAATCGCCTCTCCTACTCACTCAAGTTATCCGCCTCATCGATCAACGCAATAATAATTCCCTAAGGCAAAACATTTTGCCCCTACTCGAACACCCTGATGTGCAAGTGCACGAAGAAGCACAAACTATAATAGCTAAAAATTTTCCTGACTTTACTAATAGTCTCAATCAGCTCTTTGTGCCACCACAAACCAGTTTAAGCACGCTTTTTATTGCTCAGCTTTTTATGCAAAACATCAATACCGCCTTGTTGTACGACATCAATTCACCCTCGTTGTCGTACCAGCGACTAGTATTCATCTGGCGTAATATTTCACCAGAAGTGTGGAATACCTTTATGGCCGCCTTGCCCCGGTCACGTAATCGCATAGAAATAACACTTCTTTACACCTTTTATCAAACGGTGCAACGTTCCGCTTGGATCAACATCAATCATCGAGATCCACTCATTGCCCTCAGCACCGCTCTCACGCTGAATGCTCTGCAAATTCAAGAAGCAAGCAGACAAAACCCCACTCTCCTCTCCTCTTTACTCAATGAACAACAAGCTCTGCAAAACCAATGGCAAAATGCACAACTCATCGCCAGTGCCGAAAGCCGTGATCTCTTTGCACGTCATGCTCTCACCCTGCAACAAATAAACGACACCCTTTTGGGGTTACCGGTCAATCAAATCATGCTAGCTAATCAATTTTTAGCCCCACTCAACATTTCCACCACATTTTTAAAAGAGTTCACAGCTCTCAATCTACGTGCCTAGCGGGGTAACAACAGATGAGCCGAAGGAGCGATATTATCGTGTTGTATCGTGCCCGCTCTAAAGTTGCGTATGCTCAGCGTTGTGCTAGCGTGTAAATCCACACTCAACACCTCAGCCTCACCGGTCAGCGTGATTTGCCGAGGAGTACGCACTTCAAGATGTAAGTTTTTAATCTGACTCTCAATACGCCCCATAACCGCACCACCTAGCACCATCCTCAGCACTTGGCCCTGCAACGATCCATCCGTATAGAGCGTACCGTCTGTTATAAGTTGAATCTCGTTCACGCCTTCAAGCCCTAGGTACAAAAAAAGCCTATTGCTGGGAGAGGGGTAAAACTGCCGATTCGGACGAATAGTCAACACACCATCATCCACCATGAAGTTAATCTGTCGATGCGCGTTCCGTGACATGTTACTCGCTATCTCTTTACGATTGGTTAAAATAATATTAAAAGGACCCTGCACTTGAATACGACTAAATGGGGTTAATCTCTCTTCCACCACTAAATTAGGCTGATCTGTTGCAATCTGCTTGCCAATATTGATGCAGGAAACCATAACAGCGCTTAAAAGCATCAAACCACCCATTTTTAGTACATTTTTCATCATCTTCATTTTACCCACCTTCGTTTTAAACGATAATAAAAAAGGGAAAGACTTACGCCTTCCCCTTCTTCAATCCCAGCCACCCAAATTGGTTTAGCGCTTGCTAAACTGGAATTTACGGCGAGCACCGGGTTGTCCGTATTTTTTACGCTCAACCATACGGCTATCACGAGTTAAGAAACCATTACTCTTAAGTGAGGCACGATTGGATTCATCATGCGCTGTTAGCGCACGTGAGATTCCATGACGACAAGCCCCAGCCTGTCCTGAAATTCCACCACCGCGCACAGTAATCACCAAGTCAAACTTCCCATGTGCATCCACCACATCAAACGGGCGAGCCAGCTGAGCCACATGCTCACTAATTGGAAAATACTCTTTCACATCTTTGCCATTAATACGAATAGCACCCGTGCCTTTGCGCAAATAAACGCGAGCAACCGATGTTTTACGGCGCCCCACACCAATAGCTAAATTCAAACTTCCCTGATTTTTCATACTCATCCTCTACTTTCCCGACTCTACCAAGTATACGGCACAGGTTGCTGTGCAGCGTGCGGATGCGTAGCACCAGCATAAATCTTCACAGATTTGCGCATATCATTACCCAATGGCCCACTTGGCAACATTCCCTTAACGGCTAAGCGCATAGGAGAATCAGGGCGACGCACCAACAATTTCTCATAGGAAAAAGAACGTAATCCACCTGGATGACCAGAGTGACTGTAGTACATTTTTTTCTTGGTTTTATTGCCAGTAAGCACTGCCTTGTCGGCATTAATGATAATAACAAAATCACCCACTAACTGGTGCGGCGTGTAGCAAGCTTTGTGCTTACCACGAGCTAATGAAGCCGCTTTTACGGCAACGTCACCCAAAGTACGCCCCGTGGCATCGATGATGTGCCATTGTCGTTCAACATCATTTGGTTTTACATAAATTGTTTTCATTTTACGTTCCGTATATTCCCTATTTAAAACTAAATTCGCTTCTAAAAATTATCACAAACTGTTACTCTCTGTCAAGCTATCCGCTTCACAAATTAGCTCTATTTCATCTCAATTCTCAAAATTCTCTATTGTCATGCCTTTTTATGCCGACAATCGTTCATTTTACTCCTTCTTTTACCTCTTGCCTTACTCTTTGGTTTCTGCACCACTTTCTCGGTTATACCGCTTTAATGCCATACTTAACACCGTAATATCGGCTGGATTCACCCCAGAAATACGACCAGCCTGACCCATGTTTAAAGGCTGTATTTCTTTTAATCTGGTGCGCGATTCAGTGGACAAATTCACCACTGCATCGTAGTTAAAGCTCTCAGGTATTAGCGTGTTTTCGTTGCGTTTAAAACGTGCCACCTGCTCATTTTCAATGGCCTCATACCCTGCGTAGCGCACATCCCAATACACCGTTTTTTGCCAGTTAGGCGGCAACGCTGCCAGCTCGGCACAGCTTGCCTGTGCCTCATCCAGCGAATACAGCGGATCTTGCATCACTTTATGAAGGTCACGCACCTCAGGTCGTCCATCATGCCACGCCGCTTTGCGTTGGTGCAGTAACTCCTTCACCGCATCAATGCGGCTCATTTTATCCGCAAACTGCTCCTGCCGCTCATCACTGTGCAACCCCAAGGCACTTGCTCGCGGAAACAGCCGCTCATCGGCTTTGTCATGGCGCAGACGCATTCGGTACTCCGCCCGGCTGGTGAACATGCGGTATGGCTCGCTCACCCCTTTATTAATAATGTCATCCACCAACACGCCCAAATAGGCATCGCTTCTGTCCAAAATAAAGGCCGATTCGCCCCGCACTTTAAGGGCGGCATTAATGCCCGCCAAAAAGCCTTGCCCTGCGGCCTCTTCATAGCCACTGGTACCATTCACCTGCCCCGCAAAAAATAGGTTGCCCATCATTTTGTGTTCCAGCGTCGGTTTCAGCTCACGGGCATCCACATAGTCATACTCCACGGCGTAGCCGGGCTTCACAATCTCCACCTTCTCTAGCCCCGGAATTTGACGCAAAAAGGCCTCTTGCAGCTCTTCTGGCAACCCTGAGTACAACCCATTCAAGTAAGCATCATCGGTCTCGTCGGTTTCAGGCTCAATAAAAATATGGTGCCGATTGCGTTCAGGAAAGCGCATCACCTTTTCTTCTATGCTAGGGCAATAGCGCGGACCGCTCGCTACCACGTTCCAAATAGGAGAAAGATCTATGTTATCTCTAATTATCTTATGCACGTCTTCGTTAGTATGCACCATATAGCACGGTTTATACGGACGGTCGGTTAAGTCTTTATGATCGGCACTAAAGCTAAAGGCTTGAGCTGGGCGGTCGCCGTGCTGAATCTCCATTTGCGACACATCTAAACTGCGAAAACGCACCCGAGCCGAGGTGCTGGTGCTAAGACGATGTAAGCCCAACCCATAGCCACGCAAAGCGGTACCCAACCCAATGGCAGCCGGTTCGCCGATGCGTCCGTAAGGTTGCTCTAGCGAGCCAATCATTATGCGCCCTTCCATAAACGTGCCACTGCACAGCACCACGCTTTTACTTGATATGGTGCGACCCCGTTGCAACCGCACCCCCGCGCATTGTGTGCGATCATGATCGGTGAGTAAGTCCACCACTGTTTCTTGAATTATGCTTAAATTATTTTCTTTATCTAGACTCTTACGAGCTAAACGCGAATAAAGATTTTTATCTATCTGCACGCGAGGACATTGGGCTGCCCCCCCACGGCTTTCGTTCAACATACGGTATTGCAACAAACTTCCATCAGCCAAGTGGGGCATCTGCCCACCCATCGCATCCAGTTCGCGTACAATAGCCCCTTTAGCCAAGCCACCCACGGCAGGGTTACAACTGATGCGTCCAATACTCTCAGTGGTTTGTGTAATTAGCAGGGTTTTCATGCCCAACCTTGCCGCCACCAAGCTTGCTTCTATGCCGGCATGACCGGCGCCAATCACTATAACATCGTAGTCCATATATGGGTGTTATTATACGCAATGCCTCATTAAAAAGAAAGCCTTTAGCCTGAAAAATTTCAAGAAGCATGAACCACTACTCTTTGGGGCGGTTATTTCCTTCCATCAGTTGCCAAATAGCTGCCAAGCAGGTGCCTGTCACCAAAGCAAATAACCCATACCCAGCCGACCCAACCTTGACCGGCTTAAAGGGAAGAAGGGTCCCAACCTCTAATGGTGGCTCACTCACCTCAAGATGAGGAATAATAATGCGTTGTTCACCACGCCGAAAAAAACCGACCTTGCGAGCCTCTAAAATAAGACTCTCATCATGGGTCTCTGTGTCCTCTTTAACTTGCTTTAAAATATAGTGTAATTGCTCTAAGTGTTCATAGTTTTTGCGATTCACCGCCAGCTCCTCTGTCTGCACCTGCTGGGCAAAATAACCTAACTTGCCCCAAAAATAGTGCACCACCAACGCACAAATACACCCAAAACAGAGCGACCACAAAGCAATTTTATAACGTCCTAAAAGCGGCATAACTCGTTAGCTCCGTGCCTGCAGGCTTAGCTCAGCTTCGCTAGGGCGTAAATACCATGGACCCCGACTCAAATCATCTGCCCCTCTTCTTGTAAACAGTTCTATAGCCACAGGAATTAAAAACGCAACCTTAGGCTCATTCGCCTGTGGGCTAACGGTGAGTTTAAACCCCAACTCAGCCAGCTTGCCTGCCAGTATTGGTGCTCCATAGCCAGTGGCAACCCATGGCAAAACCTCATCACCCAGCATCTCCTTCACTTCAGGCGCACTCACATCCAGCACCTCAGCACTATTAGGGAATAGTCTCACATAAAAGCGATCTCTGCGCGCATCTAGCACCACACAACGGTGCGTACCATCCAGCGACATGGCATAAGCATCCAACGTTGGCACAGCCACCACCGGTTTATTTAGGGCCAATGCCATGCCTTTTATGGCTGATAGCCCAATACGCAACCCCATAAAACTGCCTGGGCCCAAAGGGGCGGTGAACAGATCTATGTCGACAGGGGTAAGCCCTGCTTGCTGCAGTAATCCATTCACTAAACCTGTCAGCTCTTCGGTGTGGCGGTTAGCTGTGCCACCCACAGCTTGCCACAGTTGTCCCTGCTTTTGCAAAGCAACACTGAGCACAGGCCCAGCCGCATCCACCGCCAGCACGGTCAATTGTGCCATACTGTCTCCACCTCTCGTATACCGTCTTTGGTTAGCGTTAAAGTAATATCTACTCTAGGGCTGCTGATCTCATGTTGAATAAGAGCCGGCCACTCAATAAGAGTAAGAACCCGATGTAACAACTCAAGCCCACCAATCAACTCAAACTCGTCCGCATGGGTTAAACGGTATAAATCAATATGTGCCAAGGGTATATGCCCTGCATAATGATGAATGAGCGCATAGCTAGGACTAGCCACCTCACTCATATCGACCCCCAGCCCTACTGCTATGCCCCGTGCTAGCACTGTTTTGCCCACACCCAGAGTGCCGGTAAGGGTTACAACATGGGCGGGGGTCAACTGTGTGGCTAACTCCACCCCGTAGGCCATCAGAGCTTCTTCTGTGTTAAACTGTTGCATACCTTTTTAGTACAGCCGTCCATCATTGTGCATTTCCTGCACCATAACTTTAAGCTGACGTAACAACGGAATGAGCGGATACTGAATATCACCTAAAAAGTTCACGGTTATTTTCTTTTGCCCCAACGGGTTTGTCTCCACAATACACAAAATGGATACATCTACTTCATGATGGCGATTATCTTCAAAAACCGCTGTGGCGTGATATTTTTGACGGTAATAAACCGCCCCTTCTTCTGGTTGAATATCCTTTATTTCTATTAACTTCATCGCTCTTTCACCCTATTCTTCATTTATAAATCGTAAATAATTTCGCTCATTTGATTAAGCACCGCTCGGCTGGTTTGCACAAACTGAATGTGAACCTGATAATATTCCGGAAAAGCCAACACCTGTACCACTCGCCCATAACTCAACAACCGATGCCCTTTGCCCACAAAGGTGAGTGCCACAAAATTTTGCACGCTGTGAGCCACCACACTGCGCACCACCGCCGAGCCGAGCGAAATATCAATCAGCCGGCAAGTTTGCTCGGCTGAACTTTGAAAACGTCGTGTACCTAAGGCTTTGTCTAACACCAACTCAGCCGAAGCCAAAAAAGCCTCACTGTTGATGCGTTTTTGGGGATACTGCGTTTTCATCACCAGTTGAATGTTGTGACTATGAGCACAACTGATGATACTCAGATCAGTACGATGCTCTACCGCCTTCACCTTGGCAGTAAAAAAATGCTCCAAAGCCTGCTCATCACGATACAAACACTCAAGTTCTTGCCCTGCCCGCACATTTAACCCCTGCCCCATACCCTTCTCTAGGGCTGGTAAGACTAATTTGAACCCACCACGCTCGTTCTCACTCATCACCACTTCGCTCTCTTGGCGCACATTGGCGGGGCTGTTAATGGTGAAGCGACTCTGCTCCGCCAACTCCACTGTGCTGTGTAAAGGTGAACTTAGCATAATCGTATCAAAAAAGCGTTTTATTTCATAAAATTTAAACTGTTTTCCTTCACGCTCAGCTAAAGATAAGCTCAAATCTAAATCCACATCACTAATGCCTCGCATTAAACATTTGTTTAATGTGCGGGAATTAAGCAGCATTTTATAAGGATCTTGGGGATGATAGCGAGCAATAAGCTCTTCGAGGAGCAGGCACATATCTTGAGACACCCCTAGCCGATTGGCTTTCCATCGAAACAAAAACCGGTTATACCCATGCTGAAACGTAGCAACATAGACCACACCCAAAAGCACCGCCATTATCACCACGGTTTTAACCACCATGAGTATCACTCCATTGTACAACAAATGAATCACCCCATCCCCCTCAGGTTGTTACGGCTGTTTACCTAAAATACTCACCCACGGCTCTAAAGCCTCTAAACGTGTCGCCACCTCATACTCAGCCAAATCACCCGCTGTTACATAATCCCGATCGGCGTAGGCTGCGGTCACTAAACTCATCTGTTCAGACACTTCATGTGCCCAAGCACTAGCCTGTTCACGTAAAGGCCCAAATGCGTCATCTAAAAAATGCACACACCGTATGAACTTTTGAAAAAGCTCCATAAAAGCTAAAATCTCTTGTGTGGCCTTGGCATCTTGCGCATTTTGTAACAAAGACCCCACCGCCTCTAAACGAGGACGAAACGTAATCAACTGCTCCACGGTATTCAACAACTGCTGTTGAGGATTCTCAAGCTCTAAATCTTTTTCGGTTAAAGCACGCACCGCCACCGCCAAAAAACGCAATTGCTTGTCTTTGTCCATGCCTGGCTCCCCGTTCTGAAACAGGCTACCCAACTGAGCAAAGCCGTCAAAATAAGCCTGCCCCAAGTTAAAATCGCTCAACCAAAAAGAAAGACTTTCGTGCAAGCCGTGCCATACAACCGCCAACTGACTCAGGGCTTTTACATCACCACTCTTCAGTGCTTCTTCACCCAAGGTCAGAGCTTCAAGGCACTCACTGATTTCAAACACAGGGCGAGCTTCCACGGCAATCAGTGTAATATCCGTAAGCAAAAGCGGTTCCATTTCGCGCTGATTGTCCACCGTTACCGGCACCCCGTCTACCTTCACATCAAAAAGCATAAAACCTTGCCCACGGGCATAATGAATAACACCTGGCAGAAAATCTGCCAGCACGCGCTCTTGATCTAAACTAAAGGCTAATGCTTGCCCATTTAATTCTAATTTCAATGTGATTGCCCACCTTTATTTAATTTCTACGATTATTATTATCAAGACCTCGTAACTGCTCTTGCATCCTCTTCATCTCATTTTCGGCGTTCGTGGCACGGGCAAAATCTGCCTGCCACTGCCTGCGTTGCACTTCCAAATTTTTATCAAAGTCATCCAATGCCTTGTTTTGACGGGTAATATCGCTGTCTAACGAAGTGAGACGGTTACGAATGAGACCCGCAAGCCCGATATACTCACGAATCATCGGATCGAGCCCTGCCACCAAACCAGTTTCCAGCACCCCGGATCGATTAGGATCGTTACCAAAAAAGGTGCGCACATCTTCCCAGCGGTTCTCTAAGGCACTTGCCATGCGCTTAGGGTCAATCTCAAAATAACCACGACGCTGGCTTGCACTGCCCATAGAACCTGGGGTCATGTTGGTTGCCACCCCAATCTCTGCAAACACCATATTTTGTTGCTCGCTATTAAACAGCGGATAAGCCGAAATCATGAGTGTATGCATCCTGTTTTTCAATTGCACCAGCTGCAAATCACCCTGAAATTTACCCAGCATCTCCATCGCCTGTTCACGCTCATCGGCCGATAAATAGCGTAACTCCTCCACAATTTCTTTATTACCCGGACCTGCGGTGGCAATATTAATAAGAGCCATAGTTTGGTTATAATCAAAAATAAAGTTTTGAATCACATTTGTAGCACCTTCTGCATCATGTGCAATGGTTAAGCGTACGGGAGTTGAACTTTCCCCATGCAGGTTAAAAGTTATGCCTGGTAACAGGTCGTCAATCACATTCACAGGACGCGTAACGCGCACACCATCTAACAAAAACTCGGCATCTTGTGCTGTACTGGCCGCATTAAGCGGTATAAAATCAATATCACTCTCAAACTGAAACAGCATATTCTCCACATTGAGCGTGGTAATACTGTTTTGGTTATGAAAAAGTAACGCCTCAATTTCACGTCCCTGATAAGGCGTTAAGTCGATCGTCAGTTCACCGGCATTTTTACTTATCATTTGCGGGCTTAACGCCACAACTCCATCATCCAAACGTAAAAACAGCGAGTCCTTCTCTGTTAAAATAGGTAAGACCAAGACTCCATTGTCCTCAATACGCACCAATCGCCCCTCATCTAAGGCACGCTCTTTATCTTCTGTCTCTTGGGTGTAGCTCACCATCGGACGCTGGGCATTCGTAGTAGCATAATTCACAATCAATTGAGAACCTGTAGTTATTTTTATCGGCATTTGCGACTCAAGTGCCAGCGCCAAAAAACGCGAGGGATCAAGTGCAAGAGGATCGGCAATGTTTACTTCGCTACGCATGCGCAAATTACGTGTGTCGCTCTCCACTCGATACGTAATCGGAGTGCGATCACCAATTAACCCCACATCAAAAGCAAAATCCCTTGCCAGCCCTTCAAAGTTCAGGGCCATCGCCTCACCCGGCACCACCCCTTCAATAAAAAAAGTGCGCGCCTCTAAACTGCTTTGCACCACCCCCGAACGTAATAATTGATTATCCACCTGATTAAGAGCGGTAGAAAAATCCGCTATCGTGCCACCATCAAAATCTAATATAAGCTCTTGCTCGCCCACTAAAAAAGTGTATCGCCCCGCACTCACCTCATGGTCAAAAGACAGTTCACGCGAAAAAAACCTATCAGCCTCAGCACGCTGATGAACAATCGCATCCATGATCCCCACATCAGTGCCTCTACGCACCGCAATCGTGATCACATCAGGATTGGTGCTGCCTGTTTGCCGTTCATTAAAAACACTCTCAAACCCAAAAAGGTAGCGCATGGAAACCTGTAATTGCGATAAATTACGTTGCATGTCTTGCCAAATCTCACGACGAATCTCGGTAGTCTCTAGCCGATTTTCCAAAGGCACTCGCTGCACCTTGGCTAGGGCTACTAACTGGTCAATGTAAGTATCATACCGACTGCCCATTCCGGGCAAGTTCATATCGCTCAACTTTTAGCACTCCCACCTTTATCTTTAGTATAAAATTAGCTCAATTCTCCGATTTATGCAAGACCTCTTCTTACCCCGCACAAGCCGAATAAAAAAAGGAAGGTATTACTACCTTCCTTCTGTAAAATCCGTTAAGGTAAAAATTATCCTAGCAAACGAGTTACACTCATCTGACTCTGGTTAGCCTGAGCCAACATTGCAGTTCCAGCTTGGTTCAAGATCTGCTCACGAGTCAAATCTACCATGCCTTTTGCCATGTTCAAGTCACGAATCTGGGACTCAGTTGCCTGTAGGTTCTCAGAAGCTACAGACTGACTGCGTGAAGCAAGCTCCATGCGGTTCTGATAAGCACCCAAGTCAGCACGTTGGCTGTTTACCAAGGTCAAAGCAGCATCAATGGTTCCGATAGTAGTGTTGGCTTCATCAGCAGTTGCCAAAGAAACACCTTCCACTCCCAAAGCACCAGCACTCATGTCACCCACAAACATTGTTGCGTTCTGATCCATGTTGGCACCCATGTGAATGCGCATTCCGTTGCTGCCTTCGCCAAAAGTTCCGTCCAGCATGTTCATGCCGTTGAACTGAGCCTGAGAAGCAATACGATTTACTTCACTTACCAACTGATCCACTTCCACCTGCATATACGCACGATCTTCATCGGTGTAAATACCATTGGCAGCCTGTACCGACAACTCACGAACACGTTGTAGGCTCTCGGTGGTTCCGTTCAAGTATCCTTCGGTGGTCTGAATAAAAGACACACCATCATTGATATTACGAACAGCTTGGTTCAAACCACGAACCTGTGTGCGCATTTTCTCAGAAACAGCCAATCCAGCTGCGTCATCACCAGCACGGGTAATACGTAGTCCAGCGGACAATTTTTCCATGCTACTGCGCATCTCGTTGTTAGTGTTGTTCAAACTGCGGTTTGCATTGATTGAACTCATGTTGTGATTAATAATCATAATTCATTTCTCCCATTATTTTTTAAAAATTCATCTTTTTTCTTATCATGATAATTGTATCATGAACCTTAAGTTAAAGCAAGCATTATCCTAGTAAACGAGTTACACTCATCTGACTCTGGTTAGCCTGAGCCAACATTGCAGTTCCAGCTTGGTTCAAGATCTGCTCACGAGTCAAATCTACCATGCCTTTTGCCATGTTCAAGTCACGAATCTGGGACTCAGTTGCCTGTAGGTTCTCAGAAGCTACAGACTGACTGCGTGAAGCAAGCTCCATGCGGTTCTGATAAGCACCCAAGTCAGCACGTTGGCTGTTTACCAAGGTCAAAGCAGCATCAATGGTTCCAATAGCAGTGTTGGCATCATCGGCACTAGCCACCGACACACTTGATTCACCCTGTGCTGAACCTAAACCTAATGCGGCCGCACTCATGTCACCCACAAACATTGTTGCGTTCTGATCCATGTTGGCACCCATGTGAATGCGCATTCCGTTGCTGCCTTCGCCAAAAGTTCCGTCCAGCATGTTCATGCCGTTGAACTGAGCCTGAGAAGCAATACGATTTACTTCACTTACCAACTGATCCACTTCAACCTGCATGTAGCTACGATCCTCATCGGTGTAGATACCATTGGCAGCCTGTACCGACAACTCACGAATGCGTTGTAGGCTCTCGGTGGTTCCGTTCAAGTATCCTTCGGTGGTCTGAATAAAAGACACACCATCATTGATATTACGAACAGCTTGGTTCAAACCACGAACCTGTGTGCGCATTTTCTCAGAAACAGCCAATCCAGCTGCGTCATCACCAGCACGGGTAATACGTAGTCCAGCGGACAATTTTTCCATGCTACTGCGCATCTCGTTGTTAGTGTTGTTCAAACTGCGGTTTGCATTGATTGAACTCATGTTGTGATTAATAATCATAACTTTCCCCCTCCATGAGGTTATTTTTTTGGGTAAATTCCGTTTCGCCCACAAAACAGATAAATGGACTTAACCAAAGAAATTATACCACTTGACAAAAAAAAAGGGAAGAGTTTTAGTTGTTTTTTAGTAAAAATGCCAGTAAGGAGATGATAAACACTTGCAAAACAAGGAATTAAAAGCAAAAAAAGAGTTGCATGCGCTGCAACTCTTTTATACAATCGTTTAAAACAAAAATTAACCGAGCAAACGAGTTACACTCATAGCACTCTGATTAGCCTGAGCCAACATTGCAGTTCCAGCTTGGTTCAAGATCTGGTTACGAGTTAACTCAACCATTCCACTTGCCATGTTCAAGTCACGAATCTGGGACTCAGTTGCCTGTAGGTTCTCAGAAGCTACAGCTTGGCTACGACTTGCGATTTCCATACGGTTCTGATAAGCCCCTAAGTCTGCACGTTGTGCATTAACCAAGGTCAAAGCTCCGTCAATAGTTCCAATAGCAGTGTTAGCTTCATCAGCAGTTGCTAAAGAAATACCTTCCACTCCCAAAGCACCAGCACCCATATCATTAACAAACATTGTTGCATTCTGATCCATGTTGGCACCCATGTGAATGCGCATTCCGTTGCTGCCTTCGCCCATGCTACCATCCAACAGGTTCATACCGTTGAACTGAGCCTGAGAAGCAATACGATTTACTTCACTTACCAACTGATCCACTTCAACCTGCATGTAGCTACGATCCTCATCGGTGTAGATACCATTGGCAGCCTGTACCGACAACTCACGAATGCGTTGTAGGCTCTCGGTGGTTCCGTTCAAGTATCCTTCGGTGGTCTGAATAAAAGACACACCATCATTGATATTGCGAACAGCTTGGTTCAAACCACGAATCTGTGCACGCATTTTTTCAGAAACAGCCAATCCAGCTGCATCATCACCAGCACGGGTAATACGTAGTCCAGATGACAATTTTTCCATGCTACTGCGCATCTCGTTGTTGGTGTTGTTCAAGTTGCGGTTTGCATTGATTGAACTCATATTGTGATTAATAATCATAATTCTTCCCCCTCCATGAGGTCTGGTTTAATTCGATACACCCTTTATCTTGTTGCCAAAAAACCCGCACACAACCCTGAACATAAAACCAAAAATATCAACCAGTACCACCGACCTGCGCATTCTTTGTTTCCAAAGAAGTCGAGCTGCACCGTCATTAAATGTTTGGCTTAAGCCCAAAACCCTGCTCTGTTTTCTGTTCTCAATAATGTTCGTTTTAAACCCTTTTATCTTCAAAATTTTTGTTTTCTTTTAATAAAACAGTCAAGCTAGCATAAAGTATACACACTTCACCATCATTCCTATCGACCTTAAGCCTGCATAAACTTTAAGTCCCACGCCTTAATTTTTTCACAACTTTTCAAGTCGCCTTATTAGCCCATACGTTCCATGGTAAACACTAACCATGCCTTAGGGGGAATAACGCCATTACCAGCACCCATATCGCCATAAGCCAGGTCCGGAGGCAACACCAATGTGCGCTTTTCGCCCACCTTCATGTCTAGCACAGCTTCATCCCACCCAGGAATCACCAAACCCTTGCCTGCCTGAAAAGTTAAGGGCTCATTACGCTCATAACTACTATCAAATTCACGCCCACCCTCGAGCAAAGACCCAGCATAATGCACTTTAATCTCTTGCCCCACTGTAGGCACAGCACCACTACCGGTTTGCGTAATCACATAATAAGAACCTTTTTCACTACACACAACACCGGGGTAACTCTCTTTAATGCCAGCAATAACCCCAGCATTCATTGCTTCTTTAGCTGCACGCTCTTTCTGAGTCCCCTCGGCCTGCAAATTATTAAAGCTTTCTTGTGCCACTTTATAACTCTCATACTTGCCAACTCTATGAATCATAACACGCATCATCACATCACCCTGCTTAATGGCATCCACCACAGCTTGGTCTTCCTTACTAACCACTTCACCAAAAATAGTGTGCTTGCCATTCAAATGAGGCGTTGGCGTGTGCGTAATGAAAAATTGACTTCCGTTAGTGCCTGCCCCCGCATTCGCCATCGCCAGCAAGCCAGGGCGGTCAAACTTCAGTGTGGACACTATTTCATCCACAAAGCGATAACCAGGTCCACCACTACCAGTACCGGTAGGATCACCTCCTTGAATCATAAAGTTATCAATAACTCGATGAAACTTAAGTCCATCGTAATATTTCCCCTGTTTATTAGCTCCACTAAGGGTACCCTCAGCTAGCCCCACAAAGTTGGCAACCGTTATAGGTGTGTCCTCAGTAAACAGTTTCACCCATATATCACCGCGGGTAGTGCCAATCTGAGCATACAAACCCTCAGGTAACTGACTCAATCGATCATCATTCATTGCACTTGCTCCTTTTATACTCTTTTAGCCTGTAAATTATTAAAGCTTTCTTGTGCCACTTTATAACTCTCATACTTGCCAACTCTATGAATCATAACACGCATCATCACATCACCCTGCTTAATGGCATCCACCACAGCTTGGTCTTCCTTACTAACCACTTCACCAAAAATAGTGTGCTTGCCATTCAAATGAGGCGTTGGCGTGTGCGTAATGAAAAATTGACTTCCGTTAGTGCCTGCCCCCGCATTCGCCATCGCCAGCAAGCCAGGGCGGTCAAACTTCAGTGTGGACACTATTTCATCCACAAAGCGATAACCAGGTCCACCACTACCAGTACCGGTAGGATCACCTCCTTGAATCATAAAGTTATCAATAACTCGATGAAACTTAAGTCCATCGTAATATTTCCCCTGTTTATTAGCTCCACTAAGGGTACCCTCAGCTAGCCCCACAAAGTTGGCAACCGTTATAGGTGTGTCCTCAGTAAACAGTTTCACCCATATATCACCGCGGGTAGTGCCAATCTGAGCATACAAACCCTCAGGTAACTGACTCAATCGATCATCATTCATTGCACTTGCTCCTTTACCGCACCCCATAGCACCCATCCCTAAACATAAAACTAATATTAACTTCTTCACAACCGCATCATACCTCTCTTTTTTTGAAAATTGGGTAGGGTCTATTCTACCTAATCTTTTATTTTTATGCTAGGCACTCTTTGCTTTAATAAAGCTCTAAATTCAGAGGCACTCACCCCATCTTGCAGTGCCACAAACACCGTGTCATAGCCGGACAACACACCCAGCACCTCGTCCATCGCCAAATGCTCAATAGCTAAGCCAAACGAAGGGGCAAAGCCTTCAAGCGTTCTAAACACCGCCATCTGCGAGGCAAAGCTTAACGACAAACAGCCTCGCACCACATCAATCTGCGTCTCTTCTTTATCCACAGCCCCATGTTTTTGACTTAACATATAGCGCGACTGCCCCTCGGTATTAACCGATCGCCACACTTGCAAATGGCGTAAATCACGGCTTAAGGTAGCCTGTGTTACCTCATAGCCTTCTTGCAGCAGATAGCTTTGCAACTGCTCCTGATTGCTGATATGTTTATCTTCAATCAGGCGTTCGATCAATTTTAATCTATGGGTGCGTGCTTTCACTCTCGGCTATCCTTATTTACTAATATACTAAATGGTGAAACTTTTCCTGTCCACCCACCCTATCTTTTAGGAAGGAATTGTATATTATCACATTTTTTCTCTTTATTCTACTCTTGTTCACTTAAAACAGTCCCAACTGACTTCCCTTTCGGGGGACCATCGGTTTCATCATCAGAGGGGGGGGGCATAATACCTCACCCAAACGTACCATACGTTCAGGCATCCCCTGCGCAGCTCGCACAACTTCACTCATTGCCGCACAAATTACAACCCCTGTTTTTGCACGAGTTAAAGCCGTGTATGTCAGCCGCCCATTCAGCACCCGTTCGCTACTCTCAGCCATCACAAGCAACACACGGCTGTACTCTGATCCTTGGCTTTTATGCACTGTTATAGCAAACGCACTTTCATATCGGCTCAACTGTGAGGGTAAATGTAACCTGTACACTCCATTTTGTTTAAATACCGCATACAAAACCGTGCCAAAAAACACCAGCACCCCTCGGTCACCGTTAGACAACCCCAACGTACTAATATTAGCTGTCAATAAAATAGGCAACCCATGAGCATGGTTTTCCATGTCTAGTAAACGCATCACCCCTTGATTAATACCCTGCACGCCATACACCCCTTGGTTAATGGGTGTTAGCACCACAAAATTATCAAAAAAAGCAAAATATTCATCCAAAATTGCCTGTTCGACTGGGGACACGCCAGCACCAGCATGAGCTTTAAACGAAGCTAACGGTTTTAGTCCATAACTGTTCACAATCAAGCGATAGAGCTCATCGGGAGTAAACGCAGGCAGCCACCGCACCGCTTTAGCCGCTTTAAGTGTCTGCAGCGTGGCTAAAACCTTCAGGGTGTCTCCTCTTAAAAAAGCTAAAGCCAGCTCTAAAATTTCAGTATTCGAACGATAAGTGGTGGTTAAAAACACTATATTGGGAGCCAATTTATGCCCCTTTTTGTCTCTATCCACCACCAGCGACCAAAACAGCGCCCCAATGTCCACACTGGGCAACTGATCGGCATCACCCACTAAAATAAGCTTGCACTTAAACGGCAGTGCTCGTAACAGCTGACAAAACAGATAAGCATCTATCATGCTGCTTTCATCCACCACAATCACATCAGCCTCTAGCGGATTATCTTTACCGCGGGTAAAACTGCCTTTAATCGGGTTATAGCCCAAAACTTTGTGCAAAGTTTGCCCTTCATACACCCGCCCTGCGGCATGAGAAGCAATTGCCTCACCCATCCGTGCCACGGCACGGCCGGTGGGGGCTAATAGCAACACATTCAGCTCTTGCTCGGCACTCGTTTTTTGTTGCTTTGCCTGTAAAGCCTGTAATAAAACCGCTACAGAATAGGTTTTACCAACACCTGGACCACCGCTTAAAATAAGCACATCACTGTTTAATGTGATGTGCAACGCTCTTTTAAGCTCATCGCCTGCAGGATACCGTAAGGCTAGTGCCTCTATTAGAACCTCAAGCTCCCCTGAACTGACTTGATCCCAAAAAGTCGTGGGCTGTGTGCGGGCAATCAATTGCTTTTTTACTAAAAGTTTCAGTTCTTCTTGCAAGCTATAGGTGCGATGTAAATAAAGAAACCCATCGTCATAAACAAGAGGAGCAGGGCTAAGCTTAGAGGCCATGGAGACCAAAGCGGTGAGTTGTGGCAATAGCTGCTGAATAGGGTTCGTTTTGTCTATTTTGATGCAAAAGGACCCCCGATCGATAGCAGACAAAAGCTGCCACAGCTCGGGGATAACATTATCACTATGCTGAGGGCAATAATTTTCAACCAACGTTTGCACAAGGCTTTTAAAATAAACAGGAAGTTCATCCTGCACCGTCTGCCTCATTCGATCTTAAGCGGTAGGGTGCAAAAGAGCCAGCAACTCTTCATTGGTTTTGGCCTGTAAACAGGCCGTACAAAACTCTTTATTACGGGTTATTTTGGCTATGTCGCTCAGAGCATCAATATGCAACGAAGCAAATTCAGGGTTGGCTAAAATAAGAAAAAACATCTTAGTCGGCATCCCATCCAAACTTTGAAAATCTAAACCATTGGGAGCAATGCCCACCGCCATGGCCACTTTTGCCACCGTGTCGGTTTTAGCATGAGGAATAGCAATCTCCTCGCCCAACCCCGTAGACCCTTTTAATTCACGGCTCAACACCGCATCATAGGCCAAACTAGCATCAGAAATCTCACCAGCCTTAGCTAAAATATCCACCAACTCGTGCAACACTTCGTCTTTGTTTTGTGAAACCAAAGGGGTTTTCACCATCGTTATTTTTAGTGCGTGTAAAATGCTCATTCATTCCTCTCGTTCATTGTTCATTCAATCTACAAATTATTATACAATCCACTCACATAGTCAGGGTTTTTTACCACCAACACACTGCACTTCACCGCTCGCAAGGTGCGTTCCATCTCATCTTGCAGCTCATCGCGTTTGCTGCGGATAGGCGAAAGATCGGCCATAACAAACATTTTAATGTCATGCAATTTTATCATTTCAGCCACTTGCCGGTGCACCGTACCCTCGCCAACCAGCGTTTCAACGGTTACACCTTTCTCTTGCCCCATCTGCACCAGTTCATTCAAAAACTTTTTGGCATCGTGCTTCATATTTTCTCGATACTCTTCTTGCTCATCAGCCACAAAGATACCAGCCTTAACCAGCTCTTGTAAGGCCTTAGTGTTAGACACATAAAGACCAAACAACTGCATGTTAAAGGTACGTGCAATATACACCGCATACTCCATCGCAGTATACGCTCCATCAGATCCGTCAGTATACACCAAAATTTTAGGCTTGTCGCTCATATCTATCCTCCCTCTGTGCTGTTTAAGTGCTGTTTTACACTTTTCATCAGCACAAACATATCACGTTCGTTCTCTTCCAGCCGTCCTTCAATACGGGTTATCACCTCTTGAGTACTCGGCATCACAACTTGCTCTAGCGCATTCACCTTGCGAATGGTGCGCTTAACCTCCGTTGCTAACCGCATAATACCTATTTTTAATTCAGACAAATGACCCATCAACTCAAGGGCATTTTTAAAGGCTTTCACCGCATCGTCCATATAAATGCCCACCCCATAAGCACTGTAATAAGGAGGATGGTCGGTAAAGGTAGTGTTTATAGCGGGAATCGGCACGCCCATCACCCGACGACTTTTCACTTCAATTTCACTTTCAATGTTGACCGACATCGCCAAGGAGTAGGTTTTTAACCGCCCATTCTCCATAACAGACAGCTGCAACGCTTTGTAGGCCTGTGCCATCCTCTTATCCGCTCGTTGCTCAAATTCGGTGGCTTGGTCAATCAAACTCATAAGCTCCATCACCAAAATATTACGTTTTTGATCAAGTAAGTCATGCCCTTGACGAGCAAATTTCAGCTCATCTTTCATTTTGTTTAAGTTGCTTTTGGTGGGGGCTATATTTCTATTGTTGCTCATAATAGTCGTCCAACTCATCCTCGCTCACCCGTACCAGCTCTTCGCGTGGCAATAGTGCTAGTAGCTTCCATCCTCGATTCAGTGTTTCTTCCATACTGCGGTTTTCATCCTCGCGCTGGCTGCCAAAATCCTTTTCAAACGCCTCACCAAAGGCCATATAAGCTTTATCAAGGTCGGTCAGCTCATCTTCGCCTATAACCGATGCCAAATTACGGACATCTTTTACATAACTATAAGAGGCAAATAATTGAGCTGCCAAATGGGGGTGATCGGCACGAGTGAGCCCTTCCCCAATGCCGTCTTTCATGAGCCGTGATAAGCACGACAAACAAGCAATTGGCGGATAAATCCCCCTCGCATTCAGCTCACGGTCAAACACAATCTGCCCCTCGGTGATGTAGCCCGTGAGGTCGGGAATGGGGTGTGAAATGTCATCATTAGGCATGGTTAAAATCGGTATCTGGGTGATAGAGCCTTTATGCCCTTTCAACATACCCGCCCGCTCATATAACTCGGCTAGGTCTGAATATAAATAGCCAGGATACCCTTTGCGACTAGGAATCTCTGATCGCAATGTAGAAATTTCGCGCAAACTTTCGCAGTAGTTTGCCATGTCTACCATAATCACCAACACATGCTTATCACACTCAAAGGCCAAATACTCAGCCAAAGTGAGGGCTGCCCGTGGGGTAATGGTGCGCTCAATGCTAGGGTCGTCAGCCAAGCTCAAAAACAGTGCTACTTGATCAAGAACGCCTGAATCGGCAAAAGTTTTTTGAAAGTACTGCGCCACATCACTTTTAACACCCATGGCAGCAAATACCACGCAAAACTCCTCCGTGCCGTCGCCCCCTGTAATCTTGGCTTGGCGAGCAATTTGGGCAGCCAAACGCTCGTGGGGCATACCATTGCCACTAAAAATCGGCAACTTTTGCCCACGAATGAGCGTGTTCATGCCGTCTATCAAGCTAATGCCGGTTTGAATAAAGTTTTTGGGGTAGAGACGGCTCACTGGGTTCATGGGTTGCCCATTCACGCTTAACGATTTTACAGCAGTTACCTCAGGACCCCCGTCAATCGGTTGCCCCAAACCATTAAAAACCCGTCCCAGCATCGCCTCGCTCACGCCTAACATCATGGGTTCGCCTTTAAAGCGCACATGGGTGTCTGGCAGGTTTAGTCCAGTGGAGCTTTCAAATAACTGCACCACCACCACCTCGTTAGAGGTGTCTAGCACACTGCCCAGCCGTACCACACCTTCTTTATCCACACACTCAACCAGCTCTTGATAGCCAACGGCATGGGTGTTTTTAATAAACAAAAGTGGTCCATTCAACCCAGAAATACCAATATATTCGCGCCCAGCCAACAATTGCCTTTTAATGTTTGCACTCTTCTCTTTTTTATCCATTATCGTGCCTCCAACTGGGCTATGCCCTGCTCTAAGCGCTTTTCAAGGTCATCAAGCTGCATCACTTGCTCGTTAGAAATCGTAGTCTTCATACGCACCAATTCCTTCACCACATCCAAGCGTCGCAAGCGAGCTAAATTCACCCCTCTTTTAATCGCTTCGCTGCCTCGTGCCCAATACAAAACAATTAATGACAACATTTTAGCCTGCTTTGCCACCGTAGAAAATTGATCCACTTTATCAAACGCGCTCTGCTGTAAAAAAGCATTTTTAAACAGCGTACACACCTCTAAAATAAAACGCTGGCTCTCAGGCAAGGCATCCGGCCCCACCAATTTCACCACTTGCTGCAGTTTATCTTCACGCAACAACAAGTCTAACATCGTTTCACGGTTGGTGTTAAAGTTCGCATCACCATGCTCTTCCCACCACGCACGCAGCTCAGGTAAGTACTCTGAGTAACTATCCAACCAGCTAATGCTGGGAAAATGCCGTGCGTAGGCCAAGGACCGATCAAGCGCCCAAAAGGCCCGCACAAACCGTTTGGTATGTTGGGTTACTGGCTCCGAAAAATCGCCACCAGGAGGAGAAACCGCCCCAATAATGGTTACAGACCCTGTGTGCCCGTTCAAGTTCTCCATCAACCCAGCCCGCTCATAAAAAGCGGCAATACGAGTGGGTAAATAGGCCGGGAAGCCTTCCTCGGCCGGCATCTCTTCCATACGTCCTGAAAGTTCGCGCATGGCCTCAGCCCAGCGGCTGGTAGAATCGGCCATAATGGCCACATGGTACCCCATGTCCCGATAATACTCAGCAATGGTTACGCCTGTGTACACGCTGGCTTCTCGTGCCGAGACCGGCATATTGCTGGTGTTGGCAATCAAAATAGTGCGTTCCATTAGACTTTTGCCTGTACGTGGGTCGATCAAATGCGGAAACTCATTCAAAACATCCGTCATTTCATTGCCCCGTTCGCCACAGCCAATATACACAATAATGTCCGCATCACACCACTTGGCAACCGCGTGTTGTGTCATCGTTTTACCTGCACCAAAAGGTCCAGGTAATGCCACGGCTCCGCCTTTCGCTAGCGGAAACATAGTGTCGATAACCCGTTGACCGGTGATGAGTGGCACATTCAATGGCAAGCGACCCTTGACCGGTCGAGGGGTGCGAATAGACCAGAATTGACTCATTTTTACCGTGTACAATGGCCCGTGCTCTAACTGAATTTCAGCAATGTCATCAGTAACTGTGTAATCACCCCGAGGACTGAGTTTTTTTATGGTGCCGGTAATCCCCGGGGGTACCATAATGCGGTGTTCCACACAGCTGGTCTCTTGCACCATGCCCAGCACCGACCCCGCCATCACAATATCCCCGTCTTGCATTTGTGGCTCAAAGCGCCACTTTTTATGATGGTCTATCGCTTCTGTCGCCACACCACGCCCCATAAAGGGCCCAGTTTGCGCTTCAATATCCAGTAATGGACGCTGAATACCGTCGTATATTGATCCAATCAAGCCGGGGCCCAACTCCACACTTAAAGGCATGGACGAACCATAAATCTCATCGCCTGGAGCCACGCCAATCGAGCTTTCATAAACCTGAATCACTGCTTCGCCCTCGGTAAGCTTCACAATCTCGCCTACTATACGATCAGACCCCACATGCACTAGCTCCATCATCATAGCATCTGTGATGCCTATGGCATGAATCACCGGTCCTGATACGCGTCTCACCTTGCCTATTAAGCGTTCCATAGTTTATTGTACCTTCCCAAAAAGTTCTTGAAAAATTGCTTGCTGAATTTGCTTTTTATAACGATCTAATCGTGCAGTTAAGGTGTTATTATAAGCCATTTTACCATCCAATGTCTTCACCACTGGTCCCATATCATCATGCGCTCCGGCGGCGTGTCTATACAACACCGTGTTGCGCCCAAACTGCGTCAATAATTGTTCTTGTGCCTGTGCTAAAAAAGCATCACTGATCAAATTTAGTTCATTTTTACCAACCTGCACATTCACCTCTGTGGCATCTAGCGCTAACGCAGCCTCCACCACCCATGCGGTTAAGGTCTGCTCGTAATCACTCTGCCTAGCTAAGGCGTGTAACTGATCCAGCACGGACGTCATCACTTTAGCCACCAAAGAATAGCGCAGCTCAAGCTCACTTTTACGCAACACGGCTTCCACGCTCCTGTCATCATGAGGCAGTGCTAGCTCTTGCGTCTGGATCGTGGTCGCCTGAACACACAGATGGTTGGTTTCTTCATCTATGCGTTGCTTTTCCTGTTGCCACGTAGCCTCCAGTGCAGCTATCTGGGCATAACTCTCTCCTTTAATCGCTGCTAAAATAGCTTCTTTGCCCGCCTGATTATCCATCATCACATCCCCTCTATAAGTTAATACCCATAGCTTTTACCGCCAAGTCTTTTAATGCAATCCGTGAGGGATCGCGTCCTGCAGGTCCAGGGATTTCGCATATTAAGGGGAATTTGTGGGAAAAAATGTATTCATCCACCGTTTCACGCATCATATTTGCTACGTCCTCGGTCAATAAAATCACCCCAATGTCTGCTTCCTCCAACACTTGGCGAAACACCTCGGTCGCTGCCTCAGGCGCTTTCACCACCATGCCGGAAACCCCCACCATCTGAAAGCCTAACACCGCATCTTCACTTCCAATAACAAAATAGCGCATGATTAGCCTGCGCGCTGCATGATCATAAAGGCCATAGCAAAGCCCAAAATGGCAATACCTTCGCCCAAGCCCACAAACATCATCGCCTGCCCAAACATCTGAGGTTTTTCACTCAGCACGCCCAAGGCTGCAGCTCCTACACTGGCCACGGCTAAGCCTGCACCCAATGCTGCCAAACCAAAGGCAACCCCAGCACCCACCAAAGCAAAGCCCTTACCATTACTAGTACTTTCTGCTGCCACCGCATCAGAAGAAGCGGAGACCTCAGCCGTAGGAGCCGCAAACGTTTGAGCCAGCCCAAATGCCCCTAAAAAGAGAGCCATCACCGCCATGCTGGCAAGGCTACGCTTTACCCAAGTTGCTATTGTCAATTGTGACTTATTCATTCATTCCCTCTCGTTTCATAAAAATATAGTTAGCTAATCAATTTCGCATCTTTTTTATTTGTTTTTGCACAAGGCGATCGGTTTGTAAAGCCGCCCACCCCCCTCAAAGTATCGACTAAAAAATTCATAATAATTGAGACGCATACTGTTAATACCCGCTAATAGCCCCTCAAGACTGATCACCAACACATTCACAAACACCACCAATAGTGCCCCCAAAAACCAGCTGCCCGTTTGCGCTGCCATTTGATAGAACGACCCCATTAACACCGCATGAACCAAGCCCAACACCGCCACCCGCACAAAGCTAATGGTGTTAGAAAGATAACCAATGCTCATCTCAAAAATCTCAAAAAACCAAGCAATAGGCCAGGTGAGCATCTGCTTGATACGCAGTTTTTGCCCCTCTTTCTGGTTGTGCTGCCAAGTGTGGCGCACCGGAATAGCGGCAAAAGGAAGAATAGAGGCTATCCACAAGCCAAACGTGAGCGGTTTGTTTATTTGGCTTAAATCACCCTCAGCCACATAGTGCCAGATGAGATACGCCCCTACTGCATAAAACAGCGCCCCAAACACGCCATTTTTATCACAAAACAGCTCAAAAAACGCACGAGTTCGGGCTTTGTTCACCCAGTTGAACAGTACCCCTGTGCCAATAACCACAAAACCAAACAAAAAGCTCATGCGAAATAAATCTGAAATAGAACGTACGGCACTTTGTGTTTGGTGAGTCGGAGCGCCATACATGGCAATACCGTGCAAATCATACCACAAAGGGTTAAGCCACGTCATGCCAAAATAGCTACCAAACAGCGCCCCAAACAACGTGGCCGAAAGCCCACAATAAAACAAAATTTTTCCCATGTCCATAAACGACGAACGGGAACTTAAAGAACGCCTTTCTTTAAGCCATAAAAATAGCCCAAGACCCGCCAAGATGAGACCCTGCCCCACATCGCCAAACATTAACCCAAACATTAATATGAAAAAGATTGAGACCACAAAAGTTGGATCCACCGTGCCATAAACCGGCACGCCATAGGTTGTTACCACAAATTGAAATGGTCTAAAGACCCCAGGGTTGTGCATTTTAGTAGGGGGTGCTAGCTCTGCCTCAGGGTGATCTTCGACCGCTGATGTGCTGTCTTGTGTCTCCACAATCACTCGTCCTGCCGTGGTGTCTTGCAACACCTGGGTTACATTAGCCACCTCAGACTGGGGCAACCAACCAGCAAAAATATAAGTGTGCTGAGTACCTGTAAACTCTGATTGAATCCTGCCATACATCTCAGTTGCATACAAATCTTGCCAGATGGAGCAAAGCTGTTCCTCCTGGGCTTGGATATTAGTAATAACAGTCGCTGCCAACTCTTTTTGTTTAGTCTCTAAAACGTCTAATTGATCATCCACGCTTAGCAAACAACCACTCACCTGCTCAGCTGCTAAAGGCTCATCATCTAGCACGATGGCATCGCAATGAAAGCGTTTTAGCAACTCTTCAATCATTGTTTTTTGACTAGGCAAAAAGAGCAACAAAAACTCATCATTATCCACATGGGTTTGCACGGTAAAGGCACAAGCGTAAGCCACCACCCCTGACGTGAACAAAGGCGATTGAGCTTTGGGCACTGTGGTCTTGCGCACACACATTGTTCCTTCATCCTGCTGATTGCGCACAAACAAACGCAATTCACGCAACAAGCTGAGGTGCATGTGAACCATTTTCTGCTCTTCCCGCAACAGCTCAATGCCTGAAACCAACTGATTAACGAACACCTTTGCCTTAGGCACGTCCACTAAGTGAGCCTGATTCAACACCAGCTCTTCAAGGTTTGGCTGGGCTATCTCACCTAACAGGAGCATGGCATCGGCTCGTTTGCGCAACTCACTCACTTCATTTTGATTAAACCCTGATTCTACATTAGGTCCTTTGTTAAAAGCATAAAGTTCATCTACAGGTAAAAACTCTAACACACCCAGCTGAAGCAACGCTTTGGTAACCGCATCCGCATCGGTGCGTAACACAACGGCTGCCAAATAGCGCATTTTTTCGGTTATTATCATAAAAGTTCCCTTGTTTGTTCTAAGCTTAATTTGTAGTGTCGGCTATGCAGAGCTGTCAACACTTTTCTCAAGTCATTGTTCATTAAAAAAGTGTAAGCAATGATACTGCCACACGAAAAAGGATAAACCCCCAACGCCGCCTGCCCATCTTCAGACAACTGCAAAGCTCGTGCCTGATCAACCAAAGCCTTAGGCTCTTGATCGGTAACTTTCAAATGAGGATACCACTGCAACAGGGTACTCACTAATAATTTAGGATCTTTAATCACCTGGTG
The DNA here is from genome assembly GCA_965249825.1 of Spirochaetia bacterium. Taxonomy (GTDB): domain Bacteria; phylum Spirochaetota; class Spirochaetia; order WRBN01; family WRBN01; genus CBDFMW01. The sequence goes on from CBDFMW010000002.1 coordinate 1,335,342, forward strand.
CCACTGATCCATCGAGAGTCGCCTGCCACCTTTAATAAAAAAAGTATCCATAGCCGTATCAGTCATTTTTTGTTGCTTGAGCCTCATGCCACATAAAAGATTTTCAAGATCAACAAACCCACCCAAAAAACGTCGGGTAATACTCTTATCTAACCCAGAAAGATGATCGATCGCAACTTGTAAGCGGTGGTGCTGAAACTGATCAAGCACAACTTCTAACACATAAATCGATTTTTGTTCCATCATTAATGCTTGGTTATCAATAATCAACTGAGCATAGGGAGTTTCTTTCAGCTCCTCAATCAGAGCCTCCCAATTGGGGGCAACCAGAAGATAATCATAGCGTATATGATGCACAACGTGTATATTTTCCACATCACCCAAACTAAAAGAGATGGCTCGTTTTTTAATGCCACGCCCAAACCACAGACGAAAAATCATTTTAAGAAAATTGATCTCAACTCGTAACATGAGTGCTTTTAACAAGTTAGCCACATCGGATGACAAGCCTAAGCTTAAGTTAGCAAAAAGCTCTACTTCACGACGGTTCATCTCCTGCTCCACCGCCATCAAATCACCGTGCTTTTGATAAGCCACTAAACATGGTTCATAAAAAGTACCTTTAAGTAATAATACCGCCTCATCAACAGAGGCTTTGGTGATCAGCTCCTCTAACACATCGTTTGGTAAGCGCAAGGTGAGCCTTGCCCGAAGACGGGCATTCACATAAGCATAGTTGTTTAAGTTTTTCATACTGCCAGTAGCCCCACAGCCCACATCATACAAACCCAGCCTTTACTACCACTTGCACGGCAGCTCGTGCGGCCATGCCCACAGCACTTTCATAGGTGGCAAACAGTTTACGCTGCTCAAACATTGCATCATGCAACCGTTGCTCTTGCAATTGGTCTTTTTGTGTATGCAGCAACGCAATGCGTTGTTGCAATATAATATTGGCCTGCTTATTGGCCTCTTTCACTTGAGAATAAGCATTATCCTGATACGATTTTTTTTCTTGACTTAAGCGAACTTTGACCTGCTGCACAGCAGCTAAGGCAGACTGCTCTGTCATAATTATCTCTTGTATTGTTTCATCCAGCATCTAACCCTTTACCTCCTTAACAATTATTCTCAGGCCACTACCTTTTGATAAAAAGAGTCACTATCTTGTAACCCTACTGGCTAATAATCTACCTATTTCAAGGTTTTGACAAGAGGGATAACAAGGAAAGAACAACAAAAAAATCAGGTGATTGGACCCCATAGATCGCATGAGGTGCACATAAAAAAGTGAACAAAATGAGGAAAATGACGCTAAAGAGGCGGGTGCTGTATTGACAAAGCAAAAAGATTTAAAGTAAATTGTAGGGAATGTTGCGGACAACATTCATTTGGTGATGCGTAAAATCGTCTCTCTATGAATAACTGTTTAGACACAATATCAAAAAAATCAATGTTATAAGTTTTTATTGAAAGGAATAGAAAATGGCAGTACCAAAATACAAAACCAGTAAAGCAAAAAAGAGTGGTCGACGCAAAGTGAACATGCGTCTTAGTGCCCCAGCCCTTGCCACATGTGCAAACTGCGGTAACACTGTTACTCGTCATTGTGTCTGCCATAAATGCGGTTTTTACCGTGGGCGTCAAGTGATTGAGCCTAAAGCATAAGACAAATTTAGCTTTCTTTGTTGTTCGGTAGGTATTCCAAAACAATGCTAAATCTGCGTATTAGTTCTCTTGCAATAAGATAAGGCCAGTCACAATAAAGTTTGGTTGAAAGACCTCAATACAAAGACCTTTAATGCAACGATTTGATGACTAAAGTGTGTAAGCACAGTGTAATTTTAGGAGAATGAGAAATGGAAAACGAAATTTTTGAAGAACTCAAAAAGCTTGTGATCAGCAAGCTAAATGTTGAAGATGCCTCCAAGGTTGTTAAAGAAGCTCGCTTCCGAGAGGATTTGAATGCTGACAGCTTGGATACCTATGAATTGGTGTATGCGATCGAAGAGCAGATGAACATCACTATTCCACCAGAAGAAGCGACTGAGTTTGAAACTGTGGGTGATGCCCTGAAGTTTATTATTGCTCAAAAAAGCAAATAAATGATGGGTATGTTGTGGTGATGGGTCAAGAGTCTCTTTTGTCCCATGATCGCCTTTTAGCGAATTTTCAAACGAAAATTCATGTATGGTTTACCGACAAAGGCCTTTTAAAAAAGGCCTTCTGTCATAAGTCCTATGCCAATGAAAACTCTGGCTATGAAGATAATGAGCGTCTTGAATTTTTGGGCGATTCAGTGTTAGACATCACTATAACCTCTTACCTTTTTAAGCATTTTCCGCATAAAAGCGAAGGGGAGCTAACGCACATCAAAAATTATCTGGTGAGCGAGGAGTCTCTGGCAGCAGTTGCCACAACACTCAACTTGGGGCAGTATTTATTGATGGGAACGGGTGAGCGTAAAACAGGCGGACAAAAAAAGGGCGCTATTTTGGCTGACACAATGGAAGCTTTCTTTGCAGCCATCTATCTTGATAAAGGGATGAAGACGGCGGAAAGCTTTATTTTAGCCCATTTGAAACCACAAATAGAGTTAATTTTACACAACAAACATAACCAAAACTTTAAATCTTTGCTGCAAGAGCTAGCACAAAAGCGGTTTCAGGTAGTGCCCAGTTACACCGTATTGAAAGAGAGCGGTCCTGAACATGCCAAAACGTTTACCGTTGAGGTGATGGTGCAGGATGGCTTGGTTGCCCGTGGTGAGGGCAACAGCAAAAAAAGTGCCGAGCAAGTTGCTGCTAAATACGCTTTTTTACTTATTATGGAGGATAAACCATGTTAAGTGGTCTTTATATGGTGGCAACCCCTATTGGTAATTTAGAAGACATCACCTTGCGTGCTATTTCTACTTTGCAACATGTGGATATTATTGCCTGTGAGGACACTCGCCACACAGGGCGTTTACTAGCTCATTTGGGCATTAAAAAGCCGTTATTGGCGTGCCATGCCCACAATGAGCGAACATCGGCGCAAGGACTAGTAAAACTGATGCTAGAAGGCAAAAGCGTAGCCTATTGCAGTGATGCGGGTACACCGGGCATTAGTGATCCAGGAGCGAGATTGGTAGAGGAGGCCGTGAAGGCGGGGCTACCGCTCACCCCCATTACAGGGGCTTCGGCGGTTGCCACATTGGTAAGTGTAGCAGGTTTACGTGATGGGCGTTTTATATTTGAAGGATTTTTAGCGAATAAAGGGCTTAAGCGGCGCACTAGGATAGCCGAACTTTTAGCCATGGATGTGGCGTTTATCTTGTATGAATCGCCGTATCGAATAGAAAAACTGCTTACAGAGTTAGCCGAACTCGCACCTGATAATGCTGTGGTGGTAGGCAGAGAGATGACAAAACTGCATGAAGAGTTTTGGCGAGGAACAAGTAGCGAACTGCTGTCTTTATTTCCTAGCCGAAAAATATTAGGTGAATTTGCATTACTAGTCATGGTGTAGCCCTCAATGTTAAGCTTTCACAAGGCGATAATCAAGGGACGAGCTAATAAGGAGTTACTATGAATATCAATCGGATCAATCCGCTAGATCCTTTGACCTCAATCAAAAGAGCTGATAATATCGATCGGACGGTGCGTACTCAGCGGAGTCAGTCCATTCAAGTTTCTTCTGATGCCCAGCTGGCTGCTGAGCGTTTTGCTGCCCTAGAGGCGGTTAAACGTGCGCCGGATGTGCGTTATGAAGAGATTGAACGGGTGCGGGCTGCCATGCTAAGTCCTACGTATTTAGAAGATCGCATTGAACAAGTTGCTGACAGAATTATGGAAGCACTCAGTTTTTAAGTATTAAGGTCATCTGCGTACTTAGCCGTTGAGAGGGGGGAAGGACTTAAGTTCTTCCCCCCTCTCTGTTTGTACACAGGGTTAAAAGTGTTCCCACGGACGTGGAGTTACACCATGGTTAGGCATCTCCCATGGCAAAGGAATCAGGCCGCCAATAGTACCCGCATCTAGCCCTAAAATGAAAAAAACGAGGTTATGGTTACCCAGCACTCTTTCTTTAAGTAGAATATAGAAGTTTTTATCAATGAGTCCTTCCTCTGTCCACGAGGGGACAGTGATGTTATGCCCTAAGCTTGCCCCCAAACGGGCTACCACATCACCATAGCGGTTGTAGCCATGAATATAGTGCTCTAGCACGGACTGAGGGAGGTAGTTTTTAATAGAACCATTAGCCCCAAAACTAGCTAGATTCACGGCATAGACAGGTCGGGATAAGTGTCCTGTGTAATAATAGAGCAACGCACGCGAGGCGACGGCTTCAGACAAAAGGGCGGCATAGGAGTGTCCGGACACCACAATACGATAGTCTTTATAGCGTTCATCAAGCAGCACATTTTCTAACACCGTCCATGCTTGAGCCACTTGCGTGTTAAGTAACATAAAGGTGGAACTAAGTGAGGCAAATTCGTTGTTCATCATAGTGTGAAAGGCTTGATCGTAGTGTTCCTGCATCACTTTTGCTCGTTTCATGGGGTCTGAGATACGGAGCATTTTTTGATGTTTTTTTTCTAAATACTCTTGTGTGTAGCGCTTGGTTTTGCCCGATTGAAAGGTTCGGCTTATCCATGCCGTTAGCTCGGCACGGACATTGGCATAGTCGTTAGTGGATCCATAGCTGATGAGGACTATTTTATCTTCTGGGTAAACGCGCATCTGCCAGTCAAATCCATCCACCCCATAAATGGGGTCAATACGCACATCGTGCATCCGTAAGGTTATCTCTTTAAGGGTTAATACTTCTCTGGCATACAGGGGGGCGATAATGAGTAAAAAAACCCAAAATATTTGCTTCTTCATAGTGGATCAATCTAACAAATACCTTAATAAAAATCAACCTAATGCCTCAAGTTAGACTTGTTTTTTTAGCGTTTTCATGCTAGCTTTTAGCACATGAACCGATTAATGTACCTTGCTCTTTTTATTTTAACCGCCATGCCTGTGATGGCTGATTACACTTACATTGCCTCAGGACCTGTTCCCTCACAATACACCATGCCCTTTGTTGGGATGGACTTAGGGGCCGGTATTGTGCTAGGGAACAATGTGGGTTTTTACGGGGCAGTTTACGGTGGCGTTACATTTTTTTACTCAGACCTCAAATATGACCTTGTTAACATGGTTCAAGGGCTGTTCATGAACACCTCTCTTTTAGCAGGCTTTGCCTTACAACACTCCACCCATGGGCTGGTGTGGGCACCTACCCTGTCAGTCATTCAGGTGCTAGGTCCTCTCATTTTAGGGCTTACCACTGCCGTCTACACCCCTTCTAATTTTTCCACCTTTGATGTCCGTTTATACCCACATTTTGGTCTCACTTGGCTTAATGTGCTAAGCCTTACCACAGGCCCAAATTTGCATGTGGCCGGTGATCGTCTGTCGCAAGTAGCCACTTGGAAAGTTGCCTTTTCTTTAAGATTTCCGATTGATTTACTACGCGTGATGATAGGGAAAGGAACCTAACCTCTCATCACCAAGAGACCGACACCTCAGCATCATCCTTAAAAATAAAGTCTAAAATGTTGAGGGTGAACTCAGCCTGAGTGCCTTTGCTGCCAGTTATTCTGCCCCCCCGCACGACTTTAATAGTCTTGGGGGCTACCATCGTAAGCTTTAAACTTGCCAATCCTATCTGTCTAAATGCTAAATCTTGGTCAGTACGGGTAAAGCCAATGATACGAGAAAGATCTTGCTGATAACTACTCTGCGTGGTGGATGGTTTAATCTCCGGCACAGCTGGATAGAGAGCCGCTAGTCGCTCAAAAACTGCTCGGTTGAGTCGTACAGACAACGTGGAATTGCCTTGAGCATCGGTGTGCAAATGAAGCACTTGAGCCCACAGCAACTGCTCATCGGTGGAAGACAGGGGATATGTGAAGTTAGTTTGCACTTTATAACTTTTATTGTTCGCATCATAGTGACTACTTTGGGCAAACTTGTGGCTTTGCCCATGCAAATCGCTAAACACCATATCAAACAAAAGAGGCACGGTGGTCTCGGTGCTGGCTATGCCTGCAAGCATGTTTAAGTCTTGTAAATATCCAGAAAAAATCGTGCTGGTGTTGGTCAGCAGTTGCACCTCCGCCTGCAGTTCATTACCGTTTTGCACCAGCTTAATTTGTGCCTGTTGTGCACACCCAAAGCTGACAAAAAGAAAAAAAGTGATTAAAAAGATGCGTAGGCTAGTAGTCATAGATGTTTCCTGAAATAAGAGGATAGTGGATGCGAACCACCTGCCAGCTTTGCTTTACTTTAGCCAATTCTAACTGATTAGTGGTAGTACGGGTGTCCAAAAACTGCACTTGATAACTAATAGTCGCATGCTTGTTATTATTGGAAAACTGAGTTTGCATGATAGTGATGTTACTGGTGGTGTAAGCTGTTCGCTCACTAGCAGTCATTAGCTCGGTGCGTCCTTCTAACACCGCCACTTGCAACAGAGCGTCATCGGACACAAGTGATGAAACCTGATCAAGCCGCAAACTGTACACCCCAGATAAAAACAGCATAGCCACCTCTTCGGCCGAACGAGTACCCAAATGTTGTCCACAACTGGCAAGAAGGATCAAGCTGCCCCATAGTAAAACTTTATTCATCTGTTTCTGCAATCCGTTCACCCTTCCTTATGGCTGTATAATGGCTTTCTATTTTAAGCTAATGTAAGCCTGAATGACAAGTACTTAACGCTTTTTAATGCCGGTATCTACTGAATGTAGACAACCTTGAGTGTGAGTGATATAATACGGCATGTCAAGTGAAAAAACGCTCTTTCGTCTTCAAAACTCCCTTAAAACCCAAAAATGGGGTTCACCCAGTCTGTTAGCCAACTTACTAGGCGAAAAAAATACCGAAGGTCTCTCATGGGCCGAGCTGTGGATGGGGACGCACCCTGCTGGGGCTAACCTTGTGCAGCTGGATAAAAAAACCACCATTCCACTGGATAAACTCATTAAACCACACGCCGCAGCCCTGCTAGGTCCTGTGGTGAGTAAAAAAATAAAACAACTGCCTTTTCTTTTTAAAGTGTTGGGCTTAGGTTCACCTCTTTCCCTTCAGTTACACCCCACGCGGGAACAAGCCGTGGCTGGTTTCAATGCTGAAAACCAAGCAGGTGTGCCTATCCACGCTGGAACACGTGTGTTTAAAGACCCATACGCCAAATCTGAAATTATCTGTGCCTTAAGTGATGACTTTGAAGCCCTTGTGGGTTTTCGCTCTTATGGTGCCATCATCGAAGAGTTTGATCTGGCCTCCTTCTCGCTGTTGCACCATGAGCTAGAGACCTTTACCAATCAACCCAATGCGGAAGGTTTTCGTGACTTTCTAACGGCTTTAAGCCTAATAAAAGGGCCACGCCTTGATAAACTGCTGTCCGAAGCCCAAGACTATGCCAACTCTTGCACAGAAGCTCACCAGCAATGGGTGAGTCAGTTGATTGAGCTGTTTCCAAACGACATCACCTGTTTAGCCCCTCTTTACATGAACTTTGTGCCATTGCCAGCGGGTAAAGCTTTTTATATGCCCAACAACACGGTGCATTGCTACCTGCAAGGCATGGCGGTAGAGCTGATGGATGTGAGTGACAACACCGTGCGCCTAGGGCTAACTGACAAAAAAACGCACACCGCCCTTGCTTGGGAGCTGATGAACTTTGAGCCGACCGTCATTGAGCTGTTAGAAGCCACGCAGGAGGGCATCACTTTTGACACACCAACGCCCAACTACACCTTAAGCCGTATTGAAATAACCGCCGACAACCCGCACTTTATTAACGGCAACAACCCCCCACAAATTCTTTTTTGTGCCAAGGGCAAAGCTCGGCTTATTTGTGCTGCGGGCAACACTAAAGTAGCCGACCGAACCGCCTTGCCCATGGTGCGTGGCGAAGCCTTTTTTATTCCTTATGGCTCAGGCGGCTACAGCATTGAGGGACGAGGTGAATTTTTTATCGCCTCCACCTGTTAGCATGGCTTGCTTTAACTTTCTCTTTGAGTTAAATTTAACCTTATGAAACGCATACTCTTTGGTCTCCTTGTTCTCACCCTTCTCATGGGGTGCTATCGTCGCCCCCCACGCATGGAGCAACTAGCTCTGTATCATCTACACACTCCGGCTAGGGTTACCGCCGATGATCTGTTCCTGATTGCCCAAACCGGCTTTAACGGTGTTCTCATTACCGAAAAATTAAGCCAGGAGGATCTGCTGACTCTTTCTGAACAGGTGCATGAGCATAATTTGCACCTCTTGATGCAAGTGGAAGCCACGCCCCAAGTGGAAGAGTTAATACGCACACATATTGTGCGATTTGCCATTGATGGCTTTTTTATCACCTCTATTGAACGGCTTAGTCCCAAAGAACGACGCACCTTAAGAGCAAATATTAAACGCTTAGCCCTTAAGCAAGAGAAGGCAGGGCAACCTTGGGGCATCGCTGGCTGGCTGGTGGGCATCTCATCAGCCACTGATGAGCGCACCTTTATTGAAAGCACTTTCGGCTTTAAAGGGGCAAATCGTGGGTTTAATCTTTATTTAGACACCATGGCACAGCGTATTTTTAATTTGGCTTTACAACCCAACACCAACACCACGACTCTGATTAACACTTACAACAATCTGCGAACCACCTACGGACGCAGGGCACAACCGATGTTACCTCTTATGCTGTATGATAATTTGCGTGATTTACCGATGGCGACACCGTTTTTGAGCTTTAGTGTGAGCAGTAGTTTACCCTTTGTGTACAGTTCCTTGAACACCCCAGCTAATGATTCCTTTTTTCCTGTGGTAGAGCGCTTTTTAACGTTAAAAAGGCAATATCCCGCTTTACAAGAGTCCCATCAGCGGGTGTTAAACATCAACTCCGATGTGTATTCTGATGTGGTAACCAATCGTTCTCAGCAAATTGTGCGGATTTTCAACTTTCACGAATCGGCAACTATCTTTCGTATCAGTTATGCCCGAAATATTGTGAAGGGTTCCCGCTTGGTTGATATTGAAACAGGTGAAGTGATTACCCGTAATGGGCAAACCTTCACCTTTAACATGCCAAGCTACTCTGCACGTTTGTTCAGGGTAGAGTAACCTTTATTTACCCAAACAAAAAGTGCTAAACATGGCATTCATCGCATCTGGCTCTACTTGGCGGCCCAGCAAAGTCGCCAACTCTTCGGCTGCTAGCCGAAGATGATGAGCTAGCTCATCCAAAGCCAGATACGATGCTCTCTCTTCCACAAACTTGACCGCCTGATGCGCCTTAAAGCAGTGATCATACTGCCTTACCGACCCCAATAAACTGCTCTGGGTGCGCTGGGCAACCGCTGTAGGGTCTAATGCTAAACATACTGCTCCAATCAACTCATTCAACCCTTCAGTAGTGGTTGCCGAACACGGAACAAAAAGCTCAATATTTTTCTGCGGGCATAAATCAATTTTATTCGCCACAGCCAGCGTTTTTTCAGGATATGTCATAACTAAAGGCTGTGCAAAATTATGCGTGTGGGCATCCACCACATACAAAATGAGATCCGCCTCGTGCATCAATTGTTCACTTTTAGCAATGCCTTGCTGTTCAATACTGTCATCGCTATCACGCAGACCAGCGGTGTCTACCAACCGCACAGGGTAGCCTTGCAGATTGACGATAGTTTCAAGGTAGTCACGCGTGGTACCCGCTTGGGGCGACACAATGGCGCGGTCTTGCCCCAAAAAACGATTAAACAGCGAACTTTTGCCCACATTCGGCTCGCCAGCCACCACCACTAACGCCCCTTCCATGAGAATACGACTCACTTTAAACGAATCTAACATCGTTTGTAGTTGCTCCATCAAGGGAGTGAATGACGGCACTTCATAAAAATCACTTTCTTCTTCAGGATAGTTTAAGCGAGCTTCTAGGGCTGCTAAATGGGCAATGATCTGTTGGTAATAGTCATTCAACTGCCGGCTGAGTGTGCCGCTTAAACGTTGCAGGGCGGCGTTGCTAGCCTGTGCGGTTTGGGCAGTGATGACTTCATGAACCGATTCGGCTTGGGCTAAATCAATTTTACCCAGCATAAAAGCCCGGTAAGTGAACTCACCGGGCGCAGCGACTTTAAAACCATGGCGGCATAAAAAAGCTAAAATATTTTGGGCAATGATGGGGTTACCATGCAGGTAAAGTTCGGCGGCTTCTTCACCCGTGTAGCCTGCCCCATTGAAAAACGGAGCGATCATCACCTCATCTAGTAATGTTTTTTCCTCATCGTAAAGCCGTCCAAACACCATCTGTCCGCTGGTGATGAGTTTATCTGATTGTGAAAAAAAGGGTTTGAGTAAGGCTACTGATTCGGTGCCGCTCACACGAATGATAGCCAAAGCAGATCGTCCGTAGGGCGTGGCTAAGGCAGCTATAGGCTCACCTACATTATATGCTGATTCCATGGTTATCTCCTTAAACGGTGCTTATATGCGGGTTAAAACAAGGCGGTTAGGTTGCCCGATTTGTAGGATATGGGTCTCTTTATGCCCCCATAAGGCTTTTTGTCCTTGATAAACCTTAGCTACCAACAAGTACTCTTTGGTGCTGGTTAGTAAACCGTCAGGCACTTTAAAAACAAATTTAATGGGCAGAGTGCGGGGTTTTTCTATCATAAACGAAGTAACAACACGGGGCGGGAGACGATCACGCAGTTCTAACAACTCAATCTGAGCCCACACATCATCCTTCAGCTCCGCATCAGCTGGCAACACCAATTGCCCCTCCACCCACCCGGAGCGTACAACTACGGGCCCCGATGGTTGTGGTGGTTCTTCCACAATCACAGGCCGAGTGGATTTACAGGCAACCAACAACAACACACACACCGCAAAAAGCACTTTATTCATACTCATTTATTACACTATTTACCCACTTTGTGCAATCATCCAAAACTATCCACAACATTCCCCCAGCACTGTGGACAAATTGTGCGTAACTCCCACATCACTCGTAACTCTGTGGATTAAAAAACTGTTATTCGACTTAACTTTGCACGAATTTATTAATAAAGTCATTCTATGAAAAGAAATATAGATTTATTCCACGGGTTTTAAAATTGTGGATAATTTAGAGGATACACACACAGTTGCGTATGGCTTGTGGGTAACTTGTGCAACGGGTGATTTTAGGCACAAATAACAAGGGATTATTATGTGTAAAAATTGACGTTATGACTAAAGGATGCTATGCTAGCATTAAAACTGCAAGGAATTTTGCCCTATATGAAAATGCTAACTCCTGAGATGATAAGTAAACTGCCCAAGATTGAGTTGCACCGCCACATTGAGGGGGCCTTTCATGTGCCAACTCTTTATGCCATGGCACAAAAAAACAATTTAGATTTTCCCACAGACCAAGCTGAGTTTGCCGAGGCCATGCGCTTTCCACGTGATGCTGAGCCTAACTTTGCTCTCTTCTTAAGCAAATTTTACAACAAATGGTACAATGATTTAGAAGATGTGCACACGGTTGTCTACAACTCGATGCTTAACATTGACGACAACGAAAACCTTTTTTACACCGAAGTGCGCTTTAATCCTTTTCATTACTGCATTAACAAAGGATTTGATCCTGCCGAAACCCTTAACACCTTTTTGCAAGCCTCTCGTAAAGCGATCAAAGAGAGCAAAAAAAACATCAAGCTATTGCTCACTATCAACCGCGGCTTTTATGATGAACTGCACTATATTGAAGTGTTCAAAGACTTAGTGAAAAAAGTGGACTTTGATGGCATTGTGGGGGTAGACTTGGCAGGTGATGAAGTGAACTTTCCCCCTGAAAAGTTTGGGCGTTTTTTTGACTACATTCATGCAGAACTCGGCTACCCTATGACCATTCATGCTGGTGAAGTAACCGATGCCCAGCAAATTCGCACCGCTATTGACGTGTTGCACGCTAAACGCATTGGGCATGGTGTAAAACTCATTGACGACCCAGCCCTCATTGAACAAGTCAAACAGCAACGCATTGCCTTTGAGATGTGCCCTATCAGCAACTATCAAACCGGTGCGCATCCCATCTATGCCACCCACCCCATCAAGCAGCTCTTTAATGACGGCGTGTTGGTTACCTTGAACTCTGATGACCCCACGGTGCAGGGCACCACCCTAAACGACGACTACGCCATCTGCCATCAGCATTTAGGCTTTGGCTTGCCTGAGTTTAAGCAGCTTAACCTCAACTCGATTGAAGCCAGTTTTTTAAGTGCCGACGACAAGCGCACGCTGAAAGCTCGGTTTAATGAGCAGTGGCAGGCGTCGGTATTGAGTTTGTAGAATTTTAAAAGCTCCCCGATGGGGAGCTTTTTTGATGCATTTTCTCCCTCTTCTAATTAATCCTTTAACTAACACCTGCTTAAGATCGGCTTTGTAAAGCTCTTTTTGTTGATTATCAGCGGTGCTAAAGTGGTCTATCATCTTCTCCATCCACGCGCGGTTACTCGCAAAATTTCGCTTATAGGCATCGGTTATATCGCCTGACTGGTGTGCCGTTTTTAAAATAACCACCAAAGCCTCAATCCCCACGTCAACGACTACTACTGACATTTTCAATTGAAAATAAGCTGCGGGTACATCATTCAGTTGAGCAGACAAAAGGTGAGTAAACTGCCAAGCATAAGCAACAGCTTCTATTAGCCAGCTGGGTTTGCCACTTTCCAACCCCTGCCATCGGTAAATATAGGCAAGGCGAATAAGGGCATCAATAGCCTCTAAAGAGGGTGTCTCGGGTATCGCTTTAATTATCTCACCCTGTGCCGTGTTTAAATCATCCTTATCAGCCGTGTTTAAATCATCCTTATTATTATTTGAGGTAATAGCTTTTATATAATAATTTTTGGCTTCATTCAAGCGATTGAGCTGCCGATTCTTCCACCACTGCTCATGAGCCGCACGACCACACTTGTAATAAAAAAGTGGCAACTGACTCTCATCTATAAACTCAGGGTCGCCATTATTCATCACCTCAATAGCTTTTTCATAACATTGAATAACCGCCGGATATTTCTCTTGATGCCAATAGCTCTGAGCCTCTTCCTTTAAGTCGTCTATTTCATCTGGTAGCATAACCTTCTCTTCCAATAAGTCAGCTGCCACCAACTTATCCACAACAGTTCTAAAATTTATCCGCTCAATTTCGGCATTCAGAGCCTTTAACTCTTTTTGCAAATCCTTTTTACCATTCTCCGCCAAAAATGCTACACCAGCATCGCTAACCTTTTGCACCTTTTCTGCGTTTGCATCGTATAAAAACCATTTATCATTGTTCGCCGTCAGCACGCCCATACGATGAGCCTGTGCCATAATTCTTATGACACGGGTTATTGCCCACTCTAGCGCATCCACTATAAATTTAGACTTATCGGTATATTCTGCAAATTTGTCTGTGTGAATGTGCTTACAAAAATCTTGCACCATTTCCATGGCTTCTTGGAGCTTGGTTGGGTAACCCTCTTCGCTATAGCGCCATTGATGCAAATAAGCCAAAGCAATGGTGCTATGCAGATAATGATACCCTGCTGTGTTCTCTAACTCACGAGCTTTCTCGTAATACTTTTCAGCATCTTCAAATCGCTTGTTGGTGCGGGTTCGCCACCAAAGCAAATGAGCCGACTTGCCACACCTAAAATAGATCTCTTGCAACTCTTTTTCTTCTTTATTTGAAAGCTCGTCTTTCTTGTTTATGATTTCGCTAACCTTTTTATATCGCCTAAAGGCATTTGTGTACTCCTTTTTATTTTTAAAAGCTTCCACCTCTTTTTTTAGCTCATTCTTTGCTAGAGGTAACGGACATCATCTTCTATCAAATCTGCCTTAATCAGGGCTGCCGTCATTTTATTCTGTTGATCATCTGATTTTTTAACCTTTTCTTCTGCCTTCTCTATGTCCTTGGCTAACTCACCATCTTTTATGGTCAGGCTAATCGATAACCCTATACTAAGTAACCCCCACCACGGTAATCACAATCGCTATCAGGGCTAGGTTTAAGTTCACACTGTTGCTATGTGTGTTCACTTTTTCTATCTGCTGCTCAAAATAAGCATTGAAAACGGCAGGGTCAAATCCCCCCCGACGGGGAAGTTCAACAGAAGTTGGGGGCGTTTCCATGGCGGTCTCATAAACATCAACCAAGCGGGTTAGCCTCAGCCAAAAAAAAACGAGGACACCTAGAGTAACCACTAGCAAGAATCTCACCAATACACCGTTTTTTGTAATCTTCATCCTCTATGCCCTACTTATTCAACCAATCAACTAAGCAATCTCATGATTAGATTAATGTAGCAAGAGCATAGAACACGGTTGCTAACACACCTTGCTAGCTCTGCTTTTTTGTGTTAGCCTACAGGGCATACACCAGCCAAGGATAGCCCCATGCCAGAACCATTAAAAAATGTGTACACATACACCTCGCTCCGCACCGTAGCCGTAGACCTGCACGCTGTTTACAATGCCTTTGCGATCGATGAATTTTTATGCGCCGTCTTTAATGAGGCGTGGGATACCTTGGAGCTTAAAGCTCGCATTCACCACATAAGTGTTGCCCTTCGTCAATTTTTACCGACCGACTACGGCATCGCACTGAGCATTATTGACCAAGTGGTGATGAACCATGCTCAGGGGTCGCTCGGCTTTGGTCTCTTTTTCCCCACTTTTGTGGAGCTGTATGGGCAAAACGAAGAGCATTGGGATCTTTCGATGCGTGCTTTACGCCGCTACACACCCCACGCCTCAGCCGAGTTTGCGGTGCGCGTTTTCATCATTAAAAACCCTGAGCGTATGATGGCCCAAATGATGGCATGGGCTAACGACCCCGATGAGCATGTGCGTCGGCTGGCGAGCGAAGGATGCCGCCCAGCGTTGCCGTGGGGGCAGGCTTTAACCTGCTTTAAAAAAGACCCCACCCCGTTGTTGCCCTTGTTGCATCAGCTCAAAGCCGATCCATCGCCCTATGTGCGCAAAAGTGTTGCCAACAACCTCAACGACATCTCTAAAACCCACCCCGATCTGGTGCTCAATCTCTCTAAAAAGTGGTATGGCAAAGAGGCCCGCACCGACTGGATAGTGAAGCACGCCAATCGCACATTGCTGAAAAAGGGACATCCGGAAGCCTTGGCTTTGTTTGGTTTTAACAGCCACGGGGGGGTGGTGTCTGATTTTGGGCTAAACCAATCGATACTGGCGCTGGGTAAGGCTGTAACATTTTCCTTTAGCGTAACCGCCCCTGTGTCGGCTAAAGTGCGGCTTGAATATGGTGTGGAGTATGTAAAAAGTAGCGGTAAACACAGCCGGAAAATCTTTCAAATATCCGAAATCACTCTCAAAGCAGGCGAAACAAGAGTTTACACCAAAAAGCATTCGTTTATGGATTTAAGCACCCGAAAACACTACGCAGGGACTCACACGCTTACTCTCATTGTCAATGGGGTGGAGCAAGAACGAGCTGAGTTTGAGTTGCACGTTTAACCGCCGTTAGGCTTACTCTTCCTCCAGTGCGGTTACTGACTAGTCCGAAGTTGGGCTAGAGGATCCTTAGCTGCACACTTTGCACGGTCTTCTGTTGGGCACACGGCTTTTTGGCACTTGTTGCACATATTTACTACGGCTTAAGGTTCGGCAACTTGACGTAACGTGGTACACTTCTGATTTTGCCACTATCCATACGGATTGAGTGGCCTCCACCTTTACCACAAAGAGCAACAGCACACCCACCATCATCACTTTCTTCATAGGCTATCATCCCCAGCAAAATAGAATAACTCTGAGTTTAGTGTGAAGATGACAGTGTAACAACCCTCTTTTAGCGAGGGCATCGCGGTCATTCACCCTCTTAAACAATCCGTCTTTGACCCTTTTCACACGCCCCATCCCTAAGGTATACTAAAACTATGAAAAAATTATATCTCATCGCTCTTCTTTTTTTATTTTTGGTTGCATGCCAAGCCCAAAACACCACCCCAGCCAAAACCAACACTTTGGCTTCTGCCCCAGCCGCTTGGTCTGATATTGAACATCAAGATAATCCCTTCATACCCCCCATGGCTGGTTTTTTTGCCTCGGTAGATTTGACTGAGCCTTATCACATAAAAGACGGAGCGCAGGATCTCTACCGGGCATGGTACGCTGAATATTATAACTGGAAACTTCTCCACTGGCATCCAAGAATGGGTAACAATGGCTTTTCACCATGGCCCCCTCAATTAACCAACAAGGGTGATGCGTTTCAAATTGACGACATGCGCTTTCCTATCGCCGAAACGCTTGCTACATTTGTCGGTGACCTTATTCGTTTTTTAGAAAACCATAAAGTAGACATGGATGAAAAGACGGTGCAAGAAGCGTCGCAACTCATTGACCGTTTGTCATAGCAAAAAGCCTGTGAGAGTTGTGATGGCAACGCTTACAGGCTTTTGATTAGAACCAGCGAAAGATGGATGAATAAAAGCCTAGGCTTGCTTTTACTCCCACTCAATGGTTCCCGGTGGTTTTGATGTGATGTCATAAACCACTCGGGTAACCCCTTGCACCTTGTTGGTGATCGCCGTCGAAATCGTTGCCAGCAGGTTAAAATCAATCCTTGCAAAATCAGCCGTCATGAAATCCCGTGATTCCACGGCTCTAATCGCCAGCACATGTTCATAGGCCCGCACATCGCCTTTCACACCTACCGATTTAGTGTCAGTTAAAACACAAAAGTATTGTCCTAAGTTGTACTGAAGTGCCACTTTATCTAAATGTTCTCTTAAAATGGCATCAGCCTCTTGAACTATGGACACTTTTTCAGGGGTAACCTCACCAATCACTCGGATTCCCATACCAGGACCGGGAAACGGTTGACGTGATACAATAGACTCAGGAAGCCCCAACACTCGCCCAAGTTCGCGCACTTCGTCTTTAAACAGCATTCGGATAGGTTCAATGATTTTAAAATCAATATCCGTAGGCATTCCGCCCACATTGTGATGGGATTTAATCGTATGACTGCTTTTTGTGCCCGATTCGATAACATCGGAGTACAACGTTCCTTGGGCTAAAAATTCAATCTTGTCGCCACTTCTAATCTGGTGCAAAGCGCCTTGAAAAAAATCTATGAACTTCTTGCCAATCATTTTTCGTTTGTCTTCGGGATCCAACAATCCTTTTAGTGCCTCAAACATCTCATCTTTAGCGTCAACAGAATGAACCTCTAACTGATGCTCACGTTTAAACACTTCAAACAACTCTTGACCTTCATTTTTGCGCATTAAACCTGTGTCCACAAAGAAAAATGAAACCTGTTTGGGGATGATTTTAGATAGCAATTGTGCCACAACCGATGAATCAACCCCACCACTAAGCGCACACACAACATGCCCATTACCCACCGTTTTTACAATTGATTCACTTAATTCCGTCACATAATTTTTCATAGAAAACTCTTGTGGGGCATAACAGATGTTAAGCGCAAAGTTTTCAATCATTTTTAAACCAAACTCGGTGTGTAGCACCTCTATATGAAACTGAACCCCATAGACCTCTAACTCTTTATGCTTAACAATGGCAGGATGATCGCTTGTTTTAGCTAATAGCTCAAAATTATTGCCTAGATCCACAACAGAGTCACTATGGCTCATCCAAACCGACTGATGAAGCGGCGTACCTTGGGTTAGGCTATTGGGTTTAACCACCTCTATGTTGGTAAAACCAAACTCCTTCACCTCACTGGGTTCAACTCGACCGCCAAGGTTATGCACTAAATACTGCATTCCATAACAAACGCCCAGCACAGGGATTTTAGTATCTAAAAAGGTTAAATCCAGTTGATAGCAATCGTCTTCATAAACACTGCTAGGCCCCCCTGATAGAATGATTCCCACCACATCTGAATCTATGGCATCCTGCACATCCTCAAAAAACACAAGTTCTGAATAAACTTCAATCTTTCTGAGAGCTTTAACAATAACTTGGTTGTATTGTGAGCCAAAATCAACAACAACTATTTTTTTCATAAGTTTCCTGTACTTCCTAATATTAAGACATTATTTTCAATTGATTCAACATTCAGAATGGATTTGACCCTAAATTTACCATCAAAATTGTTTTGAAACACTTTTAGTAAACGAATGCACACGCTCAATATAATAATCATTTTGCATATTGTCCGAGTGCCCTTTTTTAGCATACACAACATTTATGTTCCCTAGTTCAATGGCAACCAACAGACCGATGGCGATGCCCCCCGTTTCGATTGTGAGTATTTTATCAATAGCACAATTTTTTAAACTCGCAGGTGAGTTCCTTCACGATTTTTTGTATGAGGCTGGTATTTACTTGGTGATTCACAATATGGTCTAACAGTATCATCCGACTGTCCTTGACCGACACTTCTCCTAATAACTCTTCAATTAAAGTCATTTTGCCCTATCCTGTAAATGTTGAAATAAAAATGGATAGTAAAAATAAAAGACTCGCTACTACCGACAGAAGCCCTGTTCTTGCACCCGCATCAACACCAGCCACAGACTCTATATAGGTTGTTATGTTGCTTGTGCCAAGGCTAGTCCCCACAAATGTTCCCGCTACATCGGCAAAATAGACCCGATCCTCACCTCCATCTATTTCATCTTTAGTGATTTGCGAGAACGATTTGTGGAACAGCCGGTAGTGGATGACCCGTAACATGGTCAATATAAAAATGACAACATTCGGATTGTGAAAGGATCCAAAGCCTAGCGGATAATTAGACCACAGCCCCATGATGATGGTAGCCACAACTGAAGCTATAACCGTGGGCACAAACACAGCCTGCACATTCATGCTAGCCCCGTTTGGATCTCCTAATATGATGGGGTTGACCAAAATAATAGAGGCAATGAAGCCTCCTACTATCTCTTTTTTAAGGCTACCGACCCGTTGGGTGATAGAAAAACCCCGATCCATTGCGTCCACTGTTTAGTCCTTGGTTATAATTTTGCTTTCAATAAAAGTCAATAATAGCAAAAGAGGTTTGCATTATAAATCATAGTCTATCAAATATGGATGATGGGTAGAAACTCGCACACCGTATTAGTGCTATTATATGACTCAATATTAAAGTCCTATACTACAATAAACTCGCTAAAATATCCTCTATTTTTAGAAAAAATTAACTAAAAATAGTTTTAAAAAAATAATATAAGAAAAATTTATTTAGCCTGTGTCTTTCCATGTATTATATTTGTGATGTGTTCAATCAGCCTATGTAAAAAACTTTACTGCTGGTTTATGCCGTGGAGTCCTAGCATACCCTACAGGCTCTTCTGTTTGGCACACGGCTTTTAGTTACTTGTTGCATATTCTTACTACGGCTTAAAGTTCGGCAACTGGCACTAACGTGATACATCTCTTAGTTTGCAACTATCCATACTGTTTGCGTCGCCCCTACCCTTACCACAAAGATGAGCATCACACCCATCATGATAACTTTCTTCATACTGTGTTATCTCCACTAAAAAATAATAATTCTTAATTTATTATAAAGTTAACTTTGCATCAACCATCTTGTAGCAAGGGGAATAACACCTTTATACGAAGGAGTATACTGTAGCAAAAAGACCTTAGAAGGGGGCAGTTACCCCGCGCGTGTGCTTTCAGGGGATAATCTTTTATAAAAGATACCGACAAACCAACATGGATGCCAGCACCCATAAACTGTTACTGAATGCTGCAACGGCAAAAATGGTATTGGAAAGCATAAGAGAAACACAGCAGATGATGGAATGTGCGATGAATGAAAATGCTAAGCTGACGGCGCAACATGATGCTGATGTATCTGAGCAAAATATTAGGGTCTCGGACAATCATGTTAAAGTAATTGACATATCTGTGCCCAAGGAATCAATGGAATAGCGATGCCTTGCACTGCAGTATCATGCAGTAATTATTCTGGGGCGGGCGTGGCGTTGACAACCAACAAGGATGTGCTGTGCTATGATTGCAAAATCGCAAAACTCATCGATCGGAGGCTTAGCTTTGTTCACCCCGCCAGAGACGAGCATCCTTCCCCTATCGATGAAAAGGCAAAAGAAGCCTTTGAGTGGCATAATTATTTCACTTTCACCAGCCGCTATAAACATAAGTTTATTGATGAGACAGAGAGTGATGAAACTTATAAAAAGGGGGCAACTTTTGAAGAGATGCACGCTTTGTCGAGGTTTGATCATCGCTTTCGAGCATTATTGTTGGCACAAATATTATTAATTGAAAATCACTTAAAGGCGGTGTTTGCCTACGAGTTGGCTCATCATGCTGACTATGACCATGCAACCTACGGCACTAAGTATGGGCCGTTAAGTAAAAGTTATGCTAATCTTTCTCAAAAGAGTGTTCAGGATGCGATTGCTTCTCAATTTAACTTTAACAAAGCAGATACGCTCAAAGACCATTTATTTCGCTTAACGTTGTTACGGAATGCGTGTGCCCATGGGTCTTCGATCTACATCCAGAAATTTAATGGAAGATCAATAGCTAAAATGTGTAAAAAGATCGGTCAGATAAGTGCGTGCTCCGCTGAATTACGCAAAGGCTAAGCCATAATGCAAAACACTCTTCAGGGGGCATTGTTAGATCTTCATAACACTCTCTCATCGGTTACACTTGATGAGTTGGTGGGTGATACACTCGCTACGCAATTTAGGAAAAAATGTGACAAAGAACTCTTGACTTTTATACCTTAAAGGGTTATTACTAAGGTAATCTTACATGTAATTCTTTTACAAGAGTTATCTGTGCCTGGTCTTCAAATGGCTTTATGCCACAAGAAAGGGCCAGGTTTTTTTATACTCTCGTGTTTTATTTACCTTACCGAGGGTGAGTTGCGTCCATTGCGGACTGAAGACACAAAAAGTCATCAGCTCACTTCTTACCCCCCATGCCCCATATGCTCACTATTATTGTATTACAACAAAAAACACCCTGCTACCAGCATGTTCCAGCTTGTGTTACTTCCATTTAATTGTTTATACTAGCGCCATGGCAAAAAAACAAGCACCCAAAAAGTGTGCAAACCGTAAACCCACACAATCCCGTTTATTAACCCGTAAGCAACAGAACACATTACGTCTTATTATTCTCATTATTACCTTGCTGTGGATGGCTTACTCCTACTATGTGCAATTGCGCGATGAAGCCGATGATGACACGGTTATTGTTGTGCCAGCCCCTGTGCAGGATTTAGATCAATTTTTCCCTCTAGGCTCGTTAGTTACCCATCAATTAGTCAATCAGTCGGCTGATGGTGATGATTTTTTTTACTCCGTGGGCTATTCTAGCTCCTTTTTACAGCCTGAATGGGTTTTTTATCAGCTCACCACTCAGCGTATCCTTTCCCGTGCCCCTGATGTGAAGCGAAAAGACAACTTTAGAGCTGACCCCCGTGTGCCAGTGCCTCGCCTTGGGGCAAACGACTACAAAGATCCTGTGCATAAATATGATCGCGGGCATTTAGCCCCCGCTGAAGCCTTTGGATTTAGCCAAGAAGCCATGGATGCCTCTTTTTTCATGACCAATATGGCCCCGCAAGAAGCTGCCCTTAACCGAGGAATTTGGAAAAACCTTGAAGAACTAGAACGAAAATGGGCTCGCCAACATGGCACTATCTACGTCATTGCCGGAGGTGTTTTAGAAGCCGCTACCTCAGGGAAACCTGCCCTCACCATGCAACGCTTTGGGGCAAAAGATGTTCCTATCCCCAACTATTTTTACAAAATTTTGTTCTTTGTGGACAAGGTCAATCAACAAGAGTTTGTCATGGCCTTTTTGTTTCCACAACCCTTGGGCGATGGTCACTCAAAAGATCTCACCGATTATCTGGTGAGCGTGCGTATGCTGGAAAAAATCACCAACATTGATTTTTTTGGGCATTTAGAACTCGACTATCAAGAACGTTTTGAACCCGTGGTGGCGCACAAGTTGCTCACGCAGGTGGGGACTAAATAACCTTTTCTTGCCCAATATTGTAATAAAGAATACTCCGAATTCTGTTATAGTTTACAATAATACTATGACCAACATTAAAAATTTACTCACCATTATCACCCTTGCGTGTATCACTTGGAGCATGGTTCAGGCCCAGCCCCCGCAGGCTGTAGCAACCGAGGCTACAGGTGCCAAGCGAGTATTCATTAACACCCAGCTCACGGCAAGAAACCTAAAAATGCACTTTGCCTCAGCACACTACGACGACCTTATGGATCGTCCTATCTACTTCACTTTGGAAGGGACAAATGCCCTAGACGTGAGCAATGGCAGAGGCGAAAACGCACTTGAGTTTGTGCAAAATATTCTAAAAGAGGCTGTCCCCAGGCAATGTTCAATGACCCTAATCCCCATCGAAGGTGGCTTTATTTTTGATGACTATGGGTTTATTGAGTTGAAATTCATCCACATAGAGGGCGACCCCCACCTGCTCATTATCGTCATACAGTCGGGCTAAGGCACCTAAAAACAATGGTAATGAAAGCCAAGCTACAGGATTGCTTGATTTGAAGACATTGTGCTATTCTACCGATCATCGGTAATTTTGTCTCATACTGGTATAGTGATAAAATGATATTGAAGATGTATAAGGCTCAACCAGAAGGAAAAGACGAATCCTTATACATAATAGTGGAGAAACGAGCGTATAAAGCAGGGTTGCCCATGCCTAAAGGTTACATTATAAATGAAAAACAACCTAATGCTTTTGTACAGGGAGCAATCCTAAAAATGCCGCCGTGGACTCTTAGCTATTTTAGATGAAAATGAGTTAGCAGGGGTTATGGCACATGAATTAGGACATATTCACAATAGAGATATACTCATAGGAACGGTGGCAGCCATAATGATGCTGGCAAAAATAGCCCAAGTGGTCTGCTATCCTAGGTGGCACACGAGACCGAAGAAGAGACAAAGAGGGAAACCCTTATCCATCCTAGCTATTGTCGCTCCCTTGGCCACCATGCTTCTGCAGGCTGCCGTCTCAAGAACCAGAGAGTTTAAAGCCGATAAATATGGGACACAATACAGTGGCAATCCCCTCTATCTTGCCAATGCCTTAAAAAACTAGAAAGGGGAGTCGTAGATAATCCGATGGCAATCAATGCAGCCACCGAAAACATGTCTGAGAGAATAAAAAAATTAGAAGAATTAAGAGAACGCCTTTTCTCTATTAAATAAAAAATAAGGGGCGGCAGGGGGATATTTTAACCTATTTCTTCCACACCTAGCCTTAGGAGTTTTATGTTATGGCTAAAACCAAGCTTTTCCTCATCTCCGGCATCACCATATCATCTCACTTTTCAACTGTGTGGGCAGGTTTACCAAATTAGATAGAGCCTCAGATAAAGCAATCTTTATTACTGTTTCCCAAGTCTCAGCCTCTGTGACTAATGGACTGAATCCGCTACGCATTCGTCAACTTTGGAGCTAGCGATAGAGATACACCCTCTATCTAAACAACTACACTCTTTACTCAGCAGAATGATGACTTTTTGTCTCTACAGATGCAAAAGCCATGAGTAACTAAAACCACCTTGCTGACGTTTTTACCAAAAAAAAGATGCCATACGTTCTCTCTGGGCGTAGGCAAGTGGTCGGCACACCTGTGATTAAACTGCACCAAAATCACGCGGTGATCACCCTCTACACCCCTATTATGAACCCAAAAACAGGCAAGATAATAGGCATCATCCAGTTTTATATACCCTTTACTGCTTTTTCTAAGGTCGTCGATGACATGCTATCAATCCTCGGTAGAAGCGAATTTAGGGTGCTTTTGGATAGCAAAGGAGTCATTATGACCACCAGCTTAAACAAGCATAATGGATATGAGTATCGTGTGGGTACCAATTTTTTTTGATCATCAGCCTCAAATAACTCAGGATAATCGTCAAGTCTTGCTTATTATGGATCGCATAGCGGTGATTGAAGCAGATTCAAAATATTTCGCCACCGCCACCGTATCGGGGACTGACTGACTGGCGCTGATTTATCGCAACACCATTGATTTTCACCGGCACCGTTCAAAATGCCTCCTTCCCCCTCTCTTTTCATATTGACACTTGTCGATGTGTTTAGTAATATACATGGATAATCATCGATGTATGAAAGGGGAATAATGAACAACGATACTCAAAATGCCCAAATGTTTAAAGCGTTATCCGATGAGAATCGGCTGTGTATCTTACGCTTATTGCAAAACCGTAAACAGTGTGCCTGCGTGCTTTTAGAGCAACTGAGCATATCTCAATCAACATTGTCGCACCACATGAAAATTTTGGTAGAAAGTGGCCTCGTTACCTGCTCTAAAGAAGGCAAGTGGACACATTATGCCATCGCTGCACCCGGCGTAGTGCAATTGCAGACCCTCATTAGCACCTTATTTATGTTGAAACAAGAAAACGTGGAGACAGAAGAGCTATGCTGTTGACATGGAATTTTATACAAACTCAAATTTTTAGGATGCTGTGGCTGCATGATTTGGTTACGGCTCTCTGTGCCATTGGTATTATTTTTATTGGTTATCTTTTTCACGTAGTGGCGTGACTTTTTGTTTACTTATTTACGGAAAACACAACATGAACAAGCAGAATAGTGGTATTAATTTTTTTGAAAAACATCTTACCCTGTGGGTCTCCCTGTGCATGATAACAGGGGTTTTGATGGGAAAATATCTACCCATCATTCCTGATTTTTTAGCAAAATTTCAGTATGCGAATGTTTCTATCTCTATCGCTCTGCTGATTTGGCTCATGATTTATCCCATGATGCTAAAGGTAGATTTTGAAAGCATTAAACATGTGGGTAAAAACCCCAAAGGACTCTATGTTACATGGGTTGTGAACTGGCTGATAAAGCCTTTTACGATGTTTGGTATTGCGTATTTCTTTTTCTTTGTTGTTTTTAAAAATATCATACCTCGTGAACTAGCCAATGATTACCTGGCTGGAGCGATTATTTTAGGGGCTGCCCCCTGCACAGCGATGGTCTTTGTGTGGAGTCATCTCACCAAAGGCAACCCAGCTTACACCGTAGTGCAAGTAGCCACCAATGATCTCATTATCTTGTTTGCGTTCACACCCATTGTAGCTTTATTGCTGGGGATGAGTGGCGTTACTATTCCATGGATGACCCTGATTTTATCCGTCTTTCTCTTTGTGGTGATGCCTTTGATTGGTGGCGTGGTTACTCGGCACCATATTATAGCTACAAAAGGGCTGGATTACTTTAATGACCGTTTTCTCCCTAAATTTGGCAACGTAACCATTGTGGGTTTATTACTCACGTTGATTCTCATCTTTTCTTTTCAGGGTGATGTGATCTTAAATAATCCACTACACATCATGCTCATTGCCATTCCACTAACCGTGCAAACTGTTTTTATTTTTTTGGTAGCCTATTTCTCAGCCAAAGCCTTAAAACTGCCTCATAATATTTCTGCCCCCTGTGGAATGATTGGTGCTTCTAACTTTTTTGAACTAGCCGTGGCGGTGGCTATCACGCTTTTTGGTGTAACCAGCCCCGTGGTGCTGGCGACTATTGTGGGGGTTTTGGTAGAAGTACCTGTCATGCTTGCTCTTGTTAAGTATGCCAACAAAACAAAACACTTGTTTGCCCCCTAACCCCCACATTGTACCCTCTGTTTTAATAACAAAAAAAATACAAGATAAGGAGAACAGTGTGACAATTAAAAATTTTAGGCTCTGGGTGCAAAAGTTGCACCACCTTAGAAGCCAATGTACAAACGGCTTTAAACGAAATGGGAATGCAGGCAACAGTGGAAAAGTAACCGGTTTGGCCAACATTTATCCGTATAATGTGATGGAAACTCCAGCTTTGGTGGTCGGTGAAACCGTGCTTGCCACAGGTAAAGCGTTAAAACCTGCTGAAGTGAAAAACTGTTAGAGGAGATAAAATAAAAATGACTAAACCCAAAGTTGCTTTTATTTGTGTGCATAACTCATGCCGAAGCCAAATAGCCGAGGCTTTCGGCACACATTTCGCCTGTGATATTTTTGAAAGTTATTCAGCCGGCACACACCTTAAACCAGTCATTAACCCCGATGCTGTGCGCCTGATGAAACAGCACTATGGCATTGACATGGAAAGCTCACAACGCTCAAAATTGTTGCAGGATATTCCCGTAGTTGATGTCGTCATCACCATGGGTTGCAATGTTGATTGCCCTAATCTTCCTTGCCAGCACCGTGAAGACTGGGGACTGGATGACCCCTCTGGGCAAAGCGATGCGATGTTTTTGCAAACCATGGCAACCATTGAGCAAAAGGTGTTAGAGCTTGCTCAACGAATACCTCACTTGCTCAGCCCTCAACCCGTGTAACTCATTACTGCGCTTAGTTCTCCTCTTGCGCATAATAGCAGAGGAGAACTAAGTTGTTCTTTCCTCGGTGTGTCCAGCATCTTAAAAGGAACGGTACTGGGTTACTTTGCTTAAAAACACTTTACGCTCTTCTTCAGTTGAACGTTTTATTTTAGCAAAGCTTAACCACGTTACTTTTTTAATGCCCACCTGCTTTAAAATAAGTTTAAACGACCCCAAAATAGGATTGCCCAAAAACAGCCTGCTCACAAAGCGGGGGGTGTTAGCTGTGGTGATAACAGTCGCCTGCGTCATATTGGTTAATAGCCCTTTAATGCTCATCGCACTCACTTCATAAGCAAAGCCGTGGCTCATCACTTTATCTAAAAAACCTTTAATCATCGCCGGATAACTGCCCCACCAAATCGGAAAAATCACTATAAGGCTTGTGGATTTTTTCAAATAACCCTGATATTGGGTAATAAGAGGATCAAGATGTTCTCCCTTTGAATAAAGGGCTAATTCTGCCTCTGTTAAAAGTGGATTAAACCCATCTTTATACAAATCGATGACATTATAGGGCTGTTGTTTAGCCACTAGGTTCGCAATGGTTGCCTCTAAAATAGCATGATTAAAACTTTTATTCCAAGGGTGCGCATAAATTATTGTTACCATTTGTCTCTTCCTTTCACATAACCAGCTATGTTGCTTTTTAAAAAACACTACAATTACCATCGGATTAGGTGCAAAAAAAGTGAATCTTTTGTGTGTTTCATTGCTTGTTTTAAAAAGAACGGGTAAAATAAGGATTCTTCGTTCACGAACGAGAAAAAAGCAGCTATTTTCGATAGGGAGAATTAACTATGAAAAAACTTTTTGCTGAGATGGTTGGCACGGCAACGCTCGTGCTTTTTGGTTGTGGTGCGGCGGTTATGGCCGGAAATGAAGTAGGACAATTAGGCATTGCCTTTGCGTTTGGTTTAGTCATCGTCGGGTTGGCTTATGGCATTGGGGCAGTTTCAGGCTGTCATGTGAACCCAGCGGTTACCCTTGGTGCCCTTATAGCCAAGCGAATGAAGGCTAAAGAGGCGGGCTTGTACATGGTTGCCCAGTTTATTGGCGCTGCCTTGGGAGCCGCTGTGCTATTTGCTATTGCTAGTGGCACCAGTGCGTTTAATGTGTCTGAAGGGTTTGGCACCAATGGTTTTGGGGCTGGCTACCTTGGTGAGTACTCAATAATGTCTGCCATTATTTTTGAAGTGGTTGCCACGTTTATCTTTGTTTACATTATCCTTGGAGCAACCGCAGAACATGCTAACAACAAATTCGCTGGTTTAGCCATTGGCTTAACCCTTGTGTTTATCCACATTGTGGGCATTCAAATCACTGGTGTGTCGGTAAACCCTGCCCGCAGCTTGGGTCCTGCTCTCTTTCACACCCCGGCTCTTGCTCAGTTGCCAATCTTCATCCTTGCACCGCTTACAGGTGGGGCTTTGGCTGGCGTGGTTGCCAAGTGGCAAAACAGTTAAGCTCTTAATCTATCTTTTGCACAACGCACTCTTTTCCACCAAGCGTGCGTTTTTTTATTGCCTTTCTACTGTCTATTGATTATTTTTACATCACAGGAGATACATTATGTTAAGAAAACCGCTCTTATACTTTACCCTACTCATAATAAGCTCGTTGGCTACATTGCAGGCCAACACCCATAAAAACAGCCTTCGTGTTGAATTAAACAACTCGCAAGCTATCATCACCCTCACCTCCGCACAGCCTATGAATAAATTAGAACTCGTCATCAATAAACAACGCTTATCTGTTGATGATACGTTTTTGGTGGAGAAAAGCAACAAAAAATCCGAGTGGCACATTCCGTATCGTAGCCAACTAGAGAGCATTTTGGATACGAAAAAAATTGTTTTAACTTTTTCTAATCAGCACAAACATGGCAAACCATTCTCGGTTGTTTTGAAAGGAAAACAATTAGAAGAAATACAAAACGCCATCCGCCAACACCTAGCTTAATCTGTCAAAAAGCAGGTCTCTCTACCCTCATGCCCCCCACCGCACAAGTGGGGGAGGTTTCTTATCTCAGCATTGCATAAAGCCCATTTATGGGCGACAAATCTGTAAAGTCTTTAATGCGCACCAGCGCTTCGCCCCTTTTTTAGTCTGAACGCCGTGTCCCTCTACTACTAATTTTATGCCAGCCTGTCGGGCCTAAACTATGCCTCCGATTGAATTTTCAAACACTAGTGCCTCATCAGCCCTCACCCCAAATAAAGCAAGTGCTTTCAAAAACGGTTCTGGGTGGGGCTTGCCATACACCACATCCCTACGGCACACAATATGCTCAAACACATCTAACCCATGCTGGGCGATGGCATAGTCTATTTTGGCTCGCCAGCTGCTGCTTGCCAACCCAGGCGTTTACCGTCTGCCCTCAGTGTGGTTAAAACTCCTTCGCCCCCAGGCGAATCGTCGCCTTTATTAGGACTATACTTGATTAGGTAATAACACCCTTGTGAGAAGCAAAACAAGATCCTAGTAAGAAGGATGTTCCGCACATGTTTGTACGACACCCCGATGATGTGCTGTGCAAGCAGTGCTCTTTTAAAAAAGACCATTGGCTAAGAAATGATAGAACCCGTGTGTTCTCTTGTCTTTAAAAAAGAGTACGCATAATCGATTTCAATAATGTAATGTTTTCATCATAGCCTAAACACATGAATTTATGCGCACTTTTTTTAGAGAAGTCAAACATGCCCAGTGGACCCCCTAAAACTGTTTCAGGCACCAGCTCAATAATCCGAGCATTAGGGTAGTCAGCTTTTTTAATGCGATCGCTATGATAACAGGACACGCTTATGATCAAATCACACCCTGCATCATAAAGAGGCTTGACAGGTAAGTTGTCTGCCATGCCCCCATCATAATAAAATTGATCATTCACCTGCTGCTTGCCAAAAACCGCAGGAATCGCTGATGTAGCTAGCAAAGCGCTAATAATATACTCTCTACTTTGCCCATTAAGCAACAAGTAATCAGCTGTGATGCTATTTTCTTGCGTAACTGCCACATAAATGGGCTTATCCCTATTATTAAATTGCGCTTCAAACTCTAACCATTCTTCTAAAAGCAGGTTTAAGCCTTGACGAGAAAGCATACCATTATTAGCAAGGTTATCGAGAGTAAGAAACGCCCATAAGCCCTTCTTTTTAAACCCTTGCCAAAACGTTTTTGGCACATTAAAAAAATCTTTTTTAATCTCTGCATTAAACTGACTCACGACCTTTTTCACTTCATTATTATTGAGATTAATAATACTATCTTCGATAGCCGAGAGCCACAGGTAGTCCGCCAACAGGGGGTTTTTTTGCAAAAGCAACATAATGTTCAAACCCCCAACGCTGGTACCAGCATACGCATCAAAATGCTGCACCAAGCCAACCTCTCTCATGGCTTTTAGCACACCCACCTGATAAGCTCCTTTGCCACCACCGCCACCTAAAACCAATCCAATTTTTTTATATGCTCTACTCACTTTATCTCCACATGACTCACTATATCAACTTTTTAGCCAAAACCAAACCGTTAACCCCTCTTCTCTAAAAAAGGGGCAACTGATATGATTTAAAAATCAAGTTAAAGGAGCAAGACGATAAAGCTTACCTGCATCATTTAAAAGATAGATGTGAGCTTGTTCGGAAGCGTGCACATGCCTAATGCGTCCGATAGAGTTTTGTAATAGTGGGGTAGCACTCACCACCGTGCGCCCACTCACCGTTAGCACAAATAAAGTTTCTGCTCGCAATGAGGTAACCAACATCTTATTATTGAACGAAGGGATCGCCGAACCACGATAGAACGCCATGGACGAAAAAGCAGGCGAGGGTGTCCACTGGCGCACAGGGTCTGCCATGCCCGCTTTAGACCTCATACCAATAACACCCCCACCATACTCTTCGCCAAAAGTAGCCTCCGGCCAGCCATAGTTTTTGCCTGCTTCAATAATATTCAGTTCATCGCCACCCTGTGGTCCTTGATCTACCCCCCACAAAAGACCCGTTGTTTGGTCATAAAAAAGCCCCTGCGTGTTGCGGATACCTACGGCATAAATCTCTCTTGCTGCCCCGGCCTGGCGAAAGAAAGGGTTATCTTGGGGAGTGGTACCATTGTCATTAAGCCGTAAAATTTTGCCAAAAGGGTTTGAGGTGTTTTGCGCATTGTGGCGATTACCCCTCTCACCAACGGCAAGATAGAGATGGTTGTTATCATCAAAGGCTATTGCCCCGCTGAAATGAAGCGTGCCGTTATGCGCAGGGGTACGGTAAAGCGTCTCGATATTGTTCAGTCGGTTGTTCTGCCATTGTCCTCTTGCTAGTACCAACGCAGCACCGTTGGTCTCTCGTAATGAGTAAGTGAAATATATGTAAGAGTTTTGAGCAAAGTTGGGATGCAAAGCCACTGCCAGCAAGCCAGCTTGCCCGCTTGTTTCAAGCCTTAGATTAAGGGGAATGCGCGTGGTGCGCACTGTTTTGCCTTCCACCTGCACCAACAGCAAGTTGCCTTGTTTAAACTCAGTTAAAAGCAAATTCTGATTAGGCAGCACAGTCATGCCCCAATAGCGCTCGCCACTGTGCAGCTCTTCTAACACAAAATCTGTGCCCTGCATAATCCGTGTGAACCCAAACAACGGCAGTGGCAATAGCAACCACACGCAATAAACCAACCATTTATGCAACACTTTCACATCCCCCCTTTATCTTAAACAGTATATCTTAAATGAAAATAAAGAACAAACCATTTGTTCTTCACACCGTATCTACCTATAAGGGCTAGGGTCCACCAGTCCTCATCCTTTAACTGCCCCTATCAACGCTCTTTTACAACCCTTACCCATTCTTGACTACAGTCTGCAAAAGAGCTACACTTTTCATATGAATGAAAAGAACTTCCCATGGCAGGGTTGTGGCACAAACACGGACATCACAGGTTGCCGATTTTATGTTTGCCCGATGAGCGATCATTTTGTTCCCATGATTATGGGGGCTATCAACAAAGTGAACACCGAAAATATTTGGTCAACTACCGACCAAACATCCACCGTCTACCGTGGGCAGAAAGAACATGTGGTCGATTGCCTAAAAGCGTGTCTTGTGCATATTTATGACCCATCTGTGCATATTGTTCTGGAGGCGACCTTTTCAAAAGGGTGTCCTGGAGACAGTAACGACAGTGATCCTTTGCCCACCAATGACAGTTTACTGAATAATACGCTCAAACAGTTTCCCGTGCTCTGCAAATTTTCCTTTTATCCCTTGGGCACAGCAAACTATATGGATCAGATTGCTCATATTGTGCACTTGGCTATAGAAAGAAAGTTATACACAGGCTCAGCTTTTTATGTGAGTTTTTTAGAAGGCGATGTTAATGACATTTTTAGCTATGTTAGCGAAGTTTTAGCTTATGCCGAACAAAACAGCTCTCACTACGTCTTTGAAATGACACTCTCGCTGAACAGCCCCACAGGCAAACGTAAATAATCTTTCACCGCACACAACATTCCCAGACTCCTTAACTCACACCCTCTCACAGCACGTCATTTTACCCAAAAAAACGTTATTATGATGTGCTATGTTCTTTCTCTTGAGCCACAGATAAAAAAAACTCCGCAATGGTGGTAGATGTATTTAAAAGTAATCTCGCATGAGACGTAGAAATATTTATACGTTTACTTCCTTGACCATGTGCATCCCCATGAACATTTCTCATCTGTGTTATAGCTGATATAATTTTTTCTAATCCAGACAACAGCTCCTTAATTCGTTGGTCTGTTTTCGGATCGTAGTGCATATTGTAGAGTTGTTTCACTTGACCATAAAGCTTATTGATATTACCTTCCCTTATTGGTTCCTCTCCACGAAGTTCAATAACATAGCAAAAAAGCTCTTCAATCAGTGTACGGCACTTCGTAGCTGCACTATCAAAATCTTTATTTTCAATATCCACAGAAACTCTCTCTGTAATATCCTTTATATACTCTCGATCAACCACCGTTAGATTGGAAGAATTAACCTCAAGTTGTCCATCAATAGATTGAACACTCAACACGTTGTTTGTTTTTATCAATTCAGCGTCATGAAAGTACAGGAGGCTATTTATCTCCTCAATAGCCTCATTACAAAGTGCTCTATATTTTTCATCTACAGCTTGTGCAGATGATTCCATCACATGGGACTTAAACTGATTTTTTGCAAACAAATAACCCAATAATGCGGATATAGTGTTTTCCTTGCAACAGTGATCAATCAAATCCTCCATATATTGCCATCGGCTTGGATTGCCACCGCGCCCCCCATACTCTTTTTTAAAACCAAAATCTGTGCTAATTTCGCAAAGAGTCGGACCGTTCAGGTACGGCATAGGCTCGGTATCACCTATTAGTATATTGAGAATAGACCTATCTTTCAATAATTCATTTTTGCTTAGCATAGTCTCTCCATTAGCTCTAAAGGTAAGAACTCTTTATACCTTTCGTTATACCAAATACTCAGCTATCAAACAATTTTCCATTTCTTTTATAAACTTGCGACATTTTATTTTCAGCTGCACTCCATTACCTGTGTGTTTTATGCTGTTTTTGGGAGTATTTCCATTACTCCCCCCATCTCCGCCCTTTCTTTGGAAGGAGATACAACTCCCTACATTAAACCCACCTATCGTAAATGTCACTTTTCTGTCCAGCTTCTTTAACACATCAGCCATACAATAAAGGCGGATGATATTATTCTTTTGATCAATCAACACTAATATTTCTCGACTCGTGTGTGTCGAAAAACTTGTTTTTAAAATAAGATCCACTTTCCCCTCTATCAGAGGTCTCCAAAAACCTCTATCTTCTTCCCTAAAAAGAGGTAACTTTGTGTTTTCAGACTTTTGAAGCACAAGAGCTTCTAAATTAGCCTGATACGCTTCTAGATCACAAAGTTTACAAAATCTACCTACCTTAGTCCTAGCAAGATGGTTAAAACCCGATTTATTAAATGATTTAATGTTGGCATCAATATTTCTACGACCGCTGAACTCCATTTTAACATCGCATTTCTCCTTATGACCACCTGTTATGATAGCCACTGTAAAATCACCCGGAATTCCATATTTAGCCTTAATTTTATCAATCACCGAGAGGTGATCACCTATAGAGTTTTTAAATAACTCCTCAGCAATCGATCCAATATCAGCATTTTTATTACCTTCTAACATGCCAACCCCCTCACCCTATCCCAAACATGCCCAATCATCGCCGGCACCACGGCGTTGCCCAGCTGTTGATAGCCCTGCACGCCGTCGCTCACCAAATGTTTCACGGGAAACCCCATCACCGCTTTGCACTCATTAATAGTAAGGCGACGCACCCCTTCGGGCGTTTGATACAGCCCTGTGCGCGCACCCACACCCCCACCGTAGGCCGACTGGGTGATGGCGTGTCCTTTGGCACTGTAAATGCGTTCGCCCTGCCCACCTTTGTTCACCTGCCCCACCCGCAGGGGTTTGAGGGCGTGGGCTAGCAACGTGTCATCTTTGGTAAAGATCATGTCATCACGCCTCACAAAAAAGGCCGAGTCGATGTTCGACTCTAAAATGTCCTCTAAATAGATAGGTGTGTGGGTGGGCAAAGGGGCATGATAGCGGAACTCTTGGGGCAAATCTTGGCGAATTGCCACAAAATAGACGCGCTCCCGTGCTTGCGGCACACCAAAATGCGAGGCATTCAGCAGGTGGTGCTGCAGGTGATAGCCCTCTTCGGCTAATTTTTCACCAATATCCTTCATCACCTTCCCGTTGTCGATAGTGAGAATATTCTTCACATTTTCAAGCAACACAATGTTTGGTTTGTGGTACTGCATAATGCGGATAATTTCATAAAACAGCCTGCCTCGGGGGTCGGCGGTGCCAGCCCTGCTGCCGGAGATGCTAAAAGGTTGACAAGGAAACCCCGCACACAGCACGTCGTGGCGGGGGATATTTTTAGCGGCAATAGTGGTGATGTCACCGAACGGTTTTTCGCCAAAGTTGGCATGATAGGCACTTTGGGCATGTTTGTCTATCTCGCTAGAGAAAACACACTCAAGCCCCCGTGCCTCTAGGGCCACTCTAAAGCCCCCAATGCCGCTAAACAGGTCAATAAATTTAAGCATTACTGCTCCTTTTATTTCGCATTTTGAGGGAGACAAACCAGCCAGCCGATCCCACCATCATGATGAGACACAAAATTTGCCCCATGGAAAAATTGAGCCAACTCACAAACAATCCGGGCGTGTCGGCCCCAGGACCCCATGCCATAATGTAACCCAACTGTTCATCTGGCTCGCGTAGATACTCAATAAAAAAGCGCACCAAGCCGTAACCAAAAATATAACTGGCGATGACCGCTCCAGTGGTTGAGTGTTTTTTACGCACAATAAACCACAGCACCAGCCCCAACACAATGCCCTCAAAAAAGGCTTCATACAGCTGACTAGGGTGGCGAGGCAGATTAACGCTGGTTAGCTGACTAATCGAAATGCCTACATCTTGTGCCATCTGTCGCACCCACGATAGCTGGGTGGAAAAAGGCTTAGCATAAGGAAATAACATACCCCATCCAGATGCTGTGGCTTTACCGTACAGCTCAGCATTAGCAAAGTTGCCCAGCCGTCCAAAAGTGTAGGCAAAAGGAATCGCCGCTGCCCATAAGTCAGCTAGTTTGAGAAAAGACAATCCTTGCTTACGGCAGTAAAGTATGAGTGCTATCACCGCCCCTATCACCCCACCATGATAAGACAGCCCCTGAATACCGACAAATTGCCCGCCGTCAAAAGGCCATAGAATCATCCATGGGCGACTTAAAAGCATATCAAAGTTATACACAAGTACGTAAAACAGTCTTGCCCCTAATAAAAGACCTAAAATGCCTGAGAAAAACATATTTTCTATGCTTTCTTTAGAGAGAAAAGGCTCTGCCTTATGTTGTTTTTGAAAGAGCCAATAGGCTATACTGAAGGCCACAATATACATAAGACTATACCAACGTATAGGAAAACCTGCAAAAATTTCTGGGCGTAACCAGCTGGGATAGTGAAGATAAAGCAACATAAATGAACCCCTTATATAAATGTTATTTTACTTAGAACCGCCACGATAAACAAGTGCAAAAAAACTCCCTCAGATAAGGAGGGAGTTTTTTTGCAATCCTTCTAGCAGAACTAGTTGATACGCAAGAAAAAGCGATCCAAATGATCCATCCGCTCCCGACTGTTACGGCTTAATGGGTTGATGGGAAACTCATTAAACACTCGCTCATAGTAAGTGTATGCCTGTTGCAAATTACGATTGTTGCCTTGGCTCTCTAAATATTGTGCCATGCTGAACAAAACACCGGGCGTGTGCGAGTGTCGATAAAATCGATGGGTAAAAACGCCACCCATCTCAACCCCTAACGGTTGCGTGGTCGCATCGGTCATAAGGATGTTAAACGCTTTGTGTAACTCCTCAGCACCCAAACGTTCTTGCTGACGACGTAAATCATCCCGTCTGCCCTCTAGCTCTTTTGCCGAAGGCCCTGTGTGTATAAATGTTCCCAAATCAACAATCTGCGGATCCTTGGAAGGAGAAGGTGTTTCCGTAATGCCCACAGCAGGGGTAAGGCTTTGTTGATAAGGTGAAACCTGCACAAACACTAAACGCTTGTCAAAACCTGTACTGGTTTGTCTCCCAAACTCAAGTTCATACCGCCCCGGCTCCTGCCCACGCAACGAAAAGGCCGTGTTGCCCGTATTAGTAGTGGTTCGGCTAACCAAGGGAAGACGCGTATTTGTTTTGGTCATCAAAACCCAGCCATCATACTCTAACTCCACATTAATAAGACTGCCTGACATGCCAGCCACTTGCTTAAGTGCAGATCCGCGTTGAATCTCTGGCTGAAGATTAAGCTGAACATTTTTTCTATCACTATTGGCGGAACTACTACTACCTTTATCTCGACTGTTGCCCTTGCTCTCGTCCTTATCGCCTTTATCTTGACTGTTGCCTGAACTTCCGCTATTGCCTGAACTTCCGCTATTGCCTGAATTTTCGCTATTGCCTGAACTTCCGCTATTGCCTGAATTTTCGCTATTGCCTGAATTTTCGCTATTGCCTGAACTTCCGCTATTGCCTGAATTTTCGCTATTGCCTGAACTTCCGCTATTGCCTGAATTTCCGCTATTGCCTGAACTTCCGCTATTGCCTGAATTTCCGCTATTGCCTGAATTTCCGCTATTGCCTGAACTTCCGCTATTGCCTGAACTTCCGCTATTGCCTGAACTTCCGCTATTGCCTGAATTTTCGCTATTGCCTGAACTTCCGCTATTGCCTGAACTTCCGCTATTGCCTGAATTTTCGCTATTGCCTGAATTTTCGCTATTGCCTGAACTTCCGCTATTGCCTGAACTTCCGCTATTGCCTGAACTTCCGCTATTGCCTGAATTTCCGCTATTGCCTGAACTTCCGCTATTGCCTGAACTTCCGCTATTGCCTGAATTTCCGCTATTGCCTGAACTTCCGCTATTGCCTGAATTTCCGCTATTGCCTGAATTTCCGCTATTGCCTGAATTTCCGCTATTGCCTGAACTTCCGCTATTGCCTGAACTTCCGCTATTGCCTGAACTTCCGCTATTGCCTGAACTTCCGCTATTGCCTGAACTTCCGCTATTGCCTGAACTTCCGCTATTGCCTGAACTTCCGCTATTGCCTGAACTTCCGCTAGTGCCTGAACTTCCGCTAGTGCCTGAACTTCCGCTAGTGCCTGTACCTCCGCTATTGCTAGAGGAAGAAGGAGTTACACTGGTTTTTGTAGAGCTTGGGGAGTTAGATGAACGTGTAACAGGGGGTGCATTTCGAGGGGGCGTGGGGACAACCTGAACCGCAGAATCAGATGGTACTATGGGAGCAGGCATAGGGGGAGGTGTTGCTACGGGGGCGGGTGTTGACTGAACCGCTCGTGGCTCTCGACTAGGGGTAAGCGCAACCTGAGGCTTAGGTGTTTCCGCCGGAACGGAAGGAGTCGCTTGTGCAAAAGGCTCTCGCTGGTCTTGCCATAAAATAGAATCACCCTGAATACGCTCATCACCCCGCCTGAATGAAACCTGTTGCATGTCATTCTGGTCAGCCAACGACAAAGATAACGGGCTGCTCTCTTCTTGCGAAAAAGAACCATTAGAACAGGACTGAGCCACGATTAAAGAACTGAGCAATAAAACCTTTTTTTTCAACATTTTTGTGTTTCCTCTTAAAAATTAGGATGCGTAGCTCTTAACTGTGCAAGGTGATTATTTAAGCTGTCTAAACTCCTTTGAGGTAAATCCTCTATGCCCAAGCTCGAAACATCCAACCACATCTCATCCTTTTCTCTAACACTCCAAACGCCTTGTAAATCACGTGTGGGTTTTAAAGTAGATCCAAAGTCACGCACTCCATACGGAAAAACATAGTCGCGAATGGTAGGCGTATCGAGCAATTTTTGATACTCAGCTGGTGTAAGTGTTTGCTTCATATCTAACAAGGCTTGCATTCGTAAATCATTTTGATGATTATTATAAATAATCATACCCACGCTAAGCAAGGTTAACAATAGCACAACCGCCAGAAAACCCAAGCGTTGCTTGAGGGTAAAGAACCTTGATAAACTGTATTTACTTTTACGTTTTTTCTTTTTTGCCATTCCCCGTCTCCCACTCAGTCCTATTCACCCTGCTCTTTCTCGGGTGTTTTTATAGCAACAGGCTTTAGCTTGCGTTTAGGCACTACCACAACCCGCTCTTTAGCTCGTTGCTTATACTTTTCAAGCAACTGTGGGTTGCGAATAGGCTCTTCATCACGAATTTTTTGCACCGCAAACAGCTTTGTCAGCATCGCTCTAAAGTTACGCATAACCAGTTCAAAATCTTCCTGCTCAATCCTAATACGCCTTGTGGCATCCGGTGGCTCATGCTGCTTTAGCTCACACAAAGAAACATTGACCATACGCCCACGCCGCTGCACAATAAAACGATAAAAGCGAAGCTTATCTCTGCTTTTACTCGCCATGTCCCAACTCACGGGTTGATCCGCCTCTTTTTTACTCACTGGTCGCTCCATTTCGGCCACAACACGTTCCATCTGAATAGCAAAAAGCTCCAGATCCTCTTCAAATACAGAGATAGTAAAGCGATTAAACTCATTACTCTCTGTTTTTAAACTCTCAGCCATCAGCAGAAAAAGATCTCGATACCTGTTTTCCTTCACATTTAAGAAGTAAGTGCGTTGACCATTTTGTGCAAAAACTCGTGCTGAAGATAACTCGCCTCTTTCACCCATAGCTCTATTATGGGTGAAAACCTTAAGTTATGCAAGTATCCTAAAAATTTTGTCAAACATCACGCTTGTTATGACGACACTTAAGCTGTAAGTGAAAAATTTTATGCGTCTGCTCACCCTATTAACCATCCTATTTATCGGTAGCCCCTTAACGGCGTCGCGCATTACCTATGCCGAAGAGTGGTATAAGCTCTACCATACTCATTTGCACCGCTATCCAGCCGATGAACTTGATAATCTTATCTTCTTAGAACGGGCACTTGAGGCTCCCTTTAGCAACGCTTTGTATGCCTTAGCCCCCATTCAAAATGAAAACGAGTGGGCCTACTATCAACGCCTCTTTAAACTCCACGTTAATCTACAGATCGTGCGAACCTATATGACCCTAGCCATGAAGTATGACCGCGAAAAAGTCTACTTCTACAATGCCCCGTGGCGCGATGCCAATCTACGCAGTTTACTCATTGCCGAGGAGTATTACAACAGGGCTCTCTTCTTTTGGGCTGCCACCCAGCCATGGATAGAGGAGTTAAATTCTCCCTCCTTCCGATGGATACACATCCCAGCCCTTAACAACTGGAAGCAAGAGCTCACCAAAATTAACAATGGTGACCTAGATTTTGAAAAGATTATCGCTCGTCACCTGAATACTCTGCAAGAACATCGTGCTTTCTTTGAATCTCTTGAGATAACCCCCTCATCATAAAAAAACGGCTCTCTCTTCCCTTTTTCTCAATCCAGTGTTCTATAACCTTTTATATTGATCCTATATATTTAGAATCTGCACTTTTTGATACAAATACGCCTCTCTCCTGTGCCTACACGTCTTATTCTTTGAGAGGCTTGTTAATGTTGCTATGGAGGCAATAAAAAAAGGCAGAGTTAACTCTGCCTTTTTTGTAAAATAGAAGCTACACCTCTAATAAAAGGTTTAGAGGTTAAATTTCCCCACAATCTCACGTAACTCAGCTACCAATGATAACGAGTCTTGTGTTACATCATTAATGTGTTGCACATGACGATCAGTGCTAACAACACCCTTAAGCTGTTGGTTCACATACATCGAAATCTCATCAGACAGCTTACTCAAGGTGTCCATCGCTTCACGCAAGGCCACATTAGCCGAAGCCTGATTTTCAGTTTGGCTCTTAATGCTCTGTGAAGTTTCAGACAAAGAAGACAAAGCCCCTACAATGCTTGAAGAATCAGAGGCCTGACTTACCATCGCCGTAGCAATGTCACTCGTAATATCATTAGAACGTTCAATACCTTTCGAGATTAAGTCTAATGCCGAACGCACCCGTGAAGAGGTCTCAATACCCAGTCCAACCGTGTCGCTCATGCCCTGTACATAGCCACGAATAACTTTTGACTGCGTGGTAGAGGTCTCAGACAAGCT
The DNA here is from genome assembly GCA_965249825.1 of Spirochaetia bacterium. Lineage (GTDB taxonomy): Bacteria > Spirochaetota > Spirochaetia > WRBN01 > WRBN01 > CBDFMW01. The sequence continues at coordinate 1,375,513 of CBDFMW010000002.1, forward strand.
ACGCACCTCGTTGGCAACCACCGCAAAACCACGTCCGTGTTCACCAGCATGAGCCGCCTCAATAGCCGCATTCATAGCCAACAAGTTGGTTTGACTGGCAATACGCGAAATTAAACTCACACCCTCAATAACCTTGGCATTGGCTTCGTTAATTGCTTCCATCGCCTTCATAGCAGCTTCGGTAGCCTCAGATCCCTGACTCGTGGCATCCACTAATTCAGCGGTAACATTTTTAGCCTTTTCAGTCATGCTACGCACCGAGTTCACACTCTGAGCAAATTTCTCTACCGACTCAGTGGTTTCACTAATAAAGGCACTCTGCCCATCCACCCCTTTTGAGATCGTCTCAATCGAGTCAGATAAAATCTGTAAATCTTGAGCGGCATGACCCATAGCCTCGGTTTGATTATGTGCACTCTTGCTCACAAGCTCACTTTGCTTTTTCAAGTCCGTCACGCTCAATAAAGTACTCTGTCCTGCCTCGGCAATTTCGTTAGAAGAACTAAACACTTTATCACCCGTGCTCTGTACCGTGCTAGCCAGACTTTCGATATAATTCAACAACAAGTTCACATACCCTGTCATAAAACCTAAATCATTGTAAGATCCGATATAGATACGCTCTTTGAGCGACGTTTCTCCCTTAATGATGCCCCTAATTGTAGACGAAACATAATCTATCTGCAATTTTATTGCATACATCATCGAGTCCATAACCATCAGACTCATCACAACCCCCACGACCGCTAATATGGCATATAAGACAAAGGCTCGTCGCATCAATTCAGCGGGAGTAACAGACCCATGGTTCACAATATTAGCCGAGGTAACAACGAAGGGAAAACCCAAGTTTTGGGCTAAATCATTAATCCGAGACACATAGCCTGTTGTGACTAAATAATCAGCATCAAAAACGAAATCCGATTGCCCAATGTGTTCATCCATCGAGAGAGAATAGGCTTGGTCTATTGATGTGGTAATATTCATTACTTGATTAATAGTCAGTACCACATTTAGCACCACAATAACTATCGCAAACCCTACCGAACGCCGAATGCTAGCAGGAGCTATGTTTTGCATAGTGGTTTGCTTTAACTGTACGCTGAGCGGAATAAAATAGCTGTTCGTAATAGCCAAAACACCTAGGCTCGTTAAACCATAGGCTGAAAGCAACCACAAGCCCAATACCATACGCTCGTCGGAACTCATTACACCGCCAATGAACCGCTGGATAAAGCTTACAAATACCACCGTAATCGCAACCAATACCACAAATTTAAAGTTCTTCATATTTTGGCGTATTTTCTCACAGGCCCTATCCACCAGCACCATATCCTCGTCTGTCTCTCGAGACAAAGAGCGCAGGATATCCCACTCTTTCACAATATAAAAGTGCAAGTAGAAGTATGCAACAAAACTCCCCAACCCCAAGGTTAGCCCACCGCGGAGCATTATGTAGTTAACGATATACTCAAACCAGCCACTAGCCCCGGGTTCGGCTCCAAAATAAGAAAACCCCAACAGCTTTATAATTCTCACACAGGCAACATAAAATGCTACAAAAGCCGAGCTTAAAATTGATATCCTGAACGCTATTCGACTGTTCATCAACGACTCTCCTCACTCTTTCTTCTTAATATTAATCTAAAAAAAATCTTTTAACTAACCACACTAAAACGCATAGCGACTTCTCGCTCCAACCCATCTGAAGTTGTTGCACGCAACACAATGCTTATTTGACCCTGAAACAACCTCACACTCGTTAAACGCAACAATCCTTGGGCATTATATAACTCTTCAGCCAACACTCTTTTAGCCCCCACCAAGACGGTATTACCTTGTTCAGCCACTAAAGCATTCAGCTCTACACTAGACACCAGATCACCCATTAAGCGCAAATCAACTCTCTTTGGCATCAACAGATCTCCTGCCATAGAGCGATTGTGAACATCTAAAAGAACCTCAGCAATCCCAGCACGCACCGAAGAACCAGACCGCAGAGCTATCATTTCTCCGTCATTATACACTAAAAAAACGCTAGAAATAAGAGGCACACCGCCGGCAAAACCTGCTGGCAAAAAAACCATAGGATTCACATACTGCTGTAACCGCAAATCAAAAACATACAGATCATACAGACCTCCACGCTCAGGAACAAGACTCCCCACTAAATCATCAACAGTTAGCATGCCCTTGTTCACCACATCAAGACTGGTTAAGCCTGCATAAACCGATAACAACTCCTCCTTTTCATGCGCAACCACCCTCGTGTATCCACGCTTAGTCGGAAGAACACTATCAGGGCCCTGCTCGAACACTAACTCGCCAGGCAATAGAACGCCGACTTCAGCACTGCTAGCCTGCACCCCAACCCCCTTACGCACCCCATAACGGCTGTACTGACCAAAGGTATACTCAACACTGAACTGTTCAGACGTCCATTGATAAGCCTCTATTGATCCAGCGACGGTTACTAAACCTAGTATTATTATAGCACCATATCGAAAAGTTTTCCCTATCAAAGTATCCTAATTATCCTTTTTCCCCACGTATAGCAGGGCATCATCTAGCCCCAACACAAAGCCACCATTTACTTTAACAAGGCTAGGAGACTCCCCTTCATACACCACATTAAGCACTATAAACTGCCCATCGTTAGAAACAATTTGTAAATGACTCAGGTCATTGTCCGCACTTAAAACAGCTATAAACCCCGGAGCTATTTCACTCTTGACGGCTCTTAGCCGCCCCTGTGTGGCTAAACTTACCACGGCTTTTCTACTATCGGCTATTTTGTGCATAAAGAGTTCATTTGAGCCTTCATAATACACGAAATTCTCATTCTCATCAAATACCACCTGTGTGGTTCGTCTAAAGTTAGTGTTCATGTTTTGATGAAAAATAGGGGTATAGCCTCTCAGCCCTCGCTGAAACAACAGAAATCGCTGCGGGTCAAGACCAGTAATCACACCCACATACGCCCCAGAAGGACTAATCCCCACCCCGTAAATTCCCATGAAACGGCTCCCCGCAGGTTTATGCACACCCAATTCTTGCCCTTCATAATCAAGCAAAACCAAGTGTCCATCGAGCGTACCCACCGCCAACATCACATCATTACTATAAAACGCACTGATAAACGCCCCAACATCATAGCTCCACAGAAACTCCCCGTTTACGGTGAACAGCTGTAATCGCCCGCTGGGGGTATCAATAAAGAAAACGTTAGACCCTTGCACAAACGGCACGCCCTCGGCCTCTATGATGCTCAAAACCTCATCGCGGTTGTTTCGCACCGTGTGTACCAGCTGCTCGCTATCAAACACCACAAAATAGTGATGACTAGCCTGAACACGATGCCGTGGCTCAAGCAAGTAACTGAGTCGGGTTTGATCATCTAAATAACCAAAGTAGTTGTCTAACTTAAAAGCAAAGCGCTCACCTTCACTTTCTGGGTGCAAAATGGCTTGACTAACCCTTAAATCATCCTTTAATATAAAGAATGTCTCTTTCCCTATACGTCTAGGGAAAACGATGAAATGAACAATAAAAAGTGATGCTATGGCTAGTATTATAATCTTCTTCATGGGAAACCTAAATGTATCATAGCCTTAAATCCAATATACGTCAAACGAAGGATAAAAAAAATGTTGCGTGCTGATCTCTCTGAGGCTTTACAAAAGGCTGCCATCCATGCCAGTTCTTTAGCCTACGCCCCTTATTCGCACTTTAATGTAGGTGCTGCCTTGCTTTGCGATGATGATACCATCATTTTAGGGGCTAATATTGAAAATATTTCTTTTAGTTTGGGCAATTGTGCCGAACGCACCGCCCTTCAAACAGCACTAGTGCAAAAAAAAATGAAATTTAAAGCCATTGCTATTTACTCCCCTCAAGCACAAGAGTATCTTGTTCCTTGTGGGGCATGCCGACAAGTTCTTTCTGAATTTGTTTCTGCTGATTTTCCACTGTTTCTGGGTCGTCAGGATCAAACCTTTACCCAAACAACCTTCTCTACTCTTTTTCCTAGCGCTTTTTCCTCCTTAGGGTCGGCAAAAAGCTCTCTGTAACATAAAAAAAAGCTTCAACAAAAGGACACAATAACGATGAGTAATTCTAAAGATAATACCCCAGCTCTTTTATTTGATAAAATACGTCGCCGAGCAGCTGGTAACTGGGATGACAGCGATGAAAAATTGGTTCGTTATGTGGTAGATTATATTGACCAGATTAAAGAGATCACTGCATCAGAGCTAGCCCTTAACACCGGTAACAACATAGCGGCCGTGCACAACCTTTGCCACAAACTGGGCTATTTTGGATTCAATGAATTTAAGCACTCTGTCTTACAATTCCACTCTATCATTGCCAATGATCATGCCCCCACAGGCAATCAAATACCTATTTCCAACTCAGTAGAGCAACTCTCACAAGCCTTGAGTGCCGATCTTACCCAGTATATTTCTCAACTTGATTTGCCTGTTCTGAACAAAGTGGTGCAAGTCATGCGTGAGTCACTTGATGTCCTGATCCTAACCGATGAGCGAACCGCAGTATCAGCAGCCTATTTGGCTCAACACCTTAAAGAAATGCACAAAAACGCTATTGTGATGGACCCTGTAAACACCAATCAATCACTTATCAACACGGCTTTAAAAATGGACTATATTCTTATGTTTTCCTTAGGGGATAGCTCTATCTCGGCTCAAGCTAAAGTAGACCAACTAAAAGATTTAAACAAGCCTTTCATCTTGTTCACCATCAATCCTACCGACAAACTTATCCCTTTTGTGAACACCACTATGGTTATTGCTCAGCCTTTTCACAAAATTGGTTCAAGAACTCATTTAGGATTTCAACTGAACACCTTCGCTTTGATAGATTTACTTGCATTACTTATTTAAACATGAAAGGTTAAATAAGTGAGAAAGTCTTCCATCAGTAAAAAGGCTCTTTTTTCTAAAAACTCTATTTTATCATGCTTTGTATGCCACGTCTGCCAGCTTTTTGGCAGCAATGGTCTCATTAGCTTTTGAAAATCAGCACTCAAATAGCCCTTAGCTAACGCCTCTTGTGCCAGTGTATTGCTCTGTACCGCCTGCCAATTGGCATAGCCCACAGCTGCCTCAGCGGTGGGCAAAACCGAAAAAAAGACTGACGAGTAGCCATTAAGTAAGAAACCCAAGTCGTCCGAAAAAGATGCATAGACCCAGTCCACGGGGCGACCTTGAAAGCTTTTGAGCAACTCTTCCCCTCTAACAATCACCTCAAGAGCATGATCATGAAACGCAGGCGACACACGGTGGTGCGCTAACGCCTGCCCCAATACCACCGTACCGGCCCCGCCAATGGTGAGGCAATCACCAATACCACACATATCGAACACATAAAACTGACAATTTTCCACCCCACCACGCCTAAAAAAGGCTGCCAGCTGATAAGCCCCCTGCGTGGTGATGGCTTCGCCCTGAATTTCTTCCCCGTCGGTAAATAAAATTTGCACATTGCCGTGGGTTTTATCAAAAGCCAAGCGCCCCGCATGGCAGAGCAAGGCAAACACGGCAGCCCCGTTGTCATTTGCACCAGGGCTACCAGGCACTTTATCATAGTGTGCCACAAAAATTTTAATAGGCTGATCAGCTCTGTAGTCGTCTTGCTCAAAACGAACCAAAAGATGGCGCTTTCCTGCAAGCTCTATCTTTTTACCCTTTATACCACAGCGAGACAACCAAAGCCGCAAGTACTCAAACCGATCTTCCGCCATGGAAAAAGCTAGCATGTCTTGCTGCAAGGCGAGCGGTAAATCGCTCATATATGCGCTTATTTAGAAGTCAAAGAGAGTGCTTTAGAAAGAAGACCATTGCCATCATGGATGCCCCATAACTGTTGTTCCATATCGCCTAGCATCGTGGCAACCAACATCGCATCAGCAAACCGCACATCTTGATGCCATGGCTCACTCAAATTGTGGGCAGCATGAACGCGTATGATGAAGTTGTTACGATACACGTCACCCACCTCACCACGCCAGAACGCATCATCACTATACACTCGGTTAATAATATTAAACATGCTAGCAGGAGCTCGATCCACACTAAAACTCACATCCAACCCCGTGCGACGGCTCTGAAAGCGATAAACAGTGATGGGGGTAACCGAACGTGCAGCCAAAACCGTGTTCATGGTTATTTGATACTCCCCAGAATTAATAATATTACCCTCTTTGGCAAACCGACGCTCAAGCTCTGTGATCACGCTCTTATTAATCACAACAGCGGTTAAAAAACTGTTTATATCACTACTCACGGCAAAGGATTGGCTACGTCTAAAGGACGTTTCATTCACAGTCCACAGTTGATCTCGGTGAAGGCTATGACCAAAGGTGCCATCAGCAAAGTCTAAATAAATAGCCACCGGTTCATTTAACACAATTCTATCCGCATATAAAGCAAAACTGGTTACACTCAGCACCATTGCTAACATTATAGATCTCATTTAACACTCTCCATTTTTTATTAAAAAATAACTTGTTTCAGGGTAACCGCATAGCATCTATTAGTTGTGCCACATTGTGGGCTGCCTGTTCTTTCACATCCGCTGTGATCATCTTATTATACAGTTTTGGCTCAAGATACTCAATCAAACATCGCCATGTAAAGGCATCAATTTGACTATTTACAAATCTTTTCTGCAAATAAAGGCTATCATCCAACATAAAATAAAGCACTTGCATCTCCGGTAAAGCTCTGTACAGCTCTGTATGCCACCACTCCCAAGGATAAGCAGCTTCCTGTTCACTTAAAAAATCATAGCCCAAACCAGCTTTTACCCGCACCAAAAAAAACTCATCACGGCGCAAAGCTAGGTCATAACCACAGGCTCGCACCGCATCAAAAAACACCATTTGCTCACGCTCAAGCGCACTGTGCAGTCGGGGGTCTTTTAAAGCCAAAAGGCTCCAGTTGGGGTAGGGGGTGGTAATAAAATCGTAAGGAAAGATAAACTCACTCACTAGTTGTAGCCCTTCCACTTGTGTCAAATCTTGCGAGACCTCCAAATGGATTAGCCCCTGCACGGTGGACTGAGATTTAACAAAAGTTAAGCCTAGTCCCGTTTTATTTAACCAAAAGTAACCAACTAGCCCCAATAAGGCAAGCACAAACCCAAAAAATAACCCTTTTAAAAATCTCATAGATCCACGACCTCAAAGCGTATCTTGTTAAAGCCTTGCTCTGCTAACCACTGGCGCAATACCCTTTGCCCCACACTGGTAGCTTGAATCAGCACGCCTGAGGCAAGCGCATCTTTGGTTACCTGCATGCGATGTTCAGCAATAGTCGGCAAAAAATCTTGCAGTGACACCGTTCGCCAGCGTGAAAAATTTATCAACTGTTCAATGCTTGTGTGGTCGGCGTTCACCTCAAAAATGCGAGCGCCTTGGTGACTCACCACCAGCTCACTGGTTTTTTCATCAAGGTATATACTAAACCCTTCGTGCAGATCAATCCCTGCCAACACGTTATAATGCACCACCAACAAAAGCCGAGTGGTAGCCGTGGTAAAGCCCCCAAAAGAGCCTATTTGTCCTATTTTATCACTATTTTCAATATGTATAATTGCTCTAAAACGCTGTCTAACCGAAATAATGCGCCCCATTGCTATCAATTGTGTTTGAGCATGAGCCATGGTTTGCTGCTGTTGTGTCTTTTTTTGCTGCTGCCATGAAAGCCAATAGCCTGACCCCACACCAATGGCAAGCCACAACAACCCTGCCATAACATAATGGCGAACTGCTCCTCTAGCCACAGGCTAACCTTACCTTAAAACTTAAAACCATAAGACAGCATAAGACCAAAGGGCAAATGCACCGATCCGGTGCGCAAATCATAGTCGGTATAAGGCACCTGTTTGAACAACGGGATAAAGCGCCAGTCAGTTCGTAAAGCCACGGTGATGTAGCCCACAGGTAAAGTAAACTCGTTGCCTATCTCTACCACAACACCCTGTAATACGGCATTTAATCGATAATCGGGGAAGTTGATTTTCCGTTCCACCCCGTTTGAGACTTCTCGTAGAGAACCCATGCCGGTGGAGACAGTGTAACCTAAGCCGAGCGTGGCGGTGTACCAAGAGTTGACCGGTAAACGCCCTTTAAACATGAGATCAAAATCCAACGTTGTCCAGTGCAGGCTATAATTATCGCGGGTAAAGCCGGTGTTTATGCCCACCATCAGGGCTGAATAAAGCGCCATGTATTGATTAAAGCTATACTCGCCATACACCCCCACATTGCCTTTAAGTGAAGGTTTGGGACCAGTTCGCCCCAAATCACCCAGTGCCATGTTCATTCCCAATCCAGTTTTTACGCCCACAGCCCAATAAGTGATGTTTTCGCTTTGAAAAACACTCTGGTTTTGGCTGGCAACAAAATGCGGCACACTCACCATAAGGATAAACACACCCAAAAATTTTCGCATCGCCACTTTTAAGCCCCCTAAAAACTCACACGCCTTCGCATATCTGTAAGCATAGAGTAGGCTAGCTAGCCCTGTCAAGTAACAGCGTTGCTCGATCAAAGCCAGCTATATTTTTTGATATTTAGATAACCTCTTTCACTTGCTGTGGTTCCAATTTACGCCCCATAATGCGCGTTACAATCACCGTAATAGCTCCATCACCGGTTACGTTAGTAGCCGTACCAAAGGAGTCTTGTGCTAAATAAAGAGCAATCATCAACGACAACATCACTTCATTAAAGCCCAAATAAGTAGCCAATGCCCCAAGGGTTGCCATAATAACCCCCCCAGGAGTGCCCGGGGCTGCCACAGCCATAATGCCCGCCATCAAAATAAAGGTCTGCATCTGCATGTAGGTTACAGGAAAATCTAAAACATACGCCAAAGCCAAGGCACACGAAGCAATGGTGATGGCACTACCAGGCATGTGAATGGTGGCTAAAAGCGGCACTGTAAAGTTAGCCACTTCGCTAGGCACACCGAGTTTTTTAACCTGTGCTAAAGTAACCGGAATGGTTGCCACGCTAGACTGCGTGCCGATGGCTGCCCCATAAACGGGTAACATAGTTTTAATCATTTTTAATGGATTGCGTTTACTCAAGCTCCCCGCAATAGTATAAAGCGACCCGATGGTAACCCAATGGAACAAAATAACGATGACAAACACCACCGCCATGGTTTGTAAAATATCAAATGCACGTCCATTGTAGCTCATGTTGGCAAACACGCCTAAAATGTGAAATGGCAACAAGGGAATAATAAGGTCTGAAAGCAATCGCTCGATTATTTTTTGAAACACCTCAAAACCACGATAAAGCGGGTTTTCTTGCCCAAACGCCGTGATGCCCAAGCCCAAAACAAAGGCTAACACCAAGCTGGATACCACATCCATAATGGGCGGCATAGCAACTTTAAAGTAGCTGTTAAGCAAAAAGTCTTCAGGGTTAGTGAGCAAATCTGTTGAGAGAGACTGCCCCTGCAAAATGATGGGAAAGGTGATGCTGTTGAATAAAAACGACAGCGTGGCGAAAATAACCGTACTGCTGTAGGCCACTAACACTGTAAGCCCTAACATTTTGCCAGCATTCTGCCCCAGCTGACCTATGCCCACGGTAACAAAAGACAGCACCAACAACGGCACCACAAATTTTAAAAAGTTGCCAAATAACCCATTAAAGGTTGCCAAAATCCTAATAGGCATTTGTACCCACACCTGCTGCTCAGGACCCACAGAACCGGAAATAGCCCCCATGGTTACGCCCAGTATCACACCCATGCCGATGGCTAATATTAGCTGCATCAACAAACTCATCTTTTTCATCCTTGCTCTCCTCGTTTAAGTCAAGCTTTATATCACTACACCGTCCGCACACTTTCGTTGTTCAAGAATATATATGTGATGATAAAACCCAAAACGTAAGCGATTAACAACCCTGTGGTGTAGTTAATCATAGAGGATAAGTTGGTCATGAGTGGCAGTGCTGCCACTCCAGCAGGTCCCCATGACTGTGTGGCAACGCCTGAGAGCATAACCCATGCTCCACCAAAGCCAGCCCCTAAGCCAGCCGTAATGAAGGGTTTACCCAAAGGCAAGGTAACCCCATAAATGAGCGGTTCACCCACTCCTAAAATACCAGCGGGTAACGCCCCTGAAATCACTTTTCGCAGACGGGTGTTACCCACTTTTTTAGCCTTTAAATAAATAGCAATGGAAGCACCCACTTGCCCGGCCCCACCCATGCAAAGAACGGCAAACAAGGTTACATAGCCCATCTGCTCAAGCTGCACGGCATAAATAGGGATAAGCCCATGGTGCAAGCCCAACAACACCATGGGTAAAAACAAGGCCGCTAACACATAGCCAGAAAAAACACGCACCACGTCAAACGGTGAGTCAATAATGAGACCCAATCCCCAAATCAACCCGTCCGACAACACGCCGGCAAGGGGCATCATAATACCCACCAACACCACTGCCGAAACAAGTAACGAGAGAAAAGGGGTTACAATAAGATCTAACACGTCTGGCACCCATTGGTGCAATTTTTTCTCTACAATCGATAGCACCCACACACCCAAAATAACCCCAATGATGCCCCCTTTGCCGGCAATAAGCACCGAGCTTAACGGCACTTCGGCATTATATAAGGAGAGAGAAGAGAGCTGTGTGAGGGTTTGAGACAACCCTGTGAGCTGTGGCATAATCGTGATAGCCCCAATCATGCCACCTAAGGCCTCAGTAGCCCCAAATTGACGGGCGGAGGTGATGCCGACGTAAATGGCAAAATAGACCATAAAAGCCCCACCAATCAACTTAAAAAACAACGAGGCAAGCTTTAATGCATCATTTTCGCCACTCTCACCCAGCATGGAGAGCAAGTTGGCAAAGCCATTAAACAGCCCAGCAGCAATAATAGCCGGAATGAGAGGGATAAAAATAGCCGAAATTATCTTTAAGGTTTGCTTGGTACGGCTAGGCTTCGCTCTGCTCTGCCGTATGGCTTTGTTTTGTTGCCAGCCCTCCACTAAAGGTTTAGCATCTTCTGAACCTCCGCTCTCATTCATCAGGGTTTCTATCAGGCGAAAAATTTTCTGCACCCGCCCTGGTCCTATCACAATTTGTAAAGTGTCGTCGTACTGCACGTTCAGCACGCCATCTAATGCCATCAACCCTTCCATATCTACTTGGTCTAAATTTTTTACTTGTATGCGTAAACGTGTCATGCAGTGCGTAAATGAGACCACATTTCCCCTTCCTGAAAGGTGTGCGAGAATTGCTTGAGCTAAGGCTTGGTTGTTCATTGTTCATCTCCCAAAAGTAGTAGTAATTGTTATTCTACCCCATTTTTAGTCCCCTGCCTACTAAAATTTTGATTTTTTTACACCCCCACATACCTACCCTTTGCAAAACCATGCCAACATAATAGCAATATTGACAGGGGGAAGATAATTTGTTACTCTGTGAGGTGTCAAACTATCACGCCACCAGTTAAACTAGGGAGCTAAACAATCATGAGTGTCAATTGCGGAATTGTAGGTCTGCCCAATGTGGGAAAATCCACCATTTTTAGTGGATTAAGTGCCACCAAGGCCGAAGTGGCTAACTACCCCTTTTGTACCATAGAACCCAACAAAAGTATCGTAAACGTGCCAGATGAACGTCTTGACCGCATAGCAACCTTGGTGCCTGCTGATAAAAAGCTGTTTGCCACCATTGAGTTTGTGGACATTGCAGGATTGGTGGAAGGAGCCAGTAAAGGCGAAGGCTTAGGCAACAAATTTTTGGCAAACATTCGCCAAACGGGTATGATTGCCCATGTTGTGCGCTGTTTTGAAGACGGTGATGTGATTCATGTGGCCGGTAAAGTGAATCCACTAAACGACATTGCTATCATTGAAACCGAACTAGCCTTAGCCGACTTGGAAACCGTGAGTAACCGCCTTGAAAAAAATGTGCGGGCTAAACGCAGCCCAGATAAAGCTATCAGTGGGCGTGCCAACCTTGAAGAACCCCTTCTCTTGATAGTGAAAGCCCATCTTGAAGAGGGTCACCCTGTGCGCACTCTCACCCTTAATGACGAACAGCATAAATTGCTTACCGAGCTGTTTCTTATTACCCAAAAACCCGAGTTATTAGTGTGCAACATTGACGAAGCGGGCTTAGTGGCAGACAACGAGCATGTGTTAGCCGTAAAAAATTTGGCAAAAGAAACAGGACGTGATGTGATTGTGCTGTGTGGCAAACTTGAATCTGAAATCAGTGCTCTGCAAGACGATGACGAGCGGGTTATGTTTTTAGAAGAAGCGGGCATCACCACCACTGGGTTGCAGCAGCTTAGCAAAAAAGCCTACCACATGCTCAACCTACGCACCTACTTTACCGTGGGCAAAACCGAAAACAGGGCGTGGACATTTCATGAGGGCGACAAAGCCCCGCAGGCGGCTGGGGTTATCCACACTGATTTTGAAAAAGGATTTATTAAAGCCGAAGTGTATAACTGCAACGACCTATTTGAGCTGAGCAACGAAGCTGCCATTAAAAGCAAAGGACGCCTACGCCAAGAAGGTAAAGAGTATGTGGTGCAAGACGGCGATGTTATGTTTTTTAAATTCAATCTTTAAAGCCGAGGGCATCGCATAGGCTCTCATCAAACAACATTAAAAGGAAGACTTTTATGAAACGTGCTTTTTTTGTGAGCTTAACGGCTCTCCTCCTGCTCTTTTTAGGTTGCCAAAACAACACCAAAGCTCAAGATAGTCAAATCGACCCCTCAACGGTGCGCATTGCCATGGGGGCTGAACCTGAATCTTTAGATCTATTTGTGATGATTGCGGCCGATAGCATCGCCATTTTTGATAATGTGTTTAGTTCACTACTCACCCACACTGAAAACGGTGATTTAGTGAACGACCTAGCCACAAATGTAGTGATTAATGATGACAACACCGTGTTTACCATCAGCTTGCGTTCTAACGTTTCTTTTCATAATGGACAAAGCCTTAGTAGTGCCGATGTGGTGTATACTTTTAACCGATACAAAAAATTACGCTCGGCCTACAGCACAATCAGTAAGGTGGAAGCCCTAGATGACTTAACCGTGCGCTTTACCTTGAGTGCCAGCGATGCAAGTTTTCCTTATTTACTCAGCTCCACTTGGATAGCCCCTATGGGTTATGACAATCAGGCACAGCACCCTATAGGCAGTGGTTCGTATGTGTTTAGCAGTTACACACCTGGGCAAATAATTGTGCTTGAGCGTAACCCTAATTACTTTAACCCCGAAACCGAACTTTTTTTTGAAAAAGCTCACTTTATTGTTGCCAAAGAGTCGCTAGCGGCGGTGATGGCGGTGCAAGGAGGTTCGCTTGATCTGGTGGCAGAGGTAGATGCTTCGGTATTGTCCTCTAAAATGAAAAATCAATTGCAAGTGGTGCCAGCTCCGCAAAATCTCACCATTTTGTTAGCTTTAAATAACGCACGCACTCCTTTTGATAACCCCTTAGTGCGTCAAGCTTTTAACTACGCCATTGATAAACAGCAAGTGTTGGATCTTGTGTTCAATGGCGATGGTGTTTTACTGGATACCGGTCTTTCGCCCGTAATGGACGCTACGTATAATCACGATCTCATCAATTTTTACCCTTACAACCGAGCAAAAGCTCACGAGCTTTTAACACAAGCGGGCTACCCTGAGGGGCTAACGATTACCCTTCGTGTGCCTAGTAACTACAAAGCCCATGTGGATGCAGCCCAAGTGTTGGCAGCCCAGCTGGCCTTAGTAGGTGTGCGGGTTATTATTGATCCTATTGAGTGGGCAACTTGGTTAGATGATGTGCATTCCAACCGCAACTTTGAGGCTACTGTTATTGGCTTGACCGGCAAGCTTAGCCCCTACGAGCAATTGGTGCGCTTTAGCCCCTCAGGTTTTTATAACTTTATGAACTACGGCAATGCAGAGTTTGATGTGTTGCTTGAGGAGTCTCGTCGAAACTCAGATCCTGCAATCCAAACCATGCTTCTTAAGCAGGCTCAACAGTTACTAACTGACGATGCCGTGGCGGTGTTTTTATATGATCCAAGCTTAGCCTTAGTAGCCAACAGACAGCTTAAAGGGGTAAAAACCTATCCTGTAAAAGTATTTCGGGTTAGTGATTACAGCTATTAACTGGTAAAATGCCATGACACCGGTGCCCCTAAGAAAGCTAATTTACACTCTGTGCTTAGGTTTATTAGCTACCTTGTGCATCTTTTTCACTTTTAATGTGTTGCCGGGCGACCCCGCCCATTTGGCATTAGGGGTAGAGGCTGATGAACTCCAATTACTGGCCTATCGCCAAGCCACCGGACTTGATCAGCCTCTCTTATGGCGTTTTGGGTCATGGTTTATGCACATGTTACAAGGTGATTTAGGCACATCATTGCGCTATCAACGCCCTGTGGCTCAATTATTACAAAACCCTATCAAAGTAACCTCAAGCTTAGCTCTGTTAGCCCTGTTTTTCACCTGCCTGCTCACCATGCTTGATGCCACACTACAAACCGCTTTCTCAAATCCTTTATTAAATCTTGGCCTCGCAGGGGTTAACTCTAGTATTCTTATCGTTCCTCAATTTTTACTAGGTTTAGGTCTTATTTATCTTTTCACTATTCAATGGCCACTATTTAGTCTTTATGCCCAAAATACGGGGTTCACCTCTCTTTTGTTGCCAGCCTTAGCTTTAGCTATAGGCAACAGTGCCTATTTAAGTCGTTATCTCACCCAAGAGTGGCGTGCGCAGATGAAACAAAGTTATCTTAAAAATGCCACATCCTTGGGCATTCGTCGTCCTTCACAGCTCTTTCGGCATAGTTTAAAAGGGGGGCTTATCCCGAGTATCACCACTTTAGGGCTTATTTCTATCGACTTACTGGGGGGGAGTATCATCATCGAATCGATATTTTCTCTCCCTGGCCTTGGTTCGTTGTTGCTTAATGCTATTAACAGCCGAGATTTTCCCCTCATTCAAGCCATCAGCCTCTATTTTGTAATAACTGTTATGGCGTTGCAAATTGTAACTGAAAACATCTACTACTGGGTTGATCCTCGGGTGTGCCATCCTTTATGAAAAAACCACAGACATGCCAGTTTGTCATAGGGCTTAGCCTCTTGGGGTTGCTAATTTTTATCGCCCTGCTCAGTCAGTTTTGGACTCCCCATGACCCTCTCTTGATGGTGAGTGAACACCGCCTAATGCCACCATCACGGACACATCTTTTAGGCACCGATCTCTTTGGCCGTGACTTACTCAGCCGTATGATGATTGCAAGTGTCTCCAGCTTGCAAGTGGTGCTGATTGCCTTAAATTTAAGCGCCATTATTGGTATGGTTTTAGGCATTGTGTTGCAGTTGGGTCATCGATTCTGGAGGGGGGCTATCACCCTTGTTCTACAAATTATTATGGTCTTTCCCGCTATTTTGTTAGCATTGCTGGTCATAAGTATAGCGGGGGCGGGGTTGCTCAACACCGCCCTAGTGCTAGGCTTTTTACTCATTCCACGCTTTGCTTGGATCACGTCCTCTGCCATTATGCAGTATAAAGAAAAATCCTTTGTGTTGATGGCTATCACCATGGGGCAGCCTCCGCTCATCATTTTATGGTGGCATATTCTGCCTAGTATTCGTCCCGTTTTGTTCACCACCGCTAGTTTAACCGCCACCACCATCATTCTGAGTGAGGCAAGTTTAAGCTTTTTGGGTATGGGCGTGTTGCCACCGCACACCAGCTGGGGATACAGCCTGTATGAGGCGAAAAACCTTCTACTGGTTCATCCTCATTTAACCTTAGCCCCTAGCCTGTTCATCGCTTTTGCCGTACTTTCGTTCAGGCTCATTGGGCAAGGCATCACCATACACACATCTTCCTGAAAAACAAAGAAAGGCTTTTCCTATTTTTTTTATGCACAAAGTTACCCCTTAAAAAGTTATGCACAACCTAACATAAAAATAACTTTTGCCTGTGGATAACTTGTGTTGTTACTATTTTTTTGTTATACTTCTCTTAAGAAACAGTGAAACAATCAACTTTATTTTTACTTATTTCCTTTACATACAATGATATAAGTAAAAATACTCTTATATCGGCAGCAAGTGGTATAAAGTTTAGTTGTGGATAGTTTGTTGATAACTACGATAAACAAGGTGTATTTATGTTTACAGACAACACAGAGATCAAAGAAACCCTACGTCATTTGGCAGAACAAAACGAAATAAGCGATGCTGAACGCATTGGTTGTGAAGAACGTATGAACATTTGCTCTTTTCTTAAAGGCATATTAGAGATTCAAACCCCTTCGCGTTACTATCGCGATCGCTATGAAGAACGCTATAAAGAAAAGATGGAAGAGTACTTGAGCTTGATTGAAGGCACCCCCATCACCGTTGAATTTGTGGTAAAAAATGTTATTATGAGTGTTGTAGAGGAGGTGGTGGACAATAACGTGGTGCAACGCCCTAAAAAGCTGGTAGCTCCGATAGAAGCCAACGAGCGACCAGCCGAGCTTTCTTTGTCCTACACCTTTGAAACCTTTATTGCAGGAGACAACAGTCTATATCCTTACAATGCTGCCTTGGCTATTGCCAAAAAGCCCGGCACTCAATACAACCCCTGTCTCATTTATGGGGGCGTGGGGCTTGGTAAAACCCACCTGATGCAGGCGGTAGGTAATTACATTTACGACCATGACCCCAGTACCAAAATAATCTTTATTTCGGCTGAAAAAATGTATCATGAGCTAGCCAGTCACACTCGTGGTAACTCTCCTGAAGCGTTTCGTGAAAAGTACCGCAATGCTGATGTGTTATTAATGGATGACATTCATTTACTGCAAAAAAAGACAGAGACACAGAATGAATTATTTTATATTTTTAATGAACTGTATGCTACTAAAAAGCAGATTATTTTCACCTGCGACCGACCCATAAGTGAGTTGCAAAATTTTAGCAATCGCCTTACCAGCCGTTTTACCCGCGGACTTACAGTCGACTTGCAACCACCCACCTTTGAAACCAAAGTGGCGATCATTCAAAAAAAATTAGAAATCGAAAAAAAAGTGTTTCCGCCTGAAGTGATTGAACTAATTGCTAACACCATTCAAACTAATGTGCGGGACTTAGAAGCTGCTATTACAAGCATTCATGCTTATGCAGACCTAACGGGAGAGAAAATAACCCTAACCACCAGCACAGCACGGCTAAAAGCCTCTTTTGCTGGCTCCTACAGCCCTCAGGGCACAGTATCAGCTGCTAAAGTACAACGCATAATATCCGACTACTTTAATGTCTCTATCACCGATTTAAAGAGCAAACGTAAAACCAAGGCTATAGTGCATCCACGCCAACTGGCTATGTATATACTAAGAACCATCACCGATCTATCCACAACCGAAATAGGACTAGAGTTTGGGGGGCGCGACCACACCACAGTGATGCACTCATGCCAAAAGATAGAAGAACTCAAACTTATCGATCCAAGTCTTGAGTCCACCATACGAAACCTTATCCGATCGGTAAAAGAAAGCAGCGAAAATAGCTAAAAGCTAAAAGAGTATGTTGAATAAGGGGGGATAAATGGTGTATAAAAGAGAAGTGATGTGTGTATGTGGATAAGTGAGTAAAAAAGAGAAAGCACTTACACACAAGTTTAATTATTTCAAGGTAAAGAAATAGGTAAGATAAACACAGAAATAGTTACCTAATAAGAATAATCATAAAATTCTATAAAATATTATAGAGTAACGCCAAAATGGGGATAAAGAAAAATGAAGTTGACCTGTAATAAAGAAATTTTAATAAAAGAGATCCAATCAGCTCAAAAAGTGGTAACCCAAAAAAATACAATCTCTATTATTTCAAACGTGCTTTTAGAAACAGAAAATGATCAATTGATTATTAAAGCCACAGACGCAAAATTACGTTTTGAAACACAAATTCCTGTTACAACTCAAGAGGAAGGGAAAATAGCTATCTATTGTGATAAGTTTTTAGCTGTGCTAAAAGTGTTACCTGAAGGAGATATTGTTTTAGCTACGGAGGAAAATAATGTGTCCATATCCATCATTAATCATCCCAATATTCAGTTTTCTATGAAGTTTCAATCACCTGATAACTTTCCTTGGGCAAACGACCCCAGTGATAATAAATTTTTCTCTGTGCCTCAAAAAATGATAATGGAAATGATTGCTCAAACCATTTTTGCTATATCGGATGATGAAACACGAATTTTTATGAATGGTGTTTACTTAGAGCAAGAAGATGATCAGTTGATTATGGTGGCTACCGATGGTCGTCGACTTTCATTAATTAAGAGTCCATTAGAAGATTTGCCTAATTTTAAGGGTGTGATTGTGCCTGCTAAATTTTTACAGATGATTAAAGACTTAAGTTATGGGCAAGGAATGCTTTCTTTAGCCATTGAAGATAAACACATCTATGTGCGCGTAGATAATGTGAAAATTGCCTCAAGCCTTATTGAAGGACAGTTTCCGGCCTATAAGAGGGTTATACCAGAAAGCCAAGCTTATCAAATTATTTTAAACAAAAACGAGTTCAAACAAGCTATTAAGCGGGTGGCTCTTATGGCAGACAATAAATCTAAGCGGATGTTTTGCCGAATTGAAAACAACACCTTTGAATTAAGTGTGGAAGAAAATAAAATGGGTACAGCAAAGGAAACCCTTACGATAGATTATGATGGGGAGAGTATGCCTTTTGCTTTAAATTTTGACTATTTAATTGCCCCTTTAAACAGTTGCACCACAGATACTGTGATTTTCAGCTTTACTCATTCGGATAAAGCGATCACTTTGTCTTGTGAACCTGAAGGCAATTATTTTCATATTGTAATGCCAATGCAACTTGACACACCCTAAAAATGTTCACATCCCTTAAGCCTTATCAGTTTAGAAATTTAGCTGATGAAATGGTGTTGCTTGATGCACAACAAATAGTGATTGAGGGATCAAACGGGCAAGGGAAGACTAATTTTTTAGAGGCTGTGTACTTTATGAGTTTAAGTGCCAGTTTTAGAGAGACCAAAGAGGACAAATTAGCTCGCTTTGGTCTCTCTGATTTTGCAGTGATTGGGCAATTTGCACACACCTATGGAGTAGATAAACTGGCTGTAGGAAAAAAAGAAGGGCAAAAATTCATCAAGCGTAATAACGAACTAGTTAAAGATCGCAAAGAGTTATTGCACCGTTACCCCTGTGTGGCCTTTGTGAATAATGACCTTGTGTTAGCAGACGGTGAGCCGTCGATAAGACGGCGCTTTTTTGATCAACTATTAAGCCTACTGTATCCCAGCTATGTGGATGTGTTGCGTAAATACACGCATATTTTAAAGCAAAAAAACAGTGCTCTAAAGCAACGTAGTACCAGCATGGTAACAGTGTTAAATCAACAACTCGTGCAACATGGTTTTAGTTTAAACAGTTATCGTAGCCAGTTATTGGTAGACTTTAATCAACGGTTTAATGATTTGCTCAGCATAATCAGTAATGAAGAGCTTTATTTGCATTTTGAGTATCAGCCGGGTTGGCGAGGGCAAACCATTGGAGATATTGAAAGTTTTTTGGAGCAGAAAAAAGAGCAAGAGCTAAAACAAGGTATGACCCTGCACGGTCCGCATCGTGATCGCTACACATTGTGCCGAGGTTCGCTTGAATTTGCCAGTTTTTTATCCACAGGACAAAAAAGAGTGGTATCCTTAGTTATGAAAAGTTTAGCTGCCCAATTGGTCTCTGAATACACCGAAGAAAAGCCTATTCTTTTGCTCGATGATGTGCTGCTAGAGCTAGATTCTGACCACACGCAGCGGTTTATGGAGAATATGCCATCGTATAGGCAGGTGTATTATGCCTTTTTACCACAAAAAACAGCCCAATTTCGCGATGATCAACGGTTTTTGAGGTATGGTATGGCAAGAGGCAAGTTAAGTCATATAAAGGGGCTTTTTTAGCGTGTACACCGATGAAGAGTTCGAGTTTGATGCCGACGATCTCGATTATCACAAAGCTGGTGATGTTTTATACCGCCTATTGCAAGGTCTGACCCAATTTGATCAACAAAAAAAACGCCACAAACGCAGCGGTCTTTCTTGGGATAAAATAGTAGGCAAACAGCTGGCTGCGAACAGCCGTATAAAAGATGTGCAAGATGGATTGGTGCTGGTAGAGGTAGCACACAGTGCTCATTTACAGTTGTTGATGATGAAACGCCCACAGCTTTTGATAAAGTTGCGTTTAGCGTATCCCACGCTCAACATTTTTGATATAAAAGCCAAGGTTGTGGACAATTTTGCCCCTGTCATTAAAGAGTCTACGGCGGACAATCACAAGCCAAAGGCGCGAATGGAGCAGGATGCTATTTTTTTAGCATTGCTTGAACGCATACGAAACATGGAGTAGCAGGTGAGCATAAAAATGGTTTCATTGAATACAGCGGAAATTAATGCAGTACTGAACGAGCTGCAGCTAACAGGGAGCCATTTAATCAAAATAAATCAAAGTGATTACAGCTCCTTAGCCTTACGTTTTGCCAAAGATGGGCAAAATGTGGATGTTTTGATCTCTATGAACAGTGCCTCTTTTTTGGCAAGAACACAGGGGCTGGGGGCAAAACGAGCTAAGCCGTTGCGTTTTATGCAGTGTTTGAATGCCCATATAACCCCATTTTTGGTAGAACGTGTGTATCAATATGAATACGAACGGTTGGTGATGTTTCACGTGAAACATGAAGATAGTCGGTTTATGTTGGTGGTGCGCTTGTGGGGTCCAAGGTCTAACATTTTTTTGTGTCATGAAGACTGGTCGATTGTTGATTGCTTTTATCGCCGTCCCAAAAGCGGAGAAATTAGTGGTGAGGTGCTTGGGTTACCCAAACCTAAAGATCGAAGCGAAAACCTTTATGAGCAACGGTTTGTGAATGATGGCACGGTGAGTGAGCAGATACGTCAGTTGTATGGGGTAACTCAAGAGCTGGGAGCAAAACCGCCAGTAGAAGAGGTAATAAAGGCTTATTTTGCTGAAAAATTGCGACAAAACACAGGAGAACAGCAACGTTGTTCGCAGTTAAAGGCGGAGTATGCCCAAGCTCCGTGCTATAAGGAGATAGGTGATGGGCTGTTGACGCTGGGGTCGCAAGTAGATGGGGAGAAGTGTGTGCCAGATGAATGGCTGGCGTATCTTAACCCTGTGGGTAAAAACCTGATAAAAAGCGCTCATTTGTGTTATGAAAAGAACAAAAAGCAACAGCGTAAAGAGGAGCTGTTGGCTCAAAAAACCACGGAGCTGGCACAACGAGCAATGGAACTGCACGAGCAAGAACATCAGGCGTTAACTGCTGGGGTGTGGCCTTTGGGTGGTGCACATAAAAAGGTTGTAAAGCCTAATACTAAGCCACGAGTGGGGTTGAGTTGCGAGATTAAAGGATTTTTAGTACTAATAGGGCGTAATGCGGATGAGAATGATCGCTTGCTGCGTGAGCATAGCCGAGGGTTAGACTATTGGTTTCATGTCTTTGGGCATTCAGGCGGGTATGTTTTGATTAAAACGCAGCGGAATAAACAGCCGTCCAATGAGGTGGTGTTGGGGGCGTGTGCCTTGGCGCAGCACTTTAGCAGTGTTCGTGGACAGCCTGAGGTGGTGGTGCAAACCACACAGGTTAAGCACTTAAAGCGAGCTAAAAAGGCGCCTAAGGGGCAGGTTTTGGTAGAACAAGAGAGGCGTATGAGTTACTATTATGATAAAGAGCGCATTGATGGCATTTTGAAGCAGTTTGGGTAGAGGATGAGGGGAGAAAAGAGATGAAAGTAGTGTTTAGTGATATGGATGGGACGTTATTAAACGATGAGCATAAGGTGAGTGAGTATACGCTAGAAATGGTGAGTAAATTACGTGCTAAAGGGGTACGGTTTGTGTTGGCGAGTGGGCGGCCATCGACCACTATGTTGCCATTTCACAAGCAACTTAGGTTGACTGAGCCATTGATTTGTTGCAATGGGGCGATGGTGGTGGATGGCGATAAGGTGATTGAATTTTTCCCTTTGGCGGTCGACATTGCTGAGAAACTGATGGATTTTGGTTCCAGAATGAGTGTTTATGGGCAGTTTTACAATTATGGTCGCCTTGCTTCGTTTGAACATCATCGGGGGGACTCTTTTTTAGAGTTTTATAGATCTGGGTATGAGGCTACCTCGGGTCTTGAGGTGGAGTTTTATGATAATCATACAGTGCCTCTTGATGGTGTGAGTAAATGGATGTTTTTGGGTGAGCATGAGCGGCTGTGTGAGCTAAAGCCTATCATTGAGGCACAGCTGGGTGATGTGGTGGATTTAGCGTTTAGCCATACTAATTTTCTTGAGGTGGTAGCCAAAGGGGTTAATAAGGGTAGGGCAGCCCAGGCTTTGTTAAAAAAATGGGATATAGGAGCTGATGAGGCCTACGCTTTTGGGGATCAAGCCAATGATAAAGAGCTGTTGACCTTAATGGGGCATGGCTATGTGATGAAAAATGGCATTGATGAACTAAAAGAGATTGTGGAGAATGTCACGCCTTGTACCAATGCTGAAGATGGTGTTGCTAAGGTGCTGGCTAGGTTTGTGTAAATAGGATAGGGGAATAGAGTTGAGGAAGAGCGGTCGTTAAAGAAGCGACCGCTTTTTTTATTTTAAAAAACTGGCAAAGGTTTCTAAATTATTTTCTGTCATTTCTTGTTGTAGCATAATTTTGCCTTTATTATGGGCATCAGTATAGGCACTTTGAACAAGGGTTTGCAACATGGCAACATCACGGGGGTCAACAGCAATGGGATCAATAAACACGTTGAGGCACTCCATACGTCCGTTAAGGGTAACTTTTACGATGCCACCACCAGCTTCGCCGACAAGACGGGCATTTTCTAGCTTGGGTCCCATCACTTTGGCAAGTTCTTTAATTTTTCCTAGTTGGTTTATCATGTTTAAAGGGTTCATTTTACTATTTCTCCATTAAAAGTATTGATTAACAGTTCCTCAGCACTCTGGGGTGCTGGGGTGCTGGCTAATGTAGAGCGATTAATAATGATTTGCCAATCATTATTATCGGTAAATTCTTTAAGATGTGCTACGATGGTGGGCTTTTTCCTGTCGATTTCATCCGCCTGCATACCGCTCGCGATAATAGTGATGGTGTGACCCTTCACCTGCCATGGGGCGGTTTGGGACAAATGGGTGGATAATGTGGGTTCGGTACGTTTTAGGCTGTCTCCCACTTGTTTTTGTAGGGTTGCTTCGTTCCATGATGGTAAAGCAGGGGTGGTGGCGAGGGCAACAACAGCTGGGGCTGAGGTAGCAGCGTTTTGATAGCTATTTTGAATGACAGATTTAAGCTGAGCGATTTGTGCCAAAAGTTCTTCGGGTGTAATGAGGCTCTCGATGTGGGAGATTTGGCTAATGAGTAGCCGCAGTTCAAAATTAGGGTTGATGCTGAATTTGAGATCGCGATAGAGAAGAAAAAGTTTACTTAAAATGTTCTCTATGTTAGAGATAGAGAGGGTTAATAGGACGTTTGAATCGAATTGACTTAAGGGGAAACCTAAGAGAGATGTTTTGGTAACCCCGTGTTTAATGAGCATGAGGGCATGAAAATAGTCACAGAGGTCTGAGATGAATTGATCGACACTGATGCCTTTGTTAAAGAGCAATTCGAGGCGTTCTTGCGCCTGGGCACCTTGGTGGGTGAGACAGAGGTTAAGCAGGTGGTTAAGTTCGGCAATGCCGACCAGCCCGATTTTCTCTTCAATTTGTTCTAAGGTGATGTGATCGCCACAAAAGGCTAGCACTTGATCAAAGAGGGTGTAGGCATCGCGCATACTGCCTTTGGCTTCTTTGGCTAGCCAAAAAAGAGAGGCATCATCCGCCTGCACATTCATTTCTTGCACCACTTTTTCAAGGGCTTGTTTAATGAGCAAACTGTCGATGAGCCTAAAGTTAAATTGTTGACAACGGCTTTTGATTGTGGCGGGAATTTTATGGGTCTCGGTAGTGGCAAAAATAAATTTAACATAGGCAGGGGGTTCTTCAATGGTTTTAAGAAGAGCATTAAAAGCCCCAGATGAGAGCATGTGCACTTCATCGATGATATAAATTTTGTAACGAGCGTGGGAGGGCGGAAAGAGGATTTCATCTTTAATTTCGCGCACATCGTTCACACCGGTGTTGCTCGCTCCGTCAATTTCAATCACATCCATACTATTCCCTGAGGCAATTTCTTGACAGTTGGTGCATTGTCCACAGGGGGGGGAGACGGGTACATCGCTGCTGAGGCAGTTAAGAGAGCTTGCGAGAATGCGAGCACTGCTGGTTTTACCCACACCACGAGGTCCTGTGAAGAGATAGGCATGGGCGATGTTGCCGGCTGCGATGCTTTGACTGATGGCGGTGGCGACGAACTCTTGACCTAGCATGGTGCTAAATGATTTCGGGCGGCACCGCGTGGCGGTAACTTCATAACTCATAGCTGTTATAATGATGGAAAGAGAGGGTAAAGTCAATCGGATATTTTATTTTAAATCTTGACAAGAAGCGAAATGTGTTGCTTAATAAAAAGAGTGTTAAGGGAAAATACAATGTGTGATAAAACGAGGTGGATACTTTTTGTGTTGGTAGGGATCTTGTTTTCCTGCCAAATAAGGCACAATGATACGAGATTTTTGACCTATAATGTGCAAAATTTGTTTGATGAGGTTACCGATGGCTCTGAGTATGCAGAGTTTAGGGCGTATGAACAGGCTTTGTATGAACAGCATTTGGTGAATTTGACAACAGTTTTTGAGCAAATTAACCGAAAATACGGTAAACTAGGAGTGGTTTTTTTACAAGAAGTAGAAAATGAAAAAGCAGTAAAAGCTTTGGTTGAGAATACACCTTCTTTAAAGGATATGCAAGTGCTATTTACAAAAGAACCGAATCAGGCTATTGGCGTGGGAATGCTGGTACGGTATCCTATTATGGCGGTAGAGGTTTTTAATCCGTCCACCGCCCAGCACAAAGATTTGCGGTCTATTTTATCTGTGGTGCTAACAATAAAAGGGCAAAATGTGGGGGTAATTACCAGTCATTTACCCAGTCAGCGTAGTGCTGCTAATGTGGCAAGCAGGCAACATGTGCTAAGGCAGATGGGACTTTCAGGGCAACGGTTGGTGGATGAGTATGGGGAGATGCCACTTGTGATGGCAGGAGACTTTAACTTAAACTTGGCAGCGCCTGAGAATAATGAGGTAGCACAATCTCTTCTCATGAGTGCCAAAGAAGGGCAAGAGACGTTTTTTAATCCATGGCCTGCGTTAGCGAGGCAAAGAAGAGAGCAGGGTGAGCCTGTTACGGGGAGTTATGCCTTTAGAGGTGAATGGACAGCACTTGATGGATTTTTGTTATCAGAGTCGTTGATAAGCGGTACGAAGTTACGGTTTGTGGAGATGTTTCCGGTTGGTTTTGAATGGCTGGTCGTGCCAGATAGCCGGTATGAGGGGGCGATACACCCTCATGCCTTTGGTGTAAAAAGTACACAAGGGTTTAGTGATCATTTGCCAGTGATGGCAGTTTTTAAATAAACAAAAAAAGAGGATTCTTTATATGTATGAGGTTGAAGTTAAAGCCAATTTAAGCAAGCAAGAGTATGCTCATTTACGGAAAATCCTCCCAGATATGGGGACATTTCGAGGACGCTACATTCAAAAAGATTGCTACTTTCAAGAAACCCATTCACCCATTGAACGAGTAAGAGTGCGGTCGGTGGATAGCAGTAATAATGTCATCATCACCTTTAAAAACAGGCGCAGTTATGAAGGAATTGAGACTAATCAAGAGGTTGAGTTTAAGGCGGATAATGGGTATCATGTGAAGGCTTTTTTCAAAGCGCTAGGACTCAAACAAAGCTTTGAAAAAACTAAAATTGTTGAGTTGTTTTGCTACGAAGAGTTGAGCTATGAACTTATTGAGATTGAAGGATTAGGATTTTTTATTGAGATTGAAACTATTCTTCCGTCCCCTTGCGACTTTGAAAGCTTGTCTCTGGCCCGAGAAGGAGTGCTCTCAGCCTTGTTAGAGCTGGGCATCACCCATTCCTCCATTGAAAAGCGCACTTATAAAGAACTGTTAGGCTTTCCTATGGAGTAAAAATAGCACTAAAAAAGACAAAAGAATAGGGTGTCATTTGGGGACTTGACATAAAATTAATTTGGTACTACTATTGAATTGTAATCATTAGTTTTTACTAGTTAGTACTTATAGAGGATAACGAATGCTGCATGAAATTAGCCAAGAGTTAAGTGATAAGGGAGTGAAGCCGTCTTTTCAGCGTGTTAAAATTTTTGAATATATGCGCGGTCATTTTGCTCATCCCACGGCTGAGGATATATTTGGGGCATTACAGCCTTCTATCCCTACTTTGGCGCGTACCACCGTGTATAACACGTTGAATATTTTGGAAGAGCATGGGCTTATTCGTAGTATAACCATTGAAGACAAAGAGGTGCGCTATGATGTATTATTAGACGATCACGGACACTTTAAGTGTGAGGTGTGTGGCACTATTTATGACTTTGCGGTAGAGTTGTCAGCGGTGGAAGCACCTGAGATGGCAGGATTTTTTATTAAAGATAAAAATGTTTACTTTAAGGGTATATGTAAAAAATGCCTTTAAATCAGATATTTTTAAACAAATTTATTATGTTTTAACTTAAGGAGATATATATTATGGAAAAGACCGAATGTTGCAATGAGAAAACATATCGCATGATGCCTTTAATTGGCGATGCTGCTCCAGCTTTTACCGCTAACACCACACAGGGGGTGATTAACTTTCCTGATGATTATAAAGGAAAGTGGGCTGTGTTGTTTTCTCATCCAGCTGACTTTACCCCTGTTTGTACCACTGAATTCATGACCTTTGCCTTACGCCATGATGAGTTTAAGGCTTTAAACACCGAGCTTATCGGTTTATCTGTAGACTCACTCTTTTCACATATTGCATGGTTGCGCAAGATTGAAGAGCTAGATTTTTCCGGCGTGAAAGGTCTTGAAAAACTGAAAAACATCAAAGTAAACTTCCCCCTCATTGATGACATCAAGATGGAAGTTGCTAATAAGTATGGCATGATTCAGCCTAACCAATCCACCCAGCAAGCAGTACGTGCGGTGTTCATTATCGATCCTCAAGGAAAAATCCGTGCCATGATTTACTATCCAATGGCATTGGGTCGCAACTTTGATGAAATTTTGCGTGCTATTAAGGGTCTGCAGAAGTCTGACAAAGACGGCGTGGCTATTCCGGCTGATTGGCAACCAGGTAACGATACCATCGTGCCTCCTGCTGCTACCTCAACCATTGCACGTGATCGCATGGCTAACCCAGGTGATGGCAAGTTTTGCGCTGGCGACTGGTTTATGTGCTTTAAAAAAGACTAAATTAACCCTCATCGTTTAATTTAATCTAAAAAAGAGGCTATAGAGAGAAATCTTCTATAGCCTCTTTTTTTTATCTATTAGTTTTCTCATTCATCAGTTATACTAATCACAACATTCTAAAAATACTAAGGAGTTTGTAATGAATAGAAACAGTTATATTGATCACACCCTATTAAAACAAGATGCCACCGAACCTCAATTGAAAAAGCTGTGTGATGAAGCGATAACCCATCAATTTGCCACTGTTTGTGTTAATCCTTCATGGATACAACTATGTGCTGAAATGCTTAAAAACAAGGGTCCCATGGTGTGCACAGTGATTGGTTTTCCCTTAGGTGCCATGACCACGGCAACAAAGGTGTATGAGACCCAAAATGCCTTAAGCATTGGGGCTGATGAGATTGACATGGTGATCAACATCGGGCGACTCAAACAGGGCGATTTAGCCTATGTGCAGGCTGATATTGCTGCTGTGGTGCAGGCTGCGCAAGGGCATATTGTGAAGGTGATTTTTGAGACATGTTTGTTGAGTGATGAGGAAATTGTGCAGGCGTGTCATTGTGCGGTGACAGCAGGGGCAGCTTATGTGAAAACATCCACAGGGTTTTCAACCAGTGGCGCCACGCCCCAAGTGGTGGCACTAATGGCGACAACAGTGTCTGGTAAGGCAAAAGTGAAGGCAGCAGGAGGCGTGCGCACGGTAGCTGATTTGGAGGCGATGATTGCTGCTGGGGCTAGTCGTATAGGAACGAGTGCTGGGGTGCAACTTATGGAAGGCACCACCAGCACAGGTTCGTATTAGCATTAAAGGATAAATAAAGGGATAAGCAGCGTTATTCCCTTTTGTGATGAGGGAAAGGCTACTGAATCACAGGGGGGATAACGAGCCTTTGACCAGGAAAGATGAGGTCCGGATTAGGAATCATTTTTTGGTTGGCACTCCATATATGCGGCCACAAGAAAGGGTTGCCATAGATGTCAGTAAAGCCTGAAATGCGCCATAAGGAGTCGCGACGAGCTGGACGTAGCTGCACCACATAGAACTGAGTGGCTGTGCCACGCAAATAGGTGTTAATAGCTTCACGAGCCTGCAGAAAGAGTTCATCGGCGCGTTTAGGCTCGCTTAAGTGGTACTTTGCCCCTTGTTGCCACAAGCCTACCGCTTGGTTAAGCAGGGTGAACCGCTCGTGCTCGTTAAGGTTTTTGAACTCTTCAGCGGTTATTGTGGCGTTCCACTCAGTTGGCTTAATGGGGTTTTGCTCACTGTCTATCAATGTTTGCCTGCTTGCGGAGATCAGCTCATCTCGCACTGTAATCATAAGAGTTTCGGTTTGTGCTTGATTGGTGGTAGTGTTGAGAGAGTTAAGTTTGGCTTGTGCCATCAGTAGATACTCTTTACTCATGCCTAAGTCAAACTCTTCACGTGCATCATCAGCCACGGCTAACAGAGCCATCACTTGGCTTAAGAGTTCAGGCTCGGCTTTGTTTTTTTTGGCCTCATTGTAACGTTTTTCTACACTGTCATACAGTACGTTCACTTCCTTGCTCTCACGTTCCACACGATCCATCAACTCGCCTGCTAGGGCGTAAAGTTCGTTAATACGCTGTTCATTTAAACTAAGATCGTGCGGATTGTCGAGGTTATCTTTAAGTATTTCAATAGCTTCCACTAAAGTGTCATATTCTTCGGTTTCATAAAGGTGAATATTTTTGCTGCGCATCTCTTCAATCAGGGCATCAAGCCGATCATATTGCGATTGCATATAGAGCAAGTAGGCTTCATCAAAGGCTTGGTTTGCCTTAGTGGTAGCTTCTTGTAGCAGTTGTTGCTGAGTTTCAGGGTTGTCAGTAGTGATAATGGCCTCGTTAAAGAGACGATTTGCCTCGTTAAATGGAACGGGGGCAAAAGTTTCAGCCTGCACACGGGTGGCACGTAAAATAGCCCGTCTTGTGCTTTCCACCGTGACTATATTGCCATCATCGGGGGTGTCAGTGGGTCCAGGCAGTTCAATATCGCTGTCTATCGCTTTATCGGTGGTTTTGCACGATGTAAAACTTAGCATAATCATGAATAGTAAGACAATATTTTTTAGCATAATTTATGAACCTCAATAGGTATATCGGTATACATCGTCATAAAATACTCCGCTTGAGCTCAAAAAAAAGACCCTCCCGTAAGGGAGAGTCTTTTTTTATGGATTAAAAAGAGGATAGACTATTTGTCGTCATCCACCACTTCAAAGTCCGCATCCATAGCATCTTTACTGGGGTTTGCGTTGCCTGCATCAGAAGAAGCCTGCTCGCCTTCAGAGGCTTGCTGCTGGCTCTTCTCAGCTAGCTTGTGGCTAACTGTGTTAAAACTTCCATTTTGGTCTTCATCTGCTCGGTGTCATCACTGCTAATGGCAGATTTCAACTCAGCAATGGCACTCTCAATGGTGGCTTTTTCATCAGCAGCTACAGCATCTTTTTGATCTTCCAAACTCTTTTCTACACTGTAGATCAGGTTGTCAGCTTGGTTTTTCACCTCAATCTTTTCACGTAGAATCTTGTCAGCTCCGGCGTTTTCTTCGGCTTCCTTCACCATTCGCTCAATATCGCTTTCAGAAAGTCCGGAAGAACTTTCGATACGAATCTTTTGCTCTTTGCCGGTGCTCATATTCTTGGCACTCACATGCACAATACCATTGGCATCAATGTCAAAGGTTACCTCAATCTGCGGCTCACCACGGCGGGCTGGTGGAATATCGGTGAGATCAAAACGTCCCAAGGTGCGGTTTTGTGCCGACATTTCACGCTCGCCCTGCAACACATGCAGGCTAACAGCCGGTTGGTTGTCAGCTGCGGTGCTGAAAATCTGGCTCTTTTTGGTAGGAATGGTGGTGTTACGCTCAATAATCTTGGTCATCACGCCACCCATGGTCTCAATACCCAAGGAAAGTGGGGTAACGTCTAGCAACAAGATGTCTTTTACATCACCCCCAATAACACCACCCTGAATGGCAGCACCTGCCGCTACCACTTCGTCAGGGTTCACGCTCTTGTTAGGCTCTTTGCCGAACAACTCTTTAACCAAGGCCTGAACGGCAGGAATACGAGTTGATCCACCTACCAAGATAACTTCATCAATGTCAGCGGCGGTGAGGCCTGCGTCTTTCAACGCATTGATGCAGGGTTGCTTGCTACGGTTCACCAGTTCGGCGGTCATTTGGTCAAACTTAGCACGGCTTAAGTCCATTTGCAAGTGCTTAGGTCCTGAGGCATCAGCTGTGATGAATGGTAAGTTGATGGTGCTTGAGCTTGCGCTTGAGAGCTCAATTTTGGCTTTTTCGGCAGCTTCTTTCAGGCGTTGCAATGCCATACGGTCAGACGATAGATCCACACCTTGGGCATTCTTGAACTCTTTAATCAGCCAATCAATAATGATGGAGTCAAAGTTATCACCACCCAAGTGGGTGTCGCCGTTTGTTGAGCGCACTTCAAACACACCATCGCCTAATTCAAGGATAGAGATGTCAAAAGTTCCACCACCAAGGTCATACACAGCAATTTTTTCATCTTGCTTCTTTTTGTCAAAACCATAGGCCATAGCGGCTGCGGTTGGCTCATTCACAATGCGCTTAATTTCAAGCCCAGCAATGCGTCCTGCATCTTTGGTGGCTTGGCGTTGGGCATCATTAAAGTAAGCAGGCACGGTAACAACGGCTTCGGTTACGGTTTCTCCCAAATAGTCTTCGGCAGTTTTTTTCATTTTTTGCAAAATGGCGGCCGAAATTTCAGGAGGCGACAGTTTGGTGCCACGGGTGTTCACCCGACAGTCACCTGAGCTGCCTTTTTCTACATGGTAGGGAATGCGCTCAAGTTCTGATGTTACTTCATCAAAGCGACGACCCATAAAACGCTTAATGGAATAAATTGTGTTTTCAGGGTTGGTGATCATTTGGTTTTTAGCCGGTTGACCTACCAACCGTTCACCTTTTTCGGTGTAACCCACAATGGAGGGGGTGGTGCGCTGACCTTCAGCATTTTGAATGATGACAGGATCGCCACCTTCCATAACGGCTACACATGAGTTGGTAGTTCCTAAATCTATGCCAATAATTTTACCCATTTGTATAAACTCCTTGTCTTGTTTTTTATTTCTTTTTTATGAATGCTGATTAAACGCTTGTTCGTTTAATCCTTCTCATTGCCACTTTTAGGCATCACAACACGCACTTTTGCCGAGCGAATCACCCGATCGTGCAATTTGTAGCCGGCTTGAAACTCTTCTGCCACAGTGGCTTCTTTCACACTTGGATCTTCTTCCATAGCCAGTGCCTGATGATGGGCAGGGTCAAACGGTGCACCGACGCTTGGCATTTTTTGCAACCCACGGCTATTTAATACACTCTCAAGGTTGCTTTTAATCATGCTAATGCCTTGCTTTAAGGTCTCAATGTCGCTGCTGTCTTGTGCTGCTTTCTCAGCACGAGCAAAGTTGTCTAGCACATCTAGCATACTTTCAATTAGGTCGGCATTGGCAAATTGAATGCTTTCAGCCTTTTCTTTTAACATGCGTTTACGATAGTTGTCAAAATCAGCCTGCTTGCGCAAGTAGCTATCTGCCAACTCAGCATGTTTGTCTTTCAGCTCAGCCAGTTCAGCCTGCACGCTCTCCATGGTTACGTCTCCTGCCTCGTTAGCGATGTTCTCTTCAGCGGTGTTAGCTACATTATCATCTTCATCACTCATGTTGTGCTTCCTTCTCTTATTGCTGTTTTTTAAAATACAGTATTATTGTTTTTTTTGTCAAGATGTTTTTCATTTAAAGATAATCCCCCAAACGGACGACTAGCCGTATTATAAGGCTAAGGCTTCCAATTGGTCAAGAGCAAAAGAAAAGTTGTGTTGCCACAGAGCATCACCTCGTAAGCCTTGTTTGTAAAAAGTGGCAACACTTGGCCACAGCGTGAGCCATAAACGCTGCTCTTCAGTTGTTAAATTGTACATAAAAAGAGGCTTGCGATCAAGGCGATTTTTTTTGAGAGCCTCAAGATAAGTCTTTAAAAAGAGCCGCCCATCCAGGGAGGTGTTTTGCCACTGCGGCTGCTGGGGTTTGGCACAAAACTGCTTAAACTGCGCTTCATAGTGAGCAAACAAGGCGGGCTGAGAGGTAAGTGTGCCGTCGGCTAAAGTTTGAGCGTGCAGTTGGTTGTGCCTAAACATCAGCTGGGTACTTTGCTGCTCACTTGAGTTAAAACGCCCACTTTTTTCGGCAAAGTGTGGATAGATGTACACTTGACTGGCATAAGGCTTGCCGTTAATGAACTTAAAGTCTAAGCCAATCACCTCAATGCTTGTGGCTTGCAACGCCACGGCTAAGGCGTAGGCTGCCCCCCCCACATTGCCGCCACCTGTGTTGAGGGGAGCTAAACCACTCAATCGGCTTAGCGGATGGTTGCCGGCAAAAAAATGGGCATTTAACCGAACAGCCAGTTGTGGATTTAGGCTTAAGTCTGCCATCATAAGGCTATTACTGGTGTTTATCCCCACAAAGTGCAGGTTCACATACACTTGGGCATCTATTGAGATGATGATGTCCGGCACAATGCCACTTTGTTGCAAACCCATCACCACAGCATCACAGGCAATCACACACGCCCCTTCTTGTTTACGTTGCCTTAAAAGTGGCATCATGTCTTCTGCCCCTGGGCCTGCCCCCACCACACAAACATGCTTTTTTGTGGGTAAAAGGGGGTGTTGTTGCGGGGTGATGGTGGCTATGTTGGTAACAATGTTTTTAAACCACCGTGTGCCAAAGTAAGCCCAGCTGGCTAACTCGCCGGCTAGACTTTCTATCCACTGGTGCAAACAGTGTTTAAAAGCCTGCCAAAAGGGTTCGGCTAAGGCGGTAATTTGGCGCAACTCAAGCAACTTTAGGTTGCCATCGGTAAGGGGTTGGTACAGCTTGGTCAGTTTTTGTATAGCTTGCGCTGGCGAAGGGCTGATGACCACCGTTAAGCGCGCCTCTTTTAATAGGTGTTGCGCATCGTGCAGTGCGAGCCAACTGGTAAACACATCAGGGCGTGGTTCAATCACAATCACCTTACAGGTGAGGGCATGAGCCAAGGCTTGTTTGGCTAAATAGCCGCCACCAAAGCCCGCAATTACCAAGGTGACGGGTTCTGCTTGGTCTACCATAGCCCCATCCACTGCTTTAAGAGCCTCTTTCATCGGGTCGTACAGGCTGTGCAAGGCTTGAGACGGCAGATTCTCATTCATTAACAGTGGCACAGGCAACCCTGTTTTAGCCACTTTTGTGGTTAATAAGGTTTTTTTTAGGGGCGAAGGCAAGTGGGTCTGGGCATCAACCGCAAGGCAGGCGATATTTTGTTGATAAATAGACATCAGTAGAGGGTTAGGTGCAAAAGTTAAGCACCACGCCATGATGCTGAGGATGATCGGCAAAGGCACTGCACACGGGGCTAAAGGCTTCTTTAATGGCAATGCCATGCCCACAAATAAAGTCTACTTGTTTTTGAACGTAGGGGGTGCAACAGCGTTTGTCCGAAAAGGCGGTGCTAAGCACATCGATGTTGTTCACCCGTAAAATGGCGTTTAGGCTGGGGTTGTTATGCCGAGGTGGCACACCCAAGCGCCGCCCTTCACGGTATTGATGTCCACTATGCAGGTACAGGCACACACCTGGGCGGTCGTATGTGGCCCTAGGGTAGCTAAGAGATGTTCCATAAGTCGACGACATGACTGAACCTTCTATGCACAACAAAATACAATTTTTTTTATTATACAAACATAAGACAGAGAAGGGAAGGGGTAAAGAGCTTTTTTCCTCTTGTGTAACTGTCTTTTTTCGGGTAAATTGTGGGGTATGACAATTATTCCTATAGCAAGTGGCAAAGGTGGGGTGGGCAAAAGCACCCTTTCATCAAACATGGCAATTATGCTCGCCCGCAGTGGCAAGTCCGTCATTCTCGTTGATTTAGATCTAGGGGCGGGCAATTTGCACATCACCTTGGGGCTTAAAACAGCCGATAAAGGCGTGGGTAGTTTTTTGTCCGGAGGCTACGCAAGCTTACTACCTCTACTGGTGAAAACCGAGTATTATGGTTTGCAATTTTTGGCAGGTGATGGGGGCGTGGTGGGCTTGGCAAACTTAAGCTTTCAGCAAAAAAAGAGCCTCATCATTGCGCTTATGAGCCTTGAATCCGACTACCTCATTCTAGATTTAGGCGCAGGCTCAGGCTTTAACACCGTAGATTTTTTTCTCATTTCAGGACGAGGCATTATTGTTACCGCCCCTAACATGGCGGCCACTTTAACAGCCTATCTCTTTTTAAAAAATGCCATTTTCCGCATCATTGCTGCGGCCTTTCCGCACAACAGTAAAGGCGCGCAGTTTATGGAAAAGTTAAAAAAAGACGGCGTGAGCCTTCACAAAATTTATGTAACCAAGCTGATGCAGCAACTGCAACTGGCGGACCCTGAAAATTATCCAGTGTTTGAGCGAACCCTACGGGCCTTTCGCCCTCGCCTTATTATGAACATGCTGGATGAACCCGCCAACGCTGTTAAAGCTGAACGCCTGCGTAAAACGATTATTCAATACTTAAACATTGACATTGAACACATTGGCGTGGTGTATAAAGATGACACTCAAGCCCAAGCCTTAGCCAGTGGGTTGCCTGTGGTGGTGTATAAACCCAATGGTGTGATGGGTCAAGCCATTAAACGGGTGGTGCAACGCATCATCGACAGCACCGACGCTAACACAGGGCCGTTTTTAGACACAGAGCGCTTGGAGGAAGGCTACCGCATTGCCATGCAAGAGGCTGAGCATGACTACCTTGATAAAATGGAAGGGGTGCAGGGGCTGTTTGCTGAAGGGGCGATTAGTACTGGCGACTTGGTGGAAACTCTACGTACGCAGCAGTATGAACTGAATCAACTACGTAAAGAAAATCGCTTTTTAAAGAGCAAAATTGTGGAAGCAAGTAAAAGAACACCGCTTAAGTAGCGGTGTTTGTTTGCTCGAGTTTAAGGGAGGCGAAGAATGCCTTCGACAATTTTTGTAAGGTTTGTTCTATACATGCCAAAGGTGTCTGCATAACTCTCTGTTTTAGGTATTTCCTCGTCAGTTAAAGCTAGTACTGGCTTACCCAGCTTTTCACTTACCCCTTTAATTTTGTCGGTAAAATGAGGTAACATGCCCATGATGTAGGGTTGATATTCGGTGAAATAGAGTTTAAAGTCATCCTCGGTAAGGGCGTAATCGCGCTGTTTAAGGGCATTAATGCTGTTTTGTGCGCCTTGATTGACCGTGTTGCCCCATGTTTTAGCATCTTTAGAGAAATTCTCATTGGCTCTTTTAGCTATATTAACCACAATGCCGATAAACTTAGGTTGCATAGATAACTTTATTTTATTCTTGTTTAATCTGTCTAAGTAATCGCGCCAAGTTGTAAAAATGCTATATAAATTATGCACTGCTTGTAGACAGTAAAATGTAGGGGTCATGATAGAGAAAAAGTAGTCTGACATAAAGACAAAGAGACCATTCATCAAGCTGTTGGCACTGGGGGAGGTGTCAACTAACACATAGTCGTAGCCACCTGCTTCGCCGATACGGCGCAACTCCTGTTCAATATAGGGTACCACACTGGTTGCAAAGGGATCAATAGAGCTTGCCTGTTGATACAATGATTGTTCTAACAATGAAAGCTCGGAGGATCCTAAAACAAGATGCACATTGGGGTATTCAGGACTCGGGTAGGGTTTTTTTTGTCCGAATGGAGAAGAAGGATCTTGTAGTCGTTCTCGGGCATCATCCCAAATATCTTTCAAAGATAAATAGGGTTTTATTGTTTCAGCCCATTGATTATAGGCCCCTGTGTCATAAATGATAGAATCGGAATAACCAAACATACTGGCGGTTAAGTTCATCTGAGAATCGGCATCGATGAGCAACACTTTTTTGTTATTTTGCCCAATCAGATACGCAATATTTTGCAGAGTGGTTGTTTTGCCTACGCCCCCTTTTTGGGCAAAGGACACAATGAATTTAGCCTTTTTTGTTGTTACTTTTGCTTTTTTCATTATTTCATCATAGCCTGTACTTTATTATGTGTCAATTTATCACTTATGCCCCTTTTAATTATTCTGTTTTTGATCTATAGTGCATAAAATCATCAATAAAGGGAGAGATGTGTGCAAAAAATTCACGGAAAAACCAAGTATCTTTTAGGGTTGCAGCATTTATTGGCTATGTTTGGGGCAACGGTGTTAGTCCCCTTTCAAACGGGTATGGATCCCACGCTGGCGTTGCTGGGGGCTGGAATTGGAACATTAGTTTTTCATGCGGTAACAGGTGCAATAGTACCTGTTTTTTTAGGCTCAAGTTTTGCTTTCATCGGGGCATTACACTTCATTTTAGCCCATCAAGGGGTAGGGGCGGTTAAAGGTGGCATCATCGCCACTGGGGCGGTTTATGTGTTGCTGGCACTCATCCTTAAAAAAGTGGGGGTCAATGCTATCAAACGCTTCTTTCCTCCTATTGTCAACGGCTCTATCATTTTGCTCATCGGTATACGCTTAAGCCCTGTCGCCCTCGGCATGTCGGGCTTTCCTACCAGTGCTTCAGGGTTAGAGCAGGTGTACGGTCCTGCCGTGTTGATTGCCCTAGCGGCGGCCAGCACCATGATTTTAGCCATCACGTTAGGGCATTCGTTTTTCAAGCTTATCCCCATTTTGTTAGCCATTGTGGTGGGGTTAGCTGTGGCTGCTGGGGTTGATGCCCTGTCCGGCACGCAGTTTTTATCGTGGCAACGGGTGCAAGAGGCGCAGTGGTTTGGCTTTGCCCCCCAAACATGGCAAAACCTCACCACCATGCCTACCTTTCAGCTCTCTGCCATTGTCTCCATCGCTCCCATCGCCATTGTGGTGTTTATGGAGCATATTGGGGACATCACCACCAACGGCAGCGTGGTGGGCAAAAACTTTTTTGATAAACCCGGCATTCACCGCACCATGCTGGGCGACGGCTTGGCAAGCATGGTCTCTGGTTTGTTGGGCGCACCGGCTAACACCACCTACAGCGAAAACACCGGCGTGCTAGCTATGACTAAAGTCTACGACCCCAGCGTCATTCGCTTGGCGGCCATTTACACCATTGTGTTAAGCTTTGTGGGCAAGTTTGGGGCCTTTATTCAAAGCATACCTGTGCCAGTGATGGGCGGCATCTCGGTTATTTTGTTTGGCACTATTGCCGCCATGGGGGCTAAAACTTTGGCCCAAGCCGAAATTGACTTTTCGCATCCCCGTAACTTGGTGATTGTCGCCACCATTTTAGTGGTGGGGTCTGGCATTGCCGAGATTCAAATCACCCCCACTATCGCTCTCTCCGGGCTAGCCTTGGCCGGGTTTTTAGGGGTTATTTTAAACCAAATATTGCCTAAAGAAGCACCGCCTGTGCCTATAGGGTAAAAGGGGTATGGGTATACAAAAAGCACCGATAATAGTCG
This sequence comes from Spirochaetia bacterium, assembly GCA_965249825.1. Taxonomy (GTDB): domain Bacteria; phylum Spirochaetota; class Spirochaetia; order WRBN01; family WRBN01; genus CBDFMW01. The sequence continues at coordinate 1,413,529 of CBDFMW010000002.1, forward strand.
GTGCTTTTTTTGTGTCCTAATCCGAAGAATCCCTCGACTTAACTCGAAGGTTAGTTCAATGATAAAAAACATAAAACAACGTCGATCTCAGGAAATCTCAATAAAACAATCTAATCGAATTAAATTTATAATTGCAAGGGATCTTGGCATTACGAGGGGATCTTTGATGTTTTGATGCTCTTCGCATTTTGCAGGTTAAATCTGAGCTATATATATTAAGGGGTAGCCAATAATAAGGTTACCGTATATATATTGTAAGGAGAATAATAAGTATGTTAGATTATGAATTGATTTATTCTATACTATCGAGATTATTCTGGGAAGGTATATTGCTGATGGTAAAAGCTAAGGAAGAACGAATGATGAAAAATTGGCAATGCAGAAACTGTTCGGTCATTATAACACAGGAGCAGAGACCTCAGTCAGGCACATGCCCTACAGGACCTAAAGGTAATGGCGGTCATGACTGGACGCAGCTGTAGTTGTTGGATTGATTAAAAAAAAAGCACCGAACGTTATCGGTGCTTTTTTATTGAATAGGGGGGGAGACTCCCTACAGAATTTCTCGGGCTTTGCTGCCGTTGGCCGGCCCCACCACGCCTTGATACTCCATCAGCTCAATCAGCCGGGCTGCCCGGTTGTAACCAATTTTTAGTCGCCGTTGCAGATAGCTGGCACTGGCTTTACGGCTTGATTGCACAATGCCCAAGGCCTCTTGATAGAGCGGATCGTCTTCGCTTGAGATGTCGTCATCGTCGTTGTCAGCGTCATCCATAAAAATTTCATCGTCAATGTAGTCAGGGTCGCCCAAACTCTTCACATAGTCGGCAATGCGTTCCACTTCGTCATCGCTAAGGAACGCCCCTTGAATACGCATCGGGTTAGGGCTCCAGCTGCTCACAAACAGCATGTCGCCTTTGCCCAGCAATTGCTCCGCCCCGTTGGTGTCCAAAATAACCCGGCTGTCCATTTTGCCCGCCACCATAAAGGCAATACGGCTGGGAAAGTTGGCTTTAATGAGTCCGGTGATCACATCCACACTCGGGCGCTGGGTGGCTAACACCAAGTGAATACCGGCCGCTCGGCTTTTGGCTGCCAAACGAGCAATCAGCGACTCAAGCTCTTTAGCCCCTGTGGCCATCAGGTCGGCAAACTCATCAATCACTACCACAATGTAGGGTAAGGGGAGGGTAGCCAGAGCCAGCTCCCGCACTTTTTTGTTGTATCCGGCAATGTTGCGCACACTCAGGCTGTCTAACAAGGCATAGCGCCGATCCATTTCATAGTTCACCCATTGAATGGCTTGCAAGGCTTTTTTCGCCTCGGTAATAACCGGCGTGAGCAAATGTGGCACGTCGTTAAACGGCTTCAGCTCCACCACTTTGGGGTCAATGAGTAACATACGCACCTCTTGGGGGCTGCGTGTGCATAAAATAGAACAAATCAGGGCGTTCACACAGACCGACTTACCACTACCGGTCGCACCAGCAATCAGTAAATGAGGGGTCTTGGTGATGTCAATCACCTGATTATCCCCACCAATGTCTTTGCCTAACACAATAGGAATAATGTCTTCGCTGTTGGTCATTTTTGGGTCGTTCGCCAGCTCAGCAAAGCTCACCAAGGCACGCACGGCGTTAGGAATTTCAACCCCCACGGCCTGCTTGCCCGGAATGGGAGCCACAATGCGCACACTTTGGGCGGCTAAGCGAAAGGCGATGTTATCGGCGAGTCCTTCAATGCGTGAGAGCTTTACGCCACTAGCAGGCAATAGTTCAAACATGGTGATGGCAGGCCCTTTGGTGATTGCGGTAACCACCGCCTGAATTTTAAACTCTTTGAGGGTGTTTTCAAGGGCTACCCCCGCCTCTTCAATGCTTTCATCAATCTCCCAATAGGCTTCTTGCGTGTAGCTGTCTAACAGGGTGTCAACCGGAACGTGATAGCCCAGCCCCGATGAGATCATCATTTTGGCGGGGCTGTAAGGGGTGAGAGAGGGCGACACCTCATCCAAGTCTTCATCACTCACGTCTTCATCGCCGAGCATCGCTTCTTGTCTTATAGCGGAGGGAAGGGGCATAACAGGGCTAGGGAGTGTTGCCATAGGAGCTGGTGTGTGTGGTGAGGCTTTTTGGGCTTCGTGATAGGCGGTGTTCACTCGGTTAAAGCTTTCAGCCAAGGCCACCCAGTCGTTGCTGTCGTCAATAGGGGCTAAGGGTTCGCTTGGCAGTAGCTTTTCATTCAGGTTAGCTTCAATCTTTGAGAGAGCTTCGTTTAAGGCTTCATTCGCCCCGTCAATCAACTGACCCATATACTCCTCTTCGTCGGCACTGTCGGCAATCTCTTCAGCCATCAGGTTTAGAGCCTGCTGTTCTTCGGGCGAAAAGAGATTACCCCCTTGCAGGTAGGATGGCAGGAGATCGTCGTCTTCGTAGAGTTTTTTGGTTTCAAGAAAAGAGTTCTCCACATCAATGGTGGGGCTTATCAAAACCTCTGGACCCGCTACCGGGCTTTTCATTAGAATTGGAGTTAGATTCTCCTGCTTTGTGTCTTGGGGTGTGTGGGTGTATTCCGTGGGGTTAAGGGCACTCAGGGCGTGCGCCAGTGAGGTGGCCGAGGCTTCCAGAGGTGTGAGCATTTGGCTAGGAGGTAATAAAAAGTCATCATTTTCCTCAGCCGTGCTAGAAAAGGAAAACATCACAGGGGCATTTTCATCATTTATAACAATTTCAGGCGTTGCGTCTTGTTGCCATGTCTGCAAGGCTGGGTCTGAAAACATGCTGTCATCCATGGCTAAGCTTTCTTCCAGCTCCACGGCACTCATACTGTGGTGAGGCAGCTCATAGTCATCATAGTTTTCGTAGTCATCCGTTATTGTTAATTCATCATGAGCGAGTTCTGAGGTTATTTCGTTTACTTCTAAGCTTTCTCTAAGGTTCGTTTGGGGTTCTTCAGTCCTTTCGGTATTTACGTTAGGCTCATAGAGGTCATTAGGCGTGCCCATCTCCTTTTCTGGGATGTATGGGTCATCTGAGTATTCTAATGCCTCTTTTGCCGCTGCCTCCTTAGCACTAGGTTGTGCAAGAATAGCCTGCACTTTTTTTTTCAAAAAATGCAAATGACCTTCACGGAGCTGTTTGGTTGCCACTTTTTGGGTGTTCACCACCACAGTGTTATGAAGAGTGGTGTGCGAACTGATAGGTTTCTGAACGGTTGTTTTCGCAGTGTAGGGCTTTTGCCAAAAGTATAAAGCTAAGGTAATGAAAACTAGTGTTGCCCCAATGAGAATACCTAGCAAACGATAAAGAGGGGTAACGTCATTTTTTAACGCCAGTTCAAGGGGCGATAATGCACTAAAGAGCCAAAAACGCACCGCCATCGTTAAGGTGATGAAGGGTAAAAATGAGAGATTAATTGCCCACAGTTTGAAGGGTGCAAGATCACTTCTTGAGAGATAATAACTTATGGCTAAAAGATATAAAGGCAGGTAAAGAGCGGGAAAATGAAACGATTGAGCTAAAAGAAGCCCTAAGCTGTTAAAGCCTGTAAACCCTGCCAAAGGTAAGAGGATAAGGATGAAAAGAATGAGTGAGGCAAGGAAAAACCCCTTGCTTAAAATGCCATTGTTTGTCTGGGTTGATTGCTCCACAGGTGTGCTGACCTCCGCCTATCTACACTATCGTATTACTGAGGACACATCTTTAATCATTGGTAGTGTTATGCCCCTTGAAACAACCGCTAAAAACGGCTTAAAATAGCTATTATGAAGAACTTTGACTTGGTTATTTTCGACTTTGACGGCACACTTTACGACACCAAGCCCGGTATGCGCAGCGTGCTGAGCGCCACCTTGCAGAGGTTTGGGTTTAACCCCGAAGACTACAACTTTAGTGAGTTTGTGGGGCCACCCTTGGCGTGGTCGTTAGAGCATATTGTGGGGGCAACGCCTGAACACGTGTTGGCAATGGAGGCCGATTACCGCCCTAAATATCACCAAAACATGCTCGATCATTTGGTCTTTTTTGAGGGCATTATCCCCCTTCTTCACCGCTTACACAGCTATGGCATTACCTTAGCGATTGCGTCGCTTAAGCTTAACCCCGCTATTGACAAATTGCTCACAGCGGCTAACTTAAAACATCTGTTTGGTTGCGTTGCCGACTACAACTTAGAGTTTAAACCCAGCAAAGCCGACCTTATTGCCAAGGTGAAACGCACCTACCCTGATAAACACGCCCTCATGATCGGCGATCGTTCTTTTGACTTGGAAGGCGCACAGCTCACCGGCACCCCTTTTGTGGGCGTGGGTTTTGGCTATGCCCGGGATGAGCATGAGCTAGCTGCCAGCACCTACCATGCCCCCACGGTCGCCGACCTTGCTTCACTATTAAATGAGCTGTGTGGGTTGCCCCAATAGATGACTTGGCGTTTTTTCAGGCCCCCTGCCTGCCCAGACCTTTGTGTGATTCAACCTCCTGCCTTTGCCGATGATCGAGGGGCGTTTTATGAACGTTACCACGCCGAGCATTTTAAACAGGCCGGCATTTCCGATCTTTGGGTGCAAGAAAATATTAGCGTGAGCGCCCAAGGTGTGTTACGGGGGCTACACGGGCAAACGGGTACACACGCCCAAGCCAAATTAGTAAGCTGCTTAGCTGGTGAGGTGTGGGATGTGGCGGTGGATGTGCGCCCTGATAGCCCCACGTTTAACCGTTGGTTTAGCTGGCGACTCACTGCGGTCAATCGCCTCATGGTTTACATTCCACATGGTTTTGCCCATGGGTTTTATAGCCTGCAAAACCATAGCATGGTTATCTACCAAACCAGTCAGTTTTATGAACTCGCAGCCGAGCAAACATGGGCTTACAACCATCTTGATTGGAACATACCTTGGCCCCTTATTGCCGATGTACCGTTGATTCTTTCGCCTAAAGATGCCGCTGCGGTGCTAAAAAATGACTAACCATCTGCTGCCACGGCTCTAGCGTGATGCCTAGGGCCTGCTCTATTTTTTTACTGCACAAATAGCTATACGCTGGGCGTGGCACTGCGTCAGTATAACCTGTGCATAACTTTTTAGGGCGGTCCTGCAACCCTTGGGCAAGGGCTTGCTTTTGCAACTCTTGCGCCAATTGATAGGGCGTAACCGCCCCATGCGAGCTAGCATGAAACACCCCATGCAGGCTAGGCTTAGCCACAATGAGGGCAATGATGCGGGCTAAACTGTCGGCTCGGGTTGGGCTGCTGGTGATGGTATCAGTCAGGAGGAGTTCGTCTTGCGTTTTGAGTTGCCCAAACAAGGCGGCAAGCAAACCCTGTGTGGGCGAGCATAACCATGAGGTGCGGATCACAACCCTCAATGCAGGGTCTAACCGATCCGCAATCGCCTGCTCGCCTTGCCATTTGCTCATGCCATAAACCGTTTGCGGGTTGGGCGTGTCCTCCTCAGTGTAGGGGCTGGTTTTGTATCCATCAAACACATAGTCGGTAGAGATGTGGATAAGCCGCACTTGGTGCTGGGTAGCAACTTGTGCCAAGGTTACCACGGCTTCGGCGTTCACCGCAAAGGCAAGGGGTGGGTTTTGTTCAGCGGTTCGCACATCGGTGTAGGCGGCGCAGTTGATTATGAGACTCGGTGTGTGCTTGTCCACAAAGGTCTGCACTTGCTCCCGGTGGGTGATGTCTAACTGGGCATGGCTAGGGGTGAGCAGAGGGGAAGCTTGCAGTTGACGTACCACGCAAGCCCCCAGCAAGCCCGAAGCCCCCAGCACCAAAATAGGTGATGAGGGCGAAAAGGTGCTCACTTAGCTTTTAGTGTTCATCACGGCGGCGCTCACCACCTCAACCACGCGCTTGTCAAAGGCTGGGGGAATGATAAACGCAGGTTTGAGTTCATCATCGCTTATTAACCCTGCAATGGCTTCGGCGGCGGCAATCTTCATTTCATCTGAGATTTGTGTGCGCATGGCTAACGCCCCTTTAAAAATGCCGGGAAAGGCTAGCACGTTGTTAATTTGATTGGGGTAGTCGCTGCGACCCGTACCCACCACAAAGGCCCCTGCCGCCAAGGCAAGCTCTGGCAAAATTTCAGGCTCAGGGTTTGCCATCGCAAAGATGTACGGCTGGCTGTTCATGCTCTTCACCATCTCAGGGGTTACCATTTTTGGGGCGCTCACCCCCACAAAACAGTCAGCCCCTACCATTGCCTGTGCTAAGGTGCTGTGGGGGCTGTCTAAAATGATGCCGGCATCCAGCAGGCTTTGCACCTCGGCATTGGGGCAGTTGGCGTTGTTCACCACCCCTGTGCTGCGAATAGCCGTGATGTGGGTTACCCCCACTTGGTGCAAAATGCGGGCAATAGCTACCCCAGCAGCGCCTAACCCACTAATGACCACTTTAAGGTTGTTCATTGTTTTACCGCTGAGGCGGTTGGCGTTAATCAGGGCGGCGAGCAACACAATCGCCGTGCCGTGTTGGTCATCATGAAACACCGGGATCTTCAGCTCAGCCTTCAGGCGGCGTTCCACCTCAAAACAACGAGGGGCGGAGATGTCTTCGAGGTTTATGCCCCCCAAGCTTGGCTCTAAAAACTTGCAAGTGGCGATAATTTCTTCCACATTTTGCGTGTTTAGGCACAACGGAATAGCGTTTATGCCAGCAAACTCTTTAAATAAAATGGCCTTGCCCTCCATCACCGGCAACCCAGCGTGCGGTCCAATGTTGCCCAAACCTAGCACCGCACTGCCGTCGGAAATAACGGCGATGGTGTTGCCCTTGGCGGTGTAGGTGTACACATCGGCTGGGTTAGCGGCAATGGCCTTGCAAGGGGCGGCTACGCCCGGTGAGTAGGCGAGGGAGAGGTCATCAAAGTTAGCCACAGGCACCTTTGATTTGATTTCATATTTGCCCTGGTGGGCGGCGTGCAAGGCTAAAGCCTTTTCATATACATCCATTTTACTATAACGCTCCTTGAATCTTAACCTTTCTTCTTTTATACTATCTATTAAAGCTTGTAGCCTCTCTTGTGCCTCAAGTTGGCTTCGCTCGTGCGGAGCTAATCTAGCCAAAGCATCACTTTTTTCTTGGGCTTGCTTCGCCTTATCTTGTGCTTCTTCGCGCTCTTTATAGATAGCCATTCCGTCGGCCAACAACTCACCTGATACCATTAGGGCATCAAATTTCAATACCCCTATCTTATTGATAGTTTTTTTAACCAAGGCGGGTAGTTCCGCTTTTTCTTCGTCGCTTAGCCCTGTAATCATATCCGATATGATATGTGCTTGTACATATTGTGCACGTTCTAAAGTGTCGGCTTCCGGTATTGGGCATCTCTCCATATGAAATACAAATTCAGCGCCCAATTTTTCGCTCAAAATCGGCAACTCGTCTCTTAAAAAAAGCTTGGCGTCGACCATTTGATCCACATATTCATCGAGGACCCTTTTTTCTTCAAGATTTTCTGCTTCATAAGCAGCTATAATCTTTTCTTTTTGTTCGGGAGGTATGGAAGAAATGTCAATCTCTTGTCCCATATTCCCCTTACTTGCATAGGACATTTAAAAATCTCCTGTTTTTTTATAGAGAGGCTACTAGAATATCTAATGCCTCACGGTATTTGTCTAGTTGTGTTGGGTTTATTTTTGTTTTTGTTGCGTCATAGGCATTTAAAACGTATTGCTTAGCCTCAAGAGCATGAAAAGGCAAGGCTAAATGTGATGACACGATGGAGATGGTGTGAACATCGGGCATGTCCACAAAGGTCTCTATATTGGGTGTAAAAAGATCCCGATCTTTGGCTTTTAGAGCTAAGGCCTTATCAACAATGTTTTTATACATAGCTTTAAAGGCGCTGGCTGGAACACTACGGTCATTTTCATCTTTGCCATAAATGGTGCTACGGTTTTTAACTATCAGATGGATAATGGGGGCTTTTAAATTGTTGGCAGCCAGTTTTGCACTAAATGCGGTTCCTTTGTACATATGTGGCATATCGATGCCATAGAGCAGTTGACCAATGTTCTCAAAAGCTCTTGCTGAAGAGCCATCGGCGGTGCAGGGAACAATGAGCCGATTGGCGGCTAAGAGAGCCTGGGCGGTGTAGGTGGCAAAGCTAGGGTTGCAATCCATAAAAAAAACCACCTGATTATTAAAACGCGACTCAATGCCCTTTTGGAGGTCTTTTAACCACGAATGCACGTTGCTCCAGCGCAACTCAGGCAAAGAAACAGAGGCTAATTGATTAATAGCCTGTACTTGTAGCTCAAGTGAGCGATCACCACATACCAAGTAGACATTGGAGGGTATTGCTGGAGCATACTCTTTCACACGGGTTATATAATCAGCTTCATTGAGTGTGGGTTTGTCGGGATCTGAAAGCCTTTTATCAAAGTATCCCCCAATGGTGCGTCGGGACTCCCACCGCTGATTGATAGCATCAATATTGGCACTGCCGACTCCATTGCCTCCAAGCAACATCTCGGAGATATTCGCCTGAGGACACATATCAATCACTACCACGTTTTCCTCGGGGTGCAGGCGTGCGTACTCAGTAGCCACCATAAAGGCTAAAAAGGTTTTGCCCACACCTCCCTTGTTGTTCCAAAAAGCATATTTTTTCATTGTGTTACCCCCCCCACTCTACTATACAGCGTAATCCTCTTTTCGTCCATTTACTAAAATAGGGTGCTGGCTACCGCCGTGGCAATCAACAGCACCATTGCCCCGCCAATGCGCGAAGAAATTTGCGAGAAAGGCATCAGCTGCATACGGTTGGCAGCTCCTAAGGTTGCCACATCGCCCGTGCCACCCATGTTTGCCATGCATAAACCAGCGGTAAGCGCCGCTTCAATAGGATAAAAGCCAAGCAACCAGCCTACTAGTCCCGACCCTAAAGCCGCCCCAGCCACGGTAACAAACACCAGCAGAATGTATTGCCAGTTGAAGGCGAGCAAAATTTGCCCTAAATTGGTGTAGGCAATACCAATGCCAAGGAGGAGGGCAGGGGTGAAGTTTTTTGCCACAAAGTCATACCATTGCTGGGAGATGAGTTCATAATGCCTAGGCAACAGGCGAAACACCTTTACTAATGCCACGCATATAATCATCCATGCGTAGCCGTGAATGCTGGGCATAAAACGATTGATGGTAGACCCCATAATAAAAAAGGTAGTGGCTAGCAAAATGCCAATGCCATAATCGCTGATGGTGAGGGCAACGGTCGACTCGGCCTGGGCGGTGGTGTTGCTCTGCTTGCGCATCAGCTGACCCTCTCCTGTGAGGGCAGGGTAGCGCTTGCCCAAGCGGTTGAGTAGTCCGCCTAGCCCAATCGCCATGGCGTTCGCCATCGCCACCGCTGGCACCATGCGCGAGAGGATAGAGGCGGTGTCTACCCCCAGTTTGCTTGAAAAAATTTCAGACAACGGCACAGCCCCGGCCCCCATACCACCACCCATGATAGGGATAGCGATAAAGGCCAGACTTTCGTTAGAGCCGTAGCCAATAAGAGCGCCCACGCCCATTACCAGCGCAAAACTCACCAGCAACCCACCCAAAATAGCCGGAATGTAACGCATGGTGGCTTGAATAAGCAACTGGCGTTGCATACCTAAAATGCTTCCAGTGATGAGGGCGGCAATGTAAAAGTCTAAAAAGCCGCCACCTACCATAAAGGTACGAATGGTCCCGTCAATCCGAGCAATCTCGGGTACCGATCCCCAAAAGTAGATGACTGCCGAGGCTCCAAATATAACGACAATGGGTCCGCCACCCAAAAAGTCTTTAATGAGAGGCAATTTGTTGCCAACTAACTCAAACAGTGAGCCAAAAAACATCATGAGAGCTAACGCCCCGATCATGTTGGTCGGTACGGCTTTTAGAGCCACGGCAACCGATAGAATAAGCCCTAAGGCAAGATAAAGGGGCAGGGAAATGCCCATAATTTTTAAACGCATTATGTGAATCCTTAGGTTATTGGTTTGGTCTATTAAAAGTAAATACTAAGAGTAACAGTATCACGTCTATCCTACGAGATCAACAAGCAGAATGTATTAGGTTTTATTTGTACTTTTGTCAAAAAAGTACAAAAGATTGACGAATGCTCAAGGAGGGTGTATACTTTGCGTTAGCATTAAGGAGAACTTTTTAATATGAAAACATTGGTAATTAACGGACACAACGATCTAAGCACTTCACGCATTAACAAGGCATGGTTGGCAGAGCTAGCGGCTCACCACCCTGAAATAACGGTGCACAATCTGTGCGAGGCGAACACTCATTGCAACTTTGATGTGGCAAAAGAACAAAAACTGTTGCTAGAGCATGATCGGGTTGTGTTTATGTTTCCCGTGCATTGGTATGGTCCTACCAGTTTGTTGCACCGCTGGATAGAGCAAGTGCTAGCTTATGGCTTTGCCTACGGCGAAGGTGGCGATAAAGTGGCCGGTAAAGAGCTGATGCTGGTGATGAGTTTGGGTGGACCGCAAGAGGCTTACACCACAACGGGGTCGAATGGCTACAGTGTTGAGGAGTTTTTAGCCCCCATGATTGCCACAGCTAAGTTTGTGCGTATGACCATGCTGCCGATGTATAAACTGTTCAACATTTTTATGCTTGATGAGGTAGCGGTGGCAGAGTCGGCTAAAGCCGTGGCTAAGCATATTAAGAGTTAAGAAGAGAGAGATTTTACCATTGGTGCAAGCGGTTTATGAGTTCTTGCGCCAATGCTTTTAAGTCGTCGGCTATCATGGCTTGGCTCTCGGTTGTGCCTTTACGCTTGGCTTCTACATCAACAATCGATTTACTCTCTTTTTGTGCCAAGGGGGCTAGAGTCCCGGCATCTTTGTAAATGCCTAAGCGTGCTTCATAGCTTTTGGCTACCAAGCCATTTACGCTGAGCCTTTCTGATAAAAAGGCCTTCACCTTAGGGGGAATCTCTTTCATCCATTTTTTTTGAGCTGCTAAAGGCTCTTGATTTCTAATGTTGTACGAGTTGATCATATAGCCCACAAAAACGTTTTTGTTTTCTAATACTTCATCAATAGGGATCGAGGAGCGTTTGGCTAATGCTTTACCGGTCATTTCCCATACGCTTTTCCAGTCAGAAAACACATCGCCTAAGTTTTCAATACCTTGCAGACTGAAGCTATCGGGCATCATCGGCACCACAAAGTAGTCGGTCATTAAAAAAATCGTTTGATTCAGCACGCCTAAACTAGGACCTGTATCAATCAAGAGCAAGTCGTAACTATTTTCTAAGCACAAGTTGGATAAGTAGCGTTGCAAAGCACTGCTGGTTACATAACCTGTAGACTGCCCTGCCATGGCTTGAAAAAGTGCTATGCCTAGACTGGATTCATATAAGGATAATTTTAAATGCCCTGGCAGAATGGTAAGAGGTAGGGTAGGGTATGAAGGCAACGCTACAGGTCTGACAGACTTGTCTATTCCTTGCCCGCCTTTTATTACGCCCAATAACATATCATACACCGTTTTCGTGCCATCAGGCAATTCATCACCCAAGGCTAAACGGGTCAAGTTACTTTGGGGGTCCAAATCTACCAAGGCTACCTTATAACCCATTTTTGCCAGCTGCACGCCTACTTCAAAGCACAGGGTGGTTTTGCCCACGCCCCCTTTATTATTGGTAAACATCACCTTCTTTGTACGCACAAAAGGCTTAAAGAGTGTTGGGTCTGTAATGTTAGGGTTGTTGGTCATGGTTAATTTCCTTCTTTATCCCAATATACCATGAATGGCTGTTTTGATAAAGTTACCTGAGTAGAGAGGCTAGAAACAATCCATTACTTAGCCTATAATAGGGTCATGAAACACAGTGCAACTTGTAACCACTTGTGATATTTTAGCCCACAAACAACCCCAAGCTTTTATGCAACAAAACAAGATGCCCTATCGGCTGGTGGCAAACACGCAAGCTTTTCCTGATTTTTTAATTTTTCTAAAAAAAGCACACACAAGTTCATGTAGCTAGGCTATCAAAAAAACATTGCGGTGATGCGCACCATGTTTAAAATCAAAGTCTGAACATATTTTTTATCTTGACAGCCCCTTAATCGGGGGTATACTGAACTTAGCCTTAACAAAAAAGTGTAGCCTCTCTATGAAGAAGTTCATAAGGAGAGAAGTATGTTAATACTGGGTATTACGAATAATGATGTGGCAGGGGCATGTTTAGTTGAAAATGGAAAAATCCTTTCGGCTATCTATGAAGAACGGTTTACTCGCATAAAAAGCCATAAAGTGTGGCCTCAGCGGTCGATAGACTTCGTGCTGGGGGCAAATTCAAAAACACTAGCGGATGTGGATTTGATTGCCTATGGATGGAGTGCGGGATTTAATGAAGAGTATTGCCTTGAGTTGTATGTGGACAGGTTAATTGAAGAAAGTTGGATCCGACCTGACTCGGTGCAGTTTTGCAAAAAGCGTATATTAGATGAGTTGCATAACGACAAAGAAAAACGCCAAGAGTTTGATAACTATATCACTAGTAATAACTTTAAAAACAAAGTGGTCTACATAGATCATCATGATTGCCATGCGTGGGCAAGTTATCTTTGTTCTCCTTTTGATACGGCTTTGGTGGTAATGGCTGATGGGCGTGGCGACTATCGCTCCTTAACCGTTAGGCTGATTACAGAGGACAGAGACCTTGTTGCATAGTGAAACCAGCATAGACAGTTTAGGCTATTTCTATGGACGGATCACGCATTTACTAGGTTTTACGCCCAATAAACATGAAGGCAAGGTTACAGGGCTGGCAGCTCACGGCAACCCTCAGGTTGCTTTGCCATTGATGAAAAAAATGATTGATCTTAAAGATGGCAAAGTGAGAGGATTTTGTGGCGACTATTATCAGCCTTCCTATCATGGCTATTCAGAACTTCTGCTTAAAGAGATTGCCTCTTTTTCTAAAGAAGACATTGCGGCTGCAGCTCAGTTTCATACTGAAAATATCCTTGTTCAGTTGGTTGCCCCTTATGTGAAAAAACATCAGGTTAGTTCCCTCTGTTTAGCAGGTGGGGTGTTTGGCAATGTGCGTATAAATCAAAAATTAGCCGAAATTGATGGCATTGAAAACACGTTTGTTCTGCCCTGCATGGGAGATGATGGGCTTTCGTTAGCCGCAGCGGTGGTGGGTCAATACCGAGCTACAGGCGAACGATGTTATTTAGAGAGTATGATGCTAGGCACAATGTACTCTGATGAGGCGATGGAGTTCGCACAAAATCAAAGCCAATTGAGCGTAGAAGAGCCTGAGGGGCTTGTGGAGGCAGTAGTGGAGTTACTGGCAAAAAATCAAATTTTAGCGGTTGTTGCTGGCAAAATGGAGTTTGGACCACGCTCCTTATGTCATCGCAGTATTATCTATCCTGCCAATGACAAAACCATGAACACATGGCTGAACAAGCGTTTAAACCGCACCGAATTTATGCCCTTTGCCCCTGTTACCACCCATGAGCTAGCCCCACTGTGCTTTGAAAAATGGAAGGCGGATGATAGGTCTTCCCGATACATGACCATCACCTACACCTGTAAACCGCTAATGCTAGAGAAATCTCCAGCTGTTGTTCACATAGATGACACCGCACGTCCGCAAGTTATCACACAGCAAGATAACCCCTTTATGCACAGCCTTATTCAAGCATGGTATGACAAAACGGGTGAACCATGCTTGGTCAACACCTCGTTTAATCGGCACGAAGAACCCATTATCGATAATCTTGGGCAGGCACTATCAGTTTTGCAAGAAAAAACTATTCAGGCGATTATTTTTAATAATAGATACGTTATCACATTAAAGGATGGTATATAAATGAGTAAAATTACCACGTTTTTGTTCGATTTAGACGGCACACTCATCGACTCTAACCCTGTTATTGTGGAGGCATGGCTACGCCAAGCTCGCAAGCACAACATCACCATTTCCCAAGAGCAAATTGAGCAACACATCATCGGGGTGTCGTATAAACACACCTTAAACACTTTCTTTAAGCATTTTTCACCAGCCGAGCAAGAGGCGATTCATGATGAGGTGGATGCCTTTGAAGAGGTAGCCCCGACCGAACTGTTGCCGGGGGCGAAAGAGTTTTTGCTCAAACTGAAGACGGATGGCAAACGCATAGGGTTGGTAACCAGCAGCTGGCGTGCCAAAATAGACCATGTCATCGCTCATCATGGGTTGGATGTGTTTGAACATATTGTGTGCAGAACCGATGTGGTGCATGGCAAGCCTCACCCCGAACCATTCTTGAAGGCACTAGACCTGTTTGGGGCGCGTGCCGATGAGGTAATCGTGTTTGAGGATTCAGTCGGGGGCATTGCCTCGGCACAACAGGCGGGCATAAAGGTGGTAGTGGTAGGTCAAGGGTCGCAAAGCCCCGTTCATACTAACCACCGTTTTAATGAGCAGCTAGTGTACATCCCCAACTTTAGCAATGTGAGTTTTATGGCAAGGATTTGATGGGCTTGATACCCCTCCCCGCTTTGTATGGCGGGGGGCTTAACATTGTGTTTTAGTCAGAGAGGCTAAAGAAGTTGCCAGGGGAACATTCGCTTCCATTAAAAAAGCCACAGGCTTAGAGTAGTAAAAGAGTAATGGACTTGACGATGCTGGATAAAATAGCTAAAACTTTAAAGGTGAACAAGGCTCAACTTAGTGATGCCTAATTGACAAAAAAATAAAAAGGCTTTAGAGTAAAAAGATACCCCGGGGAGCCAGTGTGCTGAGAGGAGCTAGCCCAAGCTAGCGTCGACCCGTAGGACCTGATCTGGATAATGCCAGCGAAGGAAGGAGTGCCAATGCCGAAAAAATCGGTTCATACCGCCCTCATAGGGCTGTTTTATTTATCCCTGCTCATCTTGTGGCAGATGCTCAGTCATCTGTTCCCTCATTTACAACACCTTTTTCCTCCCCTTAATGCTATAGCCACCACCTTTGTGGCAAATGGGGCTTCGTTGGCTCTTGCTGCATTATACACAGGTTATTCAGCTGGCTTGGGGTTGCTGCTTAGTGCGGTGGTGGGGGTGGGCTTAAGCTGGTTCATGCACCGGTTTATGCTGGTGCGGCGGCTGGTTTATCCGCTGTGTTTGTTGCAACAGGTCACGCCGGTGTTGGCGGTGGCCCCCTTGGTCATTTTGTGGTTTGGTTTTGGCATGAGCAGCAAAGTGGTGCTGGTGGTGTTTGCCTGTTTTTTCCCCATTTTGGTGGCTTTTTTGCAGGCACTCGATAAAATGGATAGGGATCTGTTGCACTTGCTTAAAAGTTACGGGGCTAGCCCTTGGCAGGTGTTTAAACAGGTGAAATGGCCGCTGGGTTTGGTGGGTTTTTTTGCGGGGTTTAAAACCTCGGCAACCTACGCCGTGGGCGTGGCGGTTACCGCTGAGTGGCTGGGGGGGCAGAATGGGCTGGGCAACTTGTTGCTGCGCAGTCGTAAAAGTTATGACTATCCCCGGCTGGTGGCGGTGATTGTGGTGATTGTGGTGCTAGGGCTGGTGTTTGTGGGTGTGAGTATGGCAATGGAGCGGTGGGTGTTACGGCACTACCGCGTGAATAAAGGAGAATAGAGCAATGAAAAATAGTGTAAAAAGTGTGATAATTTTGGGGCTGTTAGGGTTCATGGCGTGCGCTCCACGCAACTTAACCCAAGGCAATGATGTGGTGATTTTGCTCGACTGGGTGCCGAATAGCAACCACGTGGGGCTGTATGTGGCGCAGGCATTGGGCTACTTTGATGAGGTGGGGTTGAATGTGTCCATTTTGCAACCGCCGGAAGACGGAGCGATGGACATGGTGCTGGCAAAGCAGGCTCAGCTGGCGGTATCATCTGAGGGAAACATCATTTTTGCTCGTCAGCAGGGCTTGCCGATTGTGGCAACAGCAGCTATTTTGCAGCATAACGACTCAGGATTTGCTTCGTTAAAAAGTAAAAACCTCACCCGACCGCGCGACTTGGTGGGGATGCGTTACTTAGGCTGGGGTGGAGCGGTTGAAGAGCAGGTGATTTTGTCGCTGATGGCGATGGATGGGGTAGAAAACCCTGAGATCACCTTGGCCGGAACAGGGGCGATGTATGACTTTAATATGTTGAACACTAATCAGGCTGATTATATTTGGGTGTTTAAAGGATGGGATGCCTTGGCTGCCGAGCTGCAAGGGGTGGAGCTGAATATGATCATGATGCGTGATTATGACGAACGATTGGATCATTATACGCCGTTTTTTATCAGCAGTGACTACTGGGTGCAAGAGCAACCCGAGCAAATGCAAACCCTAATGCAAGCGATTGCTAAAGGCTATGAGTATGCTGCGGCCTATCCGGCTGAGGCTGCACGGTTGATGGTGAGCGAGGTGGAAGGGCTAGATGAACGCCTTATGGTGGCGAGTGTGCAGCATTTAGCCCCACTGTATGTGAGTGACGAGGGACGCTTTGGTATTATGCAGCCGCATGTGTTAGAGCGCTACCAAGAGTGGCTGATGGAGCATGGTTTGTTGAGTGAACCTGTGCCAGTAAACAGCTTGATGAGCAATGAACTGCTTTTGAGGTTTTAATTATGATTGAGATACAGGAGTTAAGTAAAGCGTTTGATGGGGCGGTGTTGTTTGATAAGTTATCACTCTCTATAGATGTCGGGAAGGTATACGCCCTTGTGGGCAGGTCTGGTTGTGGCAAGAGTGTGTTGTTTCATTTACTCACATCGTTGTTGCAGCGAGATAGCGGCACGTTTTGGAACGAGGGGCAGCGGGTAGAAAAATTGCCCACTAGCTATATGCAGCAACGTGATTTACTGTTGCCATGGCTGAATGTGGTAGACAATGCTGGCTTACCCTTGGTGATTAACGGCATGGATAAACATGTAGCCCAAGAAACAGTGAGGGAACACTTAGCGTTGTTTGGTCTGGCAGAGTATGGGTTGTTCTATCCTAATCAACTTTCTGGGGGCATGAGGCAACGGGTGGCTCTGTTACGGGCGTTGCTGTATAAACAGCCGTTATTATTGATGGATGAGCCATTTTCGGCATTGGATGCCTTTACGGCCTATGAGATGCGATTGTTTGTGAAGCAACTGCAGCAACAGAGTAAGCAAACAATTTTGTTTGTAACGCATAACATTGATGAGGCGCTTGAGCTGGCTGATGAGGTGTGGGTGATGGGGGGGCGCCCTGCCCAAATTATGAACACTCTAACGGTGCATCCTGCTGCAAGATTGGTACAACGTGATGAGTTGCTGAAGTGCTTGCAGGTTAAGGAGTGCATTGACTAAACGAGGCGCTAAGGTTAGTATAGGACGGTTATGAAGAGAATTCACCTGGTTTTATCGGTTTTGATGGTGGCAGCTGTTATGCTGGGTTGTAAACCCCGAACAGAGTACGGAGTTATTTTGTGGAGTGCTAATGAAGTGGAGATAGCCACCGGCAGTGTGGCGGCTTTAGCGAGCTACTCGCCCCGCAAAAACATTTATCGTATTGAGACACCCTTAGCTTTGATAGAGCTAGATGCGTGGCGAGTGCAGCCCTTTAAAACGCAAAGGGTTGCACAAGAGTTTGCCAATAGCTACGCCCGCTACATGCGTACTTATGTTGAGGCGGTGCGAGCTTTGCCCATGCGCGAAGAGGCGCGAGCCGACTCTCCTAGGGTTTATCGGGTGCGTGAAGGGCAGGTGATGAAGGTGCTGGGCCGCAGTGAAGAGCGGGTGCAAGTGGGATCTTATAAGGCTTATTGGTACTATTTGCTTACCTCCGATGGAGCCAAGGGCTGGGTATATGGGCGCTTTTTACAGGCTTACACCGTGGCCGACTCAGGACAGGTGCTGCACGATGAACGAGGCTACTCAGGAGATGCGGTGCTGGAAGACTTTTTTGAAGGTGACCTGATTTGGCGGCCTGAGTTTTTTAAAACCATGATGGATAACAAAGAGGTTGATCTCAGTCTTATTAATAACTCCTACGGGTTGTTTATTAACCCGCTTAACAAAACCATTAAAATAGTATTGCCAGCCCACACGGCCGAGTTCACTTACACGCGCATTACCCCGGTGGGGGGCAATGCTTATGTGTTTGTGGATAGCCCCTTTAGCTTTACGCTCTCATCTGGGCTAACCAAAGCACGCTATCAATACCGTGGGGTGAACTACAATGAGGGCTTTGTGGCGATGGACACACCTGTGGCTGATATTATTGGCAAGGAACGGATCCGTCGCTCGGCCTTACATAAACAGTTTGTGGATTTAGGGCCATCTTTTTTAAGCGGTGAGGGAGCAACCCTTACCTTTACTCGAGATGGAGGTTTTGTGCTTACTGAGGCAGACACTTTGATGCGCCGGCTAGGCTTGAGTGAGAGTGATGGGCAGCAAGGCACAGTGGAGTTTGATCTCTTTTTGGCAGGTGAGGTGAGGAGCGGTTACACAGGTGGTCTCACTTTGGTGTTTGAGCAATCCGGGCGTCGCATACCATTTGTCTATCGTTTAACTAATAATGGGTTTACCTTGGTCTATGTGGATCGAACCGCCCCTGCGCGGGTCAATATCGTGTCTAACTTCGCCTTTTTAGATATGCGACTCACCTTTGAGTTCACGAATTAGCATGGCATTTATTCAGTTAAAAAGCTTAAGCCTTGCCTACGGTGAACGCGTGCTGTTTGAAGACTTAAGCGCTACGCTGGACTCAAGCAGTCGCGTGGCATTAGTGGGTGTGAATGGTGCTGGTAAATCGACCCTCATTAAAATGCTCACTGGCACGTTGCAGCCGGACGGTGGCGAGGTGGTGCTATCTAAAGAGTGCCGCTTGGGCTACATGGCGCAAAGTGCACAGGTCAACCTCACCCGATCCCTTTTTAATGAAGTAGAGCAGGCTTTTGCTTATCTGTTTGCTTTAGAAGAGCAAGCTGTCGAGTTAGCCCACAATCATGATGAAGAGTCGCTTCAAAAGATGTCCGACCTACACGACCAATTGGCCCACAGTCGATTTTATGAGCGTGAAGGGTTGATTGATGCCACTTTGCGTGGACTAGGCTTTAAAGTGACCGACTTTACCCGCCCTATGGGCGATTTTTCATCCGGTTGGCGGATGCGTGCAGCCTTAGCTCGCGTGCTATTGGCCTTGCCGGATGTGTTGTTGCTTGATGAACCGTCTAATTACTTAGACCTTGAGACCACCCAGTGGTTGATTGACTGGCTTAAACGTTTTGCTGGGGGTTTGATGGTGGTGAGTCATGATCGCTATTTTTTGGATCAAGTAACCCGAGAAACATGGGAGTTGTTTGACAAACAAATCAAACGTTATGCCTTTTCGTACAGCGTGTACGAAGTGCGCCGGCGCGAGGAGATAGCCGCATTGGTTAAGCAACGCGAGCAACAAGAGTCGCGTCTTGAGCAGATTGAAGACTTTGCTCGACGCTTTGGCTCTAGTGCCACCAAGGCCACTTTGGTGCAGAGTCGTTTAAAAGAGGCCGAAAAGCTGCGATCCGCCTTGGTTTCTTTGCCTGAAGCTAGCAAACAGCTTAGTATTTGCTTTCCTAGCCCTGTGCCGTGTGGCGAGCGGGTGCTTTATGTGGAAGACTTGGTAAAAAACTATGACAACAAACAGGTCTTCTCCACCCTCACCCTACTGGTGAACAAAGGCGAAAAAGTGGCGATTACAGGGCCTAATGGAGCTGGAAAATCGACTTTTTTGCGAATTGTGGCGGGGTTGATGAAGCCAACCTCTGGCTTTTTAAAACTAGGCAGTGGCGTGCAGGTTGGTTACTTTAGTGAAGAAACGCACGAGCCTTTTGTGGCTGAGACGGTGCTAGGGGAGTTAGAAGCTATTGCTCCTGTGGCAATGCAGCCGCAATTACGGCATCTTTTGGGAGCATTTTTGTTTCAAAATGATGACGTGTTTAAACCCATTATGGCGCTGTCTGGGGGAGAGCGGGCACGACTGCTGCTCTTGCGTTTGTTTTTAAAACCGTTTAACTTGCTCATTTTAGATGAACCGACTAACCATTTAGACTTACAAGCCAAAGAGATGCTGCTTGAGGCGATTAAAAGTTATAGCGGTACGGTGTTGTTTGTGAGCCATGATAGATACTTTAGCCAGCAACTGGCGCAGGCGGTGCTGTATGTGCGGGCAACCCCTAAGTTCTTTCCTGGCGATTATGATTATTATTTAAGCCAAGTGGAAAAAGGGGCGTTAATAACCGATACACCTTTAAGCGCCCCTGAAAAGCTTAAAGCCGAGCCAGCCAGTGCCACCCAACAGCAACGCAGTGAGCAAAAGGCTAACCAAGCTCAAGAACGTAAGCGAGCCCGCCAAGAAGAGCAGCTGTTGGCGCAAATAGAGCAGGTGGAGGCTCATTTAGCCGTGCTTGAGCCGCAGTTGGGCGATGAGGCGGTGTATCGGGATGTGGAACGAATGAAGGTCTTAAAACATGAGATTGCCCACACGCACGAGGAGCTAGCTAAATTGTATGAGCAGTGGGAGACCTTGGGTAGCTGATGATTGTGTTCATTGATGGGGATTCATTTGCCAAACAAGCGCGCGGGGTGGTGATACGGGCCGCCTTGAAAGGGCGGGTAAAAACGCACTTTGTGGCGAATCAATTAATCAGTTTGCCCACAAAATGTGAACACATTATGTTTACACAGGTAACTTTTGGCGACGGAGTAGCCGATGATTTTATAGTAGAGAATATAAAATCAGGCGATATGGTGCTAACACGCGACATTTTGCTAGCCCAGAGGGTGTTAGCACTGGCGGGCTTAGCGATTAATGACCGAGGTCATGAGTTCACAGCGGAGAATATTGCTGCGCGCGTGCGCGAGCGGGACACGATGCAAGAGTTGAGAGAGATGGGGCTTTTTAGAGAGCGGCAACAAACACAGTATGGTAAAAAAGATGTTGCAAAATTCTCTATAAAGTTTTATGGTTTACTCAAAGAATAGGTAAGGCTGGTAATAGTACCACGAGACGTATTTTAAAAAATGAGAGGTTTATTGTGCAGGAATTTCATAAGCGCATGCAACAGTTTTTGTTAGAAGAAAAAGAAAAAGTGAGCCATAATTTAGCCACTGAACAGGCTGATTTTCATGAGATGATCGGACATCAAGAGGTGGGCGATATTGTGGATGAGGTGTCACAAACCTACGATAAACAGATTTTAGAGACTATTGGCTCACAAACGGCACTCACGTTACAAAAAATTGAAGCTGCCCTTACTCGTTTAGAAAGCGGGGTGTATGGTGTGTGTGTGGGTTGTGGACGTGGCATTGCGGAGGAACGGCTTGAGGCTATTCCCGAAGCCCCCTTTTGCATAGATTGCCAAAATCATTTACACAAATAAAAGCAGTCTGCAGTTCCTGCATTTTAAGAAATGTTATTACTGTATTGAAAATAATCTTAAAAGATAGAAAGAAGAATCGAGTAAAGTGTGTTAGTACGTTATCAAAAAGATAAAAATGGAAAATTGGTTAAGCAGGCAGATATCTACCGCAAGGAAGATCATCGCCTGCGTTTAAGTGCCATGAATAAAGAAGCTGTGGCGATTTGCCACAAACTGCGGGCAGCTGGGCATGAGGCCTACATTGTGGGTGGAGCCTTGCGCGACATGCTCTGTGGGCGCGAGCCTAAAGATTGGGATCTGGTTACCGATGCTCATCCTGCACGGATTAAAAAGGTGTGTGGTTATGCCCGCATTATTGGTAAACGTTTCAAATTGGTGCATGTGGTGGCACGTTCGGGCATCAACTTTGAGGTTGCCACCTTTAGAAGCCTAAGTGACGATGAAGAGAGCATTTATGGTACCCTAGCTGAAGATGCGCATCGGCGCGATTTTACGCATAACGCTCTGTATTATGATCCGCATGAAGAGACCATCATCGACTTTCACGGTGGTTATCAACACATTCAAAATCACGTTGTTCACGCAGTATTGCCGTTAGAGACCATCTTTAAAGACGACCCAGTGCGCATGTTGCGGGCTCTTAAGTGTGCCTATATTACGCAAAGCACCTTAGACCCGGCATTAAAAAAAGCCGTTAAAAAGTGCGCCCCATTGCTCAACAGCTGTTCTTACTCGCGCTTGAGTGAAGAGTTGATGAAAGTGTTAATTTTGCCTGAGCGTAGCGCATTTTTAGAAGAGTGTTATGAGCTTAAGCTGTTAAAAGTGTGGTTGCCTGCTTACTCAGCCTTTTTGTTTGGGTTAAAAAAAGAGCAGCGGCTTGTTTTTTGGCAAACGTTTACTGGTTATGAACACCAAGAGATAAGCCGTGTTCAAAGTTTGTATGATATGTTGTACCCTTACGCTAAAAAACACGCAAAGTTTAAATATGAGGAAGGGGAAGCGGTGTTGCAAGTGCTCAAAAAAGGCCTCATGCCGGTAGTGCTGGCGAATAAAGATCTGTTTGCTGCTATTGAGTTGATGTATCACACCGAGGGAGTGGCATGGAGCTTGCCCACTGACTATGAGCGCCGTCGTAACCGCCGTCGATACACCACCAATAAAGATAACTCTTAAAACTTTTGTCCCATTTGCTCCGCAAACGCAGTCAACTCAGGTTGCGTGGGGCGGTTAAAAAATACCCCTTGCCCTTGTGTGTGGGGGTTCACCATGCCTCGAGCAAACAGGTAAAACACGCCCCCCATTTGAGCATAACTAAATGCAGGATCGAGCTGTTTACCATACAGCCACAGAGCCACCAAATAGATGTAATATTGCAAGTCATACTGATGATGCCGCATCGCTTCACCCAGTTTTTCTTGAGCGTAGTCGGCTGCGCATGAGCCAATCGTGGTGGTTTTCCAATCCACAATGTAGTAACGCCCGTTGTGGATAAAAATCATATCAATAAAGCCTGTCATAAAACCTGTCGGAACAGAGATAAGCCTGTCATGAAGCCGTAGCTGCGTGCCTGCGGTTATGTTAAAGGTAAAGCTTAGCTCGTGCAGTTTTTGGTGGGCAGGCAGCAAGGCAAGGGTGAAATTAGGCAGAATAGGCTGATTAAGGCTGTGCCAAAACAGCTGTTTAAACACGGCTAGCCCCCCATAATGATGCACCCAGAAGGGAGGAAAAAAGGCTGCTAGGTGATGAATAAATCGGGCGCTCAGAGCTTCGTCGAGAAGAAAGTTTTCCCATGGTAACTGGGCGGTAGCAAAGTCAAAAGTCTCAAAGGCTTTGTGCAACGCATCGCCCAAGGTGGCAGAGCCTTTTATGTTGAGAGCTGAGAGAGCGGGTTTTTCCTCAGCGTCATTGGTGGTTTCATCAGGGTGCAAGAGGTCAAGAGCTTCGCTGGCATCAATGCGGTCTGATGTGGTTTCCACTTCTAACAGCGAGCTTTGGGCTTGCTTGCTTAAGGAGGTGTAGCTATTGATATAGCTTAACCGATCGGTGACCTGAGGATAGAGAGGGTCAGCTAGGGAGAGAGAGATTAACGGTTTTTCAGCCAAGGGGACGGGTAAGGGGGCATCAACCTCCAAAGGGTGGCTGGTTTCTAGGGTAAAAAGAGGCTGCTCGATAGCGGTGAACTGTTTGAGCTTTTGCCACAATTCATAGGATGAGTAGCTGGCATTGAGGTGCGATGGGTAACCTTCAGGGTCTGGCGCGTGGTCTAATAACTGGTGGGCGGCGAGCAGTTCAGCCAAGCGGTCAGAGAAATGATTGAGCTTTTTTGTGGGAATAAAGAGAAGGTAAAGGCGGCTTTTGGCCCTAGTGAGGGTAACGTAAAACAGTCGCTTAAACTCTTCGTTGCGTTCTATGAGAGTGGTGCACCTTGTGGTGGTGCTGCTTAAAAAATCTAACCCTTGACGGTGGGTGAGAGGAGAACGACATGGCAACACTAGACCGCTGTTAGGGGGGGTGAGCGCTCCTAGCCCTATGAGAGAGAAGACCACAGGGTATTCAAGCCCTTTGGCAGCGTGAGCGGTGAGAATTTGCACAGCTTCTTTGTCGTGTTCTAGCTTTTGGGCGGTTTGAATGTCCTCCTCCCCAGGGTCTGAGACGGCTGACTTGAGCAGCAGCCGCTGATAAGCTCGGGTGAGAGTGGTGATGCCTTTATGTCCTTCTCTGGTTAAGTCTAGCAAGAGGTCGCATAGCTGTCGCAAGGTAACAAAGGCTCGTTCACCATCTGGCTGGGTGAGTAAAGAGATGGGATAGCCACTTATTTCTAAAAATTCATCCAGCATGAGTGAAACTTTACCATGGCTTATCAGCGTTTGCCACTCTTGCAGGTGCGATAGATACCTTTGATAGGCTTCCTCGTGTGGCAAGGAGCTAAGAGCCCCATAACCGTGGCTAAAGGCTGCCCCAATGAACAGGGTTTTGGCAGCTGAGTTGCCATATTGTTCACCCAGTGCCTGTAATAGATGAAAAATGACTCTAGCTTCAGGTGTTTGCAAAATACTTTTGCTCTGCAAACATATTGCTGGCACACCAAGGGTTTGCAGAGCTTGTTGCAGGGGCTCTGCTTGGCGGTTCGCCTGCAACAAACAGGCAATGTCAGCGGCCGTTAGAGGCCTGAGTGTGCCATCCGGCTGGGTCAGCATAGTTTTTTTGTGCAATAGGGTGGCTATTTTGTGTGCTACCGCCTGCACCGCAGCCTGCTGAATCTCGATTTGATTGCCATACGGCATGCCATTATCGGTGGGGGTTAAAAAAATAATGCCTGGCTCGGCGGTGGCGGTGCAGTCACTTAACCAAGCAATGGGGTTAGGATCCGGCGTGTGGCTAGGGGTAAAAGTGTGGGCAAAGGTGGCATTAAATTGAGCATTTATAGCTGTTACCACGGCGGGGCGCGAGCGGTAGTTCGTAGAGAGTTCACACACGTTATGCACAGGTATGGTGGCAATGGCCTTATGGTAAACGGTTAAGTCTGCCCCACGCCAGCCGTAGATGGACTGTTTTTCATCACCAATGAGGATGTAAGTGTGCCTAGGTGAGCCGGCAAAAATAGCCTGAAAAATCTCCCATTGCATGGCATCGGTGTCTTGAAATTCATCAATCAACACCGTGGTGTAGGCTGCTCGTAACGCATTAATAAGGGCGGTTTTGGTCGCCTCAGTGGTGAGGGCTTGGTGCAACGCTTCAATAAGGGCGTTGTAGTTCACTTCGCCAGTTATCTCTTGCTGTTTGCCCATAAAATCTTGGCAATGGGTGAGAAATGTGGCAAAAAAATCCGCCTTCATCACCGCTATATACAGGGCGTTCTCTTTGTCGTTCGCCACCAATAAGGGATTCAGCAGGTCATTCAGTTCTAGCACCTCTTGCACACAGCTCAGTTGAGCATCGGTTAGTTTACCACGCTTGCTCGGGGTGCTGAGTGCTTTTTGCCAGTTTTTAATAAATGCAGGTATCTCTAACTCAAGCCATAGCTCCACTAGGTCAAACAGCCCTGTGGCCACGGCAAGGCGGTTTAAAAAAGGTTGCCAGCTCATTTTTTTTGATCGAGCGGTGCTTGCCAGTTCATTGTTAAGATGGGTGAAAAAAGCAGGGTCGCAATGCCGGTAAGCGGTACGCAAAAGGTGAAAAACTTGGTAAAGCTCACCTTCTCGGCTCAAAAACTGCTCATCTTGCTGCCATATTTTCTCACGTGTGATCGCATCAGGCAACAAGGCAGCTGGATCAAGACCTTGCTTTAGCCAAGCTACCAGACTTTTTTGGGCGTTAAACTCTTGCGGTGAACCTGAAATCAGGTACTCAAATGGTGTACCCACAGGATGATAAGCCCTAAATCCGGTTTGTGTGCGCCGATCAATGACACTTTCATAATGGCGAAAAAAATCACGCACGGCGAGTTCAGGCAACTCTGAGTCGGTATTGATGGCAAAAGAAAAAGACTTTTGGCTCTCAAAGGGATAGGCCTTTATCACGTAGCTAGCAAACCCATGAATGGTGAAGATGTTCGCCTCTTCAAGCTCGGCATAAGCGGTTTTCAGACGCATGGTTATCTCATCAAGTGAGGGTATTGTGCCGTCTAGGTGGCTCTCGGTCATAAAGGCGGTGAGGGCATCCGACTGAGTGATGAGGGTGTGAAGGAGTTCTTTAAGCCTGTGGCGCAACTCTTTGGTGGCTTTGCGCGTAAAGGTTACAAGCAGGAGTTTGGAGAGAGGGACGTTTTGCTTAACAATGAGCAGAATAACCAGTCGAACAAGTGTGTAGGTTTTGCCCGTGCCAGCGGAGGCCTTGATGGCGATTGGTGCCGCCAAGTCTAATAGAGAATATTCACTTACCATACCGTTATTTTAACATGATAAGTGAATAGTAAAAAGAGCTAACCCGTAAGAAAACGAGCTTCTTACAGGTTAGTGAAGAGGTTAAATCAGTTATTCGTCGCTACCTAAAACGTGATCCACAGCGTTTTTCACGCTGCCAACGTTAACTCCATACACCACTTGAATGCCGTTACCAGCACGCATCACACCGCGGGAGCCACTTTCTTTAAGAACAACTTCGTCTACTAAAGAACCGTCTTTAACAGTGAGGCGCAAGCGTGAAGCACAGGCATCAACATTTACAATGTTGTCAGAGCCACCCAAGCCTTTCACCACTAAGCGGCCTAAGGCTTCGTCCTCAGCTGAAAAGCCATGACTGCCTTTGGTGGGTTTAGTTGCGCCGCCTTTTTTGGCATCCACATCAGAACGGGTGTAGAGTTTAATATCTTCACCATCTTTTTCACGTCCGGGGGTTGCCAAGTCAAGTTTAACAATGAGGAAACGGAAAAGGAAGTAGTAAATGGGAGCATAAATAAGACCCACGATCACAACATAGATCCAGTTGGTGCGGGCATTGCCTTGCAAGATACCAAACAAGAAGAAGTCAATGAAACCACCTGAGAAGGTTTGACCGATTCCTACCTGTAAAATATGCATAAGCATGAACGAAAGACCAGCCAACAAGGCGTGAATCACATAAAGAACCGGTGCTACGAATAAGAAGGTGAACTCAATAGGCTCGGTGATACCGGTGAAAAAAGCGGTAAGAGCCGCCGAGAACACTAAGCTTCCCACCACTTTGCGCTTTGCTGGAGCAGCAGTGTGATAGAATGCCAAAGCCACAGCTGGCAAACCAAACATCATAAATGGGAACTTTCCAGTCATCCACTTAGTGGCTTCCACATCAAATTTGATGGTGTTAGGATCGGCTAACTGAGCAAAGAAGATGTTCTGTCCACCCTCTACCAAGTGTCCGGCCACCATCATCTCGCCACCCAAAGATGTTTGCCAGAACGGAAGGTAGAACACATGGTGCAAACCAAAAGGAATGAGCGAACGTTCGATAAGACCATAAACAAAAGTACCAGCATACCCCATGGCGTTAATACCATAGCTCAACATGCTAATACCGTTTTGAATGAATGGCCAGATAAAGGTCATCAAAATACCAACAAACAAGAAGGTGAAGGCGGTTACGATAGGCACAAAACGCACACCGGAGAAAAAGCCAATCACATCTGGCAATTTTTTGTTGTAGTAACGGTTGGTTAAAGCACCAACAATCAAACCTACCAACACACCACCAAACACACCCATATTAAGGGTTTTAATGCCCACAGCTGTGGTGATAGCACCATTAAGCACACCTTCAGCAACGTTTCCGTCCACCAACCAGCCACGCACTTCTAACATAGCAGAAATAGTAGCGTGCATAATGAAGAAACCAACCGCACCTGAAAGCGCAGCCGTGGCTTTTTCTTTGTTGGCCATGGCCAAAGCGACGGCGATGGCAAAGAGGATGGGCAAGTTGCCAAACACAATATCACCGGCACTCGCCATCACTCTAAAGAGATCATGTAATGGTTTACCTTGCCCTAAAATAGCTTGTAATCCATAGGTTTCAATAACGGTTGCATTGGTGAAGGAGGCTCCTATTCCCAAAAACAAACCAGCTACAGGCAACAAGGCGATGGGTAGCATAAAGGCTCGCCCTACCCGTTGCAGCACTTCAAAAATTTTGTCTTTCATAAAATATATCCTCATCATAGTGCTTAAATATAAGAGCATTATAATCTCTAAAATATACCCCTAAGCAACGCATAAGGAAAAATCTCTATATAATACTCTTTTAATTTTCTAGTTTAAGGGCAATCCTCTTTTTCGTCAAGTAAAAATTGCTCAAAAGGGGGGTGCCACGGGTTGGCGAACATTCACGTAGTCGGCATCGGTGGGCAACAATAGAGTGTAAACAGCTATGTTGTGATGTTTTGCTAGCGTAATAATCTCATTCCGAGTGGGTCCTGTGATGGTGAAGAGCTGTCCATTCTCGCGCACTCGTCGTGTTTTTGGCACGGGGTGGGGTTCAGCATCGCCTATTTGAATGATTAGTCTCCCATCAGCCTGCGCCCAATCAAAACCCTGAACTGCTGTTTCAATACCTTCATACACTGCCTCGGGAATGTCATGCCCCCCCCCCGCCTTAAGAGCCTGAGCAGCTTGCAACACGGCGGTAAGGTTTGAGGTGAATGCGGGAGTAAGCTGTTTGGTGAGGTAGGCCCCTTTCAGTAGATCTTCATAATCTCGATAAACCACGAGACCAATCTCTAGAGTACGGTCTTGCATAGATTCAAAAATCGACGGAATCAAGGTCTCCTTAACAAAGGGCAACACATTCTTCATACTGATGGTGGTGTCAATCACCAGTACTAGTTTAATATGAGACCCGCTCATGCCATCTAGCATATTCAGAACCTGTTTTTCTAGCTGATCACCGGAAGTGATGTTGCTCACAAATTCTCCCCCCGTTTGGCTGCTCAGATCGGTTAAGGCAAGGGTTGCTCTATCCAATGGACGAGGAGGTCCAATGCGCAAAGAGAAGGGGTTATCATTAAAGCCGCTGTTAGGCAGGTTTAAGTCGTATGTGGCATGTGGTTGCGCAAACGTGCGAATGTTGAGCCAAATATCCCCAGTCATGTCCAGTTGTCCTTCCCGCCCACCGGGCACTGGGTGTCCATAAACCACGGCTGCTGGCACAAATAGGTGAAACCATTCGTCGTCATCTAGTCCATTAAATACCCGTGCTTGTGAGGTGAGGATGTAGTAACTGCCATCTTCGGCATTGATGACGCGGTTATTTAAGTTACGTATTTCGTTAGCAAAGGTGGGGTGGGCATCGTAGGCACGCAAGCCATAGTTGTGTTGAATACCTTGACTGTCTACCGTTGAGTCGGTAAGCATAATGGATTGAATGCCCGGTTTTCTGCGCACAAAGAGATCAAATCCATTAAGAGAGGGGTTAAGCCGAGTGATGCGAATATCACTTGAGATAAGCGACCGCACCGAAGAACTCTCTTGAGTGCTAAGAGAGGCTAATGAAAAACAGAACAGGGCGAGGGTGATTAATTTTAAAAAACGCATACTTTGATTATCGTAGTTAGCCCCCTTAAAATGTGCCGTAAGGGTGCAGTTTTTAATAAAAAAAAGCAACCAAAGGGTGTTGGTTGCTGGATTAAAAGAGCTGTGGTGAAAAGTGATGGCTAGTAATCTGTCTTGTTAATTTTTTGATGATTTGGATGAGTTTTTGTTTTTGTCAGACTGTTTATTCGTTTGGGCATTGCTTTTTTTATTTTTATTATTACCGTTTTTCCCTCCCACTTTTATATTAACAACAATGTTGTTTTCGTCGCTATTGTTAATTTGCGAGGTTACCGATCCATCCCCTTGTGTGCTTCTATTACTTTGTGAGGAGCTTCCTTGTGAGTTTTGCGTGCCAGGTGTGGTTTGTGTGTTGCTTGAGCTGTTAGCATTTAACATATAAAAACTGTTTAAAATTAAAAAACTGAATAAAACTATTTTTTTTGTTCTCATGTTTTTATCTCCTAACTAAAAAGCCAATCACTTCTGTATTTATTTATAGAAATGATTGGCTTCGGGGGTTGAGTTAATTTAAAATGGTGCTTTTATGAAAAAGCCATTTTAATTTATGTTTTTTCCACCATTGCTTCGTGCTGGGCGTGCTGGGGCTTTTGTCTTGTTGCCAGCCTGCCCCTGCTTGGTTGTGTTGGTGCTTTCGTTCTCGTTCAACTGAAGGTTATCAGAGTTGTTGCCTTGGTTAGAGTTGTTGCCTTGGTTAACGCCTGAGTTGCTGTTCTGAGCTCCGGTTTTGCCTGTGTTGCCCATGCTTGCCTGCCCCGTGCGGTTGGTTGAAGCGTTTGTGTTACCCTGCTCATTGTAAGAGTTGTTACCCTGATTAGAGTTGTTACCCTGATTAACGCCTGAGTTGCTGTTCTGGTTACCGGTAGCCCCGCGGTTTCCTGCACTGGCTTGGTTTGAGCGGTTGCTAGAGCTGCTTTGGTTACTCTGGTAGTTGCTTGAACCATTGCCTTGGTTAGAGGTGTTGCCTTGGTTGGTACCTGAGTTGCTGTTTTGGGTTTGAGCATTAGCTGCTGCAACACTAGCCATCATGGCAAGACCTAAAATAACTGTTTTCTTCATTTTCATTTTGTTTTATCTCCTGCCTAAAATATGCTAATAACTACTGCCATCGGCTAGCATTTTTTACCAAAAGGTGAAATTATTTTTAGGGGCTGCAGGTAAGGGCCTAAAAAAAGCCCCCCACCCTAATATAAGGGGTGTGAGGCTTTTTTTAAAAACCTATGGCTTAGGATTTCTACTGTGCGGTTCTACAGGGTTTACGGTTTTCATGATGATGGAAACCCTCATGACGTTGCCCATTCTCACGTCTTGTTACACGTTTTGCCATAAACTGCTCACGTTGTTCTGGAGTCATATCGGACTTGCGGGTTTCATGACCATGACCATCATGGCGACGGTTATGATTTTCCCCATGGTCTTGAGCATTGGCTGTGGTGAGGGTTAATAGAAAACCTAAAGCCAAAAGAGTTGTTTTTTTAGTTGTCATGTCCTATCTCCTTGTTAGTTAGTAAAATGACTTTCACTTGCTTTGGAGGTTATCACTCCTTCTTGAAATAGTCAATCCCCCCAAAAAACACACAAAATATCGAATATTTATGTAAAAAATGCAAAATAGGGTGTTTTTTTGTATAAAAAACCACTCACCCTAATAAAAGAAGCAAGTGGTTGGCACTGATTTGGTCAGTTTTTTTAAAAACTAACTAAGACGACTGGTGGTTTTCATATCATCATCAAAGTCAAAAATAAGATTGTTGAATCGCACATTTGCCAAGTTGACATTAGTGTTTTGGTGAGCTTTTTTCTGGTTGGTGCGGTTGCGTAGTTCATAATGAACCGTTATCTGCAATATTTCACCGGGTTCAAGCCATATTTTCTCTTGCTGGCGTACGGTGAGGTTTTGCCCGCGAGCCACATAGTGCGTGCTGCGTCCTAATTTCATCCACTCAGTTCCATCTTGATACCACAAGGTAACATCCGAAACATCAAACTTAGCCGCTTGTTGCGACGCATTGGTTACCTCTACTACTACGGACCCCGTAGGGTTAGGCTGATTTTGTGTGGCAACGGCTATAGCCGAAGCACTGATCACACGTCCGTCCAAACTTCGGCTAATGCGAATGGTTTGCCCCATATTCACGGGCTCACTCATCACTTTTTGATTGCGTGATGAGTGAGCACTCACCAAGGCTCCGCTTAAAAGAAGACCGCACCCTATTAGAATAGCTTTTGCTGTTGTCATGTTACATCTCCTTGTTAGTAGAATAATAACTACTTCCTTTAGATTATATCATTGTTTAGAAAAGAAAGACAAGACCACCCTAGGTGTTTTTTCATCAAAAAGCCACCCATCCAACGAAGTACGAGTGGCTTAGGCTGAATTGAGTTTATATTTTAAAAGAAAAACTAGCTAAGCCGGCTCGTGTTTTTCAGGTTGGCGGCAAAGTCAAAAATAAGATTGTTCACACGCAAACCCGCCAAGTTCACATTGGTGTTTTCATTGGCTTTTTTTTGGTTGGTGCGGTTACGTAACTCATAGTGAATAGTGAGCTGAATGGTTTCTCCTGGGTTTACGTCCACTGTTGCTTGTTGGAACAACATAACCGATTGTTTGTTAAGCTGATAGTGAGTAGGATAGCCGATTTGCACCCATCGTGAACCGTCTTGGGTCCATAGGCTAACAGCTGAAACATCAAACTTAGCTACTTGTTGTCCTGAATTTGTTAATTCAACAGCTAGCGACCCCGTAGGGTTAGGTTGATTTTGGTTACCAGCAACGATAGCTGTGGCACTCAGCACACGTCCTGTCGAGGTTTGGCTACGTTGAACCGGCTGCCCTTGGGCTACGGGGGTAGGTGCTTGTGCATTAACGGCAACAAGACTGGTTAAAAAGCCTACAGCTATAAGAACTTTTTTTAAAGATGTCATACAAAATTTCTCCTTTGTTTTGTGATTAGCTAAACTAGCCAGATTGATATAGTATCAGATCTTATTAAAAAGGGTCAACCCGTATAATGAAAAAATCTCCTTATCCTAAATATACGGATCATGGCTTTTGGCTTGTTTTTTGTGATCATCTTCAAAGTCAAAAATGAGGTTAGAGGTTGGACGACATAAGGTGTTCACGTTAACTCGGATAGCTGTGCGGTGATGTTGTTTGTGGTTATGGTTAAGTTCATATCTTTGTTAAATGATGAAAGAGTTTGCTTGACCAAGAAGGGGATAATGGGATATATTTAAAAGACAAACATTTAAATAATTTCTTTGAGGTAAACTTTGTCACAAAAAGAAGAAGCGATAGAGGTTGAAGGTATTGTTACCGACGCTCTACCCAACACAAATTTTCGCGTAAAAATGGATAACGGCCACAGCATCATGGCACATCTCTCGGGTAAAATGCGCAAGCATTACATCCGCATCGTTCCAGGCGATCGGGTTAAAGTGGCTTTATCGCCTTACGATCTCACACACGGACGTATTATTTTTAGAGAGCGCTAAACCGTTCAACACACTTAAAACCAGATTGGTAACCAACAATGTATGAAAAATCTTCTAACTGCGTGGGCATATTGTGGGATATTGAAAACATCACTCCTGCAAATGGCGACACACTTTTAATGGACGGACTCGCTGAGTTTGCCGAAGGCTTAGGACGGGTTTCGGCTAGCTTTGCTTATGCAGACTGGTCTATTTTTAAATTTGCCAAATTAAGCAAAAGTCTCTCTTCTCGCCAGTTTCGCATGGTGCACACACCGCATAAAGGGGGCAGTGGTAAAAACTCTGCGGACATGGCCTTGGTGAGTGATGCTATGGAGCTTTTACAGTTTTACCCTCATATTAACGTGTTCATCATCATTACGGGCGACAGCGATTTTAGACCACTTTTACAAACTATGCGCAAAAATGGCAAGTTGATTCATGTGGTGTATGATATGAAACGGGCACCCCAAGACTTGCTAGCACTGGCTGACAGCTTTGTGGATTATCGTGATTTGCCTCCTAATAATGATGAGGATGACGATGACGAAGAGGACAGCAGTGAGGCTCCGGTTGCAAGACCGCGTGAATATTGGTTTGAGCGCTTAGCGGAAGCAGCTGACCTGCTGGCCAAAGATGACAAAAGCACTAGTTTTGGAGCGGTTAAAATACGCATGCGCATTTTAAATCGCGACTTTAACGAAACCGCTTTGGGTTACAAACGTTTTAGCCATTTTGTTATGGCGGCAGCCAAGGCTAAATATGTGCGGGTACGCAGTACCGAGGGCGATGCCCGTGAGATTGAGAGTGCCAAGTTAAATCCGGCTGCTCTATCTCCGGGAGGTTTGCAAGCTGCTTTAACGGCTCTTACCGAAGAGTTGGTGTTACTGAACAAACACAAACCTGATGCCCTGGGTTGGCACAGCTTTAATCAAGTGGGCAGTGCTTTACAAAAACGAGGCATTGATTTAAAATCACTAGGGTTTAACCGCTTTAAAAAGTTTATTCAAAGTGCTGAGGCTCGTGGTTTGGTTGAGCAAAACATTAAAGAAGACGGCTATCATTATGTGCGTTTATCGTAGGCATGGACGGATGCCACTGAATAGCTGGCAAGTGATGCGAGGCTAAAAAAGTATTGATAGTTTGAAAACAACCGCACCCTATAAAACTTTGCCCAGCCAAGGGCGAAGGGTGAATGGTTTGAACAACACAATGACAGCCTGTTTCATTTTTAATGAAGCAGGCTTTTTTTTGTGCATCCTTTCCCATTAACAAAAAAAAACGGGGTGTGGTTTTTTCACTTAAATAATGCAACACCGCCTGCGTAAAATGATTCCACCCTATCTTAGCATGAGCCCCTGCAACCCCTTGTTGTGTGGTGAGGCTGGCGTTTAGCATCAATACCCCTTGTTTAGCCCATCCGGTTAAATTGGCAGAAGTGGGCAGAGTTTGCCAGCTGTGTGTGCGCTGCAGCTCTTTATAAAGTGTTCGCAAACTGGCGGGAATTTTATGTGGGTGGCGTGAACTGAAGGACAACCCATCGGCTAGCCCAGCGGTAGGGTAGGGGTCCTGTCCTAAAATGACCCCTGTGATGGCGGAGGGGGGACAAAAACTAAAGGCTCGCAACAGATCTGCTTGTAGCGGGACAATGTTTTCGGTGGCATAGAGGTAGGAGAGCTGATCCATTAAGGCGATGAAGTAGGTCTTGGTTTGCTCGGTGGCAAAAAAATCAGCCCAACCGGGGTGAGGCTGGGAGGCAAGCTGGGCATAAAAACTCATAAGGGGGTGAGTAAGCCTGCGTTTGGCAAATTATAATGCTGCATGAAGGCTGGGTAAGTGGGTGGACAGGGGGCAGTGGTAGTGAAAAAACCTGTTCTGATTGACTGATTATCATGAGGTGTCCATAGTTTTATCCTACCGATGAGTTCCTGTGCCACGCTGTCAACACTATCAATGATTTGCACATGAGGTAATAACGCCACAAAGTGAGACTTTAAGTGCAAGAAGTGCGTGCAACCTAAAATGAGAGCCTCGATGTGGCTCTCATTAATATGAGCGATGTAAGGGGTTAAAACACGGTTTATGGTGTTTTGTGTGCTGGTGAGCAACTCTTTTTCTACAAAGCGCACAAGTGAGTCGGCTGGATAAAGGTGAAGATCAGGCGATGATGGATGGCTTAATTGCTTTTGTATAACTGCACAAGTGCCAGTAGTGGCAAGGAGCATAGCCTCTTTTTGTAGCCCCATAGAGTTTTGTAGTTCAGGATTTGCTAAGCGCCGAAGCGGTGGCTCGGTGGCAATGATGCAAGCCTGCGGTAGGGTTTTTCTAAAAATATCCAAGGCGGTAACCGAGGCGGTGTTGCAGGCAATCACAAGGGCATCGGGGTGCAACTCGCTGGCAATACGCCGACTCAGCACATCTAAATGGGTGCGCAACTCTGTAGGAGTTTTTGTGCCGTAGGGAAAGCCCGCGTTGTCGGCAACGTAGCTCAGTCGGTGCGGAGTGGCTAACTTGGTGAGCTGCTGGCGGATGGCGACAAGGTAGGGCAAGCCCCCAATACCGGAGTCGATAACCACAATGTTTAAAGGTATTCTCAAACTTTCTGCGCACGAGTTCATGAGGAGATTATAGCGTATTTGGGGCGGATAAGCAAATGGATTAATCTCAGGGTCAAGGGTGTTCATAGAGTGTATATGGTGGAGAGATTCCGTGAATGTGAGGATTATCTACTATTTTAATTAGGAGATGTCAGTTCGGTTTCAGTATATCTAGTTTTTCAATATTTTTTATTGGTAAACCCTAAAGGGAGGTTGTAAAAATTTCCTGAATATTTGAAACTACTCTTGATATTGTATATATGGAATTTTTAAAAGAGATCAGTGAGTTGATCGCAGGATTTGAAATGAATCCGGTGTTAAACTTGCTACACGGCATTTTAGCATATCACGGTTACTCGCAACGCACTATTCAGGTTGTGCAATGGCTGGCGTTGGCTGTGCTGGTGGGTTCTAAAATCCTCACCATTTACCTGCCTTTGTAGGTTTCGTAAAAAGGGCTGCTCTGCGTGAGCAGTTTTTTTGTCTTTTACTTATTTTAATAAATCTTCTTTTCTTCCTTATAGTATAAGCGGAGTATTCTTAAATGAAAGAGGAAAAAGAGATAACACGTAAGACAAGCCTTAATTTTAAAGCGAGTTCTCGTGAAAAATTGCACTTGCTAAAACGACAGTACGAAGAAAAGAGAAACAATGGACAATTTATAAGTAATACGCATTCTATCGAGATTTTGACTGATGAAGAATATAAACGTATAGACCCATATGTTGGTTTTTCAAAACAAACGATTAACTAATTTAAAAATACATAAAACTATAAGTGTGTTTTCTTAGCTCATTATTAAGTGTAAGGCCGTTTTTATGGCAATTAGCCATGACAAACTCTAAAAAAATTTGCTAAAATAAAGGCATGATTTACTTAGATTCCGCCGCCACGGCACAACCGAACACCACTATTTATGAAAAAGCCCAAAAAGAGGCGCTTAACTTTTGGGGCAATCCATCCTCCAGTCACCCTGTGGGTGTCAGCGCTGCACAACGTTTGACACAAGCACGTACCGAGTTGGCAACAACTCTGCAGGTGAAGGCGGAACAATTGGTGTTTACCAGTGGGGCAACCGAGGCCAACCAATTGGTGCTATTGAACTTACTGGCTAGCCCAGCTTGTGGCACAGTGCTGGTGAACGAAACAGAACATGCCTCTATTTATGAAAACTTAGGTCGGCTTAAAACCGCTGGCTACACCATAGAGATGATTAAGGTCGATCGTAATGGTTGCTTGGATTTAGAACACCTTGCTAAAAAATTAGATAAAAATGTGCAGATGGTTATCTGTATGGCGGTGAACAATCAAACCGGTACTATTAACAATGTGGTACAAATAGGCAAGCAACTTCGACAATACAGCTCTAGCATACAGGGGCGGAACATTCATTTTCATGTGGATGGGGTGCAGGCTTTAGGCAAAACACCGGTCAACTTAACCGAGTGGGACTGCGACACGGCTGCTTTTTCAGGGCATAAACTAGGCGCACCTAGAGGCTGTGGTTTGCTGTATATGCGCCAATCTCGGGCAGTACTGCTCAAAGGCGGCGGGCAAGAGAACGGCTTTCGATCAGGCACTGAGAATCTATACGGTATTATTGGGCTGTGTGTCGGCATTAAAACCGCCCTACAAAAACCTCACATTTACGCTCATGAAGAGAAGTTTTTACAAGTGATTCGCTTGGCTGGGGGTGTTACTGTGCCAGTTGATCGACAAGCAGGTTCTGCGTTGTTCACGCCATACATTGTGAGTGCCCACTTTCCCTGGTTGCCCGGTGAGGTGATGCAGCGAGTGTTAGCCATGCGTGGGGTGCATGTCGGTACGGGCAGTGCTTGCTCTAGCCAAAGCATGAGCCGGCTACGCCCCCTGCTCGCCATGGGGGTTAGCCCTGACGATGCCGGACGCGTAGTACGCTTATCTTTTGATGAAAGCTTGAGTGAGGCTGATATTGATGAGCTAAGCCAGGTGCTAGCGGAGATTAAGCAAGAGTATAACACTAGGCAATAAAAAGGCTGCATTTAAAAATTGACAGGCAATAATCACCGTGTTACACTAAGTAAATAGGGTTTTACCGCTTAAGTGTAGCATGGAGTTTTTAAATGGACAAGTTTTTTATAAAGTTTGACAAAATATTCACAGGGCCGATGACGGCTTTGGCTAATCAAAGGCACTTACAGGCCGTGCGCGATGGTATGATCTCAACCATTCCCATCACTATTATTGGCAGTTTTTTTCTCATTTTAGGCAACATGCCGGTGCCGCAAGAGTGGCACACCACCGTGCCTTTTTTTATGTTTTTGCGCGAGCATGTGCAAACTGTGGTGTTGCCCTTTAGGGTAACCATGGGTTTGTTGGCGGTGTATGTGGCCTATAACACAGGACATAGCCTTGCCACCAGTTATCAGTTAGACGGCAAAAGCGGCGGTACGATGTCTCTGCTGGCTTTTTTTATGTCGGCTCAGCCGCAAGCGGTTGTTACCCCTGCCGGGACATCACTCGGTTTTGCCCTGCCCATGAACTTTTTAGGCGGGGCTGGGGTTTTTGTGGCGTTGTTTTCTGCCATGGTGGCGGTAGAGATTTTACGATTTTTCATTGTGCACAATTTTATTATAAAAATGCCTGACGGGGTGCCTGAGTCAGTGGGCAAAGCCTTTGCGGCGTTGTTTCCCACGGCTGCCGTGGTCATTGTTATGTGGCTTATCGCTGGGGTGGCAAATATTAATCTGCATCAAATGTTTGGGCTTATTTTCACACCGCTCAAAAGTATTGTCGACACGCCTTACGGTGCGGTGTTGTTGGTATTGCTCATCACGCTGTTGTGGGTGGCGGGCATTCATGGGGTCTCGGTCATTGGGGCGATGGCCCGCCCGCTGTGGGTGGACATGTTAGACAGCAATGCTCAAGCGCAAGCCCAGGCGGCGATGAGTGGAGTTAATGCCGTGCTGCCGTACATCACGCCGGAACCGTTCTTTCAATGGTTTGTGTGGATTGGTGGCTCAGGGGGAACGATTGGTCTCATTATATGGATGCTTTTCGCCCGATCGCAATATTTAAAACAGCTAGGTAAAGTGGCGTTGTTACCAGCGTTGTTTAACATTAATGAACCGCTTATCTTTGGTGTGCCGATTATGCTGAACCCGTTCTTTGTGGTGCCTTTTGTGCTAGGACCGGTCACGGTTACCATCCTTACGTACTTTGTTATGGCGGCCAACTGGGT
This sequence comes from Spirochaetia bacterium, assembly GCA_965249825.1. Lineage (GTDB taxonomy): Bacteria > Spirochaetota > Spirochaetia > WRBN01 > WRBN01 > CBDFMW01. The sequence goes on from CBDFMW010000002.1 coordinate 1,452,170, forward strand.
CTCACGCCCTTACATGTTAGCTCCTTGGACCTTTCCCGCCCCAGTGGGGGCTTTCTTGTCCACGGGCGACTGGCGAGCCATCATTTTGTCTTTAGTGAACATAGTCCTTATGGCGCTCATTTATTTGCCTTTTGTGGTAGCCTATGACAATAAGCTAAAACGAGAAGAGATAAGTGGGGAAGCCTGAGGCTAATCACTACAATTTTTTATTTAAAGGAGAAGGAACAATGACAACAGAAGAAATGGAAGAGAATGTGTTCACTTTGGTCTCTAGCGCTGGGGAGTGCAGAGCGTTATCATACGAGGCGTTGACCCTAGCTGAAGGTGGCGATTTTTCAGGGGCGCAGGTCAAGATAACCGAGGCAGAAGAGGTGTTTGTGGAGGCACACAAGGTGCAAACGCACTTGATTCACCAAGAGATGGGGGGAAACCCAGTGCCATTTAGTTTACTGTTTATGCATGCTGAAGACCATCTGATGACTTGCTTAGCCGAGCGGGAGCTGATTAAAAAACTGCTGGTGATGCACAAAAAAATGAACAGCATGGACGAACGCTTAAAAAAACTAGAGGGGTAGAGTTATGAAAGAGTTAGGCATTTCGGTTTATCCGGGGCATGCGAGTTTACAAGACAATAAGCAGTACATTAAGCTGGCGGCGAAGCATGGGTTTACCCGTATTTTCACCTGTTTACTGTCTTTAGAGGGGCATAACAAAGACCAAATTGTGGATGAATTTAAACAAACGATTATGTACGCCAATGAGCTAGGGTTTAATGTGATGGCAGATGTGGCCCCTCGGGTGTTTGCTGAACTGGGACTAAGCCTGAGTGACCTAACCTTTTTTGCTGACCTCAATTTATACGGTATTCGGCTGGATGTGGCGTACTCGGGGGTGGAAGAGTCGCTGATGACCTTTAATCCGCACAATCTGAAAATTGAGATAAACATGAGCAACGACACGCACTATTTGGAGACGATTCTAGACTACAAACCGTGTAAGGATAACCTGCTGGGCTGCCACAATTTTTATCCTCATATCCATTCAGGATTGAGCCGTGTGCATTATGAGCGGTGTAATGATCGCTTTATGAAACAGGGGCTTAGCACGGCGGCTTTTGTGAATGCCCCAAGTGCCACTTTTGGTCCTTGGCCGGTGGATCAAGGTTTGTGTACGCTAGAGGAACACCGCCATCTGCCCATTGAGGTACAAGCCAAAGAGCTGTTTTTAGACGGCATTGACGTGGTTATTATCGCCAATTGCTATGCCAGCAAAGCTGAGCTAGCCGTGCTCGGGGCATTAAACCGCCAAGTACTAGAGTTGCAGGTGGAGCTAGAACTTAACCTTCCTTCGATAGAGCAGAGCATTATTTTAGATGAACTGCACTTTAACCGTGGCGATGTTTCAGACAATATGATTCGGTCGACCCAGTCGAGAGTGAAGCATAAAGGGCATAACTTTGCGTTGTTTAACCCAATTGACATACAACCCGGCGATGTGGTGATTGAAAGCTCACTTTATGGGCATTATGCTGGTGAGTTACAGATAGCCCGCACGGCGATGGTTAACACAGGTAAAAGCTCAGTGGTGGCGCGGGTGTGTGCGCAAGACTTGCGGTTTTTGCCCCGTATTGAGCCATGGCAAAAGTTTAGGCTGGTGTTAAAATAAAGCATACAGCGGAGAGTTGTCAAAGCGGGTGAAATAGTGTCATAATGAGGGCATGAATTTGTTCCTTTATGGCATTATGCCCTTGGTTATTGTTTACTGCTTTGTCAGTGCTTCGCCTTACCGATCTGTGTTGTGGTCGGTTGCTTTGGGGTTGCTTGCTTGTTTGCCCATTGTGTTGATTCAGTTTATCTTGCGCTTTGGGGTGCTAAACAACAACAATATAGAGCTCTCCTCCCTGTTTTGGTATCACTTGATACACGACTATGTTGTTCCTAGTGGGTTTGTGTTATTGGTAGCCTTGGTGCTTAAATGGTTCAAGCTGGTAAAGTGGGAAAGTTTTGCCCCAGCAGGGGCTTTTTTTGCAACGGCATTTGGGCTTATGCTGGTTATTTTTTCAGCGTTTGGGCATCAATATGATGGCGTGTATGAGTTTGTCTATCGCCCGCTCACCTTAACTGGGTTGGTTGTTACAGTAAGTTTTGTGGTGCTAAAACCGCTTAACCCACTGGGTTGGCTGTTTAGTAGTGTGGTGATGGGTGCAGGGGCTTTCATGGCCGCTTTTGTGTTCACCATCAATCCGTTTATGGCAGTGGTGACGGCAGGCGGTATGATAATGGTTGTGGCTCTGTTTTGGTTCATTACCCGCTTTTTAATGAGAAATAAGGTGAGTGCCTAGTGATCACTCTTTTAACCATGGCTAATGTGAATAAAAGTTATAGCCATGGGGGGCAAGAGCAGGTGGTTCTGAACAACTTGAGCTTAACCGTGAGGGCAGGCTCTTTGGTAGCCATCACAGGAGAGTCAGGCTCTGGCAAGTCTACGCTGCTCAACATGATAGCGGGGTTAGACCGCGCCGATAGTGGATGCATCATGCTGGGTGACTTTGACGTAACACAGGCGAGTGAGAGTAGGTTGGCTCACTACCGAAATCAGCAACTAGGTTTTGTGTTTCAGTTTCATTTTTTATTAGATGACTTCACGGTGCTAGAAAATATTGCTATGCCCGCCCTTATTGCTGGTAGTAGCCATAAAGTGGCTAAGCACCATGCACAGACCTTGCTAAATGCGGTGCAACTGAGCGATAAAGCCCAAAAATTTCCATCCCAGCTGTCGGGTGGCGAGCGCCAACGGGTGGCGGTTGCACGGGCGTTGATGAACCACCCTCAAGTGTTACTCGCCGATGAACCTACTGGTAGCTTGGATGCTAAAAATGCCGCTATGGTGATTGAACTGTTACTTAGACTGACTCGTGAGAACGGGGCAACTTTATTGATGGTAACGCATGACTCCGCCTTAGCCGCCCTGTGCGAACAGCAAGTGGTGCTGACTAAAAACTAAATGCGTCGCCTCTCCGCATTCCCCCTCTTTTTTGCTTACCGTCTCATCACTCAGCACTATGCGCGATCCTTTATTAGCGCTGTGTTGGTTATCGCCTTTAGCCTTGTGCCGTTGGTGTTTGTGAGTGAATTTTCAGGTGCCATGGTAAAAGGCTTGGTCTCTCGCCTTATCGAGACCGGCAGTTATCACTTTCAAGCTTATCAATTTAATGCACCTCCTGATGCGCTGTTTGAGCTAGCCGACACATTGGTACAAGAAGAGCTTGTGGTACGCGCACAAGTGGAGCAACGCAGTTATGCCTTGGCTTTTTCGCCACTAGGGCGGCAAACAGTACAGTTACGTGCCGTGCCGGGTGATTTTTACACAGGTGATGTAGGGCTACAACGATTTTTAACGCTCACAGGGGCCTCAGGTGAGTTGGGCGAGGATGAGGCCTTTGTGGGGGAACAAACCGCCCTCAAACTGGGCCTTGAGGTGGGCGATACTTTGCGGTTTTTAATGGCGGATGCCCAAACGACGAACACGCATCGCCCCCGCATTGTGAGTGTACAGGTGGCAGGGTTGGTGGCTACCGGCTACCAAGACCTTGATAAAAGCTGGGTGTTCATTCACCAAAGGTTGGCTAATGGGTTGTTTAGCCCTGAGCAGAGCGAGGCTTTTGTAGGCATTAAAGTAGCGCAACCACACCAAAACTTAGCCCAGCAGCAACAGCACCTGCAAGATATTGTGCCCCGCAATACTATTGTTTATGATTGGCAGGTACTTAATAGCGCACATTTAGACAACTTTAACACCACGCGAACATTGCTGATATTTGTGTTATTTTTAATAGTGGTGGTGGCGAGTTTAAACACCTCAAGCATGATACAGATGCTCTATTTAGAACACACCGCCACGTTAGCTGTGCTAAAGGCTATGGGCATCACAGGGGCACAGTTGCGTACCATTTTTGTGCTGGTAGGCGTGTTAACAGGGTTGTGTGGAGCAGTGTTGGGGGTAGGGATAGGTGCATTGCTGGCTTTAACGGGGGGACAACTCTTTCAGACGGTTGAGGTAGTGCACAGTTTTTTTACCCAATGGGGGCCTCGTGGGGCGATCGAACCGTTAGATTTAAGTTTTTATTTAAACACCATAGAGGTGCAATTGCACGTAGGGCGTTTATTATTTATAGTGTTAGGAACGGTGATGATCACATTGGTGGCAAGTTTAATTCCTGCGCATCAAGCCAGCTTGGTGCGCCCGTGGCAGTTATTAAAAAAAGTGTAAGATAAGGAGAACACAAGATAATGAAGAAGATTTGGGGTTACACACGGGTATCGTTGGTGATGATGATGTTGGGGCCATGGTTCATCTTGGTGCTCCCGCTCGTGGCGGGGGGGCGTCTAATTTTAGGGCCTGGACCTAAAATTAGACGCTATGGGTTTAACACCTTGGCATGGACCTGTCGGGTGTTGCTTGAGTGGGGCTTGGGTGCTAAAACCACCGTTTCTGGTGCTGAGAATATTCCTCAGGATAGCGGATGTCTGTTTATGTCAAATCATCAGGCCTTTAGTGATATTTTGCTAGGGTATGGTTACATCAATCGACCGATGGCCTTTGTGGCAAAAAAAGAGCTGGTTTGGTTCTTTCCCGCCAATGTGTGGATGTATGCCATTGAGTGTTATTTAATTGATCGAAAAAACCCACGCCAGTCAATTCCACTGTTTGAGCGTGCCAGCCGCAACATGCAAGAAGGCTATGCCACGATGATTTATCCTGAAGGCACGCGTAGCCATGGTCCTGAAAATAAAGATTTTATGGTAGGGGCTATGCGTTTGGCTTATCAATCTAAGTGTCCGGTGATACCTGTTACCATCAGCGGAAGCTGGAAGGCGAATGCGATGATTGCTGGGACGTGCAAGGATAAACGCTTTCATATCACCATTCATCCGCCGATCAACCCGATCGACTATCCTGCCAATCAGAAGCAGTTATTGGCAAATGCGGTACAAAAAGCTGTAGAGTCAGGCTACACGGTAGAAAATGAGCGCTAAAAAACCATGATCACAAACAATTTTTTCAAAGGAGGGTTCAATGAATCAAACAACATCCAAACCACTTAACCCCGTGTTGAGTGAGCATGAACCAAACTCGGTTCGTTCTCACTTACTGGGAGTGATATTATCAACCATTGGGTTGGCTATTTTGTTATTAGCTGGGCGCAGTAAAGGACTGCCCAGTATTTATATTTTGTCCTTTATGACCTATGGCATCAGTCAAATTTTATTGTATTTAATGAGTACGATCTATCACAGTTACGATCGGGGCACAGCCAAAAAAGCGTTGTTTAGAAAATTTGATCACATCATGATTTTTTGGTACATTGCCGGTACCTTTACGCCTATTTGTGTCATCGCCGTGGGCGATGGAGACGTAGGGCTGTGGGTGCTGGGCTTGGTGTGGCTTATCACGCTTTTGGGTACAGTGTTTAAAGCTTTTTGGGCACACTCACCGGGGCATATCAATTCTATCCTTTACATGAGTATGGGCTGGCTTGCGGTGTTTTTAATGCGCGCTTTGTGGATGAACGTAGGCACCGGTGCCCTGCTGTGGGTGTTGGCTGGTGGCGCTAGCTACACCACAGGGGCGATTATTTATGCACGCAGTAAGAAGAAAGATTTGGCCACCTCTATTCGTATGCACGATATTTTTCATTGGTTTATTTTAGGGGGCAGTGCCTGTTTTTATGTGGTGATTTATTTTAAGGTGTTACCGATAGCGGTGAACGCTGTAGGCTAGTAAAGCTTACCTGCTGTTTTTTGAAAACTCCCTAAGAACCTTGATAGCTCTTGGGGTTTTTTTTGTACAACTTATTTGAGGATGGAGGTTTTAAGCCAAGTGATGTAGGCATTCAATCGGTTGAACATGGATTCGTGAGCCTTTTTGCGCACAAATCCTGGCACCCCCTGTGTGTTCACCACCACTTGATAGACGAGCAACCCCTCATTGGTGGGGATGAACCATCCCAAAGAGCGCATATCACCAGGCTGAGCCATGGTGATGGGTCCTTGGGTTAGTTTGTCCACATTGATGTTAAAGAGCAAAATTTCGCCCGAGGCAGGATGCGTGGCAACGGTTATCTTGTACACTTTTTCACCGAAAGTTTCATCGTCTTGCCAAATAAACATTTCAAAAGTTTCCGGTAAGGTGCGTAACTGAGGGGGATCAATGCGTTGGCGATCTGATGCACCAGCGATGACAAAGGCCTCATAAATGAGCGTAATGGTGGCTTTTTCGCTACGAGAATAGAATTTCATCCCCGACATGGCGGGCGCATCAAGCAAACCATTCAACAATACTAGGGGTGAAATGAGCCGAGGGGTGGGAATGAGCGTTAGAGACTCTATCACATCTTTAGATCCCCGCGTGTTTACAGTAGTGAGCAATGTTTGTTGCAACATCCCTTGAGGCAATAACGCCATCTCTGAAACAGTTTTAACAGTGCTTTGTAACGGCTCACCAGTGCGCAAAGCGGTTTGTTGATCGACAGAAAAGCCTAGTGAGGTGAGGGTTTGGGTTTGGGCGGAAAGGGTGAAACTTGTGAACACGAGTACCATCGCCCAGCTGGTTTGTGCAATATTTTTAGATAAAATCATAACTTACTTAACATCCTTGACCTATGTCGTGTGAATTTTATTTAACAAAATATAACGTATTGAGGGTTAAAGGTCAAAGGGGGGGTGATTATTGAGTGTTGCTTGAATAGGAGAGGGTAGTGAGGTATAATAGATCATTCTGGTTTTTACGATGAGGATAGAAAGATGATTATTGAAGAAAAACTCAGTTACGATGATGTGCTGTTAGTGCCCCATGCTTCAACTGTTAGCCCCGATCAAGTGAAGACCTGCGTGCGCTTGGCTGGGTCTATTTATCTCAATATCCCTATCCTGTCGGCAGCAATGGACACCGTAACCGAAGAAAGCATGGCCATAGCTATGGCTCTGCAAGGTGGAGCGGGCGTGATTCATCGTAACTTGAGTGCTAGACGACAAAGTGAACAAGTGGCGTATGTGAAGCGCTTTTTAAACTGGGTTATTGAAGAACCTATCACTATCAATAGCACAGCAACCCTTGGGCAGTTGCGTGCCATGATGAAGACCCACGGAGTGAGTGGCTTCCCCGTGGTGGATGGGCAAAAATTGGTGGGCATTGTCACTGGGCGAGACATGCGCTTTACGGAGGACGACACCGCACTGGTGAACAGCATTATGACCGCCGAAGTGATTACCGTAAATGAAGACATTACCCCTGAAAAAGCGTATAAAATATTTGGGCAATACCGGGTAGAAAAATTGCCTGTAGTGGACAATGAAGGGCATTTAAAGGGTCTAATCACGGTGAAAGATTTGCAAAAACATGAAGAAAACCCTCAAGCCGCGGTGGACAGCCACGGGCGCTTGATTGTGGGAGCAGCCATTAGCCCCAGTGATTGGCATGTACGTGTTCCGTTGCTGGTGGAGGCGCGTTGCGATTTTGTGGTGTTTGATACTGCCCATGGAGCTGCCAAGCAGGTGCTGGATGCTGTGCGAGAACTGAAAAAAGCTTACCCTGAACTAATGGTGATTGGAGGCAATGTCGCAACGGGACCTAGCACTCGCTTGTTGATTGAAGCTGGAGCGGATGCCGTGAAAGTAGGGGTGGGTCCTGGCTCTATATGTACCACCCGCATTGTGAGCGGTGTGGGTTACCCCCAATTTTCAGCCGTGGTAGACTGTGCTGAAGTGGCGGCTAAGTTTAATATTCCCATAATTGCCGATGGAGGCATAAAGTATTCAGGGGATATTGCCAAAGCCATTGGTGGGGGTGCTAGCTGCGTGATGTTGGGCAACTTGCTGGCTGGGCTAAAGGAATCACCTGGCACCGAGATTATTTTTGAGGGGCGCATCTTTAAACAGTATAGAGGCATGGGCAGCTTGGGGGCGATTGCCAACGGCAGCGGGGATCGGTATCAAATGCGCAAAGAAGAAAAACCGGTGCCAGAAGGGATTGAGGGGCGTGTGCCGTTTAAAGGCGAAGCAGCCGCCTTTTTGCACCAGATGGTGAGCGGCCTGCGCAAAGGCATGGGCTATGTGGGGTCGCCTGATATTAAGGCTTTGCAGGCGTATAAACACTTTGTGCGCATCACGAATAATGGGCTGACTGAGAGTCATGTGCATGATGTAACGGTAACACATGAGTCGCCCAATTACTCTTAAAAGGGGCAACAAGGGAGAGGGGGATAAGGCTAAATAAAAAATTAGCTTAAAAAAGAGAAAAAAATGGCCGATACAGGAAAGATTGCTTTGAAAGGGTTGACAAAATAAGCGAAACTGAGTATCGTATCGTTAGTTTTAGATTTTTTGCCCTCGTAGCTCAGGTGGTAGAGCGCATCCTTGGTAGGGATGAGGTCTGCGGTTCGAATCCGCACGAGGGCTGATTTTTATGCAATGAACGTCGAGATTGGGTAACAATGTCGTGAAAGGGAGTGTTAGAAATGGCTAAAGCGAAAAAAGGTGCGGTAGAGTTAATCGCATTACAGTGCTGTGAATGTAAGAATAAAAATTATACTACACAAAAAAATCGTCGAAACACTTTGGGCAAGCTAGAATTTAGCAAATTTTGCAAATTTTGTCGCAAGCACATTGATCATAAAGAAGCCAAAATTAAATAGATTTTGTTTTAGGTCAGTAGCCTAGAGGTTAGGCAACGGTCTCCAAAACCGTCTTACGAGGGTTCGAATCCTTCCTGGCCTGCGTAGTTATTTGGAGTGATATCGATGATAATGAGAATTTTAGGTTTTCTTTTTTTAGCATTGGTGACTTTTGTTTTAGTAGCCAATTATAAGGGGCTGTTAAAGTTTGGGCAAGCCAGCCGTGCAGAGATGCGTCGAGTTACCTTTCCTAGTGTAGAGCGTGCCACAGAGCAAACCTATATGGTTTTAGTCTCTTTGTTGGTATTTGCGTTGCTTTTTGGGTTTGTTGATGGTGTGCTTGTGCGCGTGATATCACGGCTGTTTTAAAAAACCGGTGAGCTGGGGAGAAAGCGATGGCAAAGTCTTGGTATGTGTTGAATGTTTTTTCTGGGCATGAGAATAAGGTTGAGAAGTTCATTCGCGTGATGATGGCTGCCGGTGAGTTGGGTGCTTTAATAGATGTTAAAGTGCCTACTGAAGAGATTGTGGAAGTGGTAAATGGCAAGCGACGTGTGGTGCAAAGAAAATTTTTACCCGGATACGTGTTACTTGAGATGGATTTACCGGATCGTGGTTGGAAAGAACCCTTATCAAATATTGCAAAAATTAATGGTGTGCTTGGCTTTGTGGGTCATCGTGAGGGTATGAAGCCTCAACCGATAAGTGCGGATGAAGCGCGCGAGATATTGCAAAAAACGGGTGAAATTAAAGCTGACAAAGGAATGCGTATCAAACAAGACTTTGCCGTTGGTGAAATGGTTAAGATTGTGAGTGGTCCGTTCGAGACTTTTACCGGTGCTATCGAAGACGTGAATGTTGAAAAAGGCAAGTTGCGTGTTATGGTGGGTATCTTTGGTCGAAATACTCCTGTTGAGGTGGATTTTGGTCAAGTAGAGCGTTCTTAAGCTCTGGGATTTTTAATAGTTTAGGTTTTTTAAATGGGAGCTTTTTTAAAAAAGCGCTAAAACCATGGAGGTTTAGATAATGGCAAAGAAAAGAATCACCGCTGTTGTTAAATTGCAATGCCCTGCGGGGTCGGCAACTCCTGCACCACCAGTAGGACCTGCGTTAGGTCCTCATGGTGTTTCTGCACCTGAGTTTGTTAAGCAGTTTAACGATCGCACATCTAAGATGGAGAAGGGTTTGACGATTCCTTCTGTAATCACAATCTATTCAGATAGAACCTTTAGCTTTGTGCTAAAGACTCCGCCAGCTGCTGTTTTGATTAAAAAAGCAATTGGTTTGGATAAGGGATCGCCTAAGTCTCACTTGGATAAAGTGGGTAAGATTACCAAGGCTCAAATCAAGGAGATTGCTGAATTGAAGGCTCCAGACTTGAACTGCCATGGGCTTGAGGCTGGAATGAAGATTATTTCAGGCACAGCTCGTAGTATGGGCGTAACGGTGGAGGCATAACTAGATGAAGCGTGGAAAAAAATATCTTGAAGCTGAAAAGCAATTAGACCGTGCCAAGGCCTATGCTCTAACCGAGGGTTTAAACTTGGTAAAAAGCATGGCTTTTGCTAAGTTTGATGAAACCGTGGAAGTTTCGGTTTGCTTGAACATTAAAAAAAGTCACTCAATTCGTGAGACCTTTGTGTTACCGCATCAGTTTACCGCTGAAAAACGTATTTTGGTTTTTGCCAAGGGTGATAAGGCTGATGAAGCCCGTGCCGCTGGTGCCATGTATGTGGGTGATGATGACTTGATTCAGAAGATTCGCAATGGTTGGGTGGATTTTGATGTGTGTATTGCCACTCCAGACATGATGAAAGATGTAGGTAAATTAGGTCCTGCCTTGGGGCGCCGTGGTTTAATGCCTAACCCACGCACCAAAACCGTAACCAACGACATAACGAGTGCCGTGGCTGAATTAAAGAAGGGACGAATTGAGTTTCGTGCCGACAAGACTGGTGTTGTGCATTTAGGTGTAGGCAAACTAGGGATGGATTTGAGCCAGGTTCAAGAAAACCTTGAAGTTTTCTTGTCTGAGTTGGTGCGTAAACGTCCTGTTGACCTAAAAGGTGACTTTATCAAGTCAATCTACATTTCCAGTGCCATGGGGCCCGGCGTAAAGCTTGATCTTGCAGTGGCAACGGCATAAGGATGAAAGAGATGAAAAGAGCAGTACAACAAAGAAAATTGGATGCTTCGGCCGCTTTAGTGGCGCAGATGGCGGATGTTAAAGATCTGTTTTTTACAGAGTATCATGGTTTGAGTGTGGCTCAGGTAACTGAACTGCGTAGCCAGTTGCGCAAAGAAAACAGCAGTTATCACGTTGTGAAGAACAGCGTGGCTCAGGTGGCGTTTAAAAAAGCAGGTAAAACTGATGATTTGAACAAATATTTGAAAGGGCCTACGGCTCTTGTTTTTACCCGTGGTGATGAGTCAGGACCAGCTGCAAAGATTTTGGCTACCTTCTCTAAAGAAAACCCCGCCCTTATTTTAAAAGGTGGTTTGGTTGGTGGAGAGGAGTATGATGCCGTAAAGGTGATGAGCTACAGCAAGTTGCCTACACGCATTGAGTTGATTGCCCAAGTGGCGCGCACTCTTAATGAGCCAGTTGCTATGTTGGCCCGCTCGTTGCAGGCTGTGGTGGATCAGAAAAATGGGAATTAATTTTTAATGAGCTTTTTAAAGTGGTTTAGTCTTCGTTAGCCAAAAGCCGTTGCTTGCTAGCCACTAAAGAGAATTTTTGACAACCGATAGGAGAAGATAATTATGACGACGGAAGACATTTTAAGTGCAGTAGAAAAAATGACAGCTTTGGAGCTATCAGTTCTTGTGAAAGCCATTGAAGAGAAATTTGGTGTGAGTGCCGCTGCTCCTGTGATGATGGCTGGTGTGGCTGCTGAAGCCGTAGAAGAGCAGACTGAGTTTAATGTTATTTTGAAAGATTTCGATTCATCGAAAAAAGTAGCCGTAATTAAAGAAGTGCGTGCTATCACTGGTTTGGGTCTTGGCGATGCAAAAGCCATGGTTGAGCAAGGTGGAGCCATTGTTAAAGAAGCTGTAAGTAAGGAAGAAGCAACCAAGGTTGCAGAGGCTTTGAAGGCGGCTGGTGCAACGGTGAGTGTTGAATAATATCCTGATTTACAGGGTTTGCGACGCAAAGGCCTGAGGTACGAAAGTGTCTCGGGCGTTGCGTCGCTCTTTTGTTTGGTGAGCCTCATTTGTTTGAAATGGGGTTAGGTGGTGTCAGTTTGGGTCAAGATTTGTGTAGGGGGGATGCTTAATGTTTAGCCGAAAGAGAGATCAAGAGCGGCTTGTGGTGGGTCAAAAACACGAGGAAGTTATCGAATTTCCTGATTTGATCGACATACAGCTTTCAAGTTACGAGCGCTTTTTGCAGTTGAGTGCGCTAGCTCGTAATGAAAAACCTAAGCGACAGGGTCTGCAGGAAGTGTTTGACTCAACGTTCCCAATTGAAAGTCCTAATGGGGAGTTTCTGTTAGAGTTTCACTCCTATGAAGTAGATGTGAACAATATTAAATTTACAGAGACCGAGTGCAAGCAGAAAGGTTTATCCTACGAAGCGGCCCTTAAGGCAAAAATCAGCTTAGTGTTTCAAAACACAGGCGAGATTCGTCAAAAAGACATTTACATGGGTGATATTCCGCTGATGACCGATCGCGGCACTTTTATTATCAATGGGGCAGAGCGGGTTGTGGTTTCACAAATTCATCGTTCGCCTGGTGTTATTTTTAGTTTTGAGAAAGGCGTGTATTCAAGTCGTATTATTCCTTATCGTGGAAGCTGGCTTGAGTTTGAGGTTGATCCTAAGAAATATGTCATTTACGCCAAAATTGACCGCAAAAAACGCATTTTGGGTACACTGTTTTTACGGGCGTTAGGGTTTGAGAGCCGTGAAAGCATTATCGATCTGTTTTATAAATCTGAAACTATTCAGGTCGCAGACAATGAGGTCGCTCGTTCGGTATTGTTAGGTCGTTCGTTATCCAAGCCTGTTTCGGTTGTGCAAGAGGATGGAAGCCCTCGTAAATTGATGCGTGCTGGTGATAAAATTTATCTACATGAGATTGACGCCTTGATTCATGAAGGCGTGAAGAGTGTGGACGTGATTGATTTTCATGCAGAAGGTAGCCTGAATAGTGACATCATCCTGAACTGTTTTGAGCGAGAAGATGCTCGCACTTACGGTGAAGGTGGCGATCAAGACTCGCCAAGTAAAGAAGACGCTTTGGCTGCTGTTTATGCGGTGCTTATGCCTGGTGAACCTGTTACCGTGGAAAATGCCGAGAAAGATCTTACTTCAACCTTTTTTAGTAGCCGGCGCTACGACTTGGGAGAAGTGGGTCGTTATAAGCTGAACAAGAAATTTAATTTTTCAGACCCTGATCACACCAACACCGTACTGACTCGTGAGGATATTGCTGCGACGATGGTGCATTTGATTAAGGTCTATATTAATGAAGAACAAGTGGATGATATAGATCATTTAGGCAACCGTCGTGTGCGTAGCGTGGGTGAGTTACTTACAAACGCTATGAAGAGTGCTTTTAGCCGCATGGACAGGATCGTGAAAGAGCGCATGAGTCTGAAAGAGGTTGAGTCTCTCAAGCCACAGGATATCATCAGTATCAAGCCTATTGTCTCAGCCATTAAAGAGTTTTTTGGTTCAAGCCAATTGTCGCAGTTTATGGATCAATGTAACCCCTTGGGTGAGCTGACGCATAAACGCCGTTTGAATGCGTTGGGTCCTGGTGGTTTGAGCCGAGATCGGGCGGGGTTTGAGGTGCGCGACGTTCATTACACCCATTATGGACGTATGTGTCCTATTGAAACACCTGAAGGTCCAAATATTGGTTTAATTGTGAGTTTGGCAAACTATGCTCGAGTGAATGAGTTTGGTTTCCTAGAAAGTCCGTACCGTAAGGTGGTGAAGGGCAAGGCCACCAAAGAGGTTGAATATCTTTCGGCCATCGATGAAGAACGTCACTACATTGCACAGGCGAGTGCACCGTTGGATGATCAGGGACGCTTTATGGAAGAACAGATTGCGGTACGCAAGGCTGGCGATTACACCACACGCACCTCAGCTGACATCAAGTATATGGATGTGTCGCCTAAGCAGATCATCTCAACGGCAGCCTCGTTGATTCCATTTCTTGAGCATGATGATGCTAATCGTGCATTGATGGGATGTAACATGCAACGCCAAGCCGTGCCGTTGTTGTTTCCGGAGGCACCTATTGTCGGCACCGGTATGGAGGCCAAGGCCGCTTATGACTCAGGCGTTATGCTAAAGGCAAAACACGCCGGAGCGGTGGAGTACGTTTCTAGTACCTATGTACGAGTGCGTCGTGCGGATAATGAAAAGATCATTGATGAGTATAAATTAACCAAGTTTCAACGCACCAACCAAGACACTTGTTTTAATCATGTTCCGCTGGTGCGTGCTGGTGATGTGGTGGCTAAGGGCGATGTGCTAGTTGATGGGCCTGCCACGCAGTTGGGTGAGCTAGCCTTAGGGCGCAACCTTTTGGTGGGTTTTGTGCCTTGGCGTGGCTACAATTATGAGGATGCGGTTCTCATTAGTGAACGAGTTATTAAAGAAGACTTTTACACTTCGGTGCACATTAGTGAGTTTGTGACGGAGGTGCGTGAGACCAAGCTTGGACCTGAAAAGATTACAAGCGATATTCCTAACACCAGTGAGAAAACATTGGAGCAGTTGGATGGTGAAGGCATTGTTCGGGTGGGTGCGCATGTGCGTTCTGGTTCTATTTTGGTGGGGAAAGTAACCCCTAAGAGCGAGACTGAAACCACTCCTGAGTTTAAGCTCTTGAACTCCATTTTTGGTGAAAAAGCCAAAGAAGTGCGTGATTCAAGCTTGAAGTTGCCTCACGGGGTGGAGGGGACGGTTGTGGATGTGCAACGCTTGAAACGCAGTCAAGGCGATGAGCTAGAGCCAGGTGTGGAAGAAGTGGTGAAGGTGCTGATTGCCACCAAACGTAAACTGCGCGTTGGTGATAAGATGGCCGGTCGCCACGGTAATAAGGGTGTTGTGGCACGCATTGTGCCTGAAGAAGACATGCCCTATATGGAAGACGGTACGCCACTGGATGTGTGTTTGAATCCCCTAGGTGTGCCTAGCCGTATGAACATTGGGCAGATTATGGAAACCGCACTGGGTATGGTGGGAGCTAAGTTGGGGCAATATTTTGCCTCGCCTGTGTTCCAATCGCCTAGCAACGATTTTATTGCCGATGAACTTGAGAAAGTGGGCATCAATCGTGGTGGCAAGGTGAAACTGTATGATGGTTTGACGGGTGAACCATACAAAAATAATGTTTTCGTGGGATATATGTATTATTTGAAGTTACATCATTTGGTTGACGACAAAATGCACGCTCGTTCCACTGGCCCTTACAGCTTGGTAACGCAGCAACCATTGGGTGGTAAAGCCCAGTTTGGTGGTCAGCGTTTGGGAGAGATGGAAGTGTGGGCTCTTGAGGCCTATGGGGCGGCTAACACCTTGCAGGAACTTTTGACTGTTAAGTCTGATGATATGAACGGAAGAGCTAAGATTTATGAAGCCATTGTGAAGGGTGAAGCCACCAGTCCAGCGGGTATTCCTGAAGCTTTTAATGTTATGGTCCAAGAATTACGGGGCTTAGGGTTAAGCTTAACCCTGTCGGATGCCAAGGGCAATCAAGTGGCCTTAACTGAGCGTGACGAAGAGATTATTAGCAAGCGCAACGAAGGTGGCGGATTTAACAAGTAGGGGCGCTGGGGGCAGCAGTGGTTGCCCCCAGCTTTAGAGCCAACGCGCATGCAACAGAACGATGAGAGGGTGGATAGTAGTGATGAGAGAAACAGTAGAATTTGACAGCATTAAAATAAATTTAGCAAGTCCTGCACAAATTCGTGCGTGGAGCTATGGTGAAGTAAAAAAGCCGGAAACTATCAACTATCGCACCCTGCGTCCTGAAAAAGACGGGTTGTTTTGCGAGCGTATTTTTGGAACCACCAAGGAGTGGGAGTGCTATTGTGGTAAGTTTAAGTCTGTACGCTATAAAGGCGTAATTTGCGATCGTTGTGGGGTAGAAGTAACGCATTTTAAAGTGCGTCGTGAGCGCATGGGGCACATTGAGTTGGCTAGCCCTGTCAGTCATATTTGGTATTATCGCTCGGTGCCTAGTCGCATGGGGTTGTTACTTAACCTGCCTATGGCAGCTTTACGTTCTATTCTTTATTTTGAAAAATACATTGTGGTGGATGGTGGCGACACTGACCTAAAACGAATGCAGCTGCTCTCTGAAGAAGAGTACATGGAAGCTAAAGAGCGTTATGGCTTAAGTTTTACAGCTGGTATTGGCGCTGAGGTCGTTCGTACCTTGCTTGAGCAGATCGATCTTAATGAACTTGCCATGCGTTTGCGTGCTGAGATGATTGAGAAGGGTGCCAAAAGCGACAAACGTTTGTTAAAGCGCATTGAGCTGGTAGAAAATTTTCGTGATTCAGGCAACCGCCCTGAGTGGATGATTATGGATGTGGTGCCTGTGTTGCCACCAGAATTACGCCCCATGGTGCAGTTAGACGGAGGACGTTTTGCCACTTCGGATTTGAATGACCTGTATCGTCGGGTGATTAACCGCAACAATCGTTTAAAGCGTTTAATCTCCTTGAAGGCTCCTGATATTATCATTCGTAACGAAAAGCGCATGTTGCAAGAAGCTGTGGATGCCTTGTTTGATAACGGGAAAAAGAAAAAAGTGGTTAAAGGTTCAAGTAACCGTCCGCTCAAGTCGCTTAGCGACATGCTTAAGGGTAAAAATGGTCGTTTCCGTCAGAACTTGTTAGGTAAGCGCGTTGATTATTCAGGGCGTTCGGTTATTGTTGTAGGACCCACGCTGAAGTTGCACCAGTGTGGTTTGCCTAGCAAAATGGCAATGGAGCTGTACAAGCCCTTTATTATGAAAAAACTGGTAGATAAAGAGTACGTCTACAACATTAAAAAAGCAAAAATTTTGGTAGAGCAAGAAGCTCCTGAAGTGTGGGAAGTGCTGGCAGAAGTGGTTAAAGAGCATCCTGTGTTGCTCAACCGTGCCCCAACCTTGCATAGATTGGGTATCCAAGCCTTTGAACCAGTATTGGTAGAAGGAAAGGCTATTCGTTTGCATCCGTTGGTGTGTACTGCATTTAATGCCGACTTTGACGGCGACCAGATGGCGGTTCATGTTCCATTGACCCAAGCTGCCCAGATTGAGTGCTGGACTTTGATGTTGGCGACCAACAACTTGTTGAACCCTGCGAATGGGCAACCGGTGGTTTACCCAGGACAGGATATGGTTTTGGGTATTTACTTCTTAACCAAAAACAAAACCAAGGCCGAAGAGACCCCTTGGCGGCATTTTAGTAGCGATGATGAAGTGCTGATGGCTGCCGAAGTGAACTCCATTGGTTACCATGATTTATGCCGTGTTCGACGTGGTAAAGAGTGGCTAGAAACCACGCCCGGACGCATTGTGTTTAACCAAAACATGCCCAAGGGTGTGTCATATGTGAACCATACCTTGGGTGATAAGCAGATTCGTCAGTTGATTGCTGAGACTTACGCTACTAGTGGTTCCTACACCACCATTCAAATGCTTGATGCCATTAAGAACACAGGATATAAGTATGCGACGTTCTTTGGGGCAACCATTGCGATGGATGATATTTTGATTCCTGAAGAAAAGAAGAGCATGGTGGAGCAGGCGAACAAAGAGATTGCCAAGATTGGTGAGCAGTATCAAAAAGGATTGATTGCTGGTGAAGAGCGGTACTCACGTGCCATTAGCGTGTGGTCCAAGACCAATGATCAATTGACCGACTTGATGATGAAGAAGCTTGAAAAAGACAAAGACGGCTTTAATAATGTGTACATGATGGCTGACTCAGGTGCTCGAGGATCCAGAAACCAGATTCGTCAGTTGGCTGCCATGCGTGGTTTAATGAGTAAGCCTAATGGTGAAATCATCGAGTTGCCTATTCGTTCTAACTTTAAAGAAGGCCTTTCGGTTATCGAGTACTTTATCTCAAGTAATGGTGCACGCAAAGGTCTTTCGGATACCGCTCTTAAAACTGCCGATGCAGGATATTTGACCCGACGTTTGGTGGATATTGCGCAAGACGTGGTGATTAACGAGGCTGATTGTGGCACTATTAATGGGTTAAGCATTAGTGCGGTTAAAGACGGCGAAGAAGTTATTGAATCGTTAGCCGCCCGTTTAGTGGGTCGTTTCACCTTAGAGAAGGTGGCGCATCCCATGACTGGGGAACTCATTATCGACGTGGGTCAAGAAATCAGTGAAGCTATCTCGAAGCAGATTGAGTTTTTAGGGGTAGAGAGCGTGCGTGTGCGCACGGTGCTTGCCTGTGAAGCGAAGTATGGCGTGTGTCAAAAGTGTTATGGTGTAGACTTAGCTCGTGGCAATGTGGTAAACATTGGCGAGGCGGTAGGAACGATTGCTGCTCAGTCGATTGGTCAGCCCGGCACGCAGCTTACCATGCGTACCTTCCATATTGGTGGTGCAGCTAGTACCATTAATGAAGACAACAAGATTCAATTTAAGTACCCTCTGTTCATTAAAGAGATTAACGGCACACACATTACCCGCGAAGATGGCACCTTGCTGTTTACACGTAAGGGTACGCTGATGGGATGCCGTATTCTGCATGAGTTTAGCCTTGCCAAGGGTGATGTGGTGTTGGGCGAGTCAGGGCGTAAGGTGATTAAACAAGAGCCTATAATCAATCGAGCTGATGGCACACAAGTGCTGAATGAGACTATTGGTTTCCTTCAGTTGGAAGGCAAAAAAGTGCTTATTTTGGGCCATGAGCAGGCTATTGGTGTGCGTAATGGTGCGATTGTGAGCGTGAAAGTGGGGGACATTGTGCCAAGTGGCACCAATGTGGCTACGTTTGATCCGTTCTCAGACCCTATTATTGCCGAGCAAACCGGTACGGTGCGTTTTGTAGAGATTGAGCTAGGCTCAACCCTGCGTGAAGAAACCAACGAAGACACTGGTGTGGTGGAGCGTAAAATTGCTGACTTGAGCAACGAAACAATGCAGCCACGTATTGAGATTCGTGCTGAAGATGGAGAAGTGCTGGGCAGTTATTACCTTCCAGGCAATGCTTACATTGCTAGTGATGTCTTAGAAGGATCGCACGTTCAGGCAGGTCAACAGTTAGCACGTATGCTTAAAGAGAGCCAAAAGGCGCAAGACATCACCGGAGGTTTACCTCGGGTTGGTGAGCTATTTGAGGCTCGTCGTCCCCGTAGCACTGCCGTATTGAGTGCCATTAAAGGCACGGTGCGCTTTAGGGGTATTGTTAAGGGCAAGCGTTTTATTGTGGTAGAAGACATGTTTGGTAAAGAGTTCAAACATTATGTTCCATTGGGTAAATACCTGTTTGTGCGCGATGGCGACCAAGTAGAAGCCGGGGAGCCTTTGTGTGAAGGATCTAAAGATCCGCATGATGTGTTGTTCATCATGGGAGAACACGCTTTGCAGCAGTTCCTAATGCACGAGATTCAAGTGGTGTATCGTATGCAGGGTGTGCAGATTCATGACAAGCACATTGGTATTATCATTCGTCAGATGATGCGCAAGATGGAGATTGTGGAGGTGGGTGATACATCCTTTATTTACGGTCAACAGATTGACAAGTATGACTTTCATAAAGAGAATGAACGTGTTAAGCGCAATGGTGGAGAAGTGGCGATTGCCCGTCCACTGTTGTTGGGCATCACCCGTGCCAGCTTAAACATTGGTAGCTTTATCTCGGCGGCATCGTTCCAAGAGACCACACGCGTATTGACCAATGCGGCTATTGCTGGAGAAGTGGATAACTTAAAGGGTCTTAAGGAAAATGTCATTATTGGTCATTTGATTCCTGCTGGAACGGGTATGAAGCGTTACCGCAAGATGAAGATTACCGACAAAGAGCATGGTGACTTGGATGAGTATGTGCAGATGATTCAGGAAGAGAAGCGTAAAGAGAATGAGTTAGCCCGCATTCAGATGAATGCCGAGCTGGAGCAAGAGGATAACGAGACGTTGCAGGAGGTGTATGCCTTTGATGCAGATGAAGACTCAGGCATCAGCGTGGTGAGTGTGGATGAAGAGGACTAGTCTTTAGCGAGGCTTTGCAAATAAAGAGAGGTGTGAGCCTCTCTTTATTTTTGGTATACACACAGGACACAGGAGATAAACTTATGCGCATTGCTCTATTTACGGATACTTATCTGCCACAAAAAAATGGCGTGGCAGTTTCGGTAGCTCAGCTGAAGAGTGAGTTGGAGCTGTTAGGTCATCAGGTGTATGTTTACACCATTCGTATGCCGCACACCACAGACGTCGATCCTTTTATCTATCGTAGCCGAGCTATTGAGATTAACTTGATTGGGGTTTCTAATGAAAATTTGGTGGCTACGCCTAATGGTTTGAAAATTTTATCAAAACTAAAACAAGACAAAATAGAGTTGATCCACACGCATTCAGAGCTTTCTGAGGGATTGGTGGGGCGTTATTGTGCTAGAATGTTAAAAGTTCCGCATGTGCATACGGTGCATACGATGTGGAGCGATTACATGCACTACATTTTTAAAGGGCGGCTCGTCTCGCCCCGCACCATCGCCTTTGCCTTTAAACGTTTTTTACGGCACACCACGGCTATTGTTGCCCCCAGCCCCAAAGCGGCTGCTTATCTTAAAGGGTTGGGCATTCGCAGCACCATAGTGAACAACGGCGTGGATGCCACCACATTTTTGGCGGCACTGACTAATACCAATTTGGAGCAAGTACGGGCTGAAGTTGGTATCACACAACAAGATTTTCCTGTGTTGTTTGTGGGGCGTATAGCCCATGAAAAACGGGTAACGGAATTTTTTTATATGCTGGTGGCTGCCATGGCACATGAGCCTAAGATTTTTGGGTTGATTGTGGGGGATGGGATGGATCGCCCTTTTTTGCAAGAAGAAGCTATACGGTTAGGCTTAGCAGAGCGTTTTAAGTTCACTGGGGTGGTAGAACATGCTAAAATGGCACAATATTATGCTGTTTCTAGTTGTTATGCCACGGTTAGCTTAAGTGAAGTGCAACCTATGACGGTGATTGAGGCGCTTATTTCGGGGTTGCCTGTGTTGAGTCGTCAAGATTTAGCCTATGAAGGGATGGTACAGAACGGTATAAATGGTTTTATGGTAGAGAGTGATGAAGAGATGGCTTTAGCCTTGGCTAAATTGGCACAAGATAAAATGTTGCAGGTTTCTTTTGCTAAGGCGAGCTTAGAACGCGCGGCTTATTATTCGGCCAAACGCCAAGCCCAAGATATGCAGAGCTTGTATGAAAAGACGTTGAAAGCCGGCACCCCCGGTTGGTTTAGGCATGGCCCACTTATTTTTGATAACTAAGAGAGTATTATGATGCAGTTGCATACTGAACAGATTGGTTTTTCTTATGGACAAAGAATGATATTGAACGGCATCACCCTCACACTGTCTTCTGTCGGCATCACAGCGTTGGTGGGGGCAAATGGTGTGGGTAAAACAGTACTAATGAAGATGCTTGCCGGCTTGCTTGCACCCACACAGGGTGCGGTGCACCTCATCACCCCTAACGGAGCGCTGAACCCCAGCCAGCACGCACAAGGGCGCAGGCACCTAGGATTTCATAGTGATACCCTGCATTTTTGGCAGGGTGAAACGGTGCAAGAGGCCATCACTCTTACTCAGGCTTTGCGGCAAGTGGCGCAGCCCCAGCTTGAGTATGATCTGCTGGTGGAGCAGTGCCATTTGGGCGATTTGCAACGCGTGGTATTAAAACAGCTGTCGCTAGGGCAGCAGCGACGTGTTGGGTTGGCATTGGCCTTAGTGGGCAAACCAGCCTTTATTTTTTTAGATGAACCAACCAACGCGCTCGACTTGAAAGAACAAGAGACAACCATGGCTCTTGTTAAACGGTTAGCCCAGCATAGCCATCTTATCATCACGTCGCATCGGTTTAATGAAGTGGATGCGCTGGCTAATCGCCTGCTTATTTTAAAAGAGGGCAGGTTGTGTCACGATGCCCCTCTCACCATGCCGGTCGCTGAGATTTATAGGGTGTATTACCATGACGCCCTTTAAAGTTCTCTATAATCACGAGCGATATCTTTTGCAAAAGCATGACAAGTTGTTGTGGTATTTGGTGCTTTTTATGGCTTTTGTGGCGCATGGGTTTTACAGTGATTCTTTCCCTAGAAGTGTGTGGTCAGGTCCGCGAATATACGTTCATATTCTCTCATTGCTGATGTTATTCAGCTTGCCACTGCTTGCTTTTATGGGCTTTGGGCATGATAGACGCCGCGGATCGCTGACCTTTATGCAAAGCCAACCGGTGGACGAGTGCGTATGGTATGCAGGGCGATTGTCAGCATGGTTGCGTATGCTGTTGCCATTGGCGGGCTTTGCGACGCTTTGGCATGTTTTGGCGGTGCGCTGGTTTTTGTTAGATGCCGGCGTGGTTTTCACCACCTTTTTAGAGTTATTTTTGGTGTCAGTATGGGTTATTAGTTTGGTATTATGGTGTTCTAGCGTGGCACGCAAACTATGGCTGGCGGTGCTGGCAGCTTATGTTGTGGTGATGGTATTTTTGGGCAGCACTCTGTTAGTGGCGTGGACCCCATGGGCGCGTCTTTTTTCCTTTGTGCACCGTACTGATGCGTTACGCATGGGTTTACTGTCGCTGGGTGATCTATGGTTTTGGGGAGGCAGTTCGATTCTCATGGCATGTGCCACGGTGGCCCAGCTTAAAAAGAGCCGAGGGAGCAGGCAACGCCTTTATTGGCCTGTGTTATGGTTGGCGGTTTTACTAGCGTTTCAGGTGTGGCCGGTGGAGCTAGATGTCACCGCTAGCCGAGCTTATCGTCCCAGCCAAGCCTTTAAAGAGCAGGCAAAAAAGCTCCAAGATCCAGTGATTATCACGCAGTATTTATCGCCATCCTTACGGTTTCATGCCGATCAACAACGGCTTGCCCGCTTACTCAAAGCCTATGGACGAACGAACAAACAGGTGTATGTGCGCACGGTTTTTATTGATGATGAAGAGGAAGCCCGAAGCTATGGACTTAAAGAATTAAATCCGGAACGGGGTTTGGACGAACCGGCGATATTTGCGGGCTTGTTAGCCACTTATCAAACAAAAGCGGTCTTTGAGCCCATCCTTACCCAAATCAATGCACTGGACACGGCTCTGGTGGTGATGTTACAACGATTGTTGAATGAAGCTTTGCGGGTGGTGGTGTTTACCGATGAAGAGCTAACACCAGAAGACTTTAGCTTGTTGCGTGCTAGCTTGGGGCGTGAGTTTGCCTTGAGTTTTTATGCCGAGCAGTTAAATGATTGGGGTGATCCTGTTTCGTTGCATGAATTACCGGCTGATGTGTATGTGGTGCTGAGTGATGGGATGATCACCGCCGATATGGCAGCTGATTTGTGGACCTTTAGCCAACAAGGAGCCGGCTTGGTGATTAACAGCACACAGGTCATCACCCCGTTGTTTGAGGGAGCGATGCCCCAACGTATAAACGCTAGCCCTCTGCAGCAGTTGCTCAAACGCCAAGGGTTAGAGGTGGGGTCTGACCTATTGCTCGACCCTGATGGTCTTCTTTTACATAGCCGAGACGCTTCTGGAAGTGCTGTGAAACAGCACTTCCGCCCATGGGTGATGGGGAGACGGGTTAAGGGAAGGGGCATTCATCAGTTCGCCTTGGGCATCAATCCGTTGTTTAGTGTGCCTTTACAGGCTACTTCGCCACGGTGGAGACCATGGCTGATCACCTCCCCGGCGACCTATTTACAAAAGGGTGTGGTCGATCTGTCTGCTGCCAGCTTACAGCATAAAGCCATTCAAGAGGGCACAGGACCGCACACGGTGGCGATGGTGCATGAAGGCAAGAAGGGGGCGGGCACGGTGCTGGTGATGGGTAGCCATGTTTGGGTGAGCGACTCAGTTGAGATGGCTGGGGCATGGGACAATATTGAAGGGTTTAAACAGGTGCTGCGTCAGTTAGGCGGGCAAGCGTTGGTGGCACAGGCAAACACACGGTTTGATTCCTTTACTCATCAACGCAAGCCTTATGCGCTACATGAAGATGCCTTTGCGGTGATGTGGCGCACCACTTTGGCTTTCTTCATCATGGTGGCATGGGCGGTATTATCGGGGATAAAAGGACGGCGGCGATGACCATTACACACAAAATACGCCTAGGTTTTATAGCACTGTGCTTGAGTATGCTTGCCGTAATGGGTTATATGCATTACCAGCGTGGTTTGCCCACCACTAAAATACAGTGGCCAAAGCCATCATCGGTAGTGGCGGTGCAGGTGAGGGTGAAAGATGCCCTGATTTTTGAGGCGGTGTATGAGCAAAGTTTATGGTTAGTAGTGGGCCGTCGTATTGCCTTTAATGTGCCAACTGAGACTATTGAGTTCTTTTTAGAGCAAGCCACACAGGCAACACAGGCGGTGTTGGTGCATCAAAAGGGTGCGCAGGAGGTGAAGCATTTGTATGGTTTAGATGAAAACAATGCCCACCACCTTATTTTAACTCAAGCCGACGGACAAGAATTTTCCTATGTGTTGGGGGCGTTGTCCGGCGATGGGAGCAGTTTGTTTGTGTGGCATAATGATGCGGTGTATAGCATTCGTTTTGTGCCGTTTTATGGGCTTTTAAACACATTAATTGCCGATGTTATTGAAAAAAGAGCTTAGTATTCACTTTGTTTGGTTTGACTTTAGTGAGATTAGAATTTAGGATTTGCACATCATAGCAAGGAGATTGGGTAAGTTGGGAACATTTAATAACGTGCCATTGGGAATTTTAGCGTGTCCGGGGGCGGAGGTTTTTGCCAAAAGTTTAATTGAGCATATAGAGTCATTTTGGCAAACACGCTTTAGCCACAAATGCCGATCTATGGCTAAAACCTACGGCTTGTCGTCGGAGGAAGTGATTCGTGTTCTTAACATGAAAGAGGACTTACTTTCAGCACGTGTTGAGTCGGGGGGCAGTGCCGAGCAATATCGATCTCCTGTGTTTGAAGTTAAGGCTAAGTTCAGTTGCTTTGCTAATGATGAAGTGAAGACTGAACTCCTTAGCCCCGTGCGTGGGCGCGATATTTACATTATTCAAGATGTGTATAGCTCTGTGGTGGGCGAATATGACGGCAAATTACGCCGTGAATACTCGGTGAACGACCACTACATGACCTTACTAACTGCGGTGGATGCCGCCATTGGGGCCGACGCAGGGCGTATTACTTGTGTGTTACCGGCTTATCCTTATGCTCGCCAACACAAGCGTAAAGGGCGTGAGGGTTTAACAGCGGCCTTAGTGGGGCGCATTTTAGAAGACATGGGCGTGCACCGTATCATCACGCTAGATGTTCATTCGAAAGATATAGATCACACATTTAAGACCTTACGTTTGGACAGTATGCACGCTAACTACCCTATTTTACGCAAACTTAATGAGATTATTGATCTAAAAAATGAAGATTTGGTGGTGGTAGCCCCCGACACAGGGGCACTAGACCGTAATAAATATTATGCCAACTCTTTGAGCAAGCCGCTAGCGATGCTTTACAAAGAACGAGATTATAGTAGGGTGAGCAACAGTGCTAGTGACTCTAACATTAAAGGCGCTCGTTTGCTGGGTGATGTGAGTGGCAAAACCATCTTCTTGGCCGATGACATGCTGGGTACCGGTGGCACACTGATTAAAGCCCTTGAGATAATGAAGGAACACGGAGCAGGGCGTGTGATTATTGCCATTAGTTTGCCCCTCTTTAACGCCGATGCGGTGGAACGCTTTGAAGAAGCCTACCGAGCTGGGCTGTTTTGGCGGCTGATTAGCACCAACGCTATTGCACACACGGATCATTTATTGAACCGTGAATGGTATTTGGTGAGCGATGTGAGCCGGCTGTTTGCCCAAGTGATTGTGCGTTTGCATGGTGACCGCAGTTTAAGCTCGTTGCTTGATAACAATGAAGTGATTCAACGTCTTTTGTCGAATGATGATAATGAGTAAAGGCATTTTAAGCCTAGACTTAGGAACATCAAGCCTAAAGGCTGCCTTTTTTTTAGGCGAAGAGACGGTCGTTGCCTTAGGACGCTTTGTTTATACCACCCCTGATGCGCAGGGGTGGCTAGTAGCTCTTGAACAGGTTTTTAGCACTCTTTCGTTTATCCAAAAACAAGAGCTAAAAACTATTACGATTAGTGGGCAGGGTCCCACCCTTGTGCCATTATTGCCCAATGGACAGGCTCTTGAGCCTTTGTTTTATTTTAAGCCATCTATGCTGTTGGCTGATGAAAACTCTTTCTTTTTACCTAAAATAGTGCACTTTAAAACGCACCAGCCAGAGCTTTATGCCCAGGTGAAGGCGTTTTTGAATGCCCCTGATTTTTTGGTGTATGCTCTTACGGGTGACTTGGTAACCAGTTTGCCCCGAGCCGACTACGAACCCTTGCTGTGGAGTGGGGCGAGTTTGGCACGGTATGGCATTGATGAAGCACTTATGCCCTCTTTTAAAATGCCTCAAACCATGGGGTATGTGCAGAGCAGCTGGGTGAGGAAGTTTGGGTTGAATCCCCAAGTGGAAGTAAGCACCACGTTGTTTGACTTTTTAGCGGCACTCTTAGGGGCTGGCTGCGTGGAGAGTGGCATGGTGCTGAATCGTGCAGGCATGAGTGAAGGGGTAACCTTTGTGCTGGATGAAAATGATGACGGAGTGGCGTTTAAAGAGATGGCACAGCAATGGCGCATTACCCCTCATGTGATAGAGGGGCTGCACAACCGTGGTGTGGTGTTTAACGGAGCAGGCAAACTGTGGGATGATCATTACCATAATGCTCATAGCCCTGCCATGCAAGAGCATATCGCTAACGTGGTGGGAGTGTGGAATAGCCTGCCTACCCATAAAGTGAAAGAGGTGCGGTTATGCGGCGGGCAGGCATATAGTGCCAGTTTGATGACTGAAAAGCGTCGCTTGAGCACACATTTGGTAACCACAAGCCCCAGCCCAGAGGCTGAGCTGTGGGGTAATCGTGCGGTGGCGCTGCATTTAAGTGGACAATTTGACACATTAAAAGCGGCGGCACAATGGGTAGCACAAAGCTATAAGTGAGAGTGATCCACCTGAATTTTGATGAGCCGAATAAGGGGTGAACCCACTAATGCCACTAACCCTTTCACCACTATGTTGACTAGAATAAGTGAGATGATAGCGGTGAAAGGGAAATCAGGCGTACCAAAAAAGGCTAAAAATCCAAAGAGAACGCTATCAATAACCGTGGCTAAAAAATTGCTTACCAAACTGGCTTTAATGTCCTTTTTGGTGGGGTTTGAGCGAATGATTTTACTAAAAGCATGGGTGCTGGTGAGGTTAGAGATTGTTTCTGCCACAATGCTGGCTAGGGCTATGCGGCTGGCTGCGAGAATAATGGTATCGTAGGCTTCTTGATTGCCTAACTCTACCCACCACACAGCACCAGGCAATACGCTAACAAGGTTAAAAAGAGCTACCATAAGGATATTAAAGCCAGCTGTCATGATGACCACCTGACTGGCAAGCTTACGACCAACAATTTTGTGCAACATGTCACGTACCACAAAGGCTAGAGGGTAGATAATGGTTCCGGCATCTACCTCGATGGCGAAAGAGCCAATAGAGCCTAGAGTGATCATTTTAACCGAGAGAATATCGGCAAATATGTTACTAGCAACGTATAAGCCTGTGAAGAGCAGGGCTAAAAAAGGCACGCTGAAGGGGGCACTCTGAGAGTGTTGTGAATTGTTATTGTTCATGAGAGATATTGTACAATAGGCGATAACTTTTAGGCAACTAGTCCGGGAGTTAAATTTGAGTGCTTACTAGGCAAAGAGAGAATATATTGGTATAGTTTGGGTACACAATGATAGATTTACACACACACTCTACCGCATCCGATGGGCTAGACAGTCCCCAAAAGCTTGTTCAATTGGCACACCAACAGGGGCTAACGGCGCTAGCTCTCACCGACCATGATACCTTGGCAGGGCTGGATGAAGCCGCTAGTGAGGCTGCAAAGCTGGGGCTTTTTTTTGTACGAGGTGTGGAGGTTGAAATAATATGGCCCACAGGGGAGTTTCATTTGCTGGGGCTTAACATGCGAGCTGGTGATGATGCTGGGGTGCAGGCATTAGAAAAGATCTTGGCTGCACAGGGCGAGCGAAGAACCGCTCGTAATGAAGAAATTATTAACCTGATTAATGCTGAGGGGTTTGCCTGTGAACTAGCTGATGTGGCACAAATGACCACAGGCGGCGTGGTAGGGCGGGTGCATTTTGCCCACTATTTAGTCAAAATCCAAGCCGTTAAAGGCTACCAAGAGGCTTTTGACCGCTATTTAGCCCATGGACGTTCTTGTTATGTGCGCAAAGAAGCTCTACCGTTAGAGGTGGCAGTGGGGGTCATTCATGCGGCTGGGGGCAAAGCGGTTATTGCGCATCCCTTGTCATTATATATGTCTTGGAGTAAACTACCTGAAGTCTTTGCCCAGTTGAAAGAGGCAGGTGTGGATGGCATTGAGGTGTATCACAGTTACTGTAAACGCAGGCAGAGTGAGCGCTTGCTAGAGCTTGCTGAGCAACATGATTTTATGATAACAGGTGGCAGCGATTATCATGGGCATAAACGAGTTGATCGTCGTTTGGGTCATAGCACCGCTGGCATGGTGTTACCTGAAACACTATTGCAAGGCTTGTTAGATGGTGAGCAGTGGGCACGCTATCAACAGGTTAAAACACGGGGAGAACAGACATGAGACACTATTTAGCCATTCTACTTTTTATGTGTGCCGTGGTGGGTCGGGTGGTAGCAGAGCCGCCCTTACCGCAAGAGCTGCTACGACAATTGGATCAGCAGATTGCTAAAAATCCTGAAGATGCTCAAAGCCATCTTATACGAGGCAGTTTACTGTTTGATCTAGAGCAGTATGAGCGTGCCGTTAACGACTTCACCCGTGCCTTGCGTCTTGATTTCCCTAATATGCACGAGGCATTTCTCTTTCGTTCATTAGCCTATTATGCCTTAGATGAACTTGAGCTAGCCTTAGACGATGCCATTAGTTTTAGAAATGTGAAACCTAACGACCCAAGGGCTCATGGTTTGCTTGGCACTTTACTTATCGATCGCCCGCAAGATGCCGTAGACCACTTCACTCGACAAATTCAGTTAGATGAAAAAAATCCACAGGCGTATGTCAATCGAGCATGGGCTATTCAACACTTGCATGGCTATGAAAAGCAGGCGTTACAAGACTTTGAAAGTGCCCTTAAGCTTAACCGCAACTTTATTCCCGCATTGGGGAATCAAGCTGCCCTGCTCATGCGTTTAGAACGCCCGGCTGAGGCCTTAGTCGCTATGAATCATACCGTGCATCTCATGCCGGGCGAGCCTTTGTTTTACTTTAACCGAGCTGATGTCCACTTGGCATTGCGCGATTTCAGGCGAGCTTTAGCAGATAACTTGTTTGTGCTAGAGCTGGCAGGTCCGCAAGACATCGCATTAGTGAACATTAGTGATATTTTTTTACGATTGGAAGAGTGGCACTTGGCTGCTGACTATGCGCAGCAAGCCATTGAAATAGAAGGAGGCGCACTAGTTTATGGTTTGGCTAATCGAGGTGAATCTTTGCTAGCCATAGCACGCACGGCACACGATGCCGAACAAAGAGTCGAACTATTATCCCTAGCCGAGGCTCATGTTGAGCTAGCTCGTGAGTTGGGGTTTGTAAATCAAGCCCACCTCAACAGGCTTATGCGTGAGATTGCAAGCCTGCAAAATAGAGCAAGTGTGAACGAAGCCATAGAGGGTGTTTTGTCCCAAGAGTTGCCACGCTTAGAAGAAGAAAGTAGAGGATAAATAAAAACCCTGCAAGACGGTACGTTATTACAGGGTAATAAATTGATAGATGAGCCTGAAGACGGTTTAAATTCATTAATTGAAGATTTTAGCCATACCCCTTTGAGTGGCTCAGATGCCCTTCGGGCGTTAATTTTCTCCTGTGCTGGCAAGCATTAGCGGGTTAATGAGGTCATCCAAATCGCCATCCATAATTTTGTCTAGTTTGTAAAGCGTAACATTAATGCGGTGGTCGGTAACACGTCCTTGGGGGTAGTTATAAGTGCGAATACGCTCAGAGCGATCGCCGGACCCCACTTG
Organism: Spirochaetia bacterium; assembly: GCA_965249825.1. Taxonomy (GTDB): domain Bacteria; phylum Spirochaetota; class Spirochaetia; order WRBN01; family WRBN01; genus CBDFMW01. Next base: position 1,482,144 of record CBDFMW010000002.1, read on the forward strand.
AGCTTTGCGTGCATCAGCACGTTCGCCATCATTTTTAGCCTGCTCGGCCTCTAATAAACGGCTGCGCAAAATGTTCATGGCTTTTTCGCGGTTTTTAATCTGGCTTCGGCTGTCTTGCATGGCAACCACCACGCCTGTGGGCAAATGGGTGATGCGCACGGCTGAGTCCGTTTTGTTAATGTGCTGACCACCAGCGCCTGAGGCACGGTAGGTATCAATACGGAGATCTTCTTTACGAATTTCAATATCGGTCTCTTCGGCCTCCGGTAACACGGCCACAGTGGCGGCAGAGGTTTGAATGCGTCCACTGCTCTCGGTTACCGGCACGCGCTGCACGCGATGGGCACCGGATTCATAGCGTAAACGCCCATAGACACTGGCTCCTGAAATTTCGATGACTACTTCACGAAAACCACCAATGTCGCTTTCGTTCACGTCTAACAGCTCAAAGGTCCAGCCTTGGCGCTCGGCGTAACGGCTGTACATGCGGTAGAGATCGGCGGCAAATAGACCGGCTTCTTCGCCACCGGTGCCGGCACGAATCTCCATGATAACGTTTTTACCAGCCAGAGGATCTGGCGGAATGAGCAACGTTTTGAGAGACGTTTCGCTTGTGGCGATGGCGAGTTTAAGTTCGGCAATCTCTTCATCAGCCATGGCTTTCAGTTCACTGTCATTTTCACTTTTGGCATAAACAATGGCTTTGGCAAGCGCTTCTTGTTGATCGTTGTAGGCGTGGTAATGCCCCAGCAGAGTTTCTAGTTGAGAGTACTCCTGGCTGAGGGTGCGATATTTTTTAAGATCACGGGTGATGTTGGGGTCGCTGAGCAATTTACTTATTTCGTCGTGACGTTGAATAAAAGGCTGCAACTTTTGGCTTAAATTATCTATCATGATCTGTTTATTGTAAATGTTTTGCACAAGCATGTAAAGGGTGCCATATTTGTGGTAGAATTGAGGGAGCATGGAAGAAGTTGTAAAGAATTTGGCTCAGGTAGCGATGGCAATGATTATGTTAGCCATAACATTATGGGTATTCATTCTCATTAGTTCATCTATATTTGAGGAAAAAAAGATCTACGAAAAGCTAAAAAGTTTTTTAGTCAAAACTATTGAAACAGGCGCACTCATTTTAGCTATTGGGTTAGTTGTGGAAATAGTTATAGGGCATATATTTTCGGACTACGAAGGGCTTATCCAGAAAATAGTGAATGCTATTAGAAATGATATTAATTTGAATAGCAAGAGTGATCTACCGACGAGTATCGGGTATTTACAGTTGTTGGTGGCAGTGATAACTTTGGCTATTGGTGGCATTGCGTTGATCAATTATGTTATAGGAAAAGAGGTTATTAAAAAAATAAAAGCGGAACACAAAGAAGCTGTGGACACATTATCTACAAGGGTGGGCAGTCTCGAAAATAGCATTAATAATCCCCCAGAGAGCGGTGCTTCAATCACAAGGAGAAATAAACCATGACAGATGAGCAGCGTCAAATTATCCATAGGTGTCATGATAGAAGAGACCCCCGATTCAATATTGACCAGTTAATTGAAAAAATAGTTTTTGCTGGTGGAGAAGAGTATGTTGAATTTAATAATACTTCGTTTAGTAGTAAGGCGTATGTCATAAATGGACGCATTCGTCAAAAAGGTGAGGGTGTTCGTTTCACGCTAGAAAGTAGTATTATTGATACATCCAAAGAGCGATACACCTATGCTTTATTATTGGCTGTTTACATGGAGTTTATTCAGTATGAACACAGAGCGAATATCACGGTGTACATAACCGACGAGTGGGAAGCTATAAGTGATGACTTAGATTTGGTGGGAAGTGCCATACAAAGGAAAATAAGAAGAGTAGCAAGGCGAATCCTCATTAATGAAAATTTATTTGACGAAACATTGTCTGTTAGAGAGTTAGCTCGTGAGTTTGGAGTTCCTAGACCAGTTATTCTTGAGCAACTAGAGGAGTATGCATACTAAGGATTGAGCCATGAAGCGACCTATTCGTGAACAAAGTGAGAGCTAGCTCTTTACAAACGAGTAGGCAACGCTTTATAGTAAGCAACAATGGCACAGATAAAACAGATTTTTGAAAAGAACTTTTTAGAATACGCTTCGTACGTTATTAAAGATCGGGCTATCCCTGATATTCAAGATGGGTTGAAGCCCGTGCAGCGGCGCATTCTTTACACTTTGTATAAAATGGACGACGGCACCACCCATAAAGTGGCAGCCGTGACCGGTCAGGCGATGTTTTTGCATCCCCATGGCGATTCATCCATTTATGAAGCCTTAGTCAACTTGGCAAATAAAGATTTGTTTATTGAAAAACAAGGCAACTTTGGTAACATCTTTACCGGAGACCGTGCCGCTGCCGCTCGTTACATTGAGTGTGCCTTATCACCCTTTGCCAAAGAACTGCTGTTTAATGACGAAACTACCGACTTTGCTCCCAGTTATGATGGTAAAATGCAAGAACCCATCGTGCTGCCGGTTAAGATACCGCTCGCCCTCATTTTAGGGGCTGAAGGCATCGCCGTGGGCATGAGCACGCGTATTCTTCCTCACAACTTTATAGAGTGCTTGCAGGCAATGCAAGCCTCGTTGCGGGGGGAAGCCTTCCAGTTGTTGCCAGACTTTCCTACCGCTGGGTTAATGGATGCCAGCGACTACAAAGATGGGCTGGGTAAGGTGGTGAGTCGGGCTAAGCTGGATTTGAGCGACCCTAAACGCATTGTGGTGCGTGAACTGTCGTTTGGGTCAACCTGTGAATCGCTGATTCAAAGCATTGAAGACGCTGCCCGCAAAAATAAAATAAAAATAGGGTCTATTAATGACTTTACCGCTGGTGAAGTGGAGATAGAGATTGAACTGCCCCGTGGCACTTACGCCGCTGATGTGGAGGCCGCTTTATATGCCTTTACCGACTGTGAAACCGTGCTGCACACTAACTGTTTGCTGATTGTGGAACGTAAACCCCAAGTGCTAAACGTGAGCGAGGTGATTGATTTTCATGCTCAACATGTGCAAAAGCTGTTTCAACGTGAATTGCAGGTGGAAAAAGATGCTCTGCTGGCTAAAATTAGGGCGCGCACGCTGGAACGTATTTTCATTGAAGAACGCATTTACAAAAGTATTGAAGAGCTTAAAAGTTCGGCGGCCATTGTGAAAAGTGTTAAGGCGGGTTTGTTGCCCTTTCAAGGGGTAGAATTTGAAGCAGCGGTGAACGAGGAGGATGTGGAGAGGTTGTTAAAACTGCCCATCAGACGTATCAGTTTGTTTGATATTGAAAAAAACCAGAAAGAACTCAGTGCTATGGAAAAGCGTGTTAAAGAGATTAACCACTCTTTGGCTCACTTGGTAGATCACACGCTTAACTTTTTAGATGCTTTGATTACCGCCCAAAAAGAGGGGTTTCCGCGCAAGACGACCGTGGCGCAGTTTAGCCGAGTAGATGTGCGCGAAGTAGCTTTGCGCAACCTGAAATTGCGGTATGATAGCACAACGGGCTATTTAGGCACACAGCTCACCGCAGGTGAGTTGGTGAATGATTGCTCAGCCTATGACAGGGTGCTGCAGATAGCGGCGGACTTAACCTATAAAGTGATTGAAGTGCCTGACAAGTTGTTTGTGGGTAAAAAGGCTCTGTACACCACGGTGGTGGATAAAGACAAAATGGACGACATTATTTTTAATATTGTGTACAAACAAAACAAAACGGGGTATCCTTATATCAAGCGTTTTAAAATCACGCAGTTCATCACTGGGCGGGCATACACCACGCTGTTACCAGATGATAGCACTTTGTTAGCGTTTGGACTGGGTGATAAACTGGCGGTTGTGCCAACCTATAAGCAAGCCAGCTTGGTAAAAGACGAAGAGGTTCAGGTGAGTGCTTATTTAATAAAAGGGGTACAAGCCGGTGGAGTACGGATCAAAAACAAGGAAGTGCTTAAAGCTAAGCTTAAAGAGAAGAAAGGCAAGGTATAAATGGTATGCTTGAATATATTGATTGAACCTATTATACTAGCTATGGAGCGAAATGATTAAGCAAGTTGCATTCATATGTTTTATCAGTGTTACTCTGCTCGTGGGTCTCGCAGCTCAAGATGCATCGCAACTATTGGGTCAAAATCCTACAGTTATTGTGCGGCTGATGGGTGCACCGGATGAGCTTAGTACCGTAAACTTGGCGGCTGATGAGGTTGCCGTGATTTTTGTGTACCAGAGGGGGGTAACTCTCTATTGGCTTGATAGCCAAGTGGTGCAGGTGGTCTACGATCGATCGTATAGAGGTGCGGTGTTAGGGGCTTTTATGGGGGCTAGCCAGCAGCGTGTGGAGCAAAATTTGGGGGCTGGGCAACCCACGCCCGATGATGCGGCGATCTATGAGCTGTTCACGCCGAACAACCAACTCCTTATAGCTTCGTTGCGCTTTGAGCGTGGTGTTTTGGTGCAAGCTACTGTGCAACTTTATGAATAGTTTAGCTAAAATAAGGATATTTATGAAGGATTTCCTCTCACAAAGAAAGAATGCACTAGGCGAGCATCTTATCAATGTCTCAGGACGCATCCAAGACTACCCTTTTGTGCAAGCCGTGCACAATGGGCTAGCGGTGGTTACTCCCGTGGTGTTTTTGTTTGCTATTGCCTCGCTTTTAGTCTATTTTCCTTTGGAGGCTTATCAGCAGCTTATCGAGCCATTTTTTGCCCCTATTAACACTCCTTTGTGGCGTGCCAATATTATCACTTCCTTTAGAGCCATTCTGAATGTGTGCTTTGTGGTTAGTATAGCCTTTAGCTACAGTGAAAAGTTTAACCGTTCAGGTATTGTAGGTATAGTAAAGTATCGTTCCTTAGCGGCTACCATTGTGGCATTAGTGAGTTATCTCCTTGTTGTGACTCCCAGTGATGGCTTGGAAGTTGTGAGGTTTGCGCCGATTGGTGAAGGTGTTTTTTTGGTTCTTTGGGTCAGTTTTTTAGCCGTGAGAGGCTTTATGATGCTTTCAGAGATCCCGTATTTACTCATACGGGTGAAGTCTGATGCGGTAACCCCAGCTCATGCCAAGGTAGTGGAGACTTTACTTCCCGCAGCCATAACCATCAGTGTGTTTATCGTGATACGATTTTATCATAATAGCGGTGGTTATGGTATTCGTGATGCGATGCAGGGTTTCCTTGGGTTTATGTTTGCCTATGAGCCCTTAATCACTTTATTTGATGTTGTGCGTTTGGTGTTTAAGCAGAGCTTAGTGATTTTTATTGGTATTAATGGGGATTTACTAATACAACATGCTTCCAATAATCATCACTTAATCATTGGAAACATAGAGTTGCCTTTGTCCTTTATTAATCACTTTGTGTATATGGGCGGCAGTGGTGCGGCACTTTCACTAATTTTAGCATGGTGGATGAAGGGCGATAATGTGGAGCATGGGTACTCTATTAAGCTTGGAACCATACCCGCATTGTTCAACATCAACCAAGTGATTTTTTATTGCTTTCCCATGATTTTTAATCCCATCATGCTGGTGCCCTTTATTTTGACTCCTCTAGTTTTGTTAGTAATCAGCTATGTCATGTTTGCGTGGGGGGTTATTCCAGCCCCAGTGCATCAGGTGGCGCAGCATGTGCCTATTGTGGTGTCTGGATATTACAGCACGGGGAGCTGGCTTGGCTCGGTATTGCAATTTGGCTTAATTATTATTGGGGCGGGCATTTACCTGCCTTTTTTAATGTTATCTCACAAACTTCGCATTGTTCACTTTAACAAAGGACGTAAAGATCTTATTAAGTTTTCACTTGAGCGTTACATTGCCGAAGAGAACTACTTGGTGCATCGTAATGATGAAGTAGGCATGGCTGCACGGATTTTAAGTGGTGATCTGCGTCGGGCTCTACACCGCAATGAACTCTATTTAGAGTATCAACCTAAAGTGGACTATGTGGATAAAAAAGTGGTGGGCGTTGAGGCGCTTATTCGCTGGAGGCACGCTGAATTTGGGGTGATTCCGCCGCCTGTCATAATTGCCTTGGCGGAAGAGAGTGATCTGGTTTATCAGGTATCCAGCTGGGTTATTCATGATTCCATTCGGCGGCTAGCCTTGTGGCGGCTTGAGGGATTTATGGAGTTGGTGGTGAGCATCAACCTGTCAGCAATTGAGTTTAAACATGAAGGGCTAGCCCGCTATATTGAACGGGTTTTACGCCGTTATGAAGTGCCAGCGAACCGTATTCAAATTGAAATAGTTGAGTCTATGGAGTTATCACTGAACTCAACTTTACAAAGCCAATTAGATTACCTCGTAACCTTAGGCGTGGGGCTTGCCATTGATGACTTTGGCATGGGTCATAGTTCTGCTGTTTATCTTAAACGTTTTCCCATCGATACGTTAAAAGTAGATAGAGTGATTAGTGTGAATGCCCAGAAGGATGCAAAGATTTCGGCTATTCTCATGGGTGTTTTTTCTATGTGCAGTGCCCTGCATATTGAGATGGTGATTGAGTACATAGAGAGTGAGGAGCAGTTGAGCTACCTTGTGGATAAGGGGGGACGCATCTTTCAAGGTTACATTTTTAGCCGACCATTATCCCCCGATGATCTTGTGGCCTATATTAGGGAGTGTGAGAGAAGTGGACAGATGTTTGGTTTATAAGGGTTCAAGTATGAAAAGATGAGCAATTAAGTAAGGTTCTATTTTGTGGCTACAGTGAATGATGATTATTTAAACTATTAAAGGATGAAGAGATAAAACGAACATGGCAAAAAGAGATTATTATGAAGTTTTAGAAGTTCCTAAAAATGCCTCTGAAGATGAGGTAAAGAAAGCCTACCGCAAGAAGGCGGTCAAGTATCATCCGGATAGAAACCCGAATAATGCTGAGGCTGAAGAAAAGTTTAAAGAGGCGACCGAGGCCTATGAAGTTTTATTTGATGCTGAAAAGCGTAAAATATATGATCAATATGGGCATGAAGGTGTGAACCGTATGGGTGGGGGGCATGATCCGAGTGCCTTCAACGATTTTGGGGATCTTTTTGGTGGTGGGTTTGGTGATATTTTTGGATCCTTTTTTGGTGGCAGTGCAGGTGGTGGGCGTTCTTCGGCATCACAAGGCAAAGATTTACGCTATGATCTTACCATTACATTAAAAGAGGCGGCTGAGGGTTTAAAACGAACAATTAGCATAACCAATAAGGGGCAGTGTGGCACTTGTAATGGACAAGGGGCTAAGCCTGGTACGGCGCGTAAAACATGTGCTCAATGTGGTGGCAAAGGTAAAGTGAACCGTTCTGCGGGTATGTTTGCTTTTGCTTCTGAGTGTAGCACCTGCCGTGGGCAAGGCACGATTATAGAAAATCCCTGTGTCACCTGCCGTGGGCAAGGAGTGGTGGATAAAAAGCAAGAGATTCTGATTACCGTTCCAGCGGGCATTGCCGATGGTCAGCGGTTGCGTCTTGATGGGCGTGGGGATGCCTCGATGAATGGACGTGTGGGGGATCTTTATGTGCAGTTAAGGGTGCATCCACATGAGTATTTTGAGCGTCATGATGCTGACCTTTATTGTGTTGTTCCTGTGACTGTTACGCAGTTAATTTTGGGTGATGAGATAAGCGTGGAGACACTAGAAGGCAAAAAACTTAAGCTAAAAATAGCTGCTGGTGCACAAGATGGGGATGTTTTACGCTTGAAAGAGCATGGAATGCCTGTATTACAGAGTAAAGTACGAGGGCACATGTATGTTAAGTTAAAAGTTATTATTCCACGCAAGGTGAGCGGTCAAGCCAAAAAGTTGCTGCAAGAACTGCAAGCTGAGTTGGGTGATAATAGTGAACCTAAGCCCATTTCATTAAGGAATTTGTAACCTGAGCGCCTAAAAAAATCCCCAGCCTAAATGACTGGGGATTTTTTTTTATTTGATAAATGCCTCAAGATTGGCACGTTTAGCTGGTACACTCAAACGTTGAATGGCTTTTTTTTCAATTTGCCTGATGCGTTCTTTAGTAAGATTACATTTAGTGCCTATTTCCTTAAGACTTAAGCAGGGTTTATTATTCAATCCAAATCGCATCTCAATAACGGCTGCTTCTTTAGGACTCAGGGTATTTAAAATTTTGACTATTTCTCCGTGTAGCTCTTGATTCATAAAGACCTGCTCAGGGCTTTCATACCGATTGTCTGAGAGAAATTCGCCCAAAGTGGAGGTGCTATCATTGGCACCCCTTGGAGGAGCATCAATACTTGCCATCGTTCGTGAACTACGTAAGAGAGACTCAATAAGAGCAGGGGCTAAACAAACCAGCTCTGCAATATCATTGGTAGATGGCTCTTTACCTGTGGATGACAAGAGCAATTTTCGGGCTTTTTCAATCTGCACCAGTTCATTAGCACGGTTTTGGGGCAAACGAATAGAACGAGCCTTTTCTCCGAGCGCTTTCATAATACTTTGACGGATCCACCAGACAGCATAGGAGATGAAGTGAAAACCTTGGTCGGGATTAAAACGCTCAATCGCATGAATCATTCCTAAGTTACCTTCACTAATCAGGTCGTCTAAACTCATACCTTGGTTTTGAAATTTTTTAGCCACATTCACCACAAAACGTAAATTGGCAGTGATCAGTCGTTCGCGTGCCATCTCATCCCCATCACGGGCAGCCACGGCTAGCTTGGTCTCTTCTTCTCGGCTTAAAAGCTTAATCGCATTGATCTCTTTTAGGTACAATGATAGCGAATTATCATCGTCATAATAGATTTTTTTTGTTTTTTCCATTTTTATATTCCTCTTACCCTTTATAAAAGCAAAAAGTATGCCAAAAATAAGAGAGTTAAAACAGCATTTTAAAAAATTAAACATGCAAATAGAGGCTATAATGCCTCATTTAGAGGCAAAAACATGAAAAAGTGAGTCATTATGACTCACTTAGTCTGTATTATGAGGGGAAATTGCGCCCTAAAAAAAGAACTTCAGGCTCTAAGAGGTAGCCTAACTGCGTTTTAACCACATTTTGAGCATGTTGAGTGAGAGCAAAAATATCGGAAGCGGTGGCACTGTCTCTATTGATGATGATGTTAGCATGAAAAGGCGCAATTTGTGCGCCCCCAATGGTGAACTCTTTAAGCCCGCAGCTTTCCAAAATTTGCCCCGAAGGCTTGCCAATGGAGCGATCATTTTTAAAGACTGAACCGGCACATGGGTAACGAAAATGCCCCTTATCGGCGCGGTCTTGCTTGTGGGCAAGGGCAATGGTTTTCAAGGTGAGAGAGTCAGCTGGTAACAGCTGTAACCACGCATTAATAATGAGCGTACCCGTGTGTTGAAAAGGTGAACGCTTGTAGCCCCAGTCTGCCTTTTGCTTAGTTATGGTGTGGACGGCACCATCAGGCATCAGAACTTCCGCCTGCAAAAAGACATCTGCCAAGCAACGGTTATAGCATTGAGCGTTCATGAATAAAGCCCCACCTAGGGTGCCTGGTAGCCCATAGAGCATCTCCAACCCACCTAACCCTAGTTCGGCTAACGTAAGAGTCAGATCTTCCATCAGAATACCGGCAGGCACATGAACACGGTGATCAGTCGTGGGCTGTAAGGGAGTTGAAAGAGCCAAACAGCTGATTGTGCGAAGCACAATACCCTCAATACCCTCATCACTTATCACTACGTTAGAACCATCCCCTAACACGGTGAGAGGAATATGGTGCGTATGGCAGTACACAAAAAGAGCAGGTAATAGAGCAGGGCTGTGGGGGGTTAAAAGCAGGTCGGCGTTGCCACCGACCCGAAACCATGTGAGGTCTTTAAGCGGGGCATCAAGCTGCATTTCATCAGCTTGAAACCCCAGATTTTCTAACAATAATCGATAATCGAACATCGTTTTAAGATAGTCCTTTAATCACTATTTTTCTTGTGAAAAAGTTTTCCAAAGAAGGAGCCAATAGCGGTGTTATCGCCTTCTGCCCCTCCGTTGCTTTGGGGAGGACGCACATGGTTGTTGCTTTGCTCTGAGCGGTTGCCCTGATGACTGCGCTGTCCATTATCACCACGACCTTGGTATCCACCTTCAGAACGTTGTCCACTATCACCACGACCTTGGTATCCACCTTCAGAACGTTGTCCACTATCACCACGACCTTGGTATCCACCTTCAGAACGTTGTCCACTATCACCACGACCTTGGTATCCACCTTCAGAACGTTGTCCACCATCACCACGACCTTGGTATCCACCTTCAGAACGTTGTCCACCATCACCACGACCTTGGTATCCACCCTGTTGGGGACGGTTGCCCGGATGGCGAGGTCCACGCTCACTGTAAGGGCGGCGCGCACGATCTGGATCACGCTCGGACAATTCTTTACGTGCGTAGGCTGGTTTAGCATGACTAGGTCGCCCTGCACCTGCTCCCCGCTCACCACCAGTGTGCAAGGCACGCCCATGACGCTCGTTAGGATGTTTGGGGTGCTGTGATGACTTGTGGTGTGCCAATTCAGGACGCACAGGATCTTTTGGACGAGCTTGTTCTTCCACTAAAACCTGCTTCACGATGCCTTTCAACTCGTCGTTAATAGTCATCACAGGAATTTTAGTTTTAAGCAGGCGCTCAATTGGGGCTAAGTTGTAAACATAGCGTTCACACGAAAAGCTGATGGCTCGTCCGCTGGTGTTGCCCGCACGGGAGGTGCGACCAATGCGGTGTACATAATTTTCAGGGTCATCTGGCAAGTCAAAGTTCACCACCATGGCAAGGTCTGCCACATGCAAACCACGTGATGCCACGTCAGTAGCGGCCAAAAAGTGAATACGCCCTTCTTTCATGTCAGTAATAATACGTAAGCGTTTTTTCTGTGGTACATCACCTTCCAGCAAGGCACAACGGTAGCCAGCAGCACTTAAACGGCGAGAAATCTGCCCAGCCCCAGAGCGTGTGTTGCTAAAAATAATAGCACTATGCGGCGACTCAGCCTTTAAAAGAGCTAGCAAAAGAATCATTTTCTCAGCACGGCTCACATGATAAATCTGCTGAGCAATGCTTTCGACAGCTAGAGTGGTGGCTTTAATCACAATGCTACCAGGGTCGTTCATGTGTTCCCAAGCTAGTCCTCCCACTTTTTGGTTGAGAGTGGCACTAAAGAGTAAACTATGACGGGTTTTACGATCTGGTAAAAAGGCCATAATTCTTTTCAAGTCTTGATAAAAACCCATGTCAAAAAGACGGTCAGCTTCATCGATAACCAACACTTTGGCATTTTTTAAATCAATTAAACCCTTGTTAGCAAAGTCGATCAGTCGACCGGGTGTTGCCACCACAATGCGAGGGCGACGAGCCAAAGATTTTTCTTGCTTGTCGTAGTTTACACCACCAAAAAGAGCCACGATAGACCAGTTAATATGTTTATTAAGAAGGCGAGCTTCTTTTTCCACTTGAACGGCTAATTCACGGGTAGGTACCAGCATAAGCGCAAAGTGGTTTGGGTTGTCATCTTCAATGAGAAGTTGCAAGGTGGGTACCACAAAGGCGGCTGTTTTTCCTGTACCGGTTTGACTTTGGGCGTAGACATCACGCTTTTGCTCAAAAACCATTTTTAGGGTGGCTTCCTGCACGGGGGTACAGGTGAGGTAGTTAGCGTCAGTCAAGCCTTTAATTAGGCGTGGATCTAGTGGGAAATCTGAAAACTGCATAGTTTATTTGTTTGTCCATTGTTTTATTAAGAGATTCGACACGCCAGCTTACCCTCTAAAAGAAGTGAAGAAACGTGTAGGGCGGTTATTTACAGCACAAGGCAAAAGGAATTCACCAAGGAACAACTTCCACCGTAATTGTGCTAGTTAAAGCCCTCTCTGTCAAGCACTCTAGTTAGCTAAAAAAGATTTTTTTAATAAATACTAGGATGTTTGAGTGAAAATGAGTTGACAAAATCTAAATTTGATGGCATTATTGTTTACAATTATGGTGGTATAGCTCAGTCGGTAGAGCAAACGGCTCATATCCGTTCGGTCGGGGGTTCAAGTCCCTCTACCACTACATTTTTCAAATAAAGAGAGCCTTTAGTTTGTGCTAGTTTAAGGTGCAGGCTAAAGGGTTTTTTTATTATTTTGACAATTTTGTTGTTGTTTTTTAGGTGCAATTGTGGTTAATTTTTGATTAATTATAGAGTTTTATTTTAATGTAATAATCATATATGAGGAGATAAATGAAGATGAATAAACGTTTAAAGGCTCTAGGGCTTGGATTGATGATGGGTGGTTTGGTGGTAACAATGGTTTCCTGTGGGGCTTCTGCAGAAAAAACTCCTGCAACAGATGTTGTTGTAGAGGTGGTGGATCACAGTGCTGAGTATGCTGATGCAGCTTTGACGGCTTGGACTGGTGATCAAGTGAATGCGGTGCTTGGTGTGGTTCAGACCAATTACGAGGAAGGACGTTATGATGGTCGCTATAGTGCAGAGCAGATGGCTATGATGGATGAAGAGGTAGCTAGCGGTTCGGTTAGAGTCTTCGTTCTTGTGTTCAATGACTTGCTGCAGGATGCAGCGATGCAGAGTTCTGATGCAGCGATGGATGCTTATTTAGCTGAGGGTTTTGCCCCTGAATTAGTAAGCACGATTAAAGCTGGATTGCCAACTTACATTGAAAGTGTGCAGATGATGGAAATGGATCATACTCATTCGTAAGAATGAAAAGGCGTTTTGACTAAGCCTTTTTTTTAAAAAAACTGGGGGGTGCCAAAAGGGTGCCTCCTTTGTTGTTTTGGGAGAGTGGTAGACTTTCTATAAAAGGTCAACCTTTTGTGTTTTACTGCCGATGGTATAAAACAGGATTTTGTGGAAAGATCTTATTTTTAAGAGAGGACTCTATGCAACGTATATCAACCTCTATGGGGCAAACTAATTTTCGTTATCACAATGGGATAAATGAAACAGCGAAGAATCGCATTGATGGGCAGCTGCAGAGCAACCGAAGTGTGAATAAGTTGCGTGATAACCCTGTGAATGCGGCTCATTCAATTCGTTTTCAGGGCAAGATTGCTCGCCTTGAGAGGTATGAGGACAATGCCGAACATGCGATTAATCGTTTGGCGGTTACTGAGGGGAGTATGGCACAGGCTGGCGATATGATGCAGAGAGTGCGTGAGTTGGCAGTGCAGGCGGCCAATGGCACATACTCAACAGAGGATTTACGTTATATGGCCTTAGAGGTGAATGAGTATTTGGAAGAATTGACTCATGTAGCTAACCAAAAAGGGCCAGATGGGTTGTCTTTATTTAGTGGAACGCGTACCGATGCGCAGGCATTTCGGGTAACACAGGGTTCGGTGGCAGGCACAGATCAGCCAATGATTACTCGTGTGGAGTACACCGGTAATATGGGGAGTCGCCAGACGCAGTATGCGGATGGGGCTACGATGGAGACACAATTTTCTGGCAATCGTGTGTTTTGGGCCGAAAACCAGCAGGTATGGGGTGCTAACAATGTGGCTAATTTTGTGGTGCGGGAAGATAGTGATATTATTGTTAATAATGAAACTATTACCCTCAAGGCTGGTGATAGCATTGGTGGGGTTGTGGCACGCATCAATCAGGCTAATGTGGCGGTGCATGCCAGCATTGATCCGGTGGAGAATACCTTGGTTATTCGCACCACTGAGTCGCATCAAATGTGGCTACAGGATGGGCAGGGTAGCACGGTTTTGAGTGATTTGGGTTTGGTGGTTGAAGGTCGTTCCGCTCATGCCCCTAATAACTATCATCCAGGTGCTCGTGTGAGCGGAGGTAGTGCTTTTGATGTTATTCTACAAGTACGTGATGCGATGTTCGCTGGTGATCAAGAGCGTCTGGGAGGCATGGCACTTGCTAGCATCGATCAGGCTTTAGACACAGTGAATGCCAACCGGGCTCAGTTGGGGGCACGCCAAGTGCGGCTGGAGAGCGTGGTTGAGCGTATTAGCCGTGATAATGTGAACTATAAAGGATGGGATAATCAAGTGCGTGGTCTTAACTTTGCGGATGCTATCACTGAGTTAAAGATGATGGAAACGGCTATGCAGGCTAGCTATGCGAGTGCATCTAAGATTTTGCAGCCCACGCTCATGGATTTCATGCGTTAAATGATTATTCAGACGAAGGAATATGGGTCTGTTGAGATTGATGAAGATCGACAGGTTTTCGACTTTGTGCAGGGTATACCAGCCTTTGAGACTTTGCGTCGATGGGCGCTATTTGAAGCGGAGGTTAAACCTTTTTTTGTGTTGCAAAGCCTAGAGGATGTGAGTACAGCCTTTTTTTTACTCAATCCATGGCTGTGCCGTGGGGACTATTGTCCTGCTTTGGATGATATTGATCTCAATGCACTTGGCTTAATGGACAATACAGATGAGAATGCTGTTATTTTGGCTATTATCACAGTGCCGTTAGGGCATCCGGAGGCGCTGAGTGTTAACTTGCAGGCTCCCATTGTCTTTAATACTAGCACAAATCAAGCCTTGCAGGCGGTGAGTAATGACGAACGTTGGCACGTGCGGCATGCGTTAGGGGAGCAACCCTCGGCTGGTAGGGGGGTAGATTAGTGTTAATTTTGTCGCGCAAGCTCAATGAACGCATAATAATTGACGAGAAAATAGAGGTAGTGATCATCGATATTAAGGGTGATCAGGTGAAGCTGGGTGTGACGGCTCCAGACACCGTCAAGGTGTATAGGTATGAAGTGTTTAAAGCGGTCCGTTTGGAAAATAGTGCCGCTATGCAGGCAAAACTGTCCGATTTACCCGTGCTTAATGGATTTTAGTGATTAAAGTAAGGATAAGACGAAAGATAAAGCTAGATAGTTTAAGGGAGAAAATAAATCTATGAATAAACGGCTTATAGCATTAGTGATGCTGCCTTTATTGGCTTTGCTGTATGTTACGGCAGTAGAAGTGGCGGTTGATGAGTTTCAAAGTGTGCCTACTGACGGCATTTCCTTTGAAAATTTTCAGGGAGTGGTTATCGCCCCTAACACGATTCAGGAAATTCGTAACATTGGGCGAACGCTGTCACGCATTCGTACAACTGAAGGTCAGCGCTATGCGCTGGGGACTAAATACTCAATCACCGTAGCTAATAATGATGAAGAGGACGGTTTATTTGCCGCCGCTATTATTCATATAGATGAAGATGCTCTGGTTGAAAATATTCGTAACGTACGTTTTATCGTGGCGGGTTTTTTAGAAGAAGAGTATGGGTATAGCACTACACAAGCAGACACTCTAGCTTTCTTTTTAAGTTTTTATAATGCTTTGCACCGTGGTGATTTAGCATTTTTTGAGGCTCGTTATAAGCCTGAAATTTTCAACTTTGTGAATGCGGATAATGTGGGTATTGCTACTAACTACAGCGGGTGGGCTGGGCGCACACGGTTTATTATTCCATTAACCGACACGATTATTTTGTCAGAGCTTGATTCGGATGTGATTGACTTGGCAAATGGGGCTAATGGCGAAAGCAACGGTGATGAACGTGGCAACTTGAATGATATTAAAAGTGATGCGGTAGAGGATGCTCAGAACAAGATTGATGAGAATCAGAATACCATTGATGAAAATGAACAGCGTATTGCCGAGTTAGAGGCTGAAAAAGCGGAGCGAGAGGCTGAATTAAGTGCCAAAGAGCAAGAAAAGGAAGATTTATTAACTGATGGTGGTCCCATGATTCAGACCCCAGATGTGAGTATTTTTGTGATTATTCGTCGACCGGGCACTAATGGCAACGATGAATTGACGACGGAAACCGACGTGGCCGAGGTTGTGGTACGAGAAGTAGACGCAAAAGATCTACCTGCGGATTATGATTCTTCTAAAAAAACAGAGGTAAGTATTCAGAGTTTTTATCCTGCTAATAGCGAGTTACATGTACAGGATGTTCTGGTTGACAATGCCATCATTGAAGAGTATGTGGATTCTTTGGATGGTGAAACGAAGCAGCGCCTGGTGTTGATTGTAACAAAAGATACTTTAACAGAGCAGCCTGATGGTAGTTCATTGAACCCTGATGGTAGCATCACCCCACCGGCCGACGGAGACAATACCGAAGCCAATGGAAGTAATAACACCGGGAACAATGGAAACAACAACGCTGGCGACAATGGAAGCGACAATCGGGATCTAAGCCCTGCCGAACATGCCGAATTGGATCGCCTTAATAACGAGATTGCAGCTTTAGAGGAAGAGATTGCTCGCCTTGAGAAAGAGATTAACGATTTAAAAAATGCTAATGAGCGGTTAACTGAAGAGAACAAGCGAAGAGAGGCTGAGCAAGAGAAGCTTATTGAGCAGATAAAGAACGAAAATGAGCAACTACAGAAAGAGAAAGAAGAGTTAGAAAAAAATCAGGCTACTGATTCATCGACTAAGACGGAGGAAGAGAAGCAGTCTGAAGCTGAGAATAGAACTGACCAAGAAGCTAATGCTAAGACAGAGGAAGAGAAGCAGGTCGAAGCTGATAAAAATACGGCTGATGAAGCCCTGAAGCAGGCAGAAGCTGACAAGAAGGCAGCTGAAGAAGCCACTAAGAAAGCCGAAGCGGACAAAAAGGCAGCTGAAGAAGCAGCTAAGAAAGCCGAAGCTGACAAGAAGGCAGCTGAAGAAGCCACTAAGAAAGCCGAAGCTGACAAGAAGGCAGCTGAAGAAGCAGCTAAGAAAGCGGAAGCTGATGCTAAAAATTCTGATACTGCCAAAGACAAGGCAGAAGCTGACAAGAAGGCGGCTGAAGAAGCCCGAATTAAAGCGGAAGCTGATGCTGAAGAAGCTCGCTTGATGAACGAAGGCAAGGTGCCTGTGGTGGGTGATCTTATTTTCTTTATGAACAGCAAAGCTGGCACGCGCAATGGGCATAGACGCAATGAAATCATTTCTCTTAACATGTTAGACACCAGTATCATGAATCGCAGTGCTGATAACATCTGTTCTGTAGCGTTTGTGGCTTTTGCTGGCGGCGTGGCTGCTATTACCGAAGAGGGTGGTCGACCTGAGAGTCCTCACCGCCTAACCTTGTTCGATCTCGCTACTCTTGCTCCTAAGGCTATTAGTACTGTTGAGATTCATTGGGAGTCCTTCATTTACATGGCCGAAGGTAAGTTGTATGCTATGGCTAAAGATGATGCTACCGGTAACTTTGTGTTAGCTCGTTTTAACACAGAGATGGGTGTTGAGGCACAGAGTGAAGCTATTGTGGATCCTGAAACCTCAATTACCGTGAACCGTAACCATATTTTCGTGCGTACTAAAGACTTAAAGCGCATTATTGTACTTAACAAGGGTGATTTAACCAAGGTTGGAGAAGTCGTTCTTTAATTGGTATGATTTTTAGACTGTTTTGTGTGGTGCTTATAGTGGGTGGATCGATGTGGCTAATGGCTGATGATTCGCTTACTCTAGCTCGTATGTTGGTAAGGCAAGGTACTTTAGAAAGTGCCTTGCCTTATTATATTGAGTACTTAGATAACAATACAGGGACTGTGGGCTATCACCTTACCCTGCTTGAGGCGGTGGGAACGATTAAGAGCGTTTCGGATAAAATAGCCTTTATGCACAGATATCTCAGGCATCTTACCTCCCCTATTGCTCGGCAAGAGAGTTTTACACTTTTAGGGCACTTGTATGAGCTGAAAAATGACTTTAAAAACGCTGTGTTTTGCTATGTGCAGGCGTGGCAATCGGGCCGGCCTATGTTACCGGCTTTAGCCTTGCAGGCTGCTATGATTCAGTTAGAGCTTGGCGAGCATCAGCGTGCCATCTCGATGATGAACGGCATTTTTAACAGCACACTACGGGGGGAGCAACGTGAGCAAGCGATTATGATTTACTGCGTGGCTTTTCAATTTCTGGATCAACTAGAGAGCTTAAAGGCTCTATTAACACAAGAAGCACAGTTTCTGGCAGGGGAAAGGAGTGCGTCTTTACTTTATTTTTTGTATAAATATTATGCCACACATCAGCCAGCCCAGGCATCAGGCACGTTATTGCGCTTAAAAATGGTTTACCCTCAATCACCAGAAGTAAAGTTATTAGAGAACCGTATTCGGCTCTTTCCCACCCCAGCGGTGCTGTGGTAAAGTAAGCCCACATTTGTTTAAAAGGATGATTAGCCATGACCCACAAACGTTTTTCTCCACTTCAACCTATAATATGGACTCTATTTTCTGCTTTGTTGCTCAGCCTCACATGGGCTAATGAACTGTTTATCTGGGGCGTGGGTGGCTTGGGTTTTTTTGCTGTCGCCCCCTTTTTCATAGCAATATACATGGCGAAAAACCTTAAATGGGTCTTTTTTTATAGTTTAATTTGGGGCATAGCGATCACTTTGTTAAGTCGTTCATGGCTGTATGCTTTTGAAGACTTTGGCATGGTGGCACTGGGAAGTGTGGCGGTTACGATTGGTGTGCAAACTATGATGGTCGGCTGGGTTTTGTATCAGGGGCGTTTACTTAAATCATGGCATCGTATATTTTTCGGTACCGCCGTATGGACGGGTTTTGAATATCTTAAAACGGTAGGTTTTTTAGGAGACCCATGGGGCTTGGTGGCCTACACGGTACATAGCTTTAGCTGGCTTACCCAAGTTGTGGATATTGCTGGCGTACCAGCCCTCACATTTTTGGTGGTGCTGAGCAATGGGGTACTGGTGGAGTTTTCCTTGTTGCGTACAGGGCAAGAGAGCCGAACGATAGCCCCCTTAGCTGGTTTTTTTGCAGGGCTTTTGGTCACCGTTGCCACCTACGGAGTGATTCGTTATTACACACCTATGAAGGGGAAAACAGAAGTTTCGCTTATTTTAGCTCAGCAAAACATGAACTCATGGCAAACTGGTTGGATTGACATGCTTAGTGAGCATATAAGAGCGGTGGACAGCGTCGCTCGTACTACTTTTAAACCGGACCTTATTGTCTCAAGCGAAACGGTTTTATTAGGGAATCATAATGATATTTTGACGTTAGGTGAGTTTTTGCCGGAATCTCGCCCATTTAGAGAGTTTTTACGCGACCATGGGGTCAACCAAATTTATGGGGGGTTTAGACACACGCCTGAGGGACACTTGCATAATTCAACCTTATTGCTCACACCAGAGGGTGAACTACTAGACAGTTATGATAAGCGTAAGCTTGTGCCGTTTGCTGAGAGTATACCTTTTCTTCATGTCCCTGCTTTTTATTGGTTTATGGATGAGATTGTGGGCTATACCGGTAGCTATAATGTTGGTACACGTGCCACTTTATTTCACACACCGCTACACTCAGGAGAAACGCTGTATTTCACCACGCCTATTTGTTTTGAAGATGCCTTTGCACCTATGGCCCGAGAATTTACGCTTATGGGGTCGCAGTTGTTTGTTAATGTAACCAATGACTCGTGGTCGCAGATGCTGTCCTCCCAAATGCAGCACCTAGTGTTGGCACGCTTTCGTACCATTGAGACCCGCCGAGCCATGGTACGAGCCACGAATAGTGGCATGACGGTATTTATGAATGTGAAAGGGGATATTGTGCAGATGCTAGAGCCGTTTGAAAACAGTGCACTGGCTCTCACCGTGCCAGTGTATGATGGCGAAATAACACTCTACACGCATTTTGGTGATTGGTTTGCCCATTTGATGTTGATGATTGGTGCAATGTATGTATTATTAGTATGGCAGGTACAAAGCAAGCCGATCTTTCTGTTCAATCGGCTTGTCTATCAAAAATAGAAAAAGTTAGCGGATAGCAAACACCGCATCCACACTGTGGCGTACGGTGATTTTTCTTAATGCCACAGGTTGTGAGGCAACAGTATCATTCATAGCCATAGTTTCTGATTGTAGCATCATTCCTCCGTTGCGAACTAAGGCTTGAGTTGCCTTGACAAACCCTGTGTCGCCTTGTTGCTGAATAATGCGGCTTTGGTCATCACTCACAAAAATAATACCTACAATTTTACCATACCCTTGGGCTAAACTTTCTGCCCTAATGTGAGCGTTGGCCAAAGCCTGTTGCTTGGTGATAACACGCCACTCTTCAATTTTGCTTGAGCGTACTTCGCTTAAGTTAGCAGCCGAACCAAAGGTGAGGGACATGTTTAATACTTTGTTAGCCTCTTCAATACTGCTCACTTTAACTGAGTATTCACGAAAGGCTAGAGGAAGAGTTTGAAACCCTTGAATATTAGGAATACGGGGGGTAAACCAGATAGGACTACGTCCCGCTGAAACGAGCGAGATTTGATCATGCTTGATGCCAAGAGCTACCAAATCCGTACTAAGAGCTTCTTCTAACTCCATAATGGCCGGACCCAACGTACGCAACTGAGAAACATTGGTGATATTGTCAGCCTCTTCGGTATAAAACTCACGTAATCGTACCGAGATGAAGATTTCATCGGGATCAATTTCATTGGTGGCCTCACCAAACACGGCAATTTGCCCCACGTTTTTGGCACCACCGCAAGAGAGCAGACCCAGCATAAGCAGGGCGCTTAATGATAATAACAGTTTATACTTCATTGTAAACTCCTTAAAAAAAATTGTTAAATTAATATTCTGGTTCATTAGTGGGCACTTTCAGGTGTGGATAACAACTTTGTAAGATTTTTTTAAGTTCACGGCGGTTACGAAACCGCGCCTCTTGCCCTGCCTGGTGATAGCAAATAGGCAACAGTTGGGCTAAAATAGTACGCACGTTAAGCGATGCGTGTTCGGATTTTTTAATCACTTCAATGAGTAGAGGGTGTTCGGTAGGGTGCAGGGCTTCATCTGTGGCAAACAGCGTTTCCTCTAGCGTTTCGCCTTCGCGCAAGCCAATGTACTTTACCTCAAGGTCGCCCTTGGCAAGGTCATAGCCATAAAATAGGGCAATTTGCGTGGCTAAATCGATGATTTTAACCGGTTTTCCCATGTCAAGGAGGTAAAGGCCGGTTTTACTGCCCACACTTCCGGCCATTAATACCAGCGAGGTGGCTTCTGGAATGGTCATAAAGTAGCGAGTCATGCGTGCATCTGTGATGGTGAGAGGTCCACCATGAGCGATTTGCTCTTTAAACAGCGGAATGATCGACCCACGGCTGCCTAGTACATTGCCAAAACGCACAATAAAAAAGGGATAACCCGCTGTGTGATCGGCTAGTACCAGCTCTTCACAGAGTGCTTTGCTGGCACCATAGGTGTTGTTGGGTTCAACGGCTTTGTCGGTGCTAATCAGCACAAAGTGATCCACTGTAGCAAGTTTGGCGGCTTCTAGCAGGTTGTGTAACCCAAACACATTGTTTTTAATCACTTCCACGGGGTTGGCTTCCATCAGCGGCACATGTTTGTGAGCAGCGCAGTGAAAAATGATGGAGGGTTGTAAACGTGCAATGATAAACTTTATAAAATCAGCATCTTGCAGTTCACCAATGACCGGCACAATGGTAGCGTTTGTGCCAATGCCGGCTTGTTGTAATTGGCGCAACTCTTTTTCAATTTGGTAGATAGAGTTTTCACCATGCCCCAAAAGGTAAAGGCGATCGGCTTGTGCATTCAGCAATTGTCGGGCTAGCTCGCTGCCAATAGAACCACCCGCGCCGGTGAGCAACACCCTTTTACCTTTAAGGTAGTGTAAGTGAGGTTCAAGGTTAAGCAGAATGGGTTCACGCCCTAAAAAATCACAGGGGTCAATGTCTCGGGTGAGGGCTAGCGATCCTTGGGGGGCTAGTAACTGCGAGAGAGCAGGTAACAGCGAGATAGAGGTGAAGCCGTGATTTTTTAGGGCATGGTGCAGTTGGTGCAGCCGTGGTTTGGGTAGGTTGACTATGGCAATGATGACGGTGTATGAGGGATCAAGATGGGGCAGTTGGGAGGTAATAGACCCGATGATGGGGAAGCCCTCGCTGAATTGCCCAATCTTTTGCTCATTGTCATCAATAAAAATGACGTTAAGTAGGGAATGGTGGTGGCGCAGTTCACGCACCAAGGCTCTGCCGGCATCGCCTGCACCTATAATATAGTAGTTTACCTTGTGCATCTTATTAGAGTATGATAATCTATTTTTTTAACTATGACAAGAGAGTTGTGGCTTATGCCTGAAATGATAAGGAGAACACACGATGAGTAAAAAATGGGGATTAATAGGCGGCTTGCTTTTTTTAATGACTATGCAGGCTCATGCCCAAGGGCAAGCCATGCTGGGCAATATTCGCTGGAGCGACCCTATTGCCATGGTGAATAGTAAATTGCACACTCTATTTGGCAATGCGGAGCTTGACATGGTGGCTGGCACAAGCAAAGCCACGGGCTTGGTGATGGGGCAAGAGGCTCAAATTGAGGCTCACTTTAAGCTGGCACGCCTGTATAAAATTACTGTAACGTTCACCACACAGGCGGATCCTCAAGTGGCATTGCCCGCACATCAACAGGTGGTTTCAATGTTGCAAGAGATTTATTTGATACCCACCGTGGTGAACTTGCTCACTGGTGAGAGGCGTTGGATATTAAGTGATGGTGCTGAAGTGCGCCACAGTCAAAGCTATGATTCTGTAGCCGCCACGCGCACCACTAAAGGCACAGTTAAAGGACAAGGAAGCATTAAAGGGCGCAACACGCGGTTGTTTACCCAGAATGAAGTGTATGAAGGCAACTGGACGCTGGATCTAAGTGGTAAAGGACTTGAGATAGAGCTGGAAGAAGCGTATGATCAGCTGGTGGTAACCACCGTGGTAACCTTGTTGAGTGCTAAAGCCTCAGAGACCGATAATGCAGAGATGGAAGCCGAACAACAAGCCATGCTAGATGAATTTGTTGAGCCAGAAGCTGCTCCAGTGGAAGAGGCTGGTGTTGCCCCTACCAACTAGGGGTTTAAAATAACAAAGAGGAAAGACCTAGATGATTAAAGAATTTTCGCAGGGTGATTTTGAGTTTATTGAGCTAGAAAGTGAGCATCTCACATTGTTGATGACGTTGCATGGTGCACAAGTTATTAGCATTCAACCCAAAAATGAGAGCGAAGATTGGCTGTGGATAAGTGGCAACAGCCGTTTAGAGGTGGGTAAAGCCTTGCGTGGGGGCATTCCCCTCTGTTGGCCTGTTTTTGGACCAGACCCTTCTGGTAAACTGCCTAAGCATGGCTTAGCCCGTACGGCTCTATGGCGGCTAAAAGGCGAGCAAGACAATAGCACTAATCCAGCTATTTTGCTTAGCTTGTTAGACAGCCCTGAGACCCGTGCCGTGTGGCCGCATGCCTTTAGAGTGGAGCTAGCTATTCGCTTGAGTGATCACCTTGAAATGGAACTACGCACCTTTAACACAGGGGATCAACCCTTCACTTATAGTGAGTCATTTCATACTTACTTTGCCATTTCTCAGCTGAAGAACGCCTATATTGAAGGACTTAAAGGCTTGATGTGCTATGATTCCTTGGTGGAAGGGGATGCCGGTCAGGTGAGTGCCTTAGAACACATAATCATTAATGATGCGTATGACAAGGCCTTTTTAGAGAGTTATGACCCTGTTATGCTGGTGGACACCGGTTACAAACGGCGGTTTGTGCTCGAACGTGAAGGATCTGGGGCTACTACGGTGTGGAATCCCCATGCCATCTGCAGTGCTAAACTGAGCGATATGCGTGATCAAGAGTATGAGCAGATGCTGTGCGTAGAGGTCGGTAACGATCCCCGTCAACAGACGACTTTGGGAGCAGGTGCAAGTGCTACCATGCGTATGGTGGTGCGTTGCGAAGATTTAAGCGAGAAAAGGTAGGTTATGGCTTGGTTTAATTTTAGCAAAAAACAGGTTCTTGAGGCTAACCCCGAACAGCTTTATGCTCAACAATGGGCTAAGGCTGCAGGGCAAGAGGCCTTGAGCTTACGCAAGAGTTTAAAAGTCGTTTTGCCTCCCCGTGCGTGCGAGGTGGCGTTGCTTTATGCTGAAATGCGTTTGATGGCAGTAATGGTAAGCCCCAAGCACGCCCCTGAGGGTCTGGTGTGTGGACTATTAGAGAGCCTACCAAGGGTGAATAAAGGACGTTTTTTAGCCCTGTCTGGAGTGGATGGTCCATGGCTAGAACAGCTGGTTACGGGTTTGCAGGCATTTTATTTGAACTTACCTACAGGGCAGATTTTAGTTTTTTTAGAACCCCAGCTGTACGACTCAGAGCCAGTCCACCTGGTGCCTTCGGTGTTACATCATCCGTTGCCTTACTTTTTGCTAGCCCCCCGTATGAAACAGGGACACAAAGTGGCTAGTTTTATGGCTCATTCGCTTAAATATAGCACCAACTGGCAAGAGCCTATGAGTGCATTGCTTGAGGTAACCTTGAGCTATCAAGGCGCTACGGCATGTTATTATGTGGTGCTAGGGCAGGCGGCACAACGTAAGGAAATTTGGCAAAAGGTTCTACCGGTGCTGGTAGCACAAGCAGGTCGGCATACCAAAGCTAGCTGGCAAATTGAGTTGATATCCCGCTGGATTGAACCAGCCGCTGAGGCGCTGAAGGGCTTTGTGTATGAAGGAATGGTGCGTTATAGTGAACCTTACGAGGTGAATGTGTCGCTCATTATTCCCACAACGGTGCTGCAGCTGTGGATTAAAGCTTTAAGCACCCCTGCTCAACGCAAACAGGTATTGCCAACGGGTAGCACGGTTCTTATGTTGTTTCAATGGCTATCGGCCTTAACGAGTCAGGCGCAAACCCTCAAGCCTTTATGGAGGGGGGCAGCTACGGGCAGTTATGGGATGCTAACGAGTGATAAAACACCAGTAAGTGTGCCTGAGCTTTTACGCATTATTGAGACTAAAGACGCTAAGCTGATTATTGAAAATGTGTTATTAGCACGCCACAGTGCCCATCTGAATGCCTTATTGAGTTACAAAGAAAAGGGCGAACAGAAGGGGCAAGCCCTGGTGCGTTGGGGGGCAGCTGACTGGTTTAAAAGCGATTTTATGCAGTATTTACCGGTAAGGCTACGTAGTGAGTGGGAGCATCAACAACCAAGCTTGAGCTTGAAAGAGTGGCAAGAGTTTAATAGGCAGGTGCTTTTTGAGTTGATAGATGCGATGGCACAAGGACGCATAGAGCTAACGGCTGGTACTTGGCGTATGTTGCAACAGCTGGTGATTGAACCCCAACAGCGGTATGAGAAGGAGCTGTTTGAACAGCAGTTTAAGGCCTTTTATGGCGACGTGTGGAGTAATCTTTCTCTAAAAAAACGATCTTTTTTAGTACAAAAGTTAAACAATCGCCAGTGGGCTTTAATTCTTGTGTGTCGATCACAACTATTATCAGAACTGTATCCTCACATCAGCCGTCGGCGGGCATTGTATCTTGAGGAGGAGCTTGAATATTTAAAGCACTCTTTGCAGGTGGATTATGCAGGAGCGAGGCACAGTATGGCGTTGTTAATGCAGCATAAATAAGCAAAAAGCCTTAGGTTGGCTCTTGTCAATAAGCCGATACATTGTTATGCTAAAGGGATGAGTACGAACAAAGATCCGCAAATCAACCCAAGTAGTAGTAGTGTGATAGACTTCTCCATTCAAAACTTAGGAGAACCAAAGTTTGTTAGCCCTTTTACCAAAAAAGCAGAAGCGTCAGTTATGCTCGCTTCGCAATATTTTGTAAAAGACGGGCAATCAACCCTTTATCGTGTTGATTATAACGGTGATAATGATCTAGCTACGGAGACGGGGCTGATTATGGATGAAGGCAATCGCTTAGAAAAAGCAGGACCTAGAGAACAGATCTACTTTAATCCTGAAAATGTGAGAGCCGCTATCTGTACTTGTGGGGGGTTGTGCCCTGGGCTTAATGATGTTATTCGCTCCTTAGTCCGTAGCCTTATGCTGGGCTATCAGGTGAAAACAGTGTGGGGTTTTCGCCATGGTTATAAAGGATTTTTGCTTGATAGTCATGAAGGGCCAATGGTTTTGAATCCTGACGTGGTGGATGATATTCACCTTGAGGGCGGCACCATTTTAGGTACGGCGCGTGGTGGTGGTGAAAAAACCGAAGAGATTTTGGACACATTGCAGCGCTACAAAATCAACATGTTATTCGTTATTGGTGGTGATGGCAGCCAAAAGGGTGCGATTGCCATTGCCACAGAGGCACGCAAACGCCACTATGAACTCTCTGTGGTGGGTGTGCCTAAAACGATTGATAATGACTTGTCGTTTATCACGCGTACCTTTGGCTTTGAAACAGCCGTAGGACGGGCGCAAGAGAGTGTGTATGCTGCCCATGTGGAGGCCAATGGCGTGCTGAATGGCGTGGGCTTGGTAAAGGTGATGGGGCGTGACTCAGGATTTATTGCCGCTCAAACCGCTTTGGCTAGCCAGCAGGCTAACTATGTGCTTATTCCCGAAGTGCCGTTTGATTTAGACGGGTCTCATGG
Source organism: Spirochaetia bacterium (assembly GCA_965249825.1). Lineage (GTDB taxonomy): Bacteria > Spirochaetota > Spirochaetia > WRBN01 > WRBN01 > CBDFMW01. Next base: position 1,508,512 of record CBDFMW010000002.1, read on the forward strand.
CTTTTTAGTCAGCTTAGAAGAGCGTATCAAACGCAAGGCTCATGCCGTGGTGGTGGTTGCCGAGGGAGCTGGACAAGACTTAATGAGTGCTGAGTATGGTGGTCTTAGTGAGAAAGATGCCGGGGGCAATGCCAAAATGTATGATGTAGGTTACTTTTTAAAAACTAAAATAGAAGCCCATTTTAAAAAAGTGGATCTTGAATGCACCATTCGGTATATTGACCCCAGTTACACCATTCGTGCTAGTGCGCCCAATAGTAATGATGCTATTTATTGTGCACGGTTGGCAAGTAATGCAGTACACGCTGCCATGGCTGGCAAAACGATGGTATTGATGAGCCAATGGAATGGTGTTTATGTTCATGTTCCTATGCAAATGGCTACACGTGCACGCAATCGGGTGAATCCACAAGGGCGGTTGTGGCATGATGTTTTGGAAAGCACATGGCAGCCAACCAGTATGAAGAATCCAACTCATTAAAGCAGGGGTTACGTACGATGAAAATAGGTTGCTGTACTTTTAATTCATCTGTGGGTAATTTCGGTGCTAACCTGCAGCGTATGCTTCAATTTACGTTGCAGGCAGTGGATGAAGGACTGGATATTATCGTTTTTCCTGAGCTGTCTTTGTGTGGCTATCCGCCCAAAGACATGCTGTTTCACCCTGAGTTTAGAACGCAAGGGCAGCAAGCATTGGGGCAGTTGCTAAAGGTTTTACCGCCCCATATAGGGGTGGTGATAGGTGCCATTATGCCTTCATCGGACAACCCTGCCAAGCTTGAAAACTGTGCGTTATTTTTAGCAGATGGCAGGGTTGTACATCAGCAGGCGAAACGGTTTTTAGCTAATGATGATGTGTTTTTTGAGCCACGTTACTTTGTGTCGGGTGAGAGCAGTGCGCTGTTTAGCTGGCGTGGCTGGCAGCTGGGGCTGTGTGTGTGCCAGGATTTGTGGGAACCAGCTGGCTATATGCCCATGGCGATTGCCGACATGGCGGCACAGGGACACGCTGATTTATACATTAGTATCAATGCTTCGCCATATACTTTTAAAAAACAGGCACAACGCCTGCAGTGTTTGTGCCTGAGCGTGCCTAGTGGTAGCCCTGTGCTGTATGTTAACAGTTATGGATCACAAGATGAGCTATTTTTTGATGGATCTGCTATGTTGATGCACCCCGATGGACAAGTGGAGCAGCGGGGTCGCTTTGCTGAGGCACTGGTGAGTTTTAGTTTAGCACAACCGCAGGAAGTATTGGGGTTGATTGAGCAGTCGGTGGATGCACAGCTGTACCAGTTAATACCCTTGGCCTTGGCTGATTTTGTGCATAAAAGTGGTTTTACACAGGTGCACTTGGGCTTGAGTGGAGGCATTGATAGTGCTTTGGTTGCCACATTAGCGGTAAAAGCCTTGGGTGCTGAAAACGTAACAGGCATTTTGATGCCGAGTCGGTACAGCAGCCAACATAGTGTGGATGATGCCGAAGAGCTAGCCCGTAGACTGGGTATTAATATTTTAATGATGGCGATTGATGGGCCATTAAACAGCGTGAGCGAGGTGTGTGCTGAGCATTTTTCGATAGCAGGGTTGACCGAAGAGAACTTGCAGGCACGCATTAGGGGATTGTATTTGATGGCGTATAGCAATCAGCACCGTTCGATGTTACTCACCACGGGCAATAAAAGCGAGCTAGCCTGTGGCTATGGCACGTTGTATGGCGATATGTGTGGGGGCTACAACCCTATTGGCGATTTGTATAAGACACAAGTGTATACATTGGCACGGCACATTAACGCCGTTAATGCGGCGATGCCGATACCACAAAATACGATAATGAAGCCACCATCGGCTGAATTACGTCCTAATCAGCGAGATGATGATTCCTTGCCGGATTATGGTAAGCTGGATCAATTTTTGGAGGCAATGCTTGAGCAGGGTGCATCGTTAGAGCAGCTTGAGGCTGTGGGTTTAGGTAAGTTGGAGACACAACGACTATATCGCTTGGTCAGTGGGCAGGAGTTTAAGCGATTTCAAGCTCCGCCTGTGCTAAAGCTGAGTGATAAAAGCTTTGGTAGTGGTAGGCTGTGGCCTTTGTTAGAGGGGTGAAGGGGAGTTATCGGTTAATATGAAAAATAGGGTGAGCGAGTACAGCCGTACGACAGTCTTATTGTTAGCATTTTTTTTTGGGCTATTGGCAGCCCATCGGTTTTTCGTGGGGTATAAACGAAGTGCGATGGCTCAGCTTATTTTTACGTTGGTAACGGGGGGTACAGCTATTGTGTTTTCAGTTAATCACCCGTTTTTATTGTGGGGAGATTTTAGCGAACCTGTTTTGGTTAGCACAGTGTTGACTGATTATCGTACTTTACTGGGGCTTCTTTTTCCTTTAGTTGTGGTGCAATTGTGGGTGTGGTTTGACATCATAAGCCTAGTGCTGGGTTATTTTAAAGACAGCGATGGGCGTACGGTGAAATTTTGGACAATACGCCATGTTAAGTATTAATGAGCGGTACATAAATTTCGTACAAGTTTGCAGCCTAAAGGAATACCTAACGGTTATCCCTTTAGGCTACAAACTCAAATCAGTCGCCATTTATGCAGTCAAAACTCAAGCTGTAACGCATACCTCAAGATAGAGCATAACGCATATAGTTATGATTACGATGGCACATTAGTTTGCTTAGTAAAACAAGTCATCATTTTAAACTATTCGGAACCTTGTAGCCGAATGGTTTGGCAAAGGCGTTTTTTATGTAAGTATAAACAGATGTTAGCAACTTAAGTAAACTTTAGGTTTGCACATCCATTATTAGATTCGATGAAAGACTCATGATGGGATAAAAAAAAAGGCTAAGAGGAAACCTCTTAGCCCTACATCAAAAAATAGCAAGGGGGTACTACCAGCGGTAGCCGTAGCTTGCCATAATTCCCACGGGCTGTTGTTTAATGCTGTTCCATTTGAGTTGATCAAAACGCCATTTGTTACGCATACCTAACGTAAACACATGCTGGTTGCCTGCACCAAAGGAGGTCTCGGCGGCAAACTCAGTTAGCAGACCACGCATGCTCACAAATTCAGACTCAGTACTGGTGAAGATAGTTCCCAAGGAGTAGTAAACACCAACTCCACCAGTTAAAGCAAAACGAGGGGCGATGGGTGCACGAAGCTTAAACATGGCATTAAAACTCATACTATTAGCCTTAACGGTTTCACCCGTGCTAATGTAGCCTATATCTCTGGCCCACATCAATTCGTAGGTGGTTAGAATAAATCGGTTTAGATAGACATCAGCAAACACACCAAACTCACCACCAGGAGCTACCACCCAATTATAGCGTTCCACATCGCTGGTTAGCTTGTCGTGATCGTAAAAATAAGTGCCTTTAATACCAAGAGTAAATGAAGGGGTTTTGGGACGAGGCTTGACGGCTGTGAACACAGGCTGTATGGTGTCCTGACTAGGCACTGTTTCGCTCACAGGTGGCACAGGTGCTGGTTGTTGTGCTTGGTCCACAGGTTGGTTGGGCTGTTGTGTTGGTTGCTCTGGGGCAACTGGTGGCGTGGTTTGTTGTGGGGCATTGCCCTGATTGATGATAACAGGCCCATAAAAGTTGTTATTTATGGTGTTATTCACGGTAGGTGTTCCGCTGTTTGGCGTTGTGTTTTCCTGCGCAAAAGCCAAGGGAAAGATAAACGGACACAAAAGGGCAGATAACCAGATAGATTTTTTCATTTTTCCCCTCAATTAACAGTAAGACAATGATATTTATTTATATTATGCTTAAGTTTATAACATTAAAGGGCTTCTGTCAATGACTAATTATTGTTAAAACATAGATCAGGGTCATCCAAAGGTCCCAAACGGCTTGCTTTTTAGCGCAAGCACATGTAAGATTGATGAATGGAAAAATCGGTAGAAATTATTGCAGAACTGGGAGCTAACCACGCTGGGGATTTGACCAAGGCGCAGGTCATGGTGCAGGCTGCCGCCCAGGCTGGGGCTACCACGGTTAAGTTTCAGTGGGTTATTGCCTCTGAAATTTTGCACCCGAATGCAGGGCTGGTACCGTTACCCGGCGGGGTGGTGGCGCTTTATGACCGTTTTAAAGAGTTGGAACGACCTGCCTCGTTTTATGAGGCATTAAAACAAATGGTTGAAGAACAAGGACTTAAGTTTTTATGCACACCATTTGGTTTAACTAGTGCTGAGGGTCTGCATAAGCTGGGTGTAGCAAGTTATAAAATTGCAAGCCCTGAACTTAATCACTATCCGCTTATTCGCTCGTGCGCCACCCCAAACCGCCCGCTTTATTTAAGCTTGGGCGTTAGCACATTGGCAGATATTGAACTGGCCTTGGCGGAGTTACCTCAGCGTGATTTGGTCACTTTGTTGCATTGTGTAACCGCCTATCCAGCCCAGCCGAGTGACTACAACTTGTATCAAATACCAGCGTTAAAAACGCTATTAGGGGTAAAGATAGGAGTCTCCGACCACACGATGGATGCCGTGCTTGTGCCTACCTTATCGGTGCTTTTGGGAGCTACAGCTGTCGAAAAACATCTGTGCCTTAGTCGTTTGGATGCGGGATTGGATGACCCGATAGCTTTAGAACCTCATGATTTCGCTCGCATGGTGCAAAGTATTCAGCTGGCACAAAACAACCCTGATGCCGCATGGCATCAGCTCAAGGATACCTTTGGGCAAGAGCTGATTGATGCCATTCTTGGCACGGGGGCGAAAACTTTAGCCCCTAGTGAGATGGCAAACTATGGACGCACCAACCGCTCCATCTGTGTTACCGAAGATTTATCAGCCGGCACGGTGCTTAACGAAGCTAACACGGCGTTGTTACGAGTAGAAAAGGTGTTGCGACCGGGGTTGCATCCAAGGCACTATGAGGTAGTGCTGGGACGCACCCTTAAAAATGCCTTAACTGGTGGGCAGGGTATTGTCTGGGCGGATATTTAACTTTTGGGTTTAAAGCGTTCAGGATTGTTAGGTTGCCCTAACGAGAGTCCCTTGGTAATGGTGGTATACCAATCACCTGCGTAGTAGGGTGGCAGTCGACCTGCAACACGATTTGCCGAGCGGGTGGCGGTAACATAGCGGTTGTCAAAAGGTGTGCCATGCCACAGTTCTTGGGCTTCTAACTTTGCGTGCCAAGTGTCAAATTGATCTTTTTGTGATGAGGCGGAGTCCTGTCGATCGGAGCGTTCATACACAAAGACCTGATTAATCGGGCCATAGGGGCTGTTCATTAAAGCGATGATGCCCCGAGTGTTGGGAATACCGGGAGCCTCGGCAAAGTGAAACTCCCCCTGCAAGGTGCGCACATCCACCACCAAATATTGCCCTTGATGCACTTCTTTGCTGGGAAAGACAAAACGGGGAGCCTCGTCAGGATTATGACCTACCAGCAGGGTTATGCCGCCCATGTTGCCTGACCCAGTTACCAAAAGTTCAACGGCATTAGAGCGGGTTTTGTCATGAATAATGGCAATTTCGTTTAGTTGTACGGTGGCGGGGCTTGGGTTTGTGTCATAAAAATAGGTGTTAAAACGTAAACTTGCCAGACCCTTTTTTGCTTTGGCTTGCAAGGCATATAGCGTACCCGGTTCACCGCCTTCATACTGAATAGATCTTGGATCACAGGCAATGAGTGTAAGGCGAGGGTCAAGTTCAATAATTTCGAGCTGCACCTCAACATCAAAGGTTAAAGCGAGAGTGCCCTGCTGTGGCGAGGCGACTGACTGTAACTGGGGCAAAACAAGGGTGGGCTGTATGGGTTGACAACTCAACAGTAGGAGCGTGAGTAAACTAAAGCGAAAAAATATCATTATCTATTATTTTAGATGAACATAGATAATTAGGCAAGGTGTTATTTGACAGACAAGAGATATTTAAGTACACTCATCGTAACATTATTTAAAATAAAGGTGGCAGTAAAGCACAATGAGCAGTGGGCTAACAAAAAATGGTTTTAGACTAATAGCTTTAACAATCGGGTTTACTTCGCTTTCGGCCTTGCCGTTTCATGTGGGGTTTTTACAAGCCATGAGCCACCAAGATAAGTGGAAAATGGTGCTGGACGAGCAAGAGCACAATGTGTACTCCCAGCACAGTGTGCTGGGCAAGGTTAGCCACCACACCGTGCAACGCCAGATTGAGCACTTTTCCACTCCTCGCAATCTGCAATTCATTGTGCGTAGCCTTGAGCGTGCAGCTCCTTACTTACCTTATATAATGGAGCGCATCGACTATTATGGCTTGCCCCGTGAGTTGCTCTATCTTCCTGTTATTGAATCAGCTTATCGACCTGTTGCACTTTCACCCAAGGGAGCCTTGGGTGTGTGGCAGTTTATGGCCACCTCTGCTACGCCCTACGGATTACGTATTAATGAATGGCAAGATGATCGCCGTGATATTTATCTTGCGACGGATGCAGCATTACGTAAAATAAAGTATGAGTATGATTTGATTGGTGATATGCCATTAGCCATGGCGGCCTACAACGGTGGCTTGACTCGTGTGCGCAATGCGGTAAAAAAAGCCCAAAGTCAAGGGTTGTTGGGCGATTTTTGGACATTGCAAGAACACAGCATGTTGCCGCGAGAAACGATGGCGTATGTACCTAAAATCATGGCTGTAGCTCATATTGTGAGCAATGGGAGTGCTTACGGCATTGAGCCTGTGCGCTGGATAACTCATAAACATCAAGAATCTGCCTTGTTTAATACGGTGGTGGTAACCCATCAAGTGAACCTAGAAGCGCTCGCTGCTCATTTGGGGGTAGATGCGCAAGAGTTTACCACGCTGAATGCAGGGTTACGTTATGGCATAACGCCGCCTGTAGCCAATTATAATCTGCGTGTGCCGTATCACTTGTCTTATGATGTGCATAACGCCTTGAATAATCATGCGGAGGCAGTAAAACCGAGTTACCGAATTTACACCATTCAAAGGGGAGACACTTTATCAACCATTGCCCAACGTAATGGGGTTTCCATGTCGGTCGTAATGACATTAAACCCTAAAGTTAATCCCAAACTTATTCACCCCGGTCAAATTTTACTAATGCCGAAGTTAAGTTAAGCAGTGGTCTCTGCCAAGGCGGAGATTTTGTCATAGGAGACTTTAGTTATTCACAAAAATGCCGTTAATATCCCAATGAGATGTTTTAAATTCTGCATGATTTTGATGGTGAGTGTGGCAGCCTTAAGCCCTTTAGTGGCTCAGTCAGCTGACATTCAGGTAAAAAGAGTAGTGAACTGGCAAAATCGAACCATCGTTTTTGAGCTGTCGACCCCAGTGGATCAACAAGGATTACCTACATCCAAGCAACGTGCTGAAGGCTTGATTGACCGTATGCGTTTTAGAATGATCGCCGATAGCCTAGGTGAGGTGGTGTTTGATGCACAAGGACCTTTTGCCGCACAGGGACACGCAGGTAACCGTGTTATTTGGAACTTAGACGCGGTAGCTACGCTGGCACGCAAAGAGTATTCGGTCTTTTCAGCCGATTTTAAAACGCTTTTTATTGCCTACACTATCAAGTTTTCAGACATCACTCAGCACGTCACAGCCACATCTCCACGTAAAGTTAGCCCTTTATTACATCCCACGGTGGAAGAGTTTGATTACACCGGTATTGTTATCTACGTTGCTGAACCGTTACCAGTACGCAATGGTTTAGGTGAAGCTGTATTGCAGCCAGCCCTCTCTCCTTCTATCATTGGGGCTGATGGGGTTGTGCTGTTTAGTACCGAAACAATTGATGTGGCCGTGTTTAGACGACAAGGAAGCCTTGCCTACACTTACTCAGCTCTCATGAGAGACTGGCCTATAACACGGGTAGGATTTAATCCGCTAGTGATTTCAGCTACAGCCATCTCGGGGGATTTTTTAACCGATATTGTGCTCTCTAGTCGAGAGATGAGCCGTTTGCGTAGCACACCACAAGCCTTAGACCTGTTGCACCAAGGGCGAGTTTTGGTGATTATTCAACCTCCTAATGATGAAACCGACAATTAGCCCTTGGGTATAAAAGTGTATGTATGGTTAAGAGTACAGCCTGCTTATTATGGTGCTGGGGCAATGCATGCTATCACGCCATGCGATCCACCCCACACATTGTGAGGCATTTGGTTGTAGTCTTTCCTTTGATAGGGATAAATGCACAACTAAAGGTGTGGTCTTCATTTTATTACGCTGATTTTTTACGAAGGCTGGGCACAAGGGCTAGCACCATAGCGGGAATAAGGATGAGATACCACAGGGGCGCAGTTTCGGCTGGGCTGGGCCAGAGCCTTAGTAGACTGGCGACGATGAGCCCCATAATAAAGGCAAAGGTGGTATGTTTGTGGGTAGCTAGCAAGCGATTAATCACATTAGCACACAGCATTAGCCCTGTTAGCAGGCTTAATGCTAACACAGTCAGCACAATGAAGGCATCCCAGGCAATAGCTCCTTCTTTAAGCGAACCAAAAAAGAGCTTAACAAAGCCTAAGGCGTGGTGATATTCGCCCATGATAAGCAACACAAGGCTACCAGACAGCCCTGGTAGAATAGTGGCCGCTGCCACCACCAAGCCAGACAGCATGATTTTGAGGAGATAGAGCGGGTTCACGGCTACCAAACCGTAATCGCTTTGGGTGAGATAGGTTTTCTCCACCCACAACAAAGCAACCATCAACAGAATGCCAATCAGAAACCAGCCAATAACGGATCGAGATGCCTTTTTAATGGTGCTTTCGTGCAAGACCATGGGCAATGAGCCTATAACCAAGCCACTAAAAAAAAGATGTGTGAGCTGGTTGTGGTGTTGTAGTAGGCTCATGAGGATATGAGCAAAAACCACGATACCAGTAGCTACTCCTAAAAACAGGGGGATGAGAACAGATAAGTGAGGTTTAAGCGATTTTTTAGCTCTAAAATCGTTAGTGATTTGAGCTGCTGCAAAAGTGAGCTTTTCATAAATGCCTAAAATGACTGCCATAGTAGCCCCAGACACACCAGGTATAGTGTCGGTTATTCCAATTAATATGCCTTGAAAGAAAAGAACAATTTTTTTCATGATGCGAGTAGTGTATCAGATAAGCGCAAAAATCGCTAGAGATAAAAAAAGCGGTGCATAACTACACCGCTTTTTTTGTTGACGCTAGAGTTAATATAGTATTAGAACGGACGCTCGGCTAAGTAGTTTAGCTCTTTGTACTGACGTTCAATATCCATCTTGATCTTGTCTAGCAACATGTTAGCACGATCTGGGGAGTTCTTTTGTAAACTCTTGAATCGCACTTGCTTGTACAAATACTCTTCCACTGCAGTAGTTGGCTTTTTGTGATCAAGCTGGAAAGGATTCTTTCCCTGCTCTACTAGCCGTGGATCATAGCGATAAATGGGCCACATACCACAGGTTACGGCTTCTTTAGCTATAGATTGTCCCTTCATCATATCAATACCATGACTAATACAATGACTGTAGGCAATAATCAAAGATGGACCTTTGTAAGCAACAGCTTCTTTAATAGCTTTGATCGTTTGTGCCATGTTAGCCCCTAAGTTGATTTGCGCAACGTATACGTTACCGTATGCTGCCTGCATCAAACCTAATGGCTTTTTGGTTAGAGATTTACCAGCTGCGGCAAACTTGGCAATAGCACCCGTTGGGGTTGCCTTGCTTGATTGTCCACCTGTGTTGCTGTAGACCTCGGTGTCCATAACCAACACGTTAATATTGGCACCACTGGCTAGCACGTGGTCAAGACCACCATAACCAATATCGTAGGCCCAACCATCACCACCAATAATCCACTGTACTTTATGCACAAGATAGTCACACGCTGCTAATAATTGAGCGGCCTTAGGGTCTTTACTGTTAGTACAGAAGGCCTTCACATTGGCAACATGTTCACGTTGTTTTTCAAGCTCAACATCAGTACCCTGTGGGTTGCTACGGATAGCACTCACCAGGCCAGCATCAAGACCTTCCACATGATCCAAAAGATCAAGCGCAAATTTACGCAAGTTTTCTTGGGTTAAGTACATACCAAATCCAAACTCAGCGGCATCTTCAAAGAGACTGTTGCCCCAAGCCGGACCACGTCCGTCTTCACGCTGGGCGTAGGGGTTGGTTGGCAAGTTACCAGCATAAATACTAGAACAACCGGTTGCATTAGCAATGAGCATGTTGCTACCATAGAGCTGACTAATCAACTTAATATAAGGGGTTTCACCACAACCAGCACAAGCTCCTGAGAACTCAAACATCGGACGACGTAACTGCACGCCCAATGGGGTGTCGGTTGATACGAGAGCTGGATCGGTTTCCGGTAAATCCAAGAAGAACTCCCAGTTTTTGATCTCAGCATCTCGCACTTTTGCCTGATTAACAAAGGCTAAGGCCTTGTCTTTAGCAGGACAGATGTTGATACAAGCTCCACATCCTGTGCAGTCTTCAGGGGAAATTTGAATGGTGAACTCTTTGTCTTTAAGCGGTCCCATAGCCATGGTTTTGTGCTTAAAGCCTTCAGGCATACCATCCAATTCATCCACATGAGCAAAAGCCTTCATGCGGATAACACCATGGGGGCATACCATGGAACACTGTCCACAAGCAATACAGGTTTCAGAACGCCACTCAGGAATTTGATCAGCTAAGTTACGCTTTTCATACTTGGTGGTGGCGGTAGGATAAGTACCATCTTTTGGTAACTTGCTGGTTGGCAACTGGTCGCCACGTCCATTGATAATTTCAGCCAACACATTACGTACAAAATCAGGTGCGGAATCAGGCACAGCTTTGGCTAGTGTACGGGTACCGGCCACAGTTTGTGGGTAGTCCACCTGCTCAATCCCAGCCAAGGCCATATCAACGGTGCGGATGTTTTGATCCACTACGTCTTGACCTTTTTTACCGTAGGTTTTCATAATGGCCTTTTTAATGTAACCAATAGCCTCTTCCATAGGAAGTACGCCTGAAATTTGGAAATAAGCCACCTGCATAATAACGTTAATGCGTGAACCCATGCCACATTCGCGGGCAATTTTCACGGCATCAATGGTGTAAAATTTCAGTTTTTTGTCAATGATGGTCTGCTGTACGGAAACAGGCAGTTGTGGCCAAACATCAGCGGCACCAAATGGGCTAGCAATAAGGAATGTGCCGCCATCTTGAATGCTTTTGAGCATGTCAACACGCTCTAGGAAGCTGAATTTGTGACATGCCACAAAGTTGGCATTGTCAATAAGGTAGGGACTCTTAATAGGCTCTTTACCAAAACGTAAATGCGAAACGGTTACCGTTCCTGCCTTTTTACTGTCGTAGCTAAAGTACCCCTGGCCATAGTTATCGGTGTTGTCGGCAATAATTTTAATGCTGTCTTTGTTAGCACCAACAGTACCATCAGACCCCAAACCAAAGAACATCGCACGGTGCAAGCCATCAGCTTCAAAGCGGAAAGTAGGATCGTAGCTTAAGCTCGTGTGGGTTAAGTCGTCATTAATACCTATGGTGAACTTGTTTTTCGGCTGGGCATTTTTTAGGTTGTCAAACACAGCTTTAGCCATGGCAGGAGTCCACTCGGCACTACCAAGCGCAAACCGACCACCAACAATTGTTGGCCAATGTTTAAATGGCGTTAAACCAACTCCGAGCATTTCACCAACAGCGGTGCGCACATCTTCATACAGTGGCTCACCTAAAGAACCTGGCTCTTTGGTGCGATCCAGCACGGCGATGGCTTTTACCGTGGCAGGTAAGGCTTTCACTAAATGTTCTGCAGAGAAAGGTCTAAATAAATGCACTTTAAGCACACCATATTTGTTCCCTTGTGCATTGAGCATTTCAACGGCTTCTTCCACTGGCTCAGCCCCAGAACACATCACCACCACAACTTGTTCAGCATCAGCTGCACCAAAATAATCAAACAAGTGATACTGACGACCGGTTAGTGTAGCAAAACGATCCATGTAGTCTTGAACGATGCCAGGCATGTCCAAATACTCCTGATTCACACTTTCACGAGCCGTGAAGTAAACATCCGGATTCTGTGCTGATCCACGCATGGTTGGATGCTCAGGATCCATAGCACGGGCACGATGGGCAGCCACATATTCGTAGTCTATCATCTTCGCCATATCTTCATAGGAAATAGACTCTACTTTTTGAATTTCATGCGATGTACGGAAGCCATCAAAAAAATGAATAAAGGGAATACGCCCTTTTAGGGTGGCGGCATGGGCAATCAGAGCCATGTCCATAGCTTCTTGCACGTTGTTGCTGGCAAGCATAGCCCAACCCATTTGTCGGCATGCCATCACGTCGGAGTGATCACCAAAGATGGATAAACCATTGATGGCTAAGGAACGGGCAGGCACATGGAAAACAGCTGGAGTTAATTCTCCAGCAATTTTGTACATGTTGGGAATCATGAGTAACAAGCCTTGGCTGGCGGTGAAGGTGGTAGTGAGTGCACCGGTTGCTAAAGCACCATGCACAGCACCGGCGGCACCGGCTTCACTTTGTAGTTCAGACACAATAGGAATATTGCCCCAAATGTTGGTGCGCCCTTGCGAACTCCACTCATCGGCCATCTCAGCCAACGGAGTGGAAGGGGTGATAGGATAAATTGCAATAACTTCACTTACTGCATGAGCCACATATGTGGCGGCTGTGGCACCGTCGATGGTAACCATTTTCTTTTGAGCCATTGTTAGACACCTCATTCAAATATTTTGATACCTAAAAAATCAATAATAGCATTATACCAAAGCCTAATCAAGAGACTAGGAATAATAGTTAAATCTTTTGACATAAATATTTTTTGATGAGAGAGTACTAGTGACGCTTAGGGTTGGTGATCAGCTGCTGCACCATCACGCTTACCAAAAAGAACCGGAACTCAGGATGTCGAATTAGCAATGGGTTTTGGCTCGCACGGTAGATGATTGCATCGGCCTCTGTAAGGCGCTTATCCCAAGGTACTTGAGGTAATATCTCGTGGCATAGCTGCCTAAATTGTAAAGGATTGGGGCGCTGTAATAGAGGCTCAAGCAACAATTTTTTCTCACTAGCCAAGCGTTTTTTCCCAGTAAGTTCATCGCGTAACTCAAGGTAGGCAACCCCACGGTCATTGAGAAACGCTGTGTACTGCCGGTAAAAAGCACCAGTGAGAGCCAGCAGTTCAGCAGCGCTCAGCAAAGCTTCATGAATTAGCGTTTTAGATGTTTTACTCCACATTAACGGGCGTAATAAAACAAATAGTTCGGTAGGGTCGAGCATGTGATCCAATGCATTCAAAGCACTAACAATAACAAAATCATTATTTTCTATCCGTACCTGTTTTTTAATTAACACAAGGCTTTTTAAGTCGTGAAAGCGCCCTAATGCTACAATGCTCTCGCCTTGAGTACGATAGTCAGCGCTGTGAAATACCGCACGGCGCAAGGCTGGAATGCCTTGTCTTAAGTGATGTTTCCCTAAAATGCGGGCAGCCACATGCCCTGTGGTAAAGGTGTGGTGCTGCATTTGGTCAATGAGTGACTGCACAATATTAGGGTTGTGCGATGTGGGTAGGTTTTCTATGGCAGTAAGAGCCGTGCGCCGTAATGTGAATTTGGGTGATTTTAAGCTCTCGACTAACAGCTCAGTGGCAGCTTCTGACTCGCTACGCCCTAATTGTTTTAGCAAGCTTGAGAGCTCGTTTGCTTCTGCCACCTCTAGCCGATTTCCTAAATTAATGGCATGAATATCTCGTGGGCTAAACAGGACGCTTAGTCCACTGCGCACCGATGATTGATGGGTGTTTTTAAGATAACCAATCATCACAAGTAAACCAATCATGGCTAGTAGTGCTAAGGCAAAATAGAGTTGAAAGCTGACTTTCATGCTCATGATTTGCTGCAACCACGAGAGCAACGCCCCACCAGCAAAAGACCCCAAGGCCCCACCGATACCAAATACGGTAAAGTAAAGAATCGAGGCATCCACTAGCTCATCTTTACGAATAACTCCAAAGAGATAAGTTTGTCCTGTTGATTCAAGCCCTTGCATACCAAAGGTTGCCACCAGATGAAACAGCCCCATAAACAGGATAAAGGTTAGCCCGTCTAAGTGCGGGCTGATGATGGCAGGAATGAGACTGACAGTAGCAAGACCGGTGAAAAAGATGAACAATGTCTTGGCTCCCACCGCCTGCACTAAGGTTCGGCTAAAGCTGCTCATGAAAAAAGCTCCAATAGCTCCGACCACCGTGAACATAATGGCATTACTATCGCTTTGCTCATACACATTGCGGGTATACACCACGAAAAAGGGACGAGTGGCAGCCGTTATGAATGAGATGAAAAAAAACACAATCGAAAAGGTGCGAAAGGCTGGACGAGCAAAAGCCTCTCTCATGGTGGATAGGAACGACTGTGTTATCACCGTGGGGGGGGGGGTAGGTAACAAAAAAAGCAGATAACTGGACCATAACCCAAGCACTATTCCTACAGCCAAGAGAATAGTGTAGCTTTGAAAAGATTGGCTAATGCGTAAAAGAAGTCCTAAGGCAATGGTGGATAAAATAGTACCACCAAAACTGAGCATGAGGGTGAAAGACAAATATTTGCCCCGTGTTTGGGGGGTGGAAAGCATCACAATGATGGGGTTGTTTGCTACAAATCCCGGTCCGCGAGTAACATTGAAGCCAACATTGCTAATGAGGATCATAAACAAGGCCATGGAGTAGTTGTCATGCAGGGCAAAGAAAATGGCAGACAGAATGGGAATCATGCACAGGCTTCGTAAAAGCCATGCCCATGCCATCACTCGACTCATACCAAAGGTCGGCTCTAAGGCTTTGCCCAACACCACTAAGGTGAAAGCTAAATAGTTAAATCCTGATAGAATGCCCAAAAAGTTGGCATCAGCTCCTAGCTTGATGGCAAACAGAGTGATAATTGATCCATTAATAAGGGGGAATGACAAAGCATTAATAAATTGAAAAAGATTGTATGTGTTGCGCCCCTTTTTAATTTGACCAGGGCTTAACGGTGTGGTACTCATAGGGCGGGCATAGAGAGAGTCATTCGCATTATGAGCCTACTGCCGTTATTTGTTCAAGCCTCAGAGCCGCTGTACCAACAGGAAATCCACCATTGATGAAAAGGTTGACCTGCACTAGGGTGATGCTACGTAGAAAACGTGGACTATCCGTTTGCTCATTAATGGTAAAGCTAAAGTTTTCTTGCTGAGTGGAATACCCATAGCTGTTAGTGTAGCGTAACTGTAAAATGGGTTGATTATTAATAGTGAACATACTGAATCTTCCTGTTCTCTGTGTGCCGTCAAAATGAGTGCGTGTAAAAAAGGGGTTTTCAAACACAAATTCTTCGCCTGATGATGTTGTGAACGAGCCACTAAAAGGCACATTTTGAACGACACGGGGCACAGGTCCTAGAGTGAGCGTCAGGTATTCGCGCAGGTTCATTCGCCGGTATTCGCCCTCCCAAAAGGTGTTTGAGATCATATTAAGGGAAATAGTATTAGTATCAATAACTTGAATTGAGCTATTTCCTAAGATATGATCAACGGCACGGTTTCTAGCCTCTACGTTAATGCGTGAACCACTGCGTGATGAGGAACGCCAATTGTAGATTTCTAGTTTAGAGTTATGAGCGAACAGAATTTCCTGTTCCTCAGGCATAAAGGCCACAATAATTTCACGTTCTTCATCTTTCTTAACCCATGGACCCTTTAGAAAGGTCTCAATTTCACGTGCTGTGTAACGATTGCTCGAGGCTATGCCATCATTTTGAAGACGTTCACTTTCGTCTAATACGAACTGTTGGGTTGCTGCATCAAATTTATAAAAATCCTGCATGGTCAGCCCATTTTGCATGATTTCTACTTTAATACGAGTTAGGCTTTCTTGGGTGATGCTGGGTTCATAGGAAATTTCACCACGCGTGGAAAGATTAAGGAGTAAAACAGCAGTCTCCTCTTTGAGCTCAAATATCTCCAAGCGTTGTAAGCCTGTAGCATCGACAGTGTGTAACAAAATTTGAGGTAAAAAGGCTTCTTTGAAATCAATGGTATCGACCCATGCATTCACAAAGGTTTGAGTTACAATGATTACGCCATCTTCTGGTTTTAAGCTATGACCACGGCGTTGTTGTGACTGCCATATGAAAGGTAAGATATGTATCATTGAGTCATGCTCAAGCCAATAAGCATTGGCTTGTGTATCCAGCGAGCCATACAGTAATTTTAGACTGTCTTCTTCGGGTTCTATTGTTTTGGTTATGGGCATCTCAGGACGTATGGCAATATCACCAAAGTCATTATACTTTTTTTCACATCCCATTAGTATAACCAATGAGGTAAGGATGAAGATGAGTTTATTTTTTATCATTTTTCGTTTACTATACTCAATATATAACGAGAAGCATTCCATTGCAAGGGGCTACAACAGCATTTTTTACATATAGCTCGACTATGCTGAAAGGGCAGTTAGGGTGGGTTGTTGGAATGGAGGAGATTGGTGGGTATGGTGAAAAATGTGAACGGAGGCATAAGTCTTGTTTGGTTACTGTGTGGGCTGTTATTTTTAGGTTGTAACAAGCCTAAAGAGCCTCTTATTCTACCGCCCACATCCCCTTTGATTGGTGATGTCTGGTGGGGGTTGACTAAAGGCACTTATTTACGCTTAAGCCCAGATATAGCCAGCAACTCGATTGCTGGTGCGGTTTTACGCCAAGGTGATGTGGTGAAAATAACTCAAATTCGTGCGGTGTATGACAACAACCGCCGCTTTTGGGTAGATTACTATTTTGTGGAGGCTAGCGATAATCCAGCACAGCAAGGATGGATTTTAGCCAGTTCGGTGGAACGGTTTGACTACCGTGAAGCTGCTGAGCACAGCCGTCAATTGCCTATCCAAGCAGGGCACTTACAATAACCCCTCAATCAACGTCGCCAAGTTATCCTCTTGGTTGCCTAGGGCTATAATCGCCTGTTGCCACTGTTTAAAGCCTGCCTCCACCCCTTCGCGCAACCAAGGGGCAAGGTTAAAGGCTCCTGTGGCTTGAAAAACACGCATTTCAGTTGCCCATTGTTGGTGAGCGCAAGGGCTAAAAAAAGGCACAGCACTGGCAATTAAGGCCTCTACTTTTACCAAGTGGTCATCATTTTCTTGGCGATAGGCCTGCCATAAAAAGGGTTTGCCACTCAGCAGAGCACGGCTTAAGCTGTCTTCCCCACGGCACAAAATCAGTGAACTGAGGTGAATTACCTCATCAAACGTACGCTGATCCATGTCTAGTTGCTGGCAATGAGGGGTAAGGGGCAACGCTTGTGGGCTTAAAATAAAAGCTTCACTAGCAGCGTGCAAGCTTGTCTCATGTATGTCATAGGCGTAGAGGCTTACCCATGGACGCATCGCATAGCTGGGGGGCAAGTGGTGTTGTGCCAAAAAAGCTTGCTTGGTGTGCAACCTATCGCTGGCTGGGGGTAAAAAATTGCCTACTACCAAGCCCCCTGTGCCGGGGTTGATACCGGGCATAAAGAAAAATTTACGCCCTGCGGGGTTCATGCCGAGCGATGGTTGCAAGTGCAAATCGGCCACCCAACTTTCGGCACTCAAATAGTCCACATTGATAATGAGGGGGGGTAAGGGGTAGCCGGCTGGTAGGGTGCAGGCTAACATTTCTATTGCCACGGTGGCCTGTTCGGTCAAGGCGGTTACCGCCTCGTAGGGGTACACCTCAATAGGGCAAGTGGTGTCATCGGCATGGTGGGGGTGTAACAGGGTGAGCACGCTGAGCTGGTTGCAAAAAAAGCGCACACGCCAAGTGGGGCTACGTTGCTTTAAGGCACGAGCCAAACGAAAGGCGACCGCCACATCGCCATAAAAATCGATCACCTCACAAAAAATATCAACGGTCATGGTTTAAGGTGGTGCGGTAGTGCTTGCGCATGGTGCTAAGCATGGTTTGAACCTGTTCACTTTGAAAGTCAGGGTAGGTCCACGGCAGGCTGTGCCAGCCTTTGCGGCTATAAAACAGGGTCAGTTCGGCATAAATCCCTTCACTCAATGGAATGCGATGCCCCGCCCACTTGGTGGTAGCAAGCAACAAGCGATTGGTGTTGATGAGACCCGGGTCTAAATTGATGGGGCGGTGGTTTTCCCCTGTGCTGTAAGTCAGCTCAAGAGCGTTGGTGAAGTGCTTAATCTCTGCCAAACGGGCAGGGTCGATAAGCGTGGCAAAGCTGGAAAAACGCCTGAACACACAGCCACCCATTTCTTCATCGTAGTAGGGCGAAAAGGCTGAAAAGTTTAAGGTCTCGCTGGCGTAGTCGATCGGTCCAAACTCTGCGCTCATGCGACCCATTACCTCATCTGCTTGCGTCTCATTGGCGAACAACAAGCCTAAAAACAGTTTTTCAGGGGGAAAAGGTTGTGTGATACCCATACAATAAAAACTCCTAACTTATGCACCCAAAGGGTTTATTTTGGCTAAAACACCGCTGGCTTTGGCTAGCACCAAGCCATAATTGGTTACGGGTAAACCCGCCTCAGCTAGCAGGGCAAAACGTTGCAAGCTCATGGCCCGGGTAATCATACACGCCCCACAATGCACCGCTAAACGGTAGTCGACTAGATTCGGCGGTAAATCTAGCCCTGCCACTACATCACAGTGCAGGGTTTTACCGGTAATTTTAGCCAAAGCTTTGGGAATTTGTTCACGCCCAATGTCGTTTTTTAAGGCTTCGTGCGTGCAACTTTCTAAAATCAGCACACGGTCGCCGTCTTGCAGTCGGTCAATCGCTTCCGCCCCGGCTAACAGCTGGGTCAGGTCGCCTTTGCGTCCAGCTAATAAAATAGAAAACGAGGTGAGCGACCACTCCGCAGGCAGCAAATTATGCACTTGGTGAAATATTTGTGAGTCCACAATCACCAAGTTCGGAGGGGTGGCAAGCTTGGACAACAGCACAGGCAAAGCGGTGGGGGTGGTGCATAGGGCGCTGATGTGATGATCAAGCAGCTCGCGCAGCACCTGCACTTGTGGCTGAATCAAACGCCCTTTGGGGGCTTGCCGATCTTGCGGCATAATGAGCAGCACGAGGGCATCGGTGGGCAAGGTGTGGGCGACTAACAACGGTTCTTGGTGGCTCGCCAGCACTTGGATAAGGGCTTGCTTGAGTTCGGTTAGCCCCTGCCCAGTGTGGGTGCTAAGCGTTAAAACAGGCAGTTGCAGCAACGTCTCTATTTGTTCTATTAGGGTTGATTGTTCTGTTTGGGTGAGTAGATCGCACTTGTTTAGCACGACTAAGGGCGTGATTTTGCGGTCTTTTAGCAGGACTAGCCAATGCACTGCAGCGTGCCACGAGGCTTCATCACTGGTGAGCAACAGAAGGGCAGCCTCGGCAAAACCCAGCACAGACAAGCTTTTTGCCACTCGTTGTTGACCCAGCTCTTCTTGCGTGTCATCCAGCCCTGCGGTGTCCACAAAGACCACCGGCCCGATCGGGTGCAACTCCATGGCTTTATACACAGGGTCGGTAGTACTGCCGGGGGTGGGCGAAACAATGGCACTGTTTTGAGCGGTGATGGCATTGAGCAACGAGCTTTTGCCGGCATTGCGCAAGCCAAACAGCCCAATATGTGGGCGTTCGGAACGGGGGGTGGTATTTGGGCTACTCATGGGTGTGTCCTTTAAAAGAAAATATCACGTTTACCGGCCTTCATCTCGGCAAATTTCTCTAGCACCAAGGCCTTCTGGGCTGGCTCTAGTTTATTTAGCTCTTGCTCAAAAAATGCTTCATCCTCTTGCCCTTGCGCAAAGTCAATAAAGAACTCTTTTAGGGTGAGCAGGGCATTTGGCGCACACACTTTACTAATCGCTCCACTTTTGGCTAGTTCCATAAAGCGATCGCCCGTGCGACCTTGGCGGTAGCAAGCGGTACAAAAGCTGGGGGTGTGTCCTGAGTCGCACAAGTCGTGCACCACCTCAGCGGTGGTGCGTTCATCGCTCAAGCTGAACTGAGGGCTTTTTTTACTGGGGTCATTAGCATACACGCTGTAGCCCCCCACGCCTGTGTTGCTAGCGGCACTCATTTGGCTAATGCCGAGTTTAAGGGCCTCATCGCGCAGCTCTTTGGTTTCGCGGGTGGAAACAATTAAACCCACATAAGGCAAGGCTAAGCGCAACACGGCAGCAGAGCGCAAAAACTGTTCATCGGTCATGGCATGAGGGTAGGTTTGCGTCACGCCGGGGGCGGCTTTAATGCGTGGCAGGCTGATGGTGTGCGGACCCACGCCACGTTCACGCTCTAAAATTTCAGCGTGATTGAGTAGCCCCACTACTTCATAACGCCAGTCGGTTAGCCCAAACAAGGCACCAAACCCCACATCCTCAATGCCAGCCTCCATCGCTCGGTGCATAGAGGAGCTGTGATAGGCAAAGTCGCTTTTAGGTCCTGTGGGATGATACTTACGGTAGGTGTCTTCGTGGTAGCTTTCTTGAAAGAGAATATAAGTGCCAATCTCGGCAGCGTTTAAGGCAGCGTAGTTTTCAACCGACTCGGCAGCAATGTTCACGTTGATGCGCCGTAACGACAGTCCGTTTTCTTTCACTCCATAAATGGTGCGGATAGCTTCGAGCATGTAGTCGATGGGCAAGCGTACTGGGTCTTCGCCGGACTCAAGGGCAATGCGTTTATGCCCTAGGTTAATCATGGCTCTTGTTTCTTCGGCAATTTGCTCCATGGTCAGTTTTATACGAGGCATTTCGGCATTTTCGAGCTTGTAGCCGCAGTAGGTGCAGCCATTTACGCAGTAATTGCTTACATAAAGTGGGGCAAATAGCACCACCCGATTGCCATAAATGTGTTCTTTAACCTCGCAGGCGAGTTTGTTGAGGGCAGCCACATGGGCAGGATCATTCACAAACAGCAGCGTGGCGGCTTCGGTTTGGTTGAGTCCTTGGTAGGTGGCCGCTTTGTCTAAAATTGCCTGCACGATGGAGGTATTCAGACTGTCACTCTGAGCCTGTGCTAGCACGGCTTTAATGTGGGTAGGATTGGTTATATTGTGCGCAATTTTGCGGTCATTTTCTCTCATAGTGGGGCTAGTTTATCATAAAAAAGCCCACATAGCTAGCAAAGGGTGCTAATACCGGGTAAAAGGGGTTGCCCCTTGCATAAATTGCATAAATAAGGCTTAATACAATATTGTGAATAAATTGTATTATGCTACATGTCCGGCTCATTTTGAGGACGTTTTGGTGCAAGAGCTTGCTGCCTTGCAGGCTAACAACATTGCCCCCGCTGTTTCTGGGGTTTTTTTTGAGGGCGACGATGCACTTCTCTACCGTGCCTCGCTGTGGTTGCGTTGTGCTTCGTGCGTGCGCTTAGTGCTGGGCGAAGCTGAAATTGACGATAAAGACGACCTTTACGACTACGCCCTGAGCCTGCCATGGTTTGACTATTTTAAGTCCGAACAAACATTTATATGTTCTGCTACCTCCACCGGCAATAACTGTGCTCCCGATAACTACCTGATGCTGGTGATGAAAGATGCCATTGTGGATAGTTTTCGTAAAATTGGTCGCCCACGGCCTAATATTACCGAAAAAGAGCCGGGGGTGCATCCAGACCTACATGTTCATTTACACATTCATAATGACGTGATCACTATTTCGCTTGAACTGGCGACTGAGTTGTTTAAACGAGGCTATCGTGAAGCCTTGCAAGAGAAAATAGACAACGGGGCGCTGATTAAACAACGTAAACGACATTTAGCCCCATTACGTGAAAATTTGGCGGCTGGTTTGCTGTATCGTGCTGGCTGGGTGGCTCGTGTGGAACAGCCTGATGCTTTACTTTTAGACCCCATGTGTGGAACAGGCACGTTCCTCATCGAGGGTTACATGATAGCTTATAACTGTGCGCCGAACTTGCATCGGGAGCATTTTGGTTTTGAAACATGGACAGGTTTTAAGCCTGAGCTGTTTGCTAAAGAACGAACTGCTGCCGAAGAGCTTTATGAGCAAACCAAAGCCGAACGAGTAGTTAGCATTGTGGGCTACGACCACGACTCTGATGCGATTGGGCAGACCCGTGCCTCGCTGATTAAGCTGGGCATTGAGAAAGACATTCGGGTGAACAAAGCCGATATTTTTACCCTTACCCAATACAACGAACGCCCTGGACTACTTTTAAGTAATCCTCCCTACGGGCAACGTATGAGCACTCGGGATGAAGTCAACCAGCTTTTTTTAAAGATGGGCAAACATTTTAAAGCGCACTTTAAAAATTGGGAAATTGCGCTGTTAGCGCCTGATACGGACATTTTGCGCTGTTTGGATGTGCGAGCCCAACGCATTAATGCTTTTTACAATGGGCCGAACAAGTGCGTGCTATTGCGCTTTGAGATTGAAGACCGCACGGCTCCTGAATTTGCGTTAAGCAGCTATGGTGAACAACTCAAAAACCGTTTGACTAAACGTTTTGCCGAGATGAAAGAGTTGGCTGGTAGCCAATGGCACACCAACGCCTTTCGTTTTTATGATGCTGATTTACCTGAGTACAACGCTGTGTGTGATTGGTATGCTGGTTGCCTTGTGGTGCAAGACTACCTAGCGCCTAGGGATATGGACCCTGCCCAAGCGAAGCAACGCTTTAATGAACTGTTGCGGGTGTTGCATGACGTAACCGATGTGAGCAAGGCTGACTTGTTTGTGAAGGTTCGCCGTCGCTACAAGCCCGAAGATCAGTATGAAAAACTAGATGACGTGGAGATTGTGGAGCGTGATATTCATGAAGGCAGTGCCAAATACCGAGCACATCTCTCCACCCATGTGGACACAGGGCTGTATTTAGACCATCGCCCGTTGCGTCGCTTGGTGCAGCAACAGTCGATGGGTAAAGCGGTACTAAATTTGTTTGCCTACACCGGCAGCATGAGTGTGGCCGCCGCCTTAGGTGGGGCAGCCTCGGTGGTAACGGTGGATGCCTCAGCCCCTTATTTAGCCCGAGCTAAAGAGAACTTTGAGCTGAATGGGTTAGACATAAAGTGTGGGGCATACAAATTTTTTAGGCGTGATGTGATGGACTTTTTGGAGACCGAAGAGCATCAGTTTGACATCATCTACATAGATCCGCCGACCTTTAGCAACAGTAAGAGTCGAGACTCTTTTGATGTGCAGAGGGATCATTTTGATCTAATTGAGATTGCTTACTCATTGCTCACCCCCACAGGTGTTATTTATTTTTCTACTCATTTTAGTCGCTTTAAGCTAGAGGAGGATCTCTCTCATTATTGTGATGTGGAGGAGCTGACCGAAAGTTTGATTGATGAAGATTTTAAACGTAAGCCTGGGCATAGGCTGTGGGTGATTAAAGCCAAACCGGTGGATGAAACCATGCAAAAGATTAATAAAGACGATGACATTAGTGCCATTATGCAGGGTGAAAAGGATGATGACTACGACGATGAAGAGGACGATGACATCATTTCTCTTTCATTTGACAATGATGAGCTAGACGAAGACGATGAGGGTGAAAAGAGCTAATGTTTAGCATAAAGCGCAGTCAACATTACATGCGAAACACGCGCAATCGTAGCCAACTGATTGGTTCATTAAGGCAGAAAGGCTATGAGGTGTGGCGGCACTTTTTTTGGGCAACCGATATTGAGAGTGGTGAACGCTGTGGCTTTATTATAGACTATATGTTGCTGAGCCCTGCCAAAAAAAAGAAAAAACCTATGCCGTTGTTTGATAAGAATGGGTGCAGTTTCGCCATGGTGCGAGCCACCATGCTAGGGGCTAACGGAGCATCACCGGCCGAGTTTTTTAGTGATGAGGATGTAGAACACAGCCAGCGCGTGCTATCTTTACGTTTTGGTGAGAATATATGCTTAGAAGACGGATTAGTGGGTAACATTGTGTATGCTGATAAAGAGACTGGGGTGCGCTACAAAATTTGCACGGCAGGGTCTGCTAGTTGGCAGTTACAGGTGGAAAAGCATTACAGTTATGGTTTTAGCTTTACGGCTAGCCATTGGCTAAGTAGCACGCACTTAAAAGCCATGAACTGGCATGTGGGTGGGTTACAGGCAAACTATGAAGGGCATATTACGGTGAATAGCCGAGAGTTTAGAGTGCATCCTGACATGAGTTTTGGCTTTCAAGACAAAATATGGGGCTACGCAATGCGTGGCAGTTGGCTTAAAATTTATGGTGGGTATTTTAATGATGCTACCTCAGGGGCAGCACTGAAAGAGACTTCGCTCACTGTTTTTCAATACAACCGCTGGTTTTTAGGGTGGCGACGTTCTGATCGTTGGTACGTGTTGTTTGTGCATGAAGGCAAAATATATGATTTTTCATCTACTTTAACTCAGCATAATATTAAAGCGGTGGATGAAAAAAACAACCGAGCCTCCATCGTGTTATCAGCCAGTAATGTTAAATATCAAATCTCCATTATTCTACACATGGATAATTATGATCAAGCCACCAACATCAACTACCCCAAGCCAGAGGGTGGGTTAATGAACACTAAAGTGTGTGCCACGCTGGCTGGTGTGGTAGAGTTACAAACTTTGTCGCCCTTAGTGGGTTGGGAGTCGGTAGTTAAAGTGCAAATGACCAAGGGTGTGTGCGAGCAGGCGAGTAACGATGGCTAAAGAGCTGTGGCAACAGTATAACAATTTGCTGAATGATTTTATTGATTTAATCCACCATGAGGGCTTGCGTCAAAATCACGAGCCTTTAACCTTTACTCCCCCTACACCAGAAGAAAAAAGGATGCAGGCTCACCCCTCTCCTCTCCTGCCCCAAGATGTAGCTTTTTTTACGAATGATTCCCAGACATTGTTTGAAGAGACTTTAACCAATGAACCGTTGCTAAACCAAGGTACTGGTGTGCCGTGGTGTGGGAAGGGTGAGCTTAACCCGGTAGTGATGGTGATCACTTTAGCCCCTATGAGAGATGATATGTGGCTAACGCCTGAGGCTGATGAGTACTTGACAAAGTGGTTGCAGGCTATTCACATCGAGCGTGGGAATTGCTACCACACCTCTTTTTTTCGGCTAGCCACTAAAGATGCAACTGTGCGTAATAATGCGTTTAAGAAGCTGTGCTATGAGCTTATTATTCGCCAAATTCGCTTGGTACAGCCTGAAATATTGCTTCTTTGCGGTGCAGAGACGGCAGGATTGGTATTGCAGAAACAACTTTCGATGGCAAGCATGAGTACTATGCACCTAGTGGTAGAGAATTATCCCACTGTGGTAACGCATGACCCTGTAGCGGTGTTAAAAAATCAAAGCTACCGCCGAGCAGTGTGGCAAGATTTAACCCGACTGGCGAAGCTTATTGAGGAGTAAAAAAAGCCACTCTTTGGTAAGAGTGGCGATAAGCTAAACCTCCTGAGGTTTAATTGATAATAGCGATAATTTCTTTGGCGGCAAGGATAAGATGATCGGCTCCTTCTACCTTGAGAGCAGTGCCGGCATATTTGTCATACATCACTGTGTCGCCGGGTTTTACTTTAATGGCCTCTGTATCGTCGCCAATGGCGATGACTACAGCCACTTGGGTTTTTTCTTGATTGGCGGTATCAGGGATGTACAGACCACCCGATGTTTTTTTCTCGGCTTGGGTTACTTTCACAAGCACACGATCGGCTAATGGTTTAATGTTCATATTCACTTTTCTCCGTATAAAAATATAGTTATAAAGCTAGTTTACAAGATACCCAAAAAGCCAAGTAAAGTCAATGAATTTTTGGAGGTTAAGGCAATGGAGTATTCGCAATCATAAAGACCTTAAACTTGTGATCATTCGTCAGCAACCATCCGTCTTGAGCGAGAGCCATTGCCTCGGGTAGTCGCCCATTGTGTTCAAGAAAGGTCATTACCGTTAGCCGAATCTCCACATCCAGTGGACTAAGTTGCACAGCGAGGTTAAAACAAAGGAGAGCTTCTGTAATTTGTCCCATCAATTCAAGGCAAGATGCTTTGCCGATATGGATAGAGCTGTCACTGGGCTCGTAGCGCAGGGCGATGTTATAGCTATGCAAGGCAGCCTCTAACGAGCCATTTTCTTGCATAATGTAGGCGTAAAGATGCCATACTCCCCCATCTGTAGGGTCCAAGGCGAGGGCTTGACTGCAGTCGCGTAAGGCAGCAATTTGGTCACCTAAGAGCTGGTGAAGCTTGGCCCGACTAAAATAGAGCTGCACCCCCACAAATCCTTGATCCATGGCTGCCGTGTAAAGAGCCAAAGCTTCCTCAAAGAGTTCTTGTTCTTCATAAAGCAGAGCAAAGTTTAGCCAGAGATCTGGATTTTCATCATTCAAGGTAAGGGCGGTACGGTAGTCGCTTTCCGCTTTAGCATAGCGATTAGCCTGTTGGTGAATGAGAGCCCGAGCATGGTAGCTGGTGGCATCGGAGGTCTCTTGGAGAGCTTTTTCCGCATGAAAGAGGGCTAAAGTTCCTTGATCGTTCTCAGCATATAACACAGCCAGCAGCGCCCATGGCGTGTGTTCAGGCATCAGTTTTTGTAGTAAAAGAGCCCCCTTTAAGGCTTCGTCAATTTGATCGGTTTCGTAGTAAACGAGACATTTTTCAATATAGGCCTCAACCCCAATGGGGTTGAGTTTGATAGCTTTGTTAAAGGCCCTAATTGCTGCTTGAGGCCGATTGATTTCTTTGGCTAAAAGACCTAGGTCAAGGTAGGTTTCGTATGAGTTATCAAGCACAGCTTGAGCCTTTGTTTGTTTAAAAGCTAGCTTGAGATCACCTGCAGCATAGGATTGATGGGCGAGATGCTGTAACAAAGAGCTTGAAATATTGGGGACATGCGGCATAATAGATAGTATAATACTTCTAAGGGTAATGGTGCAAGTAAGGGGTGTGATGAAAAAAAATTGTAAAAAAGGGGGTAGAGCCCTTGTTTTAATAGGGATTGACCGATAGTATTAAGTAGTCTCATTTTCTATATGGGTGTGCTGTGCTTGCTGACAAGGCGGAGCCTTTGGCTAACTAAATAAATGGAGTACTTGTAATTTATGAAGATTCGGACAAAATCGATTCTCCTGATTGGGGGAAGCTTAACGGTGTTTCTTGTGGGTATGGCGGTGCAAAGCTTGAGTATGACACGAAACATGATTCTTGAAACCAATACAACACGCCTAAGCACTCAAGCTGAGATGCGGGGTTTGATGGTAAACCAGTTGATTGATATGTATATAAGCACTGCTGTGGCCTCTGCTAACTATAGAACGGTTTTCACATTACCTCTCGCAGAAAGGCGGCTGGCCATGATAGCGGATGTGGTGGCTTTGAGTGATGATCTGGATAATGACATAGTGCAAGCCGTTTGGATAGTATTTAGAGAAAATGGTCTTGATGGTCTTGATGCTGAGTTTGCTGGTCGTGCTGATTTAGCCTCGGACAGCCGAGGCCGTTTTCAGCTGTACAGTGCTAGTGGTCAGGTGTCTTTGGCTACGCCCCAAACTGCATTGCTATCTAGCCATGGACCCATTCAAAAAGTGATGTCTGAGGGAAATCCACGGGTGTTTCATGGCTATGATATGCCTAGTGGGGTGGCTATTGGGCGTGATGCAATGTCATTCATGGTGCCCATTCGCAACCTAGAGGGTGCTGTAGTAGGAGTGCTGGGTATTG
This sequence comes from Spirochaetia bacterium, assembly GCA_965249825.1. Classification (GTDB taxonomy): domain Bacteria; phylum Spirochaetota; class Spirochaetia; order WRBN01; family WRBN01; genus CBDFMW01. Next base: position 1,536,198 of record CBDFMW010000002.1, read on the forward strand.
ATGTGAAGTTAAACGAGCTGACACGTCTTCTTGGTACTACACAGTTTAATGATGCCAGCATAGCGGTGGTGGATTCTACAGGTGTTGTTATTGGACACAGAGTGTCAGCCTTTAGGGGTACTAACATAACAGACCGTCTCTTACCTGAGTCTTTGTCGCGGGTGCGTAGTGGTATGGCAAGCGGGAGACAACAATCAGAGGATGTCAAACTTAGGTTTAATAAACGGGGCGATTTGTCGGCACGTATGCAGATTGAACCTATTCCTTTGCCTAATAGCACAATAGGTTGGGCCTTACTTTATTCAGTACCGATAGAGGACATGTATGAGGGTTTTGAGGAGTCGAGAAACTTTACGATTACGTCTTCAGCGTTTGTAATATTAGCGGCGTTGGTTATAGTAGGGATGGTTATCACCTATTTACTGAGTGGATTGACTAAAACGGCGAAGGCGTTAGAGGAGATAGCAGGAGGTGGTGGCGACTTAACGCAGACGATAGAGGTGAAGGGTAATGATGAGATAGCGCAGCTGTCTTCTGATTTTAACACCTTTACTGGGTCATTGAGGACGATTATTGCTGGGGTTAAAGAGTCGATGGGTGTGATGAGCAAGGTTTCAGCTGAGCTTGAGAGCCAGATGGTGAGTGCCTCGCGACGGTTAGAAGAGATAAAGAGAAGCACTGTTGTGTTAAGTGATGGAGTGGCGAACCAGACAGAGGTGCTTGGGAGTGCAGAGGGGACTTTAGCGAAGATAGTGGCAGACATACAACGGATGGATGACATAGCTTCGCATCAGGCAATGACGATAACACAAAGTTCTGCAGCGATTGAAGAGATGGTTTCGAGCATTAACAGCGTGAACAAGATAGTGATAGATATGGCTGTTGAGTACAAGCATTTGAAGAGTTCAGGCGAGGTAGGAAAAGAGAAGCAAGCGACGGTGCGGGAGCGTATTCGAGAGGTGGTGAAGGGGTCTGTTAAGTTACAAGAAGCAAACACAGTGATCGAGGAAATATCGAATCAGACGAACTTGCTAGCGATGAATGCAGCGATAGAGGCGGCACATGCGGGCGAAGTGGGTAAAGGGTTTGCGGTAGTGGCGGATGAGATTAGGAATTTGGCGGAGAGTTCAGCAGAGCAGAGCAAGAGCATAGGAGCTGAGTTGCGAGCGGTGCATGAGACGATAGCGTCGATTGAGGCAGCAAGTAAGGAAAGTGAAGAGAGCTATGAGGATGTGTTTGGGGGGATAGACAATTTGTCTAATTTGATTGTGCAGGTGCAGGGAGCGATGGGTGAGCAAGCGATAGGAAGCCAAGAGGTGATGAGGTCGTTGAGAACGATAACGCAGACGGCGCATCAGGTGCAAGAGGCCTCTGAAAGCATGAAAGCTGAGAGCAGGAATGTGATGAAGTCGATGGGAGCGTTGAATGGGAGCACCCAAGATGTATTGAATGCGGTGCAACAGGTTGACACATCGACAGAAGCGATAGTAGCGGTGTCGGCTAAGTTGGCAGAGTTAATACATGAGAACGAGAAGAACACAATAGCAGTGGTGAAGACAGTGGATAACTTTATAGTTTAAGAACTATAAAGCGAAATTGAATGATGAAGCACTCTGTTTTAATCAATAGGGTGCTTTTTTTGGTAGGCACTTGTTTTAATTTATGTGCTGATATACTATTAAAATTCTCATTCGCTATATGGGTGTGAGGTACTTACTGATGGGGTAGGGCCTTTAGTTTAACTAGATAAAAGGAGTGCTTCAGTTATGAAAATACGTACAAAATTTACTCTTCTCATTGGGGGAAGTGTATTGCTATTGATTATAGGTGTGGCTGTGCAAAGCTTGGACTTAAGTCGGCGCATGATTTTTGCCACGAATGAGGCACGGGTGGCTAATCAGGTCGAGATGCGAGACTTGATGATGGAACAACTTCTTGAGATGCACTTTAACACCGCTACTGCCATGGCAAACTTTAGTACCATGTTTAACATGCCTGCTAACGAGCGCCGGCAAGCGATGGTTGACGAAATCACCAGCTACGGTGCAGACAGTGCGAGTGATGTGAACGCAATTTGGGTAATGTTTAGAGAAAACGGTTTTGATGATCTTGATGCTGAGTTTGCTGGTCGTGCTGATTTAGCCTCGGACAGCCGAGGACGCTTTCAGCTGTATAGTGTAGGGGGTAAGATCGAGCTGGTAACCCAAGCCTATGGGTTACTGGATAGCTATACCCCTATTTGGGAGGTGCTTACCACGGGACAACCACGGGTATTTCATGCTTACAACCTACCTACTAATCTGCCTATTGGGCGTGATGCGATGTCATTCATGGTGCCGATTCGCAACCTAGAAGGCACAGTGGTGGGAGTTCTAGGATTAGATATATCATTAACTGAACTGGCTCGCGTAGTTCGTGCTACACAGTTTAGAACTGCAAATATTGCAGTGGTAGATAGTGAAGGAATCATTATTGCCCACACAGTCAGTCGGCTAGCTGGTACTGATATTCTAAGTCGTATGGTTGGTGGCGGGAACCTATCCGATATGCGTAGTATGCTGGTAAGAGGGCAAAGCTGGCTTGCTGATACTGTTATTAACTTTGTGGATGGTGGTGAAGCGCTAGCACGCACTCAGATTGAACCGGTGGAAACCCCTAATAGAGACGCTTCCTGGGCTGTGGCTTACTCTGTGCCACATGAGGACATGTATGGGGGCTTTCGTGACCAGGTTATGAATGTTGTTGTGGGTCTCTCCGTTGTGATGGTTCTAATTCTTCTTCTTATTGGCATAATTACCACCTATTTGCTAAGCGGTATGGTGAGAACGGCTAAGGCTCTAAATCAAATAGCAGGTGGTGGTGGCGACTTGACGCAGACGATAGAGGTGAAGGGTAATGATGAGATCACCGAGTTGGCAACTGATTTTAACACCTTTACTGGGTCGTTGAGGACGATTATTGCCGGGGTTAAGGAGTCAACGGGCGTGATGGCGAAAGTGTCAACCGATCTTGAGAGCCAGATGGTGAGTGCCTCGCAACGGTTAGAAGAGATAAAGAGAAGCACCATTGTGTTAAGTGATGGAGTGGCGAACCAGACAGAGGTGCTTGGGAGTGCAGAGGGAACGCTAAAGAAGATAGTGGCAGATATACAACGGATGGATGACATTGCGGTACAAGAAGCTAGCACGATAACACAAAGTTCTGCAGCGATTGAAGAGATGGTTTCGAGCATTAACAGCGTGAACAAGATAGTGATAGATATGGCTGTTGAGTACAAGCATTTGAAGAGTTCAGGCGAGGTAGGAAAAGAGAAGCAAGCGACGGTGCGGGAGCGTATTCGAGAGGTGGTGAAGGGGTCTGTTAAGTTACAAGAAGCAAACACAGTGATCGAGGAAATATCGAATCAGACGAACTTGCTAGCGATGAATGCAGCGATAGAGGCGGCACATGCGGGCGAAGTGGGTAAAGGGTTTGCGGTAGTGGCGGATGAGATTAGGAATTTGGCGGAGAGTTCAGCAGAGCAGAGCAAGAGCATAGGAGCTGAGTTACGAGCGGTGCATGAGACGATAGCGTCGATTGAGGCAGCAAGTAAGGAAAGTGAAGAGAGCTATGAGGATGTGTTTGGGGGGATAGACAATCTAGCAAATTTGATAACTCAGGTGCAGGGAGCTATGAGCGAGCAGAGCATTGGAAGCCAAGAGGTGATGCGAGCGCTTAGGATGATCACTGAGACCGCCCACGAAGTGCAGAAAGCAGCCAGTAATATGCGCACAGGTGGGGCTAATGTGATGAAGTCCATGGGAGCCTTGAATGGCAGTAATAAAGAGGTTCTGGATGCTGTGCATCAAGTAGGCACGTCTACTGATGGCATTATAGCGGTGTCGGCTAAGTTGGCAGAGTTAATACACGCAAACGACAAGAACACAGGCGACGTGATGAAGATGGTGGATAACTTTACCGTATAAGCACTGAGGAGAGAAATTGAATGATGAAGCACTCTGTTTTAATCAATAGGGTGCTTTTTTTTTGTAAACACTTGTTTTAATTTATGTGCTGATATACTATTAAAATTCTCATTCGCTATATGGGTGTGAGGTACTTACTGATGGGGTAGGGCCTTTAGTTTAACTAAATAAACGGAGTGTTTAAATTTATGAAGATTCGGACAAAATCGATTCTCCTGATTGGGGGAAGCTTAACGGTGTTTCTTGCGGGTATGGCGGTGCAAAGCTTGCACATGACACGAAACATGATTTTTGAAACCAGTGTGGCGCGGGTCACTAATCAGGGAGAAATGCGTGCACTGATGGTGAGCCAACTTTTAGAAATGCACTTTAACACCGCTATGGCTTTAGCAAACTTTAGTACGATGTTTAACATGCCGGCTGAAGAAAGACGGCAAGCGATGGTTGAAGAGATTACGAGTTATAGTGCTGATACAAAGAATGATGTGAATGCTATTTGGGTAATGTTTAGAGAAAACGGTTTTGATGGTCTTGATGCTGAGTTTGCTGGTCGTGCTGATTTAGCCTCGGACAGCCGAGGCCGTTTTCAGCTGTATAGTGCCGGTGGCAAGGTGGCACTCATTACCTCCGCCTATGGGGTATTGGATGGTTACAATCCTATTCGCACGGTACTAAATACTGGGGAAGAACATGTGTTTCCTGCTCACTATTCAATGGCTAACATGCCTATTGGGCGTGATGCAATGTCATTCATGGTGCCCATTCGCAACCTAGAGGGTGCTGTAGTAGGAGTGCTGGGTATTGATGTGGACATAAAGGTATTGATGCCGCTTTTAAAGGCTACACAATTTCCCTCGGCAAATATTGGATTGGTTGAGAGTAATGGTACGTTTGTTGATCATTCCCTGAGCCAGCTTAGGGGCACCAATATGGCAGAGGGCATAAGGGGGGAGTACATTTCAGCTGTGCGTAGTGGTATCGCTGGAACTGCCTCAAAGTCTCTAGATTTGACGATGACCTTTAACCAGCTAGAGCAAGCAAATGCACGTATGCAAATCCAGCCTATTGGCATTGCCGGTACTGGGGATCATTGGGCCTTACTTTATTCAGTACCGATAGAGGACATGTATGAGGGTTTTGAGGAGTCGAGAAACTTTACGATTACGTCTTCAGCGTTTGTAATATTAGCGGCGTTGGTTATAGTAGGGATGGTTATCACCTATTTACTGAGTGGATTGACTAAAACGGCGAAGGCGTTAGAGGAGATAGCAGGAGGTGGTGGCGACTTAACGCAGACGATAGAGGTGAAGGGTAATGATGAGATAGCGCAGCTGTCTTCTGATTTTAACACCTTTACTGGGTCATTGAGGACGATTATTGCTGGGGTTAAAGAGTCGATGGGTGTGATGAGCAAGGTTTCAGCTGAGCTTGAGAGCCAGATGGTGAGTGCCTCGCGACGGTTAGAAGAGATAAAGAGAAGCACTGTTGTGTTAAGTGATGGAGTGGCGAACCAGACAGAGGTGCTTGGGAGTGCAGAGGGGACTTTAGCGAAGATAGTGGCAGACATACAACGGATGGATGACATAGCTTCGCATCAGGCAATGACGATAACACAAAGTTCTGCAGCGATTGAAGAGATGGTTTCGAGCATTAACAGCGTGAACAAGATAGTGATAGATATGGCTGTTGAGTACAAGCATTTGAAGAGTTCAGGCGAGGTAGGAAAAGAGAAGCAAGCGACGGTGCGGGAGCGTATTCGAGAGGTGGTGAAGGGGTCTGTTAAGTTACAAGAAGCAAACACAGTGATCGAGGAAATATCGAATCAGACGAACTTGCTAGCGATGAATGCAGCGATAGAGGCGGCACATGCGGGCGAAGTGGGTAAAGGGTTTGCGGTAGTGGCGGATGAGATTAGGAATTTGGCGGAGAGTTCAGCAGAGCAGAGCAAGAGCATAGGAGCTGAGTTGCGAGCGGTGCATGAGACGATAGCGTCGATTGAGGCAGCAAGTAAGGAAAGTGAAGAGAGCTATGAGGATGTGTTTGGGGGGATAGACAATTTGTCTAATTTGATTGTGCAGGTGCAGGGAGCGATGGGTGAGCAAGCGATAGGAAGCCAAGAGGTGATGAGGTCGTTGAGAACGATAACGCAGACGGCGCATCAGGTGCAAGAGGCCTCTGAAAGCATGAAAGCTGAGAGCAGGAATGTGATGAAGTCGATGGGAGCGTTGAATGGGAGCACCCAAGATGTATTGAATGCGGTGCAACAGGTTGACACATCGACAGAAGCGATAGTAGCGGTGTCGGCTAAGTTGGCAGAGTTAATACATGAGAACGAGAAGAACACAATAGCAGTGGTGAAGACAGTGGATAACTTTATAGTTTAAGAACTATAAAGCGAAATTGAATGATGAAGCACTCTGTTTTAATCAATAGGGTGCTTTTTTTGGTAGGCTTAAATATGACAATACAGGCAAAATATGTGACCTGGATAGAGGTCATTCTTCATTGTATTTTTGATCATCTTCTTTTTCTTTTTGGCAAGGCGATATCAAGTTTTGGTTTGACATAATGATGGTACATTACTGTACGCAGTGCGGTGGCAAGTCGCCAGCCTCAAGCGGTTCGCCCCCTGGATGCTCTTTAAATGATGACAGGAAAGAAGAGGCTTATATGCAGTTGCATCCGATAGTGGGTTCTGATAGAACACAACCCCAATGGACTGCCGTTTATGACCTGCCATGCAAGGATCTGTATTCAGTTGATGGCTCATTGTAGACTTTAAGCCTTTTTTGGTGAAAACTTAATAATAAAGCACCCTTTTTTGGTGAACAATGTGCTTTATACTAAACATTTAATGAGTAGTTTTTACTATATTTTTCAAATAGCGCACATTTTAACGGGTCTGGCTTGATTTATGCGGGTAGTCCTGATATAATGTGTGGAGATTGAGTTTACTTAATTGATATAGATGGGATGCTTGCATGATGAAATAAGCCTGTTAAGCCGCTTCCGATAAAATAGTGCGTGGCTGTGCTTTTGCGGGTCTCTTGTGTGAGGCATCCTTCTTTTTGTAGAGATATTTTAAATGTACTGCATTGAATGGAGGAATCAATCAATGGCAAAGGAAAAATTCGTACGCACGAAACCGCACATTAACGTTGGAACGATTGGTCATGTTGACCACGGCAAGACAACTCTTACGGCAGCTCTCTCAGCTTACTGTGCTAAAAAGAATGGTGGCAAAGAGATGAAGTATGACGACATCGATAATGCCCCTGAAGAGAAAGCTCGTGGTATCACGATCAACACTCGTCATATTGAGTATGAAACAGATGCTCGTCATTATGCTCACGTTGACTGTCCAGGTCACGCCGACTATATCAAGAATATGATTACTGGTGCAGCTCAGATGGATGGTGCAGTGTTATTGGTGGCAGCCGATTCTGGTGCTGAGCCGCAAACGCGTGAGCACATCTTGCTGGCTAAGCAAGTTGGGGTGCCTAACCTTATTGTTTTCTTGAATAAAATGGATTTGGCTGATGCTGAGTTGGTGGACATGATTGAAGAGGAAGTTCGTGAGCTTCTTTCTAACTATGGATACCCAGGGGATGAAGTTCCTATTATTCGTGGTTCGGCTTTTAAGGCTATGTCTAATTTGGATAGTGTGGAAGATGTTCAGTGTGTTGTTGATTTGTTGAATGCAATGGACACTTACTTCCCAGAGCCAATGCGTGATATTGATAAGCCGTTCTTGATGCCGATTGAAGATGTGTTCTCGATTTCAGGGCGTGGTACAGTTGTTACCGGTCGTATCGAGCAGGGGATCATTAAGGTTGGTGAAGAAGTTGAAATTATTGGTATTCGCGACACGCAGAAAACAACTGTTACTGGTGTTGAGATGTTCCAGAAGCTTCTTGATGAAGGACGTGCTGGTGAGAACATTGGTGCACTTCTTCGTGGTATTGACAAGAAAGCTGTTGAGCGTGGTCAGGTTTTGGCTAAGACTGGTTCGATTAAGCCACATAAGAAGTTTAAGGCAACTATTTACTGTTTAACCAAGGAAGAGGGTGGTCGTCAAAATCCATTCTTTGCCGGATATCGCCCACAGTTTTATTTCCGCACGACGGATATTACTGGTACGGTAGACTTGCCAGAAGGTAAGCAGATGGTTATGCCTGGCGACAACACCGAGATTTCGGTTGAGTTGATTCATCCTATTGCTATGGATAATGGGCTTGGTTTTACGATTCGTGAAGGTGGACGTACTGTTGCTTCTGGGAAAATCACAGAGGTTGGCGAGTAGGTAATTTATGCCTCGCCTTCATATGACGGGCGAGGCTTTTCTTGGAGGAATTCAGTGAAAAAAGCTAAGATTCGAGTTCGTCTTAGAGGTTTTGATATGGAGTTGGTTGATAAATCAGCTCAAGAGATAGCTAAGGTGGCTCAAAAAAACGGAGCCAAGGTTGCAGGACCTGTTCCTTTGCCAACACGGATTAACAAGTTTACTGTTTTGCGTTCGCCGTTTGTTAATAAGAAGTCGCGCGAACAATTTGAGATGCGAACGCACAAGCGTTTGGTTGATATCATTGATCCAACGAGCGAAGTGATGGATGCTTTGATGAAGCAAGAGTTGCCCGCTGGTGTGGATGTTTTGATTAAGCAGTGGAAAAGTTAGAGATATTGATACAGGAGATGCGCTAAAAGTTTTTTAGCATCGCATTAGGCTTGTTTGGTTGAATAAATAAAGAAGTCCGGGGTGAAATCTGATGATTGGGCTTATTGGTCAAAAAATAGGGATGACACAGGTTTTTGATACTGATGGCGTTTTGATCCCTGTTACGGTTATTAAGGTTGAGAGTAACGCTGTAGTTGCAGAAAAAACGGAAGAGCGTGATGGCTATAAAGCTGTTGTTTTGGGCTCGGTAGAAGGGAAGCTTTCCCGTATGACTAAACCGTATATTGGTCAGTTTAAAGAAGGTGTGGCTCCGCGGAGACATCTTATAGAGTTTCGTAACTTTGATAAGGAATGTGTGGTTGGTGATTTGTTTGGTGTTGAACTTTTGGAAGACGTGCGCTTTGTGGATGTTATTGGAACAAGCAAGGGAAAAGGTTTTGCGGGAGTTATGAAACGGTATAATTTTGGTGGTGGACGAGCAACTCATGGTTCGAAGTTTCACCGAGAGCCAGGATCTACTGGGCAAAACACAACACCTGCTAACACGAAGAAAGGTCGTAAAATGCCAGGGCGAATGGGAACCGAGCGTGTTACGGTGCAAAATTTGAAAGTGGTTCGTATTGATGCAGAAGCAGGTGTTGTTTTGGTGAAGGGTGCAATCCCTGGTCCTAACAAAGCTTTTGTGATGGTGCGTAATGCCAAGAAGAGAGGTTGATGGTGGATAAGAAGGTTTATGCTATCACTGGTAAAGAAAAAGGTTTGGTGACTTTAAATGATGATGTCTTTGCTCGTGAAGTGAGTGAGGGATCGATTTATCATGCTATTCGTAATGAAGCCGCTAATCGTCGTGTAGGTACAGCTTGCACCAAGACACGAAGTGAAGTGAATACGAATCATCAGAAGCCGTACAAGCAAAAAGGTACGGGACGAGCTCGTGCTGGTCGCCGTAACAGCCCTGTTTGGGTTGGTGGTGGTACAGCGTTTGGTCCACGTCCTCGATCGTATGCTTATGCATTGCCGAAAAAAATTAAGAGATTAGCTCTTAAGAGTATTTTGTCGCTTAAGGCTGCAGATGATAATAATATGCGGATTGTGGAAGATTTTACAATTGCCAGCGGACGCACCAAAGAGCTACGTTTGATTTTAAATAATTTTTTTAGTAACGAACGTGCTATTATTATCTTGAAGGATGATGATCAGATGTTGCGTCGTGCCGGGCGCAATTTACCCAATGTTCGATTTTTAGCCTATAATAGGTTGCAGGCACATGATTTATTTTATGCCAAGAAAACCTTGGTGCTTGAGTCGGCTGCGGTGAAGCTGGGGGAATTTTATGGAAATGACTAACAAAAGAACGGCAGAACAGATTATTGTTCGGCCCATTTTAACGGAAAAATCCAGTTTACTGCGCGAAGCTGATAAGAAAACCTATGTTTTTGAGGTAGCTAAGGATAGCAATAAAATAGAGGTTATGCGTGCTATTCAGGAACTTTTTGGAATCAAACCGTTGTCTTGTTCTGTTTTAAATGTAGACGGGAAAGAGCGTGCTAATATTCCCTATAAAGGAAGTGTGAAGCGTGGGCGTGGTCGCACAGCTTCTTGGAAAAAAGCGTATGTTGTTTTGCCTGCTGGTAAAACCATTGCAGAGTTGGAGGCGTAATTCATGGCAGTAAAAGTATACAAACCAACATCAAATGGTCAGCGTGCACGCCAAAGCTTAACTTTTGAAGAACTCACTGGAACCCCGCGAACAAAGAGCTTGTCTATGGGGAAAATGGAGAAGGCTGGTCGTTCGCATGGTCGTATTTCGGTGCGTCGCCGTGGAGCTGGACACAAAGTTTCTTATCGTTTGGTGGACTTTAAAAGAGAAAAAGTGGGCATTCCGGGGCGTGTAGCTAGTATAGAGTACGATCCTAATCGTTCGGCTTTTATTTCATTGATTAACTATGTTGATGGTGAAAAACGCTATATTATTTGGCCTAAGGGTTTGCAGGTGGGTGCCATGATCATCTCTGATGAGAATGCTCCTATCGAGCCAGGCAATGTTTTACCGCTGGAAAACATTCCAGTAGGTCGGGCCATTCATTGTGTCGAATTGCACCGTGGCAAGGGTGGGCAATTGTGTCGCACCGCTGGTGCATCGGCGACCTTGGCTGGTTTTGATGGTGAGTACGCAATTGTGCGTTTACCCTCTGGAGAAACACGTTATGTGCATAAGAAATGTCAAGCGACCTTGGGTGAAGTCGGCAATGAAGATCACATGAATGTTAAGCTTGGTAAGGCTGGGCGTGGTCGTTGGCTGGGTAATCGCCCTAAAGTTCGAGGTGTTGTTATGAACCCAGTCGATCATCCTCACGGTGGTGGTGAAGGACGTAGTTCGGGTGGTCGTCATCCGGTAACGCCTTGGGGTATTCCTACTCGCGGCTACAAGACGCGTAAGAAGAATAACAAGACAGACCAATTTATCATTAAGAGAAGGAAGTAGGGTGTTATATGTCTAGATCGATTAAAAAAGGACCTTTTATCGCTAGTCACTTACTTAAAAAAGTGGCCGTAATGCGTACAAGCGAAAAAAGTAAACGCAATATTAAAACCTACTCGCGTGCCTCAACAATTATTCCAGAAATGGTAGGATTGACTATTGAGGTTCATAATGGCAAAAACTTTATACCAGTTTATATCACAGAGAATTTAGTTGGTCATAAACTGGGCGAGTTTTCTCCTACGCGGTTATATCGTGGCCATGCTGGCTCAGACAAGAAAGGTAAGAGGTAGAAGAGGTGATGGATACACAGAAAGAAGGCTTTAGAGCCATTGCGAAACATCTGCCTATGTCTGCACATAAAATCAGGCCTGTGGCAGATTTGGTTCGCACAAAAGATTATGAGCAAGCTATGGCTATCCTTGAGGCAATGCCTCAGAAAGGTGCAATTTTTCTAAAAAAAGTGCTTAAAAGTGCTGCAAGTAACGCTATGGATCGTGATAGTAAATTAGATGAAAGTGTCTTGTATGTGCGTGAGTTGTTCATTGATGAAGGTCCTCAGCAGAAACGTCTTTGGGCGCGTAGTCATGGTAAAGCTGATCGTTTGCTAAAAAGATCGGCACATATTACTGTGGTCGTTGACAGAAGAGGAGGAAAGTAATGGGACAGAAAGTTCATCCTTATGGATTGCGCTTAGGCATTAATAAAAAATGGAAAAGCACTTGGTATGAAGGTGGTAGTGATTATACTAAAACCTTGCATGAAGACTTGTTATTACGCAAGACGCTCATGGGCTATCCTGAGAGCAAAAATGCAGATATTGCGGATATTGAAATTAGTCGTCAGTATAAAACCATTACTATGCTCATTCACACAGCTCGTCCAGGTGTTTTAATTGGCACTAAAGGAGCTAACATTGAACGGATCAATGCTTCCTTGCAAAAGTTTACTGATAAAACTTTAAAAGTAAAAGTAAAAGAGATGCGTCGTCCTGAAATGGAAGCACAGGTTGTTGCCCTGAATGTGGCTCGCCAACTAAAGGGACGTAGCCCATTTAGGAAAGCGTTAAAAACCGCTGTTTTTGGTGCTATGAAATCTGGGGCTTTGGGTATTAAGATTAAAATTTCTGGTCGTCTTGGTGGTGCCGAGATGAGCCGTGAGTTTGAGCAAAAAGAAGGACGCGTGCCTTTGCACACACTGCGTGCTGACATTGATTATGGCTTTGCTGAGGCAAACACCACATTTGGTGTTATTGGTGTTAAGGTGTGGATTTTCAAGGGCGAAGTTTTGGGCTCTGAACGCAAAGAAGACGCAGGGGTTTTGATGCGCAAGCGCGAGGATAAGGAGACGATAAATGCTTAGTCCTAAGAGAGTTAAACATAGAAAGGTTCAGCGTGGGCGCATGAGTGGCGAAGCAACTCGTTGTAATACGGTAGCCTTTGGCGATTTTGGTCTTATGAGTATGGGATTATCTTGGATTACAGCTCGTCAAATTGAAGCTGCTCGTATTGCTATGACTCGTCATATCAAGCGTGGTGGGCAGGTTTGGATTCGTGTTTTCCCGGATGTGCCTTGGACTAAGAAACCAGCTGAAACACGTATGGGCAAAGGAAAAGGTTCTCCTGAAAAATGGGTGGCCGTGGTAAAGCCTGGAACGGTGATGTTTGAGATTGGTGGTAACATCGATCCCGTAGTTGCACGGCGAGCCATGCAGTTGGCTGGTGCTAAGTTACCTATCCCAACAAAGTTTGTAACCAGGCGTGAGGTGATTGAATAATGGCAAAAGATAATAAAAGCTTGTCTTTGAAAAGTTTGGCTGTGTTGCCTGTTAATGAAAAGGTTGCAAAACGAAATGAATTACTGGGTGAACTGCGCAAGCATCGTTTTACTGCGGTGATGGGTACTGTAGATAATCCTATGCATAAGCGTAATTTACGTAAAGCAATTGCACGGTTAAATACCATGATTCACGAGCATACTTTGGGCAAGAGGTCATAGAGCGATGGAACAAGACGTAAAAAAAAGTAATAAAAAGGTGTTTGTTGGCGTTGTTACTAGCGACAAAATGGATAAAACAATTGTAGTTTCTGTAGAGGGACGCGTTTTGCATCCGCTTTATAAAAAGTATGTTGTGCGAGTGAAAAAATATAAAGCTCATGATGCTGAGAATCAAGCACAGACAGGTGATCGTGTACAGATTCAGGAATGTCGTCCTGTGTCGAAAGATAAGCGATTCAGATTGACGACGGTGCTAGAAAAGGCTCGCTAAGGAAGAAGGAAAAAGAAGATGATTCAGAGTTTAACTCAACTGACAGTAGCCGATAACTCCGGTGCCAAGTTGGCTCGTTGTATTAAGGTGTTGGGTGGAAGCAAGAGACGATATGCATCTGTGGGTGATATAATCGTGGTTGCTATTCGTGAAACCATTGCGAATGCTCCTATTAAAAAGGGAGATGTTCGCAAAGCGGTAGTGGTTCGGGTTTCAAAAGAGTATCGTCGTGTTGATGGATCTTATGTTCGCTTTGATGACAACGCATGTGTTATCTTGGACAACAATCAGAACCCAGTAGGTAGACGTATATTTGGGCCAGTGGCCAGAGAATTGCGTGAAGATGCTAATTTTATGAAAATCATTTCATTAGCACCAGAAGTATTGTAAGAAAGGGGCAAAGCTGATGAGTACAATAAGATTGCGCCTAGGTGACACTGTAGAAGTGACGGCCGGCAAAGATAAAGGCAAGTTTGGTAAGGTTTTAAAGATTGATCGAGTGCGCAATCGGGTTGTGATTGAAGGCATTAATATCATGAAGAAAACGCAGAAGCCCCGCCAAGAAGGTGAAAAAGGGTCCATCATTGAAATTGAGGCGGCTTTGCACGCATCGAATGTTATGCTAAAATGTGCTAAGTGTGCCCGTGGTGTGCGTTTTGGTTCAAAAATGGATGGCCAGAATAAAATCAGGGTCTGCAAGAAATGCGGAGAGGCGATATAAATGACTAAGAAGAGTGAAAGCGGTTACACGCCGCGACTGAAGACAACCTATCGGGAAACCATTGTGCCTAACATGGTGAAAGAGATGGGTTATACAAGTGTAATGCAGGCTCCTCGTCTTGAAAAAATTGTAGTGTCTGTGGGTGTAGCTGGTGCTATTACCAACAAGAAAGTGCTTGATGTAGCAGTGAAAGAACTGAGTCAAATTACAGGGCAAAAACCTGTGAAGACTCGTGCTCGCAAGTCTATTGCAAATTTTAAGTTACGTGAAGGAATGGAGATTGGGGCTAAGGTTACCCTTAGGGGTCAGATGATGTACGAGTTTCTCGATCGTTTGATTAATGTTGCTTTGCCTCGTGTTAAGGATTTTCGTGGGGTGAACGCTCGTGCTTTTGATGGGCGTGGCAATTACTCTTTAGGTATTAAAGAGCAGATTATTTTCCCTGAGATTAATTTTGAGGATATTGAAACTGTTTCAGGATTAAATGTCGCTTTTATTACGACAGCGAAGACCAATGATGAAGCCCGTAAATTGCTTGCTGCTTTTGGCATGCCGTTTGCAAAATAAGGAGAAAACATGGCTAAAAAATCTTTAATCAATAAGGCTAATAAAACGCCTAAATTTAGTTCGCGTTCTTATAATCGTTGCAAGGTGTGTGGAAGACCACGTGGTTTTTTGCGGAAGTTCGCAATGTGTCGTATCTGCTTCAGGGAGCTTGCCAGTTCTGGTATGATTCCTGGTGTTACAAAATCTAGTTGGTAATAGGAGAATAAAATGAGTGTTTCCGACCCACTGGCGGATATGTTGACAAAAATTCGCAACGCAAACAGCGTTAAGCACGAGAAGGTGGATATTCCCCTATCCCGTCTAAAATTAGAAGTCGTAAAAATTTTGAAAAACGAAGGTTATGTGAAGAATTTTAAAAAAATTGCTTTAAATAATCAGAATTATATTCGCGTTTTCTTGAAGTACGATGAAAAGCAGAAGCCTGTTATTCATGGCATAGAAGCTATTTCTACACCCGGTCGTCGCACGTATGCTGGCTATAAAACTATGCCTCGTGTGTTTAATGGGTTTGGGGCTCTTATTGTTTCAACCAATAAGGGTGTGATCACTGGGAAAAAAGCTGTAGACGGACAGGTAGGCGGAGAGCTTCTCTGCAGGGTATGGTAGGGTAATATATGTCACGTGTAGGGAAAAAAGAAATTGTTGTGCCTAACGGCGTTGTTGTTAGTGTAAATGATCGCGTGGTAACCGTTAAGGGAGCCAAGGGCGAATTAACGCAGGCTTTTGAAAAAGAGGTAGGGTTTGACCTGAGTGAAGGCAAAGTGCAGGTAACTCGTTTAGTTGAAACAAAACGTGCTTCTGCTATGCATGGGTTATATCGCGCTTTAGTGGCTAATATGGTTAAAGGAGTTTCTGAAGGGTTTAAAAAAACTCTTATTATCTCCGGAACTGGTTATCGTGCTGAAGTAAAGGGTTCGAGTGTGCTGTTAAATCTTGGGTATTCTACCCAGATCGAATATCAGACACCTGATGGTATAACTATTACAGCAGAGACCCCAACCAAGTTGCACATTTCTGGCATCAACAAGGTTGTTGTGGGTCAGACGGCAGCAGAGATTCGTGGGATTCGCAAGCCTAGCAAGTATTCAGATAAGGGCATTCGTTATTCTGACGAAATTGTGAAACGCAAAGTTGGCAAATCGGGTGTAAAGTAGGATAAAGGCATGGATAGAATAGCTAAGAAAATAAGTGCACGCGCCGGGCGCAAAGTGCACATTCGCAAAAAAATTTCCGGCACAGCCGAGCGTCCTCGTTTGTGCGTGTCGAAAAGTAACTTACGTCTTTACGTGCAAGCCATCAATGACGTGGATGGAACGACCATTGTTTCTGCATCAACCTTGGAGCCAGCTCTTAAGTCGTTAGCACCTAACATTGCCGGCGGGGAAAAGCTTGGTGAGGTTATGGGTCAACGTTTGAAAGAGAAGGGTGTTACCGCAGTGGTTTTTGACCGCAATGGGTACAAGTATCATGGTGTGGTCAAAGCAATTGCCGATGCCGCTCGCAAAACGGGCTTGGAGTTTTAAAGTATGGCTATGCGTGGTGAAAGAAAAGAACGAGAAGAAAAAGAATTTAGTGAAAAGCTCATTAAGTTGAATCGTGTTGCAAAAGTAGTAAAGGGTGGTCGTAGATTTTCCTTTTCTGCCTTGGTGGTAGTGGGCGATGGCAAAGGACGTGTTGGCTATGGTTTTGGCAAGGCTAACGACGTTTCTGAGGCTATTCGCAAGTCTGTGGATCGTGCCAAGCGCGATTTACGGGTTATTCCCATCAAAAACAACACTTTACCGCACGACGTTAAGGGTGTGTTTAAGGGAGCTAATGTTATCTTGAAGCCCGCAGCACCGGGAACTGGTATTATTGCGGGTGGTGCTGTGCGTATGGTAATGGAAGCAGTTGGAGTGCATGATGTTTTAAGTAAGCGTCTGGGTTCTAAAAACTCTATCAATATCGTTAAAGCGGTATTTGATGGCTTTGATAAGACCATGGATGTGCGTAAAACTAGTGCTTCACGTGGCAAAACAATTAAAGATTTCTGGGGGTAACGGAAGATGAGCAAAAAAGTATCTATTAAATTAGTTCGCAGCCCATTAGGGCGTTTGCCTAACCAGCGTGCCACCGTGAAGGCTTTGGGGCTTAAGAAAATGAATAGCCATGTTGAGGTTTTGTTAAATCCTGCTGTTCAGGGTATGATTAACACGGTGGCCCACCTTGTAGAAGTGAAGGAGATCTAGTATAATGTCTCAGTTTGAGTTGCATGCTCCGCGTGGTGCGGTTAAAAATCGAAAGCGTTTGGGTCGTGGTCAGGGTTCTGGTTTAGGCACAACTTCGGGTAAAGGAAATAATGGACAAAAGGCACGCTCAGGCGGTTCTGGTGGTCCTTATATTGGGTTTGAGGGTGGCCAAGTGCCTTTGTATCGTCGACTGGAGACACGGGGATTTTCTAATGCTCGCTATGCCGTGGATTACATTTGTATCAATTTATCCTCTATTGAAAAGGTGTTTAAAGCTGGCGAACAAGTGAACTTGATTACCCTCCAAGCTAAAGGTCTTATCAAAAAAAGTGAGACAATTGTGAAAATTTTGGGTGATGGTGAGTTGACGAAGTCTTTAGAGTTTTCAACGGTGAAGCTTTCAGGGAGTGCCAGAACCAAGATTCAAGCGGTTGGTGGTAAGGTTTTATAGTTTAAAATTAACCCTTTTTGGGTTGGTTTTATTTTGAAGAATACGCTTAAGGAAAGAGAGTAGCATGGCTAAAAGTTCGTTGGCAGATATTTTTAAAATTCCTGAATTACGGTTGCGAGTGTTTTATACACTAGCTCTTTTGGTTGTTTTTCGCATTGGTACGGTTATTCCTATTCCGGGAATCAATGTTGCCATAATTCAGGAGCGCTTAGAGATGTCTCGTGCAGCTCAGGCTGATGGAGGTGGGATGGGATTTGTAGACTATCTCGATTTTTTCTCAGGCGGTGCTTTTAGCAACTACTCTGTCCTTATGTTAGGTATAATGCCCTATATTTCTGCTCAGATCATTCTGCAAATTATGCTGTTGGTATTCCCCAGTATGAAGAGAATGATTGAAGAGGATGGGGGACGCAAAAAGTTTCAGCGTTACACACGCTATGGAACGGTGTTAGTGTGTCTAATTCAGGGGGCAGTTACGGCACGGGGGGCTTTTGCCATTCAGGGAGCTATTGTTCCGGGTTTGTCTTCTGCTGGCTTTTTTGCTATAGCAATTCTCTCGATTACGGCAGGTTCGATGTTTTTAGTGTGGTTAGGTGAGCAAATTACGCAGAAGGGTATAGGAAATGGTATCTCTTTAGTGATTTTTGTGGGTATTGTGGCGCGTATGCCTGAGGCGGTTTTACAGCTGGTTCGTGCAGTGCGCTATGAAGAGGTGAATGTTATTTTTGCCTTGTTAGCGATCATTATGTTTGTGGTCGTTATAGTGTTGGTTGTTTTTGAGCAGCAAGGTGAGCGCAGAATTCCGGTGCATTATGCAAAGAGAGTTGTGGGTAAACAGATGGTGCAGGCTCAAAATACTTACATTCCCTTTAAGATTAACCCATCAGGTGTTATTCCTATCATTTTTGCCTCTAGTTTATTAACTTTTCCTATTCAAATTTTGCAACCTTTATCGGTAACAAATGACACGTTTGCCTCTATATCATGGGCATTACGAATGAATGGACCACTCTATAGTGTGCTATATGCTATATTTATCATCTTTTTTGCCTATTTTTACACACAGGTTTCTTTAAACCCGATTGAAGTGGCACGGCAGGTGAGAGAGCATGGGGGGTCAATTCCCGGTGTGCGCAGTGAGCAGATGGAGAACTATCTTAAGAACATTTTGAACTGTATCGTGATTCCCGGAGCACTTTTTTTGGCAACCATAGCTTTGTTGCCCACGTTGTTGATTAACAGCATGGGATTGCCTGATTCAGTTGCCCATTTAATGGGGGGTACCAGTCTTCTCATTATTGTTGGAGTCGATTTAGATATGATGAACCAGATTGAAGGTCATCTCAGAATGCATCGTCCTGATGGAGCCAAAGCTAAGGGACGGAGTAGAACACGAAATATATAGTAGGGGTTGAGAATGAAAGTTAGAGTCAGTGTTAAGCCAATGTGTGACAAATGTAAAGTCATTAAAAGATTCGGGGTGATTCGCATCATATGTGAAAATCCGAAGCATAAACAACGTCAAGGTTAGGAGAGAATAAGTGGCTAGAATTGCAGGTGTGGATTTACCTAATAAACACATAGATATTGCCTTAACTTATATTTATGGCATTGGTCGAACAACAGCACGTCAGATTTGCGATAAAACAGGAATTCATCCTGAGACAAAAATCAACGACTTGCCAGCAGAAGATATTAACAAGTTACGTCTTGTTATTGAGAATGAATATAAGGTGGAAGGTCGTCTTCGTGGAGAAGTTGCTCTAAACATCAAACGTTTGATGGATATTGGTTGCTACCGAGGACTACGCCATCGTAGAGGGTTACCTGTTCATGGTCAGCGTACACGTTCTAACGCACGTACTCGAAAGGGTAAGAAAAAGACAGTGGCTAAGAAGAAGAAGTAGGGGTGAAAACAAGTGGCTAAAGTAAAAAAAGAAAAAAAGTCTATTTATGAAGGTAAAGTATTCGTACAAGTTACCTTTAATAACACTATCATCACTATTACTGATATGAAGGGTGCTACTATTTCGTGGTGTTCAGCTGGTCAGCTAGGTTTTCGTGGTGCCAAAAAGTCAACGCCTTTTGCGGCTCAGTCTTGCGTTGAAAATGCAGCTGGTAAAGCAAAAGACATTGCAGGATTGCAAGAGGTTCATGTCTTTGTTAAGGGCCCTGGTGTGGGTCGGGAGTCGGCTGTGCGTAGTTTAGGTGCAGTTGGATTACGGGTGAAGAGCATCAGTGATGTAACCCCAATTCCTCACAATGGCTGCCGTCCACAAAAAACTCGTAGAATTTAAGTTAAAGAGGGACGATGATGGCACGGAAAAATCTTTTACAGGGTCTGAAAAGACCTAAAGGCATTTCATTTGAGCATTTGGAAGAGCGTGCCGATTATGGTCGGTTTGTCGCTTACCCTTTTGAACGTGGTTATGGGCAAACGATTGGTAACAGCTTACGCCGTATTTTGTTGTCCAGCATTCAAGGGTATGCCATTGGGGCCATCCGTATACAGAGCTACAAAGATGGGGTTGCTCACACTATCACATCAGAGTTTGAAATGATTCCTGATGTGGTGGAAGACACACCATTTTTGATTCAAAACCTTAAGTCGTTACACCTTAAGTTGCCTGAAGAGATGGAAGAAAAGACCATTTTGGTAGAGTGGGAAGGCGAGGGTGTGCTTCGTGGAGAGCATTTGGCAATTGATGGCGTTGAGGTCTTGAATAAAGATTTAGAGCTGTGTACTTTTGCTGCTGGTGCTAAAGTTGATATTGAACTTCAAATTAACTTTGGTCGTGGTTATGTGCCTGCAGAAGTGAACGCTCAGTCGATTGATATTGTGGGTTCTTTGCCTATTGATTCTCTCTTTAGTCCTGTTTTAAAGGTGAGTGTGAGTGTGGAAGATTACCGAGTGGGGCATCGCTCTGACTATGATAAGCTCATTTTAGAGATTGCAACGAATGGTGTTATTTCACCAGCTGATGCCTTGGCAGAGGCGGCTAAAATAGCTAAAGAGCATTTGTCGGTGTTCATCAATTTTGATGAGGCAAGTGTGCAAGATGTGTCTGAGGTGGATGAAGAAGAACATTTATTGCGTGATTATTTAGATACACCAGTGGAAGAATTAGAACTATCGGTACGTTCAAGTAATTGTTTGAAGAATGCCGAAATTAGAACCTTGCGTGATTTAGTACGTAAGACTGAGGACGACATTGCTAAGACTCGCAATTTTGGAAAGAAAAGTTTATTAGAGATTAAAGACAAACTTAAAGAATGGGATTTAACCTTTGGCATGACTGATTATTCTGCTGTTAAAGCACGCGTGCGCCAAGGTAAACCGTTTGGAAAGAAGGAAAGTTAGAAGATGAACAATAAAACGGGATTTAATCGTTTAGATCGTAAGGCTAGCCATCGGCGGGCTTTGTTAAAGAATTTGGCTACATCTTTGTTCATTCATGAGCAGATTAAAACAACTCAGGCCAAAGCAAAAGAGTTACGACGCATTGCTGAAAAACTGATAACACGGGCAAAAGTGGATACTGTTCACAATCGTCGTATGGTTGGTCGCATTATCACCGATAAAGAAGTTTTAAAGAAACTTTTTGATGACATTGGTCCTCGTGTGGGTCAACGTCCTGGTGGTTACACTCGTATTGTCAAGCTAGGTTTTCGTCAGGGCGATGCTGCATCAATGGTTGTTATTGAATTGGTAGATCGTGCCGATACTGTGGTAACGAAGGAGATAAAGAAAGCTCCTGCGGTTGCTAGTAGCGTGAACTAGTTCACGTTGTTTCATCAAAGTTTTTTTTAAAATACATCTTGTATTTTGGGCCTGTAGCTCAGTCGGTTAGAGCAGCGGACTCATAATCCGTTGGTCCTGGGTTCAAGTCCCAGTGGGCCTAAAAAAAACACCACATCAGAGATGTGGTGTTTTTTTTTAGGCTAGTTATTAAGGTTATTTTTTACGTTTACCAAGATTCACGGCTAAGCGTTCTAGGGCTGCTTGTATTTGTTGGCGCGGTGTGGCGATATTCATGCGTACAAAGCCTGCACCAGTGGCACCAAAGCTCGAACCTATATTAACAATAATTTTGGCTTCTTTATAAAATAGTTTTTTTAACTCTGTATCGGTTAACTTCAATGCACGACAATCCAGCCACAAGAGATAGGTGGCTTCAGGAGCTACCATTGTGATATTGGATAGGTGCTTGTGTAAAAATGTTTGTACAAATTCCACAGTGTCACGGAGATAGTGGAGAAGACTCTCTAACCAAGGCTCACCTAATTCGTATGCCGCTTGCACCATCACAAGGTTAAAACTGCTATTGCGATTGATGTGCCATTTTTTGAGAAATGTGAGAAATGTATGGCGTTCGGAGCTATTCGGAAAAATCAAGCTCGAGGCCTGCACACCTGCTAGATTGAAAGTTTTGGTGGGGGAGATACAGGTAAAGGTATTTTTATCAGTGTGGGGGAGAGAGGCAAAGGCAGTGAACGTGCCAGTCAAAATGAGGTCGGCATGAATTTCATCAGCCACTACCCACACATTGTGTTTATGGCAAATATCTGCCATACGGGTTAACTCTTCTTTTGTCCACACCCTGCCCACAGGGTTATGGGGGTTGCACAAAATAAACATATGCACACCTTGCTTTATTTTTGTCTCAAAATCAGCAAAATCAATGGTGTAATGACCGTTGGCTTCGGCTAAGGGATTTTCAACCACCACTCGATTCCAGTCAGTAATAGCGTCGGCAAATTCAGGATACACAGGGGTTTGAATAAGAACTTTATCGCCTGCTTTGGTATAGTGCTGAATGAGATAACTGATGCTGGTCATCACACCGGGGCTAAATTCAATGCACTCAGGATTAATGGTTAATCCATGGCGTTTTTTTTGCCATTTAATGATAGCATCGTTATAGGAGGTTGGGCGATTAGTGTAGCCAAAGATTTGATGATCCACACGGTGTTGTAGCACTTCAATCACTTCTGGGGGCGTTGCAAAGTCCATGTCGGCTACCCACATAGGGATAATTTCAGGGTCTTCTTGCAGGGCTACGTCGAGGTGGATAATGTCATATTTAACACAGTTAGTGCCACAGCGTGGTGTGATTATATCAAAGTTGTACTTCATGTTCAGAAATTCCTTATTTAAATGATATTCTTAAATTGTAGTTTACATTAAACATTTTGGCAATAATTTTAATTGTTTTATTGAGTATAAAACGAAAAAGGGACACAAACGCAAACGTTCATATCCCTTTGGATTTAGCAAATGAGCTTATGTGTTACAACAAGTCATGCGCGCCGTTGTCATGCCACAGCTCTTCACGCTGAGCCTTCACGCTGCTGTCGTTCATGTAGTCATCAAAGTTCATACGCTTGTCAATAATACCGTTGGGGGTAAACTCAATTATACGATTGGCAATGGCTGAGACAAACTCATGGTCATGGCAGTTAAAGAGCACCACTTCGCCAAATTCTTCTAGTCCTTCTTGTAGGGCTGTGATACTCTCAAGGTCTAAGTGATTGGTTGGCTCATCTAAAATGAGGGCGTTACCCGAGGCTAACATCATGCGGCTCAGCATACAACGCACTTTTTCACCACCGCTTAACACCTGCACATTTTTTAAACTCTCTTCGCCTGAAAACAGCATACGCCCCAAAAAGCCACGAATAAAACTTTCGTCTTTGTTATCTGGGCTGTAGGAGCGTAACCAGTCTGTCATTGAGATTTCATCTTTGAAAAACTCTGTGTTTTCCCTTGGAAAGTAAGACGGTTTGATCGTTTGTCCCCACGTTATCATGCCTTTGCTGGCTTTTGTTTCACCCATCAGAGCCTCAAAAAAGACGGACTTTGCGGTGTGCATAGACCCAACAAAGGCCACTTTGTCGCCTTTGTCGATGATGAGGTTTAAGCCTTTCATCAATACTTTGCCTTCGGCTTCTAAAGTTAAGTCTTCGATGCGTAAAACAAGGTCGCCACAGCTACGCTCAGGTTTAAAGTTGATGTACGGAAAGCGTCGACTACTGGGGGCAAGACTGCTCAGATCGAGCTTTTCCAACACTTTTTTACGGCTGGTGGCTTGCTTGCTTTTGCTAGCGTTGCTACTAAAACGGGCGATAAAGTCTTTAAGTTCTTTGGCCTTTTCATCAGTTTTTTTAGCTTGGTCTTTGCGTTGTTTTTGCAACATTTGATTGGTATGATACCAAAAGTCATAGTTACCGCTAAACAAGCGCATCTGCCCAAAGTCGATGTCAGCAATGTGAGTACACACTTGGTTTAAGAAATGCCTATCATGGCTCACCACAATAACAATGTTTTCAAATTTAATGAGAAACTCTTCCAGCCAAGCAATACTTTCAAGATCCAAGCCATTGGTCGGTTCGTCCAGAATCAGCACGTCTGGGTTGCCAAACAGGGCTTGTGCCAGCAAGGCACGCACTTTGCGGCTGTCGTCCATATCGCCCATAATTTTGTCATGGTCGTCTTCGGCTAATCCCAAACCGTTCAGCAAGGTGTGGGCATCACTTTCGGCTTCCCACCCGCCAATTTCAGAGAACTGATCTTCTAGTTCACCGGCACGCATACCGTCTTCGTCCGTCATTTCTTCTTTGGCATAAATGGCTTCACGCTCTTTCATAATGCCGTAAAGTTTCTCGTTGCCCATAATAACGGTATCTAGGGCGGTGTAGGCATCGCAGGCAAAATGGTCTTGTTTCAGCACCGAGAGCCGCTGATTTTTGCCTAGGGTTAAAGAGCCTTTGTCATAGTCAAGCTCGCCTGATAAAACTTTTAAAAAGGTTGATTTACCACTGCCGTTGGCACCAATGACGCCATAGCACCCACCGGGTAAAAATTTAATAGAAACATCTTTAAACAGCACACGCTGCCCAAAGGTAAAAGTTAGATTCTCAATTGCAATCACAGCACTTACTCCAAGCCATTAAAATAGAACATTTTAATCAAGATTATAGCCCTTTGTGTCGCCTCTGGCAAGGTCTAGCCCCTTTTCTTTTTTGCTTATTTTATATAAAATGAAAAAATGGTAAAATTGACAGGTAAAGAAGTAGCACAGAGCATTTACGCTCAGATTAATATATCTGTTGCCTTACTCAAGGCAAAGGATATTATTCCTTGTTTAGCCATTGTGATGGTGGGTAACAACCCCTCCAGTGCTTTGTATGTGGCGGCCAAAAAAAAAGCCTGTGTGGCTCACGGCATTGAAAGCCGCGTGGTGCTCTTGCCCATCAGTACCTCTGAGCTTGATCTGTTTTTTGTTATTCACCAGCTGAATGATGACATTACCGTGCACGGTATCTTATGCCAAGCCCCCTTGCCTCCGCATCTCAACTTCACGCAGGTTATTGAAGCTATTGACCCTGAAAAAGATGTGGACGGCTTTCATCCGCTTAATGTGGGAAGAGTAGCATGGCAAGACTCTCAAGCTTTGTTGCCTTGCACGCCGCAAGGCGTTTTAGCCTTATTGCAATATTATCGTATTCCCCTAGAGGGTAAAAATGTTCTCGTTATTGGGCGCAGCATGATTGTCGGCACACCTCTAAGTCTGCTTCTTAGCCGGTCTGGCATCGATGCCACGGTTACCTTGGCCCACAGCAAAAGCAGCAATCTTGCTGCTTTATGCGGAGCAGCTGATGTGATCATCAGCGCTGTGGGACAACCCACCCTCATTAAAGCCGAATGGCTTACCCCTCGCAGCGTGGTTATCGACGTCGGCACAAACCCCATCCCTGACTCTAGCAAGGCCAGCGGTGTGCGTCTGGTTGGCGACCTCGAACCGGCTGCTCAAGCGGTGTGTGCTGCCTTCAGCCCCGTCCCTGGCGGTATAGGTCCGCTTACCGTGGCCTTTCTTCTCAAAAACACTTGTGTCGCTGCCTTACGACTTTCCAGTAAGCCTGAATTCATTCTTGCATATCATGCTGCCATGGCGGTTAAAAAGTGAAACAACAAGCCACCGTTTTATACGGGCGTGGGTCGCTCTTTGGCCTCCTCCTCTCTGATGGCACACGCCTTGAGTCGCCCATTAAAGGTAAAGTACTGAAAGGGGTAGACGACTACAACCCTCTTGCCGCTGGCGACTGGGTTATCATCGACGACAACGCACAGATAACAGCACGTGTGCCTCGCCACAACTGTGTGCAACGGTTTAATTGGAAACTGAAAAAACCGCAAACTTTTTTTGCCAATGTGGATGCCGTGCTGTGTGTGGTCGCCACGCAAGGGCCCCCTTTGCACCCGCGCTTTGTCGATCGTCTGTTAGTAGCCTGCGAAACCCAAAATATTCCTGCCCACATCGTGCTTAACAAAGTGGACAAAGGCATTAGTGCCGAACAGCAAGAGTTGCTCACCTTTTATGCCCAGCTGGGCTACGGAGTGTGGCCAGTTTGTGCCCACACGGGGGCAGGGTTAGCTGAGCTAGCCACCGCCCTCACCACGCAAACCGTGGGGCTGTTAGGGGCGAGTGGCGTGGGTAAAAGCACCTTACTTAACCGTTTAGAGCCATCAGCTCAGCAGCTGACAGGTGAAGTGAACCGCAAATGGGACAGAGGTAATCACACCACCAACTTTGCTACTTTTTTAACCAAAACAGGCGGTGGTTATTGGGTAGACACCCCCGGTATGCGCGACTTTACGCCTCACTTGGCAGGTGATTTGATGGTGTGTTTTCCTGATTTGGAGAAGTATGCCAGTGATTGTGCCTTTAATAATTGCAAGCATTTGCACGAGCCGAGCTGTGCAGTGTTAGCTGCTGTAGAGGCTGGAGTGATTAATGACAGCCGCTATGAAAGCTATGCCAAGTTGCTGGAGGAGCTAAAACCCACCCAGCAACGTTGGTGATAAATTATTTCAGTTTGATGCCAGAAACATAAAGCCGAGCAATGGTTTGCTCAGTGCCTAATGTCATAAGGGCAAACAACTCTTCTTCCAAGCTGTTCACATGCTCCATGCGATGCGCCAAATCTTTGGTGGCAGTGTTGTTAATTACCACAAGGTCGGCGCTATACCCAGCTGCAAAACGCCCTGTTTTGTCAGCAATGTTCAGCGTTTTTGCTCCGCCTAAAGTGCTTAAATAAAGTGCTTGAAAGGCGTTTAAAGCCTTACCATGCGCACGGCTGGCACGATAAGCCCCCAACATAGTTTGCCATGGGCAATAGCTAGTGCCGGCTCCAATATCACTGGCTAAGCTCACGGAGATAGGACGTTTAGCATCTTTGGCAGAGAATAGGTCAAAAGGTTTGTTGCCTAAAAACTCATTTGATGTAGGGCAGTGGGCAATCGAAGCCCCTGTGTCATGGAATAGCTGCTTTTCGTCTTCACTGAGTAACACCCCATGCCCATAAATAGAACGTTTATTGAGTAAACCGTATTGATGATAAAGCTCTGCATAGGATTTTGCTTGTGGATACAGCTCTTTCACCCGAGTCACTTCGGCTTCGTTCTCACTAATGTGAGACTGAATAGTGGTACTAGGATATTTTTTGTGCAAGGCTGCGGCTGCTTCTAGCTGCGCAGGGGAGGAGGTAACAGGAAAACGTGGTGTGATGGCGTAGGTCAGGTTGCCTTTGTTGTGCCAGCGTTCAATCAGAGCTTCGCTGTCATCGTAGGCACTTTGAGTCGTGTCTTGAAGGGATGAAGGACAGTTTTGATCCATCCATGTTTTACCGGTGGTGAGGTGAATGCCCGCTTCATCAGCAGCTCTAAAGAGGGCATCAGCACTGGCTGCATGCACCGAGCTAAACACGCCTGCAGCTGAGACTCCATTATTGGTGATGATTTTAAGAAAGCTTTTGGCTTGGTGCAGGGCATAAAGACGGTCACCATATTTTTCTTCGGCTTGAAAAGCATAGTTATTCAGCCACTCAAGCAGGTTGCTACCATAGCCCCCTACAATATCAGCTTGGGGGTAGTGCAAATGGCTATCAACAAAGCCAGGCATGATGAGGTGGTTTTCACTAAAGCGGATAACTTTAGGGGAGCTATCTAACTCAAAGCTAGCAGCTGTGCCAAAACCTACGATTTTGTCGGCTTTAATGAGAATAACCCCGTCTTCGTGGTAGGTATAGGCACTTTTAGCGTCGGTACTGAAAGGGTCGCTGTTAAAGGTTAATGTGCGACCACGAATGGCAAAATCATAGGCAAGGTTCATTTGTTATCATCCTTTTTTGTTTTGAGTATAGCCTCTTTGTAAAAACTTTACTATTAAAACCGTGTTGATAATTGGTGGGGTGGTTGATTTAAAAACACCTTATACTCAGTTGAGCTGCGATAAAAGGCATCTAATTCAGCCAAAATGTCGTTACCATCATGAACGCCAATGAGCAACTGCTCTCTTTCGCCTAAGGCGGTAGCACCAAGCAGGATGTCATAAAGTGAGAGGGTATCATCTCGGCTGTCAATTGTACCAGTTTGATAGATACGAATAACATAGTTATTTCGATAGTGTGCCTTCACTACAGTTGCCACGTCAGGCTCTCGAGCATACACTTTGTCAATAAAGTCAAGTAACTCAGTTGGGGCTTTTTCTAAACCAAAGGCAATGCGAATACCTCGTTCTTTTTCTTGGTAAATATAGTAAGGAGCAGATAACAGCACTTCGGTTTGATGAGCTGTTATGTCATACTCATAGCCTTTTGATACAAGGTAGAGCGATCGCCCATTGATGGTGATGGAGTTGTAAAAGCCTTCTACCTGTAAATCTGATGAACGAGCAGGTGACTCGGCAACCTCTTTTAACAGGTTTTCAAGGGCAATTTTAACCGTATGACTTACTGTAACAGCGGTGAGAAAGCCATCTTCGGCTGACACACGGCGGTTATGACTCCGCACAAACTCATAAATATCATGGCTTATCACACGGCTTCGATCATAGGCATGACCGTAGTGTTCGGCGTTGGCATCGGCATAAATCTGCAGAGTTTCGCTGTGCCATGTTATTCTATCAAAGGCTAAGAGGCTCGCCCCTAGCAAACTTAGCAGCACAATAAAAAGCGATCGTTTCATAGATATCCTATCGGCTCCCTTAGGGTGTTTGTTAAATAGATGTGATCAGCTCTTCCACATTTTCTGCTTTAATCGGCGGACCTTTTAGCTCAGGGGCAAAGGTTTTAGCGACTAATAGTTTACAAGCCAGCCGTGCTTCCTTATACTTTTGTTGCGCCCCATAGCCTAACGGTGTGTTGCCTAGTTGTTTCAGCCGTTCTTGATAATAGCACAAAGTTTGGGCTTTTTCCTTTTCTTTGGCGGGGTTCAAAATGCCTTTTTCAAGACGTTTTGCCCAACATTTTAGTAGATAAGGCAACTGTTCCACCTCCCCCGCACACAAAGTAGTCCAGCTAGTTTGCCCCATCAGTTCTTCTAGTGCTTGCTGGCACATAGTTAAATAGGTGTGTAAATGTTTGTTTTTCAAGTTTTCTTTGGCAAGGCGTTCTCTCAATGTGGCGTAGGTCGCCAAAGCATCGGTGATGATGGTGTGTGTGCGGGTGGTTTGCTGCCATAGAGCTTTAATAGCATTGCTTGAGGTGGCTACTGTAAATTCATCGGCAGTGCGAAGGGTGCTGTAAGCCCCAAACAGGGTATTATCCAAATAGAGGCTAAACAGTTTATCCATCGATCGCCCCCCACCAAAATAAGCTACACCTGTGAGGCTTTGATTAAACATGTACCCTTTTTTAAGAGCCACTAGCTCTTTTTTTAGCACCAGCTGCAGCAACGCCTGCACCCCTTGCGCATGGTCGTCTAAGGCAGCATCATGGTCGGCATTCAGGGTGAGATCGATAGTGTCTGTTTTCGTATTAACGTACAGGGCTGGGTAGGCCATCCCTGCTTTTTGTCCATTTTTTCCGGTAATCGGCACAGACAGAGGCAGTTCGGCTAAGTCAGCGGGCCATTGGGTCAGACCTGTGCGTTGCCATTGCTTGGTGGTATGGGCCACCGCCTCTTGGTTGGTGTTTACCAGTTTTACGGCAGCTAAGGTTGTTTTGTCGCGAGTACTTAGCACTTGGGTTTGGTTGCCGTGTTCTTTCACCACATAGCGTAAGCGTAGCCGACTG
This sequence comes from Spirochaetia bacterium, assembly GCA_965249825.1. Taxonomy (GTDB): domain Bacteria; phylum Spirochaetota; class Spirochaetia; order WRBN01; family WRBN01; genus CBDFMW01. Next base: position 1,565,631 of record CBDFMW010000002.1, read on the forward strand.
TCAATTTTTTCTTCGGCCTCTATCCATTGTCCTGCATTAATAAACACTCCTGAGCGCTCTTTAAGAAAAAAGGCCAGCCGATCGGCTAGGCGGCCATGGCGTTCCATCTCGGTCAAAATAATATTGATGGTGGCCTGTGTGGGGTGCAGTTTCACTCGTTCATCCCGCGGCAACTGCTTAATCATCGCACTTAATTTTTCGGCAAACAGTCCCGCAGGGCCCCACTCGCTGGCTTCACCCTTTAATGTGCGGGCTTGCTCAGGACTTAGAATAACGCTGTAACCATCTTCTTCGCTGCCGGGTTTAAAGGCATACTCCAAAGGTAAAGGCTCATCATCAATCACCAAAGTGCTGGGGAACTGTTCCAGCGCCTCTAAGGCTGCAGGATCAAGCAACAGGTCGGCTCGGGTGAGCCTGAGGGAGGCATCAAGCGCTGGGTTGTCATCGAGGGCTTTTTTTAGCAGCACCAAACTAGCCACTGAGGGTAAATGTTCTTCATAAAATGCCACAATGGCATCATCCCCCACATAAATAGCATGGGTGCGCAACTTGTGTTGGTCTTGTTCAAGCTCTGCTTTTAGCTCCCAGTTGTGGGCCAAAAAAGGCAGCACATCAACGAGGTCGGCACTGGCTTCTTCATTAATAAGCGCCTCGGTGATTAACAACTTACGTGCGGCCAACGGGTCAAAAGGTAAATAAGACACACTACTTTTGCTTTCTACCAAAAAGCTAAACAAAAAGGTTTGTTTGGTGCAGAGAACTTCGCGTTTTTTGGTGCTGTAAAAAGGTTGCACCGCTTTGTGCGTTAGCAAATGCTGGGCCAGCGGCACCACCCACGCTGGGTCAATAGCTGCCGCCTCTTTGGCGTACAGCCGGCTGGTGCGCCATGCTTTGGTGCTAAAAATCCAAGCCCACTCGGTGTTGAGTAACGATGAAGCCGGAAACAATACCATCTCTTGGTTTTTGGCCGCGGTGTATAGGTTGCTTTGGCGGCTGGTGGGCACCATCTTTTTTTTCACTTTGTCATAACGCATTTCGGCAGGTTTGTGCTGGGCAATGTAGCTGAGGTAGCCTGTAAGGGCAGCTTTATGAAAGGCAACAAAGCCCTCGGCAAAGCCTTTTTTGGTAGTGTTTTCCCATGGTTTACTCAGCATAGATGAACTTTTAAACTTTTTTTCAGTCAGCAAACGGGTTATTTGTCCGCGCAAGGCTAACCACTCTTTCACTCGGTTAAAGTGCAAAAAATTTTCTTTACAAAAACGCCGCAATGCTGCCCCACTCAAACTATTGCTGGTTTGCAAAGCTTGATGCACTTTAATGTACCACAACAGGTCACTGCCGGCCACTTGAAACAGTTTGTGTTTGGCATCGGCACTAGCAGCTTTTTCCTCAGGGCGCAGACGCATTTCCATCACCGAGAGGGCGGCACTTAGCGTAATAATTTCTTCCAAACAGCCTTCATGAACGGCGGCTAACAACATGCGTGCCAGCCGAGGGTCTAAGGGAATTTGACTCATGGTTCGCCCCATGGCGCTAAGTTTACGTTTTTCTTTGCCGGTGTGGTTAATGGCCCCTAGCTCGTGCAATGTTTTAAACCCTTCGTTAAACAACCGTCCTTCCGGTGGGTCTAAAAAGGGAAAGGTTTCGGGCTGGTGAATGCCCAATGCCAACATGCGCAAAATAGCTTCTGCCAAGTTAGCCCGTTTAATTTCCGGCTCGGTGTAGGGGGCACGGGCGTTAAAGTCTTCCTCGCTAAATAACCGCACACACACGCCCTCGGCAACACGCCCACAGCGGCCTTTACGCTGATTACACGCCGCTTGGCTGGCAGCCATTATGGGTAAGTTTTGAATGCGGGCGCTGGCTGAGTAGTGGCTTATGCGTACCAGTCCGCTGTCAATCACATAGCGAATATCTGGCAGGGTGAGCGAGGTTTCGGCAATGTTGGTAGAGGCGATGATTTTTCGGTGTTGTGAGGGTTGAAAAATGCGTTGTTGCTCACTCATCGATAATCGGGCAAATAGGGGCAACAGTTCCAGTTTTTCTTTGCTGCTAATCTGGCTTGCTAGCTCTAAAAATTCTTTAATCATGTCTTCACTCGGAAAGAATAATAGCACGTCGCCACTGGGAAAGTGATTCAGTAAAGTGGTCAGCGCCCGCACCGCTTGGGGCATCATCTCTTCGTCTTTGTCTAGCGGTTCTTGATAGACCACCTCAACGGGAAACATGCGTCCTGAGGCGGTTATGGTGGGGGCGTTGTTAAAATAAAGGGAAAATTTTTCAGTATCGATGGTGGCTGATGAAATGATGATGCGTAAGGCGGGCCTGCGCTTTTGCAACTGCAACAGCAACCCCAAAAGGAGGTCGATGTTTAGACTACGTTCATGAGCCTCATCCACAATAATGCAGTCATATTCATGCAGGTTGGGGCTGTGGTGTAACTCAGCAAGCAAAACGCCATCGGTCATCAGCCTGATTTGGGTAGAGGCATTGCTTTTGTCGTCAAAACGAATGCGATAGCCTACCAAGCCACCAAGAGGAACCTTCATCTCCTCTGCAATTCGGCTGGCTACGGCAATGGCAGCAATGCGCCGTGGTTGAATGCAGGCTATTTTATGGGTTTGCCCAAAGCCGGCTTCAAGACAGATTTTAGGCAGTTGGGTGCTTTTTCCACTTCCCGTTTCAGCGGCCACAATCAAGGTGTTGTGAGTGGCTAGGGCATCCAAAATAGCTTGGCGCTGGGTGAGGATGGGAAGTTCCGGCGGATAATTGAGAGCAGGGAGAGACGACATGCTGTTAGGATACCACTTTATTTAAATTTTATCCTTAATGTAACTTAACGCCCTCACTCTGTCAATGAAAGGGGTGAGCTTTCATTGACAGAGCAAAAGAATAAAGTGTGAAAGTTAAGAGCGGATAGTAATCCGTTGCTGATCGGCTAGGCCCATGGCATCTGGGTTTTGCTCCATATAGCGCACAAAGCTTGAACTGATTAAATCAAGCTGTGAAACAACCGGCAACTGAAGCATGGTGAATCCATCGCCTCCAGCGGCCATAAAATCAGGAGCAGCCAAAAGATAGCTGGCGTTCATGTCCAGAGGGCTGTCGCCTACCATAATGTTGCTGATGCGAGAATTTGGGGCAGCGTTTTGGTTCACCTCAAAAGTGATGCCCGATACTTGCAAAAAGCTTCCATTGGCTTCAGGCAAACGGCTCACGCCCCACTCTAGTGCTTCGTTAATCTGCCTTCCCGTAGCGTTTATGGTGTAAACAAGGTTATCAAATGGTAAAATGCTCATCAATGTGCCATAGGTAACAGCCCCCGCTGGTAAATCAGCACGAATGCCTCCTCCATTCATAAGGGCAATATCAGCATCGCCTTCGGCTCGTATGGCATCGGCAATCAAGCGCCCCAGTTGGGCATCGCTGGTGCGTACCACATCACGGTTGCCAGACATAAACACGGTGTTGGTCAACACCACCTGATTCATTTGGGCTTCGCCATTAGCTCTCATTTCTGCTAATAAATTAGCCACTTCTTGAGCTTGTGGACGCATTGTGTAGCCCGCATTTAACTCTTCTGCCGATACATCAAGAATCTTGGCACCAGTATTTTTTATACGGTTATTTTTAATAGTGAGTTCAATAAAGCCTAAATTGGTGCTATAAGCCCCTGTGTTGGCAATAAGGGTGTTGTTTACCATCTTTCCTTGTGGCAGGGCGGTGTGGTCATGCCCATCGATGATGAGGTCAATGCCCGACACGGTACGTGCCAAAGCGTCAGAAGAGTAGTCGCCTTCTTGCCCTAAGTGCGCTAGCACAATAATGATATCAGCCTTTTTTTTCAGGGTGGGCATTAGCTCTTGCATGGTGGCAATGGGCGAGGTAAAGGTGTACCCTTTCACGTTGTTAGGGTGGGTTTTCCACAAGGTTTCTGGCGTGGTTATCCCCACAATGGCAATGCGTGTGCCATTTTCTTCTTTAATGATGTAACGAGTGAAGGGGTACTTGCCATTGTGTTGAATGTTAGCAGCTAACCATGGAAAGTTAGCTTGTTGGACTAAAGCCAACAAATGATCGCTACCAAAGTCAAACTCATGGTTACCCATGGCGGCAACGGTGTAGCCCATCAAGTTCATCACTTTTAGGGTGCTAGCCCCTTTATCCATATTGGTTAAAACTGTGCCTTGAATAATGTCGCCAGCGTCTAACAGCCACACGGTTTTGCCGTCTTCTCGCATGGCTTCCACATTGTTCATAATGGTGGCGTAGCCAATGGATGTTTCGTTGGGGTTCATGGCATGACCATGAAGGTCATTGGTATGCACAATATTGAGCATCCACTCTGTGGTGTTTTTTTGCCCGCAAGAGAGCAAGGTGAGCATCCCCACCAGCATTAGTAAAAGTTTCATAAGTTCTTCCTCCTGAATTGTTAAAAATGTTAATGATGAGCTAAATAAAAGGCTCTATTTTCGTTCGTTTGCTTGCCAAAATGGGTTTTAAAATAGACTGTGTGATACGGGTTGCCTATGCTTTGTAAAAACGTTTTTCTTTTCTGTCGATACACCACCGGATCTAAATAGTTGTACTCTTGGGCAATAGCCGCATCGTAGGCGGCAAAAGCTTCAGGATGGCTGCCCAAAATAGACAAATCTAAATCGAGAAACAAGGCCGTTAAAGGATTAGAGGTGGGTTCAGTGTGGTTTTTGGTGGCCTGAATCAGCTCACTTACTTGCTTAATCATTTCACGCTTTAGGGATAAGGATAGGGCATAACTTTGCCATTGATGCACGCTTTTTTCTTCATTGTCAGTTTTTTTTGGGTTATAAACAATATCATGAAAAAATACCGCATAGGTTAGCACTTTTTTATTCTGTTTCATCAACTGTTGCAGTGCAACGTCAGCATCCATTGTTAGGGTGTCTAATTTAGTAAAGAGATCGACAAGGTGATTTTTGTTGTGATAAAAACGTGCCGGCTCATCATATTGCGTACTGATAACAGTGGTGTAATAGGTAACATCGCCCTTAATCTGTTGCCACCTATGTTGCAAAAAAACATCATGAGAAGGAATCATGAAATGATTATCGTCTATATTATTTTCGCTGTCAATGGAGGGTAAATGAAAAAATAAAAATATTCTTGTTGACAGATACACCATTTCAACTTTATCATAAGAAGATTTGTAGGGAGAAAACCGCATGTTACAGAGTTTAGAAAACAAGGTTATTTACCAAATCTATCCTAAAAGCTTTATGGATAGCAACCGTGACGGCATGGGTGATTTGCAAGGCATTATTAGCAAGCTGAACTATTTGGCTGATCTGGGAGTCGACTATCTGTGGCTTAGCCCTATTAACGCCTCCCCTCAAAAAGACAATGGCTATGACATTAGCGATTATTATGCGATTGACCCGATGTTTGGCACACTGGCAGATTTTACACAGCTGATTAACGAGGCGAAGCAACGGGGCATAAAAATAATGATGGACTTGGTGCTGAACCACACCTCCACCGAGCATGAGTGGTTTAAAAAAGCCTTGCAAAACGACCCTGTGTATAAAGATTTTTATTACTTTGATACCAACCCAAAACCGATAGACTCAATTTTTGGGGGCAGCGCATGGGCATGGGCAGAGGAACGACAAGCCTATTATTTTTGCTATTTTGACAAAACGCAGGCCGATTTGAACTGGGAGAACCCCGCTGTGCGCCAAGAGCTGTATAAAATGATAAACTACTGGATAGAGTTTGGGGTGGAGGGCTTTAGACTTGATGTGATCGATCACATCTCGAAAAACTTGACCGCTGGGCAGAACTGTCGAGGACCACGTTATTTGGAGTTTTTAAAAGAGCTGAATGAACAAACTTTTAGCGACAAACTGCTCACCGTGGGCGAGTGTTGGGGGGCCGATGTGCCACAGATGACGCAGATGTGCCACCCCCACGGGTTGTTTCAGGCTTTTCACTTTAGCGACACGACCCACACATCGGGTCGCAACAAATGGGAGCAACCCCCCCTCAACTTACCCAAGCTGGTCGAGCAGTGGAACTTGTGGCAAAATGACTACACAGGTTGCCCTGCTTTGGTGATGAACAATCATGATTCCCCGCGGTTAATTTCATTGTGGTTGAATGATCAGCAATACCGTTATGAAGCAGCGACGTTGTTGATAACTCTGTATGCCCTAATGCGGGGTAACCTTTATCTCTATCAAGGCGAAGAGATTGGCATGACCAACTGGCACGAGGCAAACATCACACGCTATAAAGATGTGGAGACGCTGAATATCTACACACAGATGCGTGAAGAGGGTTTGAGTGATGCGCAGGCGATGGCGAAAATCATGAAGGTGTCGCGGGACAATGCTCGGGTGTCGATGGCGTGGGATAACTCACGCTATGGGGGCTTTTCGGCTCATGAACCTTGGCTAAGTGTGGGCTATCAGTATGAAAAGATTAATGTATCAATGGATTTGCAGGCTGAATGGTCGGTTTATCGTTATTATCAACAAGTGTTGGCGTATCGAAAAGCTAACTATGGCTTGTTGCAGGGCAAGGTTGCCTTTACTTTAACTGGCAATGTGCTTAAAATGGAGCGGAAAGGTGTGTGTGTGGTGGCTAATTTTAGTAATCAAGAGGTAGCCTACACTTGGGGTGGGCAACCAGTGGTAATGAGTAATGGGTGTGTGCTAAGCGAAACCCAATTACAGCCTTTCCAAGTGGTGGTGGTATAAAGTCATAACCTTTTAGGAAAAAACAGGGTATAATGGGTTAAACATTGTTTATGAACAAGCGATAGAGTATTTTAGATAAAGGAGCAACTTATGCGACAAGCAGGAATTTTAATGGGCATTTCATCGCTGCCAGGACGGCATGGGATTGGTGATTTTGGCAGCAGTGCTTATGAGTTTGTGGATCATTTAGCTTCCACAAAGTCCAAAATTTGGCAGATTTTACCATTTAACCGTTTGGGTTATGCCAACAGCCCTTATCAGGCGTACTCAAGCATTGCTGGGGATGAAATTTTTATTAGTTTGGATGAAGTGGCAAAGGAAGGTTTACTGAAAGCTGCCGAGTTGCCCAATTTTAATGAGCAAGCAGCAACGGTTGATTATGATGCGGTGCGTGCTTTTAAAGATGCCTATTTGCACAAGGCTTTTGGACAGTTTAAGCAAGATAGCAAGAAATGGCAGGCTGATTATGATCACTTTGTGAAAACTAACAGCTGGGTGCACAACTACAGCGTGTTTGTGGCGATTAAAAAAGCTAACGACTTGCGTTGCTGGCTTGAGTGGCCAGAAGAGCACAAGCTGTGGATAAAAAACAAGCAGCTTGACCTAACCCCCTTTGCTGACGAAATCGCGTACCAAACCTTTTTACAGTTTATTTTTTACCGCCAGTGGCAGGCGCTTAAGGCCTATGCCAATCAGCTAGGCATTGAAATTATGGGAGACATCCCCTATTATGTGGGCATCGACTCCATTGATGTGTGGTCCAACCAAGAGCAATTTTTACTAGACGACAGAGGGTATCCTACGTATGTGGCTGGTGTGCCACCAGACTACTTTGCTGTCACCGGTCAGCGCTGGGGCAACCCCATTTACAACTGGGATTTAATGGTGCAAGATAACTTTGCTTTTTGGATTAACCGCCTGCAGGTGAACAGCCATGTGTTTGATATTATCCGCATCGATCACTTTAGAGCTTTTGATACTTACTGGAAGATCCCGTCATCATGCCCTACGGCTATGGAAGGCGAATGGATTGAAGCTCCTGGTTATGCTTTTTTTGATCAATTGTTTAAGGTGATGCCTAACATTAGAGTGGTTGCAGAAGACTTAGGCGAAATGCGTCCCCAGGTGGGGGAGTTGCGTGATCATTACAAGTTTACGGGCATGAAAATTTTACAGTTTACCTTTGATCCTCGTGAAGAAAATAACAACTTTGTGGACAGAGAAAACATGATCATCTACTCTGGCACGCACGACAACCAAACCGTGATGGGATGGTATTCGGCTCAAGACCACGGCACGCAAGAAGCGATGATGCGTTACTTGACCGATAAAGGGTACAAGGGATCGCCTGTGGAGGCTTTGGTGGCGTTTAGTATCGATAGCATAGCCTACTTGGCTATTGTGCCAGTGCAAGATATGCTAGGGTTGGATGACCATGCGCGTATGAATGAGCCGGGTACGGTGGGCAGCCCTAATTGGGAGTGGAAGCTGGTGGACTTTAATGCCTTTAAAGAGGTGTTGCCACACTTTAGGCACTTGGTAGAAGCCAGCGGACGTGTAGGCTAGCGATAGATTAATGGGGTTGGATTACGGAGGATAGGACGAATGAATTTAGCAGCGATATACCATCGAACAAGCGATAACTACTGTTATGCGTTGGACGATCACCAGCTTATTGTCAACTTGAAAACAGGGTATGATGTGGCTGAGGTTTCTATCATCTATGAAGACCCCTACTTGGGGGGAATTTCGGGCGGAAATTGGCAGTGGCATGGGCAGCGCTTAGCGATGCCTTTTAAAAAAGAGCTAGACAATCACCAATGGTGGACCACCACCATTACCCCCTCTTTCAAACGGTGCAAATATTACTTTGAGCTGACCTTTACTGATGGGCAGCATATCTGCTTTCTTGAAAATGCTTTTTTAAGTGCCGAGGCGGTGGCTGACCACCGCACGGTAAAGCAAATGTTTACCTTTCCATGGCTTAATAGCATTGATGTAAACGAGGTGCCTCAGTGGGTTAATAGCACGGTGTGGTATCAAATTTTCCCGGATCGGTTTAACAACAGCAGCACCATCAAGCGTGAGGGGTTGACCCCTTGGCAACATGGAGCGGTCTCTAATGCTCAGATTTATGGGGGCGATTTACAAGGCATCATCAACAAGCTAGACTACCTCAATGAGTTAGGCATTAATGGTCTTTACATGACCCCTATCTTTAAGGCGCGATCCATTCACAAGTATGATACCACTGATTACTATGAAGTGGATGAGTTGTTTGGCGACCGTGAGAAGTTGCGGCTGTTGGTAGACAGTGCGCACCAGCGGGGTATTAAAGTGATGTTTGATGGGGTGTTTAATCATACGGGAACAGACTTTTTTGCTTGGAAAGACATAATAGAGTATGGACGTAAATCGGTTTTTTTTGATTGGTACATGATCAATAATTTCCCTTTTGGCGAAGAACCCCACAAAACTAAACATGGCGATTATTATGCCTTTGCCTTTGGCGATGACATGCCCAAGCTGAACACCAATAATCCTGAGGTGATCACCTATTTGGTAGATGTGGTTAAGCATTGGATTAAAGAGTTTGGTATTGATGGATTGCGCATTGATGTAGCCAATGAGGTGTCGCACCAGTTTTGCAAGCAGTTGCGCCGTGAAATTAAAGCCATGAAGAGCGACTTTTATATTTTGGGTGAAATTTGGCATGACGCAATGAACTGGTTGCGTAATGATGAGTTTGACTCGGTCATGAACTATCCGCTCACCGGTACGATTTCTAATTTTTGGTTAGATAATAACATGCCACGTCAGAGGCTCTACAATCAAATTAACAAAAGCTACACGATGTATATGCAGCAAACCAACGATGTGCTGTTCAACTTGCTTGACTCACACGACACCCAGCGTATGTTCAATCGGGTGGGTGGCAACCTAGATTTTTTTTATCAACAACTTATGCTTATGTTTGTGATGCCCGGTAGCCCTTGTATCTATTACGGCACCGAGATAGCTTTGGAAGGCGAGCATGACCCTGATTGCCGGCGGTGTATGCCGTGGGACAACATTGAAGCAGGGTATTATGATGAACGCATTGCCATGGTGAAAAAGATCATTGCCTTGCGCAAAGAACAGCCCTGCTTGCGCAGCCGCAACTTTCATTTTGAGCAAAACAGCATCAACAATCGGGTTATTGAGTTACTCAAGATAGCCGATGATGGTTGCACCATAAAAATATGGATTAATGCCAGCCTTTACGACGAAGAGTTTATTGGTAAAGATGTGTTGCTAAGTTACAAGTATGAAAACAACATTCTCAAGCCTGGGGGCTTTTTGGTGGACTCGTTACAGACCTGTAATTGAACAAAGTAAAATAAAAAGGAAAATTTTATGCGCAAAGAACTCTCATACGCGACTATCACCTCATTTGAGATGATCACAGTTAAAGCCGTGCATCGGTTATCTCACCCCAGCATTATGGTGATGGATGTGGCGACGGGTAAACCTGTGTTTAACACCCTAGTAAAAGCCATCGGCACACAAGCTGAGTTTAAACTAGCACACCCTTTACCCTCGCTACAGGTGCATTATGAAGTGGTGTTACAAGATGATAATTGGCACAGCGAAGCCGTGCCTTTGCGCTTTTTTGGTTACTTTGCTAGTGATGAGTTTGTGCAAAATTGTGTTCCCTCTGCCGAGCAACACCTTGGGGTGATGTTCTGCAGCAACAGCACGCAGTTTACGGTGTGGTCGCCCACAGCAAGTGCCATGGTGCTAAACCTTTATGCCGCAGGCGATGGAGGGCAGCCGATTGCCACGCACCCGATGACCTTGCAGGCATCTGGCGTGTGGCACATGAGCCTGCCTGCCAACCTTGAGGGGCGGTACTACACCTACAGCGTAACCAATCGAGGGGTAACGCACGAGGTTATCGACCCGTACGCCCTATCGGCGGGGGTGAATGGCAAACGGACCCTCATTGTGGGTGCAGAAGCCTTATTGGCAACCTATAATAAAGAAGATAATTTTTGTGCTACGCCGATGGACAAGGCGATTATTTATGAAGCCCATGTGCGCGACTTAAGCCTATCGCCTTCCACCTCGCATAGTCCTGCCAACCGTGGCAAGTTTTTAGGGGTTTGCGAAACAGGTACTAAAAACAGTGCAGGGCAAAGCACCGGTATTGATCATATTGTGGAGCTGGGGGTAACACACCTTCATTTGTTACCTGTGTTCGATTTTGTATCCGTTGATGAAAGCACTCCTGAGGTCCCGCAATTTAACTGGGGCTATGACCCGCTTAACTACACTGTACCGGAAGGTTCGTATAGCAGCAACGCTGCTGATGGCTATGTGCGGATGCACGAGTTTCGCCAGATGGTTAGGCAAATTCACCAGCAGGGGCTGGGGGTGATTATGGATGTGGTTTACAACCACGTTGGCTCAAGCGGCGACCACCCTTTGGAACTGTTAGTGCCTGACTATTACTTTCGCTTAAACGACGAAGGGTTGTTTGCTGATGGATCAGACTGTGGCAACGAAACCGCTTCTGATCACATTATGTTTAGACGCTACATGATTTGGTCGCTGGTGATGTGGACTAAACTCTATCATATTGATGGTTTTAGGTTCGATCTCATGGCGATTCATGACACCACCACCATGAACGAGATAGCCAAAACTCTCCGTGCCATCAATCCTAATACTATCCTCTACGGGGAAGGTTGGCACGCCGGTGGCTGTGTGTTGCCCGAAGAACAGCAAGCCTTGAAACGTCATGCCATGCAGATGGATGACATTGCGGTGTTTAATGATGACATTCGTGATGGGGTGAAAGGCTATGTGTTTAAAGCCTCTAAGCCCGGTTTTGTTAATGGCGATGCTGCCTGTAAAGATGAAGCGCTGTTTGGCTTTTTAGGGGCGTTAGTCCCCGTCGGCAAGTTTGAACCCTACGCCCACAACAGCCGGCAAACCATCGCTTACGTTACAGCCCATGACAACCACACTCTTTATGACAAGCTAAAAGCCACTTGCCCCAAAGCCAGCTTTGATGAGCTGATGCGTATGCAGATGATGGCGAATGCCTTGGTGTTAACCGCTACAGGCACACCCTTTTTGCATGCCGGCGTTGAGTTGTTGCGCACCAAGGGAGGCAATGACAATAGTTACAACCTGACTGATAGTGTGAACCAGTTGAATTATAATGACAAAACCAAGGCTTTACCGATTTTTAACTACTACGCAGGTCTCATAGCTCTGCGTAAAGCCCACCCTATTTTTAACCAAGGGTTGGTTAAAGAGACCCTTCATGCGGCTAAAGTTATCACCCCTATAAAAGGTGATGACCGCCACACCATAGCGGTGCATCTACACGATTATGCCGGTAATGATAGCTATAGCGATGTGCTGTTGTTTTTTAATGGCGATACATACACACCTGAGTACACCTTACCGGCTGGTACCTGGACCTTAATCGCCGACAACACACAGGTGCAGGCGACGGGGTTACCGTTCACACAGGCAGCTACGCTGGTGTTGTTCCCTAAATCCACCCGTATTTTAGCACTGGCACGCCCTTAAGGGGCGGCTAGGCGTTTATCATACTCTTTTATCACGCGTAAGGCTTCGCTCACGCTCCATGCTTGGGCAAAGCACCCGCGTGATACGCTGGGGTTTTCCCCATCATAAATTTCGGCAATTTGTCCAATACAGCCCTCATAGAGAGCGTTTTGCCACGCCTCAAGCTGACTTTCAATCTGTTTAAACAACCCTGAATCCTTTTCATAATAGCTCATAACCCCCATAAAATAGACCCCCAATAAAAATGGCCATACCGTGCCTTGATGATAGGCCATATCTCGATCATAATGCGAGCCTGTGTGCATCGGCTTAAATTCCGGGTCGGTGGGGGTAAGGGTACGCATCCCCAAAGGTGTGTAGAGGTGCTGGTGCAGGCACAGCAGCACTTGGCGAGCCATGTCGGGTTCGAGCAAGGCAAATGGCAAGCCCACGGCAAAGGCTTGATTCGGGCGGATTTGAGGGCATGGTGTGCCGTCATGAGCGATGTAGTCATAGAGACAACAGGTCTTTGGGTTGTAAAATAGACTGATAAAACTGGTTTTGACACGAACCATTAGGGCGGGTATTTCGGGTTGGGTGATGTGTAAAAGCTGATTAAAGTGGTGAATGATGGAGAGGGTGTTGAACCACAGGGCGTTTATCTCCACGGCACAGCCATGGCGGGGAGTGGGCAGAGTGCCATCAAAGCAGACATCCATCCATGTCAGTTGTTCTAATCCGCTCCCAGCGCTGATGAGACCATTAGCCAGCATGGTGATGTGGTGGTCGGTGCCATTTTTGTAGTAGGTAAAGATGTTTTGCAAGGTGGGGTAGGCTTCATTTTTGATAAAATTAAGGTCGTTTGTAGCTTGGTAGTAGTGATAAAGACTTACGACAAACAGGAGCGAGGCATCTACGGTGTTATAGCGGGGTTCTTGCCCCTGCTCGGGAAAGATGTTGGGCAACAGTCCCCGCCGTTCGTACTTTATAAAGGTTTTAAACATCTGTTTGGCTGTTGCCCACTGATTGGTGGCAAGGGTGCAACCCAGCAAGGCTATCATGGTGTCGCGTCCCCAGTCAGTAAAAAAAGGATAACCAGCAATAATCGTGGCCGCCTGAGTAGACGCACGATTCACCACAAATTGATCGCACGCTCGTACCAAGGCTTTGGCTAACGGTGTTTCGGCGTTTGCTTGCTCCATGAGGGTGTTCAATCGGTTTATTTCTTGCATCATAAGGCTATCGATATTTTTAGGGGCATCATCTAAGCTAAAGATAAGATGAAAATCAGCTTGTTCTGCAGCACTTGTGTAAAGTAAGTGGTGCAATGCCACTTGGCTATCGCAGGCATCACGCCCATCGCGTGCATCATAGTGAAAAAAAAGATCACGCTCTAAAGTAGGTGCAGTTTTGCCGTGATGCGTGGCATTATGCTGGTAGTAGAGGGAGATCTCTTCACAGGTGAGGCTCTGTTCGTTTAATTCAAAGCTTGGCAAAGTGTCCAGCCGTTCGCCTTTGGGTTTAAAAACATATTTGGGCGAAAGCCGTAAAGAGATGGAGTGATTAAGTGGATTATCAATGTGGTAATGCAATCCCAAGGTGTTACTGCCGTGTTCCATAACTATGGTTTTGGTAATTGTTATGCCTTTCACTTGGTATACAAATTGTGGCAGATACTCTTGTTTAAAGGAAGTAAAATGAGCCAAACAGGTGAAGTTGTGTGCTGGGTTCACAAAGCTTTGGGATGACAAGGGGTAGGTTTTACCCTCTATTGTTATGGTCTCATCCACTTTACGCACTAGGTTACAACGTTGACTTGGGGGCAACAAGCTCGCCATAAATAGGCTATGATCGCCCCGTGTGAGCGAGCCTGCCAAGGTGAGCGAGGAGTAACCGCCTAGGCCATTCGTTAAAAGGTAAACAGCCTCTTCAAGGCGTGCTATATTTGGAAATTGGTTTTTGCCTAAAGAAATTTGCATAGTGATATGCTCCTTGCCGGAAAGTGGACTAGCGTTTTATTTCATTAAAAACCACTAACAGTTTTTGCACAGCCAGCTGTGTTTCTAACAGGTTGGTACTTTGCTCAATAGGCCACAGCAACCGTGCCATATGGATATCATCCACCGTGGGCGTCACTTTAATGGCAAGGATGGCACTTTTATCAGCATTGGTGGCAAAAAAAAGATAAGGCTGGGGCTGGCGCACCAAGGCACTAAACCCGCTGTTGGTGGTGTAAACAGCATTTACCACCTGCACATTAGATGTGTTAAAGCTTTGTTGAGCAAGGCTTAAGGCGATTTTAGCCATTTCTCTCACTTGGGCGTATGAACTTACAGTATAGGCTGAGTTTCCCGGAAAGTGAGGGGTGAGTTCGGTGTAGCGGCTGTTTACTTCCTCCAGTGAGAGCGTAAGTAGATGGATATGAAGAAACTCTGCTTGATCTAATGGGAGGTGATCAAGCAGAGTTTCAGATAACTCGTTGCTAGCTTGTTTAAAAGCTTGGTAAGTGAAGGAGGACTTACCTAACCTAGTTACAATAAGCATGAATCCTATTATTAAAATAATAAGACCCATGCCAAAAAGCAAGAGCATATCAGTTATTTTTTGCGAAGTTGTGGTCATATTTAATAGATTTCTCGCTGGTTATATCAAAAAAGTGCAAATTGTCGGTGTCAATCACCAATTGGGTCGACTCATCAAGTTCAATTTTTGCATTGGCATCCACCGACGCAATAAAAATACTGCCCGGTTCTGGTTCAAAAAACACACTTGAGTTATCGCCCAAATACTCCACATTGATCGGCTCAATCGTAATAATGCCCCCCGGAAAAGCATGTTCGGCAATAATTCCATGCTTAATGGCACTTGACCGCACACCCATCCGTACCTCTTTGCCTTCATACCCATGCTGGGTAAGAATAGCACAGTCTTCTTCGTTCAGCTTGATGGTGAACTTTTTGCAACTAAACTGACCCTCATGATAGCGGCCTTTGATGGTTGCCATCGGGGGCATACCCATAAAGGTGGCAACAAACAGGTTGCGGGGGTTGGTATACAGCTCTTTTGGCGGCCCAATTTGCTGTACTTCGCCCATAGACATCAACACAATGCGGTCTGCCATGGTCATTGCTTCCACTTGGTCATGGGTCACGTAAATAGTAACGGCTCCTTTGGCCCTGTGCATTCGGGAGATTTCCGTACGAGTTGTGGTACGCAGTTTTGCATCAAGGTTGCTGAGCGGTTCATCCATAAGATAAATTTTTGGGGTACGAATCATCGCCCGACCAAGGGCAACGCGCTGGCGTTGTCCGCCTGAGAGGGCTTTGGGCTTGCGCTCAAGATAAGGCTCTACGCCTAAATAAGAGGCGATTTTATCTACCCGTTTTTTAATGTCGTCTTTATTAACATGCCGTAGTTTTAACCCATATCCAATGTTGTCGCGCACGCTCATGTGGGGGTAAAGGGCATAACTTTGAAACACCATGGCAATATCTCTATCTTTGGAGCTTAAATTATTCACTTTTACCCCGTCAATCAAGAAATCACCCTCGGTGATATCTTCGAGTCCTGCAATCATACGCAAGGTGGTGGATTTGCCACACCCCGAAGGCCCAACAAACACAATAAATTCACCGGCAGCAATTTCTAAATTAAAGTCTTGCACGGCATACGCATCAGAGTTGGGGTATTTTTTTCTAATGCCTCGTAGTTCTATTTTACTCATTTATCCTTTTACTCCTCCGGCCATAAGACCGCCAACAATGTATCGCTGAAATCTGTAAAAAAGCCACACCGGTGGGATGGCTGCTAACATAGCCCCAGCGGCAAAAATGTTCGGATTAGAGTTTCTAAAGTCCGTTACCAACGAATTAAGCCCTAAGGCCAAGGTGTTGTCTCGGCTGTGCAAGCTAATCAACAAGAAGCGTGGCATCACCACATCACCCACAGGGGCTAAAAAGCAGAAAATACCCAGCACCACAATCATCGGCGTTACCAACGGTAACAAAATATCTTTAAAAATTTGAAAATGCGTCGCCCCATCAATCGATGCTGACTCATCTAAATCTCGTGGAATCGAATCATAATACCCCTTCATAATGATGGTGTTCATTGTAGTGCCACCGGTTACATATATAAGAATTAAAAAAAGATATGTAAGCTGTGTGGAGTGGGGCGAACTGTAAATACCTAATGAACTCGCCATCGCATAAAGAGCAATCAACCCACTTGAAGCGGGCACCATTTGAATAACCAACAGCGAAATAAGGGAACTCTTACGAGATTTAAATCTGAAACGAGAGTAAATAAAGCCTGAAATGGTAACTAAGGTGATAGCCAACGCCATGGAGGTGGTGGCAATGTAAAAGGTATTGATGTACCAATTAAGGTAGGCAGTGGTGGAGAAAAGCACTTTAAAGTTGTGCGTTAAGCTGAAATTGGTCGGAATCAACGTGAGCGATGCGAGAGAGTTGCTTTTGTTAAACGCATTCATAACGGTTACCAAAAGTGGGAATAGAATGATGATTACCATAGCCCCTAAAAAAGCATAACTAAGACCCAATGATAGGTATTTCCCTAATTTTTGATTGACAGGTTTTGCCATTTTAGATGACCTCCTCATTTTTGAATGCGCCCATTTTAAGCCATGAGAACAGCACAATGGCTGCAACAACCGTGCTTACAATAAGCGAAAAAACTGCTGCTTCATTATAACGTGCATCTAACATCAGGCGGAAACCGAGCGAGGCGATGGTCTCAAGGGGTCCATACATAGCCCCAATGGGTTTAACCACAGCTTCTCCCAAAATATAGATGATGAGAACGTTATTAAAGTTAAAAGTGAACTGCGTGATGAACACCGGGGCTACGCTGATGAGAATGAGGGGTAGGGTGATGTCGAAAAAATTGCTAATCGGGTTGCCCCCATCAATGCCACTTGCCTCATACAAATCATCTGGAATGGTTTGCAAAACCCCCGTAACCAACACGAAAATATAGGGAAACCCCAGCCATGCCTGAATCAGAATGATGGTAACTTTGGCAATATCTGATCTTAATAAAAATCCGATTGCCGTAGCGGTGTCATAAGGGTTGCCCGAAAAGAACGGGATGACTAATGTGTTCATTGCTCCAATTTTGGAGAAAAACAACTGAAACACCAAAATTGTTAAAAAGGCCGGCACAGCCCATGGTAAAATAAAGATAGTTCTAAAAAATTTCTTGCCTTTAATGTGCTTGTTATTAGCCACAATAGCCAGCATGGTGCCTAAAGCAATGGTGAGAGCTGAGGCCGAAAAGGTCCAGATAATCGTCCACGAAAGGGTGTCTCTAAACACCGCACTGGTACGCTCGTCGGTCAATACTCTAATAAAGTTTTCCATGCCTCGCCATTCAATAAGAAAGGCTGGGGGTAAAATAGGGCGACGGTAGTTGGTGAAGGCAATCACCACCGAGATGACTGCCGGTAACAGCATGAAGATAAAGATCAGAATAAATTTGGGGGCGGTGATGGCATTGGGAATGATTTCACTAGCTAGCTCTTTAAATCGTTCAGCACTGCTTACCGCAAAGCCTTGATTCTGAATCTGGTCGCCAATGTGGCGGGCATCACGGGCAAACCCATAGTGAATAACCGCATAAATCATGAGAAGTAATATGCCCAAAACGGCAGCTACTAAAATAAGAAAGGAATCATCCACAAAGGGTTCAGCCCCGATGGTAACACGCCCTGCAAATTCGCCAGCGGTGTGGCGCACCGATAGTAACCTAAAGTTGGGAAGCATAAACTTTAAAAATGTAAGTAATTCTATACCTAGTATCGTAATACCAGCCAACCCGACTTTAAAACGTTTGTAAAAAAAATGGGCACTACCGGGTATCAAAAACGATATAGTAAAGGCAACATTTGGTTTCATAATTGTCCTTCTTTCTCAAAAATGGGGTAAGAAGGAGATGTTTCCGCTCCCCTTCTTACAGTAAACCAAGGCTTACATGTTATCAATATCGTGCTGAATGTCGGATACAGCAGCATTAAGAGCAGCCGTGATATTTTGTCCTGAAGCAATCTGCATAAAGGCCACACGCATAGGCTCCCAAACATACATCATTTCAGGAATGTTTGGGATAGGCACCCCAATGGCCGAGGCATCAAAAACCACCTGAGCAAGCGAGTCGGCAGGGTAAACCATTTGACGGTGAGGGGAAACCTCTTGGGTAGCGGTGTGCCATGCCTGTGCATGTTCAGCTGAGTTGATGAAGTTAAGGAACTCAAGGGCTACTTCTTTATGACGGCTGTAGTTGTTGATAGCCATGCCCTTGGTTGATGCTAATGGACGATAAGGCAATGTTCCATCCCAACTAGGAATAGGCACTGCACCCACATCGACCCCAGCAACCATAAGATCATGCACGGTCCAAGGTCCATTAATAATGAATTTAACATCGCCATCAATAAGAAGTTTGAGCATTAAATCATTGGCAATCGTGTCATCGCGCATCAAAGTCCACGCATTAGTGCCACTGTTGTAAAAGGCCTGAGCTACTTCACCGGCACGCACGGCTCCGGCATTGTTAAGCCCAATGTCATTCGGGTTGCCATCATTAAAGATGTAGCCACCAAAAGCATGAACTAACCCAGCACTGTAGTAAAAGTCGGTAAACTTGGCTACAAAATCGGCTGCTGGCAATTCATTAAGATAGGTGGGGGCGGTTTGTGTTTTGTTTTTATCAAAAAGAAGTAAAGTGGTGTCAGTAGACATAGGTATCATATAGGTTTGACCACGGAAGGTAGAAGAGGTTTGGGCCGCTTCGGTGTAGCCTGTTATGTCAATATTAAGGGGCATGATAAGCTGTTGCACCGCCATGCTACCAATACGGTCATGAGGGGTCATCAATATATCAGCTGAGTTGCCTTTTTGATGGGGTAAAGCATCCAGCACATCAAACATTTTTACAGAAACCACCTGAATATTGGTGTCGTTAATTTGGTTAAAAGCCTTAGCCAGCTCGGCAAAGTAAGGCACATAGGTAGACTCTACGGCTACTTGAATACTATTTTGAGCTTGTCCTCCACCGCCACAACTAATGAGGGTGAGCGAAAGCAAGCTTAAGAGAGATAAAACCTTTTTCATAAAAATAACTCCTATACCTTTCTATTTTATGTCATGATACTTATTGTAGCATGGAAGTAAGGAGTGTGGAGGGCATTTTTTTTATTTTTTCATTATGGCTGAGTTTTTTGATTACTGAAGAATAAAAAATTCATGAGCTTGCTGTAAAAAGCGTCTAATAGAGGCCCATGACTCCCCTTCGGCAATAATTTTAAGAGAGATTTGCAGTTGATTGGGATCACGGCTTTGCATCATCATAAAAGTTTCATTAGTGAAGGCTAGCCGCTCTATGTCTAGGGGAGGCTGAGACCAAGGAAACAGCACCGCCTCAGGACGCGGGCGTGGCACTGTGGGGAAATTGACCGAGATTGCAGTGGCACAGGGGGATGAACCCAAAATTAACACGATCGGGTCGCTATTAAAAAGTTCTGGAGCGAGGAACATTATTGAGTCTAGGATAAAAAATAAGCTATTGAATGGGGATTGGTGTGTGGTGAATAGAAAGTTAGACGTAGAGGTGATCTTGGTAAAATATTCATCATCACCCTGGAATTTCTCCGAAGCAATAATTACGTCGTATGAGCGACCCAAACTGCTCTCTTGTGCGTTAGCTTTCATCGGTAAAGAGATACCTAGCCATAAAAGCACTAAGAGAACTGTTGTGTTAGAAAAGAAGAGCATTAACATAACTGTTTCCTTAATTTACAATGGTTTAAGCTTATCCCTATAAATGGTTGCGTTATGTAGATAGTGCTGAGCATTATTTTTAATGCGTAAGGTGAGTTCAGGGGTTATGGGTTTGATGATAGAAACCGGCCGTCCCATAGCTATGCTGCCCGGTGGAATAACCTGATGCTCTTTAACAAGAGAGCCTGCCGCTACTAAAGACCCCGCGCCAACGACTGCCCCAGACAGCACAATAGCTCCTATGCCAATCATGCAGTCATCACCAATGGTACAGGCATGAATCACTGTGCTGTGGGCAATGGTCACATTCTCCCCTATGACAGTTGGATGCGCACCTTCTGTATGAACAAGAGCATTGTCTTGCACATTAGAGTTGTTACCAATAGTAATGGAGGCATCATCGCCACGCAATGTGCTGTTAAACCAAACAGACACATTGTTTCCTAAGGTAACTGCCCCAATCACATCAGCACTAGGGGCAATAAAACAGTTTTCGCCCACAGTAGGCTGGGTATTTTTAAGTTTGTATAGCATGATAACCTCCAAGAACTTATGCTTAAGAAAAGATGTTGTTAATCTGCTGGGTAACGCGTATAAAGGTGGTGCATTTACTCAGCTGCTTCAAAGAGGGTGCCCCAACGTAAGTGCAGGTGCTACGTAAACCGCCCAAAATGTCCAACACCGTCGTATTTACCGAGCCACGGTAAGGAATACGAACCACTTTACCCTCGCTACTGCGATACTCCGCAACGCCACCAGCATGTTTTTCCATAGCTACATCGCTACTCATACCATAAAACTGCACCATTTTTTTTTCTTCAAGCCGAGGCTGCTTGGTCTCTGGGTGCACTTGCCCAGTCAAATAATACTCCGTGTGCAGTTCGCCACCGCCTTCGTCATGTCCTGCCAGCATCCCGCCCAGCATCACAAAGTCAGCCCCTGCTCCAAAAGCTTTTGCGACATCTCCAGGATTGGTGCAGCCCCCATCGGAGATGATATGCCCCCCTAAGCCATGAGCTGCATCGGCACACTCAATAATAGCACTCAATTGTGGAAACCCCACCCCCGTTTGCTTGCGTGTCGTGCAGACCGAGCCCGGTCCAATGCCTACTTTAATAATGTCAGCTCCACGCAAAATAAGCTCTTGAGTCATATCTGCCGTAACCACATTCCCCGCAATGATGGTGTGGTTGGGGTACTGGTTACGCACCTTTTCTAAAAAATGCCCAAAATGCTCGCTGTAGCCATTCGCGACATCAATACAAATAAAATTCAATGACGGATTAGTGTCTAGCACTTCTTGCACTCGATGCCAGTCTCTATCACCAATGCCGGTACTAACCGCAAAGCTGTTTACACTTACCGTGCCAGCCAGCTCTTCGATGACCTCTTTTGCCAAGCTTTTTACCAATGTGGTGAACAGCCCATGCTCAGCTAGAACCTTTGCCATGCCAACTGTGCCAACTCCATCCATATTGGCGGCAATAATAGGTATGCCGTGCCATGTTTGCTTGCTGTGTTTAAAGCGATACTCTCGGGTGAGACTAACCTGCTGGCGACTCGCAAGAGTGCTACGCTTGGGCATAAACAACACATCTTTAAAGTCTAGCTTCACATCGTCTATAATACGCATCAAAAAGTTCTCCCCTACATATATAAGTAGCAACTAAAATTGTAAAGTATCCACCGTAAATACGTATTTATGTATTTAGAGGTATGACCCTTAGTATTTAAGTATAAGAGTTAGTAGTTAAGTGTCAAGAGCTATAAATCATGCTTATAGAGAGGTGATATAAAAATATTTTCAAAAAGCATAAAGTGTTTTGAATGAAGGAAATGGGGTTAATTTTGGGGGTATAGAGGGTAATTTTTCGAGAAAAGAGGCAGAAGAGGGATTGACATAAATGAATGAGTGAGTTATAGTAACAACATCAAGCAAGCAACGGAGAGTTGCAGAGAATGCCTGATAGACAGAAAGAGTAGCATAAACGGTTTTAAGGTAGCGAGAAGCGCTTAGCCATAAAGTTTAGTACGATTCGCACTAGAGAAGGGATAAAGAATAATATGGTCAAGTAATTAAGAGTCCATGGGGAATGCCTTGGAGCTATCCGGCGAAGAAGGACGCGGTAAGCAGCGAAATGCGTGGGGGAGGTGCAAACAACTTTTGATCCCACGGTGTCCGAATGGGGTAACCCACTAGCTTACAAGCTAGTATATCACCTTGAATAAAATAGGGGTGAATAAGTCATACGTAGGGAAGTGAATCATCTAAGTACCTACAGGAAAAGAAATCAAACGAGATTCCCCTAGTAGCGGCGAGCGAAAAGGGAAGAGTCTAAACCATTTGCAGATTATAGCTTTACGGCGTTTCTGTGGTGGGGTTGCAAGAGTGTGTGCGGGGAGCGTAAACGACCTGGATGAGTAAGAAAACATATATATAGCTGAATATCTTGGGAAGGATAATCAAAGAGGGTGAAAATCCCGTAAGCGAAATAGATATGTCTCATTGGCACATTTCTTAAGTACGGCGAGACACGTGAAACCTTGTCGGAATCTGCGGGGACCACCCTGCAAGACTAAATACGAGATAGCTACCGATAGTGAACGAGTACTGTGAAGGAAGCGGTGAAAAGCACCCCGGGAGGGGAGTGAAATAGAACCTGAAACCATGGACTTACAAGCGGTCAAAGCCTTTATTTATAGGGGTGATGGCGTGCCTTTTGTAGAATGAGCCTGCGAGTTATCATATGAAGCAAGGTTAAGCAATAGAAGTTGCGGAGCCGGAGGGAAACCGAGTCTTAATAGGGCGAATGAGTTTCATGTGGTAGACCCGAATCCGAGTGATCTATTTATGGTCAGGCTGAAGCTTGGGTAAGACCAAGTGGAGGGCCGAACACTAGTCCGCTGAAAAGGGCAGTGATGAACTGTGAATAGGGGTGAAAGGCTAATCAAACTCGGAGATAGCTGGTTCTCCTCGAAATGTATTTAGGTACAGCCTCAATTGTTCAATTAGCGGGGTAAAGCACTGATTAGGCTAGGGCCCGTCACTGGGTACCAAACTTAGTTAAACTCTGAATACGCTAATTTAAAAGATTGGGAGTGAGACTGCGGGCGATAAGGTTCGTGGTCGAAAGGGAAACAGCCCAGACCATTGATTAAGGTCCCAAAATTGTGTTAAGTGGAGAAGGAAGTATGTCGGCAAAGACAGCTAGGAGGTTGGCTTAGAAGCAGCCATTCCTTAAAAGAGTGCGTAATAGCTCACTAGTCGAGTCGACGTGCGCCTAAAATGTAACGGGGCTAAACACAATACCGAAGTCATGGATTCTACGCATAAGCGTAGAGTGGTAGAGGAGCATTCCCTAGGTTGATGAAGGTGAGTCGGAAGGCTTGCTGGAGATATGGGAAGAGAGAATGCAGGCATGAGTAACGAAAAGGAGGGTGAGATCCCCTCCCGCCGAAAATGTAAGGTTTCCAGGGTAAAGGTTGTCTTCCCTGGGTGAGTCGACCCCTAAGGCGAGGCTGAAAAGCGTAGTCGATGGGAAGCAGGTTAATATTCCTGCACTTCTAATAGCTTCGATGGAACGACGCAGAAGGAGAATATCCGCCACTTATTGGATTGTGGTTTAAGCACTAAGCCGTTTGAGTAGATACAGGAAAATCCGTATCTTTAGGTAAGGTGTGACGAGTAAGGCCGTAATGGGCTGGAAGGGATAGGATTCAGGCTGCCAAGAAATAGTTTCTAAGATTAGGCTATTAGGAATCGTACCGTAAACCGACACAGGTACATGAGATGAGTATTCTAAGGCGTACGAGAGAACTAGAGTTAAGGAACTCGGCAAAATACATACGTAACTTCGGGATAAGTATGACCACTGAAAGGTGGTGACAGAAGAGAGGTTCGGGCGACTGTTTACCAAAAACACAGGTCTCTGCTAACCCGCAAGGGGAAGTATAGGGGCTGACGCCTGCCCGGTGCTGGAAGGTTAAGAGGATCGGTTAGCAATTTATTGCGAAGCTGAGAATTGAAGCCCCAGTAAACGGCGGCCGTAACTATAACGGTCCTAAGGTAGCGAAATTCCTCGTCGGGTAATTTCCGACCCGCACGAATGGCGTAACGATCCGGACACTGTCTCGACTCTAGGCTCGGTGAAATTGAAGTATCGGTGAAGATGCCGATTACCCACAGTTAGACGGAAAGACCCCGTGAACCTTTACTGTAACCTGATATTGAGATTTGGGCAATGATGCGTAGGATAGGTGGGAGACTATGAAGTTTGGGCTTTGGCTTGAATGGAGTCGTTGGTGAAATACCACCCTTTGTTGTTTAGGTTTCTAACCGGTGCCATTATCTGGTACTGGGACATTGTCAGGCGGGCAGTTTGGCTGGGGCGGTCGCCTCCTAAAGAGTAACGGAGGCGCGCGAAGGTTACCTTATCTTGGTCAGAAATCAAGAGAAAAGTGCAAAGGCAGAAGGTAGCTTGACTGCAAGACGCAACAGGTCGAGCAGGTACGAAAGTAGGTCTTAGTGATCCGGCGGTCGCGAGTGGAAGCGCCGTCGCTTAACGGATAAAAGGTACTCCGGGGATAACAGGCTGATTTCACCCAAGCGTCCATAGCGACGGTGAAGTTTGGCACCTCGATGTCGGCTCATCGCATCCTGGGGCTGTAGCAGGTCCCAAGGGTATGGCTGTTCGCCATTTAAAGCGGTACGTGAGCTGGGTTCAGAACGTCGCGAGACAGTTCGGTCCCTATCTGCTGTGGGCGTTGGAATTTTGAGGAGATCTGCATTTAGTACGAGAGGACCGATGTGGACTAACCTCTGGCGTGCCAGTTGTTCTGCCAAGAGCAATCGCTGGGTAACCAAGTTAGGAACGGATAACCGCTGAAAGCATTTAAGTGGGAAGCCGGCTTCAAGATGAGAATTCCCTGAGGTTTAATACCTCCTAAAGAACCCGCGAAGACTACGCGGTTGATAGGCTGTAGACGTAAGCATGGTAACATGTTTAATCGAGCAGTACTAATGAGTCGTGAGGCTTGACCATATTATTCTTTATCCCTTTGAAAGGACATAGTTTACTTACTCTGGTGAGTTGGTAAACGAGCAAATTAAGAAATTAATCCTAGTGATAATAGAGAAGAGGGAAATACCCGTACCCATACCGAACACGGTAGTCAAGCTTCTTCTCGCCGATGGTACTGCAGTAATGTGGGAGAGTAGGTTGTCGCTAGGTTTTTTTTATTATAAGTGTTGTGTGTGGTTTTTTAATGGTTTTTCATAGGCAGAGAATGAGGAGAAGAAAAATGTCGTATGTATTAAGAATTATGGCTTTGGTATTAAGTGCTTTGAGTGTGCTGACTATTGTGGTTAAGGATATCAAAGTAGGCGACGTGATGTTATTGGTGAGTGTTGCGGTGCTCTGTTTAGCTGTTGATAGCGTAGTACGTTTTCGTGGTGGCAAGAAAAAATAATTTTTGCTTTCACTGCTTTTTAAGCCCCGTTTGGGGCTTTTTATATATAAGGAGATAGGCATGTTTGTTGTGCATCTATTAATAGCCACGGTGATTTACTTTGTAATTTCGGGGTTATGGTTGAGCAAAAAAGGCTTTTCAGAATGGTGGGTAAAGCTATTACATTGGAGTGAAACTGAGGTAGAGCAGTCCTATAACCAGTTGAGTAAAGGCGAACGGATAATGATGTTCTTTTCGGCTGTTTTGGCTGGGTTAATGCTAGCCATTGGGCAGTACTGTGTACTGCAGCAGATTGACACATCGTTAGTTTTCTACATCATTGGGTTGATGTCGATTTTGCTGATCGTTTTAGCATTGCCGATGTTGCCAAACTATTTGTTCAAAAGCGGTCGACTGGGTGCCACATTAAAAGAATCTACTCTGTTATGGATTCTAGAGCTTAGCCTATCGGCATCGGGGCACTAGCACAGGCTCTCTATCTTTATTTTATCCTCTAAATGCTTTCTTGATAGCCCAGTTTGACTGGGCTTTTTTATTTATAATGCCTCGCAGAAAATCGTATAATATCTCGAAATTCAACAGACTAGCCTATTGATCTTACTCTACTATGTAGAGTAAGATCAACAGACTAGCCTATTGATCTTACTCTACTATGTAGAGTAAGAATCCCTTGCTTCCATACTGTTCTTTGGCTAAGTATTGGTTTAAATGGTGATAATTTCAGAATGAAGAATATATTACTAAAAGAAAAGAGTAAAGAAACACCAGAGGAAATAGTACGACAAGAGTACATTAATATTATAATTAATGATTATAAATACTTAAGAGAAGATATAAGTTTGGAATATCCTGTAAAAAAAAGTCCATCGGATACAAGACGTTCTTTACCGGTTGATATCGCCATCAGAGAAAATGGGGTTGTCAAAATATTTGTTGAAACAAAAAAGCCACAATATCAAGAAGGTTTCATTCAATTGAAAAATTACATGGATTTTGATAGCGAGGTCGTATGGGGTGTGTGGACAAACGGTGAAGATACTAGATATATAAAGAAAATATTTCTTAATGGTAAGGTTGATTATGTGGATAAGCATAATATCCCCATGAAAAATTTTCAAGATATTTCTGAGCAGATAAAAAAATCAGATCTCATTAGTGCTAATAATTTACCAATGATATTTAAGAGACTCAGAGCATATGTGGCAGGTTCTGAAGTAGGGACGACTCGAGATGAAAATATCGCGAAAGAGATAATTAATATTGTTTTATGCAAGGTGTATATTGAAAAATTCACACCAGATAGCGAATATATGGGGTTTTATCTCACAGAGGATGATGATGAAAAAACAGCCATTAGGGTAAAAGATATTTTTGAAAAGGTCAAACTAAAATATGATGAAGTTTTTTCTTCTAAAGACGAAATAACTCTTACCAGTAAATCGGTATCCTATATTGTTTCGCAGTTACAAAGATATTCCTTAACTGATTCAAGTCGTAATGTTTTATCGGATGCTTTTGAGAGCATAGTGGGGTATTCTTTAAAAGGAGAAAATGGGCAATTTTTTACTCCTAAAAACATCATTAAACTTATGGTCGAAATAGTAAATCCACAAAAGTCTGATAAGATTATAGACCCAGCTTGCGGAAGTGGTGGGTTTTTAATTGAAACAATGCTCCATGTATGGGGAAATATAAGTAAAATAGGGATTAGTGAGTTAGCAACGCAGGAAGATCAAAAAGATTATGCGATGAAAAAAGTTTTTGGTATAGAAAAAGACGACTTTTTGGCTAAATTTTGCAAAGCTTATATGGCAGTAATAGGAGATGGGAAATCAGGTATTAAGGTTTTAAATAGTTTATCAACACAAAGCATACTTGAATCCTATGATATCAATTTACACTCTTTTGATTTAGTCTTGACTAATCCACCATTTGGTAAAAAGATTATTATTGACAATGATTTAGCGTTTCAATATAGTAGTCATAAGGTAGATATTGCATTTCTCGAGCGGTCTTTAGCGTTGTTAAAACCGAAAGGTATTCTTGGGATCATTTTATCTGAAGTGGTTTTTCACGCCCCCTCTTATAAAATTTTTAGAGACTTATTTTTTAAAAATTATAAAATACTGGCTATCCTAGATTTACCCCATGATACCTTTAGACCCTTTAATAATGCAAAATGTATATCGATTATTTTGCAAAAGGACGAAAAGGATCTTGAAGATAATATAGTGAAAATGATTAAAATAGAGGAAGTGGGACATACTCCACAGGGTAACCCCAAGTATATTTTTGATTATGAAAACAATATACTGACCACGACAATAGCGGATGACATTCCTGGGATTCTTTCTTTATTAGCACAAAAAAACTTTAATAATGAATATATCAAGGAGATAAAGCAAAGTAGAGTTGTGGCTGAAGATATTTATGTACCAAGATATTATTTTGAATTATGCACCGAAACAGAAAAAGATATGGTGACTATAGAGAATTTAATCGCCGAAGGTATTTTAGAGTCTTTTGAAGGGCATGGCTCCCCATCGTCTCATTTTAAAGGTAAAGGCGAATATCCTTATATAAGAGTAAAAGATATTGTGAATTTAGAGATCAATATAAATGAAATGGATAGTATTCCAGAGAGTGAGTTCCAACGGCTACAATGGAAGAATAGAACATTACAAGAAAAGGACATAGTTTTCGTGCGTCGAGGAAGTTATCGCATTGGTGATGTTGGGTTTGTCTACAAAAAGGATATTAATTCAATATATACTAAGGAATTACAATTTTTTAGAGTTTTGAACGACCATAATAAATATGGTATTACAAAAAACAACCTATTGATCTTATTTAGCAGCAAAGAGGTTACGGAACAGTTGGGAAATCTTATATTTATGGATACGACTTTACCCACTATATATAAAAGATGGCAAAAGATAAAATTACCTTTATATGAACCTCTCAAAATGAAATTATTGGATGAAAAAGTGTTTGATGCTTACGCTAAAAGACAGGAATTTTGGGATATCCTGCATAAGTAAGATGATCGACCAAGTCATCGCTAGCCTTCCTTTAAAATAGATGGTGTGCGTTTCTCTTAAATAAAAAGCCCAGCAGACGCTGGGCTTTTTACTACACAATGCAAACTAAATAAACAGGTTCTTATTGGCTTGGTCGGCTTTGCTCAAATAGTAGCCCACGCCTCCCAGTTGCACCCCTTTCACCAGTTCTTCTTCCTTCACACCCATAATATCCATAGACATCGTACAGGCGATGAGTTCAACTCCGCTGTCAATGGCTTGCTGCATCAGGGCTTCAAGGGTTAGCACGTTTTTTTTCTTCATGGTAAAGCGAATCATCTTTGCCCCCATGCCACCCATGTTCATTTTAGAGAGCGGCAAATGATGACTGTCTTTCGGCAACATAAGGCTAAACATTTTTTCAAGCAAGGTTTTCTTTTGTGGCGTGGTGGCGGTTTTCTTTACTACCGACAAACCCCAAAAGGTGAAAAAGAGCGAGACTTTTTGCCCCATGCTGGCTGCCCCATTGGCAATAATAAAGGCGGCAATGGCTTTGTCCAAGTCGTTGCTAAACACGACGATCGTTTGCCCATTTTGCGTGTTGCAAACGGTGGGTTGGTCGCCTCCATCACAGCCTTTTTGAATCACGGCTTCGGTAATGCCTTTGGTGGTTTGCACTTGAAGCAACGAATTGCCGGTGCAGGCGGTCCAGCCTTCAATGTCGTTACAAAAACCCGGGTCGGAGACTGAAACTTTAATTATTTCCCCTAATGTCAAAGCATCCAGTTCTTTTTTAAGCTCAATCAACGGTCCCGGGCATTGCAAGCCACACAAATCCACTTCCTTCATGGGCACACACGCCACATCAGGGTTATGATTTAAAGTTTTTTTTTACCTTCCACAGGGGCTAGGGCAGTAAAGCCGGGCTTAATGCGCATACCCCCTAACACGTTACGGGCTTTGTAGCCTTGGCTTAGCAAGAAACGGGTGGCAATATAACCACGCACACCCACGGCGCAATAAACCAAAATTTCTTTGTTTTTGTCTAGCTTGTCCAACCCTTTACCATGGCGTAACTCGTTCACCGCAATGTGAATGCTGTTTGGCAAAGCGGCTGCTTGCACTTCAGAGGCATCACGAACATCTAACAACAATTGGTCGGCTTTTAGGTTCAGGGCTTCATCAAATTGTGCCACAGGCATCAGTCCGTCCATAATGTTGCGGCCCACAAATCCAGCCATGTTGGCAGGCGATTTTGCCGAGGAGTACGGCGGTGCGTAGGCAAGCTCAAGCTCGCTTAGGTCTTCCATTGTGCCTTTAAACTTAATGGTGGTGGCTACCACATCAATAAATTTGTCCACACCTTCATAGCCCAAGGCCTGCGCCCCTAATACTTGCCCATTGGCTGGGTTGTACAACACTTTAATGGTGAGAGGAGTCGCCCCTGGATAGTAGCCTGCATGGCTGTTGGGGTGAATGTAAATGGCTTGATAGGGTGTGCCTGTGGCTTTTAAAGTACGTTCATTGTTACCCGTGGCAGATGCGGTCATATCAAATATTTTGAGAATAGATGTGCCCAGTGCCCCTAAATAACTCTCTTTAGCCCCATTGATGTTGTTAGCCACAATGCGCCCTTGACGGTTGGCAGGTCCTGCTAGAGGGATAGGAATAGTTTTACCCCCCACAATTTCATGCACTAGCACGGCATCGCCAAGAGCGAACACTTCAGGCTGGTTGGTTTGCATGTGGGCGTTGGTTTTAATGTAGCCCCGTGCGTCCATCTCAATGCCGCTGTTTTGCAAAAACTTGGTGTCCGGCTGCACGCCAATGGCTAAAATAATCATGCTGGCAGAGTGCGTCGCTCCCGACTCAAGCGTTACTGAGATCTCTGAATCGGTTTGGGTAAAGGCGACTGCTTTTTCATTAATAAGCAGAGTCACTCCGTGCTGCACAAGGCTGTGTTCAATGATTCGCGCCATTTCACCATCAAATGGTGCAAGCGCTTGAGGAGCTGCCTCGATGAGGGTGGTTTCAATACCCAGCTCAACCAAGTTTTCTACCATTTCGATACCAATATAGCCGGCACCAATCACAAGGGCGTTTTTAGGGGTTTGAGAGGTAACATGATTTTTAATACGGTCAGTGTCTGCCACGTTGCGCATAATAAAAATACGGTCGCTGTTAATGCCCGGAATGGGAGGCATGAGCGGTTTAGCTCCCGGAGACAGCACCAGCTGTGTGTAGGTCTCGGTGTAGGTTTTGCCCGTGCGCTCGGTAACAGTAACGGTTTTAACTGCGGTGTCCACAGCGGTAACTTCGCTGTGCACACGCACATCCACATTAAAACGGGCTTTAAAGGACTCAGGGCTTTGCAGTAACAGCTGGTCTCGGCTGGTGATGACCCCTCCGATATAGTAGGGTAGTCCACAGTTGGCAAAAGAGATGTAGTCATCACGTTCAAAGATGATGATTTGAGCGTTTTCGTTTAAACGGCGTAGGCGAGCAGCGGTGGTGGCTCCACCGGCTACTCCACCAATAATGACAATTTTTTGTTCCATAATGTTGTAATTCCTTAGCTTATGCAATATCAATATATTACAAAATTGTAACATAGAATCATCTAAAAGATCAAACCACTTTTTTTTATAATCGCTAGGCAGTTGTTAGTTTTTTATGTATATTGAGGGTAAGGGAGAGAGTTATTTATGGTAGAGAAAGAACAGCGCCTTGCTTGGTATGTGGTTTTACCGAGTGATGAGCTGAAAGCGGGTAAGCCACACGCTTTGCGTCGTTTTGGGCAAGATTTAGTCATTTATCGTACTCCAACTGGTGTGCCTGTGATTTCAGACACCAAGTGTCCGCATCGTGGGGCAAGCTTGGCTGCGGGTGAGCTGGGTAAAAATGGTGAGTTACAGTGCCCATTTCATGGTATTCGCTTTGCCCCCGAGGGTATGGCGACGGCGATCCCTGCCAATGGAGAGAGTGTTAAGCCTGGGGAACAGTTTTGTGTGCATTGCTATGAAACACGTGAACAGCATGGTTTTATCTGGATGTGGTATGGACAAAAACTCACAAGCTATCCTGCAATTCCATGGTTTGATAACTTAGCAGGTGATATGCCATACAAATCCATAGCAATGGATTGGAAATGCCACTACACACGGTGTTTAGAAAATCAATTAGATGTGATTCACCTGCCCTTTGTGCATAAAAAAACGATTGGGCGGGGTGGGGCTACTGTAGTGAATGGGCCGTATGTGGAGCAAAATGAGCAGGGCCTAATTTTTAGTGCTTCTAACGAAAAGGAAGCAGGGCAAGTGGCTAAGAGTATGAAAGAGATGGTGAAGCCTGATTTTTCACGATTTCATATAGAGGTGCTGTGGCCCAATATTTGGCAAAACTACTTGTTGCCCACAGCTCGTGTGATGATTGCCTTTGTGCCGGTTGATGAACACAACTCGCTGCTGTATATTCGCTATTATCATAAAATGCCATTAATAGGACCTCTTGTGCGATGGATAGGCACCCGTTTTAGCTTTAAAATTGCCGCCGAAGATCGCGTGGTGGTGGAGACGCAAAGCCCCGACAAAACCAGCCTTCACATGGGGGAACATTTGTTAGAGCAGGACAGCCCGATAATTATGTACAGAAAGTATCGTGAGGAACACGGTCTTTATTAAAATAGAGCGATTGAGCTTGTAAAGATGGCATAATAGAGCTATAATGATGCTATTATGCCATCACTAATAAACTTAGTTCTCACCCTCATTCAAATTTATTTTTGGATTTTAATGGCTAGGGCTATTCTATCGTGGATACCCTCGTTGCACAACAGTCCTGTTGCAGGTGTGGTTTATTCACTTACCGAACCGTATCTTAGCCTGTTTAGAGGCATTCGCTTTAGGGTATTTGCTGGGCTTGATCTCTCTTTTTTATGGGCTATTATCTTTTTACAAATGGTTCAAATGATATTCCGTGCGGTGTCTAACGGTACTTTTGTGGCAGCAAGAGATCTTATTTGGTTTGTCATCTCCTCCATAGGTTCACTCTTAGTTATGCTAATATTTTTAATCTTATTGCTTCTCATAGCTCGATTGATTGTCAGTTTTTCTACAACAACATCTTACAGCACGATGGCCTTTTTAGACCGTTGGACGATGCCCATAACCAATAAAGTGCGTTCTGTGATTGCACCTAAAAGGATGGTTAAGATTCGCACCTTACTCTTGATTGCTATCATCGCCTTCGTGGGGTGTTGGTTTCTTATGAAAATCCTTTTAGTATCACTTTATTTGCTCACAAGGCTCATTCCGTTATAATTATGTATTTAGAAGATGTTGACTTAAGCTTGAATACCATTAAGGGCATTGGTCCTGAAGGACAAAAAGATTGGGCTAGCTTAGGTGTTGTTAATCTTCGGCAACTGTTGCAGCATTACCCTGTGCGTTATGAAAACAGGCTCGATATTTTACCTTTGGCGAGCATAGAAGAGGGAACACCTGCCGCCTATGTGGTGGAGGTTGTAAGTCATAGCTACATTAGTGCAGGCAAAGAACGAGATCGAGTGCTGAAGGTGGAGATTAGTGATGGCACGGTGAGTGCTTTTCTGGTGTGCTTTGGGCGCAGTTTTTTGGCAGACAAGTTGACGGTGGGTGAGCGATTTTACATTTTTGCCTCCTTTCAATGGAACTACAACGCATGGCAAGCGAGTAGCTTTGAGTTTGAGGGCTACTCAGAGACTCCTGTGCATTTTAAATGTTTGCCTGCTATCTATAGGTTGGCGGGCAAGTTGACCCAACACAAGGTAGCCAAGGCAATAGCTGAGGCTTTAAAAGTGTTACCTGAACGGCTTGAGAGCTTGGTGCCTGAGGTGGTTTTAACCGAGTTG
Organism: Spirochaetia bacterium; assembly: GCA_965249825.1. GTDB lineage: Bacteria > Spirochaetota > Spirochaetia > WRBN01 > WRBN01 > CBDFMW01. The sequence continues at coordinate 1,599,106 of CBDFMW010000002.1, forward strand.
GGTTTAAGTTATGATAAAAAAGCTATGCTATGCATGATGCACCAACCGCACAATTTTGATGAGGCTATCACCGCTAAACGGTGGTTTGTGGCAGAGGAGCTGTTTTTTTTGTCACTGGTGTTGGGCTATCGTCGCGAACAGAACCACAAACCGGTGCGAGAGGCTCAACAGGTCTCGGCATTGTTACTTAAGCAGTTGTTGTTTTGCTTGCCTTTTGAACCTACGAGCGACCAAAAAAGTGCGCTAAAAGAAATTTTTCATGACTTTACGCAAGTGTATCCTATGCGTCGGTTGTTACAAGGCGATGTGGGGTCGGGCAAAACTTTGGTGGCTTTTATGGCGGCGGCGGCAGTGCTAGAGCGTAACCAGCAAGTGGTGTTGCTTGCCCCCACTGAGCTGCTGGCTCGTCAACATGCCCACAATGCCGATGCCCTTTTTCGCCCGTTGGGAGTAGAGGTGGCTTTTTTAACCGGTAATATTAGAGCTAATGGGCGCAAAGAGTTGTTGCGTCGCATTGCTTCAGGTCAGGTCCAGTTTATTATAGGCACTCATGCGGTATTTTCTGATGATGTGCATTATCAGGATCTAGGGTTTGTGGTGGTGGATGAACAGCATCGTTTTGGCGTGGCGCAGCGGGGGCGGTTGCTTGAGAAAGGCCCCACGGCTGATTTGCTTTTAATGACGGCAACGCCGATTCCTCGAACCTTGGCACTTACGCAGTATGGTGAGATGGATGTTTCCAGCTTGCGGGTGATGCCAGCAGGGCGTGGGGGTGTAAAAACGCACTTGGTGGCAAAGGAAAGCATGGCAAAAGTGTATGAAATGGTGCATCATGCTTTGGCATCCGGACAGCAGGCTTACTTTGTTTATCCACTTATTGATGAGGCACAGAATAAAGATCGCCAAGCTGCCATAACCATGTTTACACAGTTGCAAGCGGAGTTTGCTCACTATACTGTGGGGCTGTTACATTCACGGCTAGATGAAGAAGAAAAAAAGCAGACTATGCAGGCTTTTGTGAATGGCAAGCTGGATGTTTTGGTAGCCACCAGCGTTGTGGAGGTTGGTGTGGATGTGGCTAATGCCACTATTATGGTGATTGAGGAGGCCTCACGCTTTGGCTTGGCGGCACTGCACCAGTTGCGTGGGCGGATTGGGCGAGGGGCCCTAATGGGGCGGTGTTTTTTGTGCTACCCCTCGCCACTAAGCGATGAGGGTAAGCAACGCCTTAAAGTTATTTATGAAACCACGGATGGGTTTTGCATTGCCGAAGAAGATTTAAAACTGCGGGGTATGGGGCATTTTACAGGGCTTAAACAAAGTGGCAGCACTGAGCTCAAACTCGCCTCACTTGAGACCGACAAAGAGCTGTGGTATGCCATTGAACAGGTGGTGGTTTCGCTAATCACGCCTGAATTAGCCAGCGAATACCCACGTCTTTACCGCTTGCTTTAAAGCCATTTATCGGGTAAAAATTGTAGGTTGATTGGTTGACCTTGGGCTATTTACCTGATAAAATGATGGTATGGCAAATGTGTCTTTGGTTGTGGGTAAAGAGACTTATATAGGTCTTAAATTGGTAGAGAAGCTCACTCAAACTGGGCGCGATGTGGTTGCTTTTGGTTCTGATGGGTCTAAACAAGGTAAAACCGTTGCTTGGAATCGTGGCGGCTACATATCTACGGTAACAGCTGTGCGTGAGCTGATTCGCCAGCATGGAGTACCGACTGAGATTTTTATTGTTTTTGGTCGCAAGCGCGATGAATCTTTTCCCTCAGAGCCTGCCTCAGTGATAGATGAAGTGGTTGACATTGAACTAAAGGCGTTACTGTATCTTACGCAAGAGCTTTATAAGCGACTTATTGAATCATCGACTGAAACAGCCATTTATTTTGTGGGGGACAGGTTAGATGACCCCAAAAAACCGCTATCTATGGCGGCGGCGGCGGGTTTTAGAAGTTATGCTCGCACGCTGATGAACATGAACAACACGCCGTATTTGGCAGGTTGTGAGTTAAGCACGGATGATGAAGAGCCTTTTATTGAGTATGTGATAAAAATGGCTGATGAGCAATTAGAAAAACGACGTAACTCATGGGTTATATACCCCAAACCCAGTCTCTTTGGTATGCGTTCCAAATAAACCAATACTATATTAAAAGGGGGTGGCTATGCCACGACTCAACTTGTACATTTTTTTGGCAATAGGGTTAGGTTTATTAACGGCATTTTTTGTGCCCATTAATCTGATGGCTTCCAATGTTGGGCAGTATGTGTGGCTGGCTGGCGACCTTATGGTGCGTTTTTTTGCTTATTTAGCCCGTCCTCTATTCTTTTTTAGTGTGGCTCTCTCGGTGGCTTATTTACGTCGGCATAAAAAGTTTTGGCCGATGTTAGGACAAGCCGTATTGCTAGGTGTCTTTTTTTCGTTCCTATTTTCTCTTTTAGGTGCTCTAGTGGCACTTGTTGTGCCCACACAACGTATCGTTATTTCGCTTGATCAAGAGATTCTCACACCCTTGGTAACCGCGAGTGAGCTGATGGAGCGGGTTCTTCCATTTAATTTGTTTACTAGTGTGTTGGATAACTGGTTTTTCCCTTTATTTTTCTTGGCATCGCTTATAGGGCTGAATTTACTGTTTGATCATGAGGCTACTGAACCCACCTTTAATTTATTTGACTCCCTCTCCCGTATATTTTATAATGCCTTAGCTGCGTTGATGCGCTTTGCCTTTATTCCCGCCTTTCTGCTCGCCTACAAGCTCGGCATCACCTTTAAAATGGATCCTCAATTACCCCAATTTTATAGTATTTTAAGGTTAGCCTCGTTTAGCACGGTGGTATTGACTTTTGGTTTACTCACCCTATTTTACTCATGGTTTGTTGAGGCAAGAAAGCCTTTAAATTGGTTAAGAGGAGGAAGTGGAGCCTTAGGCTTTGCCCTCGTCAACACGGTAGACGCAGCCACCTACGCAAGCTATAGTTATTTCTCGCACCAGGAGCAGCGTATTAAGCGAGATTTAGGAGGTATGTTGATTCCGTTTTTCATGCTATTTTTTAGAGCGGGTCTTGCCTTTATGGTCTCGATGTCCATGGTAATTATTCTTAAGTCATACTCCACACTGGAAATCAGCTTGGGGCAGCTGACTGTTACAGTTTTGGCCAGTTTTGCTGCTTCCTTCATGATTATTTCTCCTGCTGGCACCACTTTTGCCCAAGCCATGCTTTTAACGGCCTTTATGTATGGGCGAGGCGTTGAGGGAGGCTTGCGTGTTTTGGACACTATCGTTCCTTATCTTTCTGTTTTGGCCAATTTTATGGATATTGCCGTGCTCATGTTCTGTTTGAACCTATTAGCCCGCAGGCATGATTTTTTGCAGCGTGGTGTGGTTGTTAAAACAAGATAAATCTTGTATGCTAGTAACTAATAGGAGAGAACTATGCGAGTTATTATCAGAGACAGTGATGCAGCGGTATCAAAATGGGCAGCGACTTATATTATTGCCAAAATAAATGCCTTTAAACCTACCGCCAATAAACCGTTTGTGTTGGGGCTTGCCACGGGTAGCACCCCGATAGGCACTTACAACGAACTGGTAGCCCAGCACCAGCTAGGTAAGGTGAGCTTTGCTCATGTGGTTACCTTTAATATGGATGAATATGTGGGCTTACCACAGGCACACCCTGAAAGTTACCACAGTTTTATGTGGCATCATCTTTTTTCACGTATTGACATTAAAAAAGAGAACGCCCACATTTTAAACGGCAACGCAGCTGATCTTGATGCAGAGTGTACGGCCTTTGAGACTGCTATCGCCCGACATGGTGGTATTCATTTGTTTATTGGGGGTATTGGGGTGGACGGGCATATTGCCTTTAACGAACCTGGCACCAGCCTAACCAGCCGTACCCACAAGCAAGCCTTAACCCAAGGCACCCGCATAGTGAATAGCCGTTTTTTTGGCAATGACATTAACCAAGTGCCAACACATGCGCTCACTGTGGGGGTAGGCACGGTGTGTGATAGTGATGAGGTTTTGTTATTGATTTTGGGACACAACAAAGCACGTGCTTTACGGCACACCATTGAAGGTTCGGTGAACCATATGTGGACAGCCAGTGCATTGCAATTGCATCCTTCCGCCATTATTGCTGTGGATGAGGCAGCGTGTGATGAGCTCAAAGTAGGCACTTACCGTTATTTTAAAGAGATGGACTAATAAACAGTATTTGTCGATATCATGCCCTAAAAAACCTCTACGGTGATGGTAGTAGAGGTTTTTTTATTAAATAGGCAGTTATTATTTAGGAGTGATGCGATCAAATCCTAAATAAGGCACTAATACGCTGGGCATAACAATTGAGCCATCTTCTTGTTGATTGTTTTCGATGATAGCGACTAAGGCTCTGCTTACGGCAACAGCCGTGCCGTTAAGGGTATGCACATAGCGGTTTTTACCATCATCGTCTTTGTAACGCACATTCAGACGGCGGCTTTGAAAGTCGGTGCAGTTGCTGGTGCTGGTTATTTCACCCCAATCTCCATTATCACCACGCCCCGGCATCCAGGCTTCTAGGTCATATTTCCTATAGGCAGGTGCCCCTAAATCACCCACAGCTGTGTCTACCACACGGAAAGGAATGCCTAATGTTACAAAAATTTCCTCTTCAATGGCTCTCAGTTGCTCATGAATAGCATCACTGTCTTCGGGCTTACAGAACACGAACATTTCGACCTTGGTGAATTGATGCACACGGTACAATCCTTTGCTAAATTGACCCGAAGAACCAGCTTCTCGTCGAAAACAATGGCTGATACCGGCCATAAAACGAGGACCTTGGCTTAAATCTAAAATCTCGTTGGCATGATAGCCTCCTAATGTGATTTCAGCCGTGCCCACTAAGCACAGATCTTCTCCCTCTACTGGGTAGATGTTGCTTTCAGGACCACGAGGATTAAAACCTATGCCCTCTAAAATGGTGGTTTTTGCTAGGTCTGGGGTTTGATAAAGCTTGAATTTATGCTTCATTAAAACGTCCATAGCATAGCGCACTAAGGCCCACTCCATTAACACAGCTTCGTTTTGTAAAAAATAAAATTTAGGACCGGTTACTTTGGCTCCCGCTTCAAAACTCACCAGCTCAAGGGCTTCAGCTAGCTGCACATGATCTTTGGGGGTGAAATTAAAGGTGGGGATAACCCCCACCTGCTTAATTTCACGGTTCGCACTATCATCCGCTCCTAACGGCGCATCAGGGTGCGCCATGTTAGGAATTTTAGAAGCTTCATCAAATAGACGATTGGAAATCTCTCCCAACTCCGTTTCTAACTCGGCAATAATAGTTTTTAGAGTTTTGCCTTGCTCAATCAGTTGCCCGCGTTCTTCAGGATTTTTTACATCCTTCATACGACTAGCAGCCTCATTGCGCTGATGGCGTAACTCCTCCATGCGTGTTTGCACTTTATTTTTTGTTTCATACAGTGCCAAGGTTAACTCAGCATCTGCATGAATAGCTCGATTCACAATGTTGTCATGCACACTCCGCAAGCGTTCTTTTAGGGTGTGTAAATCTATCATCTACGACCTCCTTTTGGCTTAAATTTACTCGACGGTCGCCCACTAGGACGGCTTGGACGATCGCCACCTTCACGGTTAAACGGACGGCTTGGACGATCCCCACCTTCACGGTTAAACGGACGGCTTGGACGATCCCCACCTTCGCGGTTAAACGGACGGCTTGGACGATCGCCACCTTCACGGTTAAACGGACGGCTTGGACGATCGCCACCTTCACGGTTAAACGGACGGCTTGGACGATCGCCACCTTCACGGTTAAACGGACGGCTTGGACGATCGCCACCTTCACGGTTAAACGGACGGCTTGGACGATCGCCACCTTCACGGTTAAACGGACGGCTTGGACGATCGCCACCATCACGGTTAAACGGACGGCTTGGACGATCGCCACCATCACGATTGAACGGACGGCTTGGACGATCGCCACCATCACGATTGAACGGACGGCTTGGACGGTCGCCACCTTCACGGTTAAACGGACGGCTTGGACGATCGCCCCCATCACGGTTAAACGGACGGCTTGGACGATCGCCACCATCACGGTTAAACGGACGGCTCGGACGATCACCCCCATCACGGTTGAACGGACGGCTTGGACGGTCGCCACCATCACGATTGAACGGACGGCTTGGACGGTCGCCACCTTCACGGTTAAACGGACGGCTTGGACGGTCGCCACCTTCACGGTTAAACGGACGGCTTGGACGATCACCCCCTTCACGGTTAAACGGACGGCTTGGACGGTCGCCACCATCACGGTTAAACGGACGGCTCGGACGATCACCCCCATCACGGTTGAACGGACGGCTTGGACGATCGCCACCTTCACGGTTAAACGGACGGCTTGGACGATCGCCACCTTCACGGTTAAACGGACGGCTCGGACGATCACCCCCATCACGGTTAAACGGACGGCTAGGACGGTCGCCACCTTCTCGGTTAAACGGACGGCTCGGACGATCGCCACCTTCACGGTTAAACGGACGGCTCGGACGATCGTAAGAACGTTGGTATGGGCGCTCGGAGGCGTTGTCTTCGCTGTACGGATTGTACGGGCGAGGGGCGCGTGGCGTTTCCGATCGTGGCATAGGGGTAGGCTTCACATCCTCAGTAACCGGTACCGATTTTTGCATTTCATAAAGCAAAATGCCCGCCACTACCGACACATTCAGGCTATCAATTTTGTTATTGGTGGGAATGCTAATAAAAGCATCGCACATTTGGCGAATGTTGTGTGAGAGTCCCGCTCCCTCAGAACCCAGCACCAAGACTCGTTTGGCAGCAATTTGATCAGCTTGCCCAATGTCAGTTCCTTGCATGTCGGCGGCATAAACCCAAAAGTCATTTTCTTTCAGCACAGTAAGGGTTTGCGACAAGTTAGCCACAGCCCCGTGCGACATCAACTGTGATCCACCAGCACTAATGCGCCCCACAATATCGGTGTCGCCAGCGGCAGAGCGACGAGAAGGATAAATAACCAGATCCACATTAAAAAGACACGCACTACGCAAAATAGCCCCAATGTTATGCACATCGGTGATGCCATCCAGAGCCACAATGGTAGCCTGTTCTTTTTCGTTTAGACGAGATAACTCTTTTTTAAACCAGTCAGTGCCATTTTGCAGGTTTTCCTGCGGAATACTTAAAGCCATGTGAAAGGCCCCAAATTCCTTAAGGGTGGCTCTGTCCACCTGTTTGGTTGGCACTTGGCGTGCCTCCGCCAGCTCAATGAGCTTGTTTGTTTTCGGAGTGAGCTTATCAAAGTAGAGCATTATTGCAGTTTTTTCGCTTTGCAAATAGGCTTCGATAGCGTGGATGCTGGTTAAGAATTCTTCCATAAAATTATGCCACCAAAAATGTTAGTATAGTGCTTATTATAGCAAGTAAAAGTAAAATAATTAAGATCGTTTTGTGTAAAATGGGTGATTGCAAAGCCCATTTTTTGGTTGCTTCCCATTGCAACGCTAGTTTGTGCGTGCTATAAAATCCTAGCAAGCTCATGCCTATAAAGTAGCTTAGGCGGTCAGGTCGAGTAAAGTGTGTGTCTTTAAACACAGAATAAGCCATGCTAGCACTTAACAATAATACAGCCAAATACAGCCCCACGGCTACTTTTTTTGACAGGGTAATACGGGTAAAAACAAAACAGGATGATACCATCACCAGCGCATATAGCATCGTCTAATTCTCTTGATAGCAACGCTCAAGGCGGCTACTCATGGCGGTGAGCACAGGGTAAACGGATGTTTGAGCGGCACTGGCTAGCATACCAGCGGTGTACATACGCGCATCAAATAGTGTTACCTCATCATAAAGATTCACGCTGAGGGCTGACCCTAAATCGACCATCAGTTGGTTCATGCACACCAGCCCCACCACCGGATAGGGCTTGTTATTAATACTGACCTGCTGTGTGTTGGCTGACTGTCGTGGATACCCATGAGAATAGCCCACGGGTATAACCCCAATATGGGTGGCTTGGGGCGTGATGTAAGTGCCGTTGTAAGAAATAGGGCTGCCTGCCGGCACGGGATGAATGCTAATGAGCTTCGATTTTAAAGTCATCACCGGTTGTAGCTGGGTAAAAGGGTGGTCGGCTGGCAGGCTAGCCACAGGGCTAAAGCCATACAGAGCCAGACCAGGGCGCACCATATCAAACTGGCTGTTAGCCCAAAAGCCTAGGGTGGCTGAGTTGGCTATATGGTTGGTGAGTGGGGTCCCCACTATCTGCTGCACGGCCTTAGTGATGCGATGAAACTGGGCAAGGTGTTGCACCGTGTCGATTCCCGTCAAGTTGTCGGCATCAGAGAGGTGCATGGCTAGCCCTGTCAGTTTAATGTGCGAAAGGGTGGCACAGTGAACCACTAACGGCACTAGGTTAGTTTCTTCCACGCCAATACGGTTCATGCTGCTGTTTATTTTTATATGCACACTTATTTGTGTGTTGAGCTGTTGAGCCTGTTGTTGCCACAAATTCAGCTCGGTAGTGCTGTGTATAAAAGGGATAAGATTCCACTTAGCGGCTTCGGCTATTTCAGCCGGTGTGCAGGGGTTAAAAAGATGAACTGGGGCTTTAATGCCCGCCTGGCGCAACTCAAGAGCTTCTTCAATGGTGGCAACCCCCAAACGATTCACTCCCATATTCACAAGGGCAATAGCTACGGCTAACACGCCGTGTCCGTAGGCATTAGCCTTCACCACCGCACATATTTCGGTGCCGTCACGCAAAAGCGATCTTATGATGCGGTAATTATTTTCTAACGCCTTAAGATTGATTTGGATGTGGGTGGTTTGCATTATTCCCATTATACATTAAGACTCATATCTTGTATAGCCCTCTAGTCAACCTCCTGCTTCAATTTTAAACGAAGGAGGAGGCGATAAAAAAGTTAAAGTTTAATACCGTCCACAAAGAAATATTTGTAAGTTTCATAGTTGGCATACAGGTCAAGCTTGCTTATAATCTCTAGCGGGGCGTGCATACTCAACACAGGGCCTCCACAGTCAATAACAGACATGCCACGATGTGCTAAAAACTGAGCCACCGTGCCTCCACCGCCCTCATCAATTTTGCCTAGCTCGCCAAACTGGTGCGGCACTTGGTGCTTGTGCAACAACTGACGCAAACCGGCCACCAGCTCGGCATCGGCATCGTTTGCCATAAATTTGCCACCAGACCCAGTGTACTTACTCACCGTGATACCTTCATTCACTGTGGGGGCATTGGTGAGGTCATGAACCTCTTTAAACATAGGGTTAAGCGTTGCATTCACATCGGCACTTAAAGCGACCGAGTGCCATAAACACTCCATCACATTCAGCTGATTACAAGGCAAATCGACTTCTTGCAAAGCTTTAGCCACCACATACATTAAAAAATCACTCTGCATACCGCTTGACCCAGTGCTGCCGATCTCTTCTTTGTCGGCTAAAAAAGTCATGGCGGAGGTGTGAGGTGTTTGCTTTAAGTCTAGAATAGCGCGCACTCCAGCATAACTGCACATCTTGTCGTCATGCCCATATCCTGCCAACATGCCTCTGTCTAGTCCTAAGTCTCTCACAGACCCTGCTGGCACGGCGGTCAACTCGGCACTAAAAAAGTCCTCTTCTTCCATGCCACACAAACGGTTAAGATGCCCTAGTACCGCCATTTTGATGGGGTTTTTGTCATCTTCTTTGGCGGTCATTAATGGCTCACTGCCAATAATGATTTGTAACTCTTCGCCTTTAATCAGCTCAGTAGCTTTGCGGTCCCCTTGAATTTTGGCACTTAAATGTGGCAACAGGTCTGGAATCATAAAGATAGGATCATCTTCGGCTTCGCCCAAACAAATCGTGTGGCTTGTGCCGTCTTTTAGTACCACCACGCCGTGCAAAGCCAACGGAATATTGACCCATTGGTACTTCTTAATACCCCCATAATAGTGGGTTTTTAGAAAAGCAATCTGCCCACTTTCGGTAAGGGGGGCAGGTTTTAAATCTAGCCGTGGCGAGTCGGTGTGGGCAGCCACAAGGTTAAAGCCTTGGCTTAGCGGTTGCGTGCCAATGTGCAACAGGGCAATATTTTTGGCACGGTTAATAAAGTACACTTTATCACCAGGTTTTAGGTTTTTTGCCTTAAACCCATCAGTGTAGCCGGCCGCTTCGGCTAGGGCCTGAGTGTAGGTTACGGCTTCTCGCTCGGTTTTGCACGCATTAAGGAATGGCACATAATCGGCACTAAAGGCGAATGCCTCCTGGCGCTTTTGTTCGTTATATTGAATTTTTTTTGTTTCTTTAGGCATATTTCTCTCTCTTTTTTAACCCTGTGCCAAGGTGAGACCATGGCTAAAAAATACGGTCATGGCACGGTAATAACTGTAAATATCATATTTACTTACAATTTCACAAGGCGCATGCATGCTCAACATAGGCAAGCCTAAATCGATGGTGCGTGGCCCACGAGCCGCCACAAATTTGGCAATGGTGTTGCCACCGCCTTCATCTACCTTGCCGGTAACACAATACTGATAAGGCACATTTTGGGAGCTTAACAGCTGTCTTAATGCGGCTACGAGTTCGGCATCAGCATCGCTTGAGCCTACTTTGCCCCGCGCTCCGGTGTATTTGGTGATGGCCGGTCCTGCATTGGTAAACGGCGCGTTTTGCTCGTCATACACAGCGCTAAACAGGGGGTTAAATGCCCCTTTTACGTCGGCACTTAAACAAAACGATCGCCACAAGGTCTCTTGTAGGGTTACAGCATCGCTGGCGGCTTGTACCAGTTTTAGAGCCATCGCCACGCTATACACAAAAAAATCACTCTGCATTCCTGTAGACCCTGTGCTGCCAATCTCTTCCTTGTCGGTAAGAAATACCATAGCGGTGCGCTTTAGCTCGGCAGGGGCAACGAATAAACCCATCAGCGAGGTGTAGACACAACCACGGTCATCGTGGGCGTAAGCCCCTACCATAGCACGATCCAAGCCCACATCACGCGCTTTATCAGCAGGTACGGCAGAAATCTCAGCTGAGAACCAGTCTTCTTCTTCAAAACCATATTTCTCAGCAATCAGGGCTACGATGGTGCTTTTAAGAGGTGTTTTATCGTCTTTTTTGGCATTAAGGGAGGGCAATGAACCAATGATGATCTGCAACTCTTCGCCTTTAATGACTGAGTCAGCTTTGCGATCGTTTTGTGCATTTTTAGAGAGGTGCGGTTCAATGTCTGGAATCATGAAGATAGGTTCACTGGCATCTTCACCCAAACAGACAGTGATGGTTTTGCCACTTTTTAGCACCACCACTCCGTGCAGGGCAAGGGGGCGATTCACCCAGTGGTGTTTTTTAATACCACCATAATAATGTGTTTTTAATAGCACCATGCCGCTGTCTTCGTGCAACGGGGCTGGTTTTAAGTCCAGCCGTGGGGCATCCACATGGCTTGCCACCATGTTAAAGCCGTCGGTCAAAGGCTCTTGCCCTAGGTGCATCAAGCACAAGTTTTTATCACGGTTCACAAAATAAATTTTATCCCCAGCTTTGGCTGAGGTCAGCGTAGAAGCCTCCACATAGCCATGGTCTTTTGCCATGGTTATTGCCACCGCAATAGCTTCTCGTTCGGTTTTAGCTTGGTTTAAGAAGATTTTATAGTCTTCATTAAATTGCCATACTTGCTTTTTTAGCTCATCACTGGCATAAAAATCGCCAACACGCGGGCGTTTAAATAGCATAGAGTGCTCCTCATTATTGATCATGACTCAGAGAGGTCTGAGTCTATTGTGTATAATTATAGCATTTTTTATGCTCTTTTGTGCTATTTATTTTAATCTTTTTTATGATGGCATGGTCGCCTCTTGTCAAAAAGATTATTCTTGGGTAAATTAGAGAAGCAAGGGGGAATGAACGCTTAGTACGAAGAGTGTTTGCCTCTTGTTTTTATGTAAAGATTTTAAGGAGATGAATCATTTATGGTCAACGATTTAATACCAGCGCAAATGTCGCTTCCTTTACAGTTACCCGTAATTCCCCTACTCGGTAAACCGGTTTTTCCAGGTATTTTCTTTCCTCTCATTCTTAATAATGGGGGTGATCTGGAAGCTCTCAACATGGCTAACGACAATGGTGGGTATATAGGTCTGGTGTTGACGAAGAACCCTCAAGAGAACACCGTTACTGCTGCCAACCTTTATGAGGTAGGCGTGGTGGCTCGCATTGTTAAACAAGCCCCAGTAGAGGAAGGAGGTATTAGCCTTTTCATCACCACCATGAAGCGCTTTAAAATAGTTAAAGTCATTCATGGTACCATTCCTATTATGGTGGTGCCACAATACTTGGATGACATAGGGGAGTCGGATTCTAATGAATTAAAGGCCTTAATGCGTAGTATTTTGCAAGAAATGAAGGTGGTGAGTGAAAATAACCCGTTTTTTAGTGAAGAAATGCGCCTGAATATGGTCAACATCGACGCTCCGGGGCGCATTGCTGATTTTGTGTGTTCTATTTTAAATGTGAACCGTGAAAAACAGCAAGAGATGCTAGAAACATTAGAGGTGAAAACTCGTCTTGAAAAAGCCCTTATGCTCATTAAAAAAGAGCAAGAGGTGATGCGCATTCAAAAGCAGGTGAGCGAGCAACTGAGTGAACGGGTTGCCAAAGGTCAGCGTGAATACTTTTTACGCGAAGAGCTAAAAGCCATTAAAGCCGAGCTGGGCGAGGGGGCAGGCGACCCTAAAGCCTTAGAGATAGAGCGTCTTACTAAAGCCATTGAAGCTCTTAACTTGCCTGCTGAAGTGCAAGAACAAGTGGGCCGTGAGTTGCAAAAATTTTCTATGATAGACACCAACTCATCTGAATACACTGTAACGCGTAACTATCTTGAGTTAATTACCCAGTTACCATGGGCTGAGCCTGTGCAACCGGCTATCGACTTAGTGAAAGGGCGAAAAATTTTAGATGAGGATCATTACGGTCTTAATGATGTGAAAGAGCGCATCATTGAATACTTAGCGGTGCGCAAACTGAAGCACGATGCCAAAGGGTCGATTATTTGTTTGGTGGGTCCACCGGGGGTGGGTAAAACCAGCATTGGTAAAAGCATTGCAGGTGCCCTAGGGCGTGAATTTTTTAGGTTTAGCGTGGGTGGCATGCGCGATGAGGCGGAGATTAAAGGGCATCGTCGCACCTATGTTGGGGCTATGCCCGGCAAGTTTATTCAAGGTTTAAAAATAACTAAAACGAAAAACCCTGTGTTTATGATTGACGAAATTGATAAAATGGGGGCGAGTTACCAAGGCGATCCTGCGGGTGCGCTACTTGAGGTGCTAGACCCTGAGCAAAATAATACCTTTAGAGATAACTATCTTGACCTGCCTTTTGACCTCTCAGATGTGATGTTTATCACCACCGCCAACACATTAGACAGCATTCCAGGCCCGTTGCTTGATCGTATGGAGGTTATTCAGCTGTCCGGCTACACCGAAGATGAAAAAGTGGAGATTGCTAAACGTTATATCATTCCTAAAAGTCTTAAACGCAGTGGCTTAACCAAAGAGCATATTCGCTATGACCGCAGTGCCTTAAAAATGATTGCTCTAGGTTACGCACGGGAAGCGGGTATGCGTCGTTATGAGCAACAGATTGATCGTATTCACCGTAAGGTGGCACGGTTAGTTGCCATGGATGAGGCGGAAATTTTACCCCTTAAAATAAGTGAGAGCAATCTTGAAGCCTACCTTAAGCACCCTGTCTATCGTGATGAGGAGGCTTGTAAAATTACTAAACCAGGTATGGTGGTGGGCTTGGCATGGACCTCTATTGGAGGAGCTACTCTGATGATTGAAGCTGTCGCTATTCCCGGCAAATCAGGGTTGCAACTCACAGGGCAAATGGGCGATGTGATGAAAGAGTCAGCCAACATTGCCTACACCTACGCTCGGGTGGCGATGGCGAGTGGCAAGTATAAACCCATTGATTTCTTTGAGAACCACACCATTCATTTACACATTCCTGCAGGGGCTACGCCAAAAGATGGTCCGAGTGCTGGCATCACCATGGCAAGTGCCATGATTAGTTTAGCCACGGGGCGGCAGGTGAAAAAAGGGCTAGCCATGACTGGTGAGCTGAGCTTGGTGGGCAACGTGTTGCCAATTGGCGGGCTTAAAGAAAAAAGCTTGGCAGCCCGAAGATTGAAAATTAGCGAAATTATTATTCCCAAAGCCAACAAGGCTGACCTTGAAGAGATTCCTGAAAATGTGAAAGAAAACATTACCTTTCATATCGTAGATAAAATGGATAAAGTGATTGATCTGTTATTTGATTAAGGTGAAAAAACACTCCTCATGAATGGGGGAGTGTTTTTTTAAATACACTAGAAGCTACGCTTCTTTTTTGTCTTCTTTTAAAATTAGTGAACCAATAAGAAAGGTTGAGGCCATGATGGTGCTGAAAATGAAGGGGATTTGGTAATTTTTGTTTGTCATATCAAAAAGTAAGCCAAATGCAAACGGGGCAAAGGTGGCTACAACATAACTAATGCTCCAAAAAAGACTAAAGGTTACACCTAGATTTTGAGGTGATGCGCCTTTTCGTTCTTGTGCAAAGAGGACTAAATTGGTCATGGGTAAAAAAATGAAGAAGCCCGCCACAATCGATGAAATAAGAACAACCGTAGGGCTTGAGATTAAACCCCATGAGCGTGAGTGGATGCCCACGATGGCAATGAGCTGAATTAATCCTGAAATACGCATGAGAGGCAGGCGCTGTTTGGTACGACGTGCCACCACGATGCCCACGGCTGTGCCGACAATGCCTAAGAGTAAGAACCATTTGGATTGGGCAATACCGGCATTTTGGTAGAAAGTGAGAAGGATGATGTAAAAAGAAAGTGTTCCGCAGTAGGTAAAGGCGAACACCCAATTAAATTTTTCTTTCAGCCCCTCTTTTAGTCCATACTTTGGACCTGTTACCATGGTAGAGATAGGAGCGGCTGCTGCAGTGTCTGTGCCAAAAATTATCCACAGCACAAGGGTTATCACCGTTCCCATTGAGATGACTAAGATGACAGTTTGCCATGAATGATCAAAAAAGATCATCGCACTAGCAAGGGTAAAGGTAACCAATGCCGCCCCCGTGTTGAGTGCCACACTGTTAAGGCCATTAATAAGAGGGCGTTCGGTGGGCTTGAACAGTTCAAAAACCAAAGGCGCAAAGAAAACGACGATGAGCGCCCCGCCTAAACCCACTAGGAAACGGATGATGAGTAGGATAGCATAATTAGGTGCTATGCCAGTGAACACCCCTAGGGTCATTAAGCTCATGGCAAGCATAACGGCTTTACGGGCCCCATATTTTGACATAACGGAGGCAGCAATGAATGTGCCGAGGATCTTTGAGAGCGAAACGGCGTTGGTTATCCAACTGCCTGCAGCTAGTGAGTTTATACCCATTTGTTCCATAATTGTGGGAATAAAAGCACTGGTTGCGGTCCAGCTCATGCCAAAAAACATATAACTGGCAAAGAGTAACGACTCTATAACGTATTTGTTAGCAGATTTTTGCATAAAAATTTCCTATATTAATCTTGTGGATAAATTACAAAAGTACCGCTGAAGCAACCAGTTCATACGGTGCAATAAACTCTAATAAAGCTCGATTAAAGGCTTTGGGGTTATCAATTTTAGAAAGATGAGAGGCGTCCGGTAAAATTTGCATTTTTGAACCCACAATGTGTTCATTGAGGTATTGAGAAAAGGCGATGGGCGTTACAGGATCTAGTTGCCCTACTAAGATAAAAGTAGGAATGCCAGCCATTGTTGCATGATGAGGGCGATAATCGGCGGTGAGGGTAGAGGCGGTGGCCTGTGCGTATGGTCCTTTACGGTTAGCCCCAAACATTTGTCGGCTTTTTTCTAGCTCTACGGGGTCGCTATTAGGTTTGCTGGCTGCTTCGGCAATTAAGGAACCTAGCTCTTGCATCGGCATATCGTCAATGCGTTTTAGGCGCATTTCCAAACCCGTGGTCGCCATTTCTTCAGGATAAAAACCTGCCCCATCAGCCAGCGTCATCGATTTTATGACCTGAGGGTAACGCACTGCTAAATCTTGACACAGCAATGCCCCCATGGATAGCCCACAAAAATGAGCTTTTTTAATGCTCAGAAAGGCAAGTAACGCCACAACATCATCGGTCATCAAGGCAAGCGTCACGATCTCATTACCATCTCCACTTTGTCCATGCCCGCGCAAGTCTGGAGTAATGACCCTGAAGCTTTTACTAAAAAAGGCTATCTGGTGCCGCCATGAGTCATAGGTTTCCCCTAGCCCATGTAACAAAACTAAAATAGGCCCATTGCCTGTATCATGATAAACCAAGTTTATACCATTTATTTGGTTACTTTTTTCCATTATAAACCTCACTGATTATTGAGTATCAGTTTATAATAGCATGAATGAGCCTAAAGTACCAACTTTTTCTATAAAATATTTTTACTCTTCTGTGTGGTGAGATAGCTTCTCATCAATCTCTTGCAGGCGTTTTTGCAACTGCTCAAGGCGTTTTTCAATGCGCCGTTTTTCTGCTGCTAAAATTTCTGAAGGATCGATTTCTGTTGGTTTTTGTGTTTCACGAATAAAGGCACGAGCTTGATCTTGGCTCTGTCCCGTGGTTAGCATCTCTTGCACTTGTGCTCGTTTTTGTGGGTCGCGCACGGTAGAGATGATCTTCATGTTTTCAAAACCGACATGGGGATCAACATCTAAGGCATACACCCTCATGATCGATTGTGCTTGCGTGCGATGAAGGCTGAGCTCCCGCTCCACATAATCATCAAAGCTAGCCTGGTTTTGCTCACAAAGAGCCATAGCTTCAAGTAATAGTTTGCCAAAATCTTTCATTATTTGCCCATTTTTCACAAGATAATGATCTTTGATTTTTTTGGTTAATGATTGAAACTCATTAGAACTATTAAAGATGTTTTGATAAGCCCCAATAGCCTGTGCTTTGCCTAGCAAGCGGTGTAATATCGTGCGATAGGCAATAGTGTGGCTGCGTTTGGCATTCGGTCGTTTACGCTCATCTCTATCAGTAAAGTGTAAATGGTGCGCATATTCATGAATGGCTGTGTACATTAAAGCATTTTCTTCAGTAAAGTTACGGTTGTGAATAACAATTTCAGCACTCTCCACCTTGTAAAGCCCATGAACCTTTTTACTCGACTTTCCTGATAGCACAACGGTAAAGTCGGCATGGCATTCTTCAATTTGTAACAATTTTAATTTAACATCTTCGGCACGCATAACCTAAACATTAACAGGAATATCCCTCTTTGTCAATCAAAACGAGATATTCCTATACATTAGCTTATTTTTTTATAGTGTGTGCTTTGTAAAGAAATAGGCCAAGTAAACTTAAGGCAAACACAAGGCTAATACTTACGGCGATGTTGTAAGGCAGTTGAAAACCCTCAGGAGCAAACAAAATGTAGCTGGACACCACACCAGTCATGAACGTAGCCCCTAAGGATAAAATCCAGTGGTTACCGTCTTTTTGCACTTGATACATAGCCACCGTCCATAGGGTGATGGCGGCTAATAATTGGTTAGACACAGCAAAATAGCGCCAAATGATATCAAAGTCTACCTGTAATAGCATAAAGGCAGCCACAAATAGGGGAACAGCGAGTAAGAGTCGGCTACTTAGACTGCTTTGATTTTTTTTAAGCATGTCAGCCAACGCAAGACGGGCGACACGGAAGGCTGTTCCCGCGGAGGTGATGGGAGCAGCAGCCACACCAATAATGGCTAAAATAGCACCTGCACGCCCAAACCAAGTGGAGGTGATCATATTAACAATGATGGCAGCATTGTTACCATTTTCTTTCATCACTTCATGAAATCCACCCATGCCATCGAAGTAGCTCATAGCTGCCGCAGCCCAAATAAGAGCAATAACTGACTCAGTGAGCATAGCGCCATAAAAAATGCCTCGACCATCACTTTCTTTTTTAAGACAGCGAGCCATTAAGGGAGACTGTGTGCTATGGAAACCAGAAACGGCTCCACAGGCAATAGTAATAAACAAAAATGGCCACAGTGGCGTGGTTAATGGCGCATAGTGCACATTACTAAGGGTAAAAGAGGGCATGTTTTGTCCCTTTCCACCAAACAGAAGCATAGCAAGTAAACCTAAAGGCATAGCAATAAACACCACACTAAAAATTGGTGAAAGTTTACCTAAGATTTTGTCTACCGGAAAAAGAGTTGCAAAAACCACATAAATGAAGATTATCACAATCCAAAAATGGATGGAATGAATCAGCTCATAGGGGCTATTGACCGTTAAACTTGCTAAGAGTCCAGCAGGTCCTTTAATGAACACGACACCTAGCAGCGTTAGCAGAATGAGGGAAAATATGCGGGTTAAATAGAGTGGTATGCGTCCTAAATAGATGCCAGTGAGTTCGGCGAAGGTTACACCATTGTGCCGTAAAGAGACCATGGCTGAGAAATAGTCATGAAAACCACCAATAAATAAGCCCCCAAGGACAATCCACAAAAAGGCCACAGGTCCAAACATAGCACCAAGAATTGCTCCAAAAATAGGCCCTAGCCCTGCAATGTTCAGTAGCTGAATGAGAAACATTTTCCACTTGGGCATTTCAACATAGTCCACGCCATCGTTCATTCGCATTACGGGAGTTAGAACCGAGTCATCAGCCTTAAAAAGGCGTTCGGCTACACGGCTCATAATAAGATAGCCAACCCCTAGGATGATAAGGGAAAGAATTAGATACAACATGACCACACTCCGATCGATTGATATAGTATAATCGATGGTATCATGCTTTAACATAGATCACAAGATAAAAACACACTATAAGTTAAGTTATGGTGTGTTTTTTACGGCATGCACAGTGCTAAAATTCAGTGCATTGAATAAATATAAAATTTATTTTTTATATTTATTCAATAGATGCTGTGGGATATGGCAATAATCATCGGGGTATCGTTCTAGTCGATCTTGATGCTCATCGGCACTTTTAACATAGTTGATAAGCGGGAGAATTTCGACCATGATTTTATCCCTATCACCTCGTTTTACCACATAATCTCTCGCTATCTTGAGGTGCTGATCAGCCACACTATACACCCCTGTACGATACTTTTTACCGGCATCATTGCCCTGTTTATTAAGGCTATAAGGGTCAATGATTTCAAACAAATAATCTAATAGTTGAGTAATAGAGACAATTTTAGGGTTAAACATTATTTTTACACACTCAGCATAACCATCATAATCGCTGTTCAAGGTGTTGGTGCTACCATTGGCTCTTCCTGCTTCGGTAGCGATCACACCCTCTAATGTTTTAGTAAATGCCTGAACCCCCCAAAGGCAACCCCCTGCAAAATATATTGTTTCCATATTCCTGTTCTCCTGTTAGGTATATCAAAATGAGACTTTATTACACTGTGTTTTTAAAAGCCAAAGGGGATGCCGAATAGCATCCACAACACAAAGAAGGCTGTCCAGCCAAATAAAATGGCGATGGAGTAGGGCATCATGAGAGCAATAAGGTCACCAATTTCAAACTTATTGTTGTAACGCCGTGCTGCAATAATAATAATGCCTGTGTAGGGCATCAGTGGCGTGATGATGTTGGTGGCAGAATCACCAATGCGATAGGCTGCTTGAATCGCTTCAGGGCCTAAACTATTATTGGAGGCAATAACCAACATAGGCACAAAAATAGGGGCAAGAATAGCCCATTTAGCACTAGCAGAACCCATGAATAGGTTGATGAAGGCTGAGATAAAGATAAACAGAGTGGTTAGTAAAATGGGGTTTTGAATGTTTAATTGAAGCAATAGCAATGCCCCTTGATTGGCAATAAATTTATCGAGCCCTGAGTAGCTAAAAATGCCCAAAAAGTTACCAGCAAAGACGGCAAACACCAAAATATAAGCAATATCACGCATGGCGGCCACTGTGGTATTGATGTATTCGGTACCATTATTAATGGTTTTCATAACCTTAGCGTAGGCCAAGGCCGGAAAGAGAAACAAGAAAATCAGTAACACCACAATATTGCCTAAAAGAGGGTTCATGTCCTTCCCGTTAGCATCGGTGTAGGTGCGTAAAATACCAATATACCAAGCGAAAATAATCACTGCTAAGGTGATGAGAAAGGCAATACCTGCACTGCGCAAGCCCTTTTTTTCATCAGCATTTAATGCCCCGATGTTCATCATATCTTCAGGTAGTGTAAAGTCATACTGATTAATACGTTTTTCTACAAACACTTTAGTAACAACAGTTAAAAAAACAGTTAAAAAGAGGGTGGATACCACCATAAAGAAGTAAGACATCGTCATGATATTAACATGAAGGGGTTGGTTAAAGCTGTTTTCATAAACACGAGCGGTTATGGTTCCTAAGATGCCATCGCCAGGCGTGGGGATCATCGCTGCCCCAAAACCCGCCGAAACTGCAGCAAAAGCGACCATAATACCAATGAGTGGATTGCGCCCAAGACCAGCATATAATGCCCCTGCAAGGGGAATTAAAACAATGTAACCAGCATCGGATGCCATAGAGCTATTAATGCCGAGAAAAATGATCACAGGCAGTATGAGTTTCTCCGAAGTGGCATGACCCACTATTTTAATAAGAGTTCCTAACAGCCCTGTTTTTTCAGCAAACCCAAAGCCTAACACACCCACCACAACTAAAGCTAAAGGCGGATAAGCGGTGAAGTGCTTTAATATGTTAGTGATTATCCAGCGAACTCCCTCAATCGACAAGAGATTATTCACGATGTAATCATCAGCCCCTTCAATCGCCGACGGGTGTGACCCCTTGGCAAAAAAACTGGCCACAATGATTAATCCAATAAGTATCAGGAATAATAAATTAGACTCAGGAAGTGCAGCCCCAATTCGTTCGATTATGCCACGTTTATGCTTTACAGTATTCATAATAGAGACCGCCTTTTGTATAGTTATACCTATAGTATCATTATACAAAGCTCTAGTCAATTATCAAAAATAGCCAATTTTTTAAATATTTATTTAAAAAAAACTATAGCCGCACGTATTTACCAATATTATAATAATTAGATTAAAAGCCAAAGGGTATACCAATAACTAGCCACAAGACAAAGAATACCGTCCAGCCCAGTAAAATGGCGATGGAGTAAGGCATCATGAGAGCTATGAGGTCGCCAATCTCAAACTTGTTGTTGTAGCGTCGTGCCCCAACCAGAATAACCCCTGTGAATACCATAAGTGGGGTGATGATATTGGTGGCAGAATCACCAATACGGTAGGCTGCTTGAATCACTTCAGGTCCTAAATTATGGTGCGAGGCAATAACGAGCATAGGTACAAATATGGGGGCAAGAATAGCCCACTTTGCTCCAGCGGATCCCATAAATAAGTTGATAAAGGCCGAGATAAAGACAAAGGTTACAGCTAGCAGAATAGGGTTTTGAATGTTTAAGCCTAATAAGAACATAGCCCCCTTATTCGCCACAAATTTATCTAGTCCTGAGTAGTTAAAGATGCCCAAAAAGTTCCCAGCAAAGGTGGCAAAGACCAAAATATAGGCCACATCGCGCATGGCCGAAACAGTGGTGTTAATATATTCCTGCCCATTATTGATGGTCTTCA
The DNA here is from genome assembly GCA_965249825.1 of Spirochaetia bacterium. Lineage (GTDB taxonomy): Bacteria > Spirochaetota > Spirochaetia > WRBN01 > WRBN01 > CBDFMW01. Next base: position 1,620,831 of record CBDFMW010000002.1, read on the forward strand.
TGGCTCGGGCGTAAGCTAAAGCAGGAAAGAGAAAGAGCAGGATGAGTAACACAATAATATCTTGAAGAATGGGATGCACCACTCTATCATTAACGTCTGTATAGCTGTGTAAAATGCCAATATGCCAGGCAAAAATAATCACCGCTAAAGTGATAACAAAGGCAATGCCTGCATGATATAAGCCCTTTTTTTCCTCAGCACTAAGAGCTCCAATACTCACAATGTCTTCTGGCAAGGTGAAGTCATAGCGATTGATACGTTTTTCCACAAATACTTTGGTAACAAACGTTAAAAAGATAGTTAAAAAAATAGTGGAGGTAGCCGTAAAAAAATAGGCCATCGTCATGATATTAACCTGAAGGGGCTGGTTAAAGCTGTTCTCATAAACATGGGCGGTCATCGCTCCCAGCATACCATCACCTGGGGTGGGCACTAACGATGCCCCAAAACCTGCCGAAACGGCAGCAAAAGCCGCTAAAATACCAATGAGTGGGTTGCGACCCAGCCCAGCATATAAAGCTCCAGCAAGGGGAACTAGCACAATATAACCAGCATCAGCGGCGATGGAGCTGCTAATACCAAGGAAAATGATCATAGGTAATATCATTTTTTCGGAGGTAGAATGACCCACCACTTTAATAAGAGTGCTTAACAGCCCTGTTTTTTCGGCAAACCCAAAGCCAATCACACCTACCACAATGAGCGCCAAAGGCGGATAATTTGTGAAGTGTCTTAGCACATTTGCGATGATCCAACGAAATCCTTCAATGGATAACAGGTTGTTCACCGTGTAGTTCTCAGCTCCATCTAGGGCTGAGGGGTGCGACCCTTTCGCAAAAAAACTGGCCACAATGATGAGTCCAATAAGTATAAGAAACAATAAATTAGACTCAGGCAATGCGGAGCCAATCCGTTCAATCATTCCCCGTTTAGGCGGTGTGCTCACAAACAAGCCTCCTTCGCATGTATTTAATGTGTAATAATAACATGGAAAGTTGCCGCTGTCTATAATAGAGTTCATATTTTATATTGTATGTAAATTGGCGAGGTAGACACCTATGCTTATTAGCACGAAAAAAAACACTACAACCTAAGTTGTAGTGTTTCTGCTGCCACCGAAGAGAATTGAACTCTTGACACGTGGATTTTCAGTCCACTGCTCTACCAACTGAGCTACAGCGGCTCACTTGGTATTTATAGTAAAAGAGATCATACAAAATGTCAAGCCCTTTAGTGGGGAATAATCGAAATTTGCTTGATAACTCCACTTTTGTGGGCATTTTCTAAATTCTTTTGTTGACCCAGCACACAAATTTGAGCTTCATCCACACGCAATAGCAATCGCTTGGCAGACTCTACTAAATGTTGTGGAGCCACAACGAGCAATTGGTCGCGCAGGTGTTGACGCATCACGTCGTCTATGCCGTAGATGGTGCGCTTCATGCCAAGGGTTAAAGACTCTTGCGGTCCCATCGGGCGGTGTTCTTTGCCCAAACGCGCAATCACAAGGTCATCACACTCCCGCTCTGAAATGAGGGTAAATTGATTCAGTGCCTGCCTAAAGGCGTGCAGAGTTTGCTCAATGTGGGGGTCTCGGTAGCTGGTCATCACCATATAGCCTTCCATGCCTGTTACGCTAGCCGACACACCGTAAGCCCCGCCGTGCATCCGTACCATCTCCCACAATGGTCCTGCAGTTAAGTGTTGCATCAGCAAGGTTTCCGCAGGGCGATAGGGGCTGTTGAACGCACTCGCTGGCATACTAAAGCCCACATAGTTCACTTGAGTTTGGGCTTGCCAGCCTTCGGCTTCGGTCTGCACAGTGGGTAAAGGCACACTAGCTAGCACCGTGCCAGCATTGTGGGGCAAGTCGCCAAAGACAGCGGTCATCACGGCTTTAGCTTGCTCTTGTTGAGCCGGTTCACAGGCATAGCCTAAATGCACCCGTTCACCACTAAAGATGGTGGTGCGCAACTCGCTAAAGCGTTTTTCCACCTCTTGCCAAAAGTGGTCGCTTTCTAGCTGCTCTTTCAGGCTTTCTAAAAAGAGTAACTGGTCAATGCCGTGCCACATCTCTTCAATTTGGGCATTAGGCCCATAAAGACGGCTGAGGCGCAACGCCATAATACCCGACCCTGACGGCACAACGGCGTTTTTCAAGTCGTTATACAGCTCCCAAAATAGGGCTTTCAGGCGGTCTTTGTCGCTAAAATCGGCTTTAAACAGCGCGTTGCGCACCACTTGGGGCAACGGCTCTAGCTGATTTTCAAGGGCTTTAATGCGTACCCAAAGCATGACGCTCCGCTCTTTTGATGCCCCATTTTCAAGGTAATCGCCTGTATCTAAAATGAGATTGAGTTCCCCCACATCTCGAGCCAAGGTACGGCTGGCTTCTTCGTAGGCAACCCCCGGCCAGCCTAAACCCGTAACCGCCCGACAAAACAGCGGCAGCCACTGCAACGCTTTTGCGTCTAGGTCGCGTATCTCAAAACCAGCGTGCCAATAAAACAACCCATTGGTGAACACATTGGCACGGATAAGGCGGTTATTCCCACAATTCTGCCAGGGCTGCACGAGGGCTTCGATGGTGCTAACCTGCTTTGGGGCATCCGAACGGCTCAGTTTAGGGGCAATGGCGGGGTCATCGGTTGCCTCTTGAAACGCAGCCAGTTGCTGATTATTGGCTTTAATCTGTTGAATTTGTTCATCGGTCATTTTTGCTTGCAACGCAGCCAACCGCTCCGCCGCTGCGGTCTCATTGGCTAAGTACAGCTCATGATTGGGCTTAATCCAGATACTGGTGCGGTGCTGGTTGTTCAACAAATAATGCTCAATAAGCCCCTCAAAATAGCTTGGGGTAGCGGCTTTTTGGCGCAACTCGTCCATTAATGTGTTAAAGCTTAAGGCAATGATAGGGTCTTGGTCGTAGTTCCATGCTTTGTACAAACGGCTCATTAGGCGCAAGCCGACCGGACCGCTGCGCAACTCCCGGCGCGAGAACTCCACCGCACGCAAGGCCGATTCAATGTCTTGCGCCGGAATGCCTTCCTTAACAATGGTTTGCAAGGTGTTCAACACAAGGGCTTCCAGCTGCAAGGCTTCATCGCCCTTTACCCCGCGCACACCAGCACTAAAAATAGCCTGTTTAAAGTCAAAACTAAAGCCCGATGTGTTGGCTAAATCTTGCCCAATGGAGGACTGCTGCAGGGCGGCATAAAACGGCGCACCGCTTGCCCCCAGCAAAATGTGTCCTAACACCTCAAGAGCCAGCACCTCATGCCCATCGGTCAAGTCGCAGGTCAGCCAGTTCACGGTTGCCATGCCTTGGTTGTCGGATGGGTCTGGGGCTGGAAACTCTTTAATGAGGGTGAGCGGTTGGGGCAACACAGGCTCGTTGTGAATGACCGACAGGTGAGCGGTTTGGTTGCTAAAGTGCTGTAAAAAATGCTCATCTAAAAAGGTGAGTTTTTTTTCGGTGTCAATATTGCCATATAAAAAGATTTTGCAGTTGCTGGGGTCGTAGTACGAGGCATGAAACTTGAGCAACTGTTCGTGGGTTAAAGTGGGAATATGCTCGGGGTTGCCACCGGAGTCGTAACGGTAGGAGGTGGTGGGGCAGAGCGACTGGGAGATCACATCGTAGGCAAAGTTATCAATGCTGCTGTAGGCCCCTTTCATCTCATTAAACACCACGCCGGCCGGCTCTAGCTTTTGGCTCTCGGCGTTCCATGTCAGGCGAAAGCCCTCTTGCCAAAAGGTCTCTTCTTTTAAAAGAGGAAAAAACACGGCATCGCCATAGACCTGCATCAGGTTGAAAAAATCTTTCTCCACCGTGCTGGCTGCTGGGTACAGGGTTTTGTCTGGGTAGGTCATGGCATTCAAAAAAGTTTGCATACTGCTTTTTATCATGGAGAGAAAGGGATCTTTAATGGGGAAGTTTTTGCTTCCGGCTAGCACCGAGTGCTCTAAAATGTGCGCCACGCCTGTGTCGTCGAGCGAGGGGGTGCGAAAACCAAAAGAGAAAAGGTTCTCGGCATCGTCATTTTCTAGCACCAGCACTTGGGCGTGCGAGGCGATGTGGGTGTAGTGCAGAGCGGTGCTGCGGTACTCCGGTAGAAACTCGGTTTTTTGTAATATAAACTTATTTTTAATATTCATTGTACCTACAAATATATAGCAAAGAGGGGGACAAAAGCAAGCGATCAACACGCTAGCCTATTGATCTTACTCTACATGGTAGAGTAAGAATCCCCCTACTTGATTACTGTTCTTTGCTAGACATTGGTTGAAACGAGGTTTTGGATGGATAACAATTATTGGTTGATGCGAATGAATTATGATAAAAATGAAGGCAAATCTGCTAAAAGATATGATATTTTTTATGAAAAAACGGGATGTTTGAGTGCTGGATGGAATAAACTTAGCTACTTATCTGATCCCGATGCTATTTTAGAAGGACATGGTCCCCTTTATGACCATGAACTGGGGTCGGGGAATAAGCAAGCTCTTAGTAATTTATTACAGATTCGAGAAGGTGATATTATTCTTGTGCCTTGGACTGATTGGACACAATTTTGCTTGTTCAAAGCCACCTCACCATGGATGACCTATTATGAGCTAATGAAGCACTCCGAAAAAGCCCAAGAGTTGGCAAAGGAATGGGATTTTTTTAATGATGATTATGGCTTTTTTGTTCAAGTAGAGGAGTTGAGTGACATCATTAAAACCCCTGATACCCCATTTAAAGCAGCCAGTGGTTCGGAGAGTCCTTTGGGTAGTATAGCTTACAGTTCAACGGTTAATAACTTTAATAAATATAAAGATGAGGTTGATCAAGTCATCGCCTCCTTGCCACCTTTGTCTTAAAATAACTAACTAGTAACGATGGTAATAAAGAGAAGGCAGCACAAATTTAGAGCCTTCTCTTTATTAATTTTGATACTCACAAAATGACAAAAGCAAGCGATCAACACGCTAGCCTATTGATCTTACTCTACATAGTAGAGTAAGAATCCCCTACTTGATTACTGTGCTTGGGTTAAGTGTTGGTTTTGATGAAGAGGTTTATTTTATGTCCGAAAAAGTTTTTTGTGAATATTGTGGTACGTCATATGCGAGTATATCATTGATGTCAAACGGTACTTGTAACAAAAACCCAGCGGGTAAAAAACATGTGTTGTATGAAGGGTCAGAAAAGGCTAAATATACATGTAAATACTGCGGTATGTCATATGCGAGTTTATCACTGATGTCAAATGGTACGTGTAACAAAAACCCCACAGGCAAAAAGCATTCCCCTGCTCGTTAATGGTTAGCAATTTCATTATTAAAAAGAGAAGGCATCAAAAAACGGAGAGCCTTCTCTTTATTATGTGAGGGTAGAACTACAAAACGTACGAACTGATAATCTTGTTAAACCCTAAAATGTCAAAATTGCCACGAATTTCAAACTTAACCAAGCCCACCGCACTAAAATACAGCTCAAGCTCGCAGTCTAGGTCAAATGTGCCGGAGGTCTCTACCGAGAACGCCTGCACTTTGCTGTAAGGGAGCGAGGTGTAGTCAGTTTTTTTACCGGTAATTCCCTGCACATTGGCTGAGATGATGCGCTTGTTGGTGAAGACCACAAAGTCGCGCACGCTTTTAAAGGCGGCAATAATGGTCTCGCCCTCTATCAGCATCGGCGATAGGGTGGGGGCAACCTTCGCAGTATCAATGGGGGCGAGTTTAATAATGCCATTTTTAAAGTCAATCATGAAATAACCTCGTGTGTTTAAAAATATGGGTTAAATCCTATCCATTATAATGAAGCTTAGCCTACATCATTTTTTGAATTAACGCATCATAAACCCGATCGCCTAGCAAATTTTTAATAAACACCGCAGGTTTGGCGGCAAAGCCGAGCAGGTAGCGCGTTTTGGGCTTTTTAGTGGTAACGGCATGGGCAATGCACCGAGCAATCACCTCTGGCTTGGTGAGCCGATCACCGCTATAGTTTTTTATCATGCCACGGGCGGTTCGTTGGGCAAGGGCTTGGTAAGCCCCATGGGCAGAGACTCGTGTGAGGTTTTCGGCGGCAATCGCCCCCCACGGCGTGGCAATGCCCCCCGGCTCTATCACAATCACATCAATGCCAAAAGGCTTTAATTCCATGCGTAAACAGTCGGATAGCCCCTCAACGGCAAACTTGGTAGCATGATACCAACCGCCCAGCGGTGTCCACACTTTACCGCCCATCGAGGAAATATTAACAATTTTGCCAAATTTTTGCGTCCGCATGGCAGGCAACACCAGCTGTATCATCCGCGCCAAGCCAAAGAGATTAACCTCTACCTGCCGGCGTGCTTCGTCCATCGGCACGTCTTCTATCGCCCCAAACGAGCCATAACCGGCGTTGTTCACCAACACATCAATGCGTCCTTCCTGTGCGATGATGGCATTCACACAGTTCACCATCGACTCTTCATTAGTAACATCCAAAGCCAACGGTAGCACCCCTGCGGTGGTTATTTGGTCCACCCGACGCGCTGCCCCATAGACCGTGAACCCTTGCTTGGCTAGCTCTAGGGCGGTAACCTGCCCAATGCCCGATGATGCCCCAGTAACGAGGGCAATGCGTTTTGTCATGTTTTTATTCCTTATATAGGAGAGGATAGCATTAACATCTTCTGTAGGTCAATTCTATAGCTAAGTGATTGAAACAAACATCATTATCATTTAAAAGATGGAAATCTTCTTCTGACGTGGGTTGTACTCCTTCAGGAAGAGCAATTTTAGCATGATATTCCAAGTATCCGGTGCTGGGAAAACCTAATATCTGGCAGCCGTTATACCTTCAATATGATTAAGCGAAGCCGTATGTCGGGAAATCTCGCATGACATCCATCTTTTCTTTTGTTCGTCCAAAAGTTTGGACGAACAAAAGGCTGAATTAAGAATAGGTGTATCTTTAGGAATATCTTCCTCCTTAATTGTTGTCCATGTCATCAGATCATTTTGCAAATTATTATCTCTATAGGTCGCCCTGTTAGCCATTATTAGTTCTGCAAAATCCTTTCCATATTGCTCTGTCATAGTCTTTCTCCTCCATAAGCCTTATTAGATCCTCGTCATTACCCATTTTAAAGGTGACATTTTCACTATTATGCCCCATTCTTCCTTCATTACTATTATCAAGAGAAGCCCCCGTCGGAGGAGTTCATCATAAAATGAAGGCTATGAAGGGGTAATAGGAGGGTATTTTTGACATTTTTTCAAAAAAATAAAAGAATGTGGGTAAAAGAGATAGGGTGTAATGGCGGGGGTTTTTGGGGTGAATAGGCGAAAAGGGTGTTGACAATTGTTGAGGTGTGAGCTATAGTAAGGGAGTAGAGAAGAAGCAACGGCAACGAAGCGACGGACTACAGAAAATGATTTAAGTTACAGTTTTTAGTTATCACGGAGTTCCGATTGTGGGGTGGATGTGATGATTAGAAGAAGAGGGAAGGGGAGAGAGATACGTTTAGGTTTTAAAGAGCAACATGAACAATTTGTTAATTTTTGTAAATGAAATAATTTCCTAGTTTACTAGGAAGATAAATCATGGAGAGTTTGATTCTGGCTCAGAACGAACGCTAGCGGCGCGTCTTAAGCATGCAAGTCGAACGGCAACCGATGTTTACATCGGCTAGAGTGGCGAACGGGTGAGTAATGCGTGGGTGATCTACCTTTTGGTTGGGGATAGCCACAAGAAATTGTGGGTAATACCGAATATACTAGTTGACTGTGGTTGATTAGGAAAGGCGCAATTGCGTCGCCGGAAGATGAGCCTGCGTACTATTAGCTAGTTGGTGGGGTAAAAGCCTACCAAGGCGACGATAGTTAGCCGGCCTGAGAGGGTGTACGGCCACATTGGGACTGAGATACGGCCCAGACTCCTACGGGAGGCAGCAGCTAAGAATCTTCCACAATGGACGAAAGTCTGATGGAGCGACGCCGCGTGAACGAAGAAGGCCGAGAGGTTGTAAAGTTCTTTTATGGAAGAGGAATAATACGAAGAGTGGAAAGCTTTGTAGATGACGTTACTCCATGAATAAGCTCCGGCTAATTCCGTGCCAGCAGCCGCGGTAATACGGAAGGAGCGAGCGTTGTTCGGAATTATTGGGCGTAAAGGGCGCGTAGGCGGTTATATAAGTCTGTAGTCAAATACCTTGGCTTAACTGAGGGAAGGTTATGGAAACTGTGTAACTAGAATTACCTAGGGGAAACTGGAATTTCTGGTGTAGGGGTGGAATCTGTTGATATCAGAAGGAACACCAAAGGCGAAGGCAAGTTTCTGGGGGATAATTGACGCTGAGGCGCGAAAGTGTGGGGAGCAAACAGGATTAGATACCCTGGTAGTCCACACCGTAAACTATGTACACTAAGCGTTGGGTCATAAAGATTCAGCGCTCAAGCTAACGCGATAAGTGTACCGCCTGGGGAGTATGCCGGCAACGGTGAAACTCAAAGAAATTGACGGGGGCCCGCACAAGCGGTGGAGCATGTTGTTTAATTCGATGATACGCGAGGAACCTTACCCGGGTTTGACATATAGCGGAATTTATTGGAAACAGTAGAGTCCTTTCGGGGACTGTTATACAGGTGCTGCATGGCTGTCGTCAGCTCGTGCCGTGAGGTGTTGGGTTAAGTCCCGCAACGAGCGCAACCCCTATGTTTAGTTACTACCATTAAGTTGAGGACTCTAGACAGACTGCCAGCGATGAGCTGGAGGAAGGTGGGGATGATGTCAAGTCAGCATGGCCTTTATATCCGGGGCTACAAACGTGCTACAATGGTCGAT